>NZ_JAERRL010000015.1 GCF_016741785.1 Streptomyces sp. 7-21
ATTCATGCTAATCAGCCAGCGCAGCCTTCACGCAAGGTGTTTGTCGTGCGCCCAGGGCCACGCTGCCGACCGGATGGGTAGGGAAGTGCGGGGGAAGCACGCGGCACTCTTCCGGCCTGCTGTCCGGCCCGGCGCTGGCCACGACCCTGAGCCGGGACTCCGGGACAACCCTGGGATCCGCCTCCGCTGACCGCAACCAGTGGTGTACCTGGGTACCCGGGTACCGCAACTCGGGTGGTATCCGCGGTGTCCGCCCACGTCGGACGCCCTCCGCTGCGTCCTGACGCGACCGTAGGCGGCATGGAAACGGTTGCCGCCTGCCTGCTGGGCCTCACCACCGCCGGGTATCCCGCCCTGGCCGGTGCGGGGCTCGGCCTTGGCATGCTGCTGCGCTTCCTGGGCCGAACCCCGGCCGAGCGGCGCCGCGTTCTCGGCCGCACCGCCGCGCGCCAGCGCGCCCACGACGTGTGGCTGCTGGCCGCCGCCGCCTTCCTGTCGTGCGGCTTTCCCTCCCTCGCCGCCGGCCTGGTGGCCGGGCTGTGGCCGCCGCTTGCGCTGCTCACCGCCGGGACGCTCGCCCGCTACGCCGGGTACCGCGCGCGTGCCGTGGACGCCGTGCTGGCCGGGAGCTGGGCGGCGGCCACGGGCTGGGCGTGGCTGCTGGCCTCGTTCCTTAGCCGCGACCCGCTCCGGCCGGGCACGGGGGCCGCCGCCGCGCTGACCGCCGTCGCGGTGCTGCTGCTGTTCGTCACGCACGGCACGGCGTACGCGGCGCTGCGGCTGACCGGCGAGCCGTTCCAGCGGGCCCGGCAGTTCGCGGGGCGGCAGGCCGGGCGCCGTTCGCTGCCGCTGAGCGCCGCCGTGCTGGCGGCGCTGCCGCCGCTGTCGGGCGCGCGGCTGCCGCTGGCCGAGCACGCCGCCGCGGCGCCTGTGCTGGGCGTGCTCATTCCGCTCGTTCCCGCGGTCTCGTGGTGGCTGTGGCGGCGCGCGCTGCGGGGGACCGGGGGAGCCCGGTGGCCGGACGGCGACCGCAGCGGACCACTCAACGACTACCGCTGACTGACCGATGACCAACCCATGGCCAACCCATGACCGAGGAGGCACACCGATGACCACCACGCACCAGAACGCCGCGCCGCCGCCGGCGCCGCCACCCGGGCGCCCCGGGGTGTTCGAGCGTCTGGCGGGCTTCGCCTACCGCCGCAAGTGGCTGGCCCTGCTGCTGTGGGTCGCCGTTCTCGTCGGCGTGCAGGTCGCGTCCTCGGCCATCAGCAACGACTACCGCAACGACTTCTCGCTGCCGGGCACCGAGTCGCAGCGGGCCACGGACCTGCTCACCGAGCACGGCTCGGACCGGGCGGGCGACACCCTCGACGTCGTCCTGCACGATGAGTCCGGCCTGAGAAGGCCCGAGGTCGAAAGCCGCGTCAGCGGCATGCTCGCGGACGCCGCCGAGCTGCCGCACGTCGTGCAGGCGGTCAGCCCGTACGAGGACCAGGCGGCGATCTCCCGCGACGGCACCATCGGCTACGGCACCCTCGTGCTCGACGTGAAGTCCGAGGCGATGTCCCGGACCGACGTCGAGCGGATCTACGAGACCGTCACCACGATCGAGGGCGACGGGCTGCGCGTCGAACTCGGCGGCGAGGCGGCCCGGGCGCTCACGGAGGACGAGGGCGGCGCGGCCGAGGGCATCGGCATCATGGCGGCGCTCGTCATCCTCGTGTTCATGTTCGGCACGGTCATCGCCGCCGGGCTGCCCGTCATCACCGCGGTCTTCGCGGTCGGCAGCTCCATCGGCGCGATCGCCCTCTTCTCGCACCTGTTCACGATCGCCGACTACACGCCGTACGTGATGATGCTCGTCGGCCTCGGCGTCGGCATCGACTACGCGCTGCTGATCTTCGCCCGCTACCGGGGCGAGCTGGTCAGCGGCCACGGCTCCGAGCAGGCCGCCCGGGCGGCGCTGGACGCGGCGGGCCGCACGGTCTTCTTCTCCGGCTGCACCGTGATCGTCGCGCTGCTCGGGCTGGTGGCGCTGGGCATCGGGGCGCTCCAGGGCATGGCGCTGTCCGTCGCGCTGACGGTGCTGGTGACGATGGTGGCCTCGCTGACGCTGCTGCCGGCGCTGCTGGGGCTGTTCGGCGAGCGTTTCGCCCGGCAGTTCACGGCCAAGGCCGCCAAGCGGAAGGCCAGGGGCAAGCCCGCCAGCGGCGAGGCGTGGCGCCGGATGGGCGGGGCGGTGCAGCGTCACCC
This sequence comes from Streptomyces sp. 7-21, assembly GCF_016741785.1. Lineage (GTDB taxonomy): Bacteria > Actinomycetota > Actinomycetes > Streptomycetales > Streptomycetaceae > Streptomyces. Next base: position 2,257 of record NZ_JAERRL010000015.1, read on the forward strand.
GGTGGTGTCGCTGGTCGCGGCGGTCGCGGCGCTGCTGGCGCTGGCCTTCCCGGCGCTCGGCCTGCGGCTGGGCTTCGCCGACGCGGGCAACGACGCTCCGGACTCCACCAGCAGGCAGGCGTACGACCTGCTCTCGGAGGGCTTCGGTCCGGGCTTCAACGGCCCGCTCGTCGTGGTGACCGACGCCAGCGGTGCCGACGGCGGGGCGGAGCAGGCGGCGGGCGCGGTCTCCCGCGTGCTCAACGAGACCCCCGGCGTGGCCTCGGCGACGGACCCGATCCCGGCGTCCGAGGACGGGCAGCTCGCGACCGTGCTGGCGTTCCCCGAGTCCTCGCCGCAGGCGGAGGACACCGCCGACCTGGTGTCCACGCTGCGGGATGACGTGCTGCCGGCGGTGGCGTCCGACACGGGCGCCGAGTACCTGCTCGGCGGGCCGACGGCGGCGGCGCAGGACTTCTCCGCGACCGTGGCGGAGCGGATGCCGCTGTTCGTCGTCATCGTCGTCGGGGTGTCGATGCTGCTGCTGATGACGGTGTTCCGCTCGGTGCTGATCCCGCTGAAGGCGGCGGTGCTGAACCTGCTGAGCATCGGCGCCGCGCTCGGGGCGATGGTGCTGGTGTTCCAGGAGGGCAACCTGGGCGCGGAGCCGGGGCCGATCGAGGCGTTCCTGCCGGTGATGATCTTTGCGATCGTCTTCGGGCTGTCGATGGACTACGAGATCTTCCTGGTCTCCCGCATCCACGAGGAGTGGACGCACAGCGGGGACCACTCGCGGGCGGTGCGCGAGGGCCTGGGGCACACCGGGTCGGTCATCACAGCGGCCGGAGCCATCATGATCGTCGTCTTCGCGGCGTTCATGCTGTCCACGGAGCGGATGCTCCAGCAGATGGGCTTCGGCATGGCGGTGGCCATCTTCGTGGACGCTGTGATCATCCGCTGCCTGATCGTGCCTGCGGCCATGCAGCTGATGGGGCGTGCCGCCTGGTGGCTGCCGTCGTGGCTGAACCGGTGGCTGCCCAGGGTGCAGCTGGAGCGCGAGGAGCGCGCGGCCGAGCCGGCCGTCCGGTCCTGACGGCCCCGGGCGGGGCGGGATGCGGGAGGGCCCGTGGTCCCGCTCCGCCCGGCGGCGTTTCAGTCCAGGAATCCGGTGGCCAGCGACGGCGTCTGCGGCGCTTCGGCCGCGGGCTGGCTCGCGGGCCCGGCGGCCGGCGCGGTGCCGGCCTGCCGTGCCGCGGCCGCGTAACCCGCGTAGATTCCCTCCACGACGCGGTGCCCGGGGGGACGGCGAAGCCCCAGCGGGCCGGCGGCGTTCCGCAGGACGGCCGCCACCGTGTGGCCCGCCCGCTCCAGCTGCTCCGGCAGCAGCTCGGCGGGGGCCTCCCGCACGGCCATCCCCTGCCGGATGACGTCCGTGAACACGGACTGCACCCTCTTGTACGCCAGGTACCGCGGCAGGTCCTTGACCAGACCGTCCGCCGCGCCCGGCCGGGCCGTCTCCATGGCACCCGCCCAGCGGACCACCATCGCGTGCTCCTGGGCACGGGGGTACCCCATCAGGTGCAGGTGCGTCGCCAGGTCGTAGACCGGGTCGCCGAGCAGCGCCAGCTCCCAGTCGATGGTCCACAGCGAGCCGTCGTCCTCACCCACGATGAGGTTGTCGCGGTGCAGGTCGCCGTGGAGCAGGCAGAACGGCCGGTCCGTCAGCCGGCCGGCCGCGCGCCCCAGCGGCCCGTCGGGCGCCAGGACGCCGGGATCGATGCCCAGCGAGGCGAACAGGGATCCGAACTGGGGGCGGTGGGTGTGCCACACGCGTGTCCTGGTGAAGCGGAGCAGGCTGTGCAGGAACTCCGCGCTGGTCCGCGGCCGCTTTCCGGGCGGGCAGCTGTGCACGAGCGTGAGCGCGGAGGGAGGGACGGCGGCCATCTGGCCGAACAGGCTGGCCAGCTGCCGCAGGTGGACGCGGGCCAGGGATGTGCCCTTCGGGCGGAGGGCGGACAGCACGGTGCCCTCGATGTAGCCGTGGACACGTATGTCGGCGGGGTCGCCGTGCTCGCTGGAGGAGAGCCGGTAGACCGGCGGGACGCGGTCGAAGCCCAGGAGGGCGAGTTCGATGAGGAGGTCTTCCTCGTTGCGGAAACAGCGGGGGTCGAATCGGTGGACTCCCAGCCGCGGCCTGGCGGCCTTCAGCCGCCCGAGGGCGGCGAGTTCTCCCTGCGGACGCAGGATCTGCCAGACGCGGTGGTGCCCGCGCAGGGTGGTGGTCCGGGTCAACTGCTGGCTCATGTCGGTGTGCTCCAGGGCAGCGGTAGGGCGGACACGTGGGGTCCGCGAAAAGGGCTGGAACTGGGGCTAGAACTTCGGTCGTGCAGGTGTCGGTGTCGCTGTCGGAGTCATTGTCGAGCCGGTGTGCGGGGGTGCGCGGGTTTACCGGGTAGCAGCACGGTACGCCCGGTACGTCCCCCTGCCGATGGCTCACTTGACTCATTTCACCCGCGCGTTGCGGTGATCAGGGCAGTGAGTATCTCGTCCAGCGACCTCACCACGAGCGGTGCGCCCGCGTCTTTCAGCCGTGCGGCGGCCGCCGGCGTCGGCGCATAGCCGAGGAACGCGACATCAGCCGCGCGGGCGGCGAGGCAGTCGGTGGGTGAGTCGCCGATCATCACGGCGTGTTCCGGGGGCGTGCGGGTCGACGCCAGGGCGCGCAGCAGCGTGTCGGGGTGCGGCTTCAGCAGCGAGGTGTCGTGGGTGCGCCCGTGGATGCGGCCGCCGAAGTAGCCGGCCAGCGAGTGGCGCGTGAGGTAGTGCTCGACCGCGAGCGGAGAGTTGTTGGTGGCCACCGCCACCTGGCGGCCGCGCGCGGTGAGCGCGGCGATCAGCGCGGCGGCGTGCGGGGTCGGGCGCGCGGTGCCGGCCGCGGCTATCTCTTCGCTGGTCAGCGCGGCCTCGACCCGGCGCACCACCGCCGCTCCCGGGCGCTGGGCGGCGACGCCCAGGAGGACGACCTGCGGGTCGGGCGTGGCCCGTAACTCGTCGGTCAGCAGCTGTGAGGCGCCGATGGCCTCGATGTGGTCGCGCAGCCTGCGGGCCACCGACTCCGCGGGGCGAGCGGCGAAGAGATGACAGACAGGGCCGTCGAAGTCGAAGAGAACACAGCGCGCGTTACTGACGATTCCCCTCATCTAACCGAGTGTGAGCGGTTGCGCGAGCGTTGACCAGAGGGACTCGAACCACTCCTGCGACTCCGCCACGAACGCGGCGTCCTGCTCGTCGCGCCCTTCGGGGTCGGCGGAGGCGCGGAAGACCTTCGAGTTCAGGCCGAGCACGTCGTAGATCTCCAGCTGCTCCTGCTCGTACTCCACGGTCCGCGGCAGCACCTGGTAGTAGGCCGTCAGCACCTCGGTGCCGTTGAGAATGTACAGCTTCTGCACGGGTGTCAGCGGCACGCCCCGGATCTCGACGTTCACCTTCGGCACGAGCCGCATCTCGGCGAGCGAGGTCAGCTGGTGCCGCAGTGAGGTGGCGAACGTCCGGGTCAGCTGCGCCAGGCGGGCCCGGGGGCGGGCGTCGCTGGCGTCCGAGACCAGCCGGGGGTACGCCAGCGGGCCCTCGGGGTCGGGCAGCAGAATCCGCACGGTGATCGAACGGGGCGTCAGCTCGCCCGCCGAGATCGCGATCAGCGGCGCGGCCAGCGCCGAACTGAGCGTCTCCGTCGTCAGCGAGAACGCGTCGATGGAGACGTCCTCCGCCTGGAACGCCACGGCGATGCGGTCGGCGACCTCCACGCCCGCCGGGCGCGGCCCGTCCTGCCCGGGCAGCGTCACCACGGCGGGCGCGCCCCGGCCCCGGGCGCTGAGGTACCCCTCGCGCTCCAGGATGGCCAGCGCCTGGCGCACGGTGGCGCGGTTGACCTTGAACTCCTCGACCAGGACCCGCTGGGTCGGCAGCTTGCTGTGCCGCGGCAGCGCTCCGGAGCGTATGCGGTCGCGCAGCTCCCCCGCGATGCGGTCCGCGGACGGCGCATCCTCGTGACTCACGCGGGACACCATACAACTTTCGGTCAGTTCCGGAGGGTTATCCAATCAGTGTTTGCTCAGCGTGGCCAACCGGGCATCACAGGCATATAGTTGGCGTACAACTTGACCAACTCGCAGTCATCTCGGCGAAGTTGGATGCTCCTGGGGGTCAGGGCCCCCGGAGTTCTGGGTGATCCGGGAGTTCGCGGCGGTCAACGAGGTCACAGGGATCAAAGGGATTCGTATGAGGAGAGGAGGGGCCATCATGCTCGTTTCCACGATCGTTGTCGCTGCGGTGGGCATCGTGCTGGAACGGGCAGTAGAGCTCCAGTACGGACTGCCAGGGCTGATCGGGCTTCTGATCATGCGGACGGGCTTCCGCAAGCGGAACGTCACGTGCACCGCCGTGGGCGTCACCGTACTGGTGACGCTGGCCGTCAGCGCGCTGTGACGGGGGCGCGCGACGGGGGATGACAGCGGCCCGGCGGGAGAGCGGGCCGGAACCGGCGGCCGCGGGGAGCGCGCGGCACCGCGACGGGAACGAAGACCGGACACAGGATCGGGACGGGCACGCACCAGCCAGAGGACATCGGAACAAGACAGGACGGGCAGGCGCCAGGGCTCGGCGCCTGCCCGTCCGCGTGCGGCCAGCAGCAGCCGGCCGGAAACAGCCGCTAGAAGATGTCTAGGCAGAACGGCCGCCGCGCGGTGCGCAGCATGAGATCGGCACGGGCCAGCGCTCCGGCCCGCTCCTCGCTGACGAGCCCGAGCGCCGCCAGCCGTGACGCCGGCTCCTCCCCGAGGTACAGGCGGCTCAGCGCGCCCGTCGTCAGCGCCAGGTCCGGCTCCTGGCCGGTGGGCACGCACCGCGCCTCGCCCGTCTCGTCAGCCTCCAGCAGTACCCTGCCGCCCGCGAGCCCCAGGGGATCGGTCACGTCCAGCACCAGCCGCCCCGGCACGGCGTAGGTCCGGGCGGCCAGCATCCGCGGCAGGTCCAGCGGGCGCAGCCACAGGAAGTCGCCGCGCGTCGTCAGCCGCGCCGCCCGCGGGTCGGGCAGCAGGTCCGGCAGCAGCGCGTCCGGCGGGCAGCTGCCGGAGTCCACCGTCTCCATCCAGTCCAGCGAGATCAGCAGGTGCCACAGCGCGCGCTCCGCCTGCGGCGTCGTCGCCAGGAAGCCGGACACCTTGGCAACGTCGGTGGGCTGTGTGCCGACCTCGGACTTCTCCTCGACGGTGAACGAGGCCATGCCCTGCGGCTGACCGGAGGCGTCCCGGTACACCGCGAAGTACGGCTCCAGGTAGGGGCCGCCGAAGGAGACCTCGCCGGTGTACAGCCGCCACCACAGCTCATCACGGCTGATCGCGCCCGGCTGCGCGCGCCGGTAGGCGTCGTGCAGTCCGGGGCCGATCTCGCGGATCTCCGCGGCGTCCGTCAGCGTCACGCTGCCGTCGCCCGCCGCCTCGGCGGCGGTGCGGGCGGTGACGCCGGAGCGCGAGGCGGTCACCCGCCAAGTGGAGTACGAGGTGGCCGGGCCGAAGCCGAACCGGCCGTAGATCCGGTACTCGGAGGCCACCAGCGTCGCCACGGCGTCGCCGCGCTCCTTGGCCTCCGCCAGATCCCGCTCGATGAACCGGCGCACCAGTCCCTGGCGCCGGTAGGGGGCCGTCACCGTCACCGCCGAGACCGCGTTCGCGGTCAGCGGTGCGCCGCCCGGCACCGTCAGCTCCTGCGGGAAGCTGCGGTACGTGGCCACGCACCTGGGGCCGTCGAAGACGCCGAGCGCCCTGCTCAGATCCTGCTCCTTCAGGCGGGTACGGACGCTCTCCGGGGACGGCCGGTGGGGCCGGAGGAAGCCGTAACCCGCCGCGTACATCCACGCCTTAGCGGCGTCGGGGTCATCCGCGACGTTGCGTATGTCCAAGGCCATGGCCCCGACCCTAGGTCAGGGCTTTTCCGGGGTCACCGCATTTTCCGTGCCCTCCGCCGGGCCGCCCTGGGCCGCGTGGCCGAGCAGGTCGTCCACGCGCACCTGGCCCTCCCGGTACCGCCGGGCGATCTCCGCGCCGCACTCGTCCGCCGTGCGGTGCAGCTCCTGCCGCCGCCGCGAGATGCGGGACTCGTGACGCGCCAGCCGGGCCAGCGCCCGGCGCAGCTGCAGGTCGTCCAGCGCGCTGAGGTCCGACAGCTGCACCTCGGCGAGTATCTGCTCCGCGAGCCGCCGGTACTCCTCGCTCACCGGCGGCGTCAGCGTCACGTGCCGGGCCGAGGAGCGCTGCGGCGGCGGCCCGTCGGCGAGGATCCGGGCGAGCCGGTCCGCCAGCGGGCCGGAGCCGCCCGCCTCGGACCGCCGGCGCCGCTGCTCGGCCAGGAGGATGTCGATGCGCCCCTGCACCAGCCGCCGCACATAGCTCAGGTCCGCCTCTTCGCGGTGAGCGGTACGGCGCAGCGTCCGCAGCTCGGCCAGGCTCAGCAGCCGCGCGTCGGGCGGAGGGACGGCACCGGAAGCCGATGTGATCATGCGTTTTTTGTCCTTCGTCCCCTGTTTCGGTGAGCCTTCAGCGTCTTCTTCGGGATGTGGCCTGGTACGTACCCAGTGCCAGGCATCGTGTCACCGCTACGCCAACGAGGGCACCCATCCGGCCGCTTCAGGCAGGATGAGGGGCATGAGAGCGGTAGTGCAGCGAGTCGACGGAGCCGCCGTCGAGGTGGACGGCGAGACCGTCGGCAAGATCGAGGGTGAGGGCCTGTGTGCCCTGGTCGGTGTCACCCATGAGGATGACGCGGCGACGGCGGCGAAGCTCGCCCGCAAGCTGTGGACGCTGCGGATCCTCGAGGGCGAGAAGTCCTGCTCGGACACCGGGGCACCGCTGCTGGTGATCTCCCAGTTCACGCTCTACGGCTCCACCCGCAAGGGCCGTCGGCCCAGCTGGCAGGCGGCCGCGCCCGGCGAGGTCGCCGAGCCGCTCGTCGACGCCGTCTGCGCCGAGCTGCGGTCGCTCGGCGCCCGCGTCGAAGAGGGCCGGTTCGGAGCCCTCATGAGGGTGAGTCTGACCAATCACGGCCCCTTCACCGTGCTGGTCGAGGTATAGGACCGCCGTCCGGGTCGCTCCGGCGGGCGCCCGCCGTGTCTGCGGAATAACCGCTGGCGGACTGCCGATTGTCGCTAGACATGAGGAAGACACCCGCGACGGACCTGGGCCGTGTCGGCATCTGGAGCCCCGCCCTGCGGGCGGACGACGCCGGTCGCCGCTCCGAGACCGCCGACGCCGCCCGGACCATCGAGGAACTCGGCTACGGCACCGTCTGGCTGGGCGGCAGCCCGGGCATCGCGCACGCGCTGCCGCTGCTGGCGGCCACCACCCGGCTGACCGTCGCCACCGGCATCCTGAGCATCTGGGACCACCAGCCCGGCGACGTCGCGCGGGAGACCGCCCGCGCCAACGCCGCCCACGGTGGCCGGTTCCTGCTGGGCCTCGGCGTCAGCCACGGCGCGCGCCCCCGGCCGCCCTACACGGCGATGACGGAGTACCTGACCGCCCTCGACGAGGCGCCCGAGCCGGTCCCCGCCGGGCAGCGTGTGCTCGCCGCCCTCGGCCCCCGCATGCTGCGGCTCGCCCGCGACCGCGCGGCCGGGGCGCACCCGTACTTCGTCACCGCCGACTACGTCGCCCGCGCCCGCGCCGCACTCGGACCGGACGCGCTGCTGGCACCGGAGCTGAAGGCCGTGCTCGACCCCGACCCCGAGCGGGGGCGCACCATCGCCCGCGGCTACCTGGCGACGTACCTGGCCCTGCCCAACTACACCAACAACCTGCGGCGGCTCGGCTTCACCCAGGCCGACTTCGCCGACGGCGGCAGCGACCGGCTCATCGACGCGACCGTGGCCATCGGCGAACCCGCGGCCGTCGCCGAGCGCGTACGCGGCTTCCTGGCCGCGGGCGCGGACCACGTCGCCGTCCAGGTGGTGACGGGGGAGGACCGCGCCCTGGCCGTCCCCCTCGACGCCTACCGCGCCCTGGCCGCCGAACTGGCCGCCGAACTACGCGGCTGACCCGCCTGACGGGACGGGGCGGGGCCGGGGGCCGTCACCGGCGCGCGGGGCGCGCGCCGGTCAGGCCGGGACGATGACCTCCTGCGCCGCCGTCGTCGTGCCCGCGAGCAGCGTCGCGTCCGTCGGGGTGTTCCGCTTCACCACGGCCAGCGCGATCGGCCCCAGCTCGTAGTGGCGCGCCGACGTCGTCACCACACCCAGCTGCCTGCCCTCGGGCCCGTCCGCCGCCAGCCGCACCGGCGCGCCGTGCTCCGGCAGCGTCACCTCGCTGCCGTCCAGGTGCAGGAAGACCAGCCGCCGCGGCGGCCTGCCCAGATTCTGGACCCGGGCGACCGTCTCCTGGCCCCGGTAGCAGCCCTTGTGCAGGTGAACGGCGGTCTTCAGCCAGTCCAGTTCGTGCGGGATGGTGCGGTGGTCCGTCTCCCGGCCCAGCCGCGGCCGGTGCGCCTCGACGCGCAGCGCTTCCAGCGCCAGCACGCCGATCGCCGGGCCGTTGGCCTCCGCGAACGCCCGCAGCGACGCCCGCGGCAGGAACACGTCCCGCCCGTACGGCGTCTCGCGCACGACGGCGCCCTCACCCGGCTCGGCGATGGACCCGGCGGGCAGGTGCACCACCGCGTAGTCGCCGCCGCGGTCGGCGATCTCGACCCGGTACATGAACCGCATCGACTCCAGGTAGGCCACCAGCGGACCCGCCTGCCCCGGCTCGGTGTGCAGCCACGTCGTGGTGCCGTCGTCCACCAGGTACAGCGCGTGCTCGATGTGCCCCTTGGCCGACAGGATCAGCGCCTCCGTCGCCTGCCCCGGCGGCAGCTCGGAGACGTGCTGCGTCAGCAGCAGATGCAGCCACGGCAGCCGGTCCGGCCCCGAGACCGTCACCACGTCCCGGTGCGACAGGTCCACGAAGCCCTCGCCGCGGGCCAGCGCGCGCTGCTCGCGGAACAGGTCGCCGTAGTGTGCGGCCACCCCCGCGTCCGGCTCCTCGGCCGGCACCGCGCCCGGGAGGGCGAGCAGCGGGCTCGCGTACGCCGCCGTATCCGTCATGCCGACGCGCTCCTCTCGCCGGGACCGCCCGGCCCGCCGCCGCGCTCGGCGGCCTTGGCCGAGCACTCCTGGCAGCGGCCGTAGAGAGCGAAGTGCTTCAGGTCCGTGTCGAAGCCGAACGCCGCGCGCAGCTCGCGCGTGAACCCCTCGGCCACCGACACGTCCGCTTCCTGCACCTTCTCGCAGTCCCGGCACATCAGGTGAAGGTGATGGTGACGCTCGGCGAGGTGGTAAGCGGGAGCCCCGTGCCCCAGGTGAGCGTGGGAGACAAGGCCGAGCTCCTCCAGCAGGTCGAGCGTCCGGTAGACCGTCGAGATGTTGACCCCGCCCGCCGTGCGCCGCACCTCGGCCAGGATGTCCTCCGGCGTCGCGTGCTCCAGCTTGTCCACGGCCTCGAGCACCAGCTGCCGCTGCGGGGTCAGCCGGTACCCGCGGTTGCGCAGGTCGGTCTGCCAGTCGGTGCTCACCACCCTGCCAGTGTAGAAGCCCGCGCGAGGCACGGGCCCCGCCCGAGGGGAACGGCGGGGCCCGTGCGAAGGAGGCACTCCCATCTTGGCGGCCGGGCTGTCAAACCGCCGTAAGCACCGCGGGCACAATGGGGGAATGGATCTGGGACTGGCTGAACGCGTGTACGTCGTCACGGGTGGCAGCAAGGGACTCGGCTTCGCCACGGCCGCCGCACTGGTGGCTGATGGCGCGCGGGTCGTGCTGGCCTCCCGCGACGAGAAGAACATGGCCGAGGCGGTGACCCGCCTGGAGGAGCAGGGCGCGGCCGGCCGCGCCATCGGCATCGCCGCCGACCTGGCCGACCCCGAGGCCGCGGGCCGTCTCGCCGACGCGACGCTGAGCCGGCACGGCAGGCTCGACGGCGCGCTGATCTCGGTCGGCGGGCCGCCTCCGGTGCGCGCCGCCGACGCCACGGACGACCAGTGGCGCGACGCGTTCGAGACCGTCTTCCTCGGCGCCATCCGGGCCGTGCGGACGATAATCGACCGCATGACCGGCGAGGGCGCGATCGGCCTGGTGCTGTCCACCTCGGTCCGCTCCCCGATCGCCGGCCTGGGCATCTCCAACGGGCTGCGCCCCGGCCTGGCGATGGTCGCCAAGGACATGGCCGACGAGTTCGGCTCGCGCGGCATCCGCGTCTTCGGCCTGATGCCGGGCCGCATCGCGACCGACCGCATGAAGGAGCTGGACGAGGTCACCGACCCGCTGGCCCGCGAGCAGGCCAGGGCGGCGATCCCGCTGGGCCGCTACGGCGAGCCGGCCGAGTTCGGCCGCACCGCCGCGTTCCTGCTCTCCCCGGCCGCCGGCTACATCACCGGTTCCGTCATCGCCGTGGACGGCGGCGCGCTGCGGTCGCTGTGACGGCGGCGGGCGCCCGGCGGGCCCGGGCGCCCCGGTGGCCGCCGGGCGGGCGGCTCCTCAGCGGAAGAAGGCGATCCCGTCGTCGGGCAGGTCCTTGATGTCCTTGATCCACTCCCGGGGGTCCACGACCTTCTTCAGGTGCGCGGACATGTACGGCCGCAGCGGCACGTTGGGCGTGGCCTTCTCGCCCACCCACATCAGGTCGCCCTTGACGTAGCCGTACAGCCGCTTGCCGCCCGTGTACTCCGGCGCGGACGGCGTGCGGGCGACCGCGTCGGTGACGAGGTCGATCTGCGGCTTGCCCTCCGCGATCTCGCCGTACCAGATCTCGGCCACGCCGTGGTCGCGCACGAGCACGGCCTCGACCTGGCGCGCCTGAGGATCGCTCATGCGCCAGAAGCCGCGCTCGGACTCCAGCGGCTCGCCGCGCGTGCCGTCCTTGTCGAGGCGCCAGGAGCGCGCGGAGTACTCCAGGAAGTCTCGGCCGTCGTGCGTGAAGCTGATCTCCTGGCCGGCGTTGCACGCCTCCTGGCCCGGGTACTCGGCGACGCCCGCGCCCTGCCAGGTGCCGAGCAGGAAGGCCAGAGGGGTCAGCGAGGGGTGCAGGTCGGCGGGAATCTCGATCATCAGCGCTGACCCTGGTACAGCTTTGCCACCACCAGGGCGGCGAAGCCGGCGGTGCCGGCGCCGACGAGGACCATCATGGTGATGAAGAAGGCCTCAAGCACGTGGTGTCTCCGTGTGGCGGGGCGATAGTCGTAGGCAGCCGAGTGTAGTCGCCGCGGCCGGGCGGGGCTGTCCGCGGGGGTGCCGTCCCCGGGTGGGGCGGAAAGGATGGTTTTGACCGTTCCGTGATCACAGGGAATGAACGCGTTCGCCGCCTCGTGCGTCTAACGGCGTGGAGAGGATGTGATCATGAATTGTCCGAACTGTGGCGCGATGATGTACCAGGGACCCAGGGGCGACTGGGTCTGCGGCAACTGCGGCACCGTCCGGTAGCACCCTAGCTCCCGATACCGTGGCGTCATGGCCGACAAGCTGGTGATCAAGGTAACGGCGGGGGCGGACGCCCCCGAGCGGTGTTCTCAGGCGTTCACGGTAGCGGCCGTCGCGGTCGCCAGTGGCGTCGAGGTCTCCCTGTGGCTGACCGGGGAGTCGGCCTGGTTCGCCCTGCCCGGCCGGGCGGCGGAGTTCCAGCTGCCGCACGCCGCGCCGTTGCCCGAGCTGATCGACGGCGTCATGGCCGGTGGGCAGATCACGCTGTGCACCCAGTGCGCCGCGCGACGGGGCATCGAGAAGGAGGACGTTATCGACGGGGTGCGCATCGCCGGGGCGCAGGTCTTCGTCAGCGAGATCATGGCGGACGGCGTGCGGGCGCTCGTCTACTGAGAAGCCACGCGAAACCACCCACGTGTTCACTGCAAGGCCCGACATGACGGGGTAACGGGGACACGGGCCACGGAGTACCACCGCGGATGAATTCCTCACCGCACAGCGCACCGACGACGGCCGCGCCCTGCGTCCGGCAGAACGCAGGGCGCGGCCGTCCCACGCGTCGCGGCCGCGTCACACGGCGATGGACACCTCGGTCAGACCGCCGCGCGTCGCGACGACCTTCCGGTCGGCGGTGGCGCCCGGTACCAGGGCGCGCACGGTCCAGGTGCCCTCCGCGGCGTAGAACCGGAACTGGCCGGTGGCGGACGTCGGCACCTCCGCCGTGAACTCGCCGTTGCTGTCCAGCAGGCGGACGTATCCGGTCACCGGTTCACCGTCGCGGGTGACCGATCCCTGGATCGTCGTCTGCCCGGGCTTGGCGGAGGCGGCGTCGGGGCCGCCGGGCTTGGCTCCGCACATGGCGCGGTCCGTTCCTTCCTCGCGTATCCGCTGCTTGCTCGCCGGGCTACTTGCCGGAGCCGGTCTCGACGGGCACGCCGACCAGCGAGCCGTACTCGGTCCAGGAGCCGTCGTAGTTCTTCACGTTCTGCTGGCCGAGCAGCTCGTGCAGCACGAACCAGGTGTGCGCGGAGCGCTCACCGATGCGGCAGTAGGCGATGGTGTCCTTGGACAGGTCCACGCCCTCCGACTCGTACAGCTCCTTCAGCTCCTCGTCCGAACGGAAGGTGCCGTCGTCGTTGGCCGCCTTCGACCACGGGATGTTCCGCGCGGTCGGCACGTGGCCGGCGACCTGCGACTGCTCCTGCGGCAGGTGGGCCGGGGCCAGCAGCTTGCCGCTGAACTCGTCGGGAGAGCGGACGTCCACCAGGTTCTTCTGGCCGATGGCCGCCACGACCTCGTCGCGGAAGGCGCGGATGGAGGTGTCCTGCGGCTTGGCCTTGTACTGGGTCGCGGGCCGGGTCGGCACCTCGGTGACCAGGTCGCGGGAGTCCAGCTCCCACTTCTTGCGCCCGCCGTCCAGCAGGCGGACGTCCTCGTGGCCGTAGAGCTTGAAGTACCAGTAGGCGTAGGCGGCGAACCAGTTGTTGTTGCCGCCGTAGAGGACGACGGTGTCGTCGTTGGCGATGCCCTTGGCCGACAGCAGCTTCTCGAAGCCCTCCTGGTCGATGAAGTCGCGGCGGACCGGGTCCTGCAGCTCGCGCTTCCAGTCGATGCGGATGGCGTTCTTGATGTGGTTCTTGTCGTAGGCGGAGGTGTCCTCGTCGACCTCGACGATGACGACCTTCGGGTCGTCGAGGTGCTCCTGTACCCAGTCGGCGTCCACCAGGACGTCACTGCGGCTCATGCTGTATCTCCTTCGGCGAGTGGCAAGGGGAGGCAACGCCGGGGAGCGCCCGGCGCGCGGTGCGGTCGCGTGGAATGGCGGGCGGCACGAAGAGGGCGGAGACGTCAGCCCATGCCGCCGCCGGCGGAACGGCGGCGGGTACACAGCATGGCGGCGACGCGGCAGTAGTCCACTGCCCGTCGCTTGGTCAGCCCCCCGGCGGGGGTGCCCGCAGCCTGTCGCCTCATGCCGCGATCGTACGGATGCGGTACGGGTTGTGTCATCGGTGTTCCACATCGTGAGATACACCGATTCGGTATGTGGACGAGGGATGCCGGGGGCCCGGCCCGCGGCGTCAGGCGATGCTGAGGTCCGAGCCGGCCACGTGCAGGAGCAGGCCCGCCTCGGTCGGCTCGACCGACGTCAGCGACAGCCCGTCCGGCAGGTTCTGGATCGTCCGCTCGACGTTCAGCTCCTCCCGCAGCCGCTCGCGGATCCGCTCGCTCTCGACATCGGGGAGCTGGTCGTCCGGGACCTGGAGCCGCACCCGGTCGCCCTCGAGCACGACCTCGCCCTCGGCATCGCCCACGTCCACGCTGTGGCCCATCACCGTGGCCTCCAGCGCCAGCAGCAGCCTGCCGTCACCGCCGTAGCTGAACGTGACGCTGAGGTTGCTGCCGCCGACCTCCAGCAGCTCGCCGTAGGCCCGGCTCAGCTCCTGGTACGAGATCACGCCGTCCCCCTCGGCGCGCGCGGCGACCGCGCTGTCGTAGCCGGAGCCGATCGTGGTGTCGGTGATCTCCAGCTCCAGGTCCTCGACGGTGACCGTCTGCCCGTCCACCTCGGCCTGGTAGCCCTCGAGCCCGAGCCGCACCTCGTCCAGATGCCTGCCGAGCACCTGCGTCAGGAAGGGGAAGCCGCGGATGGACACCTCGGGGTCCTGCTCGAGCCCGAACTCCTCCCGCGCCTGGCTCGCCACCTCGCTCTCCGCCACCTTCACCGCCACCCGGTCGGCGATGACCAGCAGTCCGATCACCACCACGAGCAGGACGGCGGTTATTCGGAAAGCCTTGCTCTTCAGGACGCGCATCGGCCTGGTTCCCCCATGTGGTCGTTCGGAGTACCGCGAGCCTAACCCGGCTGGCGCGTCACACCCGGGTGCGGGGACACGCTTGCAGCACCCCCGTTACACGGCGGTTCACGCCGCGGCGTGCGCCAGCGGGTACACGGCCGGAGCCGCCGCCGTCAGCGGCAGCGCCACACCCGCCGTGAAGTGCACGAAGCGCGAGGGGAAGTCGTAGCTGGCGGTCCGCAGCCCGGCCAGCGCGCAGCAGCCGCCCGCCGCGCCGGCCGCCACCGCCCAGCCGGCCGCGCCGCCGGCCCCCCAGCCGGCCGCGCCCGCCGCCGCGCCCGCACCGGCGCCCGCCAGCAGGCCCAGCACGACGCCCAGCGCCGCCGGGCCCGGCACGGACCGCGCCAGGGCCGCGGCCGCCACGCCCAGCGCGGCCGTCACCACGGTCGCCCCGTCCACGCCCGCCGCCGCCAGGTGCGCGGCGGCCACCACGGTCAGCAGCGTGGCCGCGGCCGTCGCCGTCAGCGAGTCCAGCCGTTCCTCGGCCGAGCCCCGGTGGCGCAGCTGGAGCAGCAGCACCAGCAGAAACCATCCGCCGAGCGCGCCCATCATGGCGTGCGGCACCCGGTCCTCCGGCGCCAGCAGCAGCGCGGCATCCGCGGCCAGCCCGCCCGCGAAGGCCAGCGCGATGCCCTGCCGCGCCGGCCACATGCCGTTGAGGCGGAACCAGCCCGCGGCCGTCACGGCCTGGAGCACAACCACGGCGGGCAGCAGCGCGCCCTGCCCGAGCGCCGCCGTGCCCGCCACGGCGCCGGCCAGCGCCGCCGTCAGCAGCGCGGGCAGCGGCCCGGGGTGGATCAGCGGCGAACGCGCCCGGTGCCGCGCCCGCCCCTCGCCCCTGCCATCAACTGTGGTGTCCGTCACATTCTCCGCCTTCATCCGGGCTCACCCACCGCTCACCTGGAACCGCCGGCGAACGGCGGCAGCACCTCGACCGTCGCGCCGTCGGCGAGCACCACCTCTTCGTGCGGCCGCGAGCCGACCTGCTCGCCGTTCACGAGAAAGGAGCAACGCCCCAGTACGCGGGCGAAGTCCGGGCGGTGGGCGTGGCGGTCCCTGGCGGCCCGCAGCGCCTCGGCGAGCGTGTCCGCCGTGAAGGCCTCCTCGGCCGTCCCGGCGGCTGCCTTGGCCGCCGCCCAGTACCTGATCGTCCCGCTCGCCATGCCGCTCGCCATGCCCGTCTCTCTCGCGCTTTCTTCCGGCTGTCCGCCGGTCATCGCCGGACACCGGGACCCTACTCTGCCGCTCCCGTGCCCGTCGCACCCCTGCGCCAGGCGGCCCGGTTCGGCTATGCTGCTGAGAACGAAGCTAAGGATCCGGTCGGTACCAGGCATTGATGCCAGCCCCGGGTCCTTTCGCGCTTTTCAGGGCAGAGCCGCTCACCCCGTCCGCCGCGCCAGGACATCAGGAAGGACCGCCCCCCGTTATGAGCTCGCTGCTTCTCCTGACCAACGCTCTCCAGCCGTCCTCACAGGTGCTCCCCGCCCTCGAACTCCTCCTCCACAACGTCCGCGTCGCGCCCGCCGAGGGCCCCGCCCTGGTGGATGCCCCGAGCGCCGACGTCATCCTGATCGACGGCCGCAAGGACCTGCCGCAGGTGCGGTCGCTGTGCCAGCTGCTCCGCTCCACGGGCCCGGGCTGCCCGCTGATCCTGATCGTCACCGAGGGCGGCCTCGCCGCCGTCACGGCGGACTGGGGCGTGGACGACGTCGTGCTCGACACCGCGGGCCCGGCCGAGGTCGAGGCGCGGCTGCGCCTGGCCACCGGCCGCCAGCAGCTCACCGCGGACGACAGCCCCATGGAGATCCGCAACGGCGACCTCTCCGTGGACGAGGCCACCTACAGCGCGAAGCTCAAGGGGCGCGTGCTGGACCTGACGTTCAAGGAGTTCGAGCTGCTGAAGTACCTCGCCCAGCACCCGGGCCGGGTGTTCACGCGGGCCCAGCTGCTCCAGGAGGTGTGGGGCTACGACTACTTCGGCGGCACCCGCACTGTGGACGTCCACGTCCGGCGGCTGCGCGCCAAGCTGGGCCCGGAGCACGAGTCGCTCATCGGCACCGTGCGCAACGTCGGTTACCGCTTCGTGGTCCCCGAGAAGGAGCGCCCGGAGGAGGAGAACGCCCGGGCCGTGACGCGCGAGGCCGAGCAGGTCGTCAAGGAGGCGGCGCGCCGGCGCTGACGAGCGCCCCCGGGACGGAACGGGCCGCGTACGCACGGTACCCGGGAGCGTGACTGCGCGCGTAGACTCCCGGGCGTGGGCAAGGTGACGCGGGACGACGTGGCACGGCTGGCCGGGACTTCGACGGCGGTCGTCAGTTATGTCATCAACAACGGCCCGCGCCCGGTGGCGGCCAGCACCCGGGAGCGGGTGCTGGCGGCGATCAGGGAACTGGGCTACCGGCCCGACCGGGTGGCGCAGGCGATGGCCTCCCAGCGGACGGACCTGATAGGACTGATCGTTCCCGATGCCCGGCAGCCGTTCTTCGCCGAGATGGCGCACGCGGTAGAGCAGGCAGCGGCCGAGCGCGGGAAGATGGTCCTGGTCGGCAACTCCGACTACCTGGACGAGCGTGAGGTCCACTATCTGAGAGCGTTTCTCGGCATGCGGGTCTCGGGCCTGGTGCTGATCAGCTCCGGCCCGAGCGAGCGCGCCGCCGCCGAGATCGACGCCTGGGACGCCCGCGTGGTGCTGCTGCACCGGCGCCCCGAGGCCGTCGACGAGGTCGCCGTCGTCCTCGACGACGTCGATGGCGCGCAGCGCGTCACCCAGCACCTGCTCGGGCACGGCCACCCGTACGTCGCCTGCCTCGGCGGCCTGGAGACCACCCCGAAGTGGGGCGACCCGGTCACGGACCACGTCACTGGCTGGCGGCGCGCCATGGAGGCGGCGGGCCTGAGCACCGAGGACCGCCTGTTCCCGTGTGCCTACAACCGCTACGACGCCTACCGCGTCGCCCTGGACCTGCTGTCGGGCCCCGACCGGCCGCCCGCCCTGGTGTGCGCGACGGACGACCAGGCCATCGGCGTGCTGCGGGCCGCCCGCGAGCTGCGCATCGACGTGCCGGGCGAGCTGGCCGTGGCAGGGTTCGACGACGTGAAGGAGGCGGCGCTGACGGACCCGCCGCTGACGACGGTCGGCTCGGACCGCGAGGCGATGGCCCGCGCGGCCGTGGACCTGGCGATCGGCGAGCCGGCCTCCGGCGAGGGGGAGCGGCCGGCGCCGGACCGCATCCGGCAGTTCCCCGTGACGCTGCGGATCCGCCAGTCCTGCGGCTGTCCGGCCGACTCGTAGAGACTCTTCAGGCGCGGCTCAGACTTCTCTCATCTTCCGGGCGCACGCTCGGAAGCATGAGCGCTTATGAACCCTTCCCGCCGGTCCCGGAGCACGCGCCGCCGCGGCCCGCCCACGAGCCGCCGTCCGGCAGGGCCCGCCGCCGCGGCCCGGCCGCCGTCCTGGCCGCGGTCGCGCTCGTCGCCGCGGCCGTCGGCGGCGGCACCTCGGCCCTGGTCACCGAGGCGCTCAGCGGCGACGGCGGCTCCGCCGCCGCCGTGCCCGGCACCAACGTCTCGGTCCAGGCCGGCAGCAGCGTCGCCGACGTCGCCGCGGCCGTCGCTCCCAGCGTTGTGGAGATCACCACGGGCTCCTCGACCGGCGCCGGCGTGATCCTCAGCGAGACCGGCCAGATCCTCACCAACAACCACGTCGTCTCCGGGGCGGAAGCCGCCGAGGTCACCTTCCACGACGGCAGCACGGCCACCGCCGCCGTCACCGCAACCGACCCGGACAGCGACCTGGCGGTCATCCAGGCCCAGGACGTCCGCGGCCTGACCCCGGCCACACTCGGCGACTCCGACTCCGTGGCCGTCGGCGACCAGGTCGTCGCCATCGGCTCGCCCGAGGGCCTGACCGGCACCGTCACCAGCGGCATCGTCTCCGCGCTCGACCGGGAGGTGACCGTCAGCCGGGAGGACGGGCAGCGCCAGGGAAACGGCGGCGCGTGGCCGTTCGTCTTCGACGGCGGCACGTACCACGGCGACCCCGGCCCGGCCACGACGACGTACGAGGCGATGCAGACCGACGCCTCCCTCAACCACGGCAACTCCGGCGGCCCGCTGATCAACATGAACGGCGAGGTCATCGGCGTCAACTCGGCGATGTACAGCCCCACCCGGGACGGCGGCAGCACCGGCCTCGGCTTCGCCATCCCCATCAACACGGTCAAGGACGTCCTCGGCCAGCTCGGCACCGAGGTGTGACCCCCGTCACCGGTGCGAGACTTGGCCCATGAGTGCCGCGAGCGATGCCCCCCGTGTGCTGATCGTGGACGACGAGCCCGCCGTGAGGGAGGCCCTCCAGCGGAGCCTCACGTTCGAGGGCTACGCCACCGACACGGCCGTGGACGGCGTGGACGCGATGGCGAAGCTGGAAAGCGGCGGCACCCCGGACGTGGTCGTGCTGGACGTGCTGATGCCCCGCATGGACGGGCTCACCGCCGCCCGCCGCCTGCGCGCCGCCGGAAACCGGGTGCCCATCCTCATGCTGACCGCCCGTGACACCGTCGGCGACCGCGTCACGGGGCTCGACGCCGGGGCCGACGACTACCTCGTCAAGCCCTTCGAACTCGACGAACTCCTCGCCCGGATCCGCGCCCTGCTGCGGCGCAGCTCCTACGAACACGCCGCCGCCGGCACCGGGGGCGGCGGCAGCGGCGAGGAGGAGCGGCAGCTGGTCTTCGCCGACCTGCGGATGGACCCGCTCACCCGGGAGGTGAGGCGCGGCGACCGCGAGCTGGAACTGACCCGGACGGAGTTCACGCTGCTGGAGCTGTTCATGCAGCACCCGCGCCAGGTGCTGACGCGCGAGCAGATCCTGCGGACGGTGTGGGGCTTCGACTACGAGCCGGCCTCCAACTCCCTGGACGTGTACGTGATGTATCTGCGCCGCAAAACCGAGGCCCAGGGGGAGCCCCGGCTCGTGCACACCGTGCGAGGCGTGGGCTATGTGCTGCGCGACGGCCGGTGATGGGCAGGTTCTCGGCGCTGCCGCTGCGGACCCGGCTCGCGCTGCTGACGGCCGTGGCCGTGGCGCTCGCGGTGGCCGTGTGCGCCGTCGTGGCGTGGATCCTGGTCCGCCAGCAGCTGACGGCATCCCTGGACGAGCAGCTGCGCAAGGACCTCGATCCGATCGAGCACCGCCAGATCGTCGCGGGACTCCAGGAGGGCGACTGCCGCCCGGAGCCCCGGGAGCCCGCCGAGGGCATGATCTTCCAGTCCCGCTTCACGCTCCAGGTCGTCTGGGAGGCCGACAGCTGCATCTTCCTGGGCGCCGCCAGCGTCACGCCCTCCGACTCGGACATCCAGGTCGCCAACCGGCTCCGGCACGAGGCCGTGCACAACGCCACCGGTTCGGACGGCGAGACCTACCGCGTCCTGACGCGGCCGCTGAGCGGCACCACCAACGCCGCCGTGTCCATCGCGCGCCCCCTGGACGAGGTAACGGACCCGCTCAGGTCGCTCGCCCTGGTGCTCACCCTGGTCGCCGCGGCAGGGGTGGTCGGCTCGGCGGGCGTCGGCGTGGCGCTGGCGCGGGCCGGGCTGCGGCCGGTGGACCGGCTGACCGAGGCGGCCGAGCACATCGCCCGCACCGAGGACCTCAGCGTCCGCATCCCCGTGCACGGCGACGACGAGGACGAGATCGCCCGCCTGACGCGTGCCTTCAACTCCATGACCGCCGCGCTGGCTTCCTCCCGGGAGCTCCAGCAGCAGCTCATCGCCGATGCGGGCCACGAGCTGCGCACCCCGCTTACCTCGCTGCGGACCAACATCGAACTCCTCGCGCGCAGCGAGGCCACCGGGCGGCGGCTCCCGGAGGACGACCGGCGCCGCCTGCTGGAGTCCGTCACCGCGCAGATGAAGGAGCTGGCCGCCCTCATCGGCGACCTCCAGGAGCTGTCCCGGCCGGAGCCGGGGCCCGGCAGGCGGCTTGAGGTCGTCGCGCTGCATGACGTGACGCGCCGTGCCGTCGCCCGCGCCCGGCTGCGCGCCGGGGACACGCCGGTGCGGGATGACATCCAGCCCTGGTACGTGCGCGGTGAGGCGCCCGCGCTGGAGCGGGCCGTGGTGAACCTGCTGGACAACGCCGTGAAGTTCGGCGGCGGCGCCCCCGAGGGCGTGACGGTCGAGCTGCGCGGCGGCGTGCTGCGGGTGCGGGACCACGGGCCGGGCATCCCCGCCGAGGAGCTGCCGCACGTCTTCGAACGCTTCTGGCGCTCGCCCGGCGCCCGTTCGCTGCCCGGCTCGGGGCTCGGCCTGTCCATCGTCGCCCGCACCGTCCGCTCCTCCGGCGGCGACGTCGTCCTCCGCCCGGCCCCGGGCGGCGGCACGGAGGCCGTGGTCACCCTTCCGGGCGCTCCCACCCCGCCGCCGGGGGCCCCGGCGTGACCGCCCGCGGCCGGAGGCGGGCCGTCACCCTCTCTTCTGCTGCCGCGCCACCCTGTTCCGCCCTGGCGGCGACGGCAGCCTCGAAGCGTTCGTCGCTCGGAAACGGCACGGCGACGCCGCAGCTGCCGCCCAGACAGCGTCGTTCCCGGTTCTCCTCCTGGCGGGGCCGGAAGCCGGACAGCGGGAAGAGCGCCGTCTCGCCGTACTCGTTCTTCTCCACGAAAACACCTGGTCGCGCCCCACGTCCTCGCCGCCGCTGGTGGCCGAGCGGGCCCGCGTCGTGGGGCGTCAGCACGACCTGCCCGCGCGGACTGGTGGCCCGTCCTGATCAGACGGTACTGAGGGCCTCGTCGAGGAGGGCGCGGTCGGCGGGGTGGGTCAGGCGGGCGCGGGCGGCGGGCGGGGGGAGCCAGACGAGGGCGTCGATCTCGTCGCTGGGGCGGAAGGCACCGCCGGTGGCCTGGGCCGACCAGTAAGAGACCTCCTTGGGCCGCCCCCGCACCAGGTAGCGGGCGGTGGTCAGGGGAGTCACGAGGCGGCAGGTCATGCCCGTCTCCTCCGCGACCTCCCGCAGCGCGGCGGCCTCGGGCGTCTCGCCGGCCTCCAACTTGCCCTTCGGGTGCGACCAGTCGTCGTACTTCGGCCGGTGCACCAGCGCGATCTCGACGCCGCCCGGCGCGCCGGGGGCACGGCGCCACAGCACGCATCCGGCGGCCCGCACCAGTCCGCCGCCGGGCCCGTCAGCCTCCCTGGGCGGCACGCCGCTTCCTCCGGGCCTCGTCGATCAGCAGCTCCTGCACGTTGCGCAGCGGGCGCCCCTCGGCGTCCACGGCGTGGCGCGTCCACCGGCCGTCGGGCCCCAGGTGCCAGGAGGCGGTCCGGTCGGACGTGCCGGTGGCCAGCAGGCGGGTCAGGGAGGCGCGGTGGCCGGGATCGGTGACGCGCACCAGGACCTCGATGCGGCGGTCCAGGTTGCGGTGCATAAGGTCGGCGCTGCCCAGCCACACCTCGCTGTCGCCGCCGTTGGCGAAGGCGTACACCCGGGAGTGCTCCAGGAAGCGCCCGAGCACGCTGCGCACCCGGATCGTCTCCGACAGCCCCGGCACGCCCGGCCGCAGCGCGCAGATGCCGCGCACCCAGATGTCGACCGGCACGCCCGCCTGCGAGGCCCGGTACAGGGCGTCGATCACAGCCTCGTCGACCAGCGCGTTGAGCTTGATGCGGATGGCGGCCGGCCGCCCGGCGCGGTGGTGCTCTGCCTCGCGGCGGATCCGGGCAATCAGGCCCTCGCGCAGCGTGCGCGGCGCCACCAGCAGGCGGCGGTAGCTGTCGCGCCGCGAGTACCCGGAGAGCCGGTTGAACAGGTCGGAGAGGTCGGCGCCGACGTCCGGGTCGGCCGTCAGCAGCCCGAGGTCCTCGTACCGCCGGGCCGTCTTCGGGTGGTAGTTGCCGGTGCCCACGTGCGCGTAGCGGCGCAGCGTCTCGCCCTCCTGGCGCACGACGAGCGACAGCTTGCAGTGCGTCTTGAGGCCTATCAGCCCGTACACGACGTGGCAGCCCGCCTCCTCCAGCTTGCGGGCCCACTTGATGTTGGCGTGCTCGTCGAACCGCGCCTTGATCTCGACGAGCACCAGTACCTGCTTGCCGGACTCCGCCGCGTCGATGAGGGCGTCGACGATGGGGGAGTCGCCCGAGGTGCGGTACAGGGTCTGCTTGATCGCCAGCACGTCGGGATCGGCGGCCGCCTGCTCCAGGAACGCCTGGACCGACGTCGAGAACGAGTCGTAGGGGTGGTGCAGCAGCACATCCCGCTGGCGCAGCACCGCGAAGACGTCCGGCGCCGAGGCCGTCTCCACCTCCGCGAGGTCGCGGTGGGTGCCCGCGACGAACTTCGGGTACTTCAGCTCCGGCCTGTCCAGCGCGGCGATGCCGCACAGGCCCGTCAGGTCCAGCGGGCCGGGCAGGGAGATGACCTCGTCGTGGCTGATCTTCAGCTCCCGCACCAGCAGGTCCAGGATTTCCGGGTCGATGGACTCCTCGACCTCCAGGCGCACCGGCGGGCCGAAGCGGCGGCGCAGCAGCTCCTTCTCCAGAGCCTGGAGGAGGTTCTCCGCGTCGTCCTCCTCCACCTCGAGGTCCTCGTTCCGGGTGACGCGGAAGATGTGGTGCGCGAGCACCTCCATGCCCGGGAACAGCTCCTCCAGGTGTGCCGCTATCACGTCCTCTACCGGCACGTACCGCTGCGGGGACGCCTCGAGGAAGCGGGACAGCAGCGGCGGCACCTTCACGCGCGCGAAGTGCGTGTTGCCGCTGGCGGGGTTGCGCACCTCGACCGCGAGGTTCAGCGACAGGCCGGAGATGTAGGGGAACGGGTGCGCCGGGTCCACGGCCAGCGGCGTGAGGATGGGGAAGATGCGCTGGCGGAACAGCGAGAACAGCCGCGTCTGCTCGTCCTCGGTGAGGTCGGGCCACCGCAGCAGGTGGATACCCTCCCCGGCCAGCTGGGGCGCGACCGACTTGTGGAAGCAGGCGGCGTGCCGCGCCATCAGCTCGCGCGAACGGTGCCAGATCGTCTCCAGCACGGCGCGCGGCGGCTGCCCGGTCACCGAGCGCGTGGCGACGCCGGTCGCGATGCGGCGCTTGAGGCCTGCCACCCGCACCATGAAGAACTCGTCCAGGTTGCTGGCGAAGATGCTGAGGAAGTTGGCGCGCTCCAGCAGCGGGGTGTCCGGGTCCTCGGCCAGCTCCAGCACCCGCTCGTTGAAGTCCAGCCAGCTGCCCTCCCGGTCCAGGAAGCGGTCGGCCGGCAGCGGCGCCGCCGCGCCGGCGGCTCCGGGCGCGGCCGCGGGCTGGCGGCGCCCGGCCGCGTCCGCCGGGGGCGCCGGCGGCTCCGGCGTCATGGTGGTGCGCGGCGTGCGTGCGCTCCGTTCCGCTTCCTGGGGCATATCCCCATTCTTCCCCGTCCCGGGCAAACGCGGCATGTCCGAACGGTAGCGGTCAGCCCAGCGTTTGGCGGTGCTGCGGGCAACGCCGAAGTGCGCGGCCGCCCGCCGCAGCGACCATCCGTCCACCACGACGGCGCGGGCCAGCCGCGCGCGGTCGTCATCGCTCCACGGACGCCTCGGCCGCTCCATACGACCGAGGGTATGGGCGTCAGGTCTCCGTGCGGTACATGAGATCGGTCTCGTGCGTGCGGAAGCCGAGCTTCTCGTAGAGCCGCACGGCGGCGGTGTTGTCGGCGTCCACGTACAGCATCGCGGTCGGCAGGCCCCGCACGTCCGCCAGGTAGCGCAGGCCGACGGAGGTCAGCACCCGCCCCAGCCCCATGCCCTGCGCCTCGGGCGCCACCCCGAGCACGTAGACCTCGCCGAGCCGCTCCTGCGCGTGCACCTTCGTCCAGTGGAACCCGAGCAGCCGCTCGTCGGCGCCCTCGCCGGTGACGGCCAGGAAGAAGCCGTCGGGGTCGAACCAGTCCTGCGCCTTCCGGGCGTCGAGGTCCACCTGAGTGAGCGAGCCCTGCTCCGGATGGTGCGCGAACGCGGCGGCGTTGACCGCCAGCCAGGCGGCGTCGTCCGCGCCCGGCCGGAACGTCCGCACCCGCACGCCCTGCGGCGGCTCCGGCTCGTCGAGGGCGAGGCCGCCCAGCGGGCGCCGCAGCTGCCGCAGTTCACGGAAGAGCGTCAGGCCCAGCGCCTGCGCCAGGTGGCGCGCCGCCGGGTGCCCGCCGTGCGCCCACACGCGCAGCCGGTGCCCCGACTCGGCCAGCAGCCGCTCGCCCAGCACGCGGCCGTACCGCCTGCCGCGGTGCTCGGGGTGGACGACCAGTTCAGCGGACGGCGCCTCGACCGGGTCCGTGCCGTCCAGCTGCGCGTATCCGGCCAGCGCGCCGTCGACGCGCAGCAGCAGGTGCCGCACGCCGGGGCGCGCGCCCCCGGTGAGCAGCAGCCGCCCCTGCTCGGAGACGGCGCTCTGGCCGTCGGCACGGGCGGCTTCACCGATCAGGGCGAGGACGGCGTCCACGTCTCCCGCGTCGACCTCGTCGGTGACCTCGACGTCGCTGTTGGCTGCGCTCATGAGGGGAGGGTAACCGCCGTCGCGCATCTTCATCTTCTTGTCATGCCAGACCCCTGCCGCGCTACGCGCGTGGCGCCTAGGGTGCCCGCCATGCACGCAACGCAGGCGCGACGACGGACACGAGGACGGACACGAGGAAGGAAAAGAACGGCAGCGGCGGCCGTCGCGGCGGCCCTGGTGGCCACGCTCCCGGCGGGACAGGCCGCGGGCGACCCCCGGGGCGGGGGACACAGTGAGGGTCACGGTGGGGGACACGGTGGGGGACACGGCCGGACCGTGGACCTCCAGGTCCTGGCCATCAACGACTTCCACGGCGCGCTGGAACCCCCCACCGGCTCCTCGGGCCAGGTGACGCACGAGCACGAGGACGGCACCACCGAGCAGATCGACGCCGGCGGCGTCGCCTACCTGGCGAGCGCCCTGCGCGAGGCCCGCGAGGGCCAGCAGCGCTCGGTGACCGTCGCGGCCGGCGACTCGGTCGGCGCCAGCCCGCTGCTGTCCGGGCTGTTCCACGACGAGCCGACCATCGAGGCGTTCAACGAGCTGGGCATGGACGTGGCCGGCGTCGGCAACCACGAGTTCGACGAGGGCTGGGAGGAGCTGGTCCGCCTCCAGGAGGGCGGCTGCCACCCCGTGGACGGCTGCTACGCGGACGGCCGCGAGTTCGAGGGCGCCGGCTTCCCGCTGCTCGCCGCGAACGTCGTGGACGAGGACACCGGCGAGCCCGTGCTCGCCCCGTACACCATCGAGAACCTCCGGGGTGTCCGGGTCGGCTTCATCGGCGTCACCCTTCAGGGCACGGCCGACATCGTCACGCAGGAGGGCATCGAGGGCCTGGAGTTCCTCGACGAGGCCGAGACCCTCAACCGCTACACGGCCGAGCTGCGCGACCAGGGCGTCAACGCGGTCATCGCCCTGATCCACGAGGGCGGCTACCCCGCCTCCGAGGCGTACAACAGCGACTGCGACGCCGAGGGCCCCGGCTCCGGCATCTCCGGCCCCATCACCGACATCGCGGAGCGCACCGACGCGGGCGTGGACGTCCTCATCACCGGTCACACCCACGAGGCGTACGTGTGCACCCTCCCCGATCCGGAGGGCAACGACCGGCTGGTGACCTCGGCCGCCACCAACGGCCTGCTGTTCACCGAGCTGACGATGGAGTACGACCGCGGCACCCGCGACATCGTGAGGGCCTCGGTCGCGGGCAGCAACCGCGTCGTGGACCGGGAGCGCGAGCCGGCGGCCGACATGACCGAGCTGATCGCCTACTGGAGCGAGCTGGCCGCCCCGATCGCCAGCCGCCCCATCGGCTGGATCGCCGAGGACATCGCGGGCCGGGGCGCCGACACGGCCGAGACACCGCTCGGTGACCT
Organism: Streptomyces sp. 7-21; assembly: GCF_016741785.1. GTDB lineage: Bacteria > Actinomycetota > Actinomycetes > Streptomycetales > Streptomycetaceae > Streptomyces. The sequence continues at coordinate 28,476 of NZ_JAERRL010000015.1, forward strand.
GATCGCCGACGCCCAGCTCGCCCACGCCCGCACCCTCGACCCGGAGACGGACCTCGCGCTGATGAACCCCGGCGGCATCCGCGCCGACCTGACCTATGCCGACTCCGGCGGCGAGGGCGACGGCGTGGTCACCTACGGGGAGGCGTTCACGGTGCAGCCGTTCGCCAACACCGTGAACCTGCTGGACCTCACCGGCGAGCAGCTGCTGGCGGTCCTGCAGGAGCAGGTGTCCGGGGCGAACGAGGAAGCGCCGAAGATCCTCCAGCCGTCCGAGGGGCTGACCTACACCCTCGACCTGACACGCACCGGCGCCGAGCGGATCGTGGCCGACTCGGTGCGCATCGGCGGCGAGCCGCTGGACCCGTCGGCCGTCTACCGGGTGGCCGTCAACTCCTTCCTCGCGGGCGGCGGCGACGGCTTCGCCACCCTCGCCGAGGGCGCCAACCCGGTCGTCGGCGGCGACGACCTGGCCGCGCTGGAGACCTACCTCGCCGAGAACTCCTCGGCGCAGTCCCCGATGCCGGCTCCGGCCGCCGACCGCATCACGGTCGTGTCGTAGCCGGAGCGGCCCGCGCCACGGCGATGGCCGTCACGAGCAGGCCGCGCCGCGCCACCCAGCGGCCGGTGAAGCCGGACAGCCGGACGCCGTCCACGACCGGGCCGGGGACCAGCAGCCTCGCCGTGAAGCTGCCGGTCTCCGGCCCGCGGCCGTTCCCGGTCCGCGCGCCGCTGCCGCCGTCGTCGTCGGCGTCGTCGTCGGGCCGCAGCGTGACAGCGGCCTCCTCGAAGTCCAGCCAGGCCCGGGTGAGCGGGAACCACGCCTTGTACACGCTTTCCTTGGCGCTGAACAGCAGCCGCTCCCAGCTGACGCCCGGCCAGCGCGCGGCCAGCTCCTTCAGGGCGGGCCGTTCCTCTGGTAGCGAGATGACCTCCAGCAGTCCCTCGTTGGGCAGCGGCTCGTCCGGCTCGGCGTCGATGCCGACCGAGGCCAGGGCGTCCGTGCGCGCCACGGCCGCGCCCCGGTAGCCGAGGCAGTGCGTCATGCTGCCGGTGAAGCCGTCGGGCCAGGACGGGGCGCCGCGCTCGCCCGGCAGCAGCGGCACGCGCGGGCCGCCGAGCCGCGCCAGGGCGTCGCGCGCCAGCGCCCGGACCGTGGTGAACTCGCGCCGCCGCTTCTCGACGGCCTTGGCCACGTGCCGCTCCTCCTCGGGGAAGAGGAACGGCTCGGCCGCCTCGTCCCCGAACGCCTCCCGTGCCGCGACAAGTCCGGGCAGCAGCCCGGCGAGGAGCCCTTCGCCGCCGCTCACCGGAAGCCTCCCGGCGACAGCGGGGCCGGGACGGCGGGCGGGAGGATCTGCACCGGCCGCCCCGGTACGGCCGGGCGCGGCTGCCACTCGCGCGGGTAGCCCAGGGAGACCTCCTGGTGCGGGATGCCGTGGTGCCACAGCAGGCGCGGGATGTGCAGGTGGCCGTAGACGACGCAAGAGGCGCCGTACCGCTCGGGCCAGTCGGCGGTCTCCTGGGTGCCGCACCACAGCGCGAACTCGGGGTACCGCAGCACGCGGGTGGGCTCGCGCACCAGCGGCCAGTGGCTGATGAGGACGGTCGGCACGCCCTCGGGCAGCTCGGACCGCAGCCGGGCCTCGGTGGCCTCCAGCCGGGCGCGGCACCAGGCCTGCCGGGTGGGGTACGGGTCGGGGTGGAGCAGGAACTCGTCGGTGCAGACCACGCCCGCCTTCTCGGCGACGGCCAGCGCCTCGTGCGTGGTGTGGGTGCCGGAGGGGCGGAAGCTGTAGTCGTACAGCAGGAACAGCGGCACGATCACGGCCGGGCCGCCGTCGCCCTCCCAGCGCGGGTAGGGGTCCTCGGGGGTGACGACCCCCAGGCCCCGGCACATCTCCACCAGGTGCCGGTAGCGGTCCTCGCCGCGCAGCGTGACGGGATCCTCGGGGACGGTCCACAGCTCGTGGTTGCCCGGCACCCAGATGACCTTGGCGAAGCGGCGGGCGAGGAGGCTGAGTGCCCACTCGATGTCGGCCGAGAGCTCGCCGACGTCCCCGGCGACGATCAGCCAGTCGTCGCTGGATTCGGGCACGAGTTCGCTGACGATCTGCCGGTTCTCGTCGTACCGGACGTGCAGATCGCTGATCGCTACGAGCTTCCCCACCGCAACTCCCGTCGTCGCACGGTTTCTTCACGCTACCTGAGGTCGGGACGCGAAATAACCTCAAGCTAGGTTGAGCTTGGCTGCGTACACTGCGCGTATGCGGATCGCCAAGGAACTCACCATCGGGCAGCTCGCGCGGCGCAGTGGCGTCGCTCCCTCGGCGCTGCGGTTCTACGAGGAGCAGGGGCTCATCTCCAGCCGCCGCACGCCGGGCAACCAGCGGCGGTACCGCCGCGACATGCTGCGGCGGGTGGCGTTCATCCGGGTGTCCCAGAACGTGGGCATGCCGCTGGCGGCCATCCGCGAGGCGCTGAACAAGCTGCCGGAGGGCCGGACGCCGACGCGGAACGACTGGGCCGTCGTCTCCGAGGGCTGGCGGGCCGAGCTGAACGCCCGGATACGGCAGCTGGAGCGGCTGCGGGACAACCTGACGGAGTGCATCGGGTGCGGGTGCCTGTCGCTGGACAGCTGCATGCTGGCGAACCCGTACGACGTCTGCGGCGACCACGGCTGCGGCCCCCGCCGCCTCCTGGAGGACCCGGCCCCGGAGCCCGCCGGGGGGCGGCGGTCTCCGGCCGGGGACTGCGCCGCCCCCGCCCAGCGGCAGCCGGCCTGAAGCCCGGCGGCGCGGTCAGAAGCCGCGGGTGCGCTTGGCGCCGCGCCGCCGGAACGCCGGGAACTCAAGCGGCGTCGTCAGCCCCGGCGTCCGGATGAACAGCCGGGCGATCTCACCTCCGAGGTTCACCCCGACGGCGATGGCGAGCGCCAGCGTCACGGCCCGCAGCAGGTACTCCATGCCCTGGTCCACGTCGCCCAGCGCGAAGCCCAGCAGCCCCAGGTAGAACGCGCTGCCCGGCAGCAGCGGCCCGATGGCGGCGGTGACGTACGGCAGCGATGACGCGAACCGGTACCGCGACAGCAGCTGGCCGAACAGCCCCACCATGCCCGCCGCCACCGCCGTCGCCGCGAACGGCGAGAGGTGGGCCACATCGTGCATCGAGCCGTAGACCAGCCAGGCCACGCCGCCGTTGAGGGTGGCGGGCAGGACCGTGCCCCGGTCCTGCTGGAGCAGCACGCAGAACGCCAGCGACAGCAGCAGCGCCGCGGCGAGCTGCACGGCCGGCCGCACCTCGCGCACCGTCGCCTCGGGATCGAGCGAGACGCCCGACGTCTCCGCCACGTACAGCACCGCCAGCACGCCGCAGACGATGCCGACGATCAGGTACACCACTTCCAGCAGGCGGGCAGAGGCCGTCAGGTAGTACCCGGTGAGCCCGTCCTGCACCCCCGCGACCAGCGCCCGCCCCGGGATCAGGGCGAACAGGCCACCGGTGATCATCGCGGCGGCCTCCGCCTTGCCGCCCCCGCTGGTATGCCCGGCGGCCCACAGCGAGCCGATGACCGCCGGGGCCATCGCCGCCGCCACGAACTGGTAGAACTCCGGCAGCCCGCGCCCGGACGCCACCCAGGCCAGCCGGTCGCCGATCATGGCGCCCAGCGCGGCCAGCAGGAACACCTGCCAGTCGCCGCCCACGAGCGTGCTGGCCGCCCCCGCCAGCAGCCCGCTGGCGCAGGTGAGCTGCCACTTGGTGTAGGGGTGGCGGTTGCGCCGCATGCTCGCCAGCCGCCCGTACGCCTCCTCCAGCGTGATGGCGTGCTCGGTGATGTCGGCGACGAGCTCGAAGACGGCCGCCAGCCGCGTGTAGTCGGTGCCGCGCCGCCGCACCGTGCGGCTGAGCGAGACCGGCGGGTCGACCAGGGACGGCTGGTGCGTCACCGAGATCAGGGTGAAGGTGACCGTGACCTCGCAGCGGTCGAGCCCGTAGGCGTGGGTGACGCCGTACATGGCGGCCTCCACGTCCTCGGCGCCCTCGCCGCCCGCCAGGAGCAGTTCGCCGATGCGCAGCGTCAGGTCGAGCACGCGCGGCACGGGCGGGGCCGCCTCGCCGTCCTCGCCGTCGCCGTCTCCGCGCGCCACGTACTCCGGCGCGGGACGCTCGGCGAGGGGCAGCCGGACGAGCGTGCGCATCCGGTCCTGCCACGGCATGCCCCGCGCGAACTTCGGCACGCCCCCCGCGGGAGTGAACTCGCTGCGCGGCGGAGCCGACGGAGGGAGCGTCAGGCCCTCGGGCACCGCGAACTCGGAGGTCGGTTCGTCCTCCGCACTGGACGGCGGTTCGAGGCCCTCGGGTACGGCGAAGCCCGAGGTGGTCGTCTGGACGTCCTGCTCCTCGTTCTCCCCTGCCACTGGTCGCTCCCTGAAAACGGTCCCAACCGCGAAGCATAGGATGATCGCACCGGAAGCGCTCAACGGGGCAGGGAACCGGGCAGCGGGCGCGGGCCGCTACTCCCCTTCTGCGAAGAGATGCGAGAAGGCGTCCAGGTTGCGGGTGGACTCGCCGCGCGAGGTGCGCCAGGCGTGCTCCTTGCGGATGGCGCTCGCGAAGCCCATCTCCAGCAGGGTGTTGAATGAGCCGTCGGCCTGCTCCAGCACGGTGCCGAGCACCCGGTCGATCTCCTCGGGCGTGACGGCGGCCAGCGGCAGCTTCCCGACCAGGTACACGTCGCCCAGCCGGTCCAGGGCGAATGCCACCCCGAACAGCCGGGTGTTCCGCTCCAGCAGCCAGCGGTGCACGGCCTCGTGGTTCTCGTCGGGGCGGCGGATGACGAAGGCGTTCACCGACAGCGCGTGCGTACCGACGATGAGGGAGCAGGTCGTCGACAGTTTGCGCGTGCCGGGCAGCGTGACCACGTAGTGCCCCGGGCCGGGGCTCTCCCATGCGGCGCCGGACTCCGCGAGTGCTTGTTCGATGACCTGACGGGGATCAGCCATGGGCCCGATGCTACGGCCGCGGCCGCGTGGCCGTGCTACGAGAAGTCGGTGTCCTTGGGGTGCCGGGGCGAGGCGTAGACCACCCACACCCGGCGCCGGTCGTGATCGACCAGGTAGCGCACCCGGCCGCCGCTGGTCACCTCGTACTCCCACTGCTCCAGCAGCTGCCCGTTGTGCCGGTGCACCGCCAGGTCCCCGCGCAGCCGGTGCTGGCGCAGCGGGTGCGCCCGGGAACACGGGTCCGTGCGCAGGGCCCGCAGACAGCGGCGGGTGTTCGCCAGGGCCAGGCGGCACAGCTCCTGCCAGCCCTTGACGGCCTCGCTTGTGCCGAACAGCACGTCCCATTCGTCGTCGGGCGGGGGGACCGTGACCCGGTCACCTCGCTTCGGCGTCACCCGTCGTTCTCCACCCGTCGGTCTTGCAGTGCCAACCGTGCCTAACAGTCGAGCGTTACCCGCCCGAAGTCACCCTCCGTGGGCTCGAGTGCCTCACGGTACTGCATGGGGTCCGCCTTGATGCGGGCGGTCGCCCGCCAGGACGCGATGACCTCCTGGGCGTGGCCGTCCCAGTTCAGCTCGGAGGCATCGGAGAGCGCCTCGGCCAGCTCGGTGGTGAACGCCCTGACGTCGCTGTCCGGCAGGTGCCGGATCCACGGGAAGACCTCGCGCATCGCGCGCAGCATGCTCGTCAGGCCGTCGTCCTGCCGCAGCAGCGCGAGGAAGACAGCGGCCGACGTGCTGAGATTCGCCTCGCGCTGCTCTTCGCGCTCGGCGGCGGTGAGATAGAAGTCGTCCGAGTCGCGGTGCGTGACCCGGACCCTGCCGAGGCGGGCGGCCCGCTCGGCGACCAGCCGGGGACTGCGGGAGAGGTCGGAGAAGGTCACCGTTTCCGTGCCGCTGATGCTCATCTGTCCATGGTACTCAGAATGCGTTCTGATGTCTGCGGTCGGCGAGGGCGCTGCCGTACGCCGCCAGCGTCTCCGCCGCCGTCGCGGCCCACCCGAAGCGGCGGGCGTGGCGGGCCGCCGCCGCACCCAGCCGGGCCGACAGGGCGGGATCGGCAGCGAAGCGGGCGAGCGCGGCGGCGTAGTCGGCCGGATCGTGCCCGTCGATAAGGAAGCCCGTGCCGCGGTCGCGCACCACCACGGGCAGCCCGCCCACAGCCGCCGCCACGACCGGCGTGCCGCACGCCTGCGCCTCGGCGGCCACCAGGCCGAACGACTCGCTGTACGACGGGACGACCAGCACGCTCGCGGCCCGGTACCAGTCCGCCAGCTCGTCCTGGCTGACCGGCGGGCGGAACCAGACGACATCGGCGATGCCCAGCCGCGCGGCCAGCTTCTGCATGCCCTCGGGCCGTGCCAGGCCGGAGCCGCTCGGCCCGCCGACCACCGGGACGACCAGCCGGTCCCGCAGCCCGGGATGCCGGTCCAGCAGCTCGCGCACCGCGCGCAGCAGCACGTCGGGTGCCTTCAGCGGCTGTATGCGGCCCGCGAACATCGGCACGAGTGCCTGCTGCGGCAGCCCCAGCCGGGCGCGGGCGGCCGCCCGGCCGTCGCCGGGGTGGAACCGCTCCAGGTTCACCCCGGGGTGCACGACCGCGATGCGGCGCGGGTCGGCGTCGTAGTAGCGCACCAGCTGCGCCGCCTCCTCCGCTGTGTTCGCGATCAGCCGGTCGGCGGCGCGCACGATCTGGGACTCGCCGATGACCCGCGAGGCCGGCTCGGGGGTGTCACCCTCGGCCAGCGCGGCGTTCTTCACCTTCGCCATGGTGTGCATGGCGTGCACCAGCGGCACGCCCCAGCGCTCCGCCGCCAGCCAGCCCACCTGGCCGGAGAGCCAGTAGTGGGTGTGCACCAGGTCGTAGTAGCCGGGCGGCTCCCCTGCCCACACCTGCGTGACGCCGTGCGTGAAGGCGCACAGCTGGGCGGGCAGCTCCTCCTTGCTGAGGCCCTCGTACGGGCCCGCGTCCACGTGCCGGACCAGCACCCCGGGGAACAGCTCGACCGCCGGGTCGAGCGCGGCGGATGTCGCGCGTGTGAAGATCTCCACCTCGATGCCGAGGGCCGCCAGCTGCCGTGCCAGCTCGACGACGTAGACGTTCATGCCGCCCGCGTCGCCGGTGCCCGGCTGATGCAGCGGCGAGGTATGCACGCTGAGCATGGCGACCCGGCGGATGTGTGGCACAAAGCCTCCTGACGTCGTACCTCCGGATGTACCTCCGGACAGGCCCCTCGGGCAGAACATGTGCGGGGCCCCGCGTCTTCCCGTGTTGCAGAACCGTTACGCTCGACCAATGCCCGAGGGCTACGTGACACGGGGGACGACGGGCCCCAACCGGCTGCGGCGCATGGACCGCTGGATCGCCGCCACCCACGCCGCAGCGCTGCGCCGCGCCGAGACGGCACCGCTGGCGGTGGACCTGGGATACGGGGCGGCGCCGTGGACCGCCGTCGAGCTGCTGGACCGGCTGCGCGCGGTGCGGCCCGACGTGCGGGTGACGGGGGTCGAGATCGATCCGGCCCGGGTGGCCGCCGCGCGGCCGTACGAAGCACGGCGGCAGGGGCTGGCGTTCGTGCGCGGCGGCTTCGAGCTGCCGCTGCCGGGCGGGGAGAAGCCGCTGCTGATCCGCGCGGCCAACGTGCTGCGCCAGTACGAGGCGGCGGAGGTCCCGGCCGCCTGGGAGCGGCTGCGCGGGCGGCTGGCCCCGCAGGGTCTGCTCGTGGAGGGCACCTGTGACGAGATCGGGCGGCGGCACGCCTGGGTCGCCCTGGGGCCCGAAGGGCCGCGCTCGCTGACCTTCGCGGCGCGGCTGGCGACCCTGGGCACGCCGTCCGACCTGGCGGAACGGCTGCCGAAGGCCCTCATCCACCGGAACGTGCCGGGGGAGCGGATCCACCGGCTGCTGGCCGACTTCGACCGGGCGTGGGCGGGTGCCGCCGGGTACGGCGCCTTCGGGGCGCGGCAGCGGTGGGCCGCCGCCGTGCGGTCGCTGTCGGGTGACTGGCCGGTCCTCGACGGCCCCCGCCGGTGGCGCCAGGGCGAGGTCACGCTCGCCTGGTCCTGCGTCGCGCCCTGGTAGGCCCCGCGGGCCGGGAGCTAGCGGGCCATGATCAGGCTCATGGCCTCCGAACGCGTCGCGGGGTCCCGCAGCTGGCCGCGCACCGCCGAGGTGAGCGTCTTGGCGCCCGGCTTGCGCACGCCCCGCAGCGTCATGCACATGTGCTCGCACTCGACCACGACGATGACCCCGCGCGGTTCCAGGATGCGCATCAGCGAGTCGGCGACCTGGGTCGTCAGCCGCTCCTGCACCTGCGGGCGGCGCGCGAAGACATCGACCAGCCGGGCCAGCTTCGACAGCCCGGTGATCTTGCCGCTGGTGGAGGGGATGTAGCCGATGTGCGCGTAGCCCACGAACGGGGTCAGGTGGTGCTCGCAGCTGCTGAGCACCTCGATGTCCTTCACCAGGACCATCTCGTCGTGGCCCAGGTCGAACGTCGTGGTCAGGACGTCCTCGGGCCGCTGCCGCAGCCCGGCAAAGATCTCCTTGTAGGCGCGCGCCACCCGGGCCGGGGTCTCGCGCAGCCCCTCGCGGTCCGGGTCCTCGCCCACGGCGATCAGCAGCTCGCGCACCGCGGCTTCGGCGCGCTTCTCGTCGAACTCACCGACCGCGTTGCCGCTGCCTGGCAGCGTCACCTGGTCCGTCATGCCGTCCTCGTTCCTGTTCGCACATATGTCCGCGCCCCTCACACTAAACGTGAGGGGCGCGGTGGGCATTCCGCTGGCCGGGGCGGGTCAGGGGCGCTCGGGGCGCTCCTCCGGCTTCTTGTCCAGCGACGTTCCGCTGCTCGTGCCGGACCCGTTGGCCATGCTCAGTTCCTTGGTGGGGAACGCCACCGGCGGCCGCGTCGACGGCGTGCGCCGGGCCGAGCCGGTCCACGCCGGACGCGGCGGGCGCTTGACCACCGGCGCGAAGATCTCGGCCAGCTCCTCCTTGTTCAGCGTCTCCTTCTCCAGGAGCGCCAGCACCAGGTTGTCCAGGACGTCCCGGTTCTCGACGAGGATCTCCCACGCCTCGTTGTGGGCGTTCTCGATGAGCTTCTTGACCTCCTCGTCGACCAGCCCGGCGACCTCCTCGGAGTAGTCCCGCTGGTGGCCCATCTCCTTGCCGAGGAACGGCTCGGAGTGGTCGGAGCCGAACTTGATCGCGCCCAGGCGCTCGGTCATGCCGTACTGCGTGACCATGGCGCGCGCCGTGGCGGTGGCCTTCTCGATGTCGTCGCCCGCGCCGGTGGTCGGGTCGTGGAAGACGAGCTCCTCCGCGGCCCGGCCGCCCATCATGTACGCGAGCCGGTCGAGCATCTCGTTCCGCGTCGTGGAGTACTTGTCCTCGTCGGGCAGGACCATGGTGTAGCCCAGGGCCCGGCCGCGGGAGAGGATCGTGACCTTGTGCACCGGGTCGCTGTTGGGAGAGGCCGCCGCGACCAGGGCGTGGCCGCCCTCGTGGTACGCGGTGATCATCTTCTCCTTCTGGCTCATGATCCGCGTGCGCTTCTGCGGACCGGCCACGACCCGGTCGATCGCCTCGTCCAGGAACTTGTTGTCGATCAGCTTCGCGTTGCTGCGGGCGGCCAGCAGCGCCGCCTCGTTCAGCACGTTGTTCAGGTCGGCACCGGTGAAGCCCGGGGTGCGGCGCGCCACGGCCTCCAGGTCCACGTCGGGCGCGACCGGCTTGCCCTTCTGGTGGACCTTGAGGATCTCCAGGCGGCCCTGCTTGTCCGGGCGGTCCACGGCGATCTGCCGGTCGAACCGGCCCGGGCGCAGCAGCGCCGGGTCGAGGATGTCGGGACGGTTGGTCGCGGCGATCAGGATCACGCCGCCCTTGACGTCGAAGCCGTCCATCTCGACCAGCAGCTGGTTCAGCGTCTGCTCGCGCTCGTCGTGACCGCCGCCCATGCCGGCGCCGCGGTGGCGGCCGACCGCGTCGATCTCGTCCACGAACACGATCGCCGGGGCGTTGGCCTTGGCCTGCTCGAACAGGTCACGGACCCGGGAGGCACCGACACCGACGAACATCTCGACGAAGTCGGAGCCGGAGATCGAGTAGAACGGCACGCCTGCCTCGCCCGCGACCGCGCGCGCCAGCAGCGTCTTGCCGGTGCCGGGCGGGCCGTACAGCAGCACACCCTTGGGGATCTTGGCGCCGACGGCCTGGAACTTCGCGGGCTCCTGGAGGAACTCCTTGATCTCCTGGAGCTCCTCGACCGCCTCGTCCGCGCCGGCCACGTCGGCGAACGTCGTTTTCGGGGTGTCCTTGGTGATCAGCTTGGCCTTGGACTTGCCGAAGTTCATCACCCGCGAGCCGCCGCCCTGCATCTGGTTCATCAGGAACAGGAAGACGATGATGATCAGCAGGAACGGCAGGATCGACAGCAGCATCCCGACGAACGGGTTCTGCGACTTCGGTGAGACCGTGTACCCGTCGGGCAGCAGCTCGTCCTGGAACTTCGACTGCAGGGTGCTGGCGAGGTTCTCGCCCTGACCGTCGATGTAGTCGGCCTGGACCCGGTTGCTGCCCTCGATCTCGACGCCGTCCTGCAGCTCGACCTTGATGGTCTGCTCATCACCGGTGGTCAGCTCGGCGGACCTGACCTGATTGTTGTTGATCGCCTGAACGACCTCGCCGGTGTCCACACTCTTGTAGCCCTCGGAGGAGCTGAACACCTGCATCAGCAGAATCACGGCGAGGACGGCCAGCACGATCCACATCACTGGCCCACGGAAGTAGCGCTTCACGTCCATCCATACGGGGTGGCGCGGCCCCGTCCCTCCTGCCACGTAGAGGCACAGCCCCCGGTCAGGGATCTGCTGTGCGCGCGGTGTCCTGTCTCGGCCGTAATGCGCCCGGCCTGGTGTCGCTGACTCACTGCTGACCTACCGCGACGGTACCTCAGCTATGCCCCCCGGCGCTGCCGGGCGGCGGGGAGTGCTTTGGTCCTGCCCTAAGGCAACGGTAGGGCAAAGCCAGGTGTTCCCGCCCCGCCGATGAGCCCGCCGGCCGCTTAAGAGTCCCGGCCGTTGTAGACGTGCGGCGCCAGCGTGCCGACAAAGGGGAGGTTGCGGTACTTCTCGGCGTAGTCCAGGCCGTATCCGACGACGAATTCGTTGGGGATGTCGAAGCCGACCCATTCCACGTCGATATCCACCTTGGCCGCGTCCGGCTTCCGCAGCAGCGTGCACACCCGCAGTGAGGCGGGCCCGCGCGAGCCGAGGTTCGACAGCAGCCAGGACAGGGTCAGCCCGGAGTCGATGATGTCCTCGACGATGAGCACGTCCTTGCCCTGGATGTCGGTGTCCAGGTCCTTCAGGATGCGCACCACGCCGGACGACTGCGTGCCGGCGCCGTACGACGACACCGCCATCCAGTCCATGGTCACCGGTGTCGACAGGGCCCGCGCGAGGTCGGCCATCACCATCACCGCGCCCTTGAGCACGCCGACGAGCAGCAGGTCCCGCCCGGCGTACTCCTCGTCGATGGTGGCGGCCAGCTCCGCGAGCCTGGCGTCGATCTGTTCCTTCGTGATGAGCACCGACTTCAGGTCGGCGCCCAGATCTTTCTCTCGCACCCGCGCTGCTTCCTACTGGTTCGCCTGCTGGAGAACCAGTGTGCCACCCTGCCTTCTCGCCTCGACCCGCCCGGGGAGGTTCAGCGGGCGCTGGCCGCGCCAGGCGGTCACCAGCCGGTCCGTCTCCTCGATGTGGCGGGCGAACAGCGACCCCGCGGGCGCCCCCGCGGCGATGGCGGCCCGGCGCAGCACCCGGCGGCGCACGGCCGGCGGCAGGTCGCGCAGCGCGGCGATGTCCAGGGCGCCGTCCTCGCGCGTGGCCGCGCGCTGCGCCTGATCGGCCCAGGCGTCGAGCGCGTCGGCGTCGTCCCGCGACAGCCGGGCCGTCCGCGCGAGCGCCTCGACCACGCCGCGGCCCAGCGCCTTCTCCAGCACCGGCAGCGCCTCGTGGCGCACGCGGGAGCGGGTGTAGGCGCGGTCGGTGTTGTGCGGGTCGTCCCACACCGGGAGCGACTGGGCCAGGCAGGCGCGGCGGGTGCTCTGCCGGTCGATCGTCAGGAACGGGCGCCGGTAGCGGCGCGCGGCGCGGGGATCGTCCGCCGGGGTGCCCGCGGGCGGGCCGGAGACCGGCGCCATCCCGGACAGCGAGCGGATGCCGGAGCCGCGGGCCAGGCCGAGCAGCACGGTCTCCGCCTGGTCGTCGCGGGTGTGGCCGAGCAGCACGGCGGCGGCGCCCAGGCGCCGCGCGGCGTCGTCGAGCGCGGCGTACCGCGCGGTGCGGGCGGCGGCCTCGGGGCCGCCCTCGCCGCCGACGGTGACCGTGGCCACGTCGACGGGATCGAGGCCCAGCGCGGTCATGCGCTCGGCGACCTCGCGGGCGCGCGCGTCGGAGCCGTCCTGGAGGCCGTGATCGACGGTGACGCCGCCCGCCCGCACGCCGCAGCGCGGGGCCTCGAAGGCGAGGGCGGAGGCGAGGGCCATCGAATCGGCGCCGCCGGAGCAGGCCACGAGGACCAGCGGGGCGGTGGCCCCAGGAGATCCGGGAGACCCCAGAGACCCCGGAGGCCCCGCGGACGCGCGCGGTGCGGGGGGCGCGGCGGCGGAGAAACCGGGGGTGCCGGGGGAACCAGCGGAACCGGGGGAGGGGCCGCGGTGAGGGCTCGGCTCGCCAGGCGCCTCGTGGCGCCACTCATGGAGGATGTCATGCAGCGTGCGGCGGACCGCCAGGCGTATCGCCGCGACCGCGGGGTGGGGACCCATGTCCGACTCACTTCTTTCCGGGGGAGATTCCTGTCAGTGATCAGATAAGGCTGCCGGGGGAGGGAAGCCCTGCTCCCGTCACTCAGGTCACGCAGGGTGCGTAAATGGTGACAGAGGTGCGCTGTTACCCGAGCATCGCACGCCTGGCATGCCGCGACGGTCCCTCGTAAGGGTGAAATTGTCGGTGTTTGACTCCCTGGCTCCTGGCCGGAGCACCAAGATGCGCGACCCCGCGCTTATCAGGCCTTTCGGGCCGCTGTGCGCCCCGCACGCCCTTTCACGCCGGGGCGGACCCTACGCGGAGGCCGGTTTCACCCGCGCGACCCACTGCTCCGGTGAGGCGATCTCCTCTTTGGTGGGCAGCGTGTTGGGGGACGTCCACACCTTGTTGAAACCGTCCATGCCGGCCCGCGCGACCACCTCCCGCACGAACCGCTCGCCCTCCCGGTACTGCCGCAGCTTGGCGTCGAGCCCCAGCAGCCGTCGCAGCGCGCGGTCGAGCCGCCCCGCGCCCGTCTGGCGGCGCCTGGTGAACTTCTCCCTGATCTCCGCCACTGTCGGCACGACGTCCGGCCCGACCCCGTCCATCACGTAGTCGGCGTGCCCCTCCAGCAGCGACATCACGGCCGTCATCCGGTCGAGGATCTCCCGCTGCCGCGGCGTCTGCACCAGGTCCACGATGCCCCGGCCGCCCTCGCCCTCCCCGGCGCCCTCCGGCGAGCCGCCGCGCCCGCCCACCGCCTGGGCGGCCTGCCGCAGCCGCTCGACCAGCGTGGCCGGATCGACGTCCGCCTCGTTCAGGAACGCCTGGATCTCGCCCTCCAGGTGGTCCCGCAGCCAGGAGACCGCCGAGAACTGGGTGCGGTGCGTCTCCTCGTGCAGGCAGACCCACAGCCGGAAGTCATGCGGATCGACGTCCAGCTCGCGCTCGACGTGCACGATGTTCGGCGCCACCAGCAGCAGCCTGCCGCCGCCGCGCTGCCCCTCGGGCACCGGCATCCCGGGCGCGGCGGGGGCGAACGTCTCGTACTGCCCGAGCACCCGCGAGGACAGGAACGCCAGCAGCATGCCCACTTCGACGCCCGTGACCTTGCTGCCCACCACGCCCATGGCGGCGCCCCCGGGCACCCCGGCGCGGCGTTCGCGGACCCGGTCCATGAACGGCTGGAGCACCTGCCGGAAGCCCGCCACGTTGGCGCGGACCCAGCCGGGCCGGTCCACGACCAGCACCGGAGTGTCGGCCGTGCCCGTGTCCATGCCCGTGAACGCCCGCACGTGCTGCTCCGAGGTCCGGGCGTGACGCCGCAGCTCGGCCACGACCGCACGGGCCTCGTCCCGGCTCACCTCGGGCCCGGGCCGGGCGATGCGGGTCGCCGTGGCGACGGCGAGGTTCCAGTCCACCAGGTCCGGTGCGCCGAGACTCGTCATGCGTCAACGGTACGGCGGGACCGGGCTCAGCGACAGGCGCAGGTAGCCAGTGCGGTGGCGGCCGCGTCCAGCGCCGCCTCCGCGCCCGCCGGATCGGTGGTGTCCCCGGCGAGGAAGGCGAACGCCAGCAGGCGGCCGCCGGGGGTCACCGCCGTGCCCGCCAGGCTGTTCACGCCGGTCAGGGTGCCGGTCTTGGCGCGCACCAGGCCGGCGCCGCCGTCGTCCGCGGAGTAGCGGCTGCTGAGGGTGCCGGTGAAGCCGGCGACCGGCAGGCCGGTCAGGGCGGGGCGCAGCTCGGGGCGGTCCGGGCTGGCGGCGGCCGTCAGCAGGTTCGCCAGCAGCGCGGCCGTCACCCGTCCGTCGCGGTCCAGGCCGCTGCCGTCCGCGAGGGAGACCCCCGCCAGCGGCAGGCCGAGCTCCTCGAGCACGCCGGTGGCGGCGCGGGCCGCGCCGCGGAAGTCGGCGCGGTGGCCGGTGGCCAGCGCGGTGTGGCGGGACAACGCCTCGGCCAGGTCGTTGTCGCTGTGGGTGAGCATACGCTCGACCAGGACGGAGACCGTGGCCGAGTGGTGGCGGGCGAGCGGGACGGCGTCCTCGGGCGCGGCGCCGTGGCCGGGCTCGCCGCCCCGGACCCGCAGGCCCGCGTCGGCCAGGTGGGCGGCGAACCGCTCGGCGGCGGCCGGGGCGGGGTCCCCGGCGCGGGGGGCGGGGCCGTGGCTGCTGTCGTCCAGGCGCCCGGCGTTGACCTGGAGCGGGGTGATCAGGGCGATGTTCTCGTTCACGCCGATCGGGTGACGCTGCGTGGGGTACAGCGAGTCGTCGTAGCCGACGCGGACGGACTCGACGCCCTCCTCGGCGAGGGCGTCAGCGGTGCGCTCGGCGAGCCGGGCCAGGTCGTCGTCGGTCAGCGTCGGGTCGCCGCCGCCGATGAGCGTCACGCGGCCCGCCCCGGCGTCCCACACGGCGGTGGTGGTCAGACGGTGGCCGCCGCCGAGGGTGTGGAGCGCGGCAGCGGCGGTGACGATCTTGACGGTGGAGGCGGGCGCCATGCCCGTGCGCGCGTCCTGGCTGAAGACCGTCTCGCCGGTGGCGACGTCCACGACGGCCGCCGCCGCGCCGCCCGGGCCGAGCGCGGGGTCCGCCAGCGGGGCGCCGAGCGCGCGCCGCAGCGCGGCCGGAGCGGGCGCGGCGCCCTCCGCCTCGAGGGGGGCGAGTACCCGGGCGGCGGTCGCGGCGCCCGCGACCTCCTCCTCGGCGAAGCCGGCCGCGCCGGCGCCGGGCGTGGCGTCCGCCGCGCGGTCCCGCTCGGCGGCGCGCTGGCCCCCGTCCCACGGGCCGGCGGCGGCGACGATCCCGGCGGTCAGTGCCAGGCCGGCGGCGGCGGCGACGGTGGCCAGGCGGACCACCGGGTGCGACGTCCGCGTCCTTCGCGCCAGTGCCCGCAGCGCGTCCACGACCAGCCCCTTTCGCCAGCGGAAGCCTCCGTGAGGGACACTTAACCACCTGTCGCGTGCACAGAACGGTTAAGGAGTGCCCTGAAGTGGAGTTCGACGTCACCATCGAGATTCCGAAGGGTTCGCGGAACAAGTACGAGGTGGACCACAAGACCGGCCGGATCCGGCTGGACCGCCACCTGTTCACCTCGACGGTGTACCCGGCTGACTACGGCTTCGTGGAGGGCACCCTCGGGGAGGACGGCGACCCCCTGGACGCGCTGGTGCTGCTGGAGGAGCCGACGTTCCCCGGCTGCGTCATCGCCTGCCGCGCCATCGGCATGTTCCGGATGACGGACGAGGCGGGCGGCGATGACAAGCTGCTGTGCGTGCCCGCGTCCGACCCCCGCATGGAGCACCTGCGGGACATCCACCACGTCAGCGAGTTCGACCGGCTGGAGATCCAGCACTTCTTCGAGGTCTACAAGGACCTGGAGCCCGGCAAGTCCGTCGAGGGCGCCGACTGGGTCGGCCGCGCCGAGGCCGAGGCCGAGATCGAGGCGTCGTTCAAGCGGGCCGCCGAGGCCGACAAGCAGCACTGACGCCCGCCGGGCCGTGCACCGGGGCCCGTGCCCGGTCACGGCCCCGCGCGTGACCCGGACGGACGAGCCGGTGTGCGACCATGACGGGCAGAGCCCGACCGGCTCCTGGACGAGGTGCGCCGTACCCAGCCCACGACAAGACGGCGCGGGGAGACTCACTGCAATGGCGTGGATCGTTCTCGTCGTCTCCGGAGCCCTCGAAGCGGTCTGGGCGACCGCGCTGGGCAAGTCCCAGGGCTTCACCCGGCCGCTGCCGACGGTGGTGTTCGCCGCCGGGCTCCTCGCCAGCATGGCCGGGCTGGCGTACGCCCTGCGGTCGGTCCCGGTGGGGACCGGCTACGCCGTGTGGGTAGGCATCGGCGCCGCCCTGACGGCCGGGTACGCGATGGCCTTCGAGGGTGAGCCCGTCTCCGCCCTGAAGATCGTTTTCCTCGCCGGCATCGTCGGCTGCGTGGCCGGCCTCAAGCTCGTCCACTGACGCGGCCGCCCGCCGCCCGGCGCGGTCAGCGGGCGGCGCGGAAGAAGTCGAAGCCGTCGCTGCTGCGCGGCTTCGGCGCGACGACCGGGCGCGCCTGCTCACGCTCGCGCTGCCGCGCCGCGCTGCGGGAGAGCCGGGACAGCGCCTCGTACGCCTGGAGGTACGTCAGCGGCGTCGGTGCGCCGCCCGCCGTGCGGTGGTCGGTGGCCTGGGCGGGCAGCGCCTTGGCCGGCTGGGCCGCCTCCAGGGCGAGCTGCCGCCGCCCCTCCAGCGCCTTGGCGCGCTCGCTCTCGGCGGTGGCGTAACGGCGCAGCAGGGCGGCGTGCTCGGTGCGCAGCCGGGCCAGCTCGGCGCGCTTGCTTCGGACCTTGGCCTCCAGCTCCCCGACGCGCTGCCTGGCCTCCTCCAGCTCGGCCTGGCGCTCCTCCAGGCGCCAGGACAGCCCGGCCTTCGCGGCGCGCTCGCGGGCGACGTCCAGGCCCGCGCGCAGGTCCCAGCGGCGGAGCACCACGGAGACCGTCACGGCGGCGAGCGCCGCGCCCGCCGCCAGCAGGCGCAGCACGAGGGGCTCTCCCGTCGTCCACGCGGCGGCGGCGCAGGCCGCGGCGGCGGTAGCGGACCACAGGGGGATGTGCACCCGGTGCAGCGCCGAGTTGCGGTGGCGTCCTCGTGCCATGGCTGAAACTTACCGTGGCGCCAGGGCAGCGGGGGAGTGCGCGATACAGATGGTGATCTGGGCGTGACGCGTCAGCCCAGCAGGCCGTGCTCCTCGAGGTACTCGGCGGCCACGTCCCGCGCCTTGCGGCGTTCGAGGTCGACCTGCCGGTTCAGCTCGATGAGGTCGTCCGTGGTGAGGGTCTGCGTCAGCTCGTCGAGGGCCTGGGCGATCTCGGGGTCACCGGCGGACTCGGTGTTGACGACGGGCAGCAGGTTGTCGGCCTGCTGGAGGTTCCTGTCGTCCTCCAGCAGCACGAGGTCGTACTCCTCCAGCGTGGCGTCCGTGGTGGTGACCAGCACCATCTCGTCCTCGCCGTTCTGCACGGCCCGTTTGGCGTTCACCGTGCCGACGCCCAGGGGGTCCACGCCGTCGATCTCGATGCCGTAGGTCTCCTCCAGGCCAGGCTGGCAGAACGGCCGCTCGGGGCAGTCGTCGCCCGCCGCCAGGGTGACGGACAGGCCCGACGCGCCGAGATCGGAGAGGGTGCTCAGGTCGTGCTCGGCGGCGAAGTCCTCGTGGACGGCGAAGGCGTTCTGGTCGACGGCCTCGCCCGGGTCCAGGACGGTCAGGCCGCGCGGCTCGGCCAGGTCGCGGAGCGCGGCGACGGTGTCGTCCACGTCGGCGGAGGCGACGCCGGGCGCCTCGGTGCCGTTGACCTGGTCGTTGAGGAACTCGGCCAGCGTGGCGGCGTACTCGGGGACGACGTCGATCCGGCCCCGCTCCAGCTCCGGCTCGTACAGTTCGCGGCTCTCCAGCGTCTCGATGGAAGTGTCGTAGCCGCGGTCGCGCAGCAGCTGCGCGTACAGCTCGGCCATGATGCGGGCCTCGGTGAAGTCCGCCCCGCCGACGGTCAGCGAGCGGCCGCCGTCCTCCCCGCCGGAGCCGCCGGAGCCGCCCCCGTCCCGCTCCTCCAGGCTCTCGCCGCCGCAGGCGGTCAGTATCAGCGCGGTGGCGGCCCCGGCGGCGGCCGCCGCGGTTATCTTCCTGGCGTTCCTGGCGGTCACAACTGGCTCCCCTCAGACGTCAGGCGGATCAGGCCGGACTGGTGACCGACTCCACCCTCTCAGCGGACGGCGGCTTCCGCGACCGGTTTGCGGATCCCGCCGCCGGGTGGCGGGCCCGGCGCATCGGGTCCGCCAGCCGCTCGGCGAGCACGAGGACGGCCTCGACCAGCAGCGCCAGGACGGCGACCAGCACAGCCCCGGCCACGACCTGCGGCGTGCGGTTGGTGGCGAAGCCCGCCGTGATGATCCGGCCCAGCCCTCCGCCGCCCGGCAGCGCCGCCAGCGTGGCGGTCGCGACGATCTGCACCGCCGCCGTGCGGACGCCCGTCATCAGCATCGGGAAGGCCAGCGGTGCCTCCACCCGCGCCAGCAGCTGCCACCGCGACATGCCCATGCCGCGGGCGGCCGCCACCACGTCCCGGTCGGCCTCGGCGATCCCGGTGTAGGCGTTGGTCAGCAGCGGCGGCACGGCGAACAGCACGAGCGCCACGATCACCGGCACGTCGCCGTGACTGCCCAGCGGGCCCATGCTGAGCACGACCAGCACGGCGAACGTCGGCACCGCGCGCCCCGCGTTGGACAGGTTCACGGCCAGCGCCGCCCGCCAGCGCCGCCCGCCGCCGTGGCCCAGCCACAGCGCCAGCGGCAGCGCGATCGCGCACGCCAGCAGCAGGGAGACGGCGGTCAGGTACAGGTGCTCGCCGGCGCGGTGCCACACCCCGCCCGGGCCCGACCAGTGCGCGGCGGTCGTCAGCCAGGTCCAGCTCTCGCCGATCACCTCAAGGTCCACCTCAGGCGCTCCTTCCCGCGCCGCGCGTCCAGGGGGTGAGCAGCCGCTGCGCGCCCAGCAGCAGCAGATCGGCGGCGACGGCCAGCGCCACGCACAGCACGGAGGCGGTCAGCACCTCCGCTTTGAAGTAGGTGTCCATGCCGCTGTAGATGAGGTTGCCCAGGCCGCCGTGGCCGACGATCGCACCGACCGTGGTGAGCGAGACGGCGGAGACGGTGGCGATGCGCACCCCGGCCATCAGCGCGGGCAGCGCCAGCGGCAGCTCGACGCCGAACAGCAGCCGCAGCCGGCCGTAGCCCATGCCGAGCGCGGCCTCCCGTGCCTCGGCGGGCACGGCGCGCAGCCCGGTGAGCGTGTTCCGCACCAGGATGGTCAGCGAGTAGAGCACCAGGCCGCAGACGACCACCGAGGCCGAGATGCCGAACCACGGCAGCAGCAGGGCGTACATCGCCAGGCTGGGGATCGTGTAGAGGATGGTGGTCAGCGACAGGATGCCGCCGGCCGCGAGCCGCCAGCGGCGCGCCAGCAGGGCCAGCGGGAACGACACGACGACGGCGAGCGCGACCGCCGTCACGGTGATGGCCACGTGCTCGATGGTGGCGTCGACGAGTTCGCCGGACCGGGAGCGGAGGTATTCGCCGCAGATCCACTCGTTGGCCGTCAGACAGTTGCTCGGAGCAGCGTCCACCGGGACGAGCCTAGACCCGTCCCGGCGGCCGGCCGAGGCGAAAACGCGCCCTATCCGGAAAGGTCCGCCAGCGCGACCTCCACGGCGCGGTGGAAGGTCGGGTACGCGTAGATCATGTGGGCCAGGGTGGAGACCGGGACCTCGGCCTGGACGGCGACGGCGAGGCCGTAGAGGATCTCGCCGCCGGCGGGGCCCGCCGAGGTCGCGCCGACCAGGACGTTCCGCTCGGCGTCGACGACGAGCTTGATGAAGCCCTGGTTGCCCGCCTTGTGGATCCAGCCGCGCGACGACGACGGCAGCTGGGCGGTGCCGGTGCGGACGTTGATGCCGCGTTCCCGCGCCTGCGCCTCGGTCAGCCCGGCAGCGCCGATCTCCGGGTCGGTGAACGTCACGCGCGGCAGCGCCCGGTAGTCCGCCTCGGGCCCGCCCTGGCCGAGGATGTCGCGGACCGCGATCTCCGCCTGGTACATGGCGACGTGGGTGAACATGCCCTTGCCCGTCACGTCGCCGACCGCCCACAGGCCGGGCACGACGCGCATCCTGCCGTCCACCGCGATGGCCCGGGCGTTCGGGTCCAGCCCGGCGCTCTCCACGCCGAGGCCCGCCAGCCGGGCGCGGCGCCCGGTGGCGACGAGCAGGCGTTCGGCGGACAGCGTGCTGCCGTCGGCGAGGGTGAGGGTGAACGTGCCGCCGTCGGGATCGCCGTCGTGCGAGACGCGCGTGGCCCGGGCGCCGGCCCGCACGGTGACGCCCTCGTCGCTGAGCACCTGTTCGATCAGCTCGCCGGACTCCGGCTCCTCGTGGGGCAGCAGCCGGTGCCCGGCCTCCACGACCGTGACCTCGGAGCCGAAGCGGGCGAAGACCTGCGCCATTTCCAGGCCGATGGGGCCGCCGCCGAGCACGAGCAGGGAGCGCGGCGGCTCGGTGGCGGCCACGGCCTGCCGGTTGGTCCAGTACGGCACGGCGTCCAGGCCGGGGACCGGCGGCTCCTGCGGCGTGCTGCCGGTGGCGAGGACGATGCCGCGGCGGGCACTGATCCGCTGCTCGTCCTGGTCGCTTCCGCCGGCGGGCGTGACCGTGACGCGGCCGGGGCCGGTGAGCCGGGCGTGGCCGCGCAGCACGCGGCAGCCCTTGCTCGTCAGGCGGTCCGCGGCGACCTGGTCGTTCCAGTCATCGGTGGCCTCCTGCCGGATGCGGCCGGCCACCGCGGCGAACGAGGGGCGGACGTCCGCCTCGCCCGCCAGGCCGGGGATCCGCCGGGCCTCGGCCACCAGGCCGGCGGCGCGGACCATCATCTTCGTCGGCACGCACGCCCAGTAGGGACACTCGCCACCGACGAGTTCGGCCTCGACGGCCACGACGTCGAGTCCCTCCTCGGCCAGCCTGCCCGCGAGATGTTCGCCGGCCACGCCCACGCCCACGACCACCACGTCGGCTTTGGTCTCCGCCATCGTCACCCGCCCTTGTGTCTCGGCCACCTGACGGCCTCGCGCCGCCACGGCACCACCGTAGGGCTCTGTGAGCGTTCTCGCCCGGTTTTGCTCGCAGACTGACAGACTGGTTCCATGCTGCGCTTCGAACGAGTTTCCAAGCGGTACCCCAACGGCACGCTCGCCGTGGATGACCTGAACCTCGAGGTGAAGCGCGGCGAACTCGTCACCCTGGTCGGCCCGTCCGGCTGCGGCAAGACCACCACCATGAAGATGGTCAACCGCCTTGAGGAGCCCACGACGGGCCGCATCCTCCTCGACGGGCAGGACATCGCCGAGGCCGACCCCGTCGAACTGCGCCGCCGCATCGGCTATGTCATCCAGCAGGTCGGCCTCTTCCCGCACCGCACCGTGCTGCAGAACACCGCGACCGTGCCGCACCTGCTCGGCTGGGGCAAGGCCAGGGCGCGGGCCCGCGCCGCCGAGCTGCTGGAGCTGGTCGGGCTCGACCCGGCCGTCTACGGCGACCGCTACCCGGACCAGCTCTCGGGCGGGCAGCGGCAGCGGGTCGGCGTGGCCCGGGCCCTGGCGGCGGACCCGCCGGTGCTGCTGATGGACGAGCCGTTCGGCGCCGTGGACCCCGTGGTCCGGGAGCGGCTGCAGAACGAGTTCCTGCGGCTGATGGCCGAGGTGCGCAAGACGGTGCTGTTCGTCACCCACGACATCGAGGAGGCGGTCCGGCTCGGCGACCGGATCGCGGTGTTCGGCGCGGGGCGGGTCGAGCAGTTCGACACGCCCGCCGCCGTGCTCGGGGCGCCCGCCAGCGAGTACGTCGCCTCGTTCGTCGGCAGTGACCGGGGCCTGAAGCGGCTGTCAGTCACGCCCGTGGAGGAGGGCGACCTGGAGCAGCCGCCGGTGGTGCGGCTGTCCGACCCGATGGACCGGGCGGCGGAGCGGATGCGGCGCGACGACGTGCGCTGGGCCGTTGTCCTCGGCGACGACGGCACGCTGCACGGCTGGGTGCCCGTAACCGGGGCGGCGCGCGGCGGCGGGACCGTCGCCGACCACGCCCGCCGCATGGAGGCGTGGCTGCCGCTGGGCGCGCCGCTGAAGCAGGCGTTCAGCACGATGCTCCAGTACGACGCCGGCTGGATCGCGGTGCTGGACGACCAGGACCGGTTCCTGGGCGTGCTCACGCCCGCCAGCCTGCACGAGGCGCTGCGCCGCTCCATCGGCGCCGACCAGCGCGACGTGGCGCGCGCGGAGGTGGAGCTGGAGACCGTCAGCGGTCCCCGGGCGTCCTAGACGGAGGACCCGGCCGGGCCGTCGCCGCCGTTCTCGTCGTCGTCGGGCAGCCGGCACACCCGCTCCAGGAACAGCCCCGCGATCACCACCGCGATGCCCGCCACCACCGCGCAGCCGGCGTAGACCGCCTGGTCGCGCCGGTTCGGCACGTCGAGCCGCTCCAGCACCAGCCACAGCCCGAACCCGCCGTACATCCCCGCCGCCAGCGCCGACACCAGCGCGCTGGCCTGCCCGAACACCACGGCACGCGCCGCCATCATCCGGTCCACCGGCCGGGCGTCGGGCCGCCGCTCCCGCTGCGCCCGCAGCCGGGAGCGCAGCGACAGGGCGGTCGCGAACAGCACCACCGCGATCAGCGCCAGCACCACCGGCGCCAGCAGCGGCACGCTGGGCGTGGTGTTGCCCAGCCGGTCCCACGTGTCGGCGCCCGCCCACGACAGCGCGACCGCCGCCGCGAACAGGGCCGCGAGCGTGCCGATACGCAGTTGGTTCACCGCCGCGCAACCCTCATCGTTCGTGGTCGGACATGATCGGACGGGTGCGTGACCGCCCCGGGCGGCCGCCCGCGCTCACTCGGGCAGGACGAGCGCGAGGTCATCCCGGCGCACGACCCCCTGCCCGGCCAGCGAGGGCAGCAGGTCGGCCACAGGGCCCCGCCCGGGCACCTCGGCACCCGGATCGACATCGTGCCACGGCACCAGGACGAACGCCCGTTCGTGTGCCCGGGGGTGCGGGAGCGTCAGCGACGGGTCGTCGGAGACCACGCCCTGGTAGGCGACGATGTCCACGTCGATCGTGCGCGGGCCGTAGCGGCTGTCGCGCACCCGGTGGAACGCCTCCTCGATGGCGTGCGCCCGCTCCAGCAGGGATCCGGGCGGCAGCGTCGTCTTCACCAGGACGACGGCGTTGAAGTACGTCGGCTGGCTGCCGGGCTCCACGCCCCAGGGCTCGGTCTCGTACACGGGCGAGACGGCCTTCACGCGCACGCCCGGCGTCTCCTCCAGGGCGTCGATGGCGCCCTGGAGCGTCTCCAGGCGGTTCCCCAGGTTGCTGCCCAGCGAGAGCACCGCCCGTTTGGGGTTGTGCAGCGTGGAGTCGGCCGCGTCCACCTGCTGGACGACGGAGACCGGCACCGGCTGCACGGTCGGGTCGGGGGCGGCCTTCTGGTGGGGCGTGCGGGGGGCGTTCGCAGCGTCGGCGGGGTTGGCAGGGCTGGTGGAATTGCTCGGCGTCATGCGCGGCTCCGCTTGATGGTGATGGACACGTCGTCGAAGGGAACGGCGATCGGGGCCTGCGGCTTGTGCACCGTCACCTCAACCTCACGCACCGGCTCGTAGGCCAGGCAGCGGTCGGCGATGCGCTGTGCCAGGGTTTCCAGCAGCTCGCACGGCTCGCCCGTGACGATGGCCGCGATGTCTTCGGCCACCACCCCGTAGTGCGCGGTCTTCGTCAGGTCGTCCGCCGCCGCGGCGTGACTCGTATCGAGGCCCAGGTCCACGTCGACGACGAAGATCTGGCCCTCGGCACGTTCGTGCGGGAGCACGCCATGGAAGCCCCGGGCGCGCAGCCCGCGCAGCCTGATGCGGTCCACGGTGCGTCCTCCCTCTTCCTCTTCCGGTGAGCTCACTCGGTCCGGCTGGTTCGCGGCAGGCAATCGAATCTACCTGCGACGGGTGATCGCCTTTGTCAGCGCCGCCTACCCGCGTGGTGTTCCCCGTACGCCGGTTTCCGCTCCGCTGCCGGGCGGTCTGCCGGCCGGGAGGCCGCCGCGGCGGCCTCCCGGAAGCCCCTACCCTGGAACCATGAGCATCTCCCGCGCCCATGTGACCGGGCTGCCGCACTGGGACCGCTGCGCGGTCATGGGCGTGGTCAACGTCACACCGGACTCCTTCTCGGACGGCGGGCGGTGGTTCGACGCGGAGTCCGCGGTCAAGCGCGGGCTCGACCTCGTGGCCCAGGGCGCGGACCTGATAGACGTCGGCGGCGAATCGACCCGGCCGGGCGCGACCCGGGTGGACGAGGCGGAGGAGCTGCGGCGCGTGCTGCCCGTGGTGCGGGAGCTGACCGCCGAGGGCGTCCTCGTCAGCGTCGACACGATGCGCGCCTCCGTCGCCGAGCGCTCCCTGGAGCTGGGCGCCGCGGTGGTCAACGACGTCAGCGGCGGGCGGGCCGACCCGGCCATGGTGCCGATGGTGGCCGACGCCGGGGTGCCGTTCGTCGTCATGCACTGGCGCGGCCCGAGCGCCGACATGAACCGCAAGGCCGTCTACGGCGACGTGGTCGCCGAGGTGCTGGCCGAGCTGCGCGGCGCCATCGAGCAGGCCGTCGAGGGCGGCATCGCCCCTGAGCGGATCATCGCCGACCCGGGGCTGGGCTTCGCCAAGCAGGCGACGCACGACCTGGCCCTGGTCGCCGCCACCGGGCGGCTGGTCAGCGAGCTGGGGCTGCCGCTGCTCGTGGCGGCCTCCCGCAAGCGGTTCCTGGGCCGGGTGCTCGCCGGGCCCGACGGCACCCCGCCGCCCGCGCGCGAGCGCGACGCGGCCACGGCCGCGGTCTCCGCGCTGGCCGCCGACGCCGGCGCCTGGGCCGTGCGCGTGCACGAGGTGCGCGCCAGCGCCGACGCGGTCCGCGTGGTGCGGGCCCTGCGGGACGTCGGGGCCGGCTGATGAGCGGCGGCGCGCGGACGGACGTGGCGGCGGTCGAAGCGGCCAACGCGGCGCTGTACGACGCGCTGGAGCAGGGCGACCTGGACGCCGTGGCCGAGCAGTGGCTCGACGAGGGCGTCAGCGTCGTCCACCCCGGCTGGCCCGTGCTCAGCGGGCGCGACGAGGTGCTGCGCTCCTACGCCCTGATCATGGCGAGCACCGAGTACATCCAGTTCTTCCTCACCGACGTCGAGGTGTCCGTGCAGGGCGACACCGCGCTGGTGACCTGCACGGAAAACATCCTCAGCGGCGGCCCCGCCGAGCCCGACGGCAGCGCCGGGCCGCTGGTCGGCGGCCTCGTCGTCGCCACCAACGTCTTCCGCCGCACCCCGGACGGCTGGAAGATCTGGTCCCACCACGGCTCGCCCGTCCTCGTCGAGCGCGAGGACGAGCCCGGGGGCCCGGGGCCCGCCGAGGAGTCCGGAGACGCTCAGGAATCCGGGGACGGCGCGTAGCCGCCGCCGGTCAGCCACCGCTCCGGGCCGGCGCCGCGGCGGCCCAGCCGGGAACGCTCTGCCTGCGCGCTGACCTCGCCCAGCGCCTCCGCCGCGCCCAGCAGGCGCGCCGTCGCCGTGCCGCCTGCGCCGTGGTCCACATGCACGTCCGCCAGGCCGAGCAGCCGCCCCCACGGGCCCTGCGTCATGCGCACGCTCTGCACCTTGGCGTGCGGCACCAGCACGTGCCGCCGCCGCAGCAGCCCGCGCCGGGCCACGAACACCCCGTCCGTCACCCCGTGCCCGTACCCCCGGTGCCA
Organism: Streptomyces sp. 7-21; assembly: GCF_016741785.1. Taxonomy (GTDB): domain Bacteria; phylum Actinomycetota; class Actinomycetes; order Streptomycetales; family Streptomycetaceae; genus Streptomyces. The sequence continues at coordinate 54,636 of NZ_JAERRL010000015.1, forward strand.
CACCGGCGCGGCCCACCGGGCGCGGCCCGGGACCGGCCGCACCGACGCCAGCGCCTTGATCACGTCCACGTCCGGCAGCACCCGCCCGACCAGCTCCGCCGCCTCGTCCCGGCCGGCGACCGGCAGCAGCGTGCCGCCCTGGTTGCCCGTGCCCGCCACGTCCAGCTCCACCCGGACCCAGCCGCGCCGCCGCCACAGCAGCGGCTCCACGATCCGCACCGCCTGCACCCGGCCCGGCGGCACCGTGGCGTGGTCCCGCTGGAGCAGCCCGTGGTCCAGCCGCAGCCCGTCCGGGGACTCGCTGACCGTCCAGCCGTACTGGGTCAGGAACGTGCCCAGGCTGCCCTGCCACAGCGCGACCAGCAGCGGCACGGCGACACCCAGCATCAGGAAGACGTTGCCCGACAGCCACCACACCACCGGCACCACCGCCGCCACCGCGAGCAGCGCCCCCCAGCCGGTGGCCAGCAGCGCCATGGCCACCGCCAGCGTGCGCGAGTCCGCCCGGTACAGCGCGCGCGACGGGGCCTCGCCCGCCTGCGGCGCCGCCTCCGGCGCGATGCCCGCCGCCCGGGCCAGCAGCTCCGCGCGCAGGTCCCGCGCCTCGCCCTCGCCGAGGAACGCCAGCTCATCCGGGGTGCCGGGGCCGCCCGCGCCGACCACCGTCATCTTCAGCTTGGCCACGCCCAGGGCCCGCGCCAGCAGCGGCCGCGTCACGTCGACGGACTGGATGCGGTCCAGCCGCAGGTGGGCCGTGCGGCGGAAGACCAGGCCCGTGGTGATGCGCAGCTCGGTGTCGGTGACCTGGTAGCGGGTGACGCGCCACGACAGGTAGCCGTACAGGGCGGCGCCCGCCAGCAGCACGATGACCAGCAGCGTCAGCCAGCCCAGGCCCAGGGCGGCGAGCCAGTCGTCGAGCCGCTCGGCGTTGTTCAGCGCGATCGCGAACAGGCCCGCCAGCGGCGCCCACGCCCGCCGCCACGGCGTGACCGGATGCAGCCGCTTGCCGTCGCCGCCGCTGCCGGAGTCACGCCCAAAGTCGCGCACGGTGCCGCCCACCGCCGCTCACAGCCCCGCCGAGCGGGCCTCGCCCAGGGCGGTGAGGCGGTCGCGCAGCCGCTCCGCCTCATCGGGCGCCAGACCGGGAATGGCCGCGTCCGTGGCCGCGGCGGCCGTGTGCAGCTGCACCCGCGCCAGCCCGAAGCGCCGCTCCAGCGGCCCGGACAGCACCTCGACCAGCTGCATCCGCCCGTACGGCACGACGGTCAGCTGCCGCCACAGCACCCCCCGGTCGATCAGCAGGTCGTCGTCGCGCTCCAGGTACCGCCAGGAACGCCAGTTCCGCCCCAGCGCCCGCCACCCCCAGGCACCGCCCGCCAGCACCGGCAGCGCGAGCAGCGCCCACGCCGGCCCCAGCAGCAGCCAGGGCACCACGGCGGCGGCCGCGGCCAGCGGCACCACCGCCGCCGCCAGCAGCCGCCGGCGCATCGTCAGCAGCGCGGGCTCAAGACCCCGCCAGCCGTCAGCGGCCGTCATGCCGCGCCCCGTCGCTGCGCCGCCCGCGCGTGCTCCCCGTGCATGCGGTGAAGCTTAGAACGGGTCCGCCGCCGCGGTGAGGTGACAGACTGGGCGCATGGCGGAGACCACGGCGCACACGACGACGGTCATCGGGGTCGGCGGGGCGGCCCAGACCACCGACATGGTGCTCAACATCGGTCCCCAGCACCCCTCCACGCACGGCGTGCTGCGGCTGCGGCTCGTCCTGGACGGGGAGCGGATCACCAGCGCCGAGCCGGTCATCGGGTACATGCACCGGGGCGCCGAGAAGCTGTTCGAGGCGCGCGACTACCGGCAGATCATCGTGCTGGCGAACCGTCACGACTGGCTGTCGGCGTTCTCCAACGAACTGGGCGTCGTGCTGGCCGTGGAACGCATGCTCGGCATGGAGGTGCCCGAGCGGGCGGTGTGGATCCGCACGCTGCTCGCCGAGCTGAACCGCGTGCTCAACCACCTGATGTTCCTCGGCTCCTACCCCCTGGAGCTGGGCGGCCTGACCCCGATCTTCTATGCCTTCACCGAGCGGGAGTGCCTCCAGCAGGTGATGGAGGAGGTCTCGGGCGGGCGCATGCACTACATGTTCAACCGCGTCGGCGGGCTGAAGGACGAGCTGCCCGCCGGGTGGACCGGCCGGGCGCGGCAGGCGGTCGCGGCGGTGCGGGGGCGGATGGGCCAGTTCGAGGACCTGGTGCTGGGCAACGAGGTCTTCCGCGCGCGCACCCGCGGCATCGGCGTGCTCAGCCCTCAGGACGTCCACGCCTTCGGCGTCTCGGGCCCGATCGCGCGGGCCAGCGGCGTCGACTTCGACCTGCGGCGCGACGAGCCGTACCTGGCGTACGGGCAGCTGGGGGACGTGCTGCGGGTGGTCACGCGGGAGGCGGGCGACTGCCTGGCCCGCTTCGAGGTGCTGCTGGAGCAGGTCACGGTCTCGCTTGACCTGGCCGACGCCTGCCTGGACCGGCTGGCCGAGCTGCCGCCGGGGCCGGTCAACCAGCGGCTGCCGAAGGTGCTCAAGGCGCCGGAGGGCGCCACGTACGCGTGGACGGAGAACCCGCTGGGCATCAACGGGTACTACCTGGTCTCCAAGGGGGAGAAGACGCCGCACCGGCTGAAGCTGCGCTCGGCGTCGTTCAACAACATCCAGGCGCTGAGCCGGGTGCTGCCCGGGACGCTGGTGAGCGACATGGTGGCCATCCTCGGCTCGTTCTTCTTCGTCGTCGGCGACATCGACAAGTAGCCGGAGGTCACCACGGCGGGGCCATGCCCACGCCGTGCGCCACCCAGAAGAACCCGCCCAGGCCGCCGGCTGACCTCAGCTCGGCGGCCTCCCCGGCCCGCGCCAGCGCCCGCACGTACCCCGCCGGATCGCGCCGCGCCCGCGCCGCGTCCGGCCGCCGCCCCGACACCCCGAGCCGTCCCAGCGCCTCCCGCTGCCGCAGCACCGTGCCGCCCGGCAGCCGCGCCGCGCACGCGTCCACGGCCACGTGCGCCGTCAGGTCCGCAGAGCCGTCCGGCACCGGCGGCACCTGCCGCCCGTCGCGGTAGCCGGTGAGCGTGCCGAACGGCGGCCGGTCCTCGCGCGTGTGCCCGTAGTCCACGGCCACGGCCAGCCCGCGCGCCAGGCAGGACACCGCCCGGGCCCACGCCTCGTCGCGCGGCAGCCCGATCTCCGCCCGCCACCCCGGCTCGTCCGGCGGCAGCGGCCACCAGCGGCGCAGCCACGCGGCGTCGGCCCCGGCCACCGGCTCCCCCGGCCGCTCCCGCCCGGCGGCGTCCACCAGCACGTACCGCGCCCGGCCGTCGTCGCCCATCTCGGCCACGTCCACCGGCACGTTGTCCAGCCACTCGTTGGCGAACAGCAGCCCGGTCACCCCGCGCGGCGGCTCGGCCCGCCACTCCACCCGGGCATCCAGCCCCGCCGGGCGCGCGGCGCGTTCCACCGCCACCGCGTGCACGCGCGCCGCCGTCCGCTCCGGCAGCGCGGCCAGCACCCCGGCCGCCAGCTCGCCGCCGCCCGCCCCCATGTCCACGAACGCCAGCCGTCCGGGCCGTCCCAGCGCCTCGTCGACGCGCACCAGCAGCCGCGCCACGGCCTGCGCGAACAGCGGCGAGGCATGCACCGACGTGCGGAAGTGCGCCGACGGCGGCTGCCGCAGATAAAAGCCGTCCGGCCCGTACAGGGCGCGCTCGGCCGCCGCGCGCCAGCCCGTCTCACCCGGTCTGATCACAGCGGCCACCGTAAGGCGTCCGTCCACCTTGAGGAGTAGATGAACGCTGAACGTATCGGTCGCCGGGCTGACTCCCCTGCCGCACCCGGTGCCTACCGTGGGTGACGTGAACCGGCTGTACGACGTCCTGCGCCGCCACCCGACGACGGTGGACGGCTTCTGGGCGTGCGTGCTGCTGGTCACGTCGCTCGCGATGATCGGCTCCACCGCCGCCGACAGCCCCGGCAGCCCGTACTTCCCCTCCCGCTGGCTCGCCGTCGTGGCCGCCGTGGCGCTGAGCGCCGTCGTGCTGCTGCGCCGGCGCGCGCCCAACCGTGCGCTGGGCCTCGCGTTCGGCACCGGCGTCTTCCAGGTCGCCGCCGACGTGCCGCCGATGCCGGGCAACTTCGCGTTCCTCGTCATCATCTACACGGTCGCCACGCTGCCGCCCCGCCTGCCGTCCCGGCTCGCCCTGGCGGGCGGCCTGGCATCGCCCGTCATCTGCGAGCTGCGCTGGCCTACCGAGGTGCTGGACGGCGACGGCTCCCGCACCAGCGTCGCCGTGGGAAACGTGCTTTTCCTCACCGTCGCCAGCTGCCTGGCCTGGGTGCTCGGCGACTCGCTGCGCACCCGCCGCGCCTACTACGCGGAGCTGGAGGAGCGCGCCACCCGGCTGGAGCGGGAGCGCGCGACCCAGGCGCGCATGGCCGTCGCGGCCGAGCGGGCGCGCATCGCCCGCGAGCTGCACGACGTGGTGGCGCACAACGTCTCGGCGATGATCGTGCAGGCCGACGGCGCGGCGTACGTGCTGGAGAGCGAGCCGGAGCAGGCCAAGAGCGCCCTGCGCACCATCTCGGACACCGGCCGCCAGGCGCTCACCGAGATGCGCAGGCTGCTGGGCGTGCTGCGCGGCGAGGACGGTGAGGCCACCAGCCAGGACTACGTGCCGCAGCCGGGCGTCGAACAGCTCGCCGAGCTGATAGACCAGGTCAGGGACACCGGCCTGCCGGTCACCTTCCGCATCGAGGGCAGGCCCCGGCCGCTGCCCACAGGCGTGGAGCTGACGGCCTACCGCATCGTGCAGGAGGCCCTGACCAACACCCGCAAGCACGGCGGCCCGCACGCCGGGGCCACGGTGCGGCTGGAGTACACGCCCGACGCGCTGACCGTGCTCGCCGAGGACGACGGCCAGGGCTCGCCGCTGGGGCGGCACGAGGAGCGCGGCGCCGACGGCAGGGGCCACGGCCTGATCGGCATGCGGGAGCGCGTCGGCATGGTCGGCGGCGTCCTGGTAGCGGGCCCGCGGCCTGGCGGCGGCTTCCGCATCAGCGCCACACTGCCCCTGGACGGCGGCGACTGACCGGCCACCGCCGCACCACAGGACCGATCACACGAAAGACGAGGGAGTCACGCCGTGCCGACCGAACCGATCCGCGTCATGCTCGTGGACGATCAGGTCCTGCTGCGCACCGGATTCCGCATGGTGCTCGCGGCCCAGCCCGACATGGAGGTCACCGCCGAGGCGGGCGACGGCATCGAGGCGCTGGAGATCCTGCGGTCCACCGCGGTGGACGTCGTGCTGATGGACGTGCGGATGCCGCGCCTGGACGGCGTCGAGACCACCCGCCGCGTCTGCCAGGGCGGCGAGGGCGGGCCCGGCTCGCCGAAGGTGCTCATCCTGACGACCTTCGACCTGGACGAGTACGCCTTCTCCGGCCTGAAGTCCGGCGCCTCCGGCTTCATGCTCAAGGACGCCCCGCCGGAGGAGCTGCTCGGCGCGATCCGCGCCGTCCACAGCGGCGACGCCGTCGTGGCCCCCTCCACCACGCGCCGCCTGCTCGACCGGTTCGCCTCCCTGCTGCCGAGCGCCGAGCCGCCGACGCACCCGGAGCTCGACCAGCTCACCGACCGCGAGCGCGAGGTGCTGGTCCTCATCGCCCAGGGCCTGTCCAACGGCGAGATCGCCGCCCGCCTCTTCGTCTCCGAGGCCACGGTCAAGACGCACGTCGGCCGCATCCTCGCCAAGCTCAACCTCCGCGACCGGGTCCAGGCCGTCGTCCTCGCCTACGAGACCGGCCTCGTCCGCGCCGGGGGGACGTGACCCACGCATCAGACGCCGGCAGTGGCGGCGCCGTAGCATGGGGCACCGACGTCCGGCCGGCGTCCGGAACCCGGCATACGGACCGGAACGCACCGAAGCTCGAAAGAGGCCCCCGCCGTGAACGCCGACGCGAACGCCCCCCGGGCCACCGAGGCGCGGCACCGCCCCGCCCGCCTGAGCGTCGGCGTCGTCGGCGCCGGCCGCGTCGGGCCGGCGCTCGCCGCCGCGCTGCGCCTGGCCGGGCACCGCCCGGTCGCCGTCTCCGGCGTCTCGGAAGCCTCCCGCCGCCGCGCCGCCGCGCTGCTGCCCGGCGTGCCGCTCGTGGAGCCGTCCGAGGTGCTGGCCCGCGCCGACCTGGTGCTGCTGACCGTGCCCGACGACGCCCTGCCCGCCCTGGTCTCCGGCCTGGCCCGCACCGGCGCCGTCCGCCCGGGGCAGCTGCTGGTGCACTGCTCGGGGCGCCACGGCATCGCCGTCCTCGAGCCCGCCCTGCGCGCGGGGGCCCTGCCGCTCGCGCTGCACCCCGTGATGACGTTCACCGGCACCTCCGTGGACGTGCAGCGCCTGGCCGGCTGCGTCTTCGGCGTCACCGCCCCCGCCGAACTGCGGCTCGCCGCCGAAGCGCTCGTCATCGAGATGGGCGGCGAACCCGAGTGGATCGAGGAACGCGACCGCCCGCTCTACCACGCCGCGCTCGCCCTCGGCGCCAACCACCTGGTGACCCTCGTCGCCCAGGCCATGGAGCTGCTGCGCACCGCGGGAGTGGCCGCGCCCGACCGCATGCTCGGGCCGCTGCTCGGCGCCGCGCTGGACAACGCCCTCCGCTCCGGGGACGCCGCCCTGACCGGGCCCGTCGCCCGCGGCGACGCCGAGACCGTCGCCTCCCACCTCGCCGAGCTGCGCGCCCACGCCCCGCACGCGCTGCCCGGCTACCTGGCGATGGCCCGCACCACCGCAGACCGGGCGCTCGACCACGGCCTGCTCAAGCCCGAACTCGCCGAGAAACTCCTCGGCGTGCTCGGCGAGACCACGCGGGGCGGAGAGGGACAGCAGGGACAGGGATGACGAACACCGCACCAGGCGGCGCGCCCGGCATAACCGTGGCCCGCCGCGCGGACGAGCTGCCGCCGCGGCCCGCAGACCCGGCCGCCCGGCGCGCCGTCGTGATGACCATGGGAGCGCTGCACGAGGGCCACGCCGCGAACATCCGCGCCGCCCGCGCCCGCGTCGGCCCCGGCGGGCAGGTCCTCGTCACCGTCTACGTCAACCCGCTCCAGTTCGGCGAGGGTGAGGACTTCGACCGCTACCCCAGGACCCTGGACGCCGACGTCGTCGTCGCCGCCGAGGCGGGCGCCGACGTGGTGTTCGCCCCCGCCGACAGCGAGGTCTACCCGGCCGGGCAGCCCCTGGTGCGGGTCAGCGCCGGACCGCTCGGCGAGGTGCTGGAGGGCGCCTCGCGGCCGGGCCACTTCGACGGCGTGCTGACGGTCGTCGCCAAGCTGCTCCACCTCACCCAGCCCGACCTGGCGTTCTTCGGGGAGAAGGACGCGCAGCAGCTGGCGCTGGTCCGCCGCATGGCCGCGGATCTCAGCTTCCCGGTGGAGATCGTGGGCGTGCCCACCGTCCGCGAGCCCAGCGGGCTGGCGCTGTCCAGCCGCAACCAGTACCTCACCGAAGCCGACCGGGCCACCGCCCTGGCGCTGTCCCGCGCGCTCTTCGCCGCGCAGGCCGCGCCGCCGCGCGCCAGCGCCGCCCGCCAGGCCGCGCGCGCCGTGCTGGACGAGGCCGCCACCGCCGAGCCGCCGCTGCGCCTGGACTACCTCGCGCTGGTGAACCCGGCCGACTTCCGCGAGGTGGACGACACCTACCACGGCGAGGCGCTGCTGGCCGTCGCCGCCCGCGTCGGCGCCCCCGGCCAGGAGACGCGCCTCATCGACAACGTCCGCCTCACGCTGGGAGCCCCGGCATGACCGCCGGACGCCCCCTGGCGCCCCCGCCCGGCTGGGCCGTCACCGCCGACGTGGCCGTCGTCGGCTCCGGCGTCGCCGGGCTGACCGCCGCCCTCAACTGCGCCGCCGCCGGCCTGCGGACCGTGATCGTCACCAAGGCCCGCCTGGACGACGGCTCCACCCGCTGGGCCCAGGGCGGCGTGGCCGCCGCCCTCGGCGAGGGCGACACCCCGGCCGACCACCTCGCCGACACCCTGACCGCCGGGGCCGGGCTGTGCGACGAGCGCGCCGTCGAAACCCTCGTCACCGAGGGTCCGGCCGCCGTGCGGCGCCTCATCGGGCTCGGCGCCCGCTTCGACACCGGCCCCGGCGGCGGGCTCGCCCTCACCCGCGAGGGCGGCCACCACCGCCGCCGCATCGCCCACGCGGGCGGCGACGCCACCGGCGCGGAGATCTCCCGCGCGCTGCTCGCCGCCGTGCGCGAGGCCGGGATCGAGACCATCCAGAACGCGCTGGCCCTCGACCTCCTCACGGACGCCCGGGGCCGCGCGGCGGGCGTCACGCTCCACGTCATGGGGGAGGGGCGCCACGACGGCACCGGCGCCGTGCACGCCCCCGCCGTTGTCCTCGCCACCGGCGGCATGGGCCAGATCTACTCGGCCACCACCAACCCCGCCGTCTCCACCGGCGACGGCGTGGCCCTCGCGCTGCGCGCCGGGGCGGAGGTCTCCGACCTGGAGTTCGTGCAGTTCCACCCCACCGTGCTGTACCTGGGGCCCGAGGCCGAGGGCCAGCAGCCGCTCATCTCCGAGGCGGTCCGCGGCGAGGGTGCCCATCTCGTCGACGACACCGGCGCCCGCTTCATGACCGGCGTCCACGAGCTCGCCGAGCTGGCCCCGCGCGACGTCGTCGCCAAGGCCATCACCCGCCGCATGCGGGAGCGCGGCACCCGCCACGTCTACCTCGACGGCCGCCACTTCGGCGCGGAGATGTGGCGCCGCCGCTTCCCCACGATCCTCGCCGCCTGCCGCGCCCACGGCATCGACCCCGTCACCGAGCGCATCCCGGTCGCCCCCGCCGCCCACTACGCCTCCGGCGGAGTCCGCACCGACCTGTACGGCCGCACCACCGTCCCCGGCCTGTACGCCTGCGGCGAGACCGCGTGCACCGGCGTGCACGGCGCCAACCGCCTGGCCTCCAACTCGCTGCTGGAAGGCCTGGTCTTCGCCGAGCGCATCGCCGAGCGGATCGCCGCCGCCTGCCCCGGCCCGCCGTCCGCGCCCGGACACCCCGGCGAGCCGCCCATGCCGCCCCCCGGCGAGCCGGCCCTGCTGCCCGACGGCGCACGCGCCGCCCTCCAGCGGATCATGACCGACGGCGCCGGCGTGCTGCGCTCAGACGCCAGTCTCGCCCGCGCCCAGGCCTCGCTCGACGCCCTGGCCGCGCCGGCCGGCGGGCCCGGCGGCGATCCCAAGCCCGCCGAGCCGGGCGCGGATGCCTGGGAGACGGCTAATCTGCACCTTGTCGCCCGGGTGCTGGCCGTCGCCGCCCGGCACCGGGCAGAGACGCGCGGTTGCCACTGGCGCGAGGACCACCCGGACAGCGACGACCGCGCGTGGCGGCGCCACCTCGTCATCCGACTGCGCCCGGGGACCGGCGGCGCCGCGTTCGACGTCCGCACGACCGACACGACCGCGTTCCCGCCTACCGGGGCGGCCGTCCCCAAGGAGAGCACGTGACCAGCCCCCCACCCTCCCGCCCGACGACCGTGGACCTCACGCTGCTGCCCATCGGCACCCGGCCCGAGGACCTGCCGGACGCCGGGGACGCCGGGGCGTGCGGCGCGGGCTGCGGCTGCGGCCACGGCGACCCGGCCGGCCTGGACATCGACCCGCTGGAGTGCGGCCTCGACCCCGACCTGGCCGCCCTGCTGGCCGCCGGCGGCCTCGACCCGGCCCAGGTCGAGGACGTGGCCCACCTGGCGCTGACCGAGGACCTGGACAACGGCACGGACGTCACCACCGTCGCCACCGTCCCCGAAGACGCCATGGCCACGGCCGACTTCACCGCCCGCCAGGCCGGCACCGTCGCCGGGATCCACGTGGCCGAGGCGGTGCTGTCCGTCGTCTGCACCGACGAGTTCGAGGTCGAACGCCACGTCGCCGACGGCGACCGCGTCGCCCCGGGCCAGGTGCTGCTGACCGTCACCGCCCGCACCCGCGATCTGCTCACCGGCGAGCGCAGCGCCCTGAACCTGCTGTGCCGCCTGTCGGGCATCGCCACCGCCACCCGCGCCTGGGCCGACGCCCTCGCCGGCACCAGCACCCGGGTGCGCGACACCCGCAAGACCACGCCGGGCCTGCGGGCCCTGGAGAAGTTCGCCGTCCGCTGCGGCGGCGGCGTCAACCACCGGATGTCGCTGTCGGACGCGGCGCTGATCAAGGACAACCACGTCATCGCCGCCGGCGGCGTCGCCGAGGCGTTCCGCAGGGTGCGCGAGGAGTTCCCCGGCGTGCCGGTCGAGGTCGAGGTGGACCGCCTCGACCAGATCGAGCCGGTGCTCGCCGAGGGGGCCGACCTGATCCTGCTGGACAACTTCACGCCCGAGGAGACCGCCGAGGCCGTCCGCCTCGTCGCGGGCCGCGCCGAACTGGAGGCGTCCGGCGGGCTGAGCCTGGAGAACGCCGCTGCCTACGCCGCGGCGGGCGTCGACTACCTGGCCGTCGGCGCGCTCACCCACTCGGCACCGATCCTCGACATCGGCCTCGACCTGCGCCCCGAGCCAGGGCCGGGGAAGGACGGTGACTGAGCGATGCTGCTGACCATCGACGTCGGCAACACCCACACCGTCCTCGGCCTGTTCGACGGCGACGACATCGTGGAGCACTGGCGCGTCTCCACCGAGGCCCGCCGCACCGCCGACGAGCTGGCCGTGCTGCTGCACGGCCTGATGGGCATGCACCCGCTGCTCGGCGAGGAGCTCGGCGACGGCATCGACGGCATCGCGATCTGCTCCACCGTGCCGTCGGTGCTGCACGAGCTGCGCGAGGTGACCCGCCGCTACTACGGCGACATCCCGTCGGTGCTGGTCGAGCCGGGCGTCAAGACCGGCGTGCCCATCCTCATCGACAACCCGAAGGAGCTGGGCGCCGACCGGCTGATCAACGCGGTCGCCGCCGTAGAGCTGTACGGCGGGCCGTGCATCGTCGTCGACTTCGGCACGGCCACCACCTACGACGCCGTCTCGGCGCGCGGTGAGTACGCGGGCGGCGCCATCGCGCCCGGCATCGAGATCTCGGTGGAGGCACTCGGCCTGCGCGGTGCCCAGCTCCGCAAGGTCGAGCTGGCCCGGCCGCGCCGCGTCATCGGCAAGAACACCGTGGAGTCGATGCAGTCCGGCATCCTGTACGGCTTCGCCGGGCAGGTGGACGGCGTCGTGGAGCGCATGTCCCGCGAACTGGCCGACGACCCGGACGACGTGACGGTCATCGCCACCGGCGGGCTGGCGCCCATGGTGCTGCGTGAGGCCACCGTGATCGACGAGCACGAGCCGTGGCTGACCCTGATCGGTCTGCGCCTGGTGTACGAACGCAACGTCGGCCGCTCCTGACGCACGCCACGCCGCGCCAATCCGGGCGGTTGGGTCCGCGCCCGGATTAATGTCGGTTTATGGCAGCTTCTCACGGGTCTCACGGGTCTCACGGGTCTCAGGGGTCTCAGGGGTCTCAGGGGTCTCAGGGTTCCTCCGCTCCCGGCGGCGGCACGGGCGGCAGCGGCGGCCGGCCACGGCGTCCGGTGCCCACGCCGGCGGAGGTCTTCCCGCCGCACCGCAAGCGCCCGCCGGCCAGGCCGCCACGTGCCCCGGAGGGCGAGTCCGGCGAGGGGGAGCGGGAGTCCGCCCCGGCGTCGCGGCCGGGCCGCACGGACAAGCCTTCAGGCAGTCCTCCGGACGCTTCCGGGGACGGCCCCGCGGACGGCGAAGGCGGGAGCGGGGGCGCCTCGGCCGAGCCGGGTCGCTAGGCTGGGGGAGGCTCCTCACCTGAGCACGCCCAAGGAGGCCGAGCACAGTGGACTACCTCGCCGCACTCTTCCCGCCCGCGGTGATGGCCGTGGCCTTCACCTGGCTCATCGTGACGATCGTCAGGTCGCAGGGCGGTCAGAACAAGTACAAGGAAGACGCCGCCGTCGACGCGGCGCTCGCGGCCCAGTCGCGCGCCGCCGAGCAAGGGCGGACGGAGGACTCCGCCGCGAGCTGAGCCGGGCTCTCCCCCGGGCGGGCGCCACGCGCCCGTCCGTGTCCGTTTTGTGGGTGCTTGTCGCGGCGCGGCTATTCTTCACTCGTGCCTCGTCCATTGGGAGAGCTGGAAGACGCGGTGATGACCCGTGTATGGGAGTGGAACCGCCCCGTCACGGTGAGAGAAGTCCTCGAGGATCTCCGGCGTGAGCGTTCGATCGCCTATACGACGGTGATGACGGTCCTGGACAACCTGCACCAGAAGGGCTGGGTGCGCCGGGAGCAGGACGGACGCGCCTATCGTTATGCCGCCGTCTCCACACGAGCCGCGTACTCGGCGGCATTGATGAATGACGCATGGGCGGAGAGTGACAACCCCGCGGCCGCGCTGGTGGCATTCTTCGGGATGATGTCACCGGAGCAGACCGAGGCATTGCGCGACGCCCTGCGTGTCGTGGATGTACCGGGTGTACGGGTGACCCCGGCCGAAGGCTCCCAGGGCGCACCCGAAGAGGAAGACGAAGACTCGCAGCGATAGCCTCCGCTTGTGCCAGAAAGCTCAGCGGAAGTCACTGTCCGCCGTGCCAGGACTACGGATGTCCCTGCTGTGCGGCGTCTCATCGATGTCTACATCAGGGACGGCATCCTGCTCGACAAGCCGACCGTGACCCTTTACGAGGACATTCAGGAGTTCTGGGTGGCGGAGCGCGATCACGATGGGCAGGTGGTGGCCTGCGGCGCGCTCCACGTCATGTGGGAAGACCTGGCCGAGGTGCGCACCCTGGCGGTTGATCCGCAGGTGAGGGGGCAGGGCATCGGTCACAAGGTGCTCGAGAAGCTGCTCGGTACGGCGCGCTGGCTTGGCGTGCGGCGCATTTTCTGCCTGACCTTCGAAGTCGAGTTCTTCGCGCGCCACGGCTTCACTGAGATCGGTGACACTCCGGTGGATGGCGATGTCTACAGCGAGCTGCTTCGTTCCCCCGATGAGGGAGTGGCTGAGTTCCTGGGCCTTGAGCGCGTGAAGCCCAACACCTTGGGTAACAGCAGGATGCTGCTGCACCTGCGTTAGCGCCGGAGGCATGGTGTTATGTCCGAATCGTCCCCTGGTGTCTTATCGGGTTCGACGTAATCCTGACCCGGGGTTTGTGTTTTCCCGGCAATGGCGGTTTGATTACATCCGCAGGTACACCTATTGGTATTCGGCGACTAGGAAAGAGGAGTAGCCCGGTGGCACAGAAGGTACAGGTCCTTCTCCTCGATGACCTCAGCGGCGGCGAGGCGGATGAGACCGTAACGTTCGCGCTCGACGGCAAGACTTACGAGATCGACCTCAACTCCGAAAACGCGGGCAAGCTCCGCTCTGCCCTGGAGCCCTATGTGAAGGCTGGCCGCCGTGCCGGCACCGGCCGGGGGCGCGGGCGCCGTGCCTCGAGCAGCTCGAGCAGCAGCCACGACACGGCGAAAATCCGTGCGTGGGCCAAGGAAAACGGATACGAGGTCAATGACCGGGGACGCGTCCCGGCCAACATTCGCGAGGCCTACGAGAAGGCTGGCGCCTGACGCGTACCTGCCGGAGGGGATCCGGCGAAGGGCGTGGCGGGACGCCGCGTCACTGTCCGGGGGCCGGCCCTGCGAGGGGCGGCCCCCGAGGTGTGTCCGGGGCCTGCGGCGCGGGCGGGGGCGGTGAGGGTCCGGTGCGGGCCTGTGTGCGGGGCAGGGGGATATGGCGGGGGTTCTGGCGAGGTGCTGGCGATGGTGTGGCCGCGTGCGGGAGCGTGCCCGCTCTGGCGGAACGCTACGCGCCGTGTCATCCGCATGGCGGACGGTAACCGCGTTCGCCTGTAGCGGATGCCGCTGGCGGTTCCGGCATGGAGTGACAGCCTTAAGGGGTAGGGAGTCCCTAATGGAACGAGGGGGCGGTGCCGTGGGGTAACAGTGTCGTCCGGGTGCGTTCGCCGACGGCGTAGCCATCTGGGGTGCCACTGCTTGGCCTGCGGGAACATCGTCTCGCACCATCGGGTTGGAACTGTTGTCGCCTGTTCGGGGCACGGGGCCGGGGACAGGAGTAGACAGTTGGAATGAGCGGTCCCCCGTTGCGGGACTAAGCTGCGGAAGGACAGGGAGGGGACCGACCCCTTTACTGCCTGACCGCTCTGAGGAGCGATAACGATGTTCGAGAGGTTCACCGACCGCGCGCGGCGGGTTGTCGTCCTGGCCCAGGAAGAGGCCCGGATGCTCAACCACAACTACATCGGTACCGAGCACATCCTCCTGGGCCTGATCCACGAGGGTGAGGGTGTCGCCGCTAAGGCCCTGGAGAGCCTCGGGATCTCGCTTGAGGCGGTCCGCCAGCAGGTGGAGGAGATCATCGGCCAGGGCCAGCAGGCTCCGTCCGGGCACATCCCGTTCACCCCGCGAGCCAAGAAGGTCCTGGAGCTTTCGCTCCGGGAGGCGCTCCAGCTCGGCCACAACTACATCGGTACGGAGCACATCCTGCTCGGCCTGATCCGCGAGGGCGAGGGCGTCGCCGCCCAGGTCCTGGTCAAGCTGGGCGCCGACCTGAACCGGGTGCGGCAGCAGGTGATCCAGCTGCTCTCCGGCTACTCGGGCGGTAAGGAGGCCGCGACCGCCGGTGCCCCCGCCGAGGGCACGCCGTCCACCTCCCTGGTGCTCGACCAGTTCGGCCGGAATCTCACCCAGGCCGCTCGTGAGTCCAAGCTCGACCCGGTCATCGGGCGCGAGAAGGAGATCGAGCGGGTCATGCAGGTGCTGTCCCGCCGGACCAAGAACAACCCCGTCCTCATCGGCGAGCCCGGCGTCGGCAAGACCGCCGTCGTGGAGGGCCTGGCGCAGGCCATCGTCAAGGGCGAGGTCCCCGAGACCCTGAAGGACAAGCACCTCTACACGCTGGACCTCGGCGCCCTGGTCGCCGGCTCCCGCTACCGGGGTGACTTCGAAGAGCGCCTGAAGAAGGTCCTCAAGGAGATCCGCACCCGCGGCGACATCATCCTGTTCATCGACGAGCTGCACACGCTCGTCGGCGCGGGCGCCGCCGAGGGCGCGATCGACGCAGCGAGCATCCTCAAGCCGATGCTGGCCCGCGGCGAGCTCCAGACCATCGGCGCGACGACGCTGGACGAGTACCGGAAGTACCTGGAGAAGGACGCGGCCCTGGAGCGCCGCTTCCAGCCGATCCAGGTGGCCGAGCCGTCCCTGCCCCACACGATCGAGATCCTCAAGGGCCTGCGCGACCGGTACGAGGCGCACCACCGCGTCTCCATCACGGACGCCGCCCTGGTGGCGGCGGCGCAGCTCGCCGACCGCTACATCTCCGACCGCTACCTGCCGGACAAGGCGATCGACCTCATCGACGAGGCCGGCTCGCGCATGCGCATCCGCCGCATGACCGCGCCGCCGGACCTGCGCGAGTTCGACGACAAGATCGCCGAGGTGCGCAGGGAGAAGGAGTCGGCGATCGACTCCCAGGACTTCGAGAAGGCCGCCTCCCTGCGCGACCGGGAGAAGCAGCTCCTGTCGGCCAAGAGCCAGCGGGAGAAGGAGTGGAAGGCCGGCGACATGGATGTCGTCGCCGAGGTGGACGAGGATCTGATCGCGGAGGTGCTGGCCGCCTCCACGGGCATCCCCGTCTTCAAGCTCACCGAGGAGGAGTCCTCGCGGCTGCTCCGCATGGAGGACGAGCTCCACAAGCGGGTCATCGGCCAGGACGACGCCATCAAGGCGCTGTCGCAGGCCATCCGCCGTACCCGTGCCGGCCTGAAGGACCCGAAGCGTCCGGGTGGCTCGTTCATCTTCGCCGGGCCCTCCGGCGTCGGGAAGACGGAGCTGTCCAAGACGCTGGCGGAGTTCCTCTTCGGCGACGAGGACGCGCTGATCTCCCTGGACATGTCGGAGTTCGGCGAGAAGCACACCGTCTCGCGGCTGTTCGGCTCCCCGCCCGGCTACGTCGGGTACGAGGAGGGCGGCCAGCTGACGGAGAAGGTGCGCCGCAAGCCCTTCTCGGTGGTCCTCTTCGACGAGGTCGAGAAGGCGCACCCGGACATCTTCAACTCGCTGCTCCAGATCCTGGAGGACGGTCGCCTGACCGACTCCCAGGGCCGGGTCGTCGACTTCAAGAACACGGTCATCATCATGACGACCAACCTCGGCACCCGGGACATCTCCAAGGGCTTCAACATGGGCTTCGCCGTCGCCGGTGACGTGAACACCGGGTACGAGCGGATGAAGGCCAAGGTCAACGACGAGCTGAAGCAGCACTTCCGGCCGGAGTTCCTCAACCGCGTCGACGACACGGTGGTCTTCCACCAGCTGACGCAGGACGACATCATCAAGATCGTCGACCTGATGATCAGCCAGGTGGACGACCGGCTCAAGGACCGGGACATGGGCATCGAGCTGAGCCAGGACGCCAAGGAGCTGCTGGCGAAGCGCGGCTACGACCCGGTGCTGGGCGCCCGGCCGCTGCGCCGGACGATCCAGCGGGAGATCGAGGACGTGCTGTCGGAGAAGATCCTCTTCGGCGAGCTGCGGCCCGGTCACATCGTGGTCGTCGACACCGAGGGCGAAGGCCGGGACAAGAAGTTCGTCTTCCGCGGCGAGGAGAAGTCCGCGCTGCCGGACGCCCCGCCGGTCGAGCAGGCCGCCGGCGGCGGGCCCAACCTCTCCAAGGAGAGCTGACGGCCCCGTCGCCGCCGCGACACCCAGGCGCCCCCGCCGTTCCGCACGGGACGACGGGGGCGCTTCGCTGTGTCCGCAGGCAGTGACGGGCGCACGATCCGGGGCGGGCGTACACCCCTATGGGGGGTTCGCCGGTCTGACGGGGCACGGGGGAGCGGAACACCAGACGCAAGGGGCTGACGGCCGCCGCCTTCCCGCCGCGCCTGGCGACCGGCGGCGACGCCCCGCGCGTCACCGGGACGCTCGCGGCGGCGCCCGATCCCGGCGCGGCGCTGGCACGGCTGCTGGCCGCGGCGCCCCGGGCGGCTGCCTGGGCCCTCCCCGGGCCGGGGCGTTCCCTCACCGCCCTGTCGCGACAAGATGCGGGCCCGCGGCGGACGCGGAGGATGGAAGGGAAGCCACCCGAGGGAGGAAGGGGCCGGGACATGCGGCACGCGATGCGGGCGGAGTACCGGAACGAGGACGGCGACGCGGACGAGATCGTGTCCTGGCACATGGTGCGGCGGGGCGACGAGGGACGCGGCATGTGCGGCAGGGAGCTGCGGCCCGACGCCAGGGGGCTCCCCGAGAGCGAGTGGGGCCGCACCGCCGAGCCCTTCTGCCACACCTGCGGCGCGCTGTACCTCCGGGAAGTCGCCTGAAACCCCGCCCTCCCGGGGCAGGGGGGCGGGGCCAGCGGGAGTCAGCGCGCGTCGGCGCGCTGGCGTGCCGCGAGGACGTGGGCGGCCTCGCGGGTGGCCGGGTACAGGCCGCGGTACAGGCCGTACAGCTCCTCGTACACGGCCGAGGCAGCCGGGTCCGGCCGGACCGTATGTGCCACCGGGTTCCAACCGGCGATGTCCCCGGCGGCGGCGCGCCCCGTCCCCACCGCCGCGAAGAAGGCGTCGCCGTACGCCGCCCCGATGGTGTGCCGGGGGACGTCCTGCGCGTGCCCCGTCACGTCCGAGACGATCCGCGTCCACAGCTCCCGGGCGCCGCCGCCGACCGCGACCAGGCGGCGCACGTCGCCCCCGGCCGCGGTCATGGCGGCCAGGTTGTGGCGCACCCCGAACGCAGTCCCCTCCAGCGCCGCCCGGTACAGGTGCCCCCGGCCGTGGCGCAGCGTGAGGCCGAGCACGAGGCCCCGCGCGTCCGGGTCGAACAGCGGCGTCCGCTCGCCCGCGAAGTACGGCAGCATCACCAGGCCCTCGGCCCCGGGCGGCACCGCGGCCGCCTCGGCCACGAGCGTGCCGTACTCCGCCCCCGTCAGGTCGCGCAGCCAGCCGGTCACCGCGCCCGAGGTGGCCATGCCCGCCGCCAGGCAGTACGTGCCGGGGAACGCGCCCCGCGTGCCCCACAGGCGCCGGTCGGCGACCGGTTCGGGGACGACGTTCACCAGGAACATCGTCGTGCCGTACATCAGCATCAGGTCTCCCGGCGCCGTGGCCCCGGCGGCCGTGGCCTCGGCCCAGGCGTCGATCGTGCCCGCCACCACCGGCGTGCCCGCCGGGAGCCCGGTGGCCGCCGCGGCGGCGGGCGTGATCTCCCCGGCCGCCTCGGCGGGCCACAGCAGCCGCGGCCACTGGAGCCCGGGCGCGATCTCCTCGCACCACTCCTCGATCCAGGCGCCCCGCCGCGGGTCGTACAGCGGGGTGCACTGGCTGGCCGAGTGGTGGTCGAGGACGTACGCGCCGGTGAGCCGGTGCACCAGGTAGGAGCTGGCCATGAACCACCGCCGGGTGCGCCCGTACACCTCCGGCTCCTCCTCCCGCAGCCAGGCCAGCTTCGGGCCGATGGCCTGGCTGGTCAGCGGCGAGCCGCAGCGGGCCAGCACCTCCTCGTCGCCGTACCGCTGCCGCTGCGCCGCGATCTGGGCGCCGGCGCGGGTGTCCACGCCGTACAGGATCGCCGGGCGCAGCGGCTCGCCGTGCGCGTCGGCGGGCAGCACGCACGGGCCGATGCCGCTGACGCCCACGGCGGCGATCCGTTCCCCGGCGGGGACGCGCGCCAGCAGCTCGGCCGTCAGCGCGGCGAAGTCGCCCCACCACACCTCGCGGGCGTCATGCTCCGCCCAGCCGGGGCGCGGGGAGGAGGTGGCGTGCTCGCGCGCGGCCTGGGCGTGCAGCGTGCCGTCGGGGCGCACGAGCACGCCCTTGGAGCCCGAGGTGCCGATGTCGATGCCGAGCAGCAGGGTCATGGTGGTTTCCCGGTCCCCTCGTGGTGGTCGGTGGCGCGGCGTCAGGCGGCGGAGCCGAATCCGTCATACCGGATGCCGAGGTAGCGGCACACGGCCCGCAGCTCCGCCACGTAGTCGCCCGGCACGGCGTGGATGTGGTTGGAGCCGAAGCGGCCGAGGAACTCGCCGGCCGGGGCGTCGAGCCGGGCGAAGGCGTGCGGCCACTCGAAGGTGGAGGCGCGCATCAGCCGGTCGTTGGTCGCGTCGTCGTAGGTCTCGGTCGCACCGCGCATCACGTGCATGCGGTACGCGCCGTTCTCGCGGGTGAGGCGGGCGAACGTCATCTCGCCGGGGGCGGCGAGGTGCTGCACGGAGGCGCCGCCGGCCGGGAAGTAGAAGACCTCCGGGTAGAAGTTGACGCGGGAGAGGTTCTCGGCCGGGTCGTCGGAGCGCGCCGCGTACCAGGTGGCGTGCTGGCCGGAGTTGCACAGGTCCCAGATGTCGCGGTCGGCGTGGTAGTGGCGCACGTCGGCGAAGAGCACCGGGTCGCCGGAGAGCAGCTTGAGTATCTGCATGGTCAGCGCGCCGTCCATGTCGGCCTCGGTCGCGGTGACGTGCGTCTCCTTGGGGCCCTCCCAGTCGTAGGGGTCGTTGAGGAACGCCTCGGCCAGGTCCATGGTGCAGAAGTTCGCCGTCAGCTCCGGCTGGCCCTTGATGCCGGAGAAGTCCAGGCGCCACTCCTCGATCAGCTCCCGCATCGCGTAGTAGGTGCGGATCTGCCGCTCCAGCAGCTCGGGGGTGAGGCGGTCGCCGTCGTAGTGGACGCCCGCCGCGTGCTTCTCCAGCCAGTCACGGGCGGCGGCGACGCGTGCGGCGTCGGCGTTCTCGGCGCGGCGGACGATCTCCCACTGGTCGATCTCCTCGACGTCGACGCCGAACTGCTTCATCCACTGGTCGGTGTTGGCCACGGCGGTGTACATGCCCATGGGGCGTCCGCCGATCCGGCCGAAGGTGGCGCCGCGCAGCCCCTGCACGGCGCCGGCCGCCCTGACCTCGGTGAGAATCCGGTCGCGCACGGCGGGGTCGGACAGGTCGCCCCAGGCGCGGGCGTGGACGCGGCCGATCTGGTCCAGGCCGCCGCCGCCGGCGAGCATGCCGACCATGCCCGGGTACTGCGGGTCGATGTTGGCGACCAGCAGCAGCGGGGTGGGCGTGGCCTCGGCGGCCAGCATCGTGAAGTGCGGGAACGTCCACACCGAGTGGTGGAAGACCGTCAGGTCCACGTGCTGGTCGGCGAGCCAGCGCGCCTGGCTGGTGGCCAGGGCGTTGCTGCTGACCTGCTCGGGGGCGACGATCACCTCGTGCCCCGCCTCGCGGAGCATGCCGGCCAGGTCGTCGGCGGCGCGGGCGACGTGCTCGGTCACGTCGCGGTGGACGTAGTCACGGCCGTCGGAGATGGAGAGCAGGCCGATGCGTGCCATGAGGGTGTACCTCCAGGTGCGGGTGGTGGGGTGCGTTACTTCATGCCGGAGGTCTTGATGGACTCCGTGATCTGGCGCTGGAAGGTGAAGAACAGCGCCAGCATGGGCAGCGCGGCGACGGTGGCCGCCGCGAGGAGGTAGTTCCACTGCGAGCCGTACTGGTCCTGGAAGGAGGCGATCCCCAGCTGCACGACGTTCAGGTCCTGGTCGTTGGTGGCGACCAGCGGCCAGGCGAAGGAGTTCCAGTTGGCGAGGAAGAAGAACACCGCGAGCGCGGACAGGATCGGCCGGGACATCGGCAGGACGACGTTCCAGTAGACGCGCCAGTAGCCGCAGCCGTCGACGATCGCGGCCTCCTCCACCTCGCGCGGCAGCCCCAGGTAGAACTGGCGCAGCAGGAAGATGCCGAAGGCGTTGAAGATCGCCGGGACGATCAGGCCGGCGTAGCTGTTCAGCATGCCCAGTTCGCGGACGACGATGAACAGCGGGATCAGCACGACGGGCGCGGTGATGAGCAGCGTGGAGAAGATCGTCAGGAAGACGGCCTCGCGGCCGGGGAAGCGCAGCCGGGCCAGCGCGTAGGCGGCCATGGAGTGGAACAGCAGCGCCACGACGGTGATCACCGAGGCGGTGAAAAAGCTGTTCCACAGGTACCGGGCGAACGGCACCTCGGTGAAGACGTAGACGAAGTTGTCGAACGTCAGGTCGTCGGGCAGCAGCTTCCCGTCGTTGACCGTGGCGCGGGTCTTGAACGCCGAGGAGACCATCCACAGCAGCGGGAAGACCGTCGCCACGGAGACCAGGACGGCCAGCCCGATCAGCCCGGCGCGGCTGGCGCGGCGCCGCGCCAGTGCCGCCGCGGCGGACCTGCTGGGCGCCGGGGACCGGGAAGCCAGCGAAGAGATGTCAGCGGTCATCGTCGAACCTCCCGCCGCGCGTGAGCGCGAAGATCACCGCCGACAGCACGACCATGATGAGCACCAGGAAGGAGCCCATGGCCGCGGCGTAGCCGAACTCCCCGAAGAGGAACGCCTGCTGGTAGATGTAGTAGATCGCCAGCGAGGTGCCGTTGGCCGGGCCGCCGTCGGTGAGGACGAAGATCAGGTCGAGCCCGCCGGTGAGCGCGGCCACCGTGGACATCAGCAGCACGAAGAAGCTGGTGGGCCGCAGCAGGGGCCAGGTGACGCAGCGGAACGTCTGCCACGGTCCGGCGCCGTCGATCCGCGCGGCCTCGTAGTACTCCTGGGGGATGTCCTGGAGCCCTGCCAGGAAAATGATCATGTAGTAGCCCATCATCACCCAGACGGTGACGGCGATGAGGGACAGCAGCGCCAGGTCGGGCTTGCCCAGCCAGGACTCGCCCTCGCCGCCGAGGGCCCGGATGGCCTGGTTCACGACCCCGACCTGCTCGTCGAGCATGAACTTCCACAGCAGGCCGACGACGACCAGGCTGACGACGTGCGGCAGGAACAGCATCGTCCGGTAGGCCGAGACGCCCGGCAGCTTCTGCTTCACCAGCAGCCCGAGCCCCAGGCTGACGCAGAACAGCACGGGCACGAGCACCAGCACGTACACGGCGGTCAGCCGCATCGAGTCCCAGAACAGCGGATCGTTCAGCATCCGCTCGTAGTTGCCCAGGCCGACGAACTCGTAGGAGCCGAAGCCGCTGACCTGGAAGAAGGCCAGGACGACGGAGAGCACCATCGGGATGCCGACGAAGACCAGCAGGCCGATGCTGTCGGGCAGCAGGAACAGGACCGCGGCCAGCCATTCGCGGTGCTTGCGGGACAGGCGGCGGCCGCGCGCGGGGGTGGCCGCCGGTGCGGGGGCGAGGTCCTGCGTGCTCATATGACGCTCGCCCCCTGGTAGCTGCGCAGGTAGGCGTCGATGGCCTGGGCGGCGCGCCCGGCCTCGCTGGCCACGTCGCGCCCGGCGAGCATGGTGCCCTGGATGGCGTCGGAGACGGCCTTGTACAGCACGGGCGGGTAGCGCGGTTCGGGCCGCCCGGCGGGGGCGATCTCGTCCTTGAACTTCCGCATCGCCCAGTGGTCGTAGCCGCCCTGCTCGGTGGCGCGGCGGAGCACGGACTCCCGCGGCGCGATGTCGGTCTTGGCGACGGTGCACCACTCGACCATGCGGTCCACGCACGCGTCGTCCATCGTGCCCAGCGCCCACGCGCAGAACCGGGCGGCGGTCTCGGGGTCGCGGCCCTGGGCGTTGGCGCAGAACGCCCAGCCGCCCAGGCACGTGGTGTACTCCCCGCCGGGCGGGGTGGGCAGCGGGAAGACGCCGTACTCGAAGTCGGGCGCGTACTCGCGGAAGTTGGCGACCTCCCAGATGCCGGACTCCCACATGCCGGCCCGGCCGGTGGACATGGCGCCGATGAAGTCGCCGGCGGCGGGCAGCGTGCGGGGGGCGATGCCGTGCTCGACGGCGTCCTGCCACAGCTGGAGCGCCTGGCGGGTGGCCGGCGAGTCGAACGTCACCTCGCCGCCGGGCCGCACCACCTCGCCGCCGCCCTGCCACAGCCACGGGTACCAGGTGAAGTTCTGGTAGTAGCCCTGAGTGGTGTCAAAGACCAGGCCGGCCCGCTCGGGGGTGCGCAGCCGGTCGCCGACGTCGAGCAGCTGGTCCCAGGTGGTGGGGATGTCGCCCTCGGACAGTCCGGCTTCCTCGAAGGCGGCCACGCTGTAGTACATCGCCAGCGGCTCCACCTCCATGGGCAGGGCGTAGACCCGGTCGCCGACCATGCGGCTGCCGAGGTGGGAGCCGTAGTCGGCGATGGCCTCGCGGTCCATGTACGGGGTGAGGTCGGCGAGGACGCCGCCGTTGTAGTAGCGGAGGAAGTCTCCCGGGCTGATCAGGAAGATGTCGGGTCCCTGGCCGGCGGCGAACGCGGCCGGGAGCTTGGTGCCGTTGGTGTAGGTGGAGCCGGGGATGAAGACCAGCTCGACCTTCCGGCGGTGGGTGGCGTTCCAGTCGGCCACCAGCTGCTCGAACCACCGGGCCTGGGCCTGGATGGCCGGGTTGGCGGAGCGCTGGGGCGCGTAGGTGTTCCAGAACTGGAGCGGCCCGTCGCCCGCGCTGGCCGCGCCGCAGCCGGTCAGCAGGGCGGGAGCGGCGGCCGCCGCGGTGGCCGTGCCGGCCGCGGCGAGGAAACGCCGGCGTGAGGGAGATGACCCGGCTTCGTGGTGTGCGCGCATGGCTGTACCCCCGCCGTCAGTCCACTTCGAGTTCCAGCAGGCCCGGGGTGTCCGGCCGGGAGCCGGGTGCGCTGGGCGCGTCGAGGTAGAACAGCGCGGTGCTCGCGATGTCGTCGCTGGTGGGGCGGTAGCGGTGCGGCAGGCCGTTGTGGTGGCCGGGGCCGATGCCGAGGCTCTGCACGGTCACGCGCAGGTCCTGCGTGAAGCGGATGGGATCGGGGATGTGCCAGCGGTACATCCCGAACCGCTGCTGGCTGGCGTACAGGCCGTCGGGGCGCAGGATCTGGTTCAGGCCCAGGTAGGGCGTGGTGTAGGCGGTGTAGCCCTGGCCCGGCACGTCGAAGTTCCAGGCGCCGCCGAAGTAGTCCTCGGTGCCGGTGCCGCAGATGGTGGGGAACTCGTCGTCGCCGTCGAGGTAGAACTTCACCTCGCCCTCGCCCCACCAGCCGGGGTCGTTGACGCCCCACGCCAGGTAGGTGCCGACGTAGTGGCCCGCGCCGGTGACGCCGTCGAGCAGGGTGTGCACCTCGCCGCGCGGCACCGGGTGGCTGCGCCGCCACTGGGCGTGGAACCACGCC
This sequence comes from Streptomyces sp. 7-21, assembly GCF_016741785.1. Taxonomy (GTDB): domain Bacteria; phylum Actinomycetota; class Actinomycetes; order Streptomycetales; family Streptomycetaceae; genus Streptomyces. The sequence goes on from NZ_JAERRL010000015.1 coordinate 78,796, forward strand.
TCGTCCTCGGCGACCTCGCACAGCTCGTAGTCCACCTGGTAGTAGAGGGTGAGCTGCTCCGCCATCAGGTTCTCGAGGGTGATCCTGGCGGCGCGGCGGAACGGCATCGGCCAGTAGGAGTTGAAGCCGCCGTTGGGGTTGGCGGCCACGGGCACGGAGGAGACCTGGCTGAAGGTGTTCCAGCCGTTGCAGAAGAAGTCGCCGAGCGGCACCTCGACGGCCGGCTCTTCGGCGTCCTCCCAGTAGATGCGCAGCAGGGTGCCGCGCCAGGCGCGGTGCGGGGCCGTGGTGCACCACAGGTGGCGGATGACGCCGGGACCCTCGATCTCGGCGAGGGTGGCCGTCTCACCAGGGGCGATCTCGATGCTGGGGGAGATTTTCCAGCCGCGGCCCAGCAGGCTCGCGGCGCGGGCACCGGTGCCCTCGGTGGCCATCGCGCCGGCGCCCTTGGCGCCGGTGGGGTTCTCCGCGCTGATCGAGCGGGACACCGCTGCCGTGCGGCGTGACAGACCGTGCAGTCCCCATGCCGTCATCGTTCGCCTCACCTCGTCGTGAAATCGATTTCAAATAGGAGTGTTCGGATCCCTCGTCTGGCGAGGGGTCTTGGGTGAGTTTGCCGCACACATCCCAGGCGTGACGGGCGGGAGCGGCCGAAAATTCAGCTTGAAATCCTTTTCGCGGGACCCTAGGCTCGGCACCTGACCCTGTCAAGACTCCGGTCGCCGGGAACCTCGGGGGAGCGCGCCGCCTCGGACGACGGAACGACGGAAAGGCGACCTAGCGTCCATGACGACCATCAACGACGTGGCCCGCGCCGCGGGCGTCTCCCCCGCCACGGTCTCCCGGGTCTTCAACGGCGGGCGCGTCACCCCCGAGCGCGCCGAGCGGGTGCGGCGCGCCGCGGAGGAGCTGGGGTTCGCCCCCAACCGCGTGGCCCGCTCGCTGCGCACGCAGCGCGGCAGCGTGATCGGTCTGGTCATCCCCGACATCGAGAACCCGTTCTTCACCTCGCTCGCCCGCGGCGTGGAGGACGCGGCACAGCAGACCAACCTGTCCGTGGTGCTGTGCAACAGCGACGGCGAGGTGGACAAGGAGCGCCGGTACCTGTCGATCGCGCTGGCCGAGCACATGGCGGGCGTCATCGTGGCCGCCGCCTCCCGCGACCGCACGGACCTGTCGGCGCTCACCGACCGGGGCATGCCCGTCGTCGCGGTGGACCGCCGACCGCGCGGCGCCTCCGTGGACGCTGTGCTCGTGGACAACATGCACGGCGGGGAGGCCGCCACCGAGCACCTGGCCGCCCGCGGCTACCGCCGCATCGCCTGCATCGCCGGCCCGCCCGGCGTCTCCACCGCCGAGGAGCGCCTCGCCGGCTACCGCGACGGGCTGCGGGCAGCGCTGCGCGCGCGGGACGTGCCGGAGGATGAGATCGACGACGTGCTGGCGACGCTGACGCGCCACGGCGACTACCGCGTGGAGGGCGGGCGCGCGGCCATGGCGGAGCTGCTGGCCCTGCCCGAGCCGCCGGACGCGGTGTTCGTGGCCAACAACCTCATGACCGTCGGCGCCCTTCAGGCGCTGCGCGAGGCCGGGCTCGGCCCGCCGGACTTCGGCGTGCTGTCCTTCGGCGACGTGCCGTGGGCGCCGCTGATCACCCCCAGCCTCACCGCCGTCGAACTGCCCTCCTACGACCTGGGGTGGACGGCCGCCGGGCTGCTCCAGGACCGGATAGCCGGGCGGAAGAAGCCGCTCCAGACGGTGGTGCTGCGCACCGCGCTGCGGGTCCGCGACAGCACGGCCGGCCCCCGCCGGTAGCCGCGCGGGCAGCCGCGGGCCGCACCGGACCGTGTCCTTTGTCAGCGGCCTGGTGCAGACTGCGGGCATGGAGGAGAAGGACGGCGGCCGGGGCGCCCGGCCGGGGGAGGACGGACTGCTGCGGTGCCCCTGGGGCATCGCGCCCGACGACTACCGGGAGTACCACGACACGGAGTGGGGCCGCCCGGTCTGCGGTGACGACGCGCTGTTTGAGCGGCTGTGCCTGGAGGCGTTCCAGTCGGGGCTGTCGTGGCTGACGGTCCTGCGCCGCCGCGAGGGCTTCCGCAAAGCCTTCGCCGGCTTCCGCATCGCGGAGGTCGCCGCCTTCACGGAGGCGGACACCGAGCGGCTGCTGGCCGACACCGGGATCATCCGCAACCGCCGGAAGATCGAGGCGGCGCTGCACAACGCCCGGATAGCCGCCGGGTGGGCCGAAGGGGAGCTGACCGAGCTGATCTGGTCTCACGCCCCGGCGGCCGGAGCAGCCCGGCCCGCGCCCCGCACGCTGGACGACGTCCCGGCGACCACGCCCGAGTCCATCGCGCTGGCCGTGTCCCTGAAGCGGCGCGGCTTCCGGTTCGTCGGCCCGACGACCGCCTATGCGCTGATGCAGGCCTGCGGCCTGGTCAACGACCACCTCGCCGACTGCCACGTCCGCCGGGCGTAGCTGTGCCGTGCCCCCGGCCGCCGCGCGCACCCGGCGGGGTGGGCGCGCGGCCCCGTCACCGCCGCGCCCCGCGCGACGTCAGGGGGAGAGGGAGCCTCAGCGAGCGGGATCGCGAGACCCGCGGGAAGGGCGGCGGCTCAGCCGGTGAGCAGCTGGGTGCCGAGCACGGTGACCAGGGCGAGGCGTTCGGCGTCCTCGGTGCCCGGCTCGGCCGTGTAGACCATGATGCGCAGGTCGCTGCCAGCCACTGTCAGCACGTCACAGTCCAGCGTCAGCGGCCCGGCCTGCGGATGCTCGATCGTCTTGCGGGCCGACTCGTGGTGCCCCACCACCCCGGAGTCCCACAGCTCGGCGAACCGCTCGCTGGCCTGACGCAGGTCGGCGACCAGCCGCCGCAGCTGCTGGTCGCCCGGGTACCGCTCGGCCGCCTGCCGCAGATCCGCGACCAGCGCGGACTCGAACTCCCGCCGCTCGGCGGGCGTCTGCCGCGTCCGGTTGCCCGAGCCCACCAGGTTGCGCCACACCGCGTTCCGCTCGTTGCCGCGCCACCCCGACGGGTCGCCCATCAGCGCCGCGTACGGCGGGTTGGCCACCAGCAGGTTCCAGGCCGCGTCGTAGACCGCGACGGGCGTCTCCCGCAACCGGTCCAGCAGCCGCTGCACGCCTGGCGTGAGGTACGCGGGCACCGTCTCGGGACCGGGCGGCACCAGCCCGGCCAGCCGGAACAGGTGCGCGCGTTCCGGCCGCGACAGCCGCAGCGCCCGCGCCAGCGCCTCGACGACCTGCGGCGACGGATGCGAGGCGCGGCCCTGCTCGAGGCGGGTGACGTAGTCCACGGAGATCCCGGCCAGGAAGGCCAGCTCCTCGCGCCGCAGCCCCGGCGCCCGCCGCCTTCCGCCGGACGGCAGCCCGGCGGCCTGCGGCTGCACCCGGTCGCGCCACCGGCGCACCGCCCGCCCGAATCCCGTGTCTGCCTTGGCCATGACACCAGTGTGCGCGGCTGGGCGCCCGGCGCGCCTGGTACCGCGAGTCCCAGGAAAACGGGACGTCTGGCTGCGCCCCCCCGCGCGGGCGAAGACTGGCGGACATGACGACAGCAACGCAGACGACAGCAAAGAGAATCCTGGTCACCGGGGCCAACAAGGGCCTCGGCCACGAGACCGCCCGCCGCCTGATCGAGGCGGGCCACACCGTGTACGTGGGCAGCCGGAACGAGGAGCGCGGCCGCCGCGCCGCCGACGCCCTGGGCGGCCACTTCGTGCAGCTCGACGTGACCGACGAGGCCTCCGTGGCGGCGGCCGCGAAGAGGATCGAGGCCGACGGCGGCCTCGACGTGCTGGTCAACAACGCCGGCATCGAGGGCCGCACCCCCGACGGCCAGGTCCCCGGCGCCGCCGACCTGACCGCCGAGGCAGCCAAGGAGATCTTCGAGACCAACGTCTTCGGCATCGTGCGCGTCACGCACGCCTTCCTGCCGCTGCTGCGCCGCTCGGCCGCGCCCGTGATCGTGAACGTCAGCAGCGGCCTCGCCTCGCTGGCGCGCGTCACCGAGGAGGGCACGCCGACGTACGCCTACCCGGGCGTGGCCTACCCGGCGTCGAAGGCGGCGGTCAACATGCTGACCGTGCAGTACGCCAAGGCGTTCCCGCAGCTGCGCGTCAACGCCGTCGAGCCCGGTTACACCGCGACGGACCTGAACCACCACACCGGCATCCAGACCGTCGAGGAGGGCGCCGAGATCATCGTCCGCATGGCCCAGGTGGCCCCGGACGGCCCGACGGGCGGCTTCTTCGATGTGAACGGCCCGCTGCCCTGGTGACGCGTTACCGGTCCCTGCCGTAACGCGAGCGAGGCGTCGTCTCCACCGTCACGCCCGGCAGGGCGTCGCGGTTGGTGACGGCGCCTGCCGTTGCCAGCCGCACGTGCCGCAGTCCGGTCAGACCCCGCAGTTCACTGCGGCCGGTGGTCTTTCTGTCCCACAAGAAAAGCCTGCGGAGACGGGGCACGGCACGTGTCGGAACGGTGAGCTCGCCGAGCTTGTCCGCTTCTGCGAGCACGAGTGACTCCGTGCGGGTAAGACGCTCGCCGGATGCCAGCAACGAGAGGACGGCGGTGCTGGTCAGAAGCAGACGATCCGCAGCGCCGCCTCGTACAGTGCCTCCCGGCCGCGGGGCAGGTAGCCGTGGCTGGTGCGGTGCAGGGCGCACATCAGGGGGTTTGCCGCCAGGCGGGTGAGGTACACCAGCGCGCCGATGCGCACCGGCCGGTCCGTCAGGCCGGCGCCGGGTTCGTCCTGCCGGAACAGCCGTTTCACCAGCGGGGCGACCGCGCTCGCCGCCAGCCGCGGCCCGTTGCCGCTCACGTCCATGCGACCCACCCTCCTGCCGCCGCAGCGTACCGCGCCAGCGAAACCCCGCATTGACTTGTCCATGTCTTTGAAAGAGCGAACTGTTTTCCGCCAGCCTCGTTTTGCTCTCGGTGCGGCCCATTGCTAGCGTGAGCAACGACCCTTCGGGGCCTGCAAAGCCGCATGTCAAGCGGCTTATGCCGCCCAATCCCGGGACGAAGGGCACAGGGAAGTGAACATTCCGCGGGTATCGCGTGGTGGGGGACTGGGGGTTGTTGATTTGCGCCCGCGCGATGCCGTCTTATGTGAATTCAAGGGGGATTCGTGGCCAAGAGCCTGATCACTCGTCGCCGCACGACCGTGCTCGCCGTCGCCGCGGCGGCTCTCGCGCTGCCGCTGGCCGCTGCCGCGCCCGCGGCGGCTGCCGCCGCGCCGGCGCCGCAGAGCGCGGTGGCCGTGGCGCCGAGTGCCGAGTCGGCGTCCGAGCAGTTCGTGCTGGACTTCTACAACGAGTACGCCGAGGCCATCCGCACCGGCGACCAGTCCGCCAAGAACGAGCTGCGCGCCACCCGGCTCACGCAGGGTGCCCGCGACCAGATCGCGGCCTACGAGGCGGCCAACCCGGGCCTGGACGGTGTGGTCTTCGCCGACCGGGCGCCGGTCAGCGTGACCATCGAGGGCGCTGAGGGCACTGCCGGGACGATCTGGTACCAGGTCTTCCTGAACTGGGGCGACGGCAGCGGCACGCTGCTCGACGTCGGCTACAGCAACGTCGAGCACCTGATCAACAACGTGCGCATCGTGCACTGAGACCGGACACGATCCGGGCACCAGGAATACGGGGCCGCGCCCGCTCGGGGCGCGGCCCCGCGTCACCGCAGCGCCGCCGAGTGGCGTCAGCGCGTGCCGGGGAGGCGGTAACGGCCGTCCGGGGTGCGCTCGGCGAGGCCGTCCGCAACCAGGCCGGCGAGCGCGCGGGCGCGCTGCTCCCGGTCGTGCCAGACGCGGTCGAGCACGGCGGCCGGGACCGGCACCGGCGAGGTACGCAGCACCGCGAGCAGCTTGCCGCGCACCTGGCGGTCGGTGCCCGCGTACGTCTGCACGCGGCGCGGCTTGCCCTGGTGCGGCGGGCATCCGGCGCGCCGCCAGGCGCACACCGAGGCGATGGGGCAGCCGTCGCACCGGGGGTTGCGCGCGGTGCACAGCAGCGCCCCCAGCTCCATCGTGGCCGCCGCCCAGCGCGAGGCTGTCTTCTCGTCCTCCGGCAGCAGCATCCGCGCGAGCCTGCGCTCGGCGGCGGTGGTGGCGTTCGGCGGGAACTCGGTGCCGCTGACCGCGCGGGCGAAGACCCGGCGCACGTTGGTGTCCAGGACCGCGTGGCGCTGGCCGTAGGCGAACGACGCCACCGCCGAGGCGGTGTACTCGCCGACGCCGGGCAGCGCCAGCAGCTGGTGGTGGTCGCGGGGAACGTCACCGCCGTGGCGTTCCACTATCGCCGAGGCGGCGGCGTGCAGGCGCAGCGCGCGGCGCGGGTAGCCCAGGCGGCCCCAGGCGCGTACCGCCTCTCCGGGTGACTCGGCGGCGAGATCGGCGGGGCGCGGCCAGCGGGCGAGCCACTCCTCGTACACGGGCAGCACGCGGCTGACGGGAGTCTGCTGGAGCATGAACTCGCTGACCATGACGCCCCAGGCCCCGGCCTCCGGCCGACGCCAGGGCAGGTCACGGGCGTGCTCGGTGAACCAGTCGATCACGGGGGCGTGCAGGTCGGCGGGCTGGGCGGGGGTGGTGGGCGTCTGCGTGGTCGTAGTCATGGCAGTGCGATCCTGGCACGCCGAGGGCGCGGTACAAAGCGGGGCGGGCCGCGCGTGTTGGGTGCGTCGCGGCGGTGTCGCGGGGCGGTGCCGGGGGAGCGGCGGACGGGAGGAGGGGAAACGCGGGCACGTCAAGTTGCGTAAGGTTTCCCCGTGGGATCTCTGCGCACTCCTGTCGGGCCGCTGCCGTCCTCGATCTACTGGCGCCGCAGGGCCGTGGTGATCGGGCTCGCCGCGTTGCTCGTACTGCTGCTCGTTTGGGTGTTCAACCTGGGCGGCGGCGGGGGTGATGAGGAGCCGGCGGGCCGTGACGACAACAGCGCGGGTGACGGTCCCGCCGAGTCGATCACGCCGGGGCCCTCGCCGTCGGAGTCGGTGATCGACGAGCGGCCGGGCGGGCGTGAGGAGTCCGGCGACGACGAGGAGGACGACGACGCCTCCGGCGGGTCCGATGACGCCTCCGGCGCAGGCGGCGACGGGGACGAGGACGGGGACGGTTCCCCAGGGGACGACGGCCGGAACGGCTCCGGCGACGGCGCGGGCGGCTCCGGCTCGGCGGGCGGCACCACCGGCGACTACGGCGACCCCGCGGGGCTGCCCGGCTGCGGGCCCGATGACGTGGAACTCTCGCTGCGCAGCGACCGGAACGATTATCCGATCGGCGAGCACCCGCTGCTGCGGCTCACCGTCAGCAACGTCAGCGGCTCCGACTGCCAGGTCGACTTCGGCACCCGCACGCTGACGCTGACCATCGCCAACGCCCAGGACGAGCGCGTGTGGTCCTCCACCGCCTGCCCCGAGGACCCCGGCTCGATCCCGGCCGCCGTGCCCGCCGGCGGCAGCGTCCAGCACACGATCGAGTGGAACCGCCGCCACACACCCTCCGGCTGCGAGGGGCAGGGTTCGCCCGCCGCCGCGGGCACGTACCTGGTCGAGGCGGAGCTCGGCGACCTGCCGGTGGCGCAGACCTCGTTCCGCCTGGACCAGGACTGACCACCGCTCAGCCGGCGGTGAGCACGTAGGTGTGACCGCGCCGCGCGCGGAAGGTGAGGGTGTCGCCGTCGCGCGCGGCGCCGGCCGGGCGGCCGCCGCGGGCATCGCGGATCCGGTACCGGCGGCGGAACACCCCGCTTCTGACGGTCATCTCGCCGGTACGGCCGGCGCGCAGCGCGGCCCGCACCACCTGGCCGTCCCGCCACCGCAGCGAGACGGTGACGTCGCCGCGCGCCCGCAGGCCCGTCACACTGCCGTGCGGCCAGGCGCCGGGCAGCGCGGGCAGCAGGTGGATGGCGTCCGCGTGGCTCTGCACCAGCATCTCCGCGATCCCCGCCGTGGCGCCGAAGTTGCCGTCTATCTGGAACGGCGGGTGGGTGTCCCACAGGTTCGGCAGCGTGCTGGAGCGCAGCTGCCCGGCGAGCAGGCTGTGGGCGCGGTCGCCGTCCAGCAGCCGCGCCCAGAAGCTGATCTTCCACGCCTTGCTCCAGCCCGTGCCGCCGTCGCCGCGCGCGGTCAGTGACACCCGGGCCGCCCGCGCCAGCTCCGGGTCGCGCTGCGGCGTGATCCGCCGCCCGGGGTGGAGCGCGAACAGGTGGGAGACGTGCCGGTGGTCGCTGCCAGGGTCGTCCCAGTCCTCCTTCCACTCCTGCAACTGCCCCCAGGAGCCGATGCGCAGGCCCGGGTCGAGCCGGTCGAGCGTGCCGCGCAGCTGGGCCAGGAACTCCTGGTCCTGCTCCCCGGCGGCCTGGGCCACCGCCGCGGTGGCGGTCAGCAGCTCCCACACGATCTGCTGGGACATCGACGCCCCCGCCGAGAACTCGCCGTGCTCCGGCGAGAAGCTGGGTGAGACCACGAGCGTGCCGTCGCGCGGGTCGGTGACGAGGGTGTCGGCCCAGAACCGCGACAGCGACTTCATCACCGGATACGCGCGCTCCCGCAGAAACGTCTCGTCGCCGGTGAACAGGTAGTGCTCGTAGTAGTGCTGGGCCAGCCAGGCGCCCGCCTCGGGGAACCAGAAGGCCGTGGGCCAGTCATGGACTCCCGTGAAACCGAAGGGTGTGGTCTCGTTGTGCACCACCCAGCCGCGGCTGCCGAACATCTCGCGCGCGGTGACCTGGCCCGGCGCCATCAGGGAGTCGGCGTAGTCGAACAGCGGGGCCGTCGTCTCCGTCAGGTTCGTCGTCTCGGCCGGCCAGTAGTTCATCTGGAGGTTGATGTTGACGTGGTAGTCGGCGCTCCACGGCGGCTCGGCCGAGTGGTTCCACACGCCCTGGAGGTTGGCGGGCAGCGAGCCGGGGCGGGACGAGGAGATCAGCAGGTAGCGGCCGTACTGGAAGTACAGCGTCTCCAGCGACCTGCGCCCCGCCTCGTCCAGCGTGCCGTCCTGGTAGGCGGCGAGCAGCGCGTCCGTCGGCAGACCCGGGTCCGCCGCCTCGCCGAGGCGCAGCCGCACGCGGCCGAACAGCTCCTGGTAGTCGGCCCGGTGCTCCCGCCGCAGCGCGGCGAAGCCCCGGGCAGCGGCCGCGTCGACGCGCGCGGTCACCGGGCCGTGCGGGTCGGTGCCGGAGCGGTAACGCGGGTACCGCGGGGCGTAGTCGGTGGCCGCCGCGAGCAGGAGGGTTACGGCATCGGCGCCCGAGACGGTCACCGAGCCGCCGGGGTTGTCGGTCCGCGTGCCGCCCTCGTTGCACACCAGGACCTGCGACGCGAACCGCAGACCGTTGCTGTCCAGGACGCCCGCGAGGGTGATCCGCCCGCCGCTGGCGGCCAGCGTGGCGGTCCGGTTGGCCCCGGTGGTGACCGAGACGGTGACGCTGACCGCGCCCGGCTGGTCGGCGGTGAACCGGGCGGCGATGACCCCGGCCGGGGCCGAGGCGAGGTACTCGCGGGCGTACGTCACGCCGCCGGCGGCGTAGCGCACGCCGCCGACCGCCTCGGCGATGTCGAGGTACCGCCGGTAGCCGGTCACCCCGCCGGGCCCGGCGGGGCACTCCACCCACACGTCGCCGAACGGCTGGTAGGCGCCGTATGCCGTCCTGGGCTGGCCGAGGCGCTCGGCCACCCACTCGGGACTGGCCCGCTGCTCCTCGTTGATGCGGGCACGCACCTCATCGAGGGCACCGGGCCGGGGTGAGCGCCAGTTGCCGAAGTCGTAGCCCGCGGCGCCCGGTCCGCCGGTCCACAGCGTCTTCTCGTTGAACTGGAGGCGCTCACGCGCGGGGTCGCCGAAGAAGCAGACGCCCATCGCGCCGTTGCCCAGGGGAAGCGCCTGCGATTCCCAGTCGGTGGCGGGGGATTCGTACCACAGGGTCATACCGGGAGTGCCTGGTGACGGGCTGGGACGGCCGGCCGCCGCGGGCGCGGGGGAGGCGGCGGAGGCGGGGGCGGCCGTGCCGAGCGCGGCGGCGGCGCCGGTCACGGACGCCACGAAGGCGCGTCGGGGCAAGCCGGTGTCGGTCATCGCGGGTACCTCGTTCCCGGGAGGGACATCTCGCGGCGGACGGTAAGGTCGGATGTATATGCCGTCAAGGTCCGTGTTTGTGCGGTCTGTTGGGCGTAGCCGCGGGACAGACATCCGATCTTCTCACGCGCGGCAGGGGCCCGCCGCGTGCACGCGGCGGGCCCCTGCGGGTGAGCTGCCGGAGCTACACGGTCACAGGTTCCGGATGCGGATGTCCCGGAAGGTCATCGTGTCCGAGGTGCTGTGAGCCTGGAGCCCGATGTAGCCCGAGTCGTTCTGCCGCCCGTCGGTGCCGGGGTCGTCGGCGCGCGGCGGGGAGAACAGCTGGCCCGGGGCGTTCTCGAACTCGTTGATCAGCAGCCCGTTGCGGTAGATCCAGTAGTGCTGGTCGACGACGCGGATCTCGTAGTCGTTCCACACGCCCTTGGGCGTCGTCCCGGCCTCGCCGTGGTTGATGAGGTCGAAGCCGTAGACGGAGCCGGTCTTGTACTGGTCGCCGGTCGGGCCGTCGTAGATCTGGATCTCGTGGCCGTACTCGATGGCGACCCACTCCGGGCGGTCCTCCTCCGGGTGGTTGTGCACCCTCGGGAAGCGCACGAAGACGCCGCTGTTGGCGCGCCCCGAGGCGGCGTCATCGCGGAACTGGAAGCGCAGCGAGAAGTCCTCGTACTCCGTCTCGGGGAACCACAGCATGCCCATGCCCTCGACGGAGGTGCTGGAGGTGATGGTGCCGTCGTCGTTCAGCTCGAATGCGCCGCCGCCGACGTGCGACCACCGGTCGAAGGACTGCGCGGTGCCGTCGAAGATCTTCTCGTAGCCCTCGCGGTTGCCCGGCTCGCCGACGTCCGAGCGGTCGGCGGCGTCCCTGATCTCCTGGCGGCCCGCCTCGTCGATGACGCCGTCGGCGACCAGCTCGGCGGTCACCTCCCGCACGTGGGTGAGGAACGAGCCGTGGGAGGACCAGCCGCGCTCGTCCTCGATCACCTCGTTGACCGTGCAGCCGTCGGGGGTGACGCGGTTGGGGACGTTGGTCCACTCCTCGCCCACGACCACCAGCGGGCGGCCGTCGGCCTCCGGGCAGGTGGCGGGCTGCTCGCCGCCCCCGCCGTCGTCCGCCACGATGGTGAACTCCACCGTGCCGGGCTCCGAGGAGTTCCCCGCGTTGTCGGTCGCGCGGTAGTGCAGGGTGTGCTCGCCCGCGCTGTGCACCATGACCGGCTCGGTGTACTCCGTGAACTCCTCGCCGTTCAGGGCGTACTCGATCAAGGCCACGCCGGAGTCCGCGTCGGTGGCCGCAAGCGTGACGGTCGCCATGTTCAGGTAGGCGCCGTCGTCGTTCCGCTCGCCGTCGACCGCGGCGGTCACCTGCGGCGGCGTGGTGTCGTCGCCGGAGGGCGCGACGACTTCCACCGTCGTCGTCTGCTCCTCGGAGGCGTTGCCCGCCACGTCGGTGGCGCGGTAGGCGAGGGTGTGCTCGCCCGGCTCGCTGAGGACGATGGGGGACTCGTACGGCTGGAAGTCGCCGCCGTTCAGGGCGTATTCGATGGTGTCGACGCCCGAGCCGGTGTCGGTCGCCGTCAGGGTCACGGTGGCGCTGCCGATGTAGGCGCCGTCGTCGTTCTGCTCGCCGTCGACGGTGGCCGTGACCTCCGGCGGAGTGGTGTCCTCGCCGCCGCCGCCGTCCTCAGTGACGACCAGTTCGCCCTGCATCTGGCCGTGTCCGGGGATGGTGCAGTGGTAGTGGTAGACGCCGGGGGACAGGGTGACCTGGACCTCGTAGCGGCCGCCGTTGGCGTCGTTGGGGCTGGCCATGATGTTGACGCTGACGTCGCTGTTGTAGTCGGGGTTGGACGTCGTGAACGTCAGGGTGTGCGGCATGCCGGTGGTGTTGCCGGTGGCCGCGCTGTTCTCGAAGACGATCGTCGCCTCGCCGGCGACCGCCGTCTGCGGTGCCGACTTGTAGCGGGTGATGTCGTCGTCGGCGGTCCACGTCAGCACCTGCTCCTGCCGCACCTCACCGCCTGAGGTCTGGTCGGCGCGGGCCTGCGGCAGCGTGCCCAGGGCAAGCGCCGCCAGGCACAGGGTCACCAGCAGGGCCAGCAGCCGCGGTGCCGCGGGTGCGGACCGCGGGCGCGGACAGCGCGTGGTCATCGCTCATTCCTCCCTTCTGGTCCTTCTGGTGATCACGGGCGGGCGAGGTCGGCGGGCGCCGGCGTGGGCGGGCCGCCCTCGTAGGTCACGCGCCACAGCGCGGCCTCGTCGTCGACGGTGAAGAAGCCGCGGCCGTAGTCGAGGACGTACAGCGAGCCGTCAGGGGCGAACTTCCAGTCCATCAGGTTGCGGATGCCGCCCTCGCCGGCCGGGATGATGCGGTCCAGGGACTCGGCGTGGACCGGCAGGCCGCCGTTCTCGACCGTGCCGGGGTCCATCACCACGGCGTGGCGCGGCTGGTCGCCGTCGTAGAAGTCGCCGACGAACCACTTGCCGTCCCAGTACTCGGGCCACTGGACGCCGCTGTCGGCGGACTCGTCGTAGCGGTAGACCGGGCCGTTCATGGTGGCCTGGCCGCCGCCGGTCAGCCACGGCAGCAGCAGCGTCTGCTCGTCCAGGTCGTAGCTGGGCACGCCGTTGGCGTCGCGCGGGAAGTCGGGAGCGCCGCCCTGGGGCGAGTACCAGATGTTGTTCGGCGAGGCGGGGGGAAGCTCCACCAGGCCGTCGTTGTGCGGGGACTCGTTCCGGAGGTTGTCGCAGTCGTACCAGTCGAGCGGCTGCGACGGGTCGGGCAGGTTGCGGTCCCGGTAGGGCTGGTTGTTGCCCATGCAGTACGGCCAGCCCTGGTTGCTCGCCTCGGTGATGACGGCGAACGTGTCGTACTTGGCCGGTCCCCAGACGGGGCTGGGTTCGGAGGCGTCCGGGCCGACCCAGCCCGCGTAGAGCCAGTCGGTCTCGGGGTCGATCGCGATCCGGGCGGGATTGCGCACGCCCATCACGTAGATCTCGGGGCGGGTCTTGCCGCCGCCTTCCTCCTCGCCGGTGAAGAGGTTGCCCTCGGGGATGGTGTACGTGCCGTCGTCCTCGGGGTGGATCCGCAGGATCTTGCCGTTGAGGTTGTTGGTGTTCCCGGCGGTGCGGCGGGCGTCCGCGAACGAGACGCCCTCGAACTGCGGCTCCGGGTTGTTGCCGGAGTAACCATCGGAGAATCCCGAGGAGTTGTTGTCGCCGGTGGCGATGTAGAGGTTGCCTTCCGAGTCGAAGTCCATGCCGCCGCCGGCGTGGCAGCAGCTGTGGATCTGCACCGGCCAGGACAGCAGGACCTGCTCGGAGGACAGGTCGAGCGTGCTGGACTCCGGGTCGAACGTGAAGCGGGAGACGCGGCGTTCGGCCATGTGCGTCTCGCGGTCGATCTCGGAGTGCGGCGTCCAGTGCAGGTAGATCCAGTTGTTGTCGAGGAAGCCGGGATCGAGGGCGATGCCAAGCAGGCCCTCCTCGTTCTTGACCAGCTCCTCGCCGTTGCCCTTGTTGCCGAAGACCTCCAGCGAGGCCGCGAGCGACACCTCGCCGGTGGCGGGGTCGTAGACGTGCACGGTGCCCTGGCCGAGCCCGACCTGGGGGTCGTCCCAGTCGGTCACCACGGGGGCGTCCGGTGCGGCGCCGCCGCGGCCGATGTAGAACACCCGGCCGTCGTCGGCGATGTCGAGGCCGTGCGGCTCGCCGATCTGGTCCAGCTCACCGGGCGTGTTGGGCTCGGTGAGGCGTTCCGCCACGTAGTTGGCGTCGATCGTCGCCTGGCAGTCGGCCCGGGTCAGGCGGCTGGTCCACAGCAGCGCGCCGCGCAGGTGCTTGCGGAAGCTCTCCTCCGTGAAGCTGGAGACGGTGCCGCCCATGCCGGTGTAGAACGACCGGCCGCCGTCGTAGTCCCGGCACCAGGAGATCGGGTGGTCCCAGCCCTCGGCGCCCTCGCCGGGCTCGTAGCTGGACTCCCGGACCCGGGCCAGGGTGTGGACCTGGCCGGAGGGGTTGGTCTCCCAGTTGAACCACACGTCGCGGCGGGACCACTCCAGCGGGATGCCGCGGGTGGCCGGGTTGACGCGGTCACCGGTCTCCACGACGGCCGTCTGGACCTCGCCGGTGCCGCCCTCGGGGCGCGCCCCGATCAGCCCGGTGAACCACTCGGACTCCGGCTGCGCGAGCGCCGCGTCGTGCACGCCGACGAAGCCTCCGCCCATCCGGATGTAGTTCTGGAGTGCGGATTCCTGACTGTCATTCAGCACCGCGCCCTCCGCCGAGAGGAAGACGACGGCGTTGTAGTCCATCAGCTCGGTGGGGTGGAAGACGGCGGGGTCGTCCGTCGTCTCCACGTCGAAGTGCTCGTCGCTGGGGCCCTGGGCCGAGATGGCCTCAACCGCCTCGATTCCGGCCTGTGTCCGCTCCGGCGGCGCGTCGGGGCCGTGGAAGACCAGCACCGTGGGAGTCTCGCTCCCCGGCAGCTGGCTGGCCTCCTCGGCTCCCGCTGCGGCCGGGACCGTCCCCAGCATGGTGACCAGCATGGTCACCGCGAGCGCCACAACCTGTGGCTTGCGGCCCATAGCTCGCCCGCCCTTCTCAGGTGACAGCAGCAACGTTCTAGGAAGCTAGACACCTTTTGCCGAGTAGCCAATGACTTTGACCGTGAAGATTGAAACTTTGTCCAAGGGCTGGACAAACTTCGGGCGAGATCTAGCATGAGGCGCCGTCGGACTGAACAGGTGATCGAGGAAGGCGCAAGCACATGCGGCGACCAGTCTTCTCCCGACGATCATTCACCAGCGGGGCCGCCGCGGCGGCCATCGCACCCGCCGGCCTCGCGGCGGCGATCGGACAGGCGTCGCGCCAGCCAGCGGCGGCTCCCGCCCAGGGCGAGGTCCGCCGCATCACCATGTACGCGGAGCCGCTCCCCAACGGGGAGATGGGCTACGGGCTCGAACCGGGCAAGGCCACGATCCCCGGCCCGCTGCTGGAGATGTACGAGGGCGACACGCTCCAGATCGACCTCGTCAACAACCTCGATGTCCCCGTCAGCCTCCACGTCCACGGCGTGGACTACGCCATCGACAGCGACGGCACGGCGATGAACGACGGCGCCGTGCAGCCCGGCGAGAGCCGCCTGTACACCTGGAACACCCACGCCCCCGGGCGCCGCGAGGACGGCACGGTCATCCCCGGCAGCGCCGGCTACTGGCACTACCACGACCACGTCGTGGGCACCGAGCACGGCACCCTGGGCCTTCAGAAGGGGCTCTACGGGCCGCTGGTGGTGCGGCGCCGGGGCGACATCCTGCCGGACAAGCAGTTCACGATCGTCTTCAACGACATGACGATCAACAACCGGACGGGAGACGAGACACCGCACTTCACCGCCAAGCTCGGCGAGCGCTGCGAGATCATCATGATCACGCACGGCGAGTACTACCACACGTTCCATCTCCACGGGCACCGCTGGGCCGACAACCGCACCGGCATGCTCGTCGACGAGAACGACCCCAGCCGCATCATCGACAACAAGATCACCGGACCCGCCGACTCGTTCGGCTTCCAGTTCATCGCGGGTGAACACGTGGGCCCCGGGCACTGGATGTACCACTGCCACGTGCAGAGCCACTCCGACATGGGCATGGCCGGCATCTTCACCGTCACCAACGAGGACGGGACCGTCCCGGGCGACCCGCCCGGCGGCCACGGCTGACCCGCGCGACCGCGCCCCGGCCGCCCCCCGCCTGTGCCCCGCGGGGCGGCCGGGCCCGCGGCCGGGCAGCGGCGCCGGCCCGCGCCGGCTACACGTACCGCTCGAGGATCGACGACTCGGCCAGCCGGGACAGCCCCTCGCGCACGGACCGCGCCCGCGTCTCGCCGACGCCGTCCACCGCCTGCAGGTCGTCCACGCTGGCGGCCAGCAGCTTCTGGAGCCCGCCGAAGTGGTCCACCAGCCGGTCGATGACCAGGCCCGGCAGCCGCGGCACCTTCGCCAGCAGCCGGAACCCGCGCGGCGAGACGGCACTGTCCATCGACTCCGGCGTCGCGCTGTACCCCAGCGCCCGCGCCACCGCGGGCAGTTCCAGCAGGTCGGCATGGCCCAGCGCATCGAGCTCCGCGATCGCCGCACTCACCTTCCGCGACCGCTTGCCGCCCGTCTCCGGCAGGTAGTCCCGCACGATGAGCTGCCGCTCCGGCTCCACCCCCGCGATCAGCTCGTCCAGCTGAAGCGACAGCAGCCGCCCGTCCGTGCCCAGCTCCACCACGTACTCGGCGATCTCGGCGGCGATCCGGCGCACCATCTCCAGCCGCTGCGCCACCACCGCCACGTCCCGCACCGTGACCAGGTCCTCGATCTCCAGCGCCGAGAGCGTGCCCGTCACCTCGTCCAGCCGCAGCTTGTACCGCTCCAGCGTGGCCAGCGCCTGGTTGGCCCGCGACAGAATCGCGCCCGAGTCCTCCAGCACCCGCCGCTGCCCGTTCAAATACAGCGCGACCAGCCGCATCGAGCGGCTCACCGACACCACCGGGAAGCCGGTCTGGATCGACACCCGCTGCGCCGTGCGGTGGCGCGTACCCGTCTCCTCGGTCGGGATGCTCGGGTCGGGCACCAGCTGCACGCCCGCCCGGACGATCCGGGAGATGTCACGGTCCACGATCACCGCGCCGTCCAGCTTGCACAGCTCCCGCAGCCGCGTCGCCGTGAACTCCACGTCCAGCACGAAACCGCCCGTGCACAGCGCCTCGACCGTGCGGTCCATGCCGAGCACGATGAGACCGCCGGTGTTCCCCCGCAGCACCCGTTCGAGCCCGTCCCGCAGCTGCGTGCCGGGGGCGACGGCGCTCAGCGCGGCGCGCAGCGTGGGCCGGTCGCTGGCTGCCATGCGCTCCTCCGGTGACCGAACAGCGGACTTCCTCGACGAACTGGCGGCAGCGCCTCGCGGACACGGATCCAGCGGACGAATCTGCCCTTTGCGCCCACGAGTCTACCGGCGCACCACGCCGCGCCCTCCGCCGATCCGCTCCCCTCAGTCCTCCTCCGCCGCCCGCTGCGCCCGCCGCGCCCGCGGCAGCACCCGCAGCGCCTCGCCTATGTCCGCCACCTCCCGCACCCGCATCCCGGCTGGTACGTCACCCGAGTCCACCGGCACCAGCGCGTGCGTGAAACCGAGGCGGGCCGCCTCCGCCAGCCGCCGCTGCACGCCCGTCACCCGCCGCACCTCGCCCGCGAGCCCCACCTCGCCGACGGCCACCAGGTTCTGCGGCAGCGGGGTGTCGCCCGCCGCGCTGGCCAGCGCCAGGGCCACCGCCAGATCGGCGGCCGGCTCCGTCAGCCGGACCCCGCCCACGGTCGCGGTGTAGATGTCGTTCTTCCCCAGGGCAGGGATGCGGCCGCGCTGCTCCAGCACCGCGAGCACCATCGACACCCGGGAGGTCTCCAGGCCCGACGTGGTGCGCCGCGGCGAGGGGATCTGCGTGGCCACCGTCAGCGCCTGCACCTCGGCCACCAGCGGCCTGCGGCCCTCCAGCGTGACGGTCAGGCAGGTCCCCGGCACCGGCTCGTCGCGCCGGGTCAGGAACAGGCCGGAGGGATCGGCGAGCGAGGTGATCCCCTCGTCGTGCAGCTCGAAGCAGCCCACCTCATCCGTCGGCCCGTAGCGGTTCTTCACGCCCCGCACCAGACGCAGCCGCGCGTGCCGGTCGCCCTCGAAGTGCAGCACGACATCGACCAGGTGCTCCAGCAGCCGCGGGCCGGCGATCGCGCCGTCCTTGGTGACGTGCCCCACCAGCAGCGTCGACATCCCGCGTTCCTTGGACGCCCGGATCAGCGCCCCCGCCACCTCGCGGACCTGCGCCATGCCGCCCGGCGCGCCGTCGATCTCCCCCGAGGCCACCGTCTGCACCGAGTCCAGCACCAGCAGATCCGGCTTCACCGTGTCCAACTGGCCGAGCACGGAAGCCAGGTCGGTCTCCGCCGCCAGGTACAGGTGGTCGCGCAGCGCGCCGATGCGGTCCGCGCGCAGCCGCACCTGGCCCGCCGACTCCTCCGCCGTCACGTACAGCGTCCGGTGCTGCTCCGTGGCGGACTTGGCGGCGACATCCAGCAGCAGCGTGGACTTGCCGACGCCCGGCTCACCCGCGACGAGCACCACCGCGCCCGGCACCAGGCCGCCGCCCAGCACCCGGTCGAGCTCCGGCACCCCCGTGCTCCGGGCCGCGACGCGCTTGCCCTCCACCTGGCCGATGGGCACCGCCGGTGAGGCCACGCGCGCGGCGGCGGCCGTCCGCACCGCCGGGGCGGCGCCCACCTCCTCGACCGTGCCCCACGACTGGCACTCGGGACAGCGGCCGAGCCACTTCGCCGTGGTCCAGCCGCACTCGGAGCAGCGGTACGAGGAACGGTCTGCCTTGCGCGCCATACCCGGAACGCTACCGCCCGCCACTGACAGCCAGCCCCGTGCGGCCGTCGCTCGGATGCCCGCCACTCTCACCCGATCGGGGGAACATCGCCGGTGCGGGTTCGGCGCGCACCCGCCCTGCGCCTACGGTCACGGCGTGACCACACGCAGCCGCGAACGACCCGAAGCCCTGTCCGGAGCGAGCCGGACGGGTCACCGGGCGACCGAGCACTCCGGCCGCGCGCGTGCGCGCCCCGCCCATGCCGCCCACGCCGCAAACGCGGCCCCCACGGCCCGCACGGCCCAGGCAGCCTCCGCCGGCCGGGGCCGGCACGCGACGCGCGGCGCCGCCGCCGCGCCGGACGCGCCGGACGGGACGGACGGCAGCACCGCCAGCCGCGCCGCGGCCTACGACGAGGCCTATCTGGACGGCCTGTTCACCTACTGCCTGTCCATCATGTGCGAGCACGACGCGGCCACGGCCGCGCTCGGCGAGGCGCTGGCACTGGCCGAGCGGCAGCATGAGCGCGGCCGCCGCCCCGCCGACCCGCGGCTGCGCCGGGCCTGGCTCTACGCGCTCGCCCGCTGGGCCTGCCTGCGCCGCCTGGCGGAGAACCGCGACGCCGCGCGGGGACGCGGCCGGAAGCGGAAGCGGCACGGCGCCGAGCCGTACGTGCCGCGCCCCGCCGGCGAGGACGCGCAGCGGCGGCGGCAGGAGCTGGCCGCGCTCGCCTGGCCCGAGGCCGCGGGCACCACCCCGGACCAGCGCGAGGCGCTGGAGCTGGCGGTCCGCCACCAGCTGGCCGCCGAGGAGATCGCGCGCGTGCTGCGGCTGACGCCTGAGGCCGCGCGCTCGCTGCTGACCGCCGCCGCCCGCGAGGTGGAGCGCACGCGCGGCGCGCTGGCCGCCGTCGAGAGCAGCGGCTGCCCGGCGGCGGCCTCGCTGTCGGGCGAGGATCCCTGGCTGCTGCTCGGCCCCTCGCTCCGCCGGGAGCTGGTGCGGCACGTGGACGAGTGCCCCTCCTGCCGCCTGGTCGCCCAGCACGCGCGGGCCTCCGCCGGCGGGCACCGCCCGGCCCGGCGCGGCTCGCGCTCTGCCCGGCTGCCCGTGCTCGCCGCCCCGCTGCCCGCCGTGCACGCGGCGCGGCTCGCGCTGCGCCGGGCCCGCTCGCAGCACACCCCGCGGTACGACCGGGCCGGTTTCCCGCTGCCCGAGCGCGACCGGGCGGCGCGGCGCGAGCGGCTGCGCCACCGCGCCATGACGGGCACGGTCGTGGTCACCGTGCTCGCGGCGCCCGTGATGGCGCTGTGGGCCGCGTACGAGAACGCGCCCCGCACCGGCGAGGCACGGACCGACGGCCCGGCGGCCGCCGCCGACGGCGAGACGACCGCCGGGACCGGCTTCGGCGCGGGGTTCGAGAACACCGGGCGCAGCCGCGACGGCGGCCCGGCGGCGGACGGCGGCGGGGCGGCGCGCGAGGACGGTGACGCGGCGTTCCCCTCGGGCCAGGCGGCCGACGGGGCCGCGCCGGGCCCGGGCGGCGGGGCGCCGGAGGACGGCGGCTCCGGCACGGCGGGGACCGGCCGGCCCCGGGACGAGGCGGAGGCTGCCCCCGGCCGGCTCACGGCGCACGCCGTGGCCACGGCTACCGGAACGCGCATCACGCTCACCGCCTCCGGCGGCTCTGATGTGTCGTGGACCGCCCGTTCCGACGTCGAGTGGCTGCTGCTCAGCGACGTGTCGGGCACGCTCAGTCCGGGGGAGACGGCCGTGATCGAGGTGACGGTGGACCGGGAGCGCGAGCCCGCGGGCGCCTGGCAGGGGCAGATCACGGTGGAGCCCGCCGCCGCGGTGATCACCGTCGAGGGAGAGGGCAGCGGCGGCGGGGAAGCCGGGGACCCGGGCACCACGCCGCCCGGGGATCCCGGTGAGCCGGAGGATCCCGGGGATCCGGCGGGCACCGAGCCGCCCGCCGAGGACCCGGCCGGGCCGGCGGCCTGAGCCCCGCCCGGTTCAGGCGCCCCGACCGCCGGTGACGCCGTCGCGGGAACCACCGGTGAGGTGGTGGCGCACGGCCGGCGCCAGCCGGGTGATGAGCTGCTCGGCACTGGCGCTGGCGAGGGGCTCCACGCGCAGCAGGTAGCGCAGCAGCATGGCGCCGACGAGCTGCGAGGCGGCCAGTTCCGCGCGCAGCCGCTCGTCGCCGCCGCTGCCCGTGGCCTTGCCGGCGACCTGGGGCACCAGGTGGGTGGCCACGAAGTCCCGGACGATCCGGGTCGCGGTCTCGTTGGTCAGCGCCGAGCGGATGAGGGCCAGCAGCGGGGCGCGCAGCGCCGGGTCCTCCCAGACGCCGACGAAGACGCGGGTGAACCGCTCGCTGAACTCGTCGGGGCCGTAGTGCCGCACCGACGCCAGTGCCTCGGCGGCCGGTCCGGCGGCCTGCGCGACGGCGGCGGAGAAGACGCCTTCCTTGGTGCCGAAGTAGTGGTGGACCAGCGCGGGGTCGACCCCGGCGCCGCGCGCGATGGCGCGCACCGATGCCTTGTCGTAGCCGCTGGCGGAGAAGGCCTCCCGCGCCGAGGCGAGGATGCGCTCGCGCGTCGCGGGGCCTCCGGCACCGTCGGGCGCGCGCCGGGGGCGCCCCCGGCCGCGGCGGGGCGCGCCGTCCGCGTCTGCGCCGGCCGGCGCGCCGGCCCGCGCGGTCACGGCGACTCCCCAAGGGGCGCGGGTGACGTCTTTAGATGCCGGCGGGCGAAGGCGAGCGCCTCCGCCAGCTGGGCCTCCCGCACGGCCGAGGACATCGCGCGCCGCGTGTTCACCTCGACGACGACGTGCCCGCCGTAGCCGCGCGCGGCCAGCAGCTCCAGCAGCCGCGCGCAGGGCTGGGCGCCGTGGCCCGGCACCAGGTGCTCGTCCTTGCCGGAGCCGGTGCCGTCCCCCAGGTGCACGTGGGCCAGCCGGTCGCCCATGCGGTCGGCCATCGCCAGCACGTCGGTGCGGGCGGTCGCGGCGTGGGAGACGTCGAGCGTCATGTGGCGGTAGTCGTGGGCCGTGGGGTCCCAGCCGGGGGCGTACGCCTGCATCTCGCGGTCCCGGTAGCGCCAGGGGTACATGTTCTCCACGGCGAACCGGACGTCGGTCTCGCCGGCCATCCGCCCGATGCCCGCGACGAAGCCGCGCGCGTAGGCCCGCTGCCACCGGAAGGGCGGGTGCACCACGACCGTGCTGGCGCCCAGGCGCTCGGCGGCGGTGCGTGCCCGCTGGAGCTTGCGCCAGGGGTCGCTGGACCACACCCGCTGCGTGACCAGCAGGCACGGGGCGTGCACGGCCAGGACGGGCACGCCCGTGCGCTCGGACAGGTGGGCCAGCCCGGCTATGTCCTGGCTGACCGGGTCGGTCCACACCATCACCTCCACCCCGTCGTAGCCGAGACGGGCCGCGATCTCGAAGGCCGCCTCGGTGTTCTCCGGGTACACGGAGGCCGTGGACAGGGCGACCTTCGCGTGGGAGTCCGGTACGTGACGTGACACGGCGACCAGCCTACGGGTGCCCTTCCGCTTGACAGGTCCACCAGCGGCGAGAAGTATTCAACGCATGATGAATAAAACGGGTGAGGGTGCCCCGCCCGGCAGCCCCGCAGAACCGGCGGTCTTCGCCAGCGGCCTGCGCGTCGACCGCGGCGGCAGCCGGGTGCTGGCAGACCTCGGGTTCTCCGTGCCCCGCGGCACCGTGACCGGCCTGCTCGGCCCCTCCGGCTGCGGGAAGACGACACTGATGCGGGCCATCACCGGCGCCCAGGCCAGGGTCGCCGGCACCCTCCAGGTGCTCGGCCAGCCCGCGGGCAGCGCCGCGCTCCGCCACCGCATCGGCTACGTCACGCAGGCGCCGTCCGTCTACAACGACCTCACCGTGCAGCAGAACCTCGACTACTTCGCCGCCGTGCTCGGCGTCCCCCGCGACGAGCGGCCCCGACAGGTCGAGGCGGCGCTGCGCGACGTGGATCTGGCGCCGCAGGCCGGGCAGCTCACTGGCAGCCTCTCCGGCGGCCAGCGCTCCCGCGTCTCCCTGGCCGTCGCCCTTCTCGGCACCCCCGAGCTGCTGGTGCTCGACGAACCGACGGTCGGCCTCGACCCCGTGCTCCGCCGTGACCTGTGGAACCTGTTCCACCGCATCGCGGCGGAGCGCGGCGCCACCCTCCTGATCTCCTCGCACGTGATGGACGAGGCCGACCGCTGCCAGCGGCTGCTGCTGATGCGTGAGGGCCGCCTCCTCGCCGACGACACGCCCGAGGCGCTGCGCGCGCGGGGCGGCGGCACCGTCGAGGGCGCGTTCCTCCGCCTCGTCGACGAGGACCGCGAGGACGGCCAGCCGATACGACACGAGGAGCGAGGTCCGCGATGAGCCCCGTCCGCACCACCGCCACCGCCCGCCGCGTCCTGCGCCAGCTCGGCCACGACCGCCGTACCATCGCGCTGCTGCTGCTGGTGCCGGTCTTCCTGCTGGTGCTGCTCTTCTACGTCTTCGACTCCGAACAGGCCGCCTTCGACCGCATCGGCGCCTCGCTGCTGGGCATCTTCCCGATGGTGACGATGTTCCTGGTCACCTCCATCGCCACGCTCCGCGAACGCACCTCGGGCACGCTGGAGCGGCTGCTGGTGATGCCGCTGGGCAAGGGGGACCTGATCGCCGGCTACGCCCTGGCGTTCGGCCTCTTGGCCGTGCTCCAGGCGGGACTGGCCACGGGCGTCGCCCTGTGGTTCCTCGACCTGGACATCGCGGGCTCGCCGTGGCTGCTGCTGCTCGTGGCCCTGCTGAACGCCCTGCTCGGCACCGCGCTCGGCCTGTTCGTCTCGGCGTTCGCCGCCACGGAGTTCCAGGCCGTGCAGTTCCTGCCGGCCGTGATCTTCCCGCAGATCCTGCTGTGCGGGCTGTTCGCGCCGCGCGACTCCATGCAGCCGGTGCTGGAGTACGTCTCCCACGTGCTGCCGATGTCCTACTCGGTCGACGGCATGAACGAGGTGCTCGCCAGTGCCGGCGTCACCGGCGACTACGTGCGCGACGTGCTCGTCGTCTCCGGCACCGCACTCGGCGTCCTGGTCCTCGGCGCCGCCACGCTCCGCCGCCGCACGCCCTGAGCGCGGGCCTCAGTCGCCGTTGCCGCCGTCCCCGTTGCGCATCCGGTCCAGGCGCCGCAGAATCACGCCCTCCCGCAGCGCCCACGGGCAGATCTCCACCGACTCCACCCCGAACAGGTCCAGCGCCGCCTCCGCCACGATCGCCCCCGCCGGCAGCTGCGGCGCGCGGCTGGCCGAGACCCCCGGCAGCTCCGCCCGCTCCCGCACCGTCATCCCGGCCAGCTTCGCGCTCCAGCTCCGCAGGTCGTCACGGTTCAGGTCGCGGCGCACGTACAGCCCCTCGCCCGAGCGAGCCGCCCCCGCGATCCGCGCCAGCTGCCGGAACGTCTTCGAGGTGGCCACGACCCGGTGCGGCGTCCCGAGCCGGGCGAACCTCCCCACCACGTCGGCGACCTGGCCGCGCACGTCCCGCCGCAGCGCGCGCACGTCCGCCGGCGCCGGCGGGTCTCCCGGCAGCCGCGCCGCCGTCAGCCGCCCCGCGCCCAGCGGCAGCGACACCGCGACGTCCGGCGCCTCGTCCGTCCCGTACGCGATCTCCAGCGAGCCGCCCCCGATGTCGAACAGCAGCAGCCGGCCCGCCGACCAGCCCAGCCACCGCCGCGCCGCGAGGAACGTCAGCCGCGCCTCGTCCTCGCCGGAGAGCACCGTCAGCCGTACCCCGGAGCGCTCCTCGACGGTGTCCAGCACGGCGTCCGCGTTGCTGGCGTCCCGCACGGCCGACGTCGCGAACGGCAGCAGCTCCGCCACCCCCTGCTCCTCCGCGACCGCGCGCGCCTCGCGCACCGTCTCGGCGAGCCGTTCCACCCCGTCGGGCCCTATCGCGCCCTGGTCGTCGAGCAGCTCGGCCAGCCGCAGCGTGGCCTTGTGTGAGTAAGCGGGCAGCGGGCGCGCCCCGGGATGCGCGTCAACCACCAGCAGATGGACGGTGTTCGACCCCACGTCGAGAACCCCGAGTCTCATGGACGACCACGCTACCGGGCGGCTTACGCTGGCGGGGTGGCCAAGACGAACAGGGCGAAGCAGGCCAGACCGGAGCGGTACGACGGCGCGCGGCGGCGCGCCGAGGGCGAGGAGGTCCCGCTCGACCACCCCCGGGCCTGGGTGGAGTTCCCCGACCCCGACGACCCCGAGCAGGTCTTCCGCTGCGACCTGACCTGGCTGACCTCGCGCTGGCACTGCGTCTTCGGGCGCGGCTGCCAGGGCATCGCCGCCGGGCGGGCCAGCGACGGCTGCTGCACCCTGGGCGCCCACTTCTCCGACGAGGAGGACGAGGCCCGGGTCGCCTCCCACGCCGCCCGCCTCACCCCGCAGACGTGGCAGTACCACGCCGAGGGCACCTCCCCGCGCGGCTGGACCGAACTCGACGAGGACGGCGAGCGGCGCACCCGCCGCGTCGACGGCGCCTGCGTCTTCCTCAACCGTCCCGGTTTCCCCGGCGGCGAGGGCTGCGCGCTCCACACCCTGGCGCTGGCCGAGGGACGCGAGCCGCTGGAGACCAAGCCGGACGTGTGCTGGCAGCTGCCGATCCGCCGCACCTTCGAGTGGATCGAGCAGCCCGACGGCGAGCAGCTGCTGTACATCTCCATCGGCGAGTACGACCGCCGCGGCTGGGGGCCCGGCGGCCACGACCTGCACTGGTGGTGCACCGGCTCCCCGTCGGCGCACGGCGCGGCCGAGCCGCTGTACGTCACCTACCGGCCCGAGCTGACCGAGCTGATGGGCAAGGCCGCCTACGACGTCCTCGCCGGGCTGTGCGAGCAGCGCCTGGCGCACTCCCTGCCGCTCCTGGCGCCGCATCCGGCGGACCCCGCGGACCCCGCGGACCCCGCCGGGGCGTGACGGCGCCGGCGGCGTCTCGGATCGCGGGAACCCGGTTCCCCCTGGCGGCGCAAGGCGTAGCCTCGTGGGCATAGCCATTCGCCGAGAGCCTGAGAGACGAGAGGGCAGCATCATGGCGGAACTGAGGTCCCGGACTGTCACCCACGGCCGCAACATGGCGGGCGCCCGCGCCCTCCTGAGGGCCGCGGGCGTAGCGCGCGAGGACTTCGGGAAGCCGATCATCGCGGTGGCCAACAGCTTCACCGAGTTCGTGCCCGGGCACACCCACCTCCAGCCCGTCGGCCGCATCGTCTCCGAGGCGGTCAAGGCCGCCGGCGGCGTGCCGCGCGAGTTCAACACCATCGCGGTGGACGACGGCATCGCCATGGGCCACGGCGGCATGCTCTACTCGCTGCCGTCCCGCGACCTGATCGCCGACTCGGTCGAGTACATGACCGAGGCGCACTGCGCCGACGCCCTGGTCTGCATCTCCAACTGCGACAAGATCACGCCCGGCATGCTGATGGCGGCGCTCCGCCTCAACATCCCGACGGTCTTCGTCTCCGGCGGGCCGATGGAGGCGGGGAAGGCGACCCTGGTCGACGGCACGGTCCGCACCGGCCTGGACCTCATCCACGCCATGTCGGAGGCGGTCGCTCCCACCACGGGCGACGAGGACCTGCTCCGCATCGAGGAGGCCGCCTGCCCCACCTGCGGCTCCTGCTCCGGCATGTTCACGGCCAACTCCATGAACTGCCTGGTCGAGGCGATCGGACTGGCCCTGCCGGGCAACGGCTCCGTCCTGGCCACGCACACCGCCCGCCGCGCCCTGTACGAGGAGGCCGGGCGCACCGTCGTGGAGCTCGCCAGGCGGCGCTACGAGGAGGACGACGAAGCGGTGCTGCCGCGCTCGATCGCCACCCGCGCCGCCTTCGAGAACGCCATGGCCCTCGACGTCGCCATGGGCGGCTCGACCAACACCGTCCTCCACCTGCTGGCCGCCGCGCAGGAGGCGGAGCTGGCGTTCACCATGGCGGACATCGACGCGATCTCGCGCCGCGTGCCCTGCCTGTCCAAGGTCGCGCCGAACAGCAGCTACCACATGGAGGACGTCCACCGCGCCGGCGGCATCCCCGCCATCCTGGGCGAGCTGAAGCGCGGCGGGCTGCTCAACGAGGACGTCCACGCCATCCACAGCCCCTCGCTCTCCGACTGGCTCAAGACCTGGGACATCCGGGGCGGCTCGCCGTCGGCCGAGGCCACGGAGCTGTTCTACGCCGCGCCCGGCTGCCGCCGCTCCGCCGAGGCGTTCTCGCAGTCCGAGCGGTGGGAGTCGCTGGACACCGACGCCGTCAGCGGCTGCATCCGCGACGTCGCGCACGCCTACACCGCCGACGGCGGCCTGGCCGTCCTCTACGGCAACCTCGCCGAGGACGGCTGCGTCGTGAAGACCGCGGGCGTGGACGAGTCGATCTGGACGTTCGAGGGCCCGGCCGTCGTCGTGGAGTCGCAGGAGGAGGCGGTCGAGGCCATCCTCGGCAAGCGCGTCAAGGAGGGCGACGTCGTCGTCGTCCGCTATGAGGGGCCGCGCGGCGGCCCCGGCATGCAGGAGATGCTCTACCCGACGGCGTTCCTCAAGGGCCGCGGGCTGGGCGCCAAGTGCGCGCTGGTCACCGACGGCCGGTTCTCCGGCGGCACCTCGGGCCTGTCCATCGGCCACGTCTCCCCCGAGGCAGCGGCCGGCGGCACCATCGCTCTCGTCCGCGACGGCGACCCGATCCGTATCGACATCCCCAACCGCACCATCGAGCTCAAGGTCAGCGACGAGGAGCTGGCGGCGCGCCGCGAGGCACTCGGCGGCCGGTACGCGCCGGCCGCGCGCGACCGGAAGGTCTCGCGCGCCCTGCGGGCCTACGCCGCCATGGCCACCAGCGCCGACAAGGGCGCGGTGCGGGACGTCACCCTGCTCGGCGAGTAACGCGACCCGGACGCACCGGTGGCCCCGGCCCGCACCACGCGCTGGCCGGGGCCACCGGCGTTGTGACGGACGTCCTGCGGGGCCTGGGAGCGGGATCGCCATAATCGTGCGCATGCCGAAGCCGACATCGCCCATACCGGACTCCGACCGCGCCCCCGCACCCGAGCCGATCCGCTTCTACGGCACGTCCTGGGTCGACCACACCGGCGGCTACGCCGTGCGCCGTCTGGGCCTGGGCCTGGCCGCGCTGGTACTCGCGGCCGGCGGCACGGTGCTGCTCACGCTCGTCTTCGGCGGCGTCGGGACGAGCGGCTGGCTCCAGGTGCTCGCGGTCATCGCGCTGGTGCTCTGCGCCGTCATGGCGTTCACGCGCACCTGGAACGGCTACACCCAGCCCGCCGAGAGCGGGGCGGACGAATCGGCGTTCCGCAGCATCAAGGTCGTCGGCTTCGTCGGCGTCTTCCTGGCCTACGCGCTCCGCACGGTCGTCGAGGCGCCGGGGGAGCGGCTGCGGCGCGCGGACTACGAGGCGGCGCTCGAACGCCACCGCCGCCGGATCGCCAGGCGCTCCGGCAACCCGGCCCGGCGGCGGCGCGCCGGGAAGCGGTGACCTGTCGCGGCACGCCGGCACCTGTAAGAAAGAATTGACACCACCTGCCGGGCAGTGCGAAGCGGCCGGGTACAGACGGGAGGAGGCACGGTGCCGGAACCGGACCAGCCGCCGACCGGCGACCAGCTGCTGAAAGTCCTCAACGCCCTCAGCAATCCGCACCGGATGCGCATCGTGGCCGCACTCGCCGCCGAGCGGAACTACGTGAGCCGGCTCGCCCGCCAGATCGGCATGAGCCGCCCGCTCCTCCACATGCACCTCCAGCGCCTGGAAGCCGCGGGGCTTGTCACCGGGACCATGGAGCTGTCCCAGGACGGCAAGGCCATGAAGTACTTCGACGTGGCCCCCTTCCTCTACGAACTGACCCCCGCCACCATCGCCCAGGCCGCGCGGACACTCACGGACGACCAGGCCGGCAGCACGCAGCAAGCGCAGAAGGAGGAGGCCACGTGAACGCCGTCAACGCGGTGACGCACCTCGCCACCCGTGAGGACATAGCGGCCTCGGACGACCTCATCGGCCTGGGAGCGGCCACGCTCGGCACGGCTGGCTTCTTCGCCCTGCTGATCGTCCTGGTCTGGCAGATCGCCGCTACCTGGCGGGCCCGGATGCTGGCGTTCCGGGAGGACGAGTACCGCAAGCTCGCGGCCAAGTACGCCGAGCTGCTGGAGGACAACACCGAGATCATGCGCCGCTACACCGAGGAGATGGCCCAGACCCGCCAGTCCCTGGCCGCCGTCGAGCGCATGATGCGGGAGATCGACTGACCGGGCCCGGCGCAGCGGGCCTCCGCCCCTGCCGGCTCGTTGCGGGCGGCCCCGCCCTGGGTGCGAGGATGAGGCCATGACTCAGAAGATCGCCGTCCTCGGCGCCGGGAAGATGGGGGAGGCACTGCTCGGCGGCATGCTGCGCGCGGGACGCGCGCCCGCCGACCTGCTCGCCACCGCCCGCCGCCCCGAGCGCGCCGCGGCGCTGCGCGAGCGGCACGGCGTGGAGACCGTCACCAACGCCGAGGCCGCCAAGACCGCCGACATCCTGATCCTCGCCGTCAAGCCGCAGGACATGGGCGCCCTGCTGGAGGAGCTGTCGCCGCACGTCCCGGCCGACCGGCTCGTCATCTCCGCGGCCGCCGGCGTCACCACCGCGTTCGTGGAGTCCAGGCTGACCGCGGGCATCCCGGTCGTCCGCGTCGTGCCCAACACCCCGGTCCTCGTCGACGAGGGCATGTCCGTCATCTCGGCGGGCAGCCACGCCACCGAGGAGCACCTGGCACACGCCGAGGAAATCTTCGGCGCCGTCGGCAAGACCCTCCGGATCCCGGAGCACCAGCAGGACGCCGCCACCGCGCTGTCCGGCTCCGGGCCCGCCTACTTCTACTACCTCGTCGAGGCCATGACCGACGCGGGCATCCTGCTCGGCTTGCCGCGCGACAAGGCCCACGACCTCGTCGTGCAGGCCGCCGTCGGAGCCTCGGTCATGCTGCGGGACACCGGCGAGCACCCGGTGAAACTGCGGGAGGCCGTCACCTCGCCGGGCGGCACCACCATCGCCGCGATCCGGGAGCTGGAGAACCACGGCGTGCGGGCCGCGCTCATCGCCGCGCTGGAGGCGGCACGCGACCGCAGCCGCGAACTCGGCGCAGGGCGCTGACAGCACCGCCGCCGGTGACCGGCGGGGCACCGGCGGCGCGGCCTACCGGAGCGGTTTGACCCAGCGCCCCCACTCCTCCTGGAGCACGTAGCCGCGCGCCCGCCATGCCCGCTGGGCCAGGTCGTTGCGGTGCAGCACCATGGCGTCCGCCCGCCGCCCGCCCAGCGCGGCGAAGCGCCGCTCCGCCGCCGCCAGCAGCGCCGTGGCCACCCCGTGCCGCCGCCACTGCGGCGCCACCGCCAGGCGGTACAGGTGGCAGCGCCAGCCGTCGAAGCCGGCGATCACCGTGCCCACCAGCTCGCCGTCCCCGCGCTCGGCCAGCAGCAGTGCGCCCGGATCACGCGCCAGGAGCCGGCGCACGCCCGCCTCGTCGTCGCTGATGCTCACGCCCTCCGCCGCGCGCTCCCAGAACGCCAGCACCGCGCCCGTGTCCGCCGCCTCGCCGGCGCGGACCGCGACACCGCCGTCGCCGTCTCCACGTCCGCTCATGCCCCCGCCCTATCACGGCCCGGTGCCGCGCCGCAGCCGCGTTTCCGCGCCGCCGCAACCCCGGCCGCCCGGGTGCGGGGGCGGCGGCCCCGGCCCACACTGGGCGGAGAACCACCGCGTCACCGGGGAGGTCCAAACGGAGCTGGAGGACATCGCCGACCGGCTGTACCGGCTGCGGCCGGGCGACTTCACGGCGGCACGCGACGAGGCCGTGGCCCGGGCGCGGTCGGACGGCGACCGGGAGCTGGCCCGGACCATCGGCCGGCTGCGGCGGCCCACCCTGGCCGCGTGGGCGAGCAACCTCCTCGCCCGCCAGCTGCCTCAGGAGGCCGACCGGCTGCTGAGCCTGGGCGAGGCGCTGCGCCAGGCGCACCACGAGCTGCAAGGCGAAGAGCTGCGGCGGCTCGCGCACCGCCAGCGCCAGCTGACCGGCGCCCTCGCGCGGCAGGCCGTCGAGCTGACCGCCGCGGCAGGGCAGCGCATCGGGCCGGACGCGCAACGCGAGGTCGAGGACACGCTGCGCGCCGTGCTGGCCGACCCGGAGGCGGCCCGCGCCTGGGCCGAGGGCCGGCTGACCAGGCCGCTCCACGCCCCGGCCGGCTTCCGGGCACCGGCCGAAGGAGCCGCTGCCCCGCTCCCGTCCGGTGGCCAGCGCCGGCGGCGGAACGAGCGCGCCGAGCGCGCCGAGCGCGCCCGCGAGGCGGCGGAGGCAGCGGAACAGGAGCGCCGCGCCCGCGCCGCGGAGCGGGACGCCGCCCGCGCCTCGGCCCGCGACGCGGCCGGCCGGCTGGACGACGCCCGGCGGACGGCCGAGGAGGCCGCCGAGCGGCTGCGCGAGGCCGAGGCGGCGGAGCGGCGGTCCCGGGAACGGCTCGCGGAGGCCGAGGAAGCGGCCCGGGCGGCGGCCGCGCGCGCCGAGCGGCTGGCCGGGGCGGCGTCGGCGGCGTCAGCGGCGTAGGGAGAGACCGATGGCGAGACCCATCTGGAGCGGGGTGCTGACGTTCGGGCTGGTCACCGTGCCGGTGCGGCTGTTCACGGCGACGGAGGACCACACCGTGCACTTCCACCAGTTGCAGCGCGGCACCTCCGACCGGGTACGGCGCAAGCAGGTCAACGAGCGCACCGGGAAGGACGTCTCCTACGACCAGATCGTCAAGGGCTACGACCTGGGCGAGGGCGAGCACGTGATCGTCGAGCCCAGGGAACTGGAGGACATCGCGCCGGGGAAGTCGCGGACGATCGACATCAGCGGCTTCGTCGACCTCGACGCGATCGAGCCGGTGTACTTCGTCCGCACCTACTACGCGGCCCCCAGCGGCGAGGAATACGGCAAGGTCTACGAGCTGCTGCGGCAGGCGCTCGAACGGTCGCACAAGGCGGGCGTGGCCACGTTCGTCATGCGCGGCAAGCAGTACCTCATCGCGCTGCGGGCCCAGGCGCGGTGCCTGGTCCTGCACACGCTGCACTGGGCCGACGAGGTGCGCGACCCCGTGCGGGAACTCCCGGAGCTGCCGCAGGCGGCACAGGCGTCGGAAGCCGAACTGCGCACCGCCGAACAGCTCATCGACGCCCTGACCATCGACTGGCGGCCGGAGGACTTCCACGACACCTACGAGGAGCGGGTCTGCGACCTGGTGCGGGCGAAGGCGGAGGGCAAGGAGATCGTCACGGCCGAGGGGCCGCCCGAGGCCACCAATGTCGTGGACCTGATGGACGCGCTGCGGCGCAGCGTGGACCAGACGCGCGGGCGGGGCAGCGAGACCTCCGGCAAGCCGTCCGGCAAGGCAGCTGGCAAGGCGTCTGGCAAGGCGTCCGGTACGGCACGCGGCGGATCGCCGCGCAGGAAGAAGAGCGGCGGCGCCGGGAAGGGGCCGGGCGAGGACGTGGCCGGGATGAGCAAGGAGGAGCTGTACCAGCGGGCGTCGGCACTCGGCGTCCGGGGCCGGTCCAGGATGAACCGGGATCAGCTCGCCGACGCCGTCCGGCGGGCGGCAGCGGAAGCCGCCTGACGACCGGGCGGGCTGACCGTCGGCACCGGCACCGGCGCCGCAAGCGGTCCGCTGGTTGTCAGTGCCACCGGTTACGGTCGGCGGCATGAGAGGAATCCGGATGCGGCTGCCGCGCTGGGCTGCTTGGGCAGGACGTCCCGGCGGTCGTGCCGTGCGCGGAGCGCGCACCGGCGGGCGGCCACGCGTAGTCGCCAGGGGCATATGTTTCCGCCCGCGAGGCCGCTGACCAGCGGGAGTCTCAGGTGCCACACGGTTCCTGCGGATTGTGGGGCCCACGCCCTTGGTCAGGGGCGCTAACGTCATGTGAGGAGGGAATAGACTCGGCGCGGTTGAGGGGGCGCGAGCATGAGTTACGGCGACGACTACGAGGACCCGCGCGCCCGTGGTATTCCGGCGCAGACCCGCACGCGCCTGCCCGAGGGCGAGGAGCCGTCGGCCTCGCGGCGCCCTCCGGCCTCGCCGGGGCGCAGCATGGTGACGATTGTCGGCGTGGTGGTGCTCCTCATCGCGGCCATCATCTTCGCCAACCAGACGGGGACCGAGGAGGGTGGCGGCTCGTCGGATGAGCCCAGCCAGCGCGCCAACCCGACCGCTCCGTCCGGTGCCGCCCCTGTGGAAGGCGCCTCGGGGGGCGTGCCCTCCGGCTTCTCGCGGGACGAACAGGGCGCCCAGAGCGCCGCCGCCAACTACGCGGTGGCACTCGGGGGCGTCGGGATGTTCGACGCCGAGCAGCGCGAGTCGATCGTGCGGGCCGTGTACGCGCCGGATGAGGTCGACCAGCAGATCGCCGACCTCGAAGAGGTCTACACCGACCCCGCGTTCCTCGAGCGGGTCGGTCTCGGCGAGGACGGCTCGGTCCCTGAGGGCATGACCTTCGTGTCGCGGATCAACCCAGTCGGCACGAACCTCATCGACTTCTCCGGGAACCGGGCAACGGTGGAGGTGTGGTACTCCGCACTGTTCGGCCTGGCGGGTACGGAGTCGACCAACCCTGTCACGGAAAGCTGGTACACCAACACCTACGAACTGGCATGGACCGAAGGCGACTGGAAGGTCACTGACTTCTCCCAGGAGGACGGACCGGTGCCTGTCGCCCTCGACCAGCGGGCTTCGTCGGCCGAGGAAATGGCGGAAGCAGTGGAGCGGTTTGGGGGGTTCACCTATGCCCGGTGAGCGCGTGCGCTTCCGCCTGCTGCGGCGGGCCCTCGCCGTTGGCGGCGGAACCATCGGCGCCATGGCGGTTACCGCTCGCGCTGCTGCGCAGGATCAGGACGACCGCTGCGACCTGATCCGCGGCCCCGCCGCCGACTACTGCGAGGGTGACGGTCCGCCGAGCGGGGAGGACGGCGGCGGGTCGGGGTCGTCGGGGAGTTCGCTCGATCCGCTGTCCTCGCTGGCGGAGGGGTGTGCTGACGCGGCGGCGTGGATCGTCAACGAGCTGTCGGAGCTGGTGTCCTCCACGACGGAGGTCGACTTCACCAACCCCTCGTTCCTGCGGCAGTACGCGGTGGTCTTCGCGGCCTCCACGATCCTGACGCTGGTGCTGTGGCTGCTGGCCATCGTCAAGCGCGCCATCAGGGGCGTCCCGCTGTTCACGGCGATAGGCGAGGCGATCGGCTACCTGTGGCTGACCGTGATGGCCTCGGCCTTCACGCCGCTGGTGCTGTACGTGGTGGTGTCGGTGACGGACAGCGTGACCGATGCCGTCGTCACCGGCACCGGGGACAACTCCGAGGAGTTCTTCGGCGGATTCGCCCGGGCCCTGGAGTCGGGGAGCGATATCGGCGGCGGCCCGATCATGCTGATCATCGTCTCGCTGGTGTCGATCCTGGCCGCTGGCGTGCTGTTCCTGGAGCTGTTCATCCGCGCCGCGATGCTGTACGTCGGCGCCCTGCTCGGCACCGCCGTGTACGCCGGGCTGGTCGACAAGAACATGTGGACCCACGTGCGCCGGTGGGCGGGCATCATGATCGCGGTGATCCTGCTGAAGCCGGTGATTGCCATCGTGCTCGGTCTGGCCTCGGCGCTGACCAACGCCGAGGACGGCGAGCCCAGTTCCTTCTCGGCGATCGTGTCCGGACTCGCGATCATCCTGCTGGCGATCTTCGCCTCGGCCATGATCTACCGGTTCGTGCCGGGCTTCGGCGACGAGATCATCAACCAGCGTGCCATCCGGCAGGACACGTCCAGCCGTGTGGCGAACGCGGCCGTGGCGACGACCACGTCCACCCTGAAGGAAGGCATGAGCACCCACGGGTCCCGCGGTACCGCACCGGCCGCCGTCGTGACGGGCGGCGGCGCCGCCGCAGGTGGCGGCGCGAAGAGCACGGCGAGCACCGGCGTTGCGGGCGGTGTCGCCGCGCACGGTACCCGCGGGGCGCAGCAGCAAGCACAGCCACCCCAGCAGGGCGGGGGATCCAGCAAGGGAGGTAGCCGGTGACGTCTCCGCCGCAGACCGTCACCAGACGGCGTACGTACCTGATCGGGCGGGCGCGCCCGCAGTCCATCGTGGGGCGGAACCGGGAGACTGGGGAGATCGCCCTGATCGTCGTCGGGGCGTTCTTCGGGATGCTCAGCGGCCTGCTCATCCCGCAGCTGACGCTCCGGATCGTGGGCCTGGTCGGTTTTCCTCTGCTCGCGCTGGCAGCCGTTTACATGCCGTACAACGGACGCACCTTCTACAAGTGGTTCGAGATCAACCGTTCCTTCCGCCGGACGCTGCGGCGCGGCGCGACGTACCGTTCCGGCGCCCCCGAGGCCGGCATCACGCTCGACGGGCGTGAGGTGCAGATCGGCGCGCCCCCCGGCGTGGGCCGGGTGCAGTGGCTGTCGACGGCGTTCGGCCCGGACGAGCTGGCGGTGCTGCTGCACCCCGACCGGCGGACGATCACGGCGGCGATCGAGATCGAGGGCCCCGGCGTCGGCCTGCGCGACAGCGAGGACCAGGAGGCGCTGGTCGAGCGGTTCGGGACGCTGCTGAAGCACGTGGCCAACGGCGACGGCTACGTCACGCGCATACAGATGCTGGCGCGCACGCTGCCCGCCGACCCCGACGCCCACGCCAACGACGTGCGCGAGCGCGGCAACAGCCAGGCGCCGGAGTGGATCCGGGACTCCTACGAGCAGCTGCTGTCCATGGTGTCGACCAGCAGCGAGCAGCACCGCGCCTATCTGGTGGCGTGTATGCACCACTCCCGGGAGCTGGCCAACGAGGCCCAGACCATCGCCAAGGCGGCGCGGGCCGGGCGCGAACGCCGGCGGATGTCGCGGGACGAGGCGCTGGCGGTGGTGATGGCGCGGGAGCTGATGGACATCTGCGCGCGGCTCGCCGAGGCCGACATCCGGGTGCGCCAGCCGCTGGGCGAGGCGCGGCTGGCGTCGCTGATCCACTCGATGTACGACCCGGACCACCCGATCGACCACATCCAGGCCATGAGCCAGCGGAACGCCTGGCCGGCCGAGCTGGACGCCAGGGAGCCGACGTACCTCCAGGCGAAGACGCGGGAGTCGGAGACGCGTGACCCGTGGTGCCACGCCACCGCCTGGATCAAGGAGTGGCCGCTGACGCCCGTGGGCGTGAACTTCCTGGCGCCGCTGCTGGTGCACACCCCCGACGTCATCCGGACGGTGGCGGTGTGCATGGACCTGGAGCCGACGGAGCTGGCCATCGAGCGGATGCTGACGGAGAAGACCAACGACGAGGCGGAGAGGTCCCGGGCCGCGAAGATGAACCGCACGGTCGACCCGCGGGACGTGGCCGCGCACCAGCGCGTCGACCAGCGCGGCGACGACCTGGCCTCCGGCGCGGCCGGCGTGAACCTGGTCGGGTATCTGACGGTGTCCTCGCCCAACCCGGAGCAGCTGGCCCGGGACAAGCGCACTATCCGGGCCTCGGCAGGTAAGTCATATTTGAAGCTGGAGTGGTGCGACCGGGAGCACCACCGGGCCTTTGTGAACACGCTGCCCTTCGCGACGGGGATCCGGCGGTGAGGGCCGTGAGGGTGATGGCGCTGAAGGGGGTGCCGGGGTGGCGGCGCGCGATCCGCTGAGTGTCATCGCCGAGGCGTTTACGAGCCTGCTGTTCGGCAGGGTCGAGACGACCCGGCTGCCGGTCCGTACCTCGACGGGGCAGGCGCAGGCCGTGTACCTGCCGACCGCCGCGCCGGGGCTCGGCGACTCCGGCGTGATCATCGGGCGCGAGGTGTATTCCGGCAAGGGCTACATCTACGACCCGTTCCAGCTGTACGGCCAGCAGCTGCCGGCGCCGCACTGGCTCGTGCTCGGCGAGTCGGGCAACGGCAAGTCGGCGCTGGAGAAGACGTACGTGCTGCGGCAGCTCCGGTTCCGCGACCGGCAGGTCGTGGTGCTCGACGCGCAGGGTGAGGACGGCGTGGGCGAGTGGAACCTCATCGCCCAGGCGCTGGGGATCACGCCGATCCGGCTCGACCCGATGGGGACGCTCGACGGCAACGTCCGGCTCAACCCGCTGGACCCGGCCATCACCAGCACCGGCCAGCTGGCGCTGCTGCGCACCATCATCGAGGTCGCGCTCGGCAGGCCGCTGGACGAGCGGTCGGGCTTCGCGCTGAAGGTGGCGCACTCCTACGTCAACGAGACGACGAAGGGCCGCGACCCGGTCCTGTCCGACATCGTGGAGCGGCTGCGCCACCCCATGCCGGAATCGGCCGAGGCGATGAACGTCAACCTGGAGGACGTCCGTTCCTGGGGCCTGGACGTGGCGCTGGTGCTGGACCGCCTGGTCGACGGTGACCTGCGGGGCATGTTCGACGGGCCCACGACGGTCGGCATCGATCTCGACGCGCCGCTGATCATCTTCGACCTGTCGCACATCGACCGGAACTCGATCGCCATGCCGATCCTGATGGCGATCGTCGGCGTGTGGCTGGAGCACACCTGGATCCGGCCGGACCGCAAGAAGCGCATCTTCCTCGTCGAGGAGGCCTGGCACATCATCAACTCGCCGTCCGTGGCGCAGCTGTTCCAGCGGCTGCTGAAGTTCGGGCGGCGCCTGGGCCTGTCGTTCGTGGCCGTGGTGCACCACCTGTCCGACGTGGTGGACGGCGCGGCGGCCAAGGAAGCGGCGGCGATCCTGAAGATGGCCTCCACCCGCACGATCTACGCCCAGAAGTCCGACGAGGCGCGCGCCACCGGCCAGGTGCTGGGCCTGCCGCGCTGGGCCGTGGAGATCATCCCGACGCTGACGCCGGGCATGGCGGTGTGGGACGTGAACGGCAACGTCCAGGTCGTCAAGCACCTGGTGACCGAGGCGGAGCGTCCGCTGGTCTTCACCGACCGGGCGATGACCGAGTCCTCCGACTCGGTGCGGCAGCCCGCCGCGGAGCTGGTGGACGATCTGTTCGAGGCGGAGACCGAGGCGCGGGTGGTGTCGTTCGAAAAGCAGCAGGGCGCGGTGTGAGCGAGCCGGACGTGGCAGGCAAGGACGCTAAGCGCGGTGGCGGGGTGCCCGACGTGCTGCTGGTCGGCGCGCTCGGTTCGCTCGTGGGCCTCGCCGCCCTGGTGTGGACCTCGACGGGCCTGGGCGGCATCGTCGCGCACGGCGCCTGGCCCGAGGGGGTGGCGTTCACGCGCACGGGCACGGCGGTGCGGTCGTTCCTGACGGCGCCGGGAGACGTGGCGGCGGCCTGGCCGCGTGCCGATCCCCGGGAGCTGCCGGGCCCGACGCTGCTGTGGCTGGTGTTCCTGACGCAGGTGGTCGTCGCGTTCGCCACGGTGCTGCTGGTGTCGATCCAGATCGCCCGGCTGCGCGCCCGCCGCAAGGCCCGGCGGATCGCCGCCGGGGGGCGGCGGCCGGTCACGGCAGCCGATCCGCCCCCGGCGGCGCGCGCCGAGCGGCGGCCCGCCGAGCCGGAGATCCCGGCGCAAGAGGCGCCCGCCCCGCAGTTCCCGCAGGGCCGGGAGGCCGCCGGGCATCCCGCCCCGGCTCCGGTTCCCGCGCCGGCCGCGCCGTCCGCCGAGCGCCCGGCCGACCCGGTGTCCGCCGTGCTGGCCGCCCCCGAGGGCCTGCTGGTCGTGGACCCGGGCGGAAAGGTGTGGGCGAAGACCGCCAGGCAGCGGGCCAAGCGCGGCCCGGTGCACGTCTACGACCCGGGCCACGTCACGGACGCGCCGGTGCGGCTGCGCTGGGCGCCGCAGCGCGGCTGCGAGGACATGGCGGTGGCGCGGCGCCGGGCGGCCGCCCTGCTGGCGCCGGTGCGCCCGGCCGAGCCGGTCTTCCAGCTCGACGCTGAGGCCGCCGAGACGCTGCTGCGCTGCTACCTGCACGCCGCCGCCCTCGCCGGCGAGCCGTTCCCCCAGGTGCTGCGCTGGAGCGGCGGGAAGCACGGCCGGAGCGAGGGTGAGCCGGGCAAGATCCTCCGCAACCACCCGCGGGCCGCGGGCGGGGCGTCGATGGAGCTGGAGAGCGCCCTGACGACGCACCCCGGCCGCCGCGACGCCGCGCTCGGCCTGATCGGGCGGGCGCTGGCCGGGCTGGAGCAGCTGCACATCCGCCAGGCGTGCTCGCCGGGGCGCGTGGACGCGCTGGCCCTGGACAACCTGACGGGCGAGGGCGGCACCCTGTACGTCGTCGGCGACCACCGCGAGACGGCGGGGCTGCGGGCGGCGCTGGCCGATGCCGTGACCGCCGAGCAGCCGTCCCTCACCGTCGTGCGGGCCTGACGGCGGGGCCGGGCCCCGGGCCGTCCTGGCGTGGCCGGTAGGCCAGTTCGTACGCGCGCAGCGCCGGATTCCGCGGGTCGGTGTCGGTTGCGCCGGTGGGACGGAAGCCGAAGGAGGCGTAGAAGCGGGCGGCGCGCTCGTTGTGCTCGTGGACGTGGAGCCGCAGTTCGCGGCCGTTTGCCCACTCGGCCGCGCGGCGCATCAGGGCGCCCGCGAGCCCGCTGCCCCGCGCCTCCGGCCGCACGTACACGCCGACGACCCGGACGCACAGCGGGGTGGAGAAGACGCTGAGCATCCCCATCCACCTGCCGGTGGGGTCCTCGCCGATGAACGTCACCCGGTCCCCGCCCGCCGCGCGTTTCTCCCACTCCTCGCGCGGCAGGGCGGTGGCCTTGTCGTACCGCTCGGTGAACGCGACGGGCGCGGCCGGGTCGGCGAGCGCGGCGAGACGCAGGCCGCGCAGCTCGCGCCAGTCCTCGCGGCGGGTGCTGCGGATGGCGTAGGGCGGGGGCATGGCACCGATGCTGTCACCCGGCGGGCCGCCGTGACCAGAAGAATCCCGGCGGCGGACCGGACTGACCGGCACGAGGGCCGTCGCCCGGTCTGCCGGGCGCCGGGGGACAGCCACAACGGTCCGGGTGGGGTAAACCCCCGGACGATACGGAGACGTGCACCATCGTGGCGCACCCCCCTCCTCGGCCACTGTGGACGGCGTCGGTACGGCGTGACGCTGATGGCTCGCAGTGGAGGAGTACACGATGACAACGGCTCTACCCAACCCCCCGGTTCCGGCTCCCTCCCGCGCCGCGGCGGGTGCC
>NZ_JAERRL010000016.1 GCF_016741785.1 Streptomyces sp. 7-21
CACCGCGGTGTTGCCCCCGCCGCCTCCGGTCGCCGGATCCACTACAGCCGTTGCCACGGTCGTCTCCCTCGTTAGGTGTTCCTCGTCGTGTGGTGTGCACGGTGGCGGGTCTTCGCCACCCTCCGAGCCTAGGCGCTGCGCGCCCGCCGCTCGTCGTGCCGCAGGACGACCCGGGTGTCAGCGCGAAGTCGCACGATCCCCTAGGGGGTGCACTCCCGGAGGATGAGACCGCGCTGCGCCCGGGGAAGGCCGGCGGCCCGGCCGTGACCGCACCGCCCATGCCCGCGCGAGAGACTAGGCGGTAATCTGCTGGACGGGCGTGCGGGGAGGCCACCCCGTGTCGCCCCCCTGCAAGACACCCCACCGACCGGGACCGCAGAGTCCCGCTGAAGGGACTCAAGGGATGGGAAGCGCCACGCCTCGCGTCGTCGTGCTCGCTGACTCGGACAGCCGCTGGAAGTGGGCTGCCCTGGTCGCGAGGAAGCTGACCCCCGACCACGCGATCGACGCGCGTTTCCTCTACACGTCCACCACCCCCACCGAGCGGCAGATCGCCGAGGTCGGCGTCGAGCCCGACACCAGCCGCATCGTGACCTACGGCGAGCTGGTCGACGACCCGGCCGTGCACGAGGCCGACGTCGTGATCTTCGGGACGATCGGCGGCACCGTCCTCGCGCTCCTCCACAGCCTGGGGCTGGCCTGGGAAGGCAGCGCGCACCGTCCCGTCACGGTCTCCGGCTACGTCGGCGTCGTCTACGAGAACCTGGTCGACGGCCTGCTGCTGCGCGTCGGCTCCGACATGGTGCTGGCGAACTGCGCGCACGACGCCGAGCAGTTCCGCGAGATCTACGAGAGCGTGGGCGCCGACCCCGAGTGCGTCGTCGAGTCCGGCCTGCCGTTCCTCGGCGGCGAGCCCTACGACCCGACGGCCGCCGGGCGGAAGCGGCCGTTCACCGTCTGCTTCGCGGTGCAGCCCACCGTGCCGAGTTCGCGTGCCGCCCGCATGGGCATGCTGGAGAAGCTCCAGCGCCACGCCCGGCTCCACCCGGACCGCGAAGTGCTGATCAAGCTCCGGAACCAGCCGGGGGAGGCGGTCACGCACCTGGAGCGCCACTCCTACCAGACGCTCTACGACGAGCTGCCCGACCCGCCGCCGAACCTGAAGATCATCTACGGCGACATGGGCGAGGCCCTGGACCGCACCGACCTGCTGGTGACGGTCAGCTCCACGGCGGCGATGGAGGCCATCCACCGGGGTATACCGACGGCCATCCTCACCGACTACGGCGTGCGCGAGGCGCACGGCAACCACTACTTCATCCACTCGGGCTGCCTGGCCTCCTGGTCGCAGCTGGACGAGGGCCTGATCCCGAAGGCCAACCCGGCCTGGGCGGCCAGCCGCGGCATCGGCCAGCGGGACCCGTTCATGACCGCGCGGGCGCGGCTGCGGATGCTGCGCGCCCGCGGCAGCCTGCCGCTGGTGCGCCCGTACTACACCCCGCTCAACGCCTCCGACTACCTGGAGTCCCTGCTGGTCCGGCGCGGGCTGGGGCTGAGCGGCCGGCCGCTGCCGTCGGCCGGCTCGCGGGAGCCGACGGCGGTGCGCCGCCTGATCCGGCGCGGGGCCGGCGGGCTGTACCGCGTGGGGCGCCAGAAGGTGGCGCCGGTCATCCGGCGCCTGGCCAACGGCTGAGGGTCACGCTTAAGATCAGTTCGCTCACCGAGAACTGCGAAGCGGGAGAGGCACCGTGAAGCGCCAGCGCCGTCGCACGATCGTCATGTCCGTCTCGGCCGCCGCCCTGCTCGCGGGCGGGCCGCTGCTGACCGGCTGCTCCACCGGCTCGCACCCGGGCGCCGCCGCGGTGGTCGGCGGGGAGCGCATCACCGTGGCCGAGGTGCAGTCGCACGTCGAGGCCGTGCGCGAGGCACAGCGCGCCCAGCCGAACGCCGACGAGCTGATCGCGGTCACCAGCGGGCTGACGCGCCAGACCGTGAACTTCCTGGTCTACCTGGAGGTCATCGACCGCGCCGCCGCCGACCACGGCATCGAGGTGACGCGGCGCCAGGTGCAGGAGGAGCGCGACCGGGCGGAGGAGTTCGCGGGCGGCCGGGAGCGCCTGGAGATGACGGCGCTCATCCCGCAGCAGCCGGGCGTGGTGCCGCTGACCTCCGACCAGATCGACGAGGTGCTCCGCAGCAACGTCCAGTACCGGCAGCTGGCCGAGCAGGTCGGCGAGCAGCGCGTCGGCGAGGTGCT
The DNA here is from genome assembly GCF_016741785.1 of Streptomyces sp. 7-21. Lineage (GTDB taxonomy): Bacteria > Actinomycetota > Actinomycetes > Streptomycetales > Streptomycetaceae > Streptomyces. The sequence goes on from NZ_JAERRL010000016.1 coordinate 2,258, forward strand.
GGCGGAGACCGCTGAGGAGATCGGCGTGGACGTCAACCCCCGGTACGGGCAGTGGGACCCGCAGGCCGTGGCGCTGACCGACGCGGAGATGCCGTGGCTGCGGGCTCCGGAGGAGGACGCCGGGGCGGGCGCCCGGGCCTGACGGGGGCGGGCCCGCGCGGTACGGGTTCCTCGCCCGCGGGCTCCGGCGGGGCCCGCCGTAGGCTCGAGGCGTGAGCGACGACGATTTCCCCGAGTTTTCCCCCGAGTTTTCCCCCGAGGTGTCCCCCGGCAGCGCACCCGCCGGCCCGCCCGCACCGGCCTCCCGGCTCGTCCTGCTGACCACCTCGCACCGGGTGGCGCCCGGCATGCTGACCTGGCCCGCCTGGCAGGCGCTGCGCGGCGCCGACCGGGTGGTGACGCGGCTGCCGGACCACCCGCAGCTGCCCTACCTCAAGGAGGCGGGGGTGGAGGTCGAGCACGGGCTGCCCCCGGCCGCCGAGCTGGTCGCGGCGTGCGCGGGCGGCCGCACCGTGGTGGTGCTGGCCGCGGATGACGGCGAGCCGGAGCTGACGCGGGAGCTGGCCGCCCTGGCCGCCTCCGGGCGGGCCTGCGGCATGCCGGAGCTGGAGCTGCTGCCCGGCTCCTACGACCTGCCCGGCGCCAGGCTGCTCGACCTGGTGCAGGTCATGGACCGGATCCGGGCCGAGTGCCCGTGGGCGTCGGTCTGCACCAGCGCCGACCTGGCCAAGTACGGGGTGGAGGAGACCTACGAGCTGCTCGAGGCCATCGAGGCCGGGGACCGCGCCGGGCTGCGCGAGGAGTTGGGGGACGTGCTGCTCCAGGTCGTCTTCCACGCGCGGATCGCCGAGGACGACCCGCAGGAGCCGTTCTCCATCGACGACGTGGCGGGCACCCTGATCGAGAAGCTGATCCGGCGCCACCCGCACGTGTTCGGCGACGAGCGGGCCGAGACGCCGGAGGACGTGCGGCGGCTGTGGCTGCGGGTCAAGGCGCAGGAGAAGGAGCGCACGTCGGTGACGGACGGGGTGCCGCTGTCGCAGCCAGGGCTGGCGCTGGCCGCCAAGCTGGCGGGGCGGGCGCGGCGGGCCGGCCTGGACGTGCCGCTGCCGTCGTCCGGCAAGGAGGGCGGCGAGGAGGGCGGCGAGACCGGGTTCGGCGAGCGGCTGCTGGCGCTCGCCGCCGAGGCGGAGGCCGCCGGGGTGGACCCCGAAACGGCCCTGCGCACGGCGGCGCGGGAGTACCGCGACGCCATCCGCGCCGCCGAGGGCTGACCCCGGCCGGACAGCCACCGGCGGGCGGGACGTCACAGGGAGAACGCGCGGGCGACCTCGGCGGCGTTGGCCCGCGTCACGCGCAGCAGCTCCTCCTGCCGCTCGTGCACGTCCGCCACGGCCGCCTCGTGGTCGTCCAGCATCCCGGCCGCCCGCTCCGTGAGCACGGCGCCGAGGTCGGCGTCGTGCACCGACACGCCCCACTCCGGCCGCGCCACGTCGGCCAGGAAGTACGCCAGCTTCGGGTGCGAGATCAGGCTCAGCGCGGGTGTCCCGCACCCGAACGGGATCATCGTGGCGTGGCCCCGCATGCCGATCACGAGCCGCACCCGCCGGTAAACGGCCAGCAGGTCCTCGTTCGACAGGTCGTACAGCGGCTCCACCGGGAGCGTGATCCCGTGCTCACGGCGCAGGTCGTGCACGAACCGCTCGTCCGACGGCGCGTGCGGCGCGTACCGGACCTCGCCGTACCTGCCCAGGCGGCGCACGGCGGCGGCCAGCTCGGCGAGGAAGTGCCCGTAGTCGTGGCCGAACCGCAGCCCGGCCCGGTCGTAGGCGCAGTTGAGCAGGATCACGTCCTCGCGTTCCGCGGGCGCAGGGTCGCGCCAGCCGGGGATCAGGTGGCGCAGCACCGTGGTGGGGCACGGCTGGTAGCGCACCCGGTCGGCCAGGTCCGGCGGCAGCAGCTCGCGGACCCGCTCGACCGAACCGTGGTTGCGCAGACCGAAGAACACGGACTTGGCCACGACGGCGCGCAGGCTCTCGGCGAGGCGGGAGGCGCCGAAGTGCTGCCCGTCGAAGACGTTGAACCCGACGGCGAAGACCGCCAGCGGCGCGGTGAGCCGCTCCAGCATGGGGCCGGGCACGTTCCACTGCCAGCCGCTGTTGCCGTTGGGCCAGGTGTCGGGCAGAAACAGCCCGCCGCCGCCGACGATCACGCCGCGCCGGGCGTTGAGTTCGGCGAGCACGCGCTCGGTGACCAGCCGGTGCACGGGCACCGCGTGCCAGCGCGAGGCGCCGGTGTCCGGGCCGAAGCAGCGGCGGACCGCCTCGGGCAGCACCTTGTCCCCCGCGTTGTCCTTGCCGTCGGCGAACAGCGCGACATGCGCGGTCTGTTCGGCTGCGGGGCCGGGCGTCTCGCCGCGGCCGCCGGCGGGGAGCGTGCCGGGGCTGGTGCGGCGGTGCAGGGTCCGCAGCGCCGCGTCGGTGGGATCGGCGTCCAGCCCGCGCAGCGCGTAGGCGTGGGCCTCCTCGTCCTCGCCCAGCAGCCAGGCCAGCCGGGCCAGCTGCGTGTAGGCGCGGGGCGCGACGGCGGGGTCGGCGGCGGCGAGCAGCAGGTGGGTGCGCGCCTCGTCGTACCGCGACACCGCCATCAGGGCGCTGCCGAGCGCCTCCTGGTTGCGCGCCAGCCCGGGGTCGCCGCCGGTGGGCGCCAGCACCCGGACGGCCTCGTCGTAACGGCCCTGCTGGTACAGGGTGGTGCCGACCCGGCGCACCAGCTCCGGGTCCGGCTGGTCCGCCTCCAGCAGCGGCAGGGCGCAGTGCAGGAACAGCTCGGGCGCCTTGGCGCCGCGCAGTGCGCAGTAGGCGGCGTAGAACTCGTGGTCGCTGGGCTCGCGTGCGTCCGCCGCGCCGCCCACGGGGCCGTCACCGCCGTCGCCGCCGTCGCCGCCGTCGTCATCGGCTGGCTGGAACGGCACCACGCGTTCGCGCCGACGCAGCAGCGGCGCGATGTTCCGCCGGATGACGGTGCCGGGTTCGAGGGCCACGACGGTGTCGTATCCGGGGCCGTCCTCGGGCCCGAGGGCATCAAGGGCGTCGAGGGTTTCGAGGGCGTCGAGGGTGGAGCCGGCGGGCGCCGTCCGGCGGGGCACGATCCGGGGGTGCAGCCGCCGCGCCGCGTCGAACGCCGCGTCCGGCAGGCCCGGGTGCAGCACCAGGAAGTCCTCGCAGACGGCGGGGCTGGACAGCGCCAGGTCGCGCAGCAGCGCCAGGAGAGCGGGCAGCCGCGGCTCGTCGGCGTAGGAGGCGAACGCGATCCGGCGCTTGCCGGTCAGCGTGGATGCGTGCCGCATGGCGACTCCTCTCAGGCCCCCGCCCCGTCACTCCCGCCCACGGTAGCGGGGTCAGGCGGCGCGCAATTGCGCGGGGGCGGCGCCGGTGAGCAGGGTGGCGAGGCCGGAGCGGACGTCGGGGCCGAGGTACCAGTCCCCGGTGTGATCGATGGCATAGACCCTCCCCTCGGCGTCGATGGCGAGCAGCGCGGTGCCGCCGCCCTCCTCCCCCAGCGGGCAGAGCTGGGTACCGAGCGCGTCGGCGAGGTCCGCCAGCGTGCGCGCCCAGTGCAGGCCGCGCAGCGGGTCGATCACCACCGGGCTGGGCGCGAAGGCCAGGCCGGGACCGGTCGGTTCGAGCCACAGCTCGCCGCACTCCGCCCACGCCTCGAAGGCGGCGGGAAAGAGCGTGTGGGGGCGCACGAGCGGCGAGTCGTGCCCGCTGAGTGCGTCGGCCCAGCGCTCGGCCAGGGCGACGTGGCGCCTGCCCGGCTGCCAGCCGGCGCGCGCCAGGGCCTCGTCGACCGTGCCCGTGGTCCACGGCGATCCGGTCGCCGGGCCTTCGGCCAGCGCTGCCGCGGCGCCGGGTGCCGCGGCGGCGCTGGCGCTGCTGACCCCGAGGCGGGCGAGCAGCACGGTGCACGAGCGGCAGTGCGGCGCGTGCTGGCCGTGCTGCGGGTCGCCGTCCTCGCGGACGTGGCGGGTGACGATGCCCGCCCCGGCCAGGGCGCGGCGGGCGTCGTCGAGCGTGACGGCGCCGCTCTCGGTGAGCCAGCGCGACAGCAGCGCCACCTCGGGGCAGCGGCCGATGTGGCGTTCGCGCTGGCCGGTGCCGAGGCCGTCGAGTATGGCGGCGACCACGGGGTGCAGGGAGGGAGCGCCCGCGGAGCGCGGGGTGGCCGTGCCGGTGAGAGGCTGCTCACGGCTGGGCAGCGACAGGGCCGCAGCGGTGGTGGGCAGGATGCCGGGACGGCGGTGTCTGAGCAGGGGAACGGCGGACAGCTCCTGGTCGGGCTGGTTGCCCGGCGGCTGACCGTGGGAATCCGACGTTACGTGCACGATCGCGCTTTCTCCCGGGGAGACCCCTCTTCCGCGCGGTGTCCGCGCATGCCGGTCTCCTCGCGGAGCACAGCTTCCCACATCCGCCCGCCGTTGCCGTGGCGTCGCGGCCCCGTTGCCCGCATGGCTGCCCTGCCGTCTCCCTCCATCCGGTGACAGGACGGGCCGGCCGCCGCCCGGCGGGGACGGTGCCACGGGTCGGCTGACCCCATAGGCTGTGCGGCGACAGGTGAGTACCAGCAGGGGGCGTAACGCCATGACGACAGGGAGGCTCGGGCAGCAGGCCGCGCCGCCGAACAGGGCATACGCAGGGCAGGTGGTGCAGTTCCCTGACCCGGTGCGCGCGGCACGCTTCCCGCAGGGGGTGCGGGTGGACGCGGACGGCTTCCCCGACTTCTCCCCCTACGCCACAGCCGCCGCCGAAATCGCCGAGCCGCCGGACGGCTTCGGCATCGATGAACTGCGGCTGACGGACTACGTATCGGCCAACGCCGCGATGCACGCGGCGGGGCATCACCTCTGGGCGGACCTGCCGCCGGTGGCGACACCGCACGGCTGGTCCTGGCACCACGTCGCGCGCACGCGGCGCCTGGAGCTGATCCCCGCCGAGGTGAAGGCGCTGCTGCGGCACCACGGCGGGCTGGCCACCACCGAGGTCGACCAGACGAAACGGGGCACGCGGCCGCTGAACGAGACCCGGCCCGCGCACTTCTCCGTGCCGCACTCGCTGGCCGTGGAGGAGAGCCGGGTACGCGCGGCCGAGGAGAAGCTGGGCTACCGGCTGCCGGAGGCGTACCGGTCGTTCCTGAAGGCGGCGGGCGGCTGCGCCCCGGAGGGCGTGGCGCTCGACGCGGAGCTGGGGCTGCTGGTCGACCAGCCGTTCTTCACGCTCCGGGAGGAGGCGGCCGTCAACGACCTGGTGTACGTCAACAAGTGTCTGCGGGACCACCTCACCAAGGACTACCTGGGGGTGGCCTTCGTGCAGGGCGGCATCATCGCCGTGAAGGTCAAGGGCGAGAACACCGGCTCGGTGTGGCTGTGCCCCTACGACGACGCCAGGGACCGTGACGGCCTGACCGTGGAGCAGCGGGTGGCGGAGCTGCTGCTGCCCTGCGGGGACGATTTCGACGATTTTCTGCTGCGGCTGGTGGGCAACCCGCCGGAGCTGGAGACCGTGGCCAGTCTGATGGTGGACGGCGGGTTCGCCTACGCCGTCCCGGTGGAGGAGTGAGGCCAGTGGTCACGTTCGCACAGGCACAGGAACGCGCCGAACGGTGGGTGAACGGCCCGGGCGCCGGGGAGCCGCGCCGCGAGGTGCGGGTGCGCGAGTTCGACCTGGGCTTCGTCGCCTGGGCCGAGGAGAGCGGCGGCGGACAGGCACCGGGCGGCAAGCTCGTCATCGCCCGGGACAGCGGGGACACCACGCTGTGGCCCGCGCTGCCGGTCAGCGAGGTGATACGGCGCTACGAGGAGGTCTACGGCACGGCGCCGGCGGCGGTGCCCGCCGCCGTGGACGCCGCCAAGAGCGCGGACCTCAACCAGACGTCGTTCCTGCTGACGCCGCCGCAGTGGCTCCAGGAGGCCGCCGACCGCACCTACGGCGGCGGGATTCCCGCCCAGGCCGCCGCGGGGGAGGCGGGACCGGGCGGCGAGGGCGCGCAGCGGCCCGGCGCGGACTCCGCCCCCGCCGGCCAGCCGGCGTCCTCGGACGACGCTGCTCCGCCCGCCGCGCAGCAGCCCGGTGCGGAGCCCGCCCCCGCCGGCCAGCCGGCGCCCTCCGGTGAGACCCCCAAGCCCGCCGCCCCTCCGGCCGCGCCGCCGTCGGCGCCCTCGCCGGGGCCGGGCGGCACGGTGTGGCCGAGCGCCGGCGGCGGCTCGCCGTGGGACGCGACCGACACCTCCGGCAGCGGTTCCGAGGACGCGTCCGTGGCGCCCCCCGCGACGGTGTTCGCGCCGTCGCTCTCGGAGGACGACGGGGAGAAGCCGCCCGCCGTGTCCTCCGAAGCGAGGACGGCCGTGATGCCGCAGGGCAGCGCGCTGCCGAAGACGGCCGTGCACCCGTCGATGCAGAAGGAGCAGCAGAAGGACCAGGGCAGCCAGGGGGGCCAGGACAAGGCAGCGAGCCCGCCCAGCCCGCCGCCGGCACCGCCCGGCCCGCCCCGCGGCGACGCCGCTGCCATCGACTTCGCCAACGCGGCCACCGAGAAGGCGCCCGGCTCGTCCTCGTCGCGCCCCGCGGTCGGCGGCTCGGTGCCGCCGCCGCCCAGCCCGCCCAGCCCGCCGGGGGCCCGCGGCCCGGCCAAGGACGCCGGGTACGTGCCCACGCGGGCCGTCTCGGCGATGGACTTCAGCAAGCCGTCGCCGCCCGGCACGCCCGCGCCGCCCTCCGGCACCCCCGCGCCGCCTTCCGGCACGCCGGCGCCGCCTTCCGGCCCGCCGGCGCCGCCCTCGGCCACGCCGGCGCCGCCCTCCGGCCCGCCGGGGCCGCCCGGCCGGCCCGGGCCGCAGGGGCCTGCCGACCCGCACGGCGTGGCGACGATGCTCGCGCAGCCCGGCGGCCCCAGCACCCCCGCGCCGCCCGGCCCGGCTCCCGGCACACCGCCCCCGCCGCCCGGCCCGGCTCCCGGCACGCCGCCCCCGCCGCCGGGCACCCCCGCGCCGCCCGGCGCTCCGGCGGGCCAGGCCGGTCCGGCCAGCGGCTACGGCTATCCGGCGCCGGGCCAGCCCACCGTCGGCTCCGGCTACATGGCCGTGCTCCGCTACCGCTCCCACGACGGGTCGGAGCAGCAGATCATCCGCCGTTCGGCGCCCGGCATGCCGCACCCCGAGTGGCAGATCCTGCATGAGCTGCGGTCGATGAACGTCCCGCCGCAGTCCGTGCTCGAACTCCACACGGAGCTCCAGTCCTGCGAGCTGCCCGGCGGCTACTGCGCCCGGATGATCAGGGAGACCTGGCCGCAGGTGCGGATCACGCACACCGCCGCCTACGGGCAGGACCTGGCGACCCGCCAGGCCGGCGTGCGCCACCTGATCGAGCACCAGGACGAGCTGAAGCAGTTCGCCGACGGCCCGCCCCGTTCGGCGCCGGTGCGGGTGCCGCTGCCGCAGAAGGAGCCCGCGCCCGCTATCGGCCTGGACGTGATCGGGCAGGAGCTGGCCCAGGCGTTCGGGCCGCAGGGCGTGTTCCGGTACGAGCCGCAGGCCGCGTCGCGGCAGGGCGTGCCGGACATCGTCGTGCAGACGCTGACCTGGTCCGGTCTGCCGCTGGAGATCAGCCCGTTCTTCTGGGCGCTGGCCCAGCCGGGCCGCCCGGTGCCGACGCTGGCGGAGGTGGCGGCCGAGCGGGGCATCCAGCCGGCGCCGGACGCCGGCTCCTACCTGGTCATCGGCAGCGACTACGGGCGCCAGCTGTGCGTGCAGTACGGCACCGCCTACATCGTGGCCGTGCCGCTGGAGCCCGGCCCCGGCGGGCAGCCAGTGGCGCCGCGGTTCGTCAACGCCTCGCTGCCGCAGTTCGTGCGCTCCATGGCGCTGCTGGGGCGGATGTGGCGGCTGCGGTACGGGCTCAGCCCGGAGCAGGCGGGCCGGTGGACCACCGACTTCCAGGAGGAGCTGGCGTCCCTCGATCCCCAGGCGGTGGCCGACCCGGAGAGCTGGTGGTCGGTGCTGCTGGAGCAGATGTGGGACGGTCTGCTGTAACGATGGTGTCGCCGCCCGTCGCGGCGGCGACACCGCGTACGTAGGAACCTGACGAAGGAACGGACATCCCCGTGAGCACCGCGAACCCCGCCACCCCGGCAGCAGTGATCGTCCTCGCAGCGGGCGAGGGGACCCGCATGCGGTCAGCGGTCCCCAAGGTGCTCCATGAGATCTGCGGCAGAACGCTGCTGGGCCACGTGGTGGCGGCCTGCCAGGAGCTGGTCCCGGGGCACCCGGAGAACGTCGTCGTCGTCACCGGGCACGCCCGGGAACGCGTCACCGCGCACCTGGCCGAGGCGGCCCCCGGCGTGACCACGGCCGTGCAGCACGAGCTGCGCGGCACGGCGGACGCGGTGCGGGTCGCGCTGCGCGCCCTGGCCGAGCGCGACGGCTCCTCGCCCGACGGCACGGTCCTGGTGACCTGCGGCGACACCCCGATGCAGACGGGCGAGACGCTGGCGGCGCTGGCCGCGACGCACGAGGCGGAGGGCAACGCCGTCACCGTGCTGACGATGGAGGTGCCGGACCCGACCGGCTACGGCCGCGTGGTGCGGGCCGCGGACGGCACGGTCACGGAGATCGTCGAGCACCGCGACGCCTCGCCGGAGCAGCGCGAGATCCGCGAGGTCAGCTCGGGCATCCTGGCGTTCGACGGCAAGCTGCTGGCCGAGGCGCTGGGCCGGGTGCGGGCGGACAACAGCCAGAACGAGGAGTACCTGCCGGACGTGGTGCGCATCCTGGGGGCCGACGGCCACCGGGTGGGCGCGCGGCTGGCGGCCGACTACCGGGAGCTGGCCGGCGTCAACGACCGGGTGCAGCTCGCGCGGGCGCGCCGGATGCTGAATGACCGGCTGCTGCAACGGGCGATGCTGCGCGACGGGGTGACGGTCGTCGATCCGGCCACGACGTGGGTGGACGCGGACGTGACGTTCGAGCGCGACGCGGTGATCCACCCCGGGACGCAGCTGCTGGGCGCCACGCACGTCGGTGCGGGCGCCGAGGTCGGCCCGTCGAGCCGGCTGACAGACACGGTGGTGGGCGCGGGCGCCGAGGTGAGCTTCACCGTGGCGGTCGGCGCGCGCGTCGGCGAGGGCGCGCGGGTCGGGCCGTACGCCTACCTGCGTCCCGGCACGGTGCTGGGGGCCTCGGCGAAGGCGGGCACGTTCGTGGAGATGAAGAACGCCGACATCGGCGAGGGCACGAAGGTGCCGCACCTGTCGTACGTGGGCGACGCCACGATCGGCGAGCACACCAACATCGGGGCCGCGACGGTCTTCGTGAACTACGACGGCGAGTCCAAGCACCACACCACGGTGGGCTCGTACTGCAAGACCGGCTCGGACAACATGTTCGTGGCGCCGGTCACCATCGGGGACGGGGCCTACACGGCGGCCGGCTCGGTGATCACCCGGGACGTGCCGCCGGGCGCGCTCGGCGTCGCGCGCGGCCAGCAGCGGAACATCGAGGGCTGGGTCGCGCGGCGGCGGCCGGGGACGGCGGCGGCCCGCGCGGCCGAGGCGGCGCAGGCCGCCCGGGACACGGACCAAGCGAGAGAAGAGTCTCAGCGAGAAATCGAGAACAGCTGAGGTACGGCTCCTGGCGTACCGTTTAAGGTGCCTGAGGCGGGCGGATGGCCCGAAATCGCCCTTAGCGTATTCCAAGGAGACGTACTGTGACCGGGATCAAGACGACCGGCGAGAAGAAACTGATGCTCTTCTCCGGCCGCGCCCACCCCGAGCTCGCCAAGGAGGTAGCCGCCGAACTGGGGGTGGGCCTGGTCCCGACCACGGCCCGTGACTTCGCCAACGGCGAGATCTACGTGCGTTTCGAGGAGTCGGTGCGCGGTGCGGACTGCTTCCTGATGCAGAGCCACACCGCCCCGATCAACACGTGGATCATGGAACAGCTCATCATGATCGACGCGCTGAAGCGGGCCTCCGCGCGCAGCATTTCCGTGATCATCCCGTTCTACGGATATGCCCGGCAGGACAAGAAGCACCGCGGACGCGAGCCGATCTCCGCGCGGCTGATGGCGGACATGCTGAAGGTCGCGGGCGCGGACCGCATCATCACGATGGACCTCCACGCCGACCAGGTGCAGGGGTACTTCGACGGGCCCGTGGACCACCTGTTCGCGCTGCCGGTGCTCAGCGACTACATCGCCGGCCGGACCGACCGGGAGCGGCTGACCGTGGTCTCGCCGGATGCCGGGCGGGTGCGCGTGGCCGACCGCTGGGCGGACCGGCTCGGCGCCCCGCTGGCGATCGTGCACAAGCGGCGCGACCCCAACGTCGCCAACCAGGTCACGGTGCACGAGGTCGTCGGCAACGTGCGCGACCGGGTGTGCGTGCTGGTCGACGACATGATCGACACGGCGGGCACGATCTGCGCGGCGGCGGAGGCGCTGTTCGCCAACGGCGCGGCGGAGGTCATCGCGGCGGCGACGCACGGCGTGCTGTCCGGCCCGGCGCCGGACCGGCTGAAGAACTCCCGGGTGAGCGAGTTCATCTTCACCAACTCCCTGCCGACCCCGAGCGAGATCGCGCTGGACAAGGTGACGGTGCTGTCGATGGCGCCGACCATCGCCCGCGCCGTGCGTGAGGTCTTCGAGGACGGCTCGGTCACCAGCCTGTTCGAAGGCGACGCGTAGCGTGCCGCGGTCCGCCGTGCGCGGACAGGTGCGTGTGGCACGCACCTGTGGCATGGCGCGCCGCGCGCGGCGGATACACTCGTGGCGTTGCTCGGCGAGGGAGGCCCCCGACGGGGCTGTCCGTTATCGACGCGCACGTGCTGCGGCCTGGAAAGCGCCGCCTCTCGTCGGGCACCGCATCCGCGACCGACGTGAGGAGTGGCCACCATGGCTGACGTGAAGATCAAGGCCGAGGTCCGCAAGGAGTTCGGCAAGGGCGCCGCACGGCGCCTGCGGCGCGCGGACAAGGTTCCCGCCGTCATCTACGGGCACGGCACCGAGCCGGTCCACGTGGCGCTGCCCGGCCACGACACCATGCTGGCCCTGAAGACGCCGAATGTCCTGATCACGCTGGACATCGAGGGCCGCGAGGAGCTGGTGATCCCCAAGGCCGTGCAGCGCGAGGCGATCCGCGGCTTCCTGGTCCACCTCGACCTGCTCGTCGTGCGGCGCGGCGAGACCGTCACCGTCGAGGTGCCCATCCACACCGAGGGCGACCTGGCCCCGGGCGGCGGCCTGCTGGAGCACGTGCTGGACGCCCTGCCGGTCGAGGCCGAGGCGACGCACATCCCCGAGTCGGTCACCGTCTCCATCGAAGGGCTGGCCCCGGGCGACTCGGTGCTGGCCAAGGACGTGTCGCTGCCGGAGGGCGTGTCGCTGGCGATCGACGGCGAGGACACCGTGATCCAGGTGCTTCAGCCGCAGGGCGAGGAGCCTTCGGGCGAGCAGGCGGGCGAGGGCGAAGAGGCCGGCGCCTGAGCCCCGCGCCTTCCGTCTTCCGGGCGGCCGCCGCGCTGCGGCGGCCGCCCGTGCGCGTGAGGGACCGGCCGGGCCCGGCCGCGGCCGTCCGGCGGCGGATGGGAGGATGGACCGCATGAGTGAGGAGCCGTGGCTGGTCGTGGGGCTGGGGAACCCCGGCCCGCGCTACGCCGGTAACCGGCACAACGTGGGGTTCATGGTGGCCGACCTGCTCGCCGAGCGGATGGGCGCGCCGTTCCGCTCGCACAAGGCGCGGGCCATGGTCGCCGAGGGGCGCCTCGGCGGGCCCTCCGCGGTGCCGGGCGCGGCGCCGCGCGCGGTCGTGGCCAAGCCGCTGTCCTTCATGAACCTCTCGGGCGGCCCGGCGTCGGGGCTGTCGTCGTTCTACAAGATCCCGCTCGAGCGGATCGTGGTGATCCACGACGAGCTGGACCTCGGCTACGGGGTGCTGCGGCTGAAGCGCGGCGGCGGCGACAACGGGCACAACGGGCTGAAGTCCCTGACGTCCGCCCTGGGCCGCGACTACTACCGGGTGCGGTTCGGCGTCGGCCGCCCGCCCGGCCGGATGGACGTCGCCGACTACGTGCTGCGCGACTTCTCCGCGGCCGAGCGCAAGGAACTGGGCTACTTCGTCGACCGGACCGCCGACGCCGTCGAGACGCTGGTCAGGGAGGGTCTGGAGCGGGCGCAGAGCGCGTACAACGGGTGAGCCGCCCGGCAGCCGGACGGCGGGCACACCGCGTCCAGGCTTGACCCGGCGCATAACCGTGGCCAAGGATCAGCTCCGTGCCGTCCGGGTCCTCTCCCACGTCCGCGCCCACCGCGGCGCCCGAGCCGCCGCCTGCGCCGTCGCAGCCTCCGCCGGCCCCGACCCCGGCGGGCCGGCGCCACGGCCGGGCCCGCCGCGCGGGGCAGCGCGCGTTCGGCGTGCTGCTGCTGGCGCGGTTCGCGCTCACGGCCGTCTTTACCGTGGTGCTCGTCGTTTCCGGCGTCTGGGCCGCCTGGGACGACGCGAGCCGCGCGCTGGCGCCCGGCGACGACGAGCGCGGCACCATCACGCTGCACGCCTGCGACGACGAGGCGTGCACCGGCACGTTCGCGCCACGCGGCGCGCCCCCGGGCGAGGACCGGCGCGAGGTCACGATGCCGCAGCCGCTCGGCCGCGAGCCGGGCGAACGGCTGTCCGTCGCGCTGCGGCCCGGCACCGCGGAGGTGGTGCGCACCGGGGCGGCCGGGGCGCTGTACGCCGCGCTGCCGCTGACCGGCGCGCTGCTGCTGGCGTCCGTCATCGTGGCGGGCGGCCTGCGGCTGTACCGCGTGGCCGCGGTGACGGCGGGGGTCGCCGTCACCGCGCTCCTCGCGACGTTCGTGCTGTGGTGACGCCGCCGGTGACGCCGCAGGCCGGGCGCCGGCGGGGCGTCAGCCGGTGTTGCGCAGGCCCGCGGCCACGCCGTTGACCGTCAGCAGCAGGGCCCGCGACAGCAGCGGGTCGGGCTCCTCGCCCCGCTCGGCGGCCTGCCGCTGCCGGTTGAGCAGCGCGACCTGGAGGTAGGAGATCGGGTCCAGGTAGGCGTCCCGGATCCGCAGCGTGCGCTGGAGGTCCGGGTTGGAGTCCAGCAGCTCGTTCTCGCCGGTGATGCGGAGCACCTCGGCGACGGTCAGCGCGTGCTCCTCCTTGATCACATCGAAGATCCGCCGCAGGTGCTCGGGGACGAGGGTGTCCACGTAGTGCTGGGCGATCCGCAAATCCGTCTTGGCGAGCGTCATCTCGACGTTCGACAGGAAGTTGCGGAAGAAGTGCCACTGGTCGAACGCCTCGGCCAGCACCTCATCGAGCCCCGCCTCGCGGGCGGCCCGCAGCCCGGAGCCGACGCCGAACCAGCCCGGCACGATCTGCCGCGACTGCGTCCAGCCGAACACCCACGGGATGGCCCGCAGCCCGTCGAGCCCGGCGCCGGTGTCGGGGCGGCGCGAGGGACGCGAGCCCAGGTGCAGCTCGGCGAGCTGGTCCACCGGCGTGGAGGCGAAGAAGTACGCGGGCAGGTCCGGGTCCTCCACCAGCCGCCGGTACGCGGCGTGCGCCGCCTCCGAGACGGTGTCCATCGCCGCGTCCCAGCGCGCCAGCGCCTCGACCGACTGCCGGGGCGCGGTGTGCAGGGCGGACGCCTGGAGCGTGGCGGCGACGGTCAGCTCCAGGTTCTCCCGGGCCAGGGAGGGGATCAGGTACTTGTCGGAGATCACCTCGCCCTGCTCGGTGACCTTGATCTCGCCCTCCAGCGTGCCCCATGGCTGGGCGAGGATCGCGTCGTGCGTGGGGCCGCCGCCGCGGCCGACCGTGCCGCCGCGGCCGTGGAACAGCCGCAGCCGCACGCCGTGGCGGTGGGCGACGTCACGCAGCCGGCGCTGCGCGCGGTGGATCTCCCACTGGGAGGTGGTGATGCCGCCGAACTTCGACGAGTCGCTGTACCCGAGCATGACCTCCTGGGTGTCGCCCCGCAGCGCCACCAGGCGCCGGTAGGACGGGTCGGAGAGCATCGCGTCGAGCAGCTCGTCGGCGATCCGCAGCTCGTCGGTGGTCTCCAGCAGCGGCACGATGCCGATCTTGGCCCACCCGGCGTGCAGGTCGATCAGCCCGGCCTCGCGCGCCAGCACGGCGGCGGCGAACACGTCGTCCGGGCCCTGGCACATGGAGATGATGTACGACTCGATGACCTCGGGCCCGAAGGTGTCCAGCGCCTTGCGGATCGTGGTGAACACGCCGAGGGTCTTGGCGCCCGCCTCGTCCAGCGGCGGCGGGGTCGGGGCCAGCGGGCGGCGCGACCGCAGCTCCCGGGCCAGCAGCTTGGTGCGGTAGTCGCGCGGCATGTCCTCGTACCGCCACGACTCCTCGCCGAGGCGGTCGAAAAGCTGGCCGAGCGCGTGGTGGTGGGCGTCGGCGTGCTCGCGGACGTCCATCGTGGCGAGCTGGAGGCCGAACGCCGCCAGGGTGCGGATGACGCGCTCCAGGCGGCCGTCGGCGACGAGCCCGCCGCGGTGCTCGCGCAGCGAGGACTGCACGATCTCCAGGTCGGCGAGCAGCTCGCCGGTGCCCAGGTAGTCGCGGCCGGGGGCGTGCGGCGTGCCCTCGGCGAGGCGGGCGCGGGTGTTGAGCAGCTTCTGCCGGATGCAGGTCACCTTCAGCCGGTACGGCTCCTCGGCGTTGAGCCGCTTGTACCGGGGGGTGATCTCCGGCAGCAGCTCCAGGTCGCGCTGGAGGGAGTCCAGCAGCTCCTGGCTGGCGCCGGAGTTCCGGATGGAGTTGGACAGGGCGTTGCGCAGCTCGTCGATGTGGGCCAGCGCGCTCTGGATGCCGTGCTCGTGCTGGAGCAGCAGCACGTCCCAGGTGACCTGCGGGGTGACGTTCGGGTTGCCGTCGCGGTCGCCGCCGATCCAGGTGCCGAACGTCAGGGGGCGCGAGCCGGGCGGCAGCGGCGCCCCGGCGCGCTCCAGCTCGGCCGCCAGGTCCTCCAGCACGTCGCCGACCGCGCCCGCGTGCAGCTCGTCCAGGTAGTAGACGGCGTTGCGCGCCTCGTCGGCGGGCTCGGGGCGGGTGACGCGCAGCTCGTCGGTCTGCCAGATCAGGTCGATGTTCTCGGCCAGGCGCAGGTCGGTGCGGCGGCGGTCGCCGCCGCCGGTGACGGCCTCGGGGTGGTCGAGCAGCTCGGCGATCTTGCGCAGCTTGGTGAGGACCGAGCGGCGGGCCGCCTCGGTGGGGTGCGCCGTGAAGACGGGGCGTACGCCGAGGTTGGCCACGGTCTGCCGCAGGTGGGCGGGATCGGCGTCCTTGAGCATGTCGGCCGTGCGCGACAGCGCGCCGCCGCCCTCGGCGGCGCGGCGCTTGCGCATCTCGCGGCCGCGGTGCACCTGCTCGGTGACGTTCGCCAGGTGGAAGTAGATGGAGAAGGCCCGGACCAGCTTGGCGGCGGTCGCCAGGTCCGTCTCGCTGAGCAGCGCCGCCGCGGCCTCGCCGTCGCTGCGCGTGAGGTGGCGGACCCGCTCGACGAGTTCGAGGAGTTCGGGCCCGTCCTGCCGCACGAGCGTCTCGCCTAGGAGGTCACCCAGACGACGGATATCGGCGCGCAGCGCGCTGCCGTCGTCGGGGGTCTGCTGCGTCTCCGGAGTGCTGTCGGGACTGCTCACGGGTGCGGGCTCCTCGTGGCTTGCTGCGGGTCAGACGGGTCATTCGTGCGGGCTGTTGGGGTTTGTGAGACGGGTCACGGACCGCGCTGTCCGGCCTTCCCATCGTAATCGTGAACGGTGTACCCGAGCCGAGGGCCTTGTGAGCAGCCAGCGAACTGGGATACTTACGACTCCGTAGGTTACGGTCCCGTAGGTGGGCTGTGCCGTCCGCTCGATGCCTTGCGTGAGGAAGCCTCATGACGACAAGCCCAGATATCAGCCGGGACCAGAACGTCCCGCCAGGAGAGAACGAACGGGCCGCCGCGGCGCGGCCCGACGTGCCGAGCGCCACCCTGGGAGGGGAGCAGCGGCGGTCCGTGGAACAGATCACGCTGCTGCTGTTCATCGTGGTGCCCTTCATCGCACTGATCGCGGCGGTGCCGCTGGCGTGGGGCTGGGGGGTGAGCTGGCTCGACCTGGCGCTGCTGGCGGTCTTCTACTTCGTCGGCTGCCACGGCATCACCGTCGGCTTCCACCGGCACTTCACGCACGGCTCGTTCAAGGCCAAGCGGCCGCTGCGGATCGCGCTGGCCATCGCCGGGTCGCTGGCGGTCGAGGGCCCGATCGTGCGCTGGGTGGCCGACCACCGCAAGCACCACAAGCACTCCGACGCGGAGGGCGACCCGCACTCGCCGTGGCGCTACGGCGAGACGGTGCCCGCGCTGATCAAGGGCCTGTTCTGGGCGCACATGGGCTGGATGTTCGACCGCGAGCAGACGCCGCAGCACAAGTACGCGCCCGATCTGATCAAGGACCCGGACATCCGGCGGATCTCGCGGCAGTTCGTGCTGTGGACGATCGTCTCGCTGGCCGCGCCGGCCGTGATCGGCGGCCTGGTGACCATGTCCTGGCAGGGCGCGGCCAGCGCGTTCTTCTGGGGCTCCCTGGTGCGCGTCGCGCTGCTGCACCACGTGACCTGGTCGATCAACTCCATCTGCCACGCCACGGGCAAGCAGCCATTCAAGTCGCGTGACCGCTCGGGCAACGTCTGGTGGCTCGCGGTGCTGTCCTGCGGCGAGTCGTGGCACAACCTCCACCACGCCGACCCGACCTGCGCCCGCCACGGCGTGGACCGCTGGCAGCTCGACTCCAGCGCCCGGCTGATCAGCTGGTTCGAGAAGGCCGGCTGGGCCTACGACGTGCGCTGGCCGAAGCAGTCGCGGCTCGACTCCAAGCGGGTCGGCGACGGCGAGCGCAGGCGCCGGAGGCGGAAGCCGGAGGAAGCGGCGGCGGCCCGCACGGCATGATGGGCGGGTGGCCACCGACAGCAGCAGCAGCAGCGAGCCCGCCTTCGAGCGGGGCAGGGGCAGGAGCCGGGGCGGCGGCGGCCGCGACGAGTCGTCCGACAAGCCGGCGCGGGCCCGCTCCGCGAAATCCCCGAAGCCTCCCAAGGGTGTGAAGGCGGCGCGCCAGCCGCGCACCACCCGGCGGGCCCGGCGCCGGATGACAGGGACGGAGCGCCGCGAGCAGCTCCTCGACATCGGCCGGACCCTGTTCGCCGAGCGCGGGTTCGACGGCACGTCGGTGGAGGAGATCGCGGCCAAGGCCGGGGTCTCCAAGCCGGTGGTGTACGAGCACTTCGGCGGCAAGGAGGGCCTGTACGCCGTCGTCGTGGACCGCGAGATGGCGCGCCTGATGGACATGGTCACGGGCGCGCTGACGGCCGGGCACCCCCGGGAGCGGCTGGAGCAGGCCGCGATGGCGCTGCTGGACTACGTGGAGCAGCACGCCAGCGGCTTCCACATCCTGGTGCGGGACTCGCCGGTGGCGCAGTCCACCGGGACGTTCGCCTCGCTCATCGGGGACATCGCCACACAGGTCGAGGACATCCTGGGCCTGGAGTTCAAGGCCCGGGGCTACGACCCGAAGCTGGCGCCGATGTACGCGCAGGCGCTGGTGGGGATGGTGGCGCTGACCGGCCAGTGGTGGCTGAACGTACGCAAGCCGAAGAAGTCGGAGGTGGCCGCGCACCTGGTGAACCTGGCGTGGCACGGCCTCCAGGGCCTGGAGCAGCAGCCCCGGCTGATGAGCCGCAACCGGGCCTAGGCCCAGCGGCTGCCGGGCATCCCGGCACGTGAGGAGACCCCCTCTTCCCCGCCACGGCGGCGGGAAGAGGGGGTCTTTGATCGCGGAGCACCGGTCAGAAGGCCGAAGAACCCGGAGTCCGCTGGCCTCAAGGAGCCAGGCGAGAGAGCGCGGCGTCAGTGCCTGGACACGCCGTTCTCGGACAGGATCGGGATGTCCGAGAGGATGTGCGACAGCGGGTCGTCGCCGTCGGTCTGCGTGGAGTTCTCGGCGCAGATCTGCTGCGGCTCGCTGTTGAGGATGTCCGACAGGCCCACGTTGACGAGGCCGACGACGTTCTGGACGCTCTCGGCGACGTCCGGCAGCGCGATGCAGGGCTTGTTGAGCGAGCCGTTGATCAGCGAGATGTTCGGGCTCATGTAGCCACCGGTGGTGGTGTTGCCGTAGACCTGCTTGGCGCCGTTGCCGTTGATGGTCTCGCTGCCGATGTCGTCACCGCCGACGGCCAGCGCCGGGCTGGCCATGCCCGCGACGCCCGTGACCGAGGCCGCGATCGCGACCGTGGCAAGGGTCTTCTTGATCACTAGCTTGTCCTTCCGAGTTCTGTCAGTGCCCTGTTCAGTGGAGCGACCTGCACAACGCGCCTCGGAGGATTCGGTTGCCGCCCTTCACCCGTTTTGCGTAGCTGTTGTCGCCGCACTGGCGGCGGGCGGCCCGGCCGTGTGACGGGCGGGGACGCCCGGTGACGCCCGGGCCCGGTCCGCCCCCCGCCGCCGGTCAGCGCTGGCGGGCCACGACGAAGATCCGGCGGAACGGGAACACCGTGCCGCTGGGCCCCGGCGGGTAGGCCGCGCGCAGCGCCTCGCCGTACTCCGCGAGGAACGCCTCGCGCGCCGCCGGGTCGTCCTCGAGCGCGGCGAGCACCGGACGCAGGCCGGTCCCCTTGACCCACTCGAGCACGGGATCGGCCCCGGGCAGCAGGTGCAGGTAGGTGGTCTCCCAGACGTCGAGGTCGCAGCCGAGCGGGGCGAGCGCCGCCACGTACCCGGCCGGTTCCAGGACGGCCCGCTCGTGGCGGAGCACGCCGCCGAGCCGGTCACGCCAGCGCGGGGACGCGCACAGCTCGCGCAGCAGCCGGTGGCTCGGGGCGCCGAAGTTGCCCGGCACCTGGAACGCCAGGACGCCACCCGAGGTGAGGCCGGACAGCCAGGCGGGGAAGCGGCTGGTGTGGCCGGGCACCCACTGGAGCGCGGCGTTGGCGAGGATCAGGTCGAACGGCGGGTCGTCGGGGTCGGGTTCCCAGGCGCCGATGTCGGCGCGGGCGAAGCTGACCGAGCCGCCGCCGGGTGTCGGGCCCGCGAAGGCGGCGGCCTCGGCGAGCATCTCCGGGGAGTTGTCAAGGCCGGTGATCAGCGCGTCGGGCCAGCGCTCGGCGAGCAGCGCGGTCGGCCGGCCGGGACCGCAGCCGAGGTCGGCGATGCGCGGCGCCGGGCCGGGCAGGGGCGGGATCCGGGCGAGCAGGTCGTGCAGCGGACGGGTGCGCGGGCCGCGGTACCGCTCGTACTGCCCGGGGTCCCAGGGGGAGGGTGACGTCATGCCCGAGATCTTGCAGGGCATCTATCTCGACGTCAAGAGACTTCATATCGACACAACTACTACACTGGTCTCTATGGAGGACGAGGTCGATCGACTGGTGGCAGCCTGGCGGCGGGAGCGGCCCGACCTCGACGTCGAGCCGCTGGAGGTCCTCAGCCGCGTGAGCAGGCTGGCCCGGCACCTGGACCGGGCCCGTCGCCTCGTCTTCGCCGAGCACCGCCTGGAGCCCTGGGAGTTCGACGTGCTGACGGCGCTGCGCCGCGCCGGGAGCCCGTACCAGCTCTCCCCCGGCCAGCTCCTCACCCAGACCCTCGTCACCTCGGGGACGATGACCAACCGGATCGACCGGCTGGCCAAACGCGGCCTGGTCGAGCGGCTGCCCGATCCCTCCGACCGGCGCGGCGTCCTGGTCCGGCTCACCGGCTCCGGCAAGGAGCACGCCGACGCCGCGCTCGCCGGACTGCTGGCGCGGGAGCGGGAGCTGCTGAGCGATCTGACGGTCAGCCAGCGCCGTGACCTCGCCTCCCTGCTGCGCGTGCTGACCGCGCCGTTCGACAACACTCCGTCCTGACGCCAGCACCAGGCCGCCCTCCCGCTTGACGCACCCCCGCCGCGGCCACGGCGCCGCCGGTCCGCCGGCCGCGTGCGTGCCGGGCGTCAGCCGGCCGCTGGCGCGGGCGCGGCAGGACCTCGCCCGCGCCAGGCGGCACGCCAGGCTGCCCCCGGCGGCGCGGACGCCTCCGTGAGGCCCACGGCGATGCCGCCGCAGGCCGGACGGCCGCAGCCGGAGCAGCGGCGCCGGCGCGGCCGGTCAGGCGGCCGGTGCGGCGCCCTCCCAGCCGGGGTCCACCACCGCCCAGAAGGCCTCCTTCGCCCGCAGCTGGTCGTCGAAGAGCAGCGGCGCGTCGTCACGGCCGCTGTCGTCGAGCCAGGTGTGGCCGTCCGAGAGCCCCCACAGCGTCACGGAGGTCACGTGCTCCTGGTACCGGTCGAACAGCTCGAACAGGGCGCGGTACTGCTGCGCCTGCGCGAGCAGCCGCTCGGCGGGCGGCTCGGGGAACGACTCGTCGGAGCTGGTGTAGACCGACACGTCCAGCTCGGTGATCTGCTGCTCGACGCCGAGCGGCACGAACGTCTCCAGCATCGCCTCCGCCTCGTCGGCCGACGGCCACTCGACGTTGACGTGCGTCTGGTGGCCGACGCCGTGCACCGGCACGCCCTCGGCCCGCAGCTGGCGCACCAGCTCGTACAGGGCGTCACGCTTGGCGGGGACGTTGGTGTTGTAGTCGTTGATGAACAGCCGGGCGTCCGGGGCAGCCTCGTGGGCCACCCGGAAGGCGGTGCGGATGTAGTCGAGCCCGGCGATCTCGTACCACGGGCTGCGGCGCATCCCGTCGGGCTCGTTCTCGTCAATGACCTCGTTGACCACGTCCCACACCTCGATCCGGTCGCCGTACCGGCCGACGACGGCGCGGATGTGGGCCTCAAGCCGGTCCAGAAGCAGCTCCTTGTTCTCCTCGGTCGGCGTCATGGGCTGGCCGCTGGCGTCCTGGAACACCCAGTCGGGAGTCTGCTGGTGCCAGACCAGGGTGTGGCCGCGCACCGCCATGCCGTTCTCCTCGGCGAACTCCACGATGCGGTCGGCGTCGGCGAACCGGAAGTCGCCTTCGGCCGGTTCGGTGGCGTCCCACTTCAGGGCATTGCCGGGCGTCACCGAGCTGAAGTGCTTGGCCGCCAGCCGGGCGGGCTCCCCGTACAGGTCGGCCGGGCTGAGCGCGACGCCCACCGGGAACTGGTCGTACACGTCCTGCAGCGACGGGATGTCCGTCTCGATGGGCGGGTACGGCACGTAGGTGACGGAGACGTCATCGAGGTAGAAGCCGTCGGTGGCGGAGGCGGTCTCCAGGTACAGCGCGAGGTACTCGGCCTCGGCGGACAGCGTGAACGTGCCGGTGAGCCGCGTCCACTCGCCGTCGCTGACCTCCGCGCTGCCCGCCGTGTGGTAGGAGGGCGTGCCGTCGAGGTGCTGCTCGACGCTCACCCGGGCCGTGTCCGTGCCCGCGCCGCCGCTGGCCAGGCGCACCCAGGCGGTGATCGTGTACCGGTCGCCGGGGGTGAACGCGTCCGTCACCTCCAGGGCCGGGCCCTCCCAGGTC
The DNA here is from genome assembly GCF_016741785.1 of Streptomyces sp. 7-21. Lineage (GTDB taxonomy): Bacteria > Actinomycetota > Actinomycetes > Streptomycetales > Streptomycetaceae > Streptomyces. The sequence continues at coordinate 23,787 of NZ_JAERRL010000016.1, forward strand.
TGGGTCCTGCCGGTGACGGCGAGGCTGCCGGTGCCGCTGTGCGCGGTCTCGGTGGTGGGCGCCACGGTCTCGCCGCCGCGCGCGGCCCAGCCCTGGGCGGTGCCGTCCTCGAAGGCGGAGGAGACGATCTCAACGGGTTCCGGTTCCTGCGCGGCGCCGGTCCCCGCGGGCAGCACGGCGGCAAGCGCGGCGAGGGCCGCGGTGGCCGCCGCGAGCAGGGCGGAGCGCCGTCTGCGGGACGGCCGGGACAATGCGTGCATGCGCGATCCTTTCCGTGATTGGGAGCGCTCCCACATTGCCATGTCCGCGACACAGTCAGCCAGAGCCGCGGAGCGTCTGAGACCATCGGCCGCATGACCGCCGAGGACGCACCGCTCCCCCACGTGCTGCTGTCCTGCGCCATGTCGCTGGACGGCCGCATCGACGACACCTCGCCGCACCGGCTGGTGCTGTCGAACGAGGCGGACCTGGACCGGGTGGACGGGGTGCGGGCCGGGTGTGACGCGATCCTCGTCGGCGCGGGCACGGTGCGCCGCGACGACCCCCGGCTGGCGGTCCGGTCACCGGAACGGCGCGCGGCACGGGTGGCGAAGGGCCTGCCGCCGAGCCCGCTGCGGGTGGTGCTGTCCGCCCGGGGCGAGCTGGACGCCAGGGCACGGGTGTTCACCGACCCGCGCGGCGGCGCCACGGTGGTGTACTGCGCCGCGTCACGGGCCGCGGCGGCGCGGGAGCGGCTGGGGCACGCCGCCGAGGTGGTGGCCGCGGGCGAGCCGCCCGGGCTGCGGGCGGTGCTGGCCGACCTGGCGCGGCGCGGGGTGGCGCGGCTGATGGTCGAGGGCGGCAGCAGCGTCCACACCCGGTTCCTCGCGGCCGGCCTGGTGGACGAGCTCCACCTGGTCATCGCGCCGTTCCTGGTCGGCGACGCGGCGGCGCCGCGCTTCACCGGCCCGGCGGCGTTCCCGCAGGGGCCGCGGCGGCCCTTCCGGCTGGCCGGGGTGGAACAACTGGGGGACGTGGTGCTGCTGAGGTATCTGCGGCCGGGCGGCCCGCCCGGTAACGCCGCGGCGCCGCCCGCGGCGTGACGTCCCGTACCCGATCGACAGGAGCATCGATGGCCAGAACTGCCAGGGACCCGGCGCCTGCGGCGGGAGCCGCCCGGTGAGCGCGGCCGGCGACGCGCGCTGGCTGCGGGAGGCGATCGCGCTGTCGCGGTCGTGCCCGCCGTCGCGGACGGCGTTCTCCGTGGGCGCGGTGGTCGTCGGGGCCGGCGGCACGGTGCTGGCGACGGGATACTCGCGGGAGACGAGCCCGCACGACCACGCCGAGGAGGCCGCGCTCGGCAAGCTGGCGCCCGGCGATCCCCGGCTGCGCACGGCGACGCTCTACAGCTCGCTGGAGCCGTGCACCCGCCGCGCCTCCCGGCCGGTCTCCTGCACGCAGCTGATCCTGGCGGCGGGCATCCCCGAGGTCGTCTTCGCCTGGCGGGAGCCGCTGCTGTTCGCCGACTGCGACGGCGCCGAGCGGCTGCGCGCGGCGGGCGTGGCGGTGCGGGAGGTCCCCGGGCTGTCCGGCGGGGTGCGCGAGGTCAACGCGCACCTGCTGCGGTAGCGGGGCCGGTCAGCGGCGGGGGGCTCTCCAGCCGCCGGTCTTGATGGCGGTCAGGAACGCCCCCAGGCGCGGCGCGGTGGTGGTGAGGACGGTGGCGGGGTCGCCGCTCTCGCGCAGGGCGAGCCAGGTGCCGCGGCGGGCCAGTTCGACGCCGGGGCCTGGCTCGCCGCCGTCGGGGCCGCGGGCCCGCTGCCAGGGGGTGACGCGTGTCGCTGCCATCGTGCTGTCCCTTCAGCCGCCGGCTCGGCGCGGGGCGCAGGCCCTCCCCCGCGGTCCCGCGAGTGTAGTGACGCGGCCGGGCGCCGTGGTGCGGCGGTCACCGCTCGCGGGCGCGGTCGTCGTAGACCAGCAGCCCGTCGTCGCGCAGGCGCGCGCCGGGGGTGGGCCGGTGCGGGGCGAGGCGGCCGTCGTGCGTCAGGTGGTGCACCGGGACGCCCCGGGCCAGCACCGCGGCATCGGCGATCAGCCGCCGGTGGCAGCGCCACCAGACGGTCTCGGCGCACATCACGGCCGTGGTGGTGCCGCGCGCCTGCTCCAGCAGCCGGTCCAGGGCGGCGCGGAACTCCGGGGTGCGCATGTGGGCGGCGTAGCCGCGGAAGGAGTCGTTGCGCCAGACGGTGTCGGGCGAGCCGGGCGGCGGCCGGCGGAAGCCGCCGAGCGCGGGCTCCCAGCGGTAGCCGATGCCGGCGGCGGGCAGCCAGTGCGCGAGCGCCTCGCGCCGGGCGTCCGGGTTGCGGCGGCTGCTGGGGACCGTGCGCACGTCGACCACGGCCCCGGCGCCGGCCTGGCGCAGCAGCCGGGTCAGCTCGGCGCGGGGCGCGGTGCCGTGCCCGAACGTGAGCAGGGGGCGCGGTGGCTCCGGCACGGTGTTCACCTCCCGGCCCGCTCGTCCGTCCTCGCCGGGCGGGCGGGTACCCGCCGGCCCGGCGAGTCAGTCAGCCGGGGGCACGCCCGCGCGGCGCGCGACGGCCACGGCGGCGAGGGTGGAGTGGACGCCGAGCTTGCCGAGGACGTTCTGCATGTGGGTGCGGACGGTGTGCGGCGACAGCTGGAGCCGCTCGGCGACGGCCTTGCGCCCCAGGCCCGCAAGCATGCAGCGCAGCACCTCGAGTTCGCGCGGGGTGAGGGCGGACACCAGGCGCTGCTGCTCGTCGCGGTGGCGACGCTCGCGGACCAGCTCGGCGAGCACGCCGGTGAGCAGCGCGGGCGGCACGTGGGTCTCGTCGCGGAGCACGCCGCGCACGACGTGCAGCAGCCGGATCAGGGAGCTGTCCTTGGCCACCCAGCCCCGGGCGCCGGCCGCGAGCAGGCGTGCGGCCTCGGCGGGGTCGTCGCGTGCGGCCAGCACGACGGGGCGCAGCGCGGGGAAACGTTCCCGCACCAGCGGCAGCAGCGGCGGGTCGGCGGCGCTGAGCCCCGCGTCCAGCAGCAGCACGTCGAAGGGGGAGCGTTCGAGGAGCTGGACGGCGGCCGGCACGGTGCCCGCGGCGCTGGCCTCCACGTCCTGTTCGGCCGCGAGCGCGGTCGCGAGCGACTCGGCGAAGATGCGGTGCTCGTCGGCCACGAGCACCCGGATGCGTTCCACAGCGGCCCCTTCGGACACTTGGAATCGAACCTGGCGGCAGTGCTGAGGCGCAGTGTCGGGGCGCGGGTGCGCGGCGGCGGCCGGTGGAGCGTGCTGACCGCCGCGTGGTCGCGGGCTCGGTGGGCGCGGCGCCGTCCGGACCGGACTCCGGCGGAGGCCCGCACGGCCGCCGCCGCACGGCGCCGGTGCCGTGCCGGGCGTCGCACGCACCCACCTGTCTCGCCCCCTGATCAGCACCGGCCCCCACCGGTGCTGGGCAGTCCTCAGCCTACGTCCGGGGCACGGCCGGGGAAGGGTTTTCCAGAAAGTAGGCGTATCGATAAAGTCACAGTGCTAATTGGTCACACCGCGACTTGGCGGGCCCCTGCCGCGGGTACCGCCTCAAAGAGCCGCGGGGCCGTCAGGTCCCTGGCCGCGAAGGCGTCGCGCACGGCCTGGGAGACGTGCCCGACCGCCGGCTCCTCGACCAGCACGATCGCCGAGCCGCCGAAGCCGCCGCCGGTCATGCGGGCGCCGAGCGCGCCCGCCTCGACGGACGCGGCGACGGCCAGGTCGAGTTCGGGGCAGGAGACCTCGAAGTCGTCGCGGAGCGAGGCGTGGGCCTCGGAGAGCACCGGCCCGATGTCGCGCGGGCGCCCGGCGTCGAGCAGCTCGATGACGCGCTCGACGCGGCGGTTCTCGGTGACGACGTGCCGGACGCGGCGGCGGATCTCCGCGTCGTCGATCCGGGCCAGCGCGTCGTCGAGGCCGTCGGCGGGCACGTCGCGGAGCGCGGGCACGCCCAGGGCGGCGGCGCCCGCTTCGCAGGCGGCGCGGCGCTTGGCGTAGGCGCCGTCGGCGTGGACGTGCTTCACCTGGGGGTCGACCACCAGCAGCCGCAGCCCCTCGGCGGCCATGTCGAACGGCACCTGCCGGGCGGTCAGATCCCGGGTGTCGAGGTACATCACGTGCCCGGCGGTGCAGCAGGCGGAGGCCATCTGGTCGAGGATGCCGCAGGGCATGCCGACGAAGTCGTTCTCCGCCCGCTGGCCGATGCGGGCCAGCTCGGCGGGCGAGCGGCCCAGGCCGAACAGGTCGTTGAGGGCGAGGGCGGTGACGACCTCCAGCGCGGCGGAGGAGGACAGGCCCGCGCCGGAGGGGACCGCGGAGTCCAGCAGCAGGTCGGCGCCGCCGAGCGCGGCACCCTCGGCCTGGAGCGCCCAGAACACGCCCGCCGGGTAGGCGGCCCAGCCGGTCACCGCGCCGGGCGCCAGGCCGTCGAGGGAGAACTCGGCGGTGGGGCCGCTGACGTTCTCGGAGTGCACGCGCACGGTCCGGTCGGAGCGGCGCGAGACGGTGAGCGTGGCGGTCTGGGGCAGGGCGAGCGGCATGACGAAGCCGTCGTTGTAGTCGGTGTGCTCGCCGATGAGGTTGACCCGGCCGGGCGCGGCCCACTGGCCCTCGGGGGCGGCGCCGAACAGGTCCTCGTGCCGCTGGCTGATGGTGGTCACTTGGTGCCGTCCTTGGTCTCGTGGGCGCGCTGGGCGAACTCCCAGGCGTCGGCGATGATGCCGGTCAGGTCCGCGCGGCTGGGGCGCCAGCCGAGGCGTTCGCGGGCGCGGTCGGAGGAGGCGACGAGCACGGCGGGGTCACCGGGCCGCCGGTCCGCGGCGGTCTCGGGGATGGGGTGGCCGGTGACCTGGCGGGCGGCGTCGATGACCTCGCGGACGGAGAAGCCGTTGCCGTTGCCGAGGTTGCAGACCAGGTGCTCGCCGGGGGCGGCGGCCGCCAGCGCCAGCAGGTGGGCCTCGGCGAGGTCGTCCACGTGGATGTAGTCGCGCACGCAGGTGCCGTCGGGGGTGGGGTAGTCGGTGCCGAAGACGCTGATGGTCTCGCGGCGGCCCTGGGCGACCTGGAGCACGAGCGGGATCAGGTGGCTCTCCGGGTCGTGGCGCTCGCCGAGCGCGCCGCGCCGCCCGCCGGTGTGGGCGCCCGCCACGTTGAAGTAGCGCAGGGACACGGCGGCGAGGCCGTGGGCGGCGCACTCGCTGGCGATCATGTGGTCGACGGCGAGCTTGGAGGCGCCGTAGGGATTGGTGGGCGCGGTAGGGGCGTCCTCGGTCAGCGGTGTGGTTACGGGCTCGCCGTAGACGGCGGCGGTGGACGAGAAGACGAGGGTGCGCACGCCCGCCTCGCGCATGGCCGCGAGCAGCTCCATGGTGCCGCCGACGTTGTTGCGCCAGTACTTCTCCGGCCTGGTGACCGACTCGCCGACCTGGGAGGAGGCGGCGAAGTGCAGGACGGCGTCGTAGGAGCCGTCCAGCCAGCGGGCGGCGTCCTGCACGCGGCCCTCGATGAAGGCGGCGCCCTCGGGGACGCCCTCGGCGAAGCCGGTGGACAGGTCGTCCAGGACGGTCACCTGGTGCCCGGCGTCGAGCAGGTGCGCCGCGACGGTGCCGCCGACGTACCCGGCGCCGCCGGTGACGAGGTACTTCCCGCCGCCGGGCCGTCCGGAACGCTGCGTGATCGGTGTGGTCATGCGCCGCTCGCCACCTCTCGTAGCCGGCCGGCCGCGGCCTCCGGCAGGACGTCACTGACAAAGGCACCCATCCCCGACTCCGACCCGGCCAGGTACTTGAGCTTGCCGGGGCTGCGGCGGATGGTGAACAGCTCCAGGTGGAGCGCGAAGTCCTCGCGCGTCTCCTCGGCGAGGGAGAACGGCGCCTGGTGCCAGCCCGAAATATACGGTGTGCGCGGCTGGTCAGGCCCGAATATCCGGTCAAAGCGCCGCAGCAGCTCAAGGTAGACGGCGGGGAACGCGGCGCGCTCGGCGTCGCTGAGCGCGCGCAGGTCGGGCAGGCGGCGCTTGGGGTACAGGTGCACCTCGTAGGGCCAGCGGGCGGCGTACGGGACGAACGCCGTCCAGTGGTCGGTGTCGAGCACGATGCGGCGGCCGTCGGCGCGTTCGCGCTCCAGCAGCTCGTCGAAGAGGTTGCGGCCCGTGCGCGCCCGGTGCGCGGCCACGGCGTCGAGCATGCGCTGGGTGTGGGGCGTGATGTACGGGTAGCCGTAGATCTGCCCGTGGGGGTGGGCCAGCGTCACGCCGATCTCCACGCCGCGGTTCTCGAAGCAGTAGACCTGCTGGACGCCGGGGTGACCGGCCAGCTCGGCGGTGCGGTCGGTCCAGGCGCCGAGGACGAGGGCGGCCTGGTCCTCGGTGAGGTCGGCGAACGAGGCGTCGTGGTCGGGGGTGAAGCAGACCACCTCGCAGCGCCCGGCGTCGCCGCTGAAGGAGGGGAAGCGGTTCTCGAAGACCACGACCTCGTAGGAGTCAGCGGGGATCTCGCTGGGCCTGCCCTCGCGCGACGGGCACAGCGGGCACTGGTCGGCGGGCGGGTGGTAGGTGCGGCCCTGGCGGTGGGCGGCGTAGCCGACGCGCTCGCCGAGCAGGGGGTTGTAGCGGATCTGGGAGGAGTGCGTGGCCGCGGGCAGCGGCCGGGTGTCGGCCTGGTCGCGCGCGGCGCCGTCCTGGGAGTCGTAGTAGATGAGCTCGCGCCCGTCCGCCAGGCGGATCATCGTCTTCTTCATGCGGCCCTCGTCATTCCCAGCCTCACCAGTTCCGCTACAGTCAAACATATTCAAACATAATGAAGCATACAGGCACGCGGTTCGTCAATGGGCCTGCACCGGGCCGGGTTTGGGGCCGGTTCAGCCGGCGGAACCCGCGGCCGGGCCGCCGGGCAGGTGATCGAGCACGCCGGTGCGCACGGCCAGGGCCGCGGCCTCCAGCCGGGTGGCGGCGCCGAGCTTCGTCAGCAGCCGCTGCACGTGGGTCCGCGCGGTGCTGGTCGCGACGCCGAGCCCGGCGGCGATCCGGCGGGTGTCCTCCCCGTCCACGATCCGCGCCAGCACCTCGGCCTCCCGCTCGGTCAGCAGCGCGGCGATCCGGGCGCCCTCGGCGTGCTGCCCGGACCGGGGGCGGAGCAGGGCGCCGAACGCCTCGCACAGCAGCTGCGGCGAGACCGCCGCCTCACCCGCGCGCGCCTTGACCATGGCGCGCTCCACGACATCGATCCGGTCGTCGTGGCGCACGTAGCCGCGGGCGCCCGCGGCGAAGGCGGCGGCCACGCCGCGCGGGCGGGGCACGGGCCCGAGCACGATGACGCCCGCGCGCGGGCAGTCGCGCCGCACGCGGGCGAGGGCGTTCAGGGCGGCCGGTTCCTCGGGGGCCCCGGTGCCCAGCAGGCAGACGTCGGGCTGGCGGCCGGCCGCCAGCGCGGCGGCACCGGCCAGCGGTGCCGCCGCGCCGAGCACGCGGTGGCCGCGCACACGCAGGGCTGAGGCCAGCGCCTCGGCCACCAGCCGCCGCTCGTCGGCGACCACCACGCGGATGCCGCTCATCGCGTCCCTCCCCACCCGCCGCCGCGGTCCCTCACCGGTAGACGAGCATGGCGGGGGTCTCCTCCGCGCTGTCCCAGTAGAACGACTCGTTGAGGAACACCAGGGTGTTGTTGTGCCACGCCAGCCGCTGCTGGTGCCACTCCGTCCCGCTGGAGGCCATGGCGGACTCGGTCTCGACCTCCTGCGGGTCCAGCGTCATCACGGGCGTGGCCTCCTCGGTCGCCGGATCGAGCGCCAGCACCTGTCCCGGCTCGCGGTAGCCGGATTCCTCCAGCGGCGGGCCCTCATAGATGAGGATCTTGCCGTCGGCGACGCCGAACGGTCTGGCCGGCCCGCCGCTGGCGGACTCCAGCTCGTAGATCGCGGTGCCGGTCTCCAGATCGAACGCCACGATGCCGGTGGGCTCGCCGTACTGCGGGTAGGTCGACAGGTACAGGTGCCCGTCGTGGACGATGCCGTAGTCGCAGGCGGTGAAGGCGTTGATCTCGCACGGGCTCTGGAAGTGCCGGCTGTCGTACTCCAGCACGTGCCTGATCTCCTGGTAGTCCTCGTCGATGACGAGGATCCGCTCCTCCTCGCCCACCGACGCGGTCACCACGAGCGGCTCGACGGACACCACCGAGTTGACCGCGAACTCCTCATCGTCGTAGGTGGCCTCGTACGACCACTCCCACAGCTCCTCCCCCGCCTCGGTGGTGGCGCGGATGCTGCCGCCCTCATCACCGTTGAAGCCGCAGCTCGTCTGCGAGACGAACATGTCGTCGAACGTGGCGTACGCCGACTCGGCGCACCGCGCGTTGTACCCGGACTCCCAGACCTGCTCCTGGCGGCTGATGCTGTAGCCCGCGCCGTAGACGCCGAGGTCGACGGCGACGGTGTCGCCGAGGATCGCGGGGTAGTCCCACCTGCCGGGCAGCAGGCTCGAGTCGAGGTCGATGGTCGCGATCTCCTCCCCCGCGGCGATGTCGAAGACGCTCAGGACCTCGCAGTCCCTGCCCTGGAGCACGGCGATGCGGTTGTCGTCGACGTTGCGGGAGGCGTTGCAGTTGCCGTTGGAGAGCTCCAGCGGGATGGACCACGCCTCCTCGCCGCTGGCGAGGTCGTAGGCGGTCAGGCTGTCGTCGATGGTGCGCACCACCGTGTCGCCGCTGAACCACACGCCCCGGGCGTACACGAGCGACTCGTCCTCGGTGATGTCCGGGGCCGGCTGCTGCCAGGCGAGGCTGGCGTCGACGGGCTGCTCGGGCAGCCTCTGCCCGCCGTCGCCGCCGGCGCCCTGGCCTTCGCCGTCGCCCTCCCCCTGGTTCTCGCCCTGGGCGCTGGCGGCGCCGTCGTCGCCGTTCAGCAGGTAGACGGCGCTGCCCGCGAGCGCGAGCGCCAGCACCGCGGAGACGGCGACGATCAGGGCCGGCGCGCTCCACCGCCGCCGTCGCCCGGAGGGCGGGGGGCCGAACGTGCCGGGCGGCATGGTGTCGGGCCCGTACGGTCCCGGCGGGGTGGGGGCGCCGAACCCGCCCGTCGACGAGGGCGGGGCGGCCGGCGGTGCGCCCGGGGGGGCCGCCGGCGGCGGGGCGGGAGAGGCGGCGGGAGACGGGGCGGGCGTCTGGGGATAGCCGTATCCCGGCTCTCCCGGCTTGCCGCCCGGAACGGCGGGCGGTGCCGAGGGGGGCGTGCCGGGCGCCGGGGGCGGCGCGCCGTAGGCGCCGGAGGACGGCGGGCCGAAGCCACCGCCGGCCGGCGGGCCGAAGGTGCCGCTCGGCGGCGGCCCGAAGCCTTCCTCCGGGGCGGGAGGCTGGTTCTGCGGTGGCGGTGGCGGCTGAGACATGGCTTCCCCATCCCCCCTTGGGAGCCGCGGTCCCGGCGGCCGGGTGGGCCCGGGCGCCGCGGCACGGCGTTCGGTCAGATCATGCGATCGGCTGAACAATAAGCATGCTCTTTGTACCACCGACTCCCGCCATGCCCCCTCTGGTTCCCTCCGGTACCCCCTACCGGTACACCAGCAGCGACGGCTCACCGTTCTTCTCGTCGTCCACGGAGAACGACAGGCACGCCAGCAGCAGCGTCCCCTCCCGCCATACCGGCAGCCAGTCCCACGGCAGGTTGGAGCTGGTCAGGGTGCGTTCCTTCACGCTGCCCGCCGGGTCCAGCTCCATCAGCGGCGCCGCCTCCTGCCGCTCCGGGTCGATCGTGACGACCGCCCCGGGGAACTCATCGGTGAACTCCTCCCGCTGATAGGCCAGCACCTGCCCGTCCCGCACGCCGAACGGCCGGATGCTGCGGACGATGTCCCCCGCCTCCCGCGCGGCGCGCTCGCTGCTGTCGTAGTACGGGGCGACCTCGAACAGCGCGCTGCCCGTGGCCATGTCGAAGGCCACCACCGTGTTCTCCCGGCCGGTGAAACTGGCGAGGTAGAGGTAGCCGTCGAGCGTCACAGCGAGACCGCAGTCGGAGAGGGTCGCGCTGCCGCACGGCGAGACGTACCGCTCGGGATCGTAGTCGAAGGCGAACGCGAAGCCGTCCATGTCCTCCTCGTCCGCGCGCAGCAGCGTCTCCTGCTCGTAGTCGTCGTTGGCGTCCGCGGTGACGACCAGCGGATCGAGCGAGACGACCGACCTGACGTACATCTGGTCGCCCTCGAACTGCCCGTCGAACTCCCAGGTCCACTGCTCCTCGCCCGCCTCGTCCATGGCGCGCACGTACCCGCCCCGGTCGCCGAACTCGCACTCGGCGCGGGCGACGAACATGTCGTCCATGACCGTGTAGTCGACCTCGGTGCAGCCGCCGGTCAGCTCGCTGCCCCACTGCACGTCGCCCGTGGTCACGTCGTAGACGGCGCTGCCGCTGCCCCAGGACACCGCGACGCTGTCGCCGAGGATCGACGGCACGCCCGCATCGCCCACACCCGCGCCGTCCGGGCCCGCGGGGAAGGACGTCACCTCCTCGCCCGCCTCGATGTCGATGACCGTCAGGATCTCGCAGTCCCGCCCCTGGAGCACGGCCACCCGCCCCTGAGAGGCGGTCTCCGAGGCCCGGCACTGGCCCGCGCTCAGCTCCAGCGGCAGGCTCCAGACCTCCTCTCCGGTGGCCAGGTCCCGCGCGGTGATCGCGTCGTCGATGGCGCGCACCACCGTGTCGCCGCTGAACCACAGCTGGCGCGACTCCTCGATGATCTCTTCTTCCTCGTCGACGGCGGGTGGGGGCGCCTCCCAGGCGAGTGAGGCCTCCAGCGGCAGGTCTCCCTCCTCGGCCTGAGGCGGGCTGGTGGGCCCGGGCTCCGGCTCGGGGTCCGCGCCATCGCCACCGGTGAAGAGGAAGAAGGAGCCGGCCACGAGCGCCGCGGCCAGGACGGCGGCGGCGGCGATGAGCAGGCGGGCCCGGCGGGGGCGCCACCCGGCGGCGGGCTGGTGGCCGGGAGGCGGGGTGGGCGGGGCGGGCGGCCCGAAGCCGCCCAGCTGCGCGGGAGGCGGAACGGGCGGGCCGAATCCGGCGGCCTGGGTGCTGCGCAGGTGCAGCGGCGGCGCCTCCCACGGCGGGCTGGTCGGCATCCGGTCCCCGGCCAGCGTGCTCCCCGGGCCTTCCTGCTCCGCCCCGCCCGGCGGAGCGGACGCCACCGGCGGCTCGCTCGGCGGCGGATACGGCGGCTGCGGCGGCAGCGGAACCGGCGGCTGGCCCGGCTGGCCCGGCTGCCCCGGCTGGCCGGGCTCGGTGGGCCGCTCCGACAGGCCGGCCGGGGCGATGAGGCCCAGCCCCATCGTGTCGTCGGGCCCGGGCGTCTCAGCGGACCGCGCCGGGAGCGGCCCTGGCTCCTGCGGTGCTGGCTGCGGAGATGGCTCCTGCGGCGGCGCCGGACGCGGCTGGTGAGGTAACGCGTCCTCCTCGCGGGCCTGCTCCTCGCCGGTCTGGTCCTCGCCGGTCTGGTCCTCGCCGGTCTGGTCCTCGCGCGGCTGCTCCGGCGAGCGGCCCGCGTCTAACGATTCGTTGGGCATGCGGACAGTCCCCCCTGGACGACATCGGGCGACCGGGACATCGCGTCACCGGTTCGATACTTCCAGTCATATCAGAGGGGACCGACAGCCCGGCAAGGGCCCTGCGGGCACGGAACGGCCCCACGGCACCACGCGGGGAGACGCCCCGCCCCCCGCGCCGGCCGGCTACACCTCGTCGGCCAGTTCCAGCCAGCGGGTCTCCAGCTCGTCGCGCCGCTCCGCCAGCTGCTTCAGCTCGCGGTCCAGGCCGGCCACCCGCTCGAAGTCCGTGGCGTGCTCCGCCAGCTCCGCGTGCAGCGCGGCCTCCTGCTTCGCCAGCTTGTCGAGCTGCCGCTCGATCCGCTGGATCTCCTTGCGCGCCTCCCGCGCCGCCTGAGCGGGCTTCTGCCGGGGCGCCGCCTGCCCCGGCCGCGCCGGCGCCCCGGCCGCCGCGCCCGGCGCGGGCCGCCGGGCGAGCGCGGCCCGGCGCTCCAGGTACTCGTCCACGCCGCGCGGCAGCATCCGCAGCCGCCCGTCGCCGAGCAGCGCCAGCAGCCGGTCGGTCGTGCGCTCCAGGAAGTACCGGTCGTGGCTGATGACGACGAGCGAGCCCGGCCAGCCGTCGAGCAGGTCCTCCAGCTGGGTGAGCGTCTCGACGTCGAGGTCGTTGGTCGGCTCGTCCAGGAACAGCACGTTCGGCTCGTCCATCAGCAGCCGCAGCAGCTGGAGCCGCCGGCGCTCCCCGCCGGAGAGGTCGGTCACCGGCGTCCACTGGCGTTCCCTGCCGAAGCCGAACCGCTCGCACAGCTGCGAGGCGGTCATCTCCCGCCCCTTGCCGAGATCCACGCGCGCTCTGACCCGCTCCACCGCCTGGAGCACGCGCCACGACGGATCGAGGTCGTCCGCGGTCAGCTCCTGCGACAGGTACGCCAGCCGCACGGTCTTGCCGGTCCGCACCCGGCCGGAGACGGACAGCCCGGGTGTCGCCGTGCCGCGCGCCGCCCCGGCGAGCGCCCGCAGCAGGGACGTCTTGCCCGCGCCGTTGACGCCGACCAGGCCGACGCGGTCACCCGGCCCCAGCTGCCACGTCAGGCGCGTCAGCAGCTCCTTGCCCCCGGCGCGCAGCGTGACGTCCTCCAGGTCGAAGACGGTCTTGCCGAGCCGGGCGCTGGCGAAGCGCATCAGCTCCGCGCTGTCCCTGGGCGGCGGCACGTCGGCGATCAGGGCGTTGGCCGCCTGGATCCTGAAGCGGGGCTTGCTGGTGCGGGCGGGGGCGCCGCGCCGCAGCCAGGCCAGCTCCTTGCGCAGCAGGTTCTGCCGCTTGGCCTCCTCGCTGGCGGCCAGGCGCTCCCGCTCGGCCCGCGCGAAGACGTAGTCGCTGTAGCCGCCCTCGTAGCCGTGGACCTGGCCGCGCTGCACATCCCACACCCGGGTGCAGACCTGGTCGAGGAACCACCGGTCGTGCGTCACGACGACGAGCGCCGAGCGGCGCCCCCGCAGGTGGCGGGCCAGCCAGTCCACCGCCTCGATGTCGAGGTGGTTGGTCGGCTCGTCCAGCACGATCAGGTCCTGCTCGGCGATCAGCAGCGCGGCCAGGGCCACCCGCCTGCGCTCGCCGCCGGAGAGCGGGCCGATCACGGTGTCGAGCCCGGCGGGAAAGCCGGGCAGGTCCAGCCCGCCGAACAGCCCGGTGAGCACGTCGCGCACCCGGGCGTCGCCCGCCCACTCGTGGTCGGCCAGGTCGCCGACCACGGCCTGCCGGATGGTGGCGGCCGGATCGAGGGAGTCGTGCTGCGTCAGCACGCCCAGACGCAGGCCGTTCGCGTGGGTGACACGCCCCTCGTCGGGCTCCTCCAGGCGGGCGAGGATCCGGATCAGCGTGGTCTTGCCGTCCCCGTTGCGGCCGACGACGCCGACGCGGTCGCCCTCGCCGACGCCCAGCGAGACGCCGTCCAGCACGGCGCGCGTCCCGTAGACCTTGGAGACGGACTCCAGGCTGGCCAGATTCGCTTCAGGCATGGGACTCAAGGGTAGTCGCGCCGGGTGCCGGGCCCGTCGCCGTACGGGCCTCACGGCAGGTGCCGGAGCCGGTCAGCGCGCGGGCGATCCGCCGCGCTTCCTCCTCGCCGCCGGCCAGGAACGCGCAGGTCGGCCCCGACCCGGAGACCAGGCCCGCCAGCGCCCCGGCGGCCAGCCCGGCGTCCAGCGTGGCGGCGAGGGCGGGGCGCAGCGACAGGGCGGCCGGCTGCAGGTCGTTGGCCGACGGCAGCACGGCGGCCAGGGCGGCGGCGTCACCGTCGCGCAGCGCGGCCAGCACCGCCTCGCTGGCCTCGGGCGCCGGCACGGCGGCACCGGCGGCGTCCCGCAGCCGGTCGCACTCGCGGTAGACGGCGGGCGTGGACAGGCCGCCGTCGGCGAGCGCGAACACCCAGTGGAACGCGCCGCCCACCGGCAGCGGCGTCAGCCGCTCGCCGCGCCCGGTGCCGAGCGCGGCGCCGCCGGTCAGGCTGAACGGCACGTCGGAGCCGAGCCGCGCGCACAGCCGCAGCAGCACCTCGCGCGGCGTGCGCGTGCCCCACAGCGCGTCGCAGGCGACCAGGGCGCCGGCGGCGTCCGCGCTGCCGCCGGCCATGCCGCCCGCGACGGGGATGTCCTTGGCGATGTGGAGCGCCACGGCGGGCTCGCGGCCGTGGTGCTCGGCGAGCAGCGCGGCGGCGCGGGCGGCGAGGTTGTCCGGGCCCAGCGGCACCTCCCCGCTGCCCGGCCCCTCGCACGTCACCCGCAGCCGGCCGGCGGGGGCGGCGGTGACGTGGTCGTACAGGGAGACGGCGAGGAAGACGTTGGCCAGGTCGTGGAAGCCGTCGGCGCGGGGCGGGCCCACGGCGAGCTGGACGTTGACCTTGGCGGGCACGCGGACGGTGACGGGCGCGGCGGGCATCGGATCGTTCTTTCCAGGGTTCTCGCGGGCGTCAGGGGGCGGACGGGTTCAGCGCGCGGGCCGGTGCTCGGCGAGGCGGGCGAAGTCCTCGATGGTCAGCGCCTCGCCCCGGGCGCGCGGCGGCACGCCCGCCGCCGCGCAGGCCGCCTCGGCCGCGTCGGCGGAGCCCGCCCAGCCGGCCAGCGCGGCGCGCAGCGTCTTGCGGCGCTGGGCGAACGCGGCGTCGACCACGGCGAAGACGCCGGCCCGGTCGGCGGTGGTGCGCGGCGGCTCGCGGCGGGTGAAGGCGACGAGCGCGGAGTCGACGTTGGGCACGGGCCAGAAGACGGTGCGGCCGACCGACCCGGCGCGGCGCGTGGCCGCGTACCAGGCGGTCTTGACGGTGGGCACGCCGTACGCCTTGCCGCCGGGCGGGGCCACCAGCCGGTCGGCGACCTCCGACTGCACCATGACCAGACCGCGGCGGATGCCGGGGAAAGTCTCCAGCACGTGCAGCAGCACGGGAACGGCCACGTTGTACGGCAGGTTGGCCACCAGCGTCCCCGGCTCGGGCCCGGCGCCGGCCAGGTCGCCGGGCGCCAGGCGCAGCGCGTCGGCGTGGATGAGGGAGAAGCGGTCCGCCCGCTCCCCCAGCCGGGCGGCCACGGTCGCGGGGAGCGCGTCGGCGAGCACGTCGTCGATCTCGACGGCGGTGACGTGCGCGGCCCGGGACAGCAGCGCCAGCGTCAGGGAGCCAAGGCCGGGGCCGATCTCCAGCACGGCGTCGTCCTCGCCGATCCGGGCGGCACGGACGATGCGGCGGACGGTGTTGGCGTCGGTGACGAAGTTCTGGCCGCGCTGCTTGG
The DNA here is from genome assembly GCF_016741785.1 of Streptomyces sp. 7-21. Lineage (GTDB taxonomy): Bacteria > Actinomycetota > Actinomycetes > Streptomycetales > Streptomycetaceae > Streptomyces. The sequence goes on from NZ_JAERRL010000016.1 coordinate 39,108, forward strand.
TGGGGCGCAGGCGCAGCGCGTTGGCCAGCTGCCGCACGTCGCCGGGGCCCAGCAGGCGGTCGTCGGCGGTCCGTTCGGTCACGCGACGGCCCCGGCGGGCTGGCCGAAGGCGCGCGCGGTGTTGTCCGCGATGTGGCGGGCCAGTTCGTCTTCGGGCAGGCCCTTGACCTCGGCCATGGCGCGCAGGGTGTGCGGGATCAGGTACGGGGCGTTGGGCCGTCCCCGGTGCGGCACGGGCGTGAGGAACGGCGCATCGGTCTCGACCAGCAGCAGCTCGGGCGGGGCGGCGGCCAGGGCCTCGCGGAGCGGAGCGGCGGAGGCGAACGTGACGTTGCCGGCGAAGGACATGAAGTAGCCCGCCTCGGCGCAGGTCCTGGCCATGGCGGCGTCCCCGGAGTAGCAGTGGAAGACGGTGCGCGGCGGGGCGCCCTCCTCCGCGAGGATGCGCAGGACGTCCGCGTGCGCCTCGCGGTCGTGGATCACCAGGGTGCGGTCCAGCTCCTTGGCCAGCGCGATGTGGCGGCGGAACGAGTACTGCTGTGCCTCGACGCCCTCGGGGCCGGTGCGGTAGTAGTCCAGGCCGGTCTCGCCGAGCGCGACGACCTGGGGCAGCGCCGCCAGCTCCGCGATCTCGTCGAGGGCGGCCTCGAGGGCCTGCGGGCTGCCGAAGCGGGGGGCCTCGTTGGGGTGGAGGGCCACGGCCGCCCAGATCTCGTCGTGGCGGGCGGCGGCCGCCACGGCCCACCGGGCGCGCGGCAGGTCACAGCCGATCTGCACGACGCGGGTGACCCCGGCGTCCGCGGCCTTGGCCAGCGCCTCCTCGACCGGGGTGCCGTGCATCTCCCGCTGCATGTCGAGGTGGGTGTGCGAATCGGCCACCGGCACCGCGAGGGGCACCGGCGGCGGGGGCGGGACGTTCTCCAGCGCCTTGGCCTTGGCGGACTTGGGCATGCCCCCGATCCTAAACGGGCGCCGGCGTGCCGTTTCCGGGCCGGCCGGACCGGCCCGGGGCGGGGGTGCGGGGGCTAGGGGATGTACCCGACCACGTCGCGGGCGTGGCGGGCGCGGTCCACGAGCCCGGAGCGCATCACGCGCACGCGGTGGCTGCCGCAGGTGTGGCAGTCCGGGCTCGTCAGCGGCGAGGGCACTTCCCGGCCCCCGGCGTGGTACCGCACGAACTCCTTGCCGTCACGGTCCGTGTCGTGCTCGATCGTGTAGGTCTGCTCCCAGGTGTGGCCGCAGGCCAGGCAGGCGAAGGAGTAGGCCTCCTGCTTGGTCGTGCCGGTGCTGTCCTTCATGACGCACTCGCCTTGAACTAGCCGGAAAATCAGTCGGAATGTCCGTGATGTTCCATTTTATCGCGGTGGTGCGCGTCGCTTCATCCCCGGAACCCGCCGGCCTCCCCCGCCTCGTCTCCGGCAGTTTCTCCGGCAGTTTCTCCGGCAGCGTCCCCCGCGGCCTCACGGGCGGCCGCTTTGGCAGCGACGACCGCGTCGAAGACCCGCCGCTTGGGCACCCCCGCCTCCCGGGCCACGGCCGCGATGGCGTCCTTGCGCCGCTCCCCCGCCGCCTCCCGCGCGGCCACCCGCCGCGCCAGCTCCGCGGGCGCCGCCGCCTCGCCGCCACCGCCGCGCGGCGCGCCCTCGACGACGACGGTGATCTCGCCGCGCACCCCCTCGCCGGCCCAGGCGGCCAGCTCCCGCAGCGGCCCGCGCCGCACCTCCTCGTACGTCTTGGTCAGCTCCCGGCACACCGCCGCGCGCCGGTCTTCGCCGAACGCCTCCGCCATCGCCGCCAGCGTCGCCGCCAGCCGGTGCGGCGCCTCGAAGTAGACCAGCGTCCGCCGCTCGTCCGCCGCCTCCGCCAGCCGTGCCGCCCGCTCCCCCGCCCGGCGCGGCAGGAACCCCTCGAAGCAGAACCGGTCCACCGGCAGCCCCGAGACCGCCAGCGCCGTCAGCACGGCCGAGGGCCCCGGCACGGCCGTGACCCGCACGCCCCGCTCGACCGCCGCCGCCACCAGCCGGTACCCGGGGTCGGAGACCGACGGCATCCCGGCGTCGGTCAGCAGCAGCACGCGGGCACCGCCGGCCAGGGCGTCGGCCAGCTCCGGGGTGCGGGAACGCTCGTTGCCCTCGAAATACGACACGATGCGCCCGCCCGGCTCGGCGCCGAGCTCCCGGGCCAGCCGCCGCAGCCGCCGGGTGTCCTCGGCCGCGATCACGTCCGCCGCCGCGAGCTCCTCGGCCAGCCGCGGCGAGGCGTCCGCCACGTCGCCGATCGGGGTACCGGCCAGCACCAGCACGCCGTGATGGGGGTTCATCCGCCGCCGCCCTTCTCAGTACTCCTGCACAGAACTCCTGCACAGAGGTTGCCTGGGTCTCCGGAGCGCTCACGGTCCTCACCGTGCCCTCTCCGGCTCCGCCGTCCGCGTCCATCCTCACAGGGGCGTCACCGGCGGATGCCAAGATGGCCCGCGTGAGGAGCAGCGAGACCGCCACCGGGACACGGCCAGCACCAGGCACCGAGCGGGTGCCGGGCTGGGAGCGGCGGCTGCGCCTCTTCGGCTACACGCCGCGCCGGAAGGCCGGCGTCGGGCACCGGCTGGTCCCGCCGTTCCCCGAGCCGGGGACGGCCACGTGGCGGTTCCTCGGCTTCTCCGGCGAGGCGTCGCTCCGCCTGGCGCGGCTGTCCGCCTGGGGCGGGCCGCTGCTGGTCGCGCTCGTCGCCGGCGTGCTGCGCTTCGCCCGGCTCGGCAGCCCGGACGCGGTGATCTTCGACGAGACGTACTACGCCAAGGACGCCTGGTCGCTGCTCCAGAAGGGCTACGAGACCGAGTGGCCCGACGACGCCGACGAGCGGATCATCGCCGGGGCCACACCGTTCGACGACACCGCCGCCTACGTCGTCCACCCGCCCGGCGGGAAGTGGGTCATCGCCCTCGGCGAGTGGTTCTTCGGGCTCACCCCCTTCGGGTGGCGCTTCATGGTGGCGCTGCTGGGCACGCTGTCGGTGCTGATGCTGTGCCGCATCGGCCGCCGCCTGTTCCGCTCCACGGCCCTGGGCTGCCTCGCGGGCGGGCTGCTGGCCGTGGACGGGCTGCACTTCGTGATGAGCCGCACGGCCCTGCTGGACCTGGTGCTGACGTTCTGGCTGCTGGCGGCGTTCGGCTGCCTGCTCCTCGACCGCGACGCCGCGCGGGCCCGGCTCGCCGCCGCCCTGCCCACGGGCAGCGACGGCGTCACCCGGCCGCAGGCGGACACCGGCGCGCGGCTGCGCCTGGGCTGGCGGCCGTGGCGGATCGCCGCCGGGGTCTGCCTGGGCCTGGCCTGCGCCACGAAGTGGAACGGCGCCTACGTGCTCGCCGCCTTCGGGATCCTCACGGTGCTGTGGGACGCGGCGGCGCGCCGTACGGCCGGCGCGTACCGCCCGTACCGCGCGATGCTGCGGCGCGACGCGCTCCCGGCGTTCTGCGCGCTGGTGCCGGTGGCGCTGCTGACGTATCTGGCGTCCTGGACCGGGTGGTTCGCCACCTCCGGCGGCTACCACCGCGACTGGGCCGAGACGGCCGGGCAGGGCGGGTCGTTCACCTGGGTGCCGGGCCCGCTGCGCAGCCTGTGGCACTACACGTTCCAGGTCTACAACTTCCACGTCTCGCTGGAGTCGCCGCACGACTACGAGTCCAACCCCTGGTCCTGGCTGGTCGCGGCGCGGCCCGTCAACTACTACTACGTCTCGGCGGAAGAGGGCCAGAACGGCTGCGGCTTCGCCGGGGGCTGCGTCCGCCAGGTGCTCGCGCTGGGCACCCCGCTGCTGTGGTGGACCGCCTGCTTCGCGCTCGCCTACGCCTGCTACCGCTGGCTGTTCCGCCGGGACTGGCGGGCGGGCGCCATCCTCTGCGCGGTGGCCGCCGGCTACCTGCCGTGGATGCTGTACCAGGAGCGCACGATCTTCTACTTCTACGCGGTCGTGCTCACGCCGTTCCTCTGCCTGGCCGTCGCCCTGCTGATCGGCGCGATGGCCGGCCCGCCGGGGTGCAGCGAGCGCCGCCGCGTCAGCGGCATCGTGGCCTCCGGCGTGCTGGTGCTGCTGATTATCTGGAACTTCATTTATTTCTACCCGATTTACTCCGGTCTGGAGATTCCCCAGGACGGCTGGCACGACCGCATGTGGCTCGATACCTGGGTGTGACCGGTCCGTGCCGTCGCGCGGCGCGTGACCGGGTAGGCTGCGCTCCCCCGAGGGCGTTCGCTGTGCCGGCGCGTCGTCAGCGCGCGGCCGCGCCCCGGGAGCGGGGGAGCATCTTTCTTCTTTCCACGTGAGCACCTCTCACCGTGGGAACGCAGCGACTTCACGGGCGATTTCGGGAACAGGGCGGTCATGCGGGACGGTCAGAGACTGGCGGTTATCGGCGGGGCGGTGGTGGCCGCCGCCACCGTCGTCGGCTTCGCGGCGTACGGCGTGATGCACTTTGGCGGCGGTGATGGCGACGGCACCGGGACGGTGGCGGCGGCGTCCGGCACTGGGCAGGACGACTCCGCGCAGCAGGACGGGCCGCCGGCCGAGGCGGAGGTGCGGGAGACGGCGGCCGGGTTCCTCACGGCCTGGGAGGAGGGCGACGCGCGGGCCGCCGCCGCGCTCACCGACGATCCCGGTGCGGCGCGCGCCGCGCTGGAGGCGCTGGCCGAGGAGGCGGGCGTTACGGACCTGACGGTGGCCGCGGGCGAACCGGAGGAAGGGACCGTGCCGTTCACCGTGGACGCGCGGATCGCGTACCGGGCCCAGGGCGAGCGGCACGAAGCCCCGTTCGGCTACGAATCGGAGCTGACCGTGGTGCGGTCGGCCGGCTCCGGCGAGCCCGTCGTGCACTGGGAGCCGTCGGTGCTGTATCCGGGGCTGCGGGAGGGCCAGTCACTGGCGACCGGACCGCTCCAGCGGCGCGCCGACGTCGAGGTGCTGGACGCGAACGGCGACGTGCTGAGCGCCGAGGAGTTCCCCTCGCTGGCGCCCGTGCTCGCCGACGTGGCCGAGCGGTACGAGGAGGAGTCCGGCGCCTTCCGCGGCAGGTCGCTGAACATCGTGGACGCCGGCGGCGAGGTGGTCGAGCGGCTCCAGCGCCTGGCCGAGCCGGAGACCGGACAGGTGCCGACGACGATCGACCCGGCGGTCCAGCGCGCCGCCGAGGACGCGGTGGCGGCCGAGGACGGCGCGTCCGCCGTGGCGATCGAGCCGAGCACCGGCGCGATCAGAGCGATCGCCAACGAAAACCCCGACGGGTTCAACACCGCGCTCCAGGGCTCGTACGCGCCGGGCTCCACATTCAAGATCGTGTCGGCCTCGCTGCTGATCCAGGAAGGGCTGGCCTCGGCCGGCGAGCCGCACCCGTGCCCGAAGTTCTTCGAGTACGGCGGCTGGCGGTTCCAGAACCTCGACCGGTTCGAGATCCGCGGCGGCACGTTCGCCGACAGCTTCTCGGCCTCCTGCAACACGGCGTTCATCAGCCAGGCGCCCGAGCTGGACGACGACGCGCTGGGCAACCACGCCCGGGACGTCTTCGGCCTCGGCCTGACCTGGGAGGTCGGCACCGCGACGATGGACGGCCAGGTCCCCACGCAGTCGGGCGCACAGATGGCGGCGTCGCTGATCGGGCAGGGCGGGGTGCGGATGAACCCGCTGACGATGGCCTCGGTCTCGGCGACGGTGCAAAACGGCGGGTTCCGCCAGCCCTATCTGGTGCCGGCCGAGTTCGACGGCAGGCAGCTGGCCCAGGCTCCCGGGGAGCTGTCGCCCGCCGCCGCGGAGGAGCTGCGGGGACTGATGAACACCACGGCCCGGTACGGCACCGCGGCCGAGGCGATGGCGGGCCTCGACGGCGACATCGGCGCCAAGACGGGCTCGGCCGAGGTCGACGGGCAGGAGCGGCCCAACGCCTGGTTCACCGGCTACCGCAACGACCTGGCGGTCGCCGCGGTCGTCCCCGACTCCGGCCACGGCGGCGAGTTCGCCGGGCCGATCGTCGCGGACGTGCTGCGCTTGGCCGGCTGAGCGCGGACCAGAGCGCCACGAGCCCGGTGCGGCGGGACCCGCACCGGGCTCGTGGTGTGTTCAGGCGGCGGCGCGCCGGACGGGCGGCGTCAGCCGACCGGCTCCGGCTGCCGCTGCTGCGCGTCCTGGGCGGGACGGCCCTTGCCCTGCGCGTCGAGGTACCGCCCCAGCGACTCGCCCTCGACGTCGACGTTGGGCAGGATCCGGTCCAGCCACTTCGGCAGCCACCAGGCGCGCTCGCCGACCAGGCCCATGATCGCCGGGACGATCGTCATGCGGACCACGAAGGCGTCGAGCAGGACGGCCGCGGCGAGGCCGAAGCCCATCATCTTCACCATCGCCTCGGCGGAGGTGACGGCGAAGCCCGCGAAGACGCTGATCATGATGACCGCGGCGGCCGTGACCACCCGGGCGTTGAGGTTGAAGCCGGTGACGACGGACTGCTTGGGGTCCTCGCCGTGGACGTGGGCCTCGCGCATCCGGGTCACGAGGAAGACCTCGTAGTCCATGGCCAGGCCGAACACCACGCCGACCATGAAGATCGGCATCATGCTCATGATCGGCCCGGTCTCCTCGACGCCGATCAGCTCGGCGCCCCAGCCCCACTGGAAGACCGCCACGACGGCGCCCAGGGCGGCGAGCACGGAGAACAGGAAGCCGAGCGCGGCCTTCAGCGGCACCAGGATGGACCGGAAGACGACCATCAGCAGCACGAACGCCAGGCCGACGACCAGCGCCAGGTAGGGCACCAGCGCCCGGTTCATCACCTCGGAGAAGTCGATGTTCGCCGCGGTGGCGCCGGAGACGAAGATGTTCGTGCCGGTCTCCTCGCCCAGGCCGTCCGAGACGTCGGCGCGGATGCGCTCGACCAGTTCCGTCGTCTCGTGGTCGGCCGGGCCGGTCGCCGGGAACGCCAGCATCGTGGCGACTGTGCCGTCCTGGTTGAACGCCGCGGGCGCGACCTGGACGACGCCGTCGAGGCCGCTGATCTCGTCGCTGATGGTGGTGGTCGCGGCCTCCATGTCCGTGCCGTCCTGGCCTTCGATGACGAGCATCAGCGGACCGTTGAAGCCGGGGCCGAAGCCCTCGCTGAGGAGGTCGTAGGACCGGCGGAGCGTGGTGTCCTCGGGCTGGGTGCCGTTGTCCGGCAGGCCCATCTCCATGCTGGCGAGGGGGGCCGCGAGGGCGCCCAGGGCGGCGACCGCGGCGATCAGGACCAGGCCGGGGCGGCGCAGGATCGCGCGCGACCAGCGGGTGCCGCCGTTGTCCTTGCCGGAGTTGCTGAGCGAGGACGGCACGCCGGTCTCGGGGTTCTGCCGGCGCATCCGCCGCCCGAAGATGAACTTGCCGACGATGCCGAAGGCCGCGGGCACCAGCGTCAGGGCCACGATGACGGCGATGGCGACGGTCGCGGCGGCGGCGAGGCCCATCTTGGTGAGCAGCGGCACGTTGACCACAGCCAGGCCGGCCAGGGCGATGATGACCGTCAGGCCCGCGAAGATCACGGCGGAGCCGGCGGTGCCGACGGCGCGGCCGGCGGCCTCCTCGCGGGAGTGGCCTGCGACCAGCTCCGCGCGGTAGCGGGAGGCGATGAACAGCGCGTAGTCGATGCCGACGGCGAGGCCGATCATCGACGCCAGGATGCCGGTCATCGCGGACAGGCCCAGGGTGGCGGACAGGGCCGTGATGCCGGTCACGCCGGCCATGAGGCCGATCAGGGCGGTCAGCAGCGGCAGCCCGGCGGCGACCATCGAGCCGAAGGTGATGACCAGCACGATCGCGGCGACGATGATGCCGATCACCTCGCCGCCGCCCAGTTCGACCTCTTCCATGGCGACCTCGCCGCTGGCCTCAACGGTCAGCCCCGCCTCGCGGCCGGTCTCCATGGCGTTGACGAGCTGCTCACGCATCTCCGGCGTGATGTCGCTGAAGGTGACGCCGTAGTCCACCGTGGTGTAGGCGTGCGTCTTGTCCGGGTTGACCGTGCCCGTCTCGAACGGGTCGGTGACGGACAGCACCTCGTCGCCGTTCCGCAGCTGGGCCAGCACGTCCTGGATCGCGGCCCGGTTCTCCTCCGAGGCCAGCGTCTCACCCTCGGGAGCCGCGAAGACGACGGTGGACTCCATCGCGTCGGCGTTCGCCTCGGCGAAGGACTCCTCCAGCACGTCGAAGGCTTCCTGGGACTCCGTGCCGGGAAGCGAATAGTCGTCGTCGGGCGGGTCACCGGCGTTGGCGGCGGCGGCACTTATGCCGACCAGCAGGGCAAGCCAGGCAGCGGCCACCCACCAGCGGCGCCGGAAGCACAGGCGGCCGAGTTTGTACAGAAACGTAGCCACGGGGCAGGTTCTCCTGTCCGGGGTGTCGTGAAATGGAACGGTGGGGAGAGGGGCTGAGGCGGCAGGGCGGACGGGGTAAGGGCGGGCAGAGATGTGTCAGTTCATGCCACGAGACGCGCAACCGCCTGCCTCGGGTGAGCCAATGACACATATTGTGATTCAGATCACAACATGTTCCTTTCGTGACTTGCCGCCATCGTCCCAGCACCGAAGCATGGAACCGTGAGCGACGAACTCAACACATCCGCCGAGTCCCTCAGCCAACCCGAGGAGTGTGACGGCTACCTTCGTTTCCCGCATCTTCACGGTGAACTGCTCTGCTTCACCGCCGAGGACGATCTGTGGATCGCCCCGCTCCCGGAACCCGGCCAGCGGCCGGGCCGGGCCTGGCGGCTGACCGCCGACCGCACGCGCATCGCCACTCCCCGATTCTCGCCGGATGGCCGCCACATCGCGTTCATCAGCTGGCGGACGCTGGATCCGGAAATACACCTCGCGGCCGTCGACGGTGGCGGCCCCGCGCGGCAGCTGAGCTTCTGGGGTGCCTCCGACACGCGCGTCTGCGGCTGGACACCGCCCGACGCCTCCGGCCCCAGCCGGATCCTTGCGGTCAGCTCGCACGAACAGCCGTTCTCGCATCTTACCTGGGCGTATCAGCTCTCCCCCGAGGGCGGACCGGGCGAGAAGCTGCCCTGGGGCCCCGTCGCCGACATCGCGGTCACGGGCAGCGGGGCCGAGCGCCGCACCCTCCTGCTCACCGGCAAGGCGCCGCACGAACCGGCCGCCTGGAAGCGGTACCGGGGCGGCGCCATGGGCCGGCTGTGGTTCCACGGCCAGCGGCTGCTGCCCGGTCTGGGCGGCCACATCGACTGCCCGATGATCGTCGGCGACCGGATCGCGTTCCTCTCCGACCACGAAGGGATCGGCAACCTCTACTCCTGCCGCTTCGACGGCACCGACCTGCGGCGGCACACCGACCACGACGACTTCTACGCCCGCCACGCCTCGACCGACGGCCGGCGCGTGGTCTACCAGTGCGGCGGCCAGCTCTGGCTCGCCGAGAACCTCGATGACCCCGAAGGTGTGCCCCGGCGCCTGCCCGTGCGCCTGGCCGGCCCGCGCACCGGGCGCCGCCCGTACCAGATCCCGGCCGCCCGCCACGTCGACTCGCTGGCCGTGGACACCACCGGCCGCGCCAGCGCGGTCTGCGTGCGCGGCAGCCTGTACTGGCTGACCCACCGCGACGGCCCGGCGCGCGCGCTCGCGGCCACGCCGGGCGTGCGGGTACGCGAGCCGGTCATGCTCGGGGACACCGGGCGGATCGCCTACGTCACGGACGCCGAGGGCGAGGACGCCATCGAGATCGCCTACCTGCCGCGCGCCAGCGGCGGGCGGGAGCCGGTCCGGATCGCCGCCGGGCAGCTGGGGCACGTGCGGGAGATGGCGGCCTCCCCGGACGGCACGACGCTCGCGGTCGCCTCCCACGACGGGCGGCTGCTGGTCATCACGGTGCCGCAGCCGGAGGCCAGCGACGCCGGCGGGCCCGGCACGGGCGGCGGCAGCGGCGGTGACGGCGGTGACGGCACAGACACGGACGCCGGCGGAGGGGCCGGAACCGACAAGGACGCTGGCAAGGACGCCGGCAAGGACGCCGGCAAGGACGCCGGCAAGGACGCTGACAAAGACAGCGGTAAGGACAGCGGCAAGGACAGGACGGGGGCGGCGGACTCCGGCGAGGCCGGGACCGCCCGGCCGGAGGTGACCGAGCTGGTGCGCTCGGTCAACGGCCCGGTGCGCGACCTGGCGTTCTCCCCCGACTCCGCCTGGCTGGCCTGGGCGCACCCCGGCATCGGCCACTCGCTGAGCAAGATCAAGATCGCGCGGCTGGCGGAGGCCGAGGGCGAGGAGCGGGTCCTGGACGTCACCGACGGCCGCTTCGAGGACGAGGAGCCGGTCTTCACCAGCGACGGCAGGTACCTGGCGTTCCTGTCGTGGCGCGGCTTCGACCCGGTGTACGACGTGCACACCGGCGACCTGTCGTTCCCGCTGGGCTGCCGCCCGTACCTGGTGCCGCTGTCGTCGGCGACGCGCTCGCCGTTCGCGATCACGCCGGAGGGCCGCCCGGCCATGGGCGGCCTGGACCCGGTCGACACCCGCGGCGAGGGCGGCGAGGACGGCGGCTCGGGCGAGGGCACGGTGCTGGTCGAGGCGGAGGGCCTGGCCAGCCGGGTGACGCCGTTCCCGGTGGCCGCCTCCAAGTACTCCTCGCTGTACCCGGTCAGCGGCGGCGGCCTGGTGTGGCTGCGGTGGCCGATCTCGGGCGCGCTGGGCGAGACGTTCGTCAACCCCGACGACACCTCGGGCAAGCCGACGCTGGAGCACTTCGACCTGGCCAAGGCCAAGCGGACCGAGCTGACCAAGCACATCGACTGGTTCAGCGTCAGCGGCGACGGCCAGCGCCTGGTGGTCTGCGAGGACGACGAGCTGCGCGCCGTGCCCGCGACCGAGACCGCCGACAGCGACTCCACGGTCGAGCTGGACATGCGGCGGATCACGCACGTCGTGGACCCGTGCGCGGAGTGGCGGCAGTCCTTCGAGGAGGCCGGGCGCGTGCTGCGGGACTACTTCTGGGACCCGAAGATGGGCGGCATCGACTGGCCCGGCGTGCTGGCGCAGTACCGGCCGCTGGTCGAGCGGGTCGCGACGCCGGACGAGTTCGCCGACCTGCTGCGGGAGACCGCGGGCGAGCTGGGCACCTCCCACGCGTACGTCTCGGCGGCGCGGCGCAACGAGGGGCCGCGCCACTACCAGCGGCCGATCGGCCTGCTGGGGGCCAACTTCACGCGCACGAAGGACGGCCGCTGGAAGCTGGCGCGCATCCTGCCGGGCGAGTCGTCCGACCCGAAGGCCCGCTCGCCGCTGGCCGGCACGGGCGTGCGGGAGGGCGCGGTCCTCACGCACGTCGGCGGGCGGCCGGTCGATCCGGTGCTCGGGCCGTGGCCGCTGCTCGACGCGACGGGCGGCACCAGCGTGGAGCTGACGTTCGAGGAGCCGGAGGGCGGCCAGCGCAGGATCGCCGTGATCCCGCTGGTCAGCGACCGCCCGCTGCGGTACCAGGACTGGGTGGCGCGGCGGCGCGAGGTCGTGCGCGAGCTGAGCGACGGCAAGTGCGGCTACGTGCACATCCCGGACATGGGCGGCTCGGGCTGGGCACAGTTCAACCGGGACCTGCGGCGGGAGTTCTCGATGCCCGCGCTGATCGTGGACGTGCGGGGCAACGCGGGCGGCCACATCAGCGAGCTGGTCATCGAGAAGCTGTCGCGCACGATCCTCGGCTGGGACGTCACGCGCAACGCGCAGCCCGTCTCCTACGCCTCGGACGCGCCCCGTGGCCCGGTGGTGGCCGTCGCGGACGAGGCGACGTCCTCGGACGGCGACATGATCACGGCCGCGTTCCGGCTGCTGAAGCTGGGCCCGGTCGTCGGCACCCGGACCTGGGGCGGCGTCATCGGCATCAGCGGCAGCCACCGCCTCGGCGACGGCACGCACATCACGGTGCCGATGAACGCCGCGTGGTTCGACGGCTACGGCTGGGGCGTGGAGAACTACGGCGTCGAGCCCGACATCGAGGCGGAGCGCTCCCCGGTGGACTGGGCCGAGGGCCGCACGGTCGTGCTGGAGACGGCGGTGCGGCTGGCGCTGGACATGCTCGCCGAGCGCCCGGCTGCCGAGCCGCCGGGCTACCGCGACATGCCGGACCGGCGCCGGCCGAAGCTGCCGCCGCGGCCGGGCCGGGCGCGCGGGTAGCGGCAGCCGGACGGGCGCACCAACGGAGATGCCCCGTTTTCACGCCAATGGCCCCGACATGCGCGGAGTGTCCTGTCATGCCACGCTGGCATCACAGCCCCTTCCTTCCCGCGAGGAGACAGACACATGGGCATCTCGGACCAGTTCAAGGACAAGGCGGAGCAGCTCCAGCGGCGCGCCAAGGAGATGAGCGAGAAGAACCAGTCCGGCAAGAAGAAGAAACCGGACGAGCACGGCAGTGACGTGACGGACCGCGCGAAGAAGGCGATGCGCGACCGCCAGCAGCGGGACCGCTGACACCTTCCGTGACGTGCCGCGCGGCCCCTGCGGCTCCGTGCGGTCCCGTGTGACGGGTACCCCCGGGTCCGGCTCCTCGCGGGCCGGACCCGTTCCCTGTCCAGCGGGCCGTGCCCAGGCGGCCGCGCGGCCGGCCCGCGCCGGTCAGGCCGGATCCCGCTCCTCGGTCGTGCCGCCGGCCGGCGAGCGCCCCGGCCCGCGCCGCCCGGCGGCCGCCTGGGCACGGATGGCGGCGGCGACCGCCCCGGGATTCTCCAGCGGCGTCATGTGCCCGGCTCCCGGCACGAGCACGGTCTGGGTCACCTCGGGCAGGCGGCTGGCCAGCCGCTCGAGGTGGACCGGCGGGGTCAGCCGGTCGGCCTCGCCGTGGACCAGGGTCACCGGCAGGGTGAGGCGGCCGAGCCGGTCGGCCAGGTCCAGCCGGGCCAGCACCGCCCCCCACTCGGCGCGCGCCCGGCGCGGGGCGGACTGCACGATCCGCGCGGTGCGGGCGCGCAGCCGCGGCGGGGCGCCGGGGCCGAGGGCGATGGCGGCGACGAGCCGCTGGGACAGCGGCGTGACCGGCCCGTACGGCAGCCGGGTGCGCAGCAGGCGGCGCTGGAGCGCCGAGCGCAGGGCGCCGGCCCGCAGCGGGATCACGGTGGAGTCCGGGACAAGCCGGTCGGCGCCGGTCGAGCAGAACACGGCGGCGCGGGCCCGCGCGTACAGCCCGGGGCGGTCGGCGGCGGCCATGACCGCCATGCCGCCCATGGAGTGGCCGCAGACGACGGCGCGTTCGCCGGCGGGCACGGTCGCGTCCAGCACGGCGCACAGGTCGTCGGCCAGCGCCTTGGTGCCGCAGGCGCCGGGCGTGGGAGGCGTGCGCCCGTGGCCGCGCAGGTCGTAGACGACGACCCGGTGGTCGGCGGCGAGCTCGTCGAGCACGGGATGCCAGAACGCGATGCGGCAGGTCCAGCCGTGCACGAGGACGACGGTGGGCGCACCGTCCGGACCGTGGATCTCGGTATGCAGGCGCGCGCCGCCCGTGGAGACCACGGTCATGGTGCGGAAGCCGCTGCGGGGGCTGTTACCAGGTGTCACGCGCTGACTCCTTCCCGTGCCAGGACGCGCGGCACCTCGCATGCGCCCGGATCCACCTCGCGGGTGACGTGCGCGCCGGCCGCGCCGTCCCTGCTGCCTGGGACGGGAGCGTAGAACAGAAACTTACTCACGGGTAGGGTCCGCGGCGGACGGACCGGACGCTACACCACGGCACCGCCCGTTCCGCCCGCCGGCGCGGGCACCGGGCCGATCGGGAGGATCGCGGACAGGCCGTTCCGGATGGTCTCCATGGCGAAGGGCATGCCCAGGGCCCGCTGCACCATGAAGCCCTGGCAGCAGGCGATCAGGGTGCGGGCGAGGTCCTCGGCCGGCAGGTCCGTGCGGACCTCGCCGCGGCGCTGGTACGCCTCGATGATGCCGGTCCAGATCCGGACCATGTCGGCCAGGAAGCCGTGGAGCAGGCGCCCGAGGTCCTCGTTGCGCACCGTCTCGGCCCAGACCTGGATGACCAGCGGCGGCGGATACTCCAGCAGCCGGGCGGCGTGGACCAGCGCCCCGGCCACGACCTCGCCCGGCGGGGCGGGGTCGGTGGCGCGCGAGGCGTCTTCGAAGGCGCGGCGGATGGTGCCGATCACCTCCCGCGCCAGGTCGGCGATGATCGCGTCCTTGCCGGGGAAGTAGCGGTAGACCGCCCCGGCCGACAGCCCCGTCTCCCGCAGGATGTCCTGCATGGTCGTGCTGTGGAAGCCGTCGCGGGCGAAGCAGCGCGCGGCGCCCTCGAGGATCTGGCGGCGGCGGGCATCGAGGTGTTCCTGGGAGACGCGGGCCATGGGCGCACTCTAAAAAAGAACGTTCGTTCTTGACAAGGGGCCGGGCAGGCACTCATCGTGGAGCCGCTCAAGAACGAACGATCATTCTTTTTACTCGCCGCACTCACGGGAGGACGTCGTGTCCGTTTCCGCACCGGCTCCCGCGACGCCCGGACCGTCCGGACCCTCCGGACCGTCCGGCACCGAGCCGCCCGCCCGCCCCGCCCGGGGACCCCGCGCCGCGATCGGCGTGGTCCTGCTGATATCCGCGCTCGTCGCCCTTGCGCTGTGGGCGTTCGCCTGGCCCGCCGCGCGGACCGGCCCCAACGGCCTGCCGGTCGGCGTCGCCGGGCCGCCCGCCGCGGCCGGCCCTCTCGCCGAGCAGCTGGCCGGCCGCGGCGGGGCGTTCGACGTCCACCGTTACGACGACGAGGCGAGCGCGCGCGCCGCCATCGCGGACCGCGAGGTGTACGGCGCCTTCGTCACCGGCCCCGGCGGTACCGCACTGCTGACGGCGTCCGCCGCCGGACCTGTCGTGGCGCAGACGCTCACCCAGGCCGCGGGCCAGCTGGCGGGCGGGAACGCCAAGGTGACCGTCACCGATGTCGTGCCCGCGCCGGACGGTGACCCGCGCGGGGCCGTCTTCGGCGCCAGCGTGATGCCGCTGGCGATGGCCGGCATCGCCACCGGCGCGCTGCTGACCGTCCTGGGACTGCGGGGCGGCCGGGGCGTCGTCACGCTGCTGGGCGTCGCCGCCGCGGCCGGCCTGGCGGGCACGGCGGTAGCGCACGGCTGGCTGGGCGCGCTGGGCGGCGACTGGTGGCTGGTGGCGGCCGCGCTCGGTCTCGTCACGCTGGCGGGCGCGGCCACCGTCGCGGGGCTGGCCACGCTGCTCGGCCCGCCCGGGATCGGGCTGGGCGCGGCGCTGCTGATGTTCCTGGGCAATCCCTGGTCGGGCGCCACGTCCGCGCCGGAGATGCTGCCCGACCCGGTCGGCACGCTGGGGCAGTTCCTGCCGCTGGGCGCGGGGGTGACGCTGATCCGCTCGGTCGCATTCTTCGACGGCGCGGCGGCGGCGTTCCCGGTGGCCGTGCTGGCGGTCTGGGCCGCGCTGGGGACGGCCGCGGTCGGGCTCGGACGCGGCCTGCCGCGGCGGCGGGCGGCCCGGACCGCACCGCGCGACGGAGCCGCGGCGGCTCAGCCGGCGAGCGGCTTGACGTAGCCCAGGCTGACATCGTCGTGGCGGTAGATGCCGAACATCTCCTCACGCGGCACGCGCCGGTACCCGCTGCTCTCGTACAGGGCCACGGCCTCGGGCTGGCGGGTACCGGTCTCCAGCACCATCCGGCGCCGCCCCGCCCGGCGGGCGTCCTCCTCCAGCAGGGCCAGGATCCGGCGCGCCAGGCCCTGCCCGCGCGCCTCGGGCACCACGTACATCCGCTTGATCTCGGCGTCGCCGTCCCGGTACCCCTCGTCGTTGGCTTCCTGCCGGCGCCAGCCGCCGCTGGCCACGGGGCGGCCCTGCGGGTCGTAGGCCAGCAGGTACAGGCCGTTCGGCGGGTCGAACATGGTCGCGTCGAGGGGGGTGGCGTCGCCGTCGGGGTCCCGGTAGCGCTCGCGGTACTCCGCTTGCACCAGGTCATTGAGCTTGCGCGCGTCGGGGTGGTCGAAGCGAACCGCGACAATGTTCATGGCGTGCATCGTACGAAGACTGGGCCCGCTCCCGCGCTGCGTTTTCCGTGACGTGTGCCCGGTCTGCGGCATTGACCCGCCCCGGACGAGTTGAAACCATTCATCGCGCCCGCCCGTCTCCCAGGTTCCCGCAGGAGCCGCCATGCGCCACGAGCCCAGCCGCAGGACCGTCGTCAAGGGCGCCGCCGGCGCCACCGCCGCCGGAAGCCTCCTCCCGGGCACCGCGAAGGCCCGGGGCACCGCCGCCCCCGCCGTCACGCCGCTGGGCACCTCGCTGCTCGACGCGCGCGCCCTGTACTTCGTCTCCTACGACGGCCTGGTCAACAACAACGCCTTCCAGCAGCACGGCCTGCTGACCGTGGGCGGCTACCAGTACGCCGTCTGGTACGCCGCCGACCGGCAGGCCACCGTCGCCCGCCGCGCCACCGGCTCAAGCGACTGGAGCGCCGTGCCGCTCGGCCACTACCTGAGCGCCGACGACTCGCACAACGTCATCTGCGCCGGGCACTCCCCCGAGGACGGCCGCCTCCACCTGGTGATGGACTCCCACAGCAGCGGCTACACCTACCTCTCCTCCGTCGCGGGCCTGCTCAGCTCGCCCGGATCGCACGCCTGGACCCGCGACAAGTTCGGCGCGCCCCGCGACAGCCTCGACGGCGCGGTGCTCACCCGCCAGTTCACCTACCCGCGGTTCCTCACCGCGCCCTCCGGCACGCTCCAGCTGAGCTACCGCGACGGCGTCTCCGGCGACGGCCAGGCCGCGCTCGCCGAGTACGCGGACGGCCGGTGGACCGCCCTGGGCGCCTGGTCCAGCGCCACCGGCACCTACCCCACGGACCACGGCACCAGCACGCGCCGCAGCCTCTACCTCCACGGCCTCACCTACGGTCCCGACGGCACCCTGCACGTCTTCGGCACCTGGCGCGAGCAGAACCAGGCCGTGACCTGCGGCGCCAACCTGACCAACCACGACACGGTCTACGTCCGCAGCACCGACGAGGGCCGCACCTGGACCAACGCCGACGGCACTCGCGTCGCCACGACCGGCTCCGGCACCGACCTGGTCGCCATCGGCTCCCCCGGCCTGGTCGCCGACCCGCTCGGCCCCGACCACGCCCTGATGAACCAGGAGTCCCAGGCCGTCGACTCCCAGGGCCTGCCGCACGCCCTGATCTCCTACGTGCCCGGCCGCTTCGGGCAGTGCGTCACCGACTACGTCGCGGGCCGCACCGCCCACGGCTACCCGTTCCACCTGCGCCGCGACGCCGCCGGGGCCTGGCACAAGACCGAGATCCCGGTGCCGCTGCGCTCCAGCCAGCGCGGCCAGCTCGTGCTCGACGCCCACGACAACGCCTACGCGGTGCTCCCCTACGGCCGGATCGCCGCCGCCTCCGCCGCCAGCGGCTGGTCGGACTGGACCCTGCTATACGACGGCACCGACGAGCTGAACGCCTTCGGCGAGGTGGTCGTCGACGCCCCGCGCGTGCGCGCCGAGGGCGTGCTGTCCGTGATGTACCAGGAGCGCTCCACCGGCAC
Source organism: Streptomyces sp. 7-21 (assembly GCF_016741785.1). Lineage (GTDB taxonomy): Bacteria > Actinomycetota > Actinomycetes > Streptomycetales > Streptomycetaceae > Streptomyces. Next base: position 56,668 of record NZ_JAERRL010000016.1, read on the forward strand.
CACGCCCTCTCCGCTGCGCGTGGCCGACTTCGCGCTGCCCGCCTGAGCCGGGAGCCCCCGGCCGTCCGGGCCGCCCGGCGCGTGAGGTAGGTTCCGCGCGGAGCGTCAGCACGTCAGGAGGGCTCCGTGATCACCGTCACCACCGTCAACGTCAACGGGCTGCGGGCCGCCGCGAAGAAGGGCTACGCGGAGTGGCTGGCCGCCGGCCCGGCGGACATCGTCTGCCTGCAGGAGGTGCGGGCCGAGGAGGACCAGCTGCCTGAGGCCGTGCGCGCCCCCGAGGGCTGGCACGCCGTGTACGCCCCCTCCCGCACCGCGCGCGGGCGCGCGGGGGTGGCGCTGCTCACGCGGCGGGAGCCGGAGGAGGTGCGGGTCGGGTTCGGCGAGCCGGAGTTCGCTGACGCGGGGCGCTACCTGGAGGCCGACCTGCCGGGCCTGACCGTGGCCAGCCTGTACCTGCCCTCTGGTGAGACCGGCACGCCCCGGCAGGACGAGAAGGAACGCTTCATGGCGGCGTTCCTGCCCTACCTCACGGCGCTGCGGCAGCGCGCGGCGGCGGCCGGGCGCGAGGTGCTGGTGTGCGGCGACTGGAACATCGCCCACACCGAGGCGGACCTGAAAAACTGGCGCACCAACCGGCGCAACGCCGGCTTCCTGCCCGAGGAGCGCGCCTGGCTCTCGCGCGTCTTCGGCGACGAGGGCGGCTACGTCGACGTCATGCGCGCCCTGCACCCCGGCCAGGACGGCCCCTACTCCTGGTGGACCTACCGCGGCCGGGCCTTCGACACCGACGCCGGCTGGCGCATCGACTACCACGCCGCCACCCCGGGCCTGGCGCGGCGCGCGGTCAAGGGGTACGTGGAGCGCGCCGCCAGCTACGACCAGCGCTGGAGCGACCACGCCCCGGTGACGGTCGTCTACGACCACTGACCGCCACGGGCCGGTCCCGCCTGGGGTGCGCGCGCACCCGCCCGGCCCGGGAACGGGAGGAGCGGACGCCATGACGGCCTATGGCACGGCCCACACGACGGCCTGTTTGACGGCTGGCTTGACGGCCGGCGCGCCAGCGGACCTGGCGGCGCTGCGCGGCGGCAGCTCCGCGGGCGCCGCGGCGTACGCGGCACGCGTGCGCGCCGTCTCGCGGCGGCTGGTGGCGCTGGACAACGAGCCGGGCGCGCCGCCCGTCGCCCCGCTGGCCGTGCGGGCATTCGCGGACGTGCGCCGCGTGCTGCGGCAGGGCGGTGCGACGCGTGCGACGCGTGACGTCCTGGCGGCGGCCGCCGAGCTGGCGGAGATCGCCGGGTGGGCGCTGTTCAGCGCGGGACGGTTCGCCGCCGCGCGGCGGGCCAACCGGGAGGCGCTGCGCCTGGCGCGGCTGGCCGGCGACCGCCCCATCGAGCTGCTGGTCTACCAGAACATGGGCCTGCTGGCCGGGTGGACCGGCCGGTCCGGCGAGGAGCTGGCCCTGGCGCGGACCGTGCTCGACGGCCGCCGGCTACCGCCCCGCGTCGAGGCGCTGTTCCGCGCCCGCGAGGCCCAAGGCCTCGCGGGCACCGGGCGGGCGTGGGAGGCGCGCCGCTCCTTCGCCCGCGCCCGGGGGCTGCTGGAGGAGAGCGCGCCGGCGTCCACGCCCGGCTGGGCGTGGTGGATCACCCCCGAGGAGATCGACCGGCAGGAGGGCGGCGTGCTGCACCGGGCGGGCGAGTGGCGCGAGGCTATCCCCGTGCTCCGCCGGGCGACGGCGGACACGGACGTGCGCGTCGGCTACCACAGCGTCGCGGCCGTCCGGCTGCTGGCGTCCCTCGTCGAGGTGCGGTCCTGGCGCGAGGCGGAGCGGGTGGCGGCGGCGCTGCCGCCCGCCGTGGCCCAGACGACGTCCCGGGTGACCCTCGGCCTGCTGGCGGACGTGGCCCGGCGCGGGCTGCGCCAGTGCCGCGCCCCCGGCGCGCTGCGCGAGGCCCTGCACGGTGTCCTGCGCGCCGCGGACGCCCGCGCGGCAGCGGGTTACGCGGCGTTGGGCAGCCCGTAGGCGTCGGCGATCAGCTCGTAACTGCGCAGGCGTGCCTCGGGGCTGTGCGCGTTGGCCGTGATCATCAGCTCGTCGGCGCCGGTCCGCTTGGCCAGCTCGTTCAGGCCCTCCCGCACCGCGTCCGGGGTGCCGTAGACGACGTTGGCGAGCCAGCCGTCCACGATCTGCCGCTCGACGGGGCTGTAGGGGTGCGTCTCGGCCTCCTCGGGCGTCGGCACCAGCCCCGGCCGGCCGGTGCGCAGCCGCACCATCGACAGCGCCCCGGTCAGCACCTGCCGGTGCGCCTGCCGCTCGTCCTCGGCGGCCAGCGCCGAGACGCCGATCAGCGCGTACGGCTCCGACAGCACCTCGGACGGCCGGAACACCCTGCGGTACAGGTCGAGGGCGGGCAGCGTGTTCTCGGCGGAGAAGTGATGGGCGAAGGCGAACGGCAGGCCGAGCCGTCCCGCCAGCTCGGCGCTGAACCCCGAGGAGCCCAGCAGCCACACCGGCGGCCTGGCCGGGGACTGGGTGCCGCCCGGCACCGTGCCCTGCACCGGCCCCGGCACGGCGTGGATCCGGGAGTAGGGGTGATCGGCCGGGAAGTCGTCGTCGAGGAACCGCACCAGCTCGGCGAGCTGCTGCGGGAACTCATCGGCGCCGTCGGCCCGCCCGCGCCGCAGCGCCGCCGCCGTGGCGGGGTCCGTGCCGGGGGCGCGGCCCAGGCCCAGGTCGATACGGCCGGGCGCCAGCGCCTGGAGCGTGCCGAACTGCTCGGCGATCACCAGCGGGGCGTGGTTGGGCAGCATCACGCCGCCGGAGCCCAGCCGGATCCGTTCGGTGAGCGCGGCGAGGTGGGAGAGGATCACGGCGGGAGAGGAACTGGCCACCCCCGGCATCGAGTGGTGCTCGGCCACCCACATCCGGTGGTAGCCGCGCCGCTCGGCGGTCCGGGCCAGCCGCGCGGTGGTGCGCAGCGCGTCCGTGGCCGTCAGGCCGCTGCCGACCACCGCCAGGTCCAGCACGGACAGCACCGCCGGCGCGGTCCCCTGCGGCTTCCCCCTCACTGGATCAGCCTCGCCGCCCCCGCCGCTGTGCCGTTCCGCAACGCTATTGGCCACTGCTGCTCGCCTCCCTGAAACGTTCGGGCCCAAGAATGGGCAACCAGCGCCCGGCCGGGGGCATTCCTTACGCAGGGAGATGTGCGGGGAGACCAGCGAGAACCACGAAGGAGGGGGACGTGCTAAACGTGCTGAACGTGGTGAGTGCAGCCCTGAACGACCTGTCCGCCGTTCCGCGCACCGAGCGCCTGATCGCGGTGGCCCGTGACGCCTGCCGTGAGGCCGCCGCCCTGCTGCGCCGCCGCGCGGCCGAGGGCACGCGGGCGCGCGCCAAGAGCGACTACGAGCGGGTCTCGGACGCCGACGTGGAGGCGGAGGCGCTGCTGCGCACCGCCCTGCGCGCGGCCGTCCCGGGCTCGGGCGTGGTCGGTGAGGAACTGCCCGAGGACCCGGTGCAGGCGGGCCCTGGCGCCCCCGGCCCGGCGGTGACCTGGTACGTGGACCCGCTGGACGGCACCCACAACTTCCTGCGCGGGCTGCCGTTCGCCTGCGTGTCGGTCGGCGTCGCCGTCGACGGCCGGCTGGTCGGCGGGTGCGTGCACGACATCTTCCGGGACGAGTCCTTCACCGGCGGCGACGGCGTGCCGCTGCGGGTGGAGGGCGCCGCGGGCCCGGTCGCCGGCGCCGCGCCGCCCGACCCGGCGCAGGCGCCGCTGGTGCTGACCGACGTCCCGATGCCGGGCCGCGACGGCCCGGCGGAGGCCCGGTTCTTCGCCGATCTGGTCAGCCGGGCCGAGCCGCGGCGGCTGTACTGCACCGCGCTGTCGCTGGCCTGGGTCGCGGCGGGCCGCGCCGACCTGGCGTGCAACCTTCCCATCAGACCGTGGGACGTGGCCGGCGGGGCCGCCCTGGTGCGGGCGGCCGGCGGGCGGTGCGTTCCGGTCGGCGGTCCGGAGGTCACCCATGCCCCGGGCTTCGTGGCGGTACGGGCGGAGGCGGGCGAGCAGGCCGAGCGCGCCGGGCACTGGCTCCAGGCCCGCCTGACCGCCCTGTACCTGCGACGCGACTACGGCAGGTAACGCTCGGCCGCGGCCGGTCCTTCCTCCTTGAGGAGTCTGCGCGCCTCGGCGATGCGTTCCGGGGTCGGCTCCAGGCCCTTGAGCCGGACCAGGTCCTCGGGATCCATGGGCCGCTCGCCACCGGTATGGAGCAGCCGGTCGGGGGTGGGCCGCGACGTGTCGCCGCGCCGCTTCTCGCCGGCCTCGTCGGGTGCCGGCTCGTGCTTGTCGGGCGTGCCGGGTGTCTCGGGCATGAGGTAACACCTCCGTGCGTCACGTGCCAGCCTATGCCCCGATACCACCTCTATGCACCTGGATCAGAGCAAAAAACCCGACCATCGCATTTACGCTGTTTGTCGTGACCCAACCGGAGGCGAATGCCGCCGCGTTCACCGCGACCGCCGTCGTTGACATGACCGGCACGGTGACCGGCTGGAGCGAGGGCGCCGAGCGGCTGCTCGGCTGGACGGCGGCCCAGGCCGTGGGGCGCCCGGCGGCCGAGCTGCTCGGCGGCCCGCCGCCCGCACTGCCGGACCCCGGCGCGCGCACGGAGCTGCGCGCCACCGTTGTACTCCGGCGCAGCGAGGGTCCGGCGCTGGAGACCGAGGTGACCGCGCATCCCTGGCTCGACGCCTCCGGCAGCCCGCGCGGCTACCTGCTCACCGCCCCCTCCGAGGAGCTGCGGCTGCGCGAGCGCGACCGCGCCATCGTCGAACGCGCGATGCGGAAGGCCCCGATGGTGCTCGGCGTCTACGACGCGCGGCTGCGCAGCTGGTGGGGCAACGAGGCGGCCGAGACCGCCGCGGGGCTGGACCTCGGCACGGTACGGGGCCGCCGCTACGAGGAGCTCTTCCCCGAGCAGGAGAACGACGACTACCTCGCCGCGCTCAACGAGGCGATCACGACCAAGAAGCCCGTCCACCGCCTGTCCTTCGGCCGCGCCCCGACCGAGACCTACGACCGCGCCTGGGCGATCAGCGTCTGGCCGCTCAAGGACGAGGACGGCCGCGTCGAGGCCGTCGCCAACTGGGTGTTCGACATGAGCGCCGAGCACTGGGCCCGGCAGCGGCTCGCCGTGCTCAGCGAGACCAGCGCCGCCATCGGGCGCACGCTGGACGTGCGGCGCACCGCCCGGGAGCTGGCGGAGGCGGCCGTGCCGCGGTTCGCGGACCGGGTGACCGTCAACCTGGTCCCCGGGATCACCCGCGGCGACGAGCCGTCGCCGCGGCTGTCCCGCACCGTGGTCCTCAGCCGCACCGTCGCGCTGCCGGAGCGGGACGGCGAGACGGACCGCGAGATCACCTACGACGCCGGCACCGCCGTGGCCCGCTGCCTCGCCAGCGGTACGCCGTCCGTGCGCCTGACCACCACCGCCACTCCAGAGCCGCGGTTCGGCTTCGGCCCGGCGAGCGCCTCCGACCCCGCCCGCTGGCCGCCCGGCCAGCCCGTGACCGACGACGGACTGCGCGAGGAAGGCGTCCGCAGCCGCATCATCGTGCCGCTGCGCGCACGGGGCGCCACCCTGGGCGTGGCCCTCTTCGAGCGGACCGAGCGGCCCGAGCCGTTCACCGCCGACGACCTGACCCTCGCCGAGGAGCTGTCCGCGAAGGCCGGCATCGCCCTGGACAACGCCCGGCGCTTCGCCCGCGAGCGCACCACCGCGCTCACGCTCCAGCGCAGCCTGCTGCCGGAGCGGATGCCGGGGCAGGCCGCCGCCGAGGTCGCCTCCCGCTACCTGCCGGCGGGCGGCGGCGTGGGGGTCGGCGGCGACTGGTTCGACGTCATCCCGCTCTCGGGCACCCGCGTGGCGCTCGTCGTCGGGGACGTCGTCGGTCACGGCCTGCACGCCTCCGCCAGCATGGGGCGGCTGCGCACGGCCGTGCGGACGCTGGCCGACGTCGACCTGCCGCCGGACGAGCTGCTGACGCACCTGGACGACCTGATCCTCCACCTCAGCGACGACCTGTCCGGCGAGCCCGCCGAGGCCGGCGCCACCTGTCTGTACGCCGTGTACGACCCGGTGGCGCGCAGCTGCACCCTCGCCAGCGCCGGGCACCCGCTGCCGCTGATCATCCCGCCGGACGGCCCCGCCGACGTGGTGCCCGGCTCACCCGGGCCGCCGCTGGGCATCGGCGGGCTGCCGTTTGAGGTCTCCGAGTTCGACGTGGCCGAGGACAGCCTGCTCGCGCTCTACACCGACGGCCTGACCCGGGCGCGTGAGCGCGCGTCGGGCGACGGGCTTGACGAGCTGCGGCGCGTGCTCTCCGGCCGCCCGCGGGGCGGCTCGCTCCAGGACGCCTGCGACGCCGTCTTCGACGCGCTGCGGCCGGACCATGGCGCCGACGATGCCGCCCTGCTGCTGGCCCGCACCCGCGCCCTGCGGCCGGACCACGTCGCCAGCTGGGACATCCCCTTCGATCCGGCGGAGGTGACGCGGGCCCGGCAGCTCGCCGAGGAGCAGCTCGCCGCGTGGGGGCTGCCGGAGGCGTCGTTCGTCACCGAGCTGGTCGTCAGTGAGCTGGTGACCAACGCGCTGCGGCACGGCCTGCCGCCGGTGCGGCTGCGGCTCATCCGCGACCGGAACCTGATCACCGAGGTCTCCGACGGCAGCAGCACCGCCCCGCACCTGCGCCGCGCCCGGCTCTTCGACGAAAGCGGACGCGGCCTGCTCCTCGTCGCCCAGCTCACGCGCGGCTGGGGCACCCGCCACACCACCACGGGCAAGACGATCTGGTGCGAACAGCCGCTTCCGGACACGTGAGCCGGAGCGGCCCGGCCAGATGCCGCCGGAGGCCGGATGCGGTGGCGTCGTGCCAGCGGACCGGGCCCGGGGCGCGCCGGGTCCGGTCCGCTGGGCGTGAGGGGCCGCGCGGCCGGACCGGCCGCGTCAGCGCCGGTGCCCGGCCCGGGCCAGCGCGCCGCCGTCCACGGCGCCGATGAAGGCGGACCAGGCCGCGTACGGGAAGCCCAGGCGCGGCCCGGCGGGCGACTTGGAGTCCCGGACGGCCAGCAGATCGCGCGACCGGGGCCTCACCTCCAGGCAGGCACCCTGACCGGCAGAATAGGACGACTTGACCCAGGCTGCCGTTTCGCCTCGCACAATTGCCATAGCTGCTCCGGAGTGTGACATCACGGGGTAGGTCCCGTCGGTACGCTGATACGCCCGCGACCGTACTAGTCCAGGCAGCCGGGCAATGCCCTGCTTTCACTCAACCGGATGTATTTCCAGGGCATGTGACAGCCTGACGGCCCATCACGTGTATGTTGCCCCGCCCTTGTGCGGCGCCGGCTAGGCCCGGTGCTCCACGGCGATCTGCTCGATGAAGTCCCGCGTCTGCGCGGGACTCAGCGCCTGCGCCCGCAGGTGCTCGTACATGACGCTGTAGTGCTGCACGTCGTGCGGCTTTTCCAGGTACAGGTCGCTCGTGCCGCCCTCCAGATAGATGACCGTCGAGTCGGTCGCCTCGGGAAACTCCATGATCGTGTACTGCCCGTTGACGCCGGGGTGAGCGCCGATGGAGAACGGCAGCACCTGGAGCGTCACGTGCGGCAGGCGCGAGACCGCGACGAGCCGGTCGAGCTGCTCGGCCATGATCTCGGGGCTGCCCACGAGCCGCCGCAGCGCGGCCTCGTCCACGACCGCCCACAGCCGCAGCGGGTTGTCCGGGTCCTGGATCCGCTGCTGGCGGCGCATCCGCACCTGGACCCGGCTGCTGACCTCCTCCTCGCTGACCTCAGGCAGGGCGCCGGAGATGACGGCCGCCGCGTACTCCGGCGTCTGGAGCAGCCCCGGCACGACCTGCGGCTCGTACACCCGCAGCGAGGAGGCGTCCGTCTCCAGCCCTATGTAGACGCTGTAGGAGGGCGACAGTTCGGCGAACGCGTGCCACCAGCCCTGCTGGCGCGACTCCCGTGCCATCTGCATCAGCGACTCGACCAGCTTCTTGTCCTGGACCTCGTACACGCCGCACAGGTCCCGCACGTCACGCGGGCTGATGCTGCGGCGGCCGTTCTCCAGCCTGCTGATCTTCGACTGGGAGACGAGCAGCCGGTCGGCGACCTCCTCCGCGGTCATGCCGCGGTCCTCTCTCAGGCGCCGCAGCTCCTGACCCAGCCTGCGGCGCCGGACAGTGGGATTGACGTTTCCCGCCACGAACTGTGCACCTCCGTCGAGTTGGCGATAACTCGCTGCTGCCAGCAGCCTGCCATCTGGGGCACCCCGTCCGTGCGGAATCCGTAAGGACAGGCAGGGCGGCGGCCGTTCGACGGCCACCGCCCCAACCCGCCGCATTGCGGCTCCCGTTGTGGTCAGCCTTTTCTTCAGGTGCGGCTGCCTAGCGCGACAGCGAGGGACGCGCGGCGGCGCGGGTCACTCCTCTCCGCCTGGCTTGCTCGGAGACCGCCCGCGACGGCTGCCCGACCGCAGCCATCGCCGCCGCTGGCGCTGAGGCCCTGGCCCGTCCCGTCTTGCGGCCGCCCGACGGCGAGCGGCGCGCCGCGGCCTGCCCGGCCACCCCGTTCTGGACGTCCATCACGGCGTGTGCCACGAGGCCGCCCATGGGGTCGTGCCGGATCAGGTCCCGGAGCCGGGAGCGGGACGACCGCCCCTCGTTCCCGGGATACAGGTGCTTGCCGAGACCGACCGCGTGGGCCAGCGCCGCGAGCGCCGCGGTCCGCGCGTCCGGCGGCGTGCCGGTGCGGATCGCGGTGTCGAGCCGGGCCTTGATCTGCCTGCTGACGGCGGTGTCCGTCGCCTGGTACCGCGTCGTCGGCAGCACCCCGCACATCTGGTTCTCGACCGCGGCGACCATGCCGCAGCGCTCCAGGTGTGTGAGGTAGGTCTGGCGGAGCCCGAGCCTGGGCCCGCCGATCCAGTGGACCGCGCGCACGGGCGCGCCGCGCCTGCGCAGCAGCTCCAGCGCCGTGTCCAGCGTGGGATCACCGGTCGGCCGTGCCAGTATCACGGCTATTCGGTCCCCGTCTGGGGCTATGCGTCCCGCGAGAGCCAGCTCCACGAGCTGCGCCCCGGCGAGACCAAGGTCGAGCGACTGCGGCTGCGCGGTGGTACCCGTGGCCGGGTCCAGCGCGAGCAGCAACAGCTCCTCCGGAATGGTTCTACGACTCCTGCCCATCCATGCCTCCCCGCGTGGATGAAAGACAGGGTGACGCCTCTCACATTGTTCTGTCGAGAGTGCGTGGTTGTTTTGTGCGGGAACCCGTAGATATGTCGTTGTCGTCCCACAGAGGGAGCGAGCGGATCCCGCCAGGGCGGGTGCCGCAAACCCAGGTGCACAGGGCCAGGCAGACTGGTATGGCGACCGGCCAGCTCATTGGCGGGTCATTTTCCGAGGTGTGAGGGAGGTACGGGTGGCGGGCGAGTCCCCGGACACGACGGAACGGGAACGGGTGCGGCAGCGGGCGTCATCGGCCGCTGAGGCGGAGGGGCAGTCGTCCGGGAAGACGTCCGAGGGGGGGCGAACGGTTCCCCGGCAGGACGGTGTTTCCGGGGATTCCGGCGACGGCGGCGACGGCATCGGCCAGGCGACGGCGGTGCTGCGGCTGCCGGACCAGCCGGACCAGCCAGAGCAGCGTCAGGCCCCTGAGGATCCCGGGGCCTCGCAGGCGCCTGAAGCACCCGAAGAGAACACCTCTCCCGCTCCGGCGGCGACGGCCCCTCGGGGCGAGGACAGCAAGGGCAGCGAGGGCAGCAAGAACCGCGAGAACCGCGAGGAGCGCGAGCGGGCCGGGGAGTCCGGGAAGCCCGCCGCCGTGCCGGCCCAGAAGACCGGAAAGGCCCCGGCGGAGCCCGCCGGCGACGCCGCCGCGGGCGGGTCTGGCGGCGCTGCTGAAGGCGGTTCCGGCGACGCGTCCCCCGGCGCGGGCGACCGCACGGACAGGAACGGTTCTGCTTCCGGCAGTGACGGCGAGGACGTGTCCGAAAACCGCCCCTCCGGCGGCGCCGGCGCTGACGGCGGGGAGCGCGGGAGGACCGGCGCGTCCGGCGGCCCTGGCACCAGCCCCGGCAGCAGCTCTCACACCAGCAGCCCCAAGAGCGACGAGGACAGCGGCATGGCAGGCGGGAAGAGCGCCGGATCCACGGACCCCAGACCCGGCGCGCCCGGCGAGAAGACCGGCGAGAAGTCCCGCGCCGTGGCGGAGGCGAAGAGCGACAAGCCCACCAAGGACCTCAGGCCGGCGGAGGCCACCCGCGCCCTGAGCGGGGCCGCCGTTGACCAGGCGACGACCACCCTGCGCGCCCCCGCCCAGGACAGCGCCCCGCCGGCCCCGCCCCGCCCGTCCTCACCGCCGGCGGACAGCCCCTCCGGCGACTCCGCGACGGCGATGCTGCGCACGCCGCCCAAGCCGGCGGTGCCGCCGCCCCCGTCTCCCGAGGAGGAGGCCGACCCGCTCCAGCTGCTGGCGCGGCTGACCAACAAGCCGGCGCCGCCGGAGACGCCGCTGCGCACCGCCGTGCGCCGGATCAAGATCTGGTCCCCGCTGGTGGTCCTGCTGCTGGTGGTGCTCGCGGTCGTCCAGCTGTTCCGCCCGCTGCCGGACCCGTCGCTGGAGCTGACCGCGGCGGAGACGCACACCTTCGCGGGCGAGGCGCCCCAGGTGCCGTGGCCCGACGCCGGCCAGGCCGTGCTCGACGTCGACGGCGTGGGCACGTTCGGCTCCTCCGGCGAGATGGAGCCGGTGCCGATCGCGTCCGTCGCGAAGGTGATGACGGCCTACGTCATCCTCAACGAGCACCCCATGGAGCCCGGCGCCGAGGGCGAGATGATCCCGATCGACCAGCAGGCCGAGGAGGAGGGCCAGGTCGACGACGGCCAGTCCATCGTCGAGGTGCACGCCGGTGACGAGCTGAGCCAGCGTGAGCTGCTCCAGGCGATCATGATCGCCTCCGCCAACAACGTGGCCCGCCTGCTGGCCCGCTGGGACGCCGGCTCGGAGGAGGCGTTCGTCGAGAAGATGAACCAGACCGCCGAGGAACTCGGCATGGAGAACACCACGTACACCGACCCCAGCGGTCTGGAGGAGTCCACCGTCTCCACCGCCGCCGACCAGGTGATCCTGGGCCGGGCCGTGATGGAGATCCCGGTCTTCCGGGAGCTGGTCGGCGTCTCGTCCTACACCGACAGCTACGGCACCGTGCACACCAACTACAACTACCTGGTGCCCGTCGACGGCGTGATCGGCATCAAGCCCGGCACCACGTCGGCGGCCGGCGGGAACCTGCTGTTCGCCGCCGAGCAGGAGGTCGCCGGGACGACGCAGCTCATCGTCGGCGCGGTGCTGGCGCAGCCCCCGCACCCGTCCGACAACTCCATCCTCACCGGCGCCCTGACGGCGGGTGACCAGCTGATTGACTTCGCCCAGGACGCCCTGCTGTCCGAGAACATCTTCGAAGCGGGCGACGTCGTCGGCGAGGTGGACAACGGCCTCGGCGGCAGCACGCCGGTCGTGGTCACCGAGGACGTGCCGGCCGTCGGCTGGAGCAGCCTTCAGGTGCGCCTGGAGCTGACGGAGGCCGAGGACGGCGTGCCTGGCTCGGCCGAGGCGGGCACGGTCGTCGGCCATCTCGTCGTCGGGGAGCCCGGCAGCGGCACCGGCGGCACCACGGTCCCCGTGGCGCTCGGGGAGGACATGAGCGAGCCGGGGATCGGGGACAAGCTGCTCCGGCTCGGCTGACGCTGTCACGCGCCGCGGTGGATTCCGCCTGGTGCGGGGTCTGCCGCGGCGCGCCGGCGCGCGCTACAGTCGGGTCTCTCTACGGGACTCGGATGCGACTCCAGCGTGAGGGGGCAGCCGGCGTGGAGTGTCCATCGTGCGGCTCGGGAGCGGGCCGCAGGCTCAACAACGGTAATTGGGTGTGCAACGACTGTGGCTCGGTCACCGCAGGATGAGGCCGCCTGGCTGGATCTCGATCCGGCTACGCGGGAACGCTTCGACTTTCTGGACCCGGAGGACTTCACCGTGGGCCCGACGCCCGAAGCAGCTGAACGGTGGGCGCGTTTCACCGCGATCCTCGACAAGGCCGAGAACTACCGGCCGCCGCAGTAAACCGATCACCTCGGCGGCGTTGATCTGACGTTCCTTCAACCCTGTGGGTGGTCAGCTGACCGAGAGTCATGACCGCGAGGGCGCCGACGATCGCGGCGGCGGTTTCCCTTTTTCGGGCCGCAGCCGGCTCCGGTGCGGGTGGGGCAGTCGGCTGAGCGCTGCCGGCGGGGCCGGTTCTCCCGCCGGGCCCCGGTTTTCCTGCCCGCGGACTCGGTCGTGAGGGGGAACCGCCCGCGGCGGACGGCTGTTAGCGTCGAAAGCTGTGCTGCTTCAGAACAAGCGGTTTCTCATCACCGGGGTATTCAATCAGTCGTCCATCGCCTTCGCGGTCGCGCGCCTCGCGCAGGAACAGGGCGCCGACATCGTGCTCAGCGGCTTCGGGCGCGGGCTGCGGATCACCAGACGGGTGGCACGCCGCCTGCCCGACCCGCCGGAGGTGCTGGAGCTCGACGTCACCCGCGAGGAGCACATCGCCGCCGTAGCCACGGCGCTCGGCGAGCGCTGGGGGCGCGTGGACGGGGTGCTGCACGCCGTGGCGTTCGCGCCGCGCACGGTCATGGGCGGCGGTTTCCTCAGCGCCGAGTGGGGTGATGTCGCCACGGCACTGCGGGTCTCGGCCTACTCGTTCGTGGCGCTGGGCCGGGGCCTGCGGCGTCTGCTGGCCGCCGCGGGCGGCGGGTCCGTGGTGGGGCTGGACTTCGACGCGACGGTCGCCTGGCCCGCCTACGACTGGATGGGCGTCGCCAAGGCGGGCCTGGAGTCCTGCTGCCGGTACCTGGCGCGGGACCTGGGCCCGCAGGGCACGCGCGTGAACCTGGTGGCGGCGGGCCCGCTGCACACGGCGGCGGCGCGCGGCATCCCGGGCGCGGAGGTCGTCAGCGGCCCGTGGCCCGGCCGGGCGCCGCTGGGCTGGGACCCGTCGGACACCGAGCCGGTGGCGCGGGTGGTCTGCGCCCTGCTGTCGGACTGGATGCCGGCCGTCACCGGTGAGATCGTCCACGCGGACGGCGGGCATCACGCGGTGGGGGCGGGCGGCGGCGCGCTCCCCCGCAGGGATGACTTTTCCTCCTTTGGTGGTGACGGAGGAGTTCATCAGGGCGACTGAAGACGCCCTGCGTGTCCAGTCCCTAGCATTTTCTGCGTGATCACCACGGATGCTTGGGTGTTGCACGCCGGTCCCCCGGACATGGATCCAGAAAATCCCGAGCCCGGGGAACTCAGCCGGGAAGAGTTCACTTTCCCCGATATCGCGGGTAACGAGGCCCTCGTGGAGCCGCTTTACGGTTCCTGGGAGGCCAATATGAGCCACGCCCTTGACCGCAGTCCGGTGGACGTATGCCGTCAGCGCGGCGAGGACCGCATCGTTATCGGCAATTTCGCCGCGGTCCGCGTGATCCGCACCGGCAGGGACGTGACCCGGGTGAAAGAGGGCGACCTGTGCCTGCTCCAGGCGTTCGCCCGCACCGACGCCCTGGGATACGTGCGCCTGGTGCACGCCTACGACGCGCCGGGCACCATCGGCGTGCTGGCCAAGCGCACGAAGATCGGTGAGCACCTGCTGCTGCCGATGCGCGGCGACAGCCGGTTCTCCGTCCGCCAGTGGGCGGCCGGGTACGGGCGGTACTGGACCGCCTGGGACAACTGGAAGGTGGCGTACGCCTGCTGGCGCTCCCAGGTCCGGTACCCGCCGCAGGACCTGCCGGTGCAGCCGCTCGTCTTCGGCTGGGGCGGCGGCGTGACGCTGGCCGAGCTGGAACTGGCCAAGCGCGACGGGTTCGCCGTGGCCATGGCCTCCGGCAACCCGCGGCGGCTGGCCGAGTTCGAGGCCAAAGGCATTATCCCCGTGGACCGCGGCCTCTTCCCCGACCTGGACCACGACGAGGAACGCCTGGCCGCCGACGCCGGTTTCCGGCGCCGGTACCGCGCTTCCGAGCGCGCCTTCCTGCGGATCATCGCTGAGCTGAGCAAGGGGCAGGGCGCGGCGGTGATCATCGACAACATCGGCCGGCCGGTGTACCGCGCCTCGCTGCGGGCGCTGGGGCGGCAGGGCGTGCTGACGACGGTGGGCTGGAAGCACGGCATGCGGCTGGAGACCGCGCGGGCGACCGAGTGCATCAAGCGCCACATCCACGTGCACACCCACGCGTGCTGCTTTCACGACATGGAAGAGATCCGGGATTTCCAGGAGCGGACCGGCTGGATTCCTGATCTCGGCGACCAGCGCGTCTACCGGTTCGACGACATTCCGCAGCTCGCCCGCGACTACGCCGCCGGACGGCTCGACACGTATTTCCCGCTGTTTCAGGTCAACGACAACTGACGCGTTCCTGCGCTACGAGATTGGGGAACAGCTGTGCCTGACGTCGACTTCGACATCGGTATTATCGGCGGCGGCCCGGCCGGGTCCACGGCCGCCTCGTATCTGTCCAAGGCCGGGCTGAGCGTCGCCGTTTTCGAGGGCGATATCTTCCCGCGCGAACACGTCGGCGAGTCGCTGATCCCCGCGACCACACCGGTGCTCGATGACATCGGTTTCCTGCCGCAGATGGAGGCGGCGAAGTTCCCCCGCAAGTACGGCGCGGCCTGGACGTCGGCGGCCCAGAAGAACATTCCCACCCTGGGTTTCCAGGGCAGCTCGCACGGTTTCGGCCTGGCGGAGATCGAGTTCCACGAGCGGGAGCAGCTGGGCGTCAACCAGGACTACACGTACCACGTGGACCGCGGGAAGTTCGACCTGATGCTCCTGCAGCACGCCCACTCGCTGGGGGCCAAGGTGTTCCAGGGCACGCGGGTGCGGCGGGTGGACTTCTCCGAGAAGGAACCGCGCGTGATCTTCCCGGTGGGCCGCTCCGAGGCCGCCGTGCGGGTGCGGATGGTGGTCGACGCCAGCGGCCGGGGCACGTTCCTGGGCCGGCAGCTGAAGCTGAAGGTCAACGACCCGGTGTTCAACCAGTACGCGATCCACACCTGGTTCGACAACCTCGACCGCACCGCCCTGGCGGTCAACAAGGAGCAGGCCGACTACATCTTCATCCACTTCCTGCCGGTGACCGACACCTGGGTGTGGCAGATCCCGATCACCGACACGATCACGAGCGTCGGCGTCGTCACGCAGAAGAAGCACTTCTCCGCCTCGAAGAACGACCTGCCCGGTTTCTTCTGGGAGTGTGTCGGCAGCCGGCCCGAGCTGAAGAAGGCGCTGGAGCAGGCCGAGCAGCTGCGGCCGTTCAAGCCCGAAGGCGACTACAGCTACGCGATGAAGCAGATCTGCGGCGACGGCTGGGCGCTCATCGGCGACGCGGCGCGGTTCGTCGACCCGATCTTCTCCAGCGGCGTGAGCGTGGCGCTGAACGGGGCGCGGCTGCTGTCGCGGGACATCATCGCCGCCGCCGAGACCGGCGACTTCAGCAAGCCGTCGTTCACCACCTACGAGACCAAGCTGCGCCGCGCCGTCGCCAACTGGTACGAGTTCATCTCCATCTACTACCGGCTGAACATCCTGTTCACGGCGTTCGTCCAGGACCCCAGGTACCGGCTGGACGTGCTGAAGATGCTCCAGGGCGACGTCTACGACGACACCGAGCCCAAGGCGCTCCACGCGATGCGGGAGATCACCCGCCAGGTCGAGGAGAACCCCGACCACCTGTGGCACAAGCACCTGGGCTCGCTGCGCGCCCCGAGCGCCGCACCGATGTTCTGACCAGCGCTGTTTCGCGAACGACCAGACGTGAGCCTGCGGACGGAGGGGGCCGGGCAGATGGGTGAGGGTGTCCCGGGGACGCGAGGAGACCGAGGCGTCCGGGAAGTCCACAGCGTGGGCCGGGGAGATCCGCCGGGCGCCGCCGGCGGCGAGCCCATCGCGATCATCGGGGCCGGCTGCCGGTTCCCGCGCGGGGCGCGCGACCTGGCCGGCTTCTGGCGGCTGCTGCGGGAGGGCACCGACGTCATCGGGGAGGTGCCGCCCGACCGCTGGGACGTGTCACGCTACTTCGACCCCGACCCCGGCAAGCGCGGCACGATGTACACGCGCAGCGGCGGCTTCCTCGACGGCGTCGACCAGTTCGACCCCGGCTTCTTCGGGATCGCGCCGCGCGAGGCGCACGAGATGGACCCGCAGCAGCGGCTGCTGCTGGAGGTCGCCTGGGAGGCGCTGGAGGACGCCGGGCAGGACCCGTCCGCCCTGTCCGGCACCAGGACGGCCGTGATCAACGGCATCATCGGCATGGACTACACCCTGCTGCACAGCAGGGCCAACGGCCCCTCGGGCATCGACGCCTGGTACGCCAGCGGGCGGGAGTTCAGCTTCGGTCCCGGGCGGCTGTCCCACCTGCTCGGGCTGCGCGGCCCCAGCCTGTCGGTGTCCACGGCGTGTTCGTCGTCGCTGGTCGCGGTGCACCTGGCGTGCGCCAGCCTGCGGTCGGGCGAGTCCGACCTGGCGCTGGCGGGCGGCGTCAACCTGATCCTGTCGCCCGAACTGACCATCTTCCTGTGCAAGGTGCGGGCGATATCGCCGCGCGGCCGGTGCACGCCGTTCGACGCGGCGGCGGACGGCATCGTGCGCGGCGAGGGCTGCGCGATGGCCGTGCTGAAGCGGCTGTCGGACGCCGAGGCCGACGGCGACGACGTGCTGGCCGTGATCCGGGGCAGCGCCGTCAACCACGACGGCGCCAGCGCCGGCCTGACCGCGCCCAGCGGCGCCGCGCAGCAGGAGCTGCTGCGGCAGGCGGCGGCCGCCGCCGGGGTGGACCCGCGCGAGGTGGCGTACGTCGAGGCGCACGGCACGGGCACCCCGCTCGGCGACCCGATCGAGGTGGCGGCGCTGCGGAACGTGCTGGGCGAGGGCCGCCCCGCCGACCGGCCGCTGCTGCTGGGCTCGCTGAAGACGAACTTCGGGCACATGGACTCCGCCGCGGGCATCGCCGGGCTGCTGAAGGCGGCGCTCGTGCTGCGGCACGGCGAGGTCCCGCCCACGCTCCACCTGCGCGAGCGCAACCCGCGGGTGCCGTGGGACTGGCCGGTGGACGTGCCGGTGGAGGTCACGCCGCTGCCGCCGGGCGACGGGCCCCGGCTGGCGGGCGTCAGCGCGTTCGGCCTGAGCGGCACCAACGCGCACGTGGTGCTCCAGGCCCCGCCGCGCCGCGCGCCGCGTCCGCCGGAGCCGGACGGCACCGGGGTGCCGGTGCTGCTGCCGCTGTCGGCGCGCCACCCCGACGCGCTGCGGGACCTGGCCCGCTCCTACCGTGACCGGCTCACCGGCGCGGACGCCCCCGCAGCGCGGGACGTGGCGCACACGGCGGGCGCGCGCCGGGCGCACCACCGCGAGCACCGGCTGGCGGTGACGGGCACGAGCGCCCGCGACCTCGCCGGGCAGCTGGCGGCGTTCCTCGACGGCGAGGCCGTGCCCGGGGCCGCGGCCGGCGGCAGCGACGAGGAGCGGCGGCCCCGCGTCGCGTTCGTCTACGCGGGCCAGGGCTCGCAGTGGGCGGGCATGGGCCGCGACCTGCTCGACCAGGCACCGGCGTTCGCCGAGGCCTTCGCAGCGTGCGAGGCCCTGGTCGCGGCGCACGCCGGCTTCTCGCTCCGCGAGGAGCTGACGCGGCCGGCTGAGTCCTCGCGGCTGGCGCGCACCGAGATCGCCCAGCCGGTGCTGTTCGCGGTGCAGACCGCGCTGACGGCGCTGTGGCGGTCCTGGGGCATCGAGCCGGTGGCGGTAGCCGGGCACAGCATGGGCGAGGTGGCCGCCGCGCACGCGGCGGGCGCGCTGGACCTGGCGGACGCGGTGCGCGTCATCACCGCGCGGGGGCGGCTGCTGGCGGACGCCGCCGGGTCCGGCCGCATGGCGGCGGTGGACCTGCCGGAGGACGAGACGCGCGCCGCGCTCGCGCCGTTCGAGGGCCGGCTGTGGGTGGCGGCGGTCAACAGCCGCCGGTCGACGGTGGTTTCGGGCGAGGCCGCGGCGCTCGCGGAGCTGGCCGGGCAGCTGGCGGAGCGCGGCGTGGCGTGCCGGACGCTGGCGGGCGACGGCGAGGGGTACGCGTTCCACACCCCGCTGATGGCGCCGTACGAGCCGCGGCTGGCACGGCTGCTGGCCGGGCTCGAGCCCCGGGAGCCGGAGGTGTTCACGGCCCCGGCGACCCCGGGCGGCGCCGCGCCGTTCACGGCGGCGTACTGGGGCGCCAACGTGCGCCAGCCGGTGGCCTTCGCCCAGGCGGCGCGGGCGCTGCTGGCGCGCGGCTGCGACGCGTTCGTCGAGATCGGGCCGCACCCGGTGCTGGCCGTGCCGCTGGCGCACGAGGCCGACGCGGCGGGCGTGCCCCAGGCGCTGGTGGTGCCCTCGCTGCGGCGGGACGTGCCCGCGCTGACCACGGCGCTCGGCTCGCTGGGCGCGCTGTACGCGGCCGGCGCCCAGGTGCGGTGGCGGGAGGTGCCGCCGCGCGGCGGTCGGCCCGTGAAGCTGCCGGGGTACCCGTTCCAGCGCAGGCGGTTCTGGCTGCGCACGGGCGTCGGCAGCCCCGGGCCGGACGCCGCCCCGGCCCCGGAACCGGCCGGGGCACCCGCGCCGGAGCCCGCCGCCGCATCCGCGCCCGAGCCCGCGCCGCGGCCCCCGGCGGCCGCCCGGCCCGCCGCGGCGCTGGCGGACCAGCGCGCCGCCGAGGACCTCGTCGCCCGGGCCGTGGCGCGCGTGCTCGGCCACGAACCGCAGGCCATCGGCCGCCGCCAGGGCTTCACCGAGCTGGGCATGGACTCGATCACCGCCGTCGAGCTGCGGACCCTGCTCCAGCGCGAGACCGGCGGCCCGCTGCCCGCCACGGTCGCCTTCGACCACCCCACCGTGGAACGGCTCGCCGCCCACCTGCGGCAGCGGGCACACCGCGGCACCGCCGGCGCGGCCCCCGCGCCCGCCGCGCCGCGCGCCGGGGGCGGCGCCGGCCGGGAGCCGATCGCGGTCATCGGCATCGGCTGCCGCTTCCCCGGCGGCGCGCACGGCCCCGACCGCTACTGGCGGATGCTCGCCGCGGGCACCGACGCCGTCACCGTCTCCCCCGAGGGCCGGTTCGCCGACGGCTCCCGCTGGCTGGGCTCGTGGCTGGAGGACGTGGACCGCTTCGACGAGCGGTTCTTCCGGGTGCCGCCCGTCGAGGCCCGGGTGATGGACCCGCAGCAGCGGCTGTTCCTGGAAACCGCCTGGGAGGCGCTGGAGCACGCCGGGCAGCCGCCCGCGCGGCTGCACGGCAGCGCGACCGGCGTGTTCGTCGGGATGAACTCCCACGACTACGCCGAACTGATCGCCGCCACCCCCGGGAACGTCGACGCCTTCTACGGCACCGGCAACTCGTTCTGCGCGACCGCCGGACGGCTGTCGTACCTGCTCGGCGCGCACGGCCCGAGCCTGGCGGTGGACACGGCCTGCTCGTCCTCGCTGGTCGCCGTCCACCTCGCGGTGCGGTCCCTGCGCTCCGGGGAGTGCGACCTGGCGCTCGCGGGGGGTGTGAACGTCATCGTGCGCCCCACGATCCACCGCGCCAGCGAGGCGGCGGGCGCGCTCGCGGGCGACGGCCGCTGCAAGACGTTCGACGCCGCCGCCGACGGCTACAACCGCGGCGAGGGCTGCGGCGTGGTCGTGCTCAAGCCGCTGGCGAAGGCGCTGGCCGACGGCGACCCGGTGCTCGCCTGCGTACTGGGCTCGGCGATGAACCAGGACGGCCCCAGCAGCGGCCTGACCGTGCCGCACGCCCCGGCCCAGGAGGCGCTGATCCGGCAGGCGCTGGCGGACGCGGGCGCCGCCCCGGCGGACATCGGCTACGTCGAGGCGCACGGCACCGGCACCCCGCTGGGCGACCCGATCGAACTCCAGGCGCTGGGCGCGGCGCTGGGCGAACGCCCCGGCGGTGCGCGCTGCTGGGTCGGCTCGGTGAAGACCAACTTCGGTCACCTGGAGGCGGCGTCGGGCATCGCCGGGCTCATCAAGGCGGTGCTGGGGCTGCAACGCGGCGAGATCCCGCCGCACCTGCACTTCCGCCGGCCCAGCCCCGAAATCCCATGGGACGAGCTGCCGTTCGAGGTGCCGGTGACGGCGACGCCGTGGCCGGACGGCGGGCGGGCGCTCGCCGGGGTCAGCGCGTTCGGCTTCAGCGGCACCAACGCGCACGTGGTGCTCGGCCCGGCGCCGCCGCGCCCGGAGCTGCCCAGCCACCCGGACGACGGGCCGGGCCAGCGGCCCTGGCTGCTGCCGCTGTCGGCCAGCAGCCGGGAGGCGCTGCGTGAACTGGCCGGCTCCTGTGCGTCGCTGCTGACCGAGTCGGCGGAACCGGCGACGCACGACGTGTGCTACACGGCGAGCGTCCGCCGCGCCCACCTCCCGCACCGGCTCGCGGTCACCGGCCGCACCCGGGCCGAACTCGCCGAGCGGCTTGCCGCGTTCGCCGCCGAGGGCGAGGCCGCGGCCGGCACCGGGCTGGTGGTGGACCGCGTCCCGGCCAGCGGCGAGGGGCGGCGGCTGGCGTTCGTCTTCTCCGGCCACGGCTCGTACTGGCGCGGCATGGGGCAGCGGCTGCTGCGCGAGGATCCCGCGTTCCGCGAGGAGGTGGAACGCTGCGACGAGGGGCTGCGCCCCCATCTCGGCTGGTCCGTGCGGGACGTGCTGGCGGCCGGCGCGGACCCGGGCTCCGGGCCGCGCGTGCAGGAGCTGACGTTCGCGCTCCAGGTGGCGCTGGCCCGCCGCTGGCGCGCGCTGGGCGTGGAGCCCGCGGCCGTCGTGGGGCACAGCGTCGGCGAGATCGCCGCCGCGCACGTGGCCGGGGTGCTGCCGCTTCAGGACGCGGCGCGGCTGGCGCACGCCCGCGCCACGGTCCAGGAACGGCTGGTCGGCAGCGGCGAGATGGGCGTCGTGGGGCTGCCGGCGGACGAGGCCGCCACGGTGGTCGCCGACGCCGGACTGGACGACCGGCTGTGGGTGGCCGTCAGCAACAGCGCCCGCAGCACGGTGCTGTCGGGCGACCCGGAGGCGCTGGCCGAGGTGATGGCCGCGCTGAAGCGCCGGAACGTCTTCTGCCGGCGGGTGCGCGCCGCCGGCGCGGGCCACTGCCCGCTGGTGGAGCCGCTCGACGCTGAACTGACCGCCGCGCTCGGCTGGCTGACGCCGCGTCCGGCCGAGGTGCCGCTGTATTCGTCGGTGACGGGCGGGCGGGTGTCCGGCGAGGAGCTGGACGCCGCCTACTGGGGGCGCAACCTGCGGCAGCCGGTGCGGTTCTCGGCGGCGGTGCGGGCGCTGGCCGGCGACGGGTGCGACGCGTTCGCCGAGATCTCGCCCGACCCGGTGGTGCTGGCGTTCCTCGAGCAGGACCTGCGGCAGCCGGGCGGCGGCGGCCCGCTGCTGGTGCCCTCACTGCGGCGCGACGCCGACGAGTTCGCCGTGATGCTCACCTCGCTCGGCGCGCTGCACGCCGGGGGCTACCCCGTCGACTGGGAGCGGCTGTACCCGACGGGCGGCCGGGTCGCGGCGCTGCCGACGTACCCGTGGCAGGGCCGGCGGCACTGGCTGGACACCAGCGCCGCCGCGGGCGGCGGTCCGCGCCCCGGCGTCCACCCGCTGCTGGCGCGGGCGCTGCGGCCCGGCAGGGGCGCGGGCGGGGCGCGGCTGTGGGAGGCCGACCTGGATGAGGCCACGCTCGGCGCGCTGCCGGCCGGGCGGCTGTGGGACGCGCGGCTGGTCCCGGGCGCCGCCTGGCTGGAGATGGCGCTGGCGGCGGGGCGGCAGCGGTTCGGCGACGGGCCCCTGGCCCTGGCCGGCGTCCGGCTCGGCGAGCCGCTGCTGCTGCCCGGCCCCGCGCCGGAGGACGCGCCGGAACCGGCAACGGACACCGCGCCGGAAACCGCACAGCTGACGCTGCGCGGCGAGGAGTTCACCCTCGACACGCTGCCGGGCGAGGGCGGCGGCGACGGCGGATACGACGGCGGCGGCACGGCGGCCGGCGCGGGCGGTGCCGCCACCGAGCGTGCGCGGGGGCGGCTGCGCGCGGTGCCGCCGCCCCCGCTCCCCTCCCCCGCGCCGTGGGCGCGGCCCGGCGCGGAGCGCGACCCGGCCGAGGCCGCCGCCGCGCTGGCCGCGCACGGCGTGTGTCTCGACGGGCTGCGGGTCACCGCCGCCCGCGCCAGCGACCGGACCCGCACCCTCACCCTGGCCTGGGAGCCGGGCGGCGCCGTCACCACTCCCTGGGTGCTGCCGCCCGGCATGCTCCAGGCGGCGCTGACGGCCATCGCCCTCGCCGCGGAGCCCGCCGCCGGCCCGCTGCTGCCGGTCGCCGTGGCGCGGCTGACCGTGGCCGCGCGCCCCGAACCGGGGCGGCGGGTCACCGTCCACGCCCGCCTCACCGGGCGCGACGACGGCGCGGTGACCGGGGAGGTGTGGATCGCGCGCGACGGTGACGGGCACAGCGACGGCGCCCCGCTGGTGGCGCACGCCTCGGGCGTCGAGCTGCGCACCCCCGCCGCCGAGCCGCTGGCCGAGGAGCGGCGCGCGCGCCTGAGCCGCGTGCTGTACACCGAGACCTGGCACGCCCGGCCCCGCCAGGACACCGCCAGGGCGGCGCCCGACCCGGCCAAAGCGTGGCTCGTCCTCGCCGACCGCGGCGGCGTCGGCACGGAGCTGGCCGGGCAGCTGACGGCGCGCGGGCACCGTGTCGTGCTCGTCGGCCAGGACGAGGCGGCCGGCCCCGACGGGCTGGAGAAGCTGGTCCGCGAGACGCTGCGCGACCCGGGCTGCGCGGGCGCCGTGCACCTGTGGGCGCTCGACCTGCCGGACGGTCCCGCCGGCCTCGCCGACGGCGGCGCCGGGGCCGCGTACGACTCGGTGCTGCGCCTGGCGCGGGCGCTCGGCGCAGGCCCGCCGGCCGGCGGCGCCCGGCCGCCCGCCCGGCCCGCCTGGTACGTCACGCGCGGCGCCCGCGCCCTGGGCGAGGAGGGGGCGCACGCGCCCGCGCAGGCCCCGCTGTGGGGGCTCGCGGCCACCGCCGCGCTCGAACACCCCGCCGCCTGGGGCGGCCTGCTCGACCTCGACCCGCGCGCCTCCGCCCGGGAGGCGGCGGCGGACGTGCTCGCCGAACTCCTCGCGCCGGACGGCGAGGACCACGTGGCGCTGCGCGGCGGCCGCCGCCTGGTGCCGCGCGTCGCCCGGGCCCGCGTCACCGAACCCGCCGTCACCTGGCCCCGGCTCGACCCGGCGGGCACCTACCTCGTCGCCGAGGGAGGCGGCGCGCTCGGCGCCCGCGTCGCCGGCTGGCTGACCGGGCGCGGCGCCCGGCACGTGCTGCTCGCCTCCCGGCACCGCACCCCGCCGGGAGACGCGTACCCGGCCGGCGTCCGCGCCGTCACCTGCGACCTGGCGGACCCGGCCGCCACCGACCGGCTGCTGGCCGCGCTGGCGGCCGAGGGCAGGCCGCTGCGCGGCGTCGTGTGGCTGGCCCCCGACTGGGAGCTGGGCGACTCCGCGGACCTGGGCGCCGCCGCCCTGACGGCCGCCGTGCGCGACCGCGCGCTGGGCGCCTGGCTGCTGGACCAGCGGTGCGGCGACCAGCTCGGCCTGTTCACGGTCTTCGCCGGCGTCGCCTCCGGCTGGGGCTCGCTCGGCGTCGCCCGCCAGGCGCCCGCCGACGCACTGCTGGCGGCGCTGGCCGCGCACCGCCGGGCGCGGGGCCTGCCCGGGCAGTGCGTGCGGTGGGCGCCGTGGGACGGTGTCGGGCTGCTCGGCGAGCCGAGCCGCTCGATGATGGTGCGGGCCGGCCTGACCCCCCTGGCGCCGGACGCGGCCGTCGAGGCGCTGGACTACCTGACCGCCACCGGCCGCACCGGGATGGGCGTGTGCGAGGTGGACTGGGGGATCATGCTGCCGCTGTACCGGCAGACCGGCTGGCCCCTCTTCGACGGCCTCGACGCCGACAACCCGGCCGCCTCCGGCGAGGCGGAACAGCTGCGCCAGCGCCTGGCCGCGCTGCCCGGCCCCGAGCGCAAGGCCGCGCTCACCGACGCGGTGCTGGCCGAGACGGCCATCGTGCTCGGCGCCGCCTCGGCCGACGAACTCGACGCCAGGGAAGGCTTCTTCGACCTCGGCATGAGCTCCATCACCGCGCTGGAGCTGAAGGTCCGCCTGGAACGGCGCTTCGGCGCGGCGCTGCCGAACACCCTCATCTTCGAGTACCCCACGCCCGAGGCCCTGGCCGGCTACCTGGACAGCGACGTGCTCGCCCTCCCCGGCCCGGACGGCGGGCCCGCGCCCGGCCCCGGCGGCGGCCCGGCGGCCGGGGCGGACGACGACGACCTGCTGGCGCGCTTCGACCGCGAGATGGCGGCGGCGGCGCATCTGACGGCACGCACGGAGAGGCGGACGACGCGATGACCGGTGCGGAACCCGACTACCGGGCGCGGCTGGGCCGCGCGCTTGACACGATCTCCCAGCTGAGGGCCCGCCTGGAGGAGCTGACGGACCGGGACGGGCCCGGCCACGAGCCGGTGGCGGTGACCGGCGTGGGCTGCCGGTTCCCCGGCGGCGCCGACTCACCCGAGGCGTTCTGGCGCCTGCTGCGGGACGGCACGGACGCCATCACCCGTTTCCCGGCCGAACGCGGCGACGCCGGCGCGGTGTTCGACCCGGACCCGGACGCGCCGGGCAAGGCGTACTGCGTCGACGGCGGCTTCATCGACGGCGTGGACGCCTTCGACGCCTCGCTGTTCGGCGTCTCTCCCACCGAAGCGGTCGCCATGGACCCGCAGCAGCGGCTGCTGCTGGAGGTGACGTGGGAGGCGCTGGAGCGGGCCGGCATCGCGCCCGACTCGGTGCGGTCGACGGCGACCGGCGTGTTCATCGGCGCGAGCACCACCGACTACGTGCGGCTGCGGCAGGAGCTGACGTCGCCCGAGGACGTCGACCCGTACCAGCTGATGGGCGAACCGGCGTTCCTGGCCGGGCGCGTGGCCTACCACTTCGGGCTGCGCGGCCCGGCGCACGTGGTGGACACCGCCTGCTCGTCGTCGCTGCTGGCCACCCACCTCGCGGTGCGCAGCCTGCGGTCCGGCGAGTGCGACATGGCGCTGGCGGGCGGCGTCAACCTGATGCTGACGCCCTACGGTTTCGTGCTGGTCTCCAAGGCGCGGGCGCTCGCACCCGACGGCCGGTGCAAGACGTTCGACGCCTCGGCCGACGGCTACGGACGCGGCGAGGGCGTCGGCGTCGTCGTGCTCAAGCGGCTCTCGGACGCGCTGGCGGCGGGCGATCCGGTGCTCGCCGTGATCCACGGCTCGGCGGTCAACCACGACGGCCGCTCCAGCGGCATCTCCGTGCCCAGCGGCACCGCACAGCAGGAGGTGGTGCGGGCCGCGCTCGCCGACGCCCGGCTGGACCCCGGGCGGATCGGCTACGTGGAGGCACACGGCACGGGCACGGTGCTGGGCGACCCGATCGAACTGCGTGCGCTCCACGCGGTCCTGGGCGGTGACCGGCCCGGCGGGCGGCCGGTGTGGGTCGGCTCGGTCAAGACGAACGTGGGCCACCTGGAGGCGGCCGCGGGCGTGGCGGGCCTGGTGAAGCTCGCGCTGTCGCTGCGCCACCGCGAGATCCCGCCGCACCTGCACTTCACCCGCCCCAACCCGAACGTCGACTGGGACGAGCTGAGCCTGGCCGTGCCGGTCAAGCCGGTGCCATGGCCAGAGGAAGAGCCCTACGCGGGGCTGAGTTCGTTCGGCGTCAGCGGCACCAACGTGCACCTCGTGCTCGGGCCGCCGCCGGCCGCGCCCCGGGGCGGCCGGCCAGCCGGCCAGCCGGCCGAGGAGCAGGGCGGGACGCGGCACGAGGTGCTGGTGCTCTCCGCCCGCACCGGCGCGGCGCTGCGCGGCCTGGCGGCCCGGTACGCGCGGCTGCCGCAGGAGCTGGCCGGCACGCCGCTGCGCGAGGTGTGCCGCGGCGCGGCGCGGGGGCGGGCTTCGCTGCCGCACCGGCTCGCGGTGGTGGCGGGCTCGGTCGAGGAGGCGGCCGAGCGGCTCGGCCGCTACGCGGAGGGCCGCGCGGCGCCGGGGCTGGCGGCCGGCCGGGCCACGTCGCGGCGGCGGGCGCGGGTGGCGTTCCTGTTCTCGGGGCAGGGCAGCCAGTACCCGGGCATGGGGCGGGAGCTGTATGAGACGGAGCCGGTGTTCCGGGCGGCCGTGGACCGCTGCGAGGAGGCGCTGCGGGACGCCTGGGACGTGCCGCTGACCCGGCTGCTGTACGGGGACGGCAGCGGTGCGGAGCTTGACCGCACCCGGTACACGCAGCCCGCGCTGTTCGCCGTCGAGTACGCGCTGGCGGAGCTGTGGCGCTCCTGGGGGGTGCGGCCGGGCGCCGTGCTCGGGCACAGCGTCGGCGAGTACGTCGCCGCGTGCGTCGCGGGCGCGCTTCCGGTCGAGGACGCGCTGGCGCTGGTCGACGCGCGGGCCCGGCTGATGGAGGAGCTGGCGGCGCCGGGCGCGATGCTCGCGGTCCGCGCGGGCGAGGACGAGGCGCGGGCCGCGCTGGCGGCGGCGGGAGCCGGCGAGCGGGTGGCCGTCGCGGCCGTCAACAGCGACCAGGACGTGGTGCTGTCCGGCCCGCCGGAGGACATCGGACGGCTCGCCGGCCGGCTCACCGGCGACGGCGTGCGGGTCACCCGGCTGCGCGTGGCGCGGGCGTTCCACTCCCCGATGGTCGAACCCGCGCTCGACGGGCTGCGGCGCGCGGCGGCCTCGGCCCGCTTCGCCGCGCCCCAGGTGCCGCTCATCTCCAATCTGACTGGGCGTCAGGTTACGGCGGCTGAGCTGGCGGACCCCGGCTACTGGTGCCAGCACGCCCGGCAGCCGGTGCGGTTCCGCGACGGCATGCGGACGCTGGACGACCTGGGCTTCGCCACGTTCCTGGAGGCGGGCCCCGGCCGGGCGCTGCTGGGGATCGGCGCCGCCTGCCTGCCCGGCGCGGAGCGGGCGTGGCTCGCCAGCCTGCGGCGCGGCGTGCCCGCGACCGAGCAGATCCGCACGGCGCTGGGGGAGCTGCACGTGCTGGGCGTGGAGGTCGACTGGCCGGCGGTCTACCCGGGCGAGGGTGCCGGGCCGCCGCTGCCGGTGTACGCGTTCGACCGGGAGCGGTACTGGTTCACCGCCACGCGCGACCCCGCCGCCGCGGCGGCGGCCGGCCCCGGCAACGGCGCTGGCGCGGCGGACGGCGGGGAAGCGGCCGGCGGGGAGGAGCCCGCGCTGCTGCGGCGGCTGCGGGCGGCCGGGCCGGCCGAACGAGCCGTGCTGGTCGCCGACTACCTGCGCGATGTGCTGGCCGCCGCGCTGTGGACCCCGGCTGAGGAGATCGACACCGACGCCGACCTGCTGAAGCTGGGCGTCGACTCGCTGCTGGTGATGCAGGTCGTGACCGCCTGCAAGAGCGACCTGGGCGTGGTCTTCTCGCCGCGCGAGCTTTTCGAGAACGCCACCGTGGACGAGTGGTCGGCGCTGGTGACGGACCGCGCCGAGCGGGAGCACGGCCTGCCGGGCGCGGGCACGCGCGGCGGCCCGGCGGCCGTGCGGGACTGGAGCGATCCGGCGCAGCTGCTGCCGGAGGCCCGGCTCGACCCGGCGATCCGCCCCGCCGCCGCGCTGGACGGCGGCTGGCGGGATCCGGAGCACGTGCTGCTCACGGGCGCGACGGGCTTCGTCGGGGCGTTTCTGCTGGAGGAGCTGCTGCGGTCGACGCGGGCGCGCGTGCACTGCCTGGTGCGGGCCCGCGACGCGGCGGCCGGGCTGGCGCGGCTGCGGGCCAACACCGAGCGGTACATGCGCTGGCCCGAGGAGCACGCCGACCGGATCACGGTCGTGCCGGGCGACCTGGCGCAGCCGCGGCTGGGGCTCGGCGAGGAGGAGTTCGGCGCGCTGGCCCACCGCGTCGACGCGGTGTACCACAACGGCGCCAGCGTCAACTTCGTGCAGACGTTCCGGCAGCTGCGGGACGCCAACGTCGGCGGCACCACCGAGATCCTGCGGCTGGCCTGCACCGGGCCGCTGACGCCGGTGCACCACGTCTCCACGTTCGCGGTGTGGGGCGTGCCGGAGGACCTGACGAGCACGTTCGCCGAGGACGACGATCTCAGCCGCGCGGGGCGGCTGCCCAACGGCTACCTCCAGACCAAGTGGGTCACGGAGAACGTCGTGCGGGCGGCGCGGGAGCGCGGCGTGCCGGTCAACGTCTACCGGCTCGGCCAGATCATGGGCGACTCCCGGGGCGGCGCCTGCGTCACCTCCAGCTTCACCTGCGCGGTCATCAAGGGCTGCATCCAGTTCGGGGCCGCACCGGAGCTGGACATGCTGGTCGAGATGACGCCCGCCGACTACGTCAGCCGGGCGCTGGTGCACATCTCGCTCACCGACGACGGCGCGTTCGGCAAGACGTTCCACCTGCTCAACCCGGAGCGGCTGCACTTCAGCGACCTGATCGGCTACATCCGCCGCAGCGGCTGGGCCGTGGACCGGCTGCCGGGCGAGGAGTGGGTGGAGCGGTTCCGGGCCCGGCTCGGCACGGGGCCGGCCAACGCGCTGGACCCGCTGATCGACACCATCAGCGAGATCGTCCGCACCGGCCAGGACTCGATGACGTACCTGACGGACCGGCTCAGCGCGGCCCTGGCGGGCAGCGGCATCACCTGCCCGCCGCTGGATGACGCGCTGCTCGACACCTACTTCCGCTGGATGGTCTCCACCGGTTTCCTCGACCGGCCGGACGCCCGCAGGGAGGGCACGTGAACGCAGCAAGGACAGACCTGGACACCGAGTGCGACGTGGCGGTGATCGGCCCCGGCCTGGGCGCGTGCGTGCTCGCCGCGGCGCTGGCGCGCGGCGGCCTGCGCACGGTCCTGATCGGCGGCCCGCGGACCGCCCCGCCGTTCGGCGAGATGCTGGGCCGTTACGCGGCGCTGCTGCTGGAGGTGATCGCCGAACGGTACGGGGTGCCGGAGCTGACGCGGCTGACGCTCTTCGACGAGGCGAACGAGGTCACCGGCGGCGCCTGCGGCGCCGAACGCTGCCACGGCTTCGTCTACCACCGTGAGGGCCAGGCCCAGAACCCGGCCGAGCTGACGCAGCTGAGCCCGCCGCGGGGCGTGCCGCCGGAGCCGCTGCTGGCCCGGCCGGAGGCGGACGACTACCTGTGGCGGGTGGCGGTGGGGCACGGCGCCGTGCCGCTGCGGGGCGAGGGCGCCGCCGTGGTGGCGGCGGACACCGGCGGCGAGGGCCCGTCGGTGACGCTGGCCGGCGGCGGACGGGTGCGGGCGAGGTTCCTGGTGGACGCCAGCGGCCGGGAGTCGGTGCTGGCGGCGCGGGTGCGGGCGCGGGAGGAGCCGGCGCGGCTGGTGTCGCGGACCCGCACGATCGCCACGCGCTTCACGGGCGTGCGGGACCTGGCGCAGGCGGCCGGGCAGCCCCGGGCCTACAAGATGCCGGTGCCGTGGGGGCAGGGCAGCACGCAGCACCTGTTCGACGGCGGGTACCTGTGGGTCTTCCCGTTCGGGAACCACCCGGGCGCGCGCAACCGCACCACGAGCGTGGGCCTGACGCTGGACGCCGACCGCTTCCCGGAACGGGAGCCGCCGCAGCGGGAGTTCGCCGCGTTCCTGCGCCGGTTCCCCACGCTGGCCGCGATGTTCGCCGACGCCGAGCCGGTCCAGCCGTGGACGTCGACGGGGCGGCAGCAGTACTCCTCGGCGGTCACGGCCGGGGACGGCTGGTGCCTGATCGGCGAGGCCGCCGGGTACGTGGACCCGTTCCTGAACCGGTCGCTGATCAGCACGCTGGAGGGCGTCAACGCGCTGGCGTGGCGGCTGCTGGCGGCCGGCCGGGACGGCGACTTCTCGGCGCGGCGGTTCACGGCGGTGGACCGGATCAACCAGCAGGTGCTGGCGGAGAACGACGCGCTGGTGTCGATGGTGCTGGCGGCCACCCGGGACCACGCGCTGTGGAAGGCGGTGCTGCTCGTGCTGGAAGCCGGCCTGCGGTACGGGCAGTTCCCCGCGCAGATCGCGCTGGGCACGCTGCGGGCGGGCGGGGGCGACGGGGAGCTGCGGCGGCTGGAGGAGGTGCCGTACTTCGGCTCGCCGTTTCCCGGGCACGAGGGGTACCACCGGCTGTTCACGGCGGCGGCGGCGCAGTGCGCGGAAGTGCGGTCGGGCCACGCCGATCCGGTGGCGGCGGCCGAGCGGATCGTGGCGGCGCTGCGCGAGGCGGACTTCGTGCCGCGGTTCTTCGGGCTGAGTGATCCGCAGCGGCGGGTGCTGCGCCTGAACCCGGTGATCCTGCTGCGGATGCTGCTGTGGGCGCGCCGCTCGGCGCCGCCGGACATCGGGCCGCTGGTGCGGACGGCGGTCGCGACGCTCGCCCGGGAGCGGCGCGAGAGCAAGCGGCGGGCCCGGCGCGGGCGCCAGGCGGCAACCCAGCGGGGACAGCAGGCGGAACAGCGGGCCGGGGACGCACAACGCGAAGCGGGCAAGCAAACGCACAGAGAAGGGGTCTGACAGGGCATGGCTCTCAGCGAGCAGGAGATTCTCAGCGGGGTGACGGAGATCCTCGGCGACGCCGCGGGCGTCCCCGCCTCCCGGGTGCGGCCCGAGCGGACCTTCGCGGGCGACCTGGAGGTGGACTCCCTGTCGATGTACGAGGTCGCGATGATGACGCAGGAGCGGTTCGGCGTGGAGGTCCCGGACGAGGACATGAAGGCCCTGCGCACCGTGGCCGACCTGGTGGCGTACATCAGGCGCGAGAGCGCCGCGGTATGAGGCCGCGCGAGGCGGCGCCGCGGGGCCCGGGGCGCCGCCGGGTGGTCGTCACCGGGCTCGGCGCGTACGCCCCGGTGGGCGAGGACGCGGCCGGGGTGTGGGGAGCGGTGTGCGCGGGGCGTTCGGGGGTGCGGGCCCTGGCCGAGCCGTGGGCCGCGTCGCTGCCGGTGCGGATCGCCGCGGCGGCGGCCGGGGATCCGGCGTCGCGGCTGACGGCGTTCGAGTGCCGGCGTCTGGACAGGGTGCAGCAGTTCGCGCTGCTGGCGGCGCGCGAGGCGTGGCGGGACGCGGGGGCGCCCGAGGCGCCGCCCGAGCGGTTCGCCGTGGCGGTGTCCTCCGGGGGCGGCGGGCTGGGCGGGATGCTGCGCCAGCACGACGTGCTGCGCGAGGAGGGCTGGCAGCGGGTCTCGCCGATGACGATGCCGATGTACATGGCGAACGGGCCGGCGGCGTGGCTGTCGCTGGAGTTCGGCGCGGCGGCTGAGGTGCAGGCGCCGGCGAGCGCCTGCGCCTCGGGGGCGGACGCGATCGGGCGGGGGCTGGAGCTGATCCGCACGGGGCGGGCCGACATCGTGCTGGCGGGCGGCGCGGAGGCGATGATCCACCCGGTGGTGCTGGCGGGGTTCGCCGCGATGCGGGCGCTGTCCCGCCGTAACGGCGAACCCGCCGCCGCCTCCCGGCCGTTCGACGCCGACCGGGACGGCTTCGTGCTGGGCGAGGGCGCCGCGGTGCTGGTGCTGGAGGCCGAGGAGCACGCGGTGTGCCGG
Source organism: Streptomyces sp. 7-21 (assembly GCF_016741785.1). Classification (GTDB taxonomy): domain Bacteria; phylum Actinomycetota; class Actinomycetes; order Streptomycetales; family Streptomycetaceae; genus Streptomyces. Next base: position 88,432 of record NZ_JAERRL010000016.1, read on the forward strand.
GGCGCCCGGATCTACGCCGAGCTGGCGGGCGTGGGCCGCTCGGCCGATGCGTTCCACATCGCCAACCCCGAGCCCACGGGGGCGGGCGCGGCCGAGGCCATGCGCCGGGCGCTGGCCGATGCGGGGCTGGCGGCGGCCGCGGTGGGGCACGTCAACGCCCACGCGACGGGCACGCCCCTGGGGGATCTCGCGGAGGCGTCGGCGGTCCTTGGGGTGCTGGGCCGGGCGCGGGTGACCGCGGTGAAGTCAGTGACGGGGCATCTGCTGGGCGCCAGCGGGGCGCTGGAGGCGCTGGTGACGGTGCTGAGTCTGCGCCACGGCGTGGTGCCGCCCACCGTCAACGCCGTCAAGCCGGACGTGCCGGAGGGACTTGAGGTGGTGCGGGAGCGCGTGGCGGCGGGCGAGGCCGCCCTGAGCAACTCCTTCGCGTTCGGCGGCCATAACGTCACTCTGGCCTTCCGGCGTCACTCCGGGTGACTCACATGACGGTTTTTCCCTGACGCGCTCATGCTTAAATCGCCAGCAGAAACGACACTGCATTTTTTCTGTCGAAAATTAGTCTTATCTGACCACGAACGAATTAAACGCACAATACCAAGACGGCCCGACGCTGTGCTAGTTTGAGTAAACGATGATATCTCCGATCGGGGGTGCTGGTGCAGCAAGGAGCGATCACACGAGTTCTCATCGTCAATGACCGTGCCGTCACCCGCGCCGGTTACCACATGCTCTTCGACCGGAACGCGGACTTCGCGGTAGCCGGAGAAGCCGCGGACGTGTCCCACGCCCTTTCCGCCATATCCACCCTCCGCCCCGACGTCGTCCTCGTCGACGCGCACCCGCAGACCTTCGACGTGGTCGACGCGGTGAGGCGGCTGACCCACGCGCGCGATCCCGGCACCGCGCCCGTCCTCGTCCTCATCGACGCCTTCGACGAGCGCGCCAACCGGCTGCTGCGGGCCGGGGCGCGCGGCCTGCTGCTGAGCCAGGCGTCCCCGGCGGAGATCCTCGCCGCCGTGCGCCTGATCGCCGCCGGTTACGCGCTGGTCTTCCCGCACAAGGGCCGGGGCAGCCTCGACCCCGCGCCGGTGACCGGCGGCGGAGGGCGCGACGCCTCGCACTTCTCCCTCGACCACCTCACCCGCCGGGAAGCCGACGTGCTCCGGCTCATCGCCCGCGGCTTCAGCAACGCGGAGATCTCCGCCGCGCTGTTCGTCAGCGAGTCCACCGTCAAGTCCCACGTGCAGCGGATGCTCGTGAAGCTGGAGCTCCGCAACCGGGTGCACGCCGTGATCTACGCCTACGAAGCGGGCCTGGTGCGCTCCGGTGCCGCCTGGGCACCCGCCTGACCGCACGGCGAAGGGCCCCTGCGGCGTCTGCCGGGACGCCGCAGGGGCCCTTCGGCACGGGTGCGGGCTACGGCGCGGCGGCGTCCGCGACCTGGCGCGCCATGCGCGCCCGGTCCTTCTTGCCGTTCGCCGTCCGCGGCAGCTCCGGCACCACGTGCACCGCGTCGAGCACCATCGACGGCGGCAGCCGCTCGGCCGACCACTGCTTCAGGGCCAGCAGCGTGGGCCGCTGGCCCGGCCTGGGCACCACGACGGCGTGCAGCTGAGCCCGCAGGCCGGAGCCGGTCACGACGGCCGCGGCCTCCTCGACCGCCGGATGCGCCCCGAGCACGGACTCGACCTCGCCCAGCTCAATCCGCTGGCCCCTGATCTTCACCATCTGGTCCCGGCGCCCCAGGTACACCAGGTTCCCGTGCTCATCCATCCGCACCAGATCGCCGGTGGCGTACGGGCCGCGCTGCGGCTCGCGCCCCCAGTAGCCGAGCATGACCGTCGGCCCGGATACCCACAGCTCATACGCGCCGTCCTCACCGGCCGGCACGAGTTTCATCGAATCGCCCGAACACATCGTGCCGATCGGCAGCTCGGACGTGCGTGCACAATCGGCCCCGGTGACCTCATACGAGGTGCAGACGTTCGTTTCCGTGGGGCCGTACCAGTTGAACATCCGGACCGTCTTCCATTGCGACCGCAATTCCTTCACCAGCGGCAGCGGAAACGGCTCCCCGGCAAAGACGCAGACCCGCAGCTCGGGCGGCGGCGGCTCGTCGAAGAGCCCGCCCCTGGCCATCATCAGCGTCAGCGCGGACGGCACCGAGTACCACACCGTCAGGCGGTGCTCCCGCAGATACCGCACCAGCTGCTCCGGCGCGTACGCCATCTCCTGCGGGATGAGGAAGACCGAGGCGCCCGCGTGGAACGCCGCGTACAGATCGAACACCGACAGGTCAAAGTTGAACGGCGCGTGGTTCGACAGCCGGTCGTCCGGGCCGAGCCCCAGGTGCTCGCTGGCCCACCGCACGAACGCCAGCGCGTTGCGGTGGCTCAGGCAGACGCCCTTGGGCTCGCCCGTCGAGCCCGAGGTGTACAGGATGTACGCGGGATCATCCGCCGAACCCCCGGGGCCCGGCTCGCCGTTGCCCGTGGGCGCGTCGGCCAGCAGCTCGTCCAGCGTGAGGACCGGCGGCCCGTCCCAGCCCGCCTCCCGCGCCCGCCCGGCGCCCGCCCCGTCCGCCACCACCAGCGCCGGCGCGCACCCGTCGGCGATGCGCCGCACCCGCGAGGGCGGGTTGGACTCCGTCACCGGCACGTACACCGCGCCGCGCCGCAGGCAGCCCTGCATCAGCGCCACGGCCCGCGCGCTCTTGCCCGTCCACAGCAGCACCCGTTCGCCCGCGCCGACCCCCCGCGCCGCCAGCGCCGCCGCGTACCGCCTGGCCAGCCGGTCCAGCTGCCCGTACGTCAGCCGCCCGTCCGGGGCGTGCACCGCCAGCGCGGCCGGATCCCGGCGCGCCGCCGCGGCCACCAGCTCCTCCAGGCGCCGGGGCCTGGCCTCCGTGCCGTCCAGGGCCCCGCTCACAGCCCCATCTCCCGCGCCACCAGCTCCCGCTGGATCTCCGAGGTGCCCGAGAACAGCAGGCTGGGGACGGCGTCCCGCAGCTCCGCCTCGATGCCCTCGTCGGTCAGGTAGCCGCGCGCGCCGAAGACGCGCACCGCGTCCAGCGCGCAGGCGACCGCGCCCTCCGAGGCCGCCAGCTTCGACAGCGCCACCGACGTCCGGGCCGGCTGGCCCTGGTCCATCTCCCAGCAGGCCCGGTACAGCAGCAGCCGCGCCGACTCCAGGCGCATCCGCATGTCGACGATGCGGTGCGAGACGGCCTGGAACGAGGAGAGCCGCTGGCCGAACTGGCGGCGCTGCCGGGCGTGCGCCGCGCATCTGTCCACCAGGCGCGCCATCATGCCCAGGTACCCGGCGAACAGGCAGGCCCGCTCCCAGCCCATCGAGTGCTGGAAGACCGCCGCTCCCATCCCGGGCACGCCGAGCACGTGGTCGGCGGGGACGAAGCAGCCGTCGAAGCGGACGGTGGATGCGGGGGTGGAGCGCAGGCCCATCTTGCCGAACGGCTCGCCGGTCACCACGCCGCGGGCGTCCGCCGGGACCAGGAACGCCGTCTGCCCCAGGTGCCCGCAGTCCGGGTCCGTGGTGGCGTAGGCGACGAACACGTCGGCGGCCGGCCCGTTGCTGACGAAGCTCTTCTCCCCCTCCAGCACGTAACCGCCGTCCACGGCACGGGCGGTGACGGCCAGCCGGGAGACGTCGGACCCGGCCTGCTCCTCCGTCATCGCGTTGCCCGCGACCAGATCGCCGGAGCACAGCCCGGGCAGATAGCGGGACTTGACGGACTCAGTGGCGAAGTCGCGGACCGGCACCGTGCAGGCGAAGAGGTGGGCGCTGGCGGCGAAGACGAGGCCGGTGTCCTCGCAGCCCTCGCCGAACGCCTCGTACTGCCGCGCGGTGTCGAGCGCGCCGAGCCCGCCGCCGCCGTACTCCGTGGGCACGCAGGCGCCGAGCAGACCAAGCTGCCCCAGCGTGCGCCACGCCTTGGGGGTAAACGGCTCGGGTACCGGGCGGCGCGGCGGGAAGTAATCGCGGACGGCCTGTCGGGTCGTCACAAAGCGGTTGTGCTGATCAGCGTTCCAGCCGAACTCCATGGAGGGCCCCCTGTGGCCGCGCGACCGTTGGACGAGGACGGCGGTGAAGAATTCCGCGGTGGTCATGCGTGGTCGTGCTCTGGCACGGGCGGAAGAACGCCCGTGGCGAGGTTATCCGAATAACTCCCGTTCCCGGCAAGGGTGAACGGGATCGCGCGCCGGTCGCCCGCCACCCGGGCGCACGCGCCCCGCGCTTTTCCTGCCGCCGCCGTGCCTCCTCCCCAAGTGCTCAAACGCCCGTTCGGCATCGCCGCTTTCCCCCACTCGGCCAATGGCGGAAAGGGCCCGCGGCCGGAAGACTGGAAGCCCGCCACCGCCCCTTTTCCCGATGTCCCCGGACTCAGGACTCCCCGGACGTCTCGGATTCCCTGGCCCTCCTGGAGGCACCATGGCAGCTGGACCGGGTGACCTGCCGCTCGAAGCGGTGGTCATGGCCGACATCGCCCTCGTTCTCATGGCGGTCACAGCCGTGGTCCGCCTCACCGGACGGCTCCGGCAGCCGCCCGTCATCGCCGAGATCGTCACCGGGCTGCTGCTCGGCCCCAGCGTCCTCGGCCTGCTGCCGGGGGAGCTGCCGGACCGGCTGTTCCCCCAGGACGCCCGGCCGCTGCTGTCGGCCGTCGCCCAGTTCGGCCTGCTGCTGTTCATGTTCCTGGCGGGCTGGGAGATGGACCTGACCCGGCTGCGGGGCCGCCGCGGCGCCGTCACCGGCCTGGCCGCGCTCGCCATGGGCGTGCCGTTCGCCGCGGGCCTGGCCGCCGCCGCCCTGCTGTACGGGCGGCACGCGGGCGGCGGCACCAGCGCCACCGTGTTCGCGCTCTATCTCGCGACCGCCTTCTCCATCACGGCGTTTCCCGTGCTCGCGCGCGTCATCACCGACAGCCGCCTCACCGGCACCCGCGTCGGCACCGTCGCCATGGCCTGCGCCGCCGCCGGGGACGTGCTGGCCTGGTGCGCCCTGGTGCTCGTCGTCGCCCTGTCCGAGGCGACCGGCCCGGGACGGTTCCTCGCCGTGCTCGGACTGACCGCCGCCTACGGGCTGGTCATGCTCATCGCCGTGCGGCCGGCGCTGCGCGCCCTCATGCGCCGGGCGCACACCCGCGCCTACAGCGGCTCACTGCTCACCGTGATCGCCTCCGGCGTGCTGCTGTCCGCCTACGCCACGTCGTGGATCGGCGTCCACGCCATCTTCGGCGCCTTCGCCTTCGGCCTGGCCATGCCGCGCGGGCTGCCCGAGGCACACCGGCGCGGCGCGCACCGGCAGGTCGCCGCGCCGCTCCAGCGGGTCGCCGCCCTGCTGCTGCCGGTCTTCTTCATCGTCACGGGGCTCAGCGTGGACGTCGGCGCGCTCGGCTGGTCGGGCGCGGTCGCGCTCGCGCTCGTTCTCGTCACCGCGGTCGCGGGCAAGCTCGCCGGCGCCGTCCTGCCCGCCCGCCTCACCGGCATGACCTGGCGCGAGGCCACGGGCTTCGGCGTGCTGATGAACACCCGCGGCCTGACCGAGATCGTCATTCTCGACATCGGCCGCCAGCTGCACGTCATCAGCGCCGAGATGTTCACGATGATGGTCGTGATGGCGCTGGTGACCACGGCCATGGCCGGGCCGGTTCTGCACGCGCTCGGCCTCACCCCGCCGCCCCGGGCCCCGGACCCGCCGGTGCCCGCTCCGGCCGCCGCCGTCGCCGCGGCGCGGGAGAGCACGCCGTGACCGCCGCCGTCCCCGTGCCCGCCCGCCCCCGGCTGCTCACGCTCGCCGACCGCCTCCACGCCTGGCACGGCACCGCCGGCCCCCTGACCGCCGCCGGCCTTCGCCACCCCGCGCTCTCGCCGGAGGAACGCGCGCGCGCCGCCCGGTTCCTGCGTCCGGAGGAAGCCGGCTGGTACGCGCACAGCCACGCCGAACTCCGCCGCCTCCTCGCCCGTTACCTCGCCACCGCTCCCGCCCGGCTCCGCTTCGGCCGTGCGCCCTGCCCCCGCTGCGGCGACGGACCGGGCGGCGCGCACGGGCGTCCCCGCGTCACGGAGCCGGCCACCGCGCTGTCGTTCAGCCTCTCCCGGTGCGGCCCGGACTGGCTGCTGGCCGTGGCGGCCGACGGCCGGCGCGTCGGCGCGGACGTCGAGCGGCTGCGCCCGCTGCCCGCCGCCCGGCTCGCGGCGGCCTGCCTGACCGACGCCGAGCGGGCCTGGGTCACCGGACCGGGCGCGCCGGACCAGCACGGGCGGTCGCGGCGGTTCCTGCGCTGCTGGACCCGGAAGGAGGCGGTCGTCAAGGCGGCGGGCGTGGGTCTGGCCACCGACCTGGCGCGCATCGAAACGCACGCGGCGCGGCCGGGACCGGCCGTCGTCGCCCTGCCCGGCCCCGGCGGCGGGCGGTTCGCCGTCACCGACCTCGCGCTGGCGCCCGGCCTGGTCGCCAGCGTCGCCGTCGAGTCGCCCGGCGGGGCGCGCGAGGGCGACGAGGGCAGTGAGAGCGGTGAGGGCGACGGGCAGTGGGGACCGGGAGCACAGCGAGGACGACCCCGGCGGAAGGATGACCCCGGCGGAATTCATCCCTAAGTCCAGGCCGCCGATTCATCACCGGAGCGGAAGACGCCGCGCGCCGCGGCTGACTACCGTTGTCCCCGGGTGCACCGTTCCCATAACTCGCGGATTCCGAAAGGCGAATCGCATGGCCAACGACGACCGGCCCGAGGGGTACGAGGAAACTCTGAAGCGGCTCAAGGACTTTCTCGAGGAACGATTCCTGCCGGACGGCGAAACGGGACTGACCCCGACCTCGCCGCTGCTGGAATGGGGGATTCTCACCTCCCTGAGCACGACGGAGCTGATCTCCTATATCCAGGACCAGTACGGCGTGACCATTCCTCCCGAGCACATTGTCGGCGCCAACTTCAAGAACCTCGACGCCATCACCAGGCTCGTGCTGTCCCTGCACGACGGCCCCGTGGCCCGCGCCTGATCCCCGCACCGCCCGCCGTCCGGCCCGGGCCGCCGCGCCGGCCGGGCGGCGGGCTCACAGCCCCGCAGCGACGGAGGTGACCATGCGCGGCCAGAGCGAGCCGGGGCCCGGCCCCGCGGCCGGCGGATCCGGCACGAGACCCGGCGATCCGGGAGGCCAGGGCGGCGGCAGCCGCGGTGAAGCGAGCCGCCTCAGCACCGGAAACCGCGCCCGCATCCTGCGCGCGGCGCGCCAGGAACTGGCGGAGCACGGCTACGAGGGCGCGTCGCTGCGCGGCGTCGCCCGCCGGGCCCGCGTCGATCTGCGGCTGGTCCACCACTACTTCGGCCGCAAGAACCACCTCGCGCACGCCGCGACCCAGCCGGCGCGCGCCGCCGGGTCCCGGTTCCGGCACGGCCTGCTGGCGGCCTGGGACGCCGACCCGCTGGGGTGGCGGGCGCTGATCGCCGCCGCGATGACGCACGAGCCCGCGCGTTCCCGGCTGCTGACGCTGCTGGCCCGGCTGCGCGGCGCGTGCCCGCCGGCGCCGGGCCCTCACCAGCCGCAGCTGCGCCGCGCCGCCGCGACCAGCCAGCTGCTGGGGCTGGCGCTGCTGGGCGAGGCGGGGACCCTCGCCGCGACGGGCGAGCCGGGCGGCGGCGCGTACTCCCGCCGCGTGGCGGGCGCGCTCGACGCGTACCTCCATGCCTGCACCGCCAGTCCAGCCAGCATGGCCAGTCCAGCCAGCACTGCCAGCCCTGGCGGCCGGGCCAGCGTCCCGGCCGCGGGCCGGCCCCGGGGGTGAGCGGCGATGGGCCGCCCGGGTAACGCGGCCGTGCCGGGCCGTTCGGACGGGGACGCCACCCGCGTCCGGATCCTGCGCGCGGCCAGGGAGGAGCTGTCGGAGCGGGGCTGCGGCGGCGCCACGGTCCGTGCCATCGCCGCACGCGCGGGCGTCAGCGACGCGCTCGTGTACCACCACTTCGGCTCCCGGGGCGGCGTGCTGTCGGCCGCGCTGCGGGACGCGGCGCGGGTGCTGCGGTCGGCCCCGGCGCCGTCGTCGCCGGCGGACGCGGGCGCGCTGCTGCGGGAGGTGCTGCCGCGCTGGGAGTCGGCGGAGCGGCGCAGCGCCGTACTGGCCGTCATCCGTTCGGCCCTCACCCGCCGGGACGCCGCCCGGCTGCTGCTCGACGGGCTGGTGAGCCCGGAGCGGCTGGGGCTGTGGCCGGGCGGCTTCGCGGGGGAGGCATGGTGTCCGCACGCGATGATGGTCGGCGCGCAGCTCGTCGGCGTGATGACGGCGCGTCACATCATCCGGGTTGAGCCGCTGGCCTCGGCCGCGCTGGACCAGCTCGTCGAGCAGCTCTCCCCCGCGATCGACCGCTACCTCGACGACCACGCCGCGTCGGACTGCCGCGGCGCCCACGCCGGTTCACCCGATTAGGCGACACCGCGCCCGGTTCCGCCGTCCGTGCTCCCGCGGATACGCTGCGTGCATGATTCGGGCAGTGGTGTTCGGCATCGGCGAGTGCCTGATCGACCAGACCCGCGAGTTCGGGGAGTGGGCCGACTGGCTCGGCGTCCCCCGTCACACCTTCGCGGCGCAGTTCGGAGCGGTGGTCGCCCAGGGCCGGGACCACAGCGAGACGTTCCAGGTCTTCCGCCCGGGCTTCGACATAGCCGAGGAGCGCGCCAAGCGTGAAGCCTGCGGCAAGCAAGAGTGGTACGGGGAGAACGACCTCTACCCCGATGTCCGGCTCGCGCTGAAGGAGCTGCGGTCGGCGGGGCTGTGGATAGGCATCGCCGGCAACCACACGGCCCACATCGGCCAGGTGCTGCGGGTGATGTTCGCCGGGCACGTGCACATGGCGGCCACCTCCGGGGACTTCGGCGTGGCCAAGCCGGACCCGCGCTTCTTCGAGCGCATAGTGGCGCACACGGGCTACGAGCCGGAGGAGGTCCTGTACGTCGGTGACCGCCTCGACCACGACGTCATACCGGCGGCCGCGGTAGGGCTGCGGACGGCACTCCTGGCGCGCGGCCCGTGGGGCGTGATCCACCAGCACCATCCCGACGCCCACCGGCTGCCCACGATGCGGCTGACCTCCCTGCGTCAGATCGTCGCCAGGGTGGCCGAGTACAACACCGTGACCGCTGCCTGACCGCCGCCTGCCGCCGTCTGCCGCCGTCTGCCGCCGTATTCTCCGTCCCCCCCCCGCAGCTTCCGTTCTCCCCTGCGTCCTCTCCCCGTCTCGTCCCCCAGGTCCTCCCCGGCCTCTGCCGTTCCCTCGCCCGGCCTTCTCCCGGTGGCGCCCCGCGACGCGGCCCCGAACGCTGAAGAAGCGCTGACGTGAGGGCCGCGGGCAGGAAGGGAGCCGCCACCGTGGGCATCGACGCGGACCGGCTGGTGGTCGTTCCGCTGCGCGACGCCCTGGCCGCTGACCCGGAGGTGGCGGGCGGAAAGGCCGCCGCGCTGGCGGTGGCCGCGGCCGCCGGGCTGCCGGTGCTGCCGGGTTTCGTGCTCGTTCCCGCGCCGCGCGCGCCGGGCCGCCCGGCCGGCGAGGAGCCGCTGCGCCGCGCGTGGCGCGAGCTGGCCACCGGGCAGGACAGCGAGCGGCCCCTGGTGGTGCGGTCCTCGTCCCGGCTAGAAGACACCGGCACCTCCGCCATGGCGGGCAGGTTCGCCTCCGTCCTCGGCGTGACCGGGTGGGAGGACTTCACCGCCGCCGTGCGGACGGTGCTGGAATCGGAGCGGCGCGCCGGGCCCGCGGCGGCCGACACGATGGCGGTGCTGGTGCAGCCGATGCTGCGGGCCGCCGTGGGCGGGGTGCTCTTCGGCGCCGACCCGGTGGCGGGCCGGGAGGACCGCCTGCTGGTCTCCGCGGTGCGGGGCGGCCCGCACCGGCTCGTCAGCGGCCAGGTGCGGGGCACCCACTACGAGCTGTCGCGGCTGGGCCGGGTGCTGTCGGCGGAGCCGGACGGGCGGGGCGGGGAGCTGCCGCTGGGCCGACGGCAGCTGGGGCGGCTCGCCCGGCTGGCGCGGCGGGCCCGGCGGGTCTTCGGCGGCCCGCAGGACATCGAGTTCGGCTTCGGCGCCGACGGGCGGCTGTGGCTGCTCCAGTCCCGGCCGGTCACGGCCATGGCCGCGCGGGCGCCGCGCGGCGCCCGGCTGCTGGGCCCGGGGCCGGTGGCGGAGACGTTCCCCGGCGTGCTCCAGCCGCTGGAGGAGGACCTGTGGCTGGCGCCGATGGCGCACGGCCTGGCGCTGGCGCTCGATCTCGGGGGCGGCGCCCCGCGCCGCGTGCTGCGCACCGTCCCGGCGGTCCGGACGGTGGGCGGCCGGGCCGTGGCCGACCTGCGGCTGCTCGGCGCCGTGCCCGCGCGCCACCCCGTGCTGCACGCGCTGAACCCCCTGCCGGGGACGCGCCGCACGCACGCGGCGTGGCGCATTGGCCGGCTGCGGGCGGCGCTGCCGCTGCTGGCCGTGGATCTCGTCGCCGACGTCGACCGGGAGCTGGCGGCCCTGCCGCCGCCCGGCTCGGTGCCGACGGGCCAGCTGGTGGCGGCGCTGTCGTGGGGCAGGGCGGTGCTGTCGGCGCTGCACGCGCAGGAGTCGCTGGCCGGGGCGCTGCTGCGTCCGGGCGGCACGACGGCCGCCGGGGAGGCGCTGGCGGTGCTGGCCGCGGCGCAAGCCCGGGGCGCGCGCGTCGACGCGGGGCTGATCGCCCGCAACCCGGTGCTGCTCGCGCTGGTGCCGCCGTCGCTGGCCCCGCCGCCGGGCGGGACGGCGGCGGCCCTGCCGCGCCGGACGGGCCCCACCGGAACGCCGCGCGGGGTGGCCGCGCTGCCGGTGCGGGAGGGGCTGCGGCTGCGGATCCGCTGGGTGCAGGAGATGCAGGCGCGGGTGGTGCGGGAGCTGGCGGCCCGGCACGCCGGGGGCGACGTGGCCAGGCTCGCGGTGCTGCGCTGGGAGGAGCTGGCGGCCGGGGCGGGCGGCGCGGACCCGCCGCCGGACGCCGCGGCCCGCGCGCCCCGGCCCCAGTCGCCGCCGCTGCCCGAGGCCTTCCGGCTGGCGGACGACGGGCGCGTGGTGCCCGAGCCGCACGGCCGGCGGCGCCCCGGCGCGGGCCAGGGCGCGGGCGGCGGCTACGGCACCGGCACCGCCTGGCACGGCGAGGGCCCGCGGCCCGGCGACGCGGTGCTGGTGGTGCGGGCGCTGGACCCGCAGCTGGCCGCCGAACTGCCGGGGCTGGCCGGGCTGGTGTCGGAGACCGGCAGCGTGCTGTCGCACCTGGCGGTGCTGGCGCGCGAGTACCGGGTCCCGGCGGCGGTGGGCGTCGCGGACGCGCTGGAGCGTTTCCCGCCCGGCACGCGGCTGGGCGTGGACGGCGCGACGGGCCAGGTGGCGGCCGAGGACGAGCCGCGGGCGGAGCGCGCTCCGTGAGGTACGCGGGCTGGCTGGGCTGGGCGGCCGGGTGGGCGACGGCGCTGGCGGCGGCCGGGTACGTCGTCGTCTACCTCTACCGCTGGGAGTGGCAGCGGGCGCTGCTCAGCGGCGTGCTGCTGCTGGTGGTCGAGGTGCTGCTGGTGGCCGCGCTCGTGCTGTCCCGGCTGGGGGCGCTGCGGCGGCGGCTGGGCACGGCGGAGGCGCGGACCGAGGAGCTGCTGCGGCGGGTGGAGGAGGGCGGCGGGCCGGACGGTGACGTGCGGGGCGGGCGGGGCGCGTTCCGGTGGCTGGACGAGGGCGGTGGCCGGTCGTTCGTGTTCGTGCCGGTGCTGGTGGCGACGGGCGCGGTGCTCTCCGGCCTGGCCCTGGTGATCCGCTGGCTGGCGGGCGCGACGGTGCGGCCGGGGGCGGACCGGCGGCTGGCGGGGCGGCTGGCGGCGCTGACGGCGCCCGAGGGCGGCATCGCGGGCGGGGCGCGGCTGGAGGACAGGCCGGCCGTGCCCCCGGCGCGTCCGGGCCGGGTGGCGGCGGGCGCCGTGGGCGCGCTGGCGGCGGGGGCGCTGCTGCTGGCGGCCGTCGATCTGCTGGCCGACGTGACGCAGACCCGTCCGGGCCAGACTCCCGACGCCGAGGCGACGGTCGTGGTCTTCCGGGTGGAGGTGCGTTCCGGGGGCAGTGACGGGGACGGGCCCGGGGCTGGGGACGTCGCGCAGGCGGCGCGGGAGCTGTGGCAGGGCTGCGTCAGGTCCACGTCGGTGGTGCGCCAGGAGACCTCGCTCTCCGGCCTCGGCGGCGGGGTGTTCTCCGGCGCGCTGCGGCCCGCGCTGCCCCGGCACGACGTGCTGCGGCTGCGGGGGTGCCTCGCGGACGCCAGCGCGGGGCGGGCCCTGGCGGAGGTGCTGGGCGAGGCCCAGGTCCGCTGACCGGGCACCCGGATGATCTGTGCGCTTGACCACACCAGGGTGCGAAACGCTCCCAGGGTGCGGCGGCCGGTGACTACGGTGCCCGGAACGTCCCCCCACCTGCCGAGGAGCCTTGCCGCTCGTGACGTCCCGGATTTCCCTCCCGCAGTCCCCCGCTCAGTCCGCCGGTGCGGCGCCCCCGCCGCGCCCCGCCCGTCCGCTGGCCGCCGGAGTGCGCCGCCTGTTCTCCCGCCGCTGGGCGAAGTGGCTCGGGCTGGCCGCCGCCGGCTACCTGGCCCTGTGGCTGTGCTCGGTCCTCGGCATGCTCGGCCTGTCGGCCTGGGCCGGGCAGCACCACCCGACCGGCAGCCAGGTCGCCGGCATCAACAACTTCCTGCGGGTCGACGACCGCCTGCTGCGCGGCGCGGCCCCGGGCCCGGAGGGCTACCGCGAGCTGGCGGAGCGCGGCGTGACCACCGTCGTCGACCTGCGCGCCGAGGACCTTCCGGCGCGGGAGCTGGCCGAGCCGCGGCAGGCGGGCCTCGACGCGGTGCGGCTGCCCATCCGCGACGGCCAGACCCCCACCGACGCGCAGGTGGACCGGCTGCTGCGCGCGGTGGACGAGGCCGAGGGCGACGTCTTCGTGCACTGCGGCGCGGGCGTGGGCCGGACCGGCTCGATCACGTCGGCCTACCTGCTGCGGACCGGCCAGGCCGGCTCCCTTGAGGCGGCGGCGCGCACGCTGGCCGTCGGCCCGCCGTCGATCGAGCAGGTCTACTACGTGCTCACGGCCGGCGAGCAGGACGCGGACCAGCCGCCCGCGGCGGTCTCCGCGGTCAGCCGCCTGCTGGACGCGCCCCGCCGCATCGCCTCGTATCTGTGACCGCCTGGCGAGGCCACGGCGGCGTGCGGCGCCCCGGTGTCCGCCGGGGCCCGTGCGCTGCCTGGGACGTTGTCGCACTCCTGCCTCGAAGCAGCGCAGGTCCAGCACGGATAATGGGCATATGCGGGTTTCGGCGAGAGCAGATTATGCGGTGCGTGCGGCGCTGGAGCTGGCGGCCGCCCCGGAGGGCGAGCCGGTCAAGGCTGAGGCGATCGCCGAAGCCCAGGGGATTCCCCACAAGTTCCTCGAAAGCATCCTGGGCGACATGCGGCGCGCCCGGATCGTTGTGAGCCAGCGCGGCGGCAACGGCGGCTACCGGCTGGCCGCGCCGCCGGAGTCCATCAGCGTCGCTGACGTCATCCGGGCCGTGGACGGCCCGCTGGTGTCGGTGCGCGGGGCGCGCCCGCCCGAGCTGTCCTACACCGGCCCCGCCGAGTCGCTGCTGCCGATCTGGGTCGCGGTGCGGGCCAACGTGCGGAAGATCCTCGGTGAGGTCTCGCTCGCCGACGTGGCGTCGGCCCGGCTGCCCGCGGCCGTGCACACGCTGGCGGAGCATCCCGACGCCTGGACCAACCCGTAGCGGCCCGCTGACACGCGCCGGCCTCTGCCCCGGCCTGGCATATGCCAGCGCCATAGGGCGCCGCCGGCACGACCGGAGAGGGGCGCGGCACGCGGCGGAGCCCCCCTCTTCACGCCCCTTCACGCCTCTCCCTCACGGTGTCCAAGTGGCGAAACACCCTTGACCAAAGCACCACTGCGAGTGTTTCCCTAGAAAGCCGGTAGGAAACGTAGGGAAGACCGGACAGGGGCCCCCATGAAGACACTCATCGTGCTGGCGTTGGCCGGCCTTGGCGCACAGCTTGTCGATGGCGCCCTGGGCATGGCCTACGGGGTGACGTCGACCACCCTCCTGCTGGCAGCCGGCACCAATCCGGCCTCTGCCTCCGCCACCGTCCACCTCGCCGAGATCGGCACCACCTTCGTCTCCGGCGTCTCCCACTGGCGCTTCGGCAACGTCGACTGGAAGGTCGTCCTCAAGGTCGGCGTCCCCGGCGCCATCGGCGCGTTCCTCGGCGCCAACGTGCTGTCGAACCTGTCGACCGAGGTCGCCGAGCCCGTGATGGCGCTCATCCTCCTCACCCTGGGCCTCTACGTCTTCCTGCGCTTCACCTTCACCGGGCTGCCGAAGGCCAACCTCGGCAAGCCGCTGCGCAAGCGGTTCCTCTCCCCGCTCGGCCTCGTCGCGGGCTTCGTCGACGCCACGGGCGGCGGCGGCTGGGGGCCGGTCGGCACGCCCGCCATCCTCGCCAGCGGCCGGATGGAGCCCCGCAAGGTCATCGGCTCCATCGACACCAGCGAGTTCCTGATCGCCGTCGCGGCCAGCGTCGGCTTCCTCACCGGGCTCAGCGACGAGGGCGTGAACGCCTCCTGGGCCGTGGCCCTGCTGATCGGCGGCGTGATCGCCGCCCCCATCGCCGCCTGGCTGGTGCGGCACGTCCCGCCGCGCGTCCTCGGCTCGGCCGTCGGCGGCCTGATCATCCTGACCAACGCCCGCACGCTGATGCTCAGCGACTGGCTCCAGTGGGGCGACGGCGCCCGGCTCGTGGTGTACGTCTTCCTCTACGCCGTCTGGGCCGCCGCGCTCACCTACGCGATCCGGGCCCACCTGCTCGAGACCCGCACCGGGACCGCCCCGTCCGCACAGTCCGCGCAGTCCGCCGTGTCCGGCGGGGAGCCCACGGAGCCCACCGGTGAGGACGAGCGGCGGGAGGCCCTGGAGCCCGGCGCCTGACGTTTCGCCCGGGGACCCGCGGGAACCCGGGCGCCGTGCTCACACACGAACGCCTGGTGGAGACGGTCGCCTCCCGGGCCCGCCTGGGAGACGCCGACGAAGCCACCCACGTCGCGCGGACCGTTCTGGCCGACCTGGCCCTGCGCCTGAGCATGCCGGAACGCCGCCGCCTGCGGCAGGCGCTGCCGCCGGCCGACCGCGACGCCGCCTACGCGACCGTCCCGCCGCGGCACGACGGCCCCACCGAGTTCTTCCGGGACCTCGGCGCGCACCTGCGGATCCCGCCGGAGCGCGCCCGCTACCTGGCCGCCACCGTCCTGTCCACGCTCGGACGCAGCGACCCGCACCTGGCGGAGTACCTCGCGGGCCACCTGCCCGAGGGCTTCTCCGAGCTGTTCGCCGGGCCCGCTCCGGACCCGGCGCGGCGCCACCCCGGCACCTCGCCGCCCGCGCCGCTGACCGCCTCCGAGCTGCGCAAGGCGCTGCGCGCCCGCCCCGAGTGGTCGGGCAGCACCCACCACATCGAACGCACGGTGCGCCTGCCGCCTGACCGGGTGCACCCCCTGCTGCACCGGATCGCGCTGGCGACGCGCGGCATCCCCGGCCGCGTCGAGCACCACGTCTCCGGCGGCCAGATCACGTTCACCCTCCGCACCCGCGGCGCCGGGGCCGTCACCGACAACGACCTGCGCCTCGCCGACGCCATCGACGCGGCCGTCGACTCCTTCGGCTCCGGCGGCTGACCCGGCGGCCCGGGCGCCACGCGGGGCGCCGAGACCCGCGAGTTCCGACGAAAGGGCCCACAGCAGCATGCGCGCGCTCACCGTCCGCCCCCAGCACCCCGGCTCACTCGCCGTCGAGGACGTGCCCGAGCCCTCCCCGCAGGAGGGCGACCTGCTCGTCGAGGGCATCGCCGTCGGCGTGTGCGCCACCGACCGCGAGATCGCCGCCGGCGGCTACGGCTGGGCGCCGGACGGCACCGACCGCCTGGTGCTGGGCCACGAGTCGTTCGGCCGGGTCCGCGAGGCCCCCGACGGCAGCGGCTTCGAACCCGGCGACCTGGTGGCCGGGGTGGTGCGGCGGCCCGACCCGGTGCCGTGCGGGGCGTGCGCGCGCATGGAGTTCGACATGTGCCGCAACGGCCGCTACACCGAGCGCGGCATCAAGCAGCGCGACGGCTACGCGAGCGAACTGTGGCGGGTGGAGCCGGGATACGCGGTGCGGCTGGCCGACAGCCTGGCCCGCACCGGCATGCTGCTGGAGCCCGCCACCATCGTGGCCAAGGCGTGGGAGCAGATCGAACGGGTCGGCGAACGCTCCTACTTCGCGCCCCGCCGCGTGCTGGTGACGGGCGCGGGCCCGATCGGCCTGCTGGCCGCCCAGCTCAGCATCCAGCGCGGCCTGGAGACGCACGTGCTCGACCGCGTGCCCGAGGGGCAGAAGCCCGCGCTGGTCCGGGCCATCGGCGCCGCCTACCACGCCGACGACCCCGGTGAGGTGACCCGGCACCTCGCCCCGGACATCGTCATCGAGGCCACCGGCTCCCCCGAGGTCGTCGTCAGCGTGCTGCGCGGGAACGCCGCCTACGGCATCGTCTGCCTCACCGGCGTCTCGCCCGAGGGACGCCGCCTGACGATCGACGCGGGCGGCCTCAACCGGGAGATCGTCCTGCAGAACGACGCCATCCTCGGCTCGGTCAACGCCAACTTGCGGCACTACCACAAGGCCGCCGACGCGCTGGCCAAGGCCGACAACGACTGGCTGGAGAGCCTGCTGACCCGCCGCGTCCCGCTGGAGCGCGCCGCCGAGGCGTTCACCAAGACCGAGGACGACATCAAGACCGTCATCGACCTCTGACGGCCCGCCCGGCCGGCACGCCCCGCGCATATTGACATGAACGCGACGTGACCCAATGCTGTGGGCGCCACCCGTCACCGCCTGCCTGCCGCACCGGGTCACGGAGGTCACCGCATGCCCGCACACCCCCGCCGCCGCACGCTGCTCACCGGGGCAGCGGCCACCGCAGCCGCCGCAGCCTTACCGCTCGCCCAGCCCCGCCCGGCCCGCGCGGCCGCCTGGGAGACGGTCCTCGACGGCTCCTTCGCGAGCTACGAGACGCTGGAAGCCAGCTGGAACTACCTCTACCCGTGGGGCTCCGACCACAACGGCACCGCCCGCATGTACGGCAGCCCCACCGATCACCACCACGTCTACCTCGAGAACGGCGTGCTGGTCCTGAAAGCCACCCGCATCGACTGGGACGAGGGCAACAGCTCGGCCGACCCCTACCTGCCCATCCGCTACCACTCGGGCGCGATGCACGCCAAGCACCAGGTGCTGGTCAGCGACCAGTTCCCCGACTACGAGATCAAGGGCGAGTTCCAGGCGCCGAGTTCCCCCGGCACCTGGCCCGCGTTCTGGCTCACCGGCGTCAGCAGCTGGCCGCCGGAGAGCGACATCCTGGAGGGCGACAACGAGAACTGGTTCAACACCTTCCGGACCGCCTCGGACGTGTCGACGACCCGCGTGCCCGTCCCGTCCCCCGGCTCCTGGCACTCCTACCGCGTCTGGATCACCAAGACCAGCGGCAGCGACGTGGACATCCACTACTACCTGGACGACCAGTGGCAGGCGGTCCACCATGGCGCGGGCTTCGCCGGCCAGCCGCTGTGGGTCATCTGCAACCTCCAGATGGAGGGATCGTCCGGCGGCTCCGGACCCACCACCGACACCTACTACCGGGCACGCAACATCTACATCGGCCGCACCAGAGCCTGAGGCGGAGCAGGACCCCCGGGGCAGGCGCCCGTCCTCCTGTCCGTTCCGCCGCGGTGGTGTGCGACCGCAACCGGACACGGCTTAGGCTCGTCCTCCCGGGCGGGCCGCCGACGGGCGGCGGTTGGATTACGGCATCACCAGGGGGTTGACCACACGTGACGCACCAGACGGCGACGCAGAGCCACGAGCCGGACGCTGGCCTCCCTCCGGTCGCCACTCCCCAGGCCGCGCCCGCCGCGGCCGCGTCTGCCGCCACGCCCGGGAAGACGGCGGACGACAAGCCCAGGGGCTCCCGGGCACCGGCGTTCATCCGCCGTTCCCGTGCGCTGCACCTCGGCTGGCAGGCCGGCGTCTTCGTGGTCGGCCTCTGCGTCGTCATCGCGGGCATCATCATGCTGCCGCTGCCCGGGCCCGGCTGGCTGGTGATCTTCGCCGGCATGGCGATATGGGGGACGGAGTTCGTCTGGGCGCAGGTCGTCCTCCGCTGGACCAAGCGCAAGGTCGCCGAGGCCACCCAGCGCGCCCTCGACCCGCGCGTCCGCCGCCGCAACCTCATCCTGACCGTGATCGGCCTCATCATCTGCGGCGCCCTGCTCGCCGTCTACCTGTGGCAGTACGGCTTCGTCATGCCCTGGGAGATCAGCCGCTGACCCCCGCGGCCCGGCGATCCGCTAACCTGTCCTGAGTCGCCCCACGGGCGACCGGCCCGTACGGGCCCTGCCTCCGTAGCTCAGGGGATAGAGCACCGCTCTCCTAAAGCGGGTGTCGCAGGTTCGAATCCTGCCGGGGGCACCAGCGCAAAGGGCCAGCCAGAAGGGTCTCCCTCCCGGGCTGGCCCTTCACCGTGATCGCTGCCGTGCCACGCGCGTGCCACAAGCCCCACTGCGCGTGCGCACCACTTCGCGCCTTGCGGATCACCGAGCAGCTCGCGTCCCGCTCGCTGCGCGTGGCCTGGCCCCTTTCGGGCCTGCGCTCCGTCTCCGCCCCGCTCCAGCCCGGGCGGCGCCCGTGCCGCGCGCTGAGACGGTCAGCCGCTTGCCGCGGAAGGACAGATCGTGGCCGGATCGGTCGGCGCCATGACGTCAGCCAGTCACTTGGGCGCGAGCTTTGCAGGTCATGGCCCCGACGCCGGACTGCACCGAAGATCCACTGCCTGCCCGACGCGCGAGAAGCTCACGGGCCAGCGCCAAACAGCCTCTGGCCAAGCGCTCCGCCGACCTCGACACTTCGGCCACTTACTCGATCACATGCGGTCGATTTCAGACAATATTCGAGCTGAAATCGACTGTTGCGTGCGCTGCAGGCGTTGCAGGAACTCCTCCTGTGGTACAGGCCGTCTGCATCAGTACGCAGTCCAGCGAAAGTCGGGCACTTAGCCAGACAGGGGGTTGCCGTGGCTGAGGAGATCGGTATTGCAGAGGCTGTGGAGCGGCTACGGACGGAGCTGGTGGCCGCCGCCGAGGGAGACAAATCCGGTGTGACGTTTGAGGTGGGGCCGGTCGAGCTGGAGTTCTCTGTAGAGATGAGGAGGGAGGGGAAGGGTAAGGCTGGTGTCAAGGTGTGGGTTGTATCGGCTGATACGGAGGCGGGGATGTCGAAGGCATCGGTGCATCGGGTGAAGCTGGTGCTGACACCGAAGGATGCCAGGACCGGAGATCCCTACGAAGTGAGCGCACGTCAACCCGACGATACAGGCGAGTTGCTGGGGTCTCAGTTCGGCGAATGATCGCGGGTTTGTGTGCCGGAGCGCTCGCACGGGCCGAAGTGAATGGCAGAGGGGGAGACTGCGAGAAGTGAACAGGTCGCGGGTGGCGCTGGTTCGATCCGGCGGCGAACGCGGTTCGGGGTATGCCCTGGGAAGCCGACTGGTCTTGACGGCGGCACACGTGCTCAAGGACCACCAGCAGGTCACGGTGCAACTGCTGGGGCGTACGGGGTCCGTGCCGTGCACGGTGGTCTGGCACCGGTATGAGCCTGGTCCGCGCCTATGGGACGCCGCCCTGCTGCTGGCGGAGCAAGATCTGTTCAGCGAGCGAGTGCCCGGTGTGCGGTGGGGGCGACTGGCGACCACGCTGCTCTGTCCCGCACAGGCCGTGGGCTACCCGCTTGTCGGTCAGGCGGGAGCGAATGTGGCGTCGTTCACGCAGGTACCCGGGCATGTGATGCCGGAAAGCGGCCGGGACAGGGACCGATATGTCATGGACTGCCACCAAAGGGCTGGAACCTACCAAGGCTCCCCGCCATGGGAAGCCCTGTCGGGTGCCCCTTTGTGGTGCAGCAGCAAAGAAGGAACAATGCTGCTCACCGGCGTGGTGGTAGGGGCTCCCCCCAGCCGGGACCACTCACAGCTGGAAGCCCTTCCCGTCTACATGCTGGCGTCGGACCCGGTCGTGCGGCAGCTGGTCGAGGAGCACACCGGCCAGGAAATGCAGCTGGAACCGGCGGACCTGCAACACCTGACCGACTGGAGCACCATCCCGCGTACACCACATTCTCCGGCCGATCTGCTGCGCCCGGAGCAGGCGGTGGTGTCCTTCATGGGCCGCGAGAGCCTGCTGGAGGAGCTGACCGACTGGTGCCAGTCGTCACTCGAACAAGCACAAGACACCCACGAAGGCGGGGCGGCTGGTGTGTGGAGGTGGGGGCAGCGGCCGGTGCAGGCTCGTCTGCTGACTGGAGCGGGTGGTGCGGGCAAGAGCCGGCTGGCCGCCGAACTGGCTACCCGCATGGCACACCAGAACTGGATCACCCTTCGCCTGACTGCCGATACGACGGTGCCGCTGGATGCCCTGTCGCAGGTGCACCGACCGCTGCTGGTCATCGTCGACTACGCCGAAACACGCGTCGAGCAGCTACTGGCCTTGATGCAAGCAGTCGACCACGATCAAACCACCACCCCAGTACGCGTGTTGGCTTTGGCCCGCGCCGCGGGGGACTGGTGGACCCGGGTCATCGAGCATCCGCACAGTCTGGCTTTGTCCACTGCTGCCGTTACTCCGATGCCGGCGCTGCACCACTCCGTCCAGGACCGTCACAGGGCCTACCAGCAGGCTCTGCGTGACTTCGCTACGCGCTTGCGTCACCTGGGCTGGCTCTCGCCCGACGTCGACTTGGCAGCTTTGCTGTCTGCGCTTACCGCCCCAGACGCGATGCCTGCCCTGGCGGAAGCTGAGTTCGACACGCCCCTGTCGGTGCAGATGGCCGCTCTCCTCGCCCTCCTTGACGCCACCCAAGGTTCCAGCGTCTCCCACCAAGCCGCACCATTGGAAGGTCGTCTGCTGGGACATGAACGCAAGTACTGGGACGAGACCGCCAGTGCACCCGGACGGGGACTGAACGGGGAGCGCAGTGGAAGCGAGACGCGTGAACTCGCGGTCGCCCTGGCCTGCCTGGTGCCCGCGTCCGACCGTGACCACGCCAGACAACTGCTCGCCCAGCTTCCCGGTCTGGGTGACGAAAGTGCAGCCGCTGTGCGTGGTGCATTGACGACGTGGCTGGGTGATCTTTATCCGCTACCGGCAGGCTCCGTGTGGGGCAGCCTCCAACCCGACCGTATCGCCGAGTACCACATCGGCACCCAGCTCAGCCGTGAACCTGCCCTATTCACCGGCATCCTGTCCACCCTCTCTGGCACATCTGCTGAGCAGGCCCTGACCGTGCTGGCCCGCACCGCCCAGCATCCCCGCCATCACGAGTCAGTGAACGCCATCCTGCGTGACGCCCTGATCGCTGCCCCGAACGCGCTGGGACCGGCCGCTCTCACCACAGCCACCCGCACCGCCCACCCCTCGCCCTTGATCGCTGCCCTCACTCACCTGACCCGCACTACGCAGGACATCACTCTGCTGCACCACCTAAGCGACCAGCTACCAGACTTCACCCTGGCCCTTAGCGAGTGGGCCGCCGACCTCACCACAAGCCTGGTTGAATACCACGACACACACGGACCCAACCTGCCCGACCTCGCCATGTCGCTGAACAACCAATCCGTCCGCCTGGCGGATGCGGGTCGGCGCGAGGAAGCCCTGAAAGCCATCACCCGCGCCGTCGACACCTACCAAACCCTCGCACAGCAACAACCCGACGCCTTCCTACCCAACCTCGCTGCCGCGCTGAACAACCAA
>NZ_JAERRL010000017.1 GCF_016741785.1 Streptomyces sp. 7-21
ATCGCCAGCTTCTGCCAGTCGCTGGGGATGGTTTCTCCTGTCAGCCAGTCGTGGAGGGTCGAAGTACCCACCCCCGTCCGCTGGGCCAGCCTCTCGTAGGTCGGCTTTCCGGCTGCCCGGTACAGCGCGGCCAGCCTCGCGTGAAACTCCCGCTCCGGATCGCCTTGCGGTCCCACCCGCTACCGCTCCTCTCTCCGCGGCCTGCCACCCCGCGCACCGTCCGGACCCCGTCCGGACGGAACATTCCGGGAACCCCCTCGCACACGGGCTGGCCAGGATAAACGGCCCGCACCGCCCTGTGCGGCGTTTCCGGACAACTGCCCCACGGTGGGCTCATGGACACCACCAACCGCCCCCACCCGGCCGAACCGGAGGTGTCCAACCATGACCGCTCTGCTTCCGCTCCTCGACGGCATCCTGGTGTCCGCCGTCATCGTCGCCGTGTACACCGTCACGGTCGCCGCCGTCGCTCTGACCGCCGCTCTGGCCCGGGACACCCGGCGCCGGCGCGACGCCCGCGAAGCCCTCACGATCCTGCTGCGCCGCTGGCCGGGCAGCCGGTGAGCCGCACGCGCCCCTCACTCCGGTCTCTGGTCCCGCCTCGCACGAGTCCGTCCGGGCTTGCTGCGCCCGGACATGGCGAAGGCCCGGACCGTGTGGTCCGGGCCTTCCGTCGTAGCGGGGACAGGATTTGAACCTGCGACCTCTGGGTTATGAGCCCAGCGAGCTACCGAGCTGCTCCACCCCGCGTCGGTGCCTCCCAGTATACCCCTTGCCGGACGGTGCTCTGACCTACCCACAGCGGCCGGGTCAGGAGCGGAGCGGGTCGTGCCCCAGGCACATCAGGCGCGCCCGCCACAGCGCGTCCGGCAGCTCGCCGGGGCCGGCCGCCCGTTCGGCGCGGACCGTCGCGACGACCTCGCCCATCAGCCCGGTGTCCGCCTCCGTCAGCTGTGACGGGCGCCGGGCCAGCAGCGCCAGCACGGCCAGCACCCGCCGCCCGCGCGCGGCGCGCGGCTGCGCCCGGGCGGTGCCGGTCCGCAGCCAGGCGGCCAGCTCCAGCGGCGTCATGTTGACGGCACGCTTGAACTCCGCCCGCAGCAGGGCGAACTCCAGCGGCCCGGTCAGCTGGCTCACCCGGCGGCCCGCGCCTTGACCTCGTCCGCGAGCGAGCGGTCGAGCGCCACCCGCACCAGGCCCGCCGACAGCCGCGCCACGTCGTCGCCCGCCACCAGGCCGGAGAGCGCCTTGGGGGAGCGGGGCAGCCCCAGCCGCTGGGCACCCTCGCGGGCCTTGGCGTCGATGTGCGGCGCGCACTCGGGCCAGACCGCCTGTACCTCCCGCAGGAAGATCTCGGCGCCCGCCGGGCCGATGCCGGGGAACTCCTGGAGCGCGGCGCGGAGGTCCCGCGCGCCTCTGAGCTTCCGCAGGTCGCCGCCGTACCGGTCGAGCAGCAGCCGGGCGGCGTCGCCGAGCTGGGTGGCCGTCCGCTCGTCGTAGCGGCGGTAGTGACCGGCGCCGAGCGCGTCGACCCGCTGCTGCCACGTGGCCTTCGCCATCCGCTCCGGCGTCCGCATCCCGGCGTCGAACAGGGCGCGCGCCGCCGCCACCGCCACGTCGGCGCGGATGCGGGCGGACAGCAGGTGCGCCAGCACCAGCAGCTGGTACAGGGCCGCGGGGGTGTTCCGCAGCCGGATCCCGGCCTGGGCGGCGTAGGTCCGCCCGCAGCGGTCCAGCAGCGCGCGCGTGGTGGCCTCGGCCTTCCTGGCCGGCGCGGTTCTCGCCACGGATGTCACCCCTCCCGCCGCCGTTCCCGCCGTTCGCTTCTCCGCTCGCCCTCGGGGCCGGCGCCGCGCTCGGTGCGGGGACCGCGCGGCTGCCAGTGCGCATCGCGCTGGAGCTCGTCGTTGGCCTCCTGGTTGGCGTGCTGGTCGGGGACGCCCCGGTTCTCGGCGTCCTTGCGGCGGTGGGCGCGGTGGATGTCGTACTTCTTGCTGCCGGGTTCTGGCATCACGATCACCTCGGTGCCCGCCGGGTTCCCGGTGGGCACCGAGGTAAAACGGTACGCCGGGCCGCTCAGTCCGCGACGGTGAGGGTCACGGTGTCCCCGTCATCGCCGGGGGCCACCGGCTCGCCGTAGCCCCCGGGCCCGGCCAGGCTCACCTGCCACGGCCCGGCGGCCCGCTCGGCGCGCACGGTGACCGTGCCGCCGCTGCGAGTGGTGCGGAAGAGGGCGCCGGGGCCCTCCCCGTTGCCGGGGATGCGGGTGATCGTCTCCTGGCCGTCGGCCGGGGCGTGCACCCGCAGGGTGACGCCGTTCGCCCAGTCGTACACCGTCTGGTCGCCGGTGGCGCCGAGGGGGATGACCGAGCCGGGCCGCGCCAGCAGCGGCAGGCTGGACAGCGGGAACCGCTCGCGGCGCCAGCCCGGCCCCTGGACCGGCTCGCCGGTCAGCAGGTGGGTCCAGGTGCCCCCCGGCACGTAGTACTCGACGGTGCCGTCCTCGCTGAAGACGGGCGCGACCAGCAGGTCGCCGCCGAGCATGTACTGGCGGTCAAGCGTGTGGGTGGCCGGGTCGTCCGGGAACTCCAGCAGCATGGCCCGCATCACGGGGGTGCCGTGCTCGTGGGCCTGCTCCGCGGCGCGGTACAGGTAGGGCATCAGCCGGTTCTTCAGGCGCGTGAAGTCGCGGGTGACCTCGACGGCCTCGTCACCGTAGTCCCAGGGCACGCGGTAGGAGTTGCTGCCGTGCAGGCGGCTGTGGGAGGACAGCAGCCCGAACTGCACCCAGCGGGTGAAGACGGCGGGGGTGGGCGTGCCCTCGAAGCCGCCGATGTCGTGGCTCCAGAAGCCGAAGCCGGACAGGCCCAGCGACAGGCCGCCGCGCAGCGACTCGGCCATGGCGCTGAAGGTGGACTCGCAGTCGCCGCCCCAGTGCACGGGGAAGCGCTGGCCGCCGGCGGTGGCCGAGCGGGCGAACAGCACCGCGTCGCCCGCGCCGCGCTCCTCCGTCAGCACCGAGAAGACCGTCTCGTTGTACAGCTGCGTGTAGTAGTTGTGCATCCGCTCCGGGTCGGAGCCGTCGTGCCAGGCCACGTCGGTGGGCACGCGCTCGCCGAAGTCGGTCTTGAAGCAGTCCACGCCCTGCCGGGTCAGGGCGCGCAGCTTGTCGGCGTACCACTGGCGGGCGGCCGGGTTGGTGAAGTCCACCAGCGCCATGCCCGCCTGCCACATGTCCCACTGCCACACGTCGCCGTTGGGCTTGCGCAGCAGGTAGCCCTCGCGCATGCCCTCGGCGAACAGCGGCGACTTCTGGCCGATGTACGGGTTGATCCACACGCAGATCCGCAGGCCCTGCTCCTTCAGGCGCCGCAGCATGCCCTCCGGGTCCGGGAAGGTGTCCGGGTCCCAGGTGAAGTCACACCACTGGTACTCCTTCATCCAGAAGCAGTCGAAGTGGAAGACGCCCAGCGGGATGTCGCGCTCGGCCATGCCGCGCACGAACCGCGTCACCGTCTCCTCGTCGTAGTCCGTGGTGAACGACGTGGACAGCCACAGGCCGAAGGACCAGTCCGGCGGCAGCGCCGGGCGGCCGGTCAGCGCCGTGTAGCGGTTGAGGATCTCCTTGGGGGTGGGGCCGTAGATGACCAGGTACTCCAGCGACTGGTCCTCGACGCTGAACTGCACCTGGCCCACGGCCTCCGAGCCGATCTCGTAGGAGACCAGGCCGGGGTGGTTGACGAACACGCCGTAGCCCTTGTTCGTCAGGTAGAACGGCACGTTCTTGTACGCCTGCTCGCTGGCCGTGCCGCCGTCCGCCTGCCAGATGTCCACGACCTGGCCGTTGCGGGTGAACGGCGTGAACCGCTCGCCCAGCCCGTACACCAGCTCACCCACGCCCAGCGACAGCTGCGCCAGCGAGTGGTGCGCCCCGTCGGGGGTGACGGCGAACCCGGTGCCGCGCCCCTCCACCGACGTCAGGGTGCGCCCCTCGGCCGTGAAGTCCAGCCGCCACGGTGCCGCGGTGTCCACGCGCAGCGACAGCGGGCCGCTGGACAGCTCGACGACCGAGCCGTCGCGCGCGGTCTTCGCGGTGTGCTCCTCGTCCGTGCGCAGCGGGAACGACGGCGTCCGCGGCACCCGGCCGGCGTGGTGGGTGGACCGCACCCCGATCACGCCCTCGGCGGGGGAGAAGCACTCCACCGTCAGCAGCGGGCTGTTGAGGGTGTGGCCGCGGCGCTCCACGCGCCGCACGGCGCCGTAGAGCGTCAGCCGGTCCGCCTCCACGCGCGCGTCGGCGATCTCCTTGACGTAGGAAACGCTGACGCCCTCGCGCATCAGCCAGTAGCCATCGGTGAACTTCACGGGGTCTCCTGCGTGGTGGTGCGGTGGTTCTTGATCAGGTCCCGGTACCAGCGGTAGCTGTCCTTCGGGAGGCGTTCGAGGGTGTCGTAGTCGACCCGGACGATGCCGAAGCGCTTGTCGTAGCCGAAGGCCCACTCGAAGTTGTCCAGCAGCGACCAGACGTAGTAGCCGCGGACGTCCACGCCCGCCGCGATGGCGTCGGCCAGCGCCGCGAGGTGGTCGCGGAGGTAGGCGACCCGGTCCGCGTCGTGGACCTGCCCGTCGGCGGCGACCGTGTCGTCCTCGGCCGAGCCGTTCTCGGTGATGACGATCGGCGGCAGGTCCGGGTAGCGGCGCGTCAGGTCGACCAGCAGGTCGGTGAACGTGTGCGGCACGACCGGCCAGCCCATGGTCGTCAGCCGCACGTCCTGCCGCATCGACTCGGCGGCGCGGATGTCCACGGCGGTGCGCGTGGCGGGGTCGGGGTCGGTGTAGGGGGCGTCGGCCACCGTGATCGGGCGGTAGTAGTTGATGCCGAGGAAGTCCAGCGGCGCCCCGATCAGCTCCAGGTCGCCGTCGCGGCGGTAGGAGCCGTCGGCCATGGCGCCCCAGGTCTCCTCCTCGTGGCGCGGGTACCGCCCGGCGAACAGCGGGTCGAACCACACCTCGTTGTGCAGCGTCTCGGCGCGGCGCAGCGCGGCCTGGTCCGCCGGAGAGTCCGAGGCGGGCAGCAGCCGGTCCGGGTTGAGCGTGATGCCCACCTCGCGGACGCCGGCGGCGCGCAGCGCCTGCACCGCCAGGCCGTGCCCGACCAGCAGGTGGTGGGCGGCGGCGAGCGCGCCGCGCCCCTCGCGGGCGCCGGGGGCGTGGCGGCCGATGGCGTAGCCCACGAAGGCGGAGCAGAACGGCTCGTTGAGCGTGATCCACCGGTCGACGCGGTCGCCGAGGCGCTCGGCGACGACGGCGGTGTACTCGGCGAAGCGCTCGGCGGTCTCCCGGACCCGCCAGCCGCCCTTGTCCTCCAGGGCCTGCGGCAGGTCCCAGTGGTAGAGGGTGGCGGCCGGGGAGATCCCGGCGGCGAGCAGCTCGTCGACGAGGCGGTCGTAGAAACCGAGACCCGGGACGTTCACCTCGCCGGCGCCGGTGGGCTTCACGCGGGGCCAGGCGATGGAGAACCGGTAGCTGTCCACGCCCAGGTCCGCGAGCAGCGCGACGTCCTCGCGGTAGCGGTGGTAGTGGTCGCAGGCCACGTCGCCGGTGTCGCCGTTGGCGACGCGGCCGGGCTCGCGGCAGTAGGTGTCCCAGATCGACGGGCCCCGCCCGTCGGCGTCGTGTCCGCCTTCGATCTGGTAACTCGCGGTCGCGGCGCCGAAGAAGAACCCCTTGGGGAAGCGGGGGAAGCCGGAGGTGTCACCGGAGGTCATGTCAGGCCCGTCTCTTTCCTGCGTGCGGTGCGTGCGTGTGCGCGCCCGGCGTGCGCCGGGCGCGATCCCATGCTCCCCGGACTGGCCTGCGGTTACGCGGCCGGCCGCCGGGGCGTGCGGTGCGTGCGTTACTTGAGCGAACCTCCCGCGATGCCCGCGGCGATGTAACGCTGGGCGACGATCAGGAGGATGGCGGCGGGGATGGCCGACAGCACGGCGGTGGCCATGACGGCGCCCCAGTCGCTGACGTGCGCGCCGATGAACTGGTAGATGCCCAGCGTCACCGGCCTGACGTCGTCCGTGGTGTTGAGCGTGAGCGCGAAGATGAAGTCGGCCCAGGCGAACAGGAAGGCGAACAGGCCCGCGGTGATCAGCGCGTTGCGGCTCATCGGCAGCACGATGCGGACGAACGCGGTGAACCGGTTGGCGCCGTCCACCATGGCGGCCTCCACCACCTCGCCGGGGATCGACACCATGAACGCCCGCAGCAGCACGATCGCGAACGGCAGGCCGAGCGAGGCGTCCGCCAGGATCAGGCCGAGGTAGGAGTTGACCAGCCCCAGCTCGGCGTAGGCGCTGTACAGGGCGTTGGCGACCACGATGCCGGGGACCATCTGGGTGATCAGCGTGCCGAAGACAATGCCGCGGCTGCCGCGCAGCCCGAACTGCGCCAGCGCGTACGCCGCGGGCGCCGCCAGCGCCAGGCAGACGGCCACGGCGCCCAGGGAGACCACCAGGCTGGTGACCAGCGAGCCGCCCTGGGTGTCCAGCGCCGCCCGGAAGTTCTCGAAGCCGGGCGAGGCGGGGATCAGGTCGGCGTCGGCGATCGAGCCGTGCGGCTGGAGCGCCGTGCTGATCATCCAGTACAGCGGGAAGAGCATGACGACCAGCACCAGCAGCGCGGCCGCCGTGTTCCAGGCGCGGCGCGCGCGGGAGGGAGCGGTAAGGCGGTTCATCGTCGGTCACTTCCCCTTGCCGGAGTCAGCGCGGTTCACCCGCAGGTACAGCACGGCGAACACGGCGCTGATGAGGATCAGGACGTTGCCGACCACGGCGCCCGCGCCGAAGTCGAGCTGGAGGAACGACAGCTGGTAGGTGAGCGTGCCCAGCGTCTGCGTGGAGTCGGCGGGGCCGCCGCCGGTGAGGGCGAGGATCAGGTCGAGGATCTTCACCGTCGACATGAAGCCCAGCACCAGCACCACGGTGACCACCGGGCGCAGCATCGGCAGCGTGATGCTGCGGAACGTCCGCCACGGGCCGGCGCCGTCCAGCGCCGCCGCCTCGTACAGCTCGCGCGGGATCTCCTGCAGGCCGCCGTAGAGGATCACCATGTTGAACGGGATGCCGATCCAGATGTTCACCAGGATCGCGGCCAGCAGGGCGACGCTCGGGCTGCTCAGCCACGGCACGTTGTCCACGCCGAAGACGCCGAGGAAGCTGTTGAGGACGCCGTGCTCCTCGTCCATGATCCGGCGCCACACCACGGCCGAGACGACCATGGGGACGAGCCAGGGCAGCAGCAGGACGGCCCGCACGAAGCCGGAGAGAGGGAAACGCCGCGAGAAGAACACCGCCAGGCCCAGGCCGATGGTGAACTGCCCGAGCAGCGAGCCGGCGGTGAACAGCAGCGTCTGCCACAGCGCGTCGCCGAAGAGGCTGTTGCTGAAGACGTTCCGCCAGTTCTCCAGGCCGTTGAACGGCGCCTCGCCCGTGAAGTAGGTGCGGGGGGTGAACTCCTGGAAGCTCATCAGGACGTTCCGCACCAGCGGGTACCCGAAGAAGGCGAGCAGGTAGGCCAGGGCGGGTGCCAGGAACAGCCACTGGTACAGGCGGCCGCGGGCGCGGTGCCGGCGCACGGTGGCCGGGGCGGGCGGCACCGGGGACTTCGCCAGGGGCGGGGTGGTCGTGGTCATGACCTCGTTCTCCGTTCTCCGTCTCCGGGTCTCACTCGCCCGCCGCCTGGCGCTGGGCCCGCTGCAGGGCCTGCTCCGGTGAGGACTGGCCGGTCAGCACGGACTGGAACGCCCCGGCGAGCGCGTTCTCGACCACCGGCCAGCCGGTGCCGACCAGCGCGGTGCGGGAGCGGGCGGTGGTGACGAGGTCCGCGAAGGCGGCCAGCTTCGGGTGGGCCTCGCGGTACTCCTGCGCCGCGTCGGCACGGGTCGGGACGTTGTTGACGCGCTCGCCCCAGGCCAGCTGGTTCTCCTCGGAGTTCAGGCAGTTGAGGACCTCGGCGGCGTTGGCCTCGCGCTCGGGGTCGCCCTTGGGGATGGTCATCACGGTCCCGCCGATCGGCGGCACCGGGTCGCCGCCCGCCTCCGGCACGGGGATGCTGGCGACAGCCCAGTCCACGTCGTCCTGCTCGCTGAGCACCGGTACCTGCCAGGGGCCGTTGATCATCATGGCGGCGCGTCCGGC
Source organism: Streptomyces sp. 7-21 (assembly GCF_016741785.1). Classification (GTDB taxonomy): domain Bacteria; phylum Actinomycetota; class Actinomycetes; order Streptomycetales; family Streptomycetaceae; genus Streptomyces. The sequence continues at coordinate 8,187 of NZ_JAERRL010000017.1, forward strand.
GAGGAACTGGTCGTTGACGTCCTGCTGGTTCCAGTTGACGACGGACTGCGAGGCGGAGCCGGCGTCCACCAGGTCCTTCCACAGCTGGAGCGCGGGCGCGCCCGCGCCGTCGCCGAGCCGGGACTCGTCGCCGCCCGCCGACCAGAAGAACGGCAGGAACTGGTAGACGCCGTCGGCGTTGGGGCTGGCGCTGAAGGCCATGCCGTAGGTGCTGCCCTGGGTCAGCGCGGCGGCCGCCGACTCCAGCTCGTCCCAGGTCTCCGGCGGCTCCAGGCCCGCCTCGGCGAGCATGTCCACGTTGTAGATCAAAGCCAGCGAGTTGACGGACCTGGCGATGCCGTAGGGGGTGCCGTCGAACGAGCCCATGGCGACCGCGCCGTCGGAGAAGCCCGACATGTCGACCCCCAGCTCGTCCAGCGGGCGCAGCCCGTCGGTCTCGGCGAACTGCGGCAGCTCCGAGCCGTCCAGCTCCAGGATGTCCGGCAGCGAGTCCGAGGACGCCATGCGCAGCGCCTTGGAGGCGACCTGGTCGGCGGGCACGCTGATCTGCTCCACCTCCAGGCCGAGCGGCTCGGCGCAGCGTTCGAAGAACTCCTGGTTGGCGTTGTGCTCCCGGGTGTCGGTCGCGGAGTTCAGCACAGTGAGGGTGCCGGGGTCGGGCTCGGCGGCACAGCCGGTCAGCCCTGCCGCGACCACGGCTCCTGCCGCGGTCAGGGCCGCGGGCACCGTTATGCGGCGCCGGCGCCGTGGGGTGGTCTGCATGGGTGTGTCCCTTGGGTTGCGGGGTCGGGGTCGGACGGGGGGAAGCCGGCGGTCCGGCGTCAGGGCGCCGCGTCGCGCCCGGAGGGCGGCGGGATGGCGGGGCCCTCGGCGAACCGCGGGGAGATCAGTTCGTGGCGGGCCTCGCCGTTCCCGCCGCCGATCGCCTCGACGGCGAGCTGGACGACGGCGGCGGCCATCCGGCCCACGGGCAGTTCGATGCGGGGCAGCGCGCTGGTGCCCGGCTCGTCCGGCAGGCTGCCGACCGGCACGACGGCGAGGTCCTCGGGAACCCGCAGCCCCAGCGCGGCGATCTCGTCCCTGACCTGGTTCAGCAACACCAGGTGCTGCACGACCAGCGCGGTCGGCCGAGGCCGCGAGGTCAGCGCGCGGCGCACCAGCTGCCGCAGCCGCTCCGGGTCGGCGGAGGAGGGCTGGAGCGTCACGTCGGCCGTGGTGCGGCGCGCCGCCTCGCGGGCGCCGTCGAGGCCGTGGAGGGCGTAGCCGCGGCGGTCGGCGATCTCGTGCTCGGCCGAGGCGAGGAAGACGATCCGCTCGTGGCCGCGGGCGGCGGTCTCGGTGAGGGCCAGGGAGACGGCCGCTTCCCAGTCGAGGTCCACCCACGGCAGGCCGGTCTCGTCGCGGGCGTCGCCGTGGCCCAGCAGCGCGGTGGGGAAGGACATCTCGCGCAGCGCGGTGATGCGGGGGTCGGCCTCCTGGACGGCCATGAGGATGGCCGCGTCGGCCAGGCCGCTCCCGGCGACGCGGCGCAGCCCCGCGACGCCGGGCTGGTCGGTCATCATCAGCACGTCGTAGCCGTGGGCGCGGGCGGCGTCACTGATCTCGATCGCAAACCTCCCGTCCACAGCCCGGTACTTCCCCGGCTCCCTGGGGACGGCGAGCACCAGGACGTCGCTGCGGGCGCTGCGCAGGGTGCGCGCGCTGGCGCGGGGGTGGTATCCCAGCTCCGCTATCGCAGCCCGCACGGCCTTTCGCGTCTCTTCGGAGATCTTCCGCGATCCGCTCAGGACGTACGAGACGGTGCTGGGCGCCACCCCGGCCCGCCGGGCGACATCCTTGATCGTGGCCATTCCCCCGCTCCTTCGCGGCTGTGTGCGAGTGGAAACACTCGTGCAATCGAATCGATTCGTCGAATCGATTCGACCGGTGGAAGGGGATACTAGGCCGCCCTGCTACGGCAGGCAAGCCCCGCCTGCTTCCGGCGCCGGGACGCTGCGCGCGGCGCCCCTGCCCCCGCCCGCCCCGCCGGCCGGAGCCCTACGGTCCCGGGCACGACCAACTCAGCACAGCCGGATTTGCCGCTCGCCCGGGAGGAACCGCTGGGCACCGGCGGCGAGCGGGAGGTCCTCGAAGCCTTCCCCGGCGGGCAGCGCGAGGCAGTTCGCGGAGTACGCGGCCGTCTGCGCGGAGTCCCGCCGCATCGCCGCCGGTCTCGCGCTGGACGACTCCGTGCCCCACTCGCGTCTGGGCCGGGTGCCGCTGGGGCTATGTCCACATGACCGAGGAGACCGCCCGCCACGCCGGCCACGCCGGCATCCTCCGCGAGCAGACCGACGGTGCCGCGGGTGACGGGCCCTGGCCGGCGTCCGGGGCGGCCTGACGGACACGCGGCCGGAACGGGCCGCCTCCGTCTTCGCGGCGACCGCACCCGGCACCCCGCCCTTTCCTAGGACCTGGCGGCGGCCGCCTCGATGCCGTCCAGCAGCAGCGCCAGGCCGTCGCGGAAGGAGACCTCGGCGTCCCGTTCCAGGTAGGCGCCCGCGTCCGTGCCCTCCTTAGCCCGCGCCGTCTCCAGCCACACCAGGCCGGGAAAGCGGTCCGCCAGGTCGGGGGCCACCTGCTGCAGCACGGCCGAGCGCGAGGCCCACCACTCCTCGTCGGTCACGCCCGTCTCGCGTACCGCCTGGCGGGCGTCCGCCGCCACCTGCGCCGCCCCGCGCACGAAGTGGTTCAGCGAACCCACCACGCCGCGCAGCGTCCGGGCGTCAAGTCCGGTGCCGTGCCGCAGGATGCCGACGACGGTCTCCTCGGCGGCGAACTCGTTCGGCCCCAGCACCGGCCGCACCCGCGAGACCTGGAGCACCCACGGGTGCCGCAGATAGAAGGCGTAGGCGTCCTCGGCCCACGCGGTCAGGGCCGCGCGCCAGCCCTCATGGCCGCTGTAGTCAGTGGGCAGTTCGGCCATCACCCGGTCGTGCATCAGGTCGATCAGCTCCCGCTTGCCCGGCACGTAGGTGTACAGCGCCATGGCGGTGCGGCCCAGCTGCTCGCCGACGGACCGCATCGACAGCGCCGCCATGCCGTCCCGGTCGGCCAGCGTGATGGCTGCGTCCACGATGGCCTCCACGCTCAGCTGCTGCCGGGGACCGGGCCCGCGGCGCCGGGCCGGGGGCTCCCCGCCGGCGCCGCGCCAGAGCAGGGCCATGGTCGTGCGGGGGTCGCCCTGAGCGGCGTAGACAACCAAAGTGACAACTCCTTACAGCGTAAAGTATCGTCGCGCGGCATGGGGCCTCAGACAACGGAGCACGGTATACAGCGGGCCGCGGCGGACAGCCACGACGTCATCGAGGTGCGCGGCGCGCGGGAGAACAACCTCAAGGGCATCTCCCTCGACATCCCCAAGCGGCGGCTGACGGTCTTCACCGGCGTCTCCGGCTCGGGCAAGTCCTCCCTGGTCTTCGGCACGATCGCCGCCGAGTCCCGCCGGCTGATCAACGAGACCTACACCGCCTTCATCCAGTCGTTCATGCCGAGCGTGCCGCGCCCCGACGCCGACGCGCTGCGCAACCTGAGCGCGGCGATCGTGGTGGACCAGGAGCGCATGGGCGCCAACGCGCGCTCCACCGTGGGCACCGCCACCGACGCGTACACCCTGCTGCGGATCCTCTTCAGCCGGCTCGGCACCCCGTACGCCGGCCCCGCCACCGCGTTCAGCTTCAACAGCCCCGAGGGCATGTGCCGCGCCTGCGAAGGACTCGGCCAGGAGACCACCGTCGACACCAGCCAGCTCGTGGACCGCGGCAAGTCGCTGAACGAAGGCGCCATCACCGTGCCGGGCTTCGCCGTCGGCTCCTGGTACTGGCAGGTCATGGCCGGCTCCGGCCTGTTCGACCCGGACCTCCCGCTCGCCGAGTACACACCCGCGCAGTGGGAGGACTTCCTCCACAAGCCCGCCACCAAGATCAGACACGGCTCCCGCACCCTCACCTACGAGGGGCTGGTGGTGAAGGTGCGGCGCCTGTACCTGAGCAAGGACCGGGACGCGCTCCAGCCGCACCTGCGTGCCTTCGTCGACCGCGCCGTGACCTACGCCGCCTGCCGCGCCTGCGGCGGCACCCGGCTCAGCGAGGCGGCGCGCTCCTCGCGGATCAAGGGCGTCAGCATCGCCGACGCCTGCGCGATGCAGGTCAGCGACCTGGCCGGATGGATCGCCGGCCTCGACGAGCCGTCGGTGGCGCCGCTGCTGGCGACGCTGCGCGAGACGCTCGACTCGCTCACCGAGGTCGGCCTGGGCTACCTCAGCCTGGACCGCGAATCCGCCAGCCTCTCCGGCGGTGAGGCGCAGCGCGTGAAGATGGTCCGCCACCTCGGCTCCTCGCTGACCGACGTCACCTACGTCTTCGACGAGCCCACCGCCGGGCTGCACCCGCACGACATCCAGCGGATGAACGCCCTGCTGCTGCGGCTGCGCGACAAGGGCAACACGGTGCTGGTCGTGGAGCACAAGCCGGAGACCATCGCCATCGCCGACCACGTCGTCGACCTCGGCCCCGGCGCGGGCGCGGCCGGCGGCACCGTCTGCTACCAGGGCGACGTGGCCGGGCTGCGCGGCAGCGGCACCCTCACCGGGCGCCACCTCGGCCAGCGCACCCCGCTCCGCGACACCACCCGCCCGGCGCGCGGCGCCCTGCGCATCGAGCACGCCGACCGCCACAACCTCAAGGACGTCAGCGTCGGCATACCGCTGGGGGTGCTCACCGCCGTCACCGGCGTCGCCGGCTCCGGCAAGAGCTCCCTGATCCACGGCTACCTGGCCCGCCGCGACGGCGTCATCGTCGCCGACCAGTCGCCCATCCGCGGCTCCCGCCGCTCCAACCCCGCCACCTACACCGGCCTGCTCGACCCGGTCCGCGCCGCGTTCGCCAAGACCAACGGGGTCAAGCCGTCGCTGTTCAGCGCCAACTCGGAGGGCGCCTGCCCCGCCTGCAAGGGCCTCGGCCTGGTCTACACCGATCTGGCGGTCATGGCCGGGGTCGCCTCCGTCTGCGAGCGGTGCGAGGGCAAGCGGTACACCCCCGAAGTGCTGGCCTACACGCTGCGCGGCAAGAACATCAGCGAGGTCCTGGCGATGAGCGTCAGCGAGGCCCGGGAGTTCTTCACCTCAGGCCCCGCCCGCGCCGTGCTCGACCGGCTCGCCGCCACCGGCCTGGGCTACCTCAGCCTGGGCCAGCCGCTCACCACCCTCTCCGGCGGCGAGCGGCAGCGCCTGAAGCTCGCCCTCCACATGGCGCGCCAGGGCGCCGTCTACGTGCTCGACGAGCCGACCACCGGCCTGCACCCGGCGGACGTCGGGCGGCTGCTCGCCCTGCTCGACCGGCTCGTGGACGACGGCAACACCGTGGTCGTCATCGAGCACCACCAGGCCGTCGTGGCGCACGCCGACTGGGTCATCGACATGGGACCGGGCGCCGGCCACGACGGCGGGCGCGTCGTGTTCACCGGCACCCCGGCCGAGCTGGTGGCCCGCGGCGACTCCCTCACCGCGCGCCACCTGCGGCGCTACCTCGGCAAGGAAGAGACGCAAGGGGCGGGGCGTGGCTCTTGAGCCCGGCGGCGTTCCGGGGAGAGAGTGTGGTGACCATTGACCGCAACCGCTTGCCCCGAACCTGGAGTCACCCCCTCATGCGTCTGATGCGCGTCGGCGAGCCGGGCCGCGAACGGCCCGTGCTCGTCTCCTCCGACGGCGAACGCCACTACGACCTGCGGCCCGTCACCCCCGACATCGACGGCGCCTTCCTCGCCGCGCTGGCCGGCGACCCCGGCCTCGTGCCCGGCGAGGACGCGCTGCCCGCCACCTCCATCGCCGGGGAACGCGTCGGGCCGCCGGTCGCCCGGCCCTCCGCCGTGCTGTGCATCGGCCAGAACTACGCCGCGCACGCCGCCGAGTCCGGCGCCGAGCCGCCCGAGCGGCCCATCCTGTTCTACAAGTCCCCCAACACCGTGGTCGGCCCGTACGACGACGTGCTCATCCCCCGGGGCTCGACCCGGACCGACTGGGAGGTCGAACTCGCCGTCGTCATCGGGCGCCGCGCCCGCTACGTGTCCTCGCCCGCCGAGGCGCTCGCCCACGTGGCCGGGTACGCCGTCAGCAACGACGTCTCCGAACGCGCCTTCCAGCTCGAGGAGTCCGGCGGCCAGTGGTCCAAGGGCAAGAGCTGCGAGACGTTCAACCCCCTCGGCCCCGTGCTCGTCACCCCCGACGAGGCCGGCGACCCGCAGGCGCTCCGCCTGCGCTCCTGGGTCAACGGCGAGGCGCGGCAGGACTCCACCACGGCGGACATGATCTTCACCGTCGCCGAGCTCGTGCACCACCTCTCGCAGTACCTGGTCCTGGAACCGGGCGACATCATCAACACCGGCACCCCCCAGGGCGTCGCGCTCTCGGGCCGCTTCCCGTACCTGAAGGACGGCGACGTCGTCGAGCTGGAGATCTCCGGCCTCGGCCGCCAGCGCACCCGGCTTTGCCCCGCGCCCTGACGCCGGGCACGCGCGCAGCGCGCGCACGACGGCGGTGGCCCCTCGGCGCCCGGCGCGAACTCCCCGTCCCCACCGCGCATCAGAACCCGTGACACCGGTCCGCAGCACGCGGCCGGGCACGGCAACGAGCCAAGGACAGGAGAGACGGGGACACATGCACAAGTCCACCCTCGCCCTCGGGGCGCTGGCACTCACCGCCGGGCTGGCCGCGACCGCCGCCACGGCGGCCGCCAGCCCCCGGACCGCGGCGGACACCGGGGCCACCGCCGTCACCGACGACGGCGGCCACGCCGTCTTCTACACGGCGGGTCCGGGCGAGCGCAACGACGTCACCATCAGCTACGGCACCGCTGGCTACACCGAGTTCATCATCGACGACGTGGTGCCCATCACCGCCGGGGAGGGCTGCCACCATCCCGACCCCCAGGACCCCACCCGTGTCTCCTGCTCCCTCACGGAGTTCGGCGACTTCTGGACGCGCGTCATCGTCGACCTCGGCGACGAGGACGACACCCTCCGCAGCGGCGCCGGAGACGAGAACACCATCGACGGCGGCGACGGCGACGACATCCTCACCGGCACCGGCCACGACAACTTCTGGGGCGGCGAGGGCGACGACCTCCTCACCGGCGGCAGCTTCGTCTACGGCGGCCCGGGCAACGACCAGATCACCGGTTTCAGCTTCGCCGCCTACGGCGAAGACGGCGACGACCTCCTCACCGGCACCAGCGGCGACCAGGAGATCAGGGGCGGCCGCGGCGACGACACGATCCGCGGGCAGGGCGGCCGCGACACGGTCTACGGCAACAGCGGCAACGACACCCTGTACGGCGGCCGCGGGCCCGACCTCCTGCGCGGCGGCCCGGGCGACGACGTGCTCTACGGCAACAGCGGGGACGACCAGCTCTACGGCGGCCCCGGCACGGACCGCCTCTCCGGCGGGCCCGGCACCGACGAGATCCACCAGAACTGACAGGCCGGTCCGGCTGACGCCGCCGCACCTGCCCTGCAATCCTTCGCACGACGACGGGTGCGTGCGCCCGGCGGCGACGCCACCGTCGTGCACCGGCACCCTGCCCTGACCCCGCCCGCCGCGGCGCCCCGCCCGGCCGGCGGCCGTCAGCGGTCGCGCCGCGCCCGGCTGGGCTGCACCCGCCGCGGCTCACCGGCCGCCTTCGGATGCTGCGGCGGGTACGGCAGGTCGCCCAGCCCCAGGTCGCGCTCGTCCCGCAGCGCCGCCTCGAACACCGCGTCGAGGCGGAACGCGTGCTCCTCCATGTCCGCGTGCACGTCCCCCCGCTCCGCGAACCGCTGCGGCATCGTGCCCAGGTCGAAGTCCTCCGGCACGGCGTCCCCCACCTCCTCCCACCGCAGCGGCGCCGACACCGTGGCCCGCGGCCGGGCACGCACCGAGTAGGCGCTGGCGATCGTCCGGTCCCGGGCCATCTGGTTGTAGTCCACGAAGACCCTCTCGCCCCGCTCCTCCTTCCACCACGCCGTCGTCACCCGCTGCGGATCGCGGCGCTCCAGCTCGCGGCCCACCGTGATCGCCGCACGCCGCACCTGCCGGAACGTCCACTCCGGCACGATCGGCACGAACACGTGCAGCCCCCGCCCGCCCGACGTCTTCGGCCAGCCGGTGAGCCCCAGGTCCGCCAGCACCTCGCGCAGCCCGAACGCCGCCCGCACCGCGTCCGCGTAGTCCGTGCCCGGCTGCGGGTCGAGGTCGAGCCGCAGCTCGTCCGGGTGCTCAGTGTCCCCGCGCCGCACCGGCCACGGGTGGAACGTCAGGCACCCCAGGTTCGCCGCCCACACCACCGCCGCCGGCTCCGCCGGGCAGATCTCGTCGGCGTGCCGCCCGCTGGGGAACGAGATCCGGCCCGTCGCGATCCACTCCGGCAGGTTCTTCGGCGCCCGCTTCTGGAAGAACGACTCACCTGTCACCCCATCGGGGTAACGCTCCAGGGTGGTCGGCCGGTCCCGCAGCGCCCGCACCACGCCGTCGCCGACGGCGGCGAAGTACCGGGCCACGTCCAGCTTGGTGAAGCCGCGCTCCGGGAAGTACACCTTGTCCGGGCTGGACACCCGCACCGTCCTGCCCCCCACCGTCAGCTCGGCCGCCTCCGCCATACCGCCACGGTAGGCCCGGCCCGCGCGCGCCGCCCGCCGGCGGGCGGACCGCCCCGCGCCGCCGCACACTGACGAATCATGGACCTCCCGGTGATGCCGCCCGTCACACCGATGCTCGCTGCCACCGCCCGGGCGATCCCGCCCGGCATGCACTACGAGGCCAAGTGGGACGGCTTCCGCGCCCTCGTCTTCCGCGACGGCCCCGAGATCGAGCTCGGCAGCCGCACCGGCAAGCCCCTCACCCGCTACTTCCCCGAACTCGCCGACGGCCTGCGCGCCCAGCTGCCGGACCGCTGCGTGGTCGACGGCGAGATCATCATCGTCCGCGGTGACCGCCTCGACTTCGACGCCCTCACCGAGCGCATCCACCCCGCCGCCTCCCGCGTCCGCCAGCTCGCCGAGCGCACCCCGGCCAGCTTCGTCGCCTTCGACCTGCTCGCCCTCGGCGACGACTCGCTCACGGCCGCCCCGCAGCGCGACCGCTACGACGCCCTCGCCCACGCCCTGCGCGGCGCCCGCCACCCCCTCTTCCTCGCCCCCGCCACCCGCGACCAGGCGCTGGCCCAGCGGTGGTACGAAGAGTACGAGGGCGCCGGGCTCGACGGCGTCATCGCCAAACCCCCCGACCAGCCCTACCGCCCCGGCGAACGCGCAATGGTCAAGATCAAGCACGAGCGGACCGCCGACTGCGTGCTCGCCGGGCTGCGCCACCACAAGAGCGGACCGGTCGTCGGCTCCCTGCTGCTGGGCCTCTACGACGACGCGGGCGCCCTCCAGCACGTCGGCGTCTGCGCCGCCTTCCCGATGCGGCGCCGCCGCGAGCTGATGGACGAGCTGCGGCCCCTGGTCATGGCCAGCCCCGAGGACCACCCCTGGGCCGACTGGGCCCAGGCAGCGGCGCACGAGACCCGCCGCATGCCCGGCGGCCCCAGCCGCTGGACCGGCACCAAGGACCTGTCCTGGATCCCGCTGCGGCCCGAACGCGTCCTGGAGGTCGCCTACGACCACATGCAGGGCGACCGCTTCCGCCACACCGCCCGGTTCCGCCGCTGGCGCCCGGACCGCGAGCCGCGCAGCTGCACCTACGCCCAGCTCGCCGAGCCCGCCCGCTTCGACCTCAGCGAGATCCTCAGCCCCCGTCCGCGCTGAGCGCGGCCCGCAGCCGCGCCGCCACCTCCTCGGCGTGTGCCGCGTCCCGGTACCCGGTGCGGGGCCAGAAGAAGCCGCGCAGCCCGTCCCGGGGGCGGCGGGGCACCACGTGCACGTGGAAGTGCGGCACGGACTGGCTGACCCGGTTGTTCGCCGCCACGAACGTGCCCCCGGCCGCCATGCCCCGCTCCACCGCGCCGGCGAGCCGCCGCACCCGCGTGAAGAACGGGCCCACCGCCGCCTCGGGCAGGTCCGTCAGCGTCTCCACGTGGCGGCGCGGCACCACCAGCACGTGACCGGGGAACAGCGGCCGGTGGTCGAGGAAGGCCACCGCCTCGGCGTCCTCGAACACCCGGTGACCAGCCGCCTGGCCGCTCACGATCGCGCAGAACAGGCACTCCACGCCCCCAGTCTCTCCCTCCCAGCCCTCCGCAGCCCCACTCAGCGGTGCCGCCGCGCGATCACCCGGTAGGCGTTCGCCAGCGCCGTGCGCCGCGCCACCGGCGCCAGCAGCAGGTCCAGCGTGTACACCGCCAGCAGCAGCGGCACGGCGGGCGGCACCAGCGCCGCCCGCACCGTCCGGGCCAGCCGCCCCGGGGGCGCCGCGCGCCACGGCACGTCCTCGGGCGGCAGCAGCCGCGAGTACCGCAGCCAGGCCGCGCACACCAGGTCGTTCGGCACGTGCGCTGTCCCGCGCTCTGCCCGCAGCACCTCGAAACCCAGCCGCTCCAGCTTCCGCACCAGGTTCCCGGCCGGAACCGCCGCTCGCTGCCGCGCCCGCCCAGCAGCCGCCCGGTGCTCTCGGCGCCCAGCCCGTCGTAGAAGTCGCGGTAGTAGAACGCCAGCCCCTCGTCGCTCAGCCGCGGGTTCTGGAAGACGTGACCGCAGTCCCGGCAGCGCTCCAGCGTGAACCGCCCCGGCTTGCCCTGGAACAGGTCGGCCGTCCGCAGCCGGGGCGCCAGCCGCCGCGAGCCGCACCACGGGCAGTCGTCCCGCCGCGGCAGGAAGAACCGCTCCGTGCCCTCGGCCAGCTCCCTGAGGTAGCGGGGCCGCGGCGACCCGCGCCGCCGCGCGGCCCGCCATCTCACGCCCCCCTTCCGTCCGGGGCCGCCGCGGCGGAGACCGCGTCCGGCCCCGCGGCGGCGAGCTCCGCCAGCGCCTCGGCCGCCGCCGGGGCGCCCCCGGCCGCGCGGAACGAGCCGCTGACGCGCCGCGCCGCCGCCCGGAACCGTTCCTCGGTCAGCAGCGCGTCCAGCGCTGCGCCGATCTCCTCGCCGCCGGCGCGGGCGAACCGCACCCGCAGCCCCGCCCCCGCCGCCGTCACCTGCTCGGCGACCAGCGGCTGGTCGTCGCGGATCGGCGCCACCAGCAGCGGCACGGCGTGCCACAGCGCCTCCACCACCGTGTTGTGCCCGGCGTGGCACACCACGGCCGACGCGTGCCGCAGCAGGTCCAGCTGCGGCACCACGGGCCGCACCAGCACGTCCGGGTCCGCGGCCGGCACCGCGGGCAGCACCCCGCCCGGGTCCGCGAACACCGCCCGCACCCGGCCCGCCCGCGCCCGGACCGCCGCCAGGCACGCCCGCAGGAACCGCGCCCCCGCCGCCGCGTTGACGGTGCCGAGCGTGACCAGCACCAGCGGCGGGCCCTGGCGCCGCACCCACTCCCACGGGAACTCGGTCCGCTCCGCCCGGCCGCCCAGCGCCGGGCCCACCAGCCGCACCGGCCCGCCGCCCCCGGCGGCCTCCCCGAGGCCGCCGGTCAGCTCCCGCGTGGAGAACGCCACCGTCAGCCACGGCGAGAACCGCGGGTCGTGCGTTGCCGCCGGATCACCGATCCGCTCCCGCAGCGCGGCCAGCCGCCCGGCCAGCCACTGCCCGACCTTCGGCAGCCCGCGCAGCCCGTCCGCCAGCTCCGTCGCCGTCGTGCACGACGTCGCGAACCGCACCCCGAGCCGCTCGGCCACCAGCGCCCCCGCCACCGCCTGCTGGTCCGCCACCACCAGGCCGGGACCGAACGACCGCACCGCCGCCTCGACCCCCGGCGCCATCGCCTCCGCCAGCGGGCACAGGAAGTCGTCCCACAGAAACCGCAGCGCCGCCACCCCGCGCAGCCCCGGCGGCCGCTCCCCGAGGCCGGCCGGGCCCTCGCACGCGAACACCTCGGCGCCGCCGCCGAGCAGCGCGGCCAGCGTCTCCCGGTGCCCCGCCCACGCCACGCGGTGGCCCCACGCCGTGAGCGCGGCCGCCACCGCGGCCGCCGGGTAGACGTGGCCGGCCAGCGGCGGCACCACGAACAGGAACCGGCTCACCGCGCCGCCGCCCCCGGCACCGTCCCCGGCGCCGGGGACGGCCATGCCTGCTCGCCAACCCACCCCAGCGCGATCCGGCACACCTCGCGCGGCGCCTCCACCAGCACCGAGTGCCTCTGCCCCGGCACCTCCGCCACCCGCACCCGGGGCAGCAGCGACGCCAGCTCGGCCGTCTGCGCCGCGACCAGCCCCTGCCCGCCGTTGAGCAGCAGCACCGGGCAGCGCAGCGCCGCGATCTCCTCCCGGCTCAGCACCGCACTCGCCGGGATGTCACCGGCGATCGTGGTGGACGCGATCAGCCGCGCCGCGCCCCGGCCCAGCCGCATGATGTGCGGGTCGTCCGGCGCGATCCGGCGCGCCGAGGACAGCGCGCCGTACTGCCGCACGAACCAGGACAGCGCCTCGCCTTCCGGCAGCTCGCGCGTGGCCTGGTGGAGCGCCGCGCGCATCGTCGCGGCCCACTGCGGCGTCGCGGGACCGGACTCGATCACCACCACGGACGCCGCACGGTCCGGCCAGCGCCAGGCGAAGTCCAGCGCCACGGTGCCGCCGAAGGAGTTGCCCACCAGGTGCACCGGATGCCCGATGCCCAGCGCGTCCAGCAGCCCGGCCAGGTCGGCCGAGAAGTCCTGCACCGTGTACCCGGTGGCGGGGCGGCCGCTGCGGCCGTGCCCCCGCTGGTCGTACAGCACCGCGTCGAACCCCGTGGCGGCGAACGCCGGGCCCAGCGTGAAGTAGAAGCTCGCCAGGCTGTCGATGAAGGCCCCGTGCACGAACACCACCGTGGGCGGCACCCCGCCCCGGGGGTTCCGGGGCGGCAGCCGGCGGACGTTCAGGCGCACGCCGTTGACCGCGATCGTGGCCATCGCTCAGCTCACCCGCCCCCCGGACGCCTCCAGCACGCCCGCCACGTACGCCACCAGGCGGCCGACGGTCAGCCGGATGATCTCCTCCAGCTCCAGCCCGCCCAGGAACTCCGCGAGGTTGACCGCTGCGCCGTAGCGCTCCTCCAGCCGCTCCGCGAGCGTCACCAGGTCGACGCTCTCCAGCTCCAGGTCGTCCGCGAGCCGGGTGTCCATCCCGATCGGCGTCTGGGCGGGATCCTCCTCGCCGAGAATCCCCCTGATCATCCCGGCCACCTCCGCCAGGACGGCCTCCTCGGCCCGCGGCGCGGGATTCACTGCGGAGTTCACTCGTTCGTCTCCTCGTCCTCGCTCGGTGACGTGGTCCAGGCCACGACGTACTGTCTGCCGCCCTCGGTCACGCACGCGCTGCGCACGCGGTACCGGCGCCCGCGCACCGCGACCGCCAGCTCCGCCGGACCGGCGGCGGTCACGGCGAAGTCCTTCGGCCTGCCGCGCAGGCCCGTCCCCTCCGCCTTGGCCACGGCCTCCTTGGCCGCCCAGAACCGGGTGAACCACAGCTGCGGGCTCTCCCCGGAATTGGCGCACCGCTCCGCCAGCAGCGCGCGTTCGCCCTCGCCGAGCGCGAAGGCGGCCGAAGCTTCGCCGCGCCCGGCGACCTCCTCGATGTCGATGCCCACCCCCGGCGCCGGACCGGACCCGGCGCCCACCAGCGCCACGGCAGCCTCCCCCCGGTGCGCCAGCGACAGCGCCAGCGGCGGCAGCCGCCTGCCGTGCGCCCCGGCCGCCACGGGACGCCCCGACGGGTCGTTCCGCACCGTGATCTCCGCCGGGAACACCTCGCCCTCGCCGCGCTCCCACAGCCACCGCCGCACCGCATCCTTCGCCGCGATCCGGCCGAGCAGCCACTGCCGCCGCCCCCGCGGCGGGCGGCGCGCGTACTCCTCGCGCTCCTGGCGGCCGAGGTACATGCGCATCACCAGGTCCCGCGAGGCGAGGTCGGGCCACTGGTCGAACAGCAGCGACCAGCCCTCGGGCCGGGCCACCGACAGGCCGCGCCGCTCCGGGTACCCCGAGGAGCGGCGGGCGGGAGGCACCCCGAACCGCCGGTCACGCCAGCCGCGGATCTGGGCCCACACCGTGTCCCCGTGCGTCAGCCAGGCGTCCGCCTCGATCTCGCGCTCGGTCACCGCGACCACCCTCACCAGGCACGCCAGGGCCGTGCCCGGGGCCGGGTGCGGGCCGAAGAACCGCAGCGCGCGCACGGCCACGGGAAAGATGACGGACCGCTCGGGCAGCGTGACGAACGTCCAGTAGCCCAGCAGCTGGCCGACGTTGTCCAGCAGCCCGCCCGGCGCCGGCGGCACCGTCAGCACGCCCCGCACGTGCCGCTCGCCCAGCGCCGTCAGCTCCGTCAGGCCCCGGAACGCCGGGCCGTGGAACAGCCACCGGTCGCGGTACAGCTCCGCCGGGCGGTGACCGCAGGGCCGCTCCGGCCCCGGCCGCTGCGGCGGGGGCGGCGGCGCGGGGTAGCCGGGGGCCAGCTCGATCTCGGCGCTGGCGTTGGCGCCGAACGCGGTCCGCAGCCGCCCGGGCCCGGCCGGGCGCGCCGTCAGCTCGTACTCGCGGGCCGGGACGGCGTCCGTCCACGCCGTCAGCCGCAGATCGTGCACGGCCACCGCCCGCAGCCCCCGGGAGCGCGACTCGGCGAACTCCATCAGGTGGTGCAGCACCGTGGTCGCCGGCACGACCGGGCGCCGGTCCGACAGCTCGGGCCAGCCGGCGCGCTGCGGGAAGAAGCAGTGGTCGCGCAGGTACGGCATGTCCGCCACCGACACCCGCAGCCGTCCCGGTGCCACCGCCCCGGCGGACCTGGCCTGGCGCGCCGTCAGCAGCCGGGCCGCCGCCTGGGCGGTGTCGGCCAGCGTCTGCCGCAGTTCGGCGGCGACCGGAACGGTCCCGGCCAGCCGCGACAGCTCCGCCAGCTCCCCGCCGCCGCCCGCCCCGGCGGCGGGAACCGGCCCGGCCGCCGGGGGCGCCGCGTCCGCCAGCGCCTGCCGCACCTCGCCCGCCAGCCGCCGCCGCGCGCCGGCGCCGAGCGACACCAGCGCGCCGCCCAGGTCCAGCCGCACCGCCCGGCGCCCGGGCCCGGCCGCCGGGCACAGCCGCCCGGGATCGACCGCCGCGCCCTCCGCCCACAGCGCCGCGGCCACCCGGTGCAGCTGCGCCAGCCCGTCCCGGTGCGGGGAGTTGGCCGCGACCGCCAGGTGGCCGCGCTCGCCCAGCACGTCCCCGATCAGCGAGCCGAGCTGCCCGGGGCCCAGCTGCACGAACGCCCGGAAACCGGCCGCGTACATCGCCTCGATCAGCGGCCGGAAGCGCACCGGCTCCAGCAGGTGGCGCCGGAACAGCTCCCGCACCTCCTCGGCCTGCTCGGGGAACGGCGCCGCCGTCGTCCCCGACCACACCGGCACCCGCGGCGCGCGCACCGGCAGCCGCCGTGCCCCCGCCAGCAGCGGTTCCAGATACGGCGCGAGCATCGGCGTGTGGAAGCCGGACCGGAACGGCAGCACGCGCGCCAGCACCCGCCGCTCCCGGAACCACGCCACCACCTCGCCGACCGCTTCGCCCGGCCCGCACACCATCGACTGGCGCGGCGAGTTGTCGTGCGACAGCACCACGTCCGGCCAGTCCGCCAGCGCCTCGGTGACCCGCTCGGCCGGCGCGCCGATCGCCGCGAACACCAGCCCCGGCACCCGCAGCGCGTCCGGGTCGAACGACGCCAGCACCTCGTCCGCCTCGGGCCCCCACAGTCCGCTCGCCCGCATCGCCGCCCACTCGCCCACGCTGTGCCCCGCCACGCCGTCGGGGGCCAGCCCCATCCGCCGCAGCGCCTGGTCCAGCAGCCGCCCCACCGCCAGCACCCGCAGCCCGTGCCGGGCGACGTCACCCACCCCGGTGGCGCCCGGCTCCCCGGCCACCGGCGGCAGGCCGAAGCGGCGGGCTATCTCCGCCAGGCCGCGCGGCGCGAACTCCGCCTCCAGGCCGGGAAAGACGAACGCCAGCCGCCCGCCGCCCGCCAGCAGCGGCGCGGGCGAGAACCACACGTCGCTCCGGCCCCGCCAGGCCCGCCCCCGGGCCGCCGCCCGCCGCGCCAGTGCCAGCCGTTTCGCCGTCGGATCCACCAGCGCCAGGCGGCAGCCGCCCCCGTCGCCGCCGCCGTGCGCCGGCCCCGCCCGCAGCGCGGCGTCGTCCGCGTCGAGCCGCTCCGCCAGCGCGGCGGGCGACTCCGCCGCGAACAGCAGCACCCGGGCCGGTTCCCGCACCAGCGCGGGAGACGGCGGCGCGGGGGAGCGGGGGACCGTGCCGCCGGGCGCCTCCTCCAGCACCACGTGCGCGTTGATCCCGCCGAATCCGAACGCGCTGACCGCTGCGCGGCGCGGCCCGTCCGCCCGCCACGGCCGCGCTGAGGCGACCGGCCGGAACCGGGTCCGTGCCAGCGCCGGGTGCGGCGGCTCGGCCCCCAGCGTCGGCAGCAGCGTCGCCCGGTGCAGCGCCAGCGCCGCCTTCACCAGGCCCGCGGCCCCGGCGGCGGGCATGGCGTGCCCGATCATCGACTTCACCGAGCCGATCACCGGCTCCCGCCCGCGCTCCCGCTCCTCCGGCGGGCCGAACACCTCGGCCAGCATGGCCAGTTCCGCGGCGTCACCCGCGGGCGCGCCGGTGCCGTGCGCCTCCAGCAGCCCCAGCGCCCCCGGCGCGCGCGGATCGAGCCCGGCCGCCCGCCACGCCTGCCGCACCGCGCGCGCCTGCCCGCCCGGATCGGGGGAGACCAGCGCCCCGGCCCGGCCGTCGCCCGCCACACCCGTCCCCCGGATGACGGCGTAGACCCGGTCGCCGTCCCGCTCGGCGTCGGCCAGCCGCCTCAGCACCAGCACGCCCGTGCCCTCGCCGATCAGGATGCCGTCGGACTCGGCCGAGAACGGGCGGCTCAGCCCGCTCGGCGACAGCACGCCCAGCTGGCTGAACACCGTCCACAGCGTGATGTCGTGGCAGTGGTGCACGCCCCCGGCCAGCATCGCGTCACACTCGCCGGCGGCCAGCCGCGCCACCGCGTGCTCCACGGCGACCAGCGAGGAGGCGCACGCCGCGTCCACCGTGTACGCCGGCCCGCGCAGATCCAGGCGGCTGGCGAGGCGGGAGGCGGCCAGGTTGGGCACCAGCCCGATCGCCGCCTCCGGCGGCTGCGGGCCCAGCGCCTCGCAGAACGCCTCCCGCACCCGCCGCAGCCGCTCCTCGCCCAGCTCCGGCAGCAGCTCCCCCAGGGTGCGGGTGAGCTGGTGCGCCGTCCGCACCCGCTGGTCGTGACGCGCCAGCCCCGGGCTGAGGTAGCCGCCCCGGCCCAGCACCACGCCGATCCGGTCCCGGTCGCCCAGCCGCCCGGCGCCCCCGGCGTCGGCGAGGGCGTCGGCGGCCACCGCCAGCGCGATCAGCTGGTCCGGGTCGGTCGACGCCACCGCGTGCGGCATGAGCCCGAACCGCGTCGGCTCGAATTCCGCCAGCCCGTCGACAAACCCGCCCCGGCGGCAGTACACCGGGTCCGGATAGCACCCCGGGTCCCAGCGCCAGGCCGGCGCGTCGGTGAGGGCGTCCGTGCCCGACACCAGGTTGTCCCAGTACGCGGCCAGGTCACGGGCGCCCGGCAGCAGCACCGCCATGCCGGTGATCGCCACCGGCTCGTGTGAGGGCGTGGTCATGCCTCACCAGCCCGACGCCGTGTAGACGACGGAACCGGCGGCCGGGTCACCCCACGCCAGCTCGCGCAGCAGCGCCAGCGCCCCCTCCTCCGGGTCGATCAGCCGGATGCCGCGCCGCGCGTAGTCCCGGCCCAGCTCGGGCGAGACCATGCCGGGATGCGCGGGGGAGGGGGCCCACGGGCCCCAGTGCACCGTCAGCGCCCGGTGCCCGGTGCGCGCCGCCCAGCCGCGGCCCACCGCTTCCAGCGCCTCGTTGGCCGCCGCGTAGTCGCACTGCCCGCGGTTGCCGAGCACAGCCGCGATGCTGCCGAACAGCACGGCGAACAGCGGGCCGGGCGCCGCCTCCGCCGCCGCGTCGAGCAGGGTCCGCGCGCCGTCCACCTTGGTGGCGAACACCCGGCGGAACGACTCGGGCGACTTGTCCGCGATGAGCCGGTCCTCGATGACGCCCGCCGCGCAGACCACCCCGTCCAGGCGGCCGTGGCGTGTCCTGATGTCCTTGACGGCCTGCCGCACCGACTCCGGGTCCCGCACGTCCGCTGCCTGGTAGCGGGCCTCGCAGCCCAGGGAGCGCAGCGCGGCCAGCGTCGCCGTGATCTCCCGCCGCGCCAGGATCCGCGAGGCACGGGCGTCGATCGAGGCGGGCGGCTCCCCGAGCCCGGCCAGCGCCGCGCGCAGCGCCGCCCGGTCCGCCGCTCCGGCCGTCGCCGGGTCCTCGGGCCCGGCCGGCGGCGGCGTGCGGCCCAGCAGCTCCACGCGGCAGCCGCTGGCCGCGGCCAGGGCCAGCGCCACGTGCGCGGCGATGCCGCGTGCCCCGCCTGCCAGCAGGACCACCGAGTCCCGGCCCAGGCCCAGGGCCCGCGCCTCGGCCGTGCCCGTGCCCTCCGGGCCCGCGCCCCGCGCGGCGACGGCGCCCAGGTCGGCCGGCTCCGGCTCCAGCCCGTGCCGCCCGGACGCGGTGCGGACCACGACCGGCGCCCGGTCGGCGGCCGCCAGCTCCGCCACCAGCCGTTCCGCCACGGTCGCCGGGTCCGCCGTGCCGGGCGCCACCACCCGGGCGAGCACGCCGGGGTGCTCCCGGGCCACCGTGCGGAACAGCCCGTGCAGGCCGAACGGATGCGCCTCGGCGGGCCGCGCGCACACCAGCCACCGCGGCTCGCGGGCCAGCGCGGCCTTCACCACGCGGAACGTCTCCGGCGCCACGTCCGGCCCCGGCCGCGTCTCCAGCGGCCCCAGCAGGAACGCGCCCGCCAGCTCGCCGTCCGCCTCGCCCAGCTCGTGCCAGGCGTCACGCATCACGGCCTCGGCGCCGCGCCGCACCAGCGCTCCGGCCAGCGCGTCGGCCACCTCGCCGGAGCCCAGGACCGCGAACCGCTGCCCGGCGATCCCCGGCGGTTCGGCGCCGTCGGGCACGTCAGGCAGCGGTACCTCGCGCACCACCATCCGCCGGGGCGCCACGCCCGCCAGCCCGCCGCCGTCGGCCGGGCCGCCGTCCGCTGCCGGGCCGCCGGACGCGCCGGGCGCGGCAGCAGGCCGGGCCGTTCCGTTCTCCGGCGGCGCGCCGCCGGGCAGCCGGGCCTCCAGCCAGCCGGCGATGGCGGCGGCGGTGCGCGCCCGCGACAGCTCCTCCAGCTCCGCGTCGGACAGCGCTCCGGCCGCGCCGCCGGTCAGGCGCCGGGCCAGTTCGCCCGCGATCTCGGTGCGCTTGATGGAGTCGATGCTGAGGTCGGCCTCCAGGTCCAGGCCGGGCTCCAGCATGTCCACGGGGTAGCCGGTGCGCTCGCTGACGATCTGGAGCACCGTCGCCAGCACGTCACCCGGCCGCTGGGCCGCTTCCCCGGCCCGCTCCCCTGCCGCCGCCCCCGGTGCCGCCGGGGGCTCCGGCAGGGCCACAGCGGCGGCCGGCTCCGGCCCGGCCGCCTGCGCGGGCACGGTCACGCTCGCGGGCACCGGCGGCGCCTGCGGCGCCGGCGCGGAGGGCTCGGGCACGGCGCCGCCGAGGTAGCGCAGCAGCACGTCGCGCTGAGCGGCGACCATCTCGCGGCCGGTGCGGAGGAACTCGGTGATGAGGGTGTCCGGGTCCGGCTGGGGCATGGGGCTCTCCAAACGAATGCGGTGGGCGGGACGCAGGCCCCCGGGGAGCGGCTCACCCGAGGCGGTGCGGACCAGGTGGCCGTCCACGGTCCACCCGGCGGGCCGGGCGGGCGGGCCGGCCGCTCGGCCCCGCACCAGCCAGCCGGTGCGCACCGGCAGCCCGGCCGCCGCCAGGCGGGCGAGCGCCTCCAGGAAGCCGCGCAGCCCGGCGTCCGGCCGGGGCTCGCACGCCACCGCCGTGTGCGGCCGGTCGCCCAGGACGCGCCGCACCAGGCCGGTCAGCGCGGTCCCGGGCCCCACCTCGACGAACACCCGGGCCCCGGCCGCGTACATGGCCTCGATCTGCTCGGCGAAGCGGACCGGCGCGCCGAGCTGGGCGGCGAGCTGGGCGCGGATGTCGCCGGGGCCGGCCGGGTAGGGTGCGGCGGTCGCGTTGGCCCACACCGGGATCTCCGGCGGCAGCACCGGGTGCCGTGCCAGCGCCTCGGCGAACGGCCCGCCCGCCGCCGCGACGAGCGGGCTGTGGAACGCGCAGGCCACGTCCAGCAGCTGGGCCGCGTGCCCGGCCTGGCGCAACGCGTGCACCGCCTCGCTGACCGCCGCCGCCGGGCCGGAGATCACCGTCTGGTCCGGTGCGTTGCGGTTGGCGGCCACCACCGCGCCGCCCAGCCCGGCACCCGCGAGCACGCGTTCGGTCTCGGCTGCCCCCGCCCGCACCGCCGCCATGGCGCCCGGCTCGTCCCCCGCCGCCCGCAGCACCGCCTCGGCGCGGTCGGCGCTCAGCCGCAGCAGCGAGCCGGGCGACAGGCTCCCGGCCGCGCACAGCGCGACCAGTTCGCCGTAGGAGTGCCCCGCCGCCATGTCGGGGCGGACGCCGGCCCGGCCCAGCAGGTCGAGCACGGCGAGCTCCGCCATGCCGAGCGCGGGCTGCGCCACGCGGGTGTCGGTGACGGCAGCCCGGCGCGCCTTGGCCCCGGCCTCGCCGAACGCCGCGGGCGGGAAGACGGTGCGGACGACATCGCCGGGCAGCCGCTCGGCCAGCCGCAGGTAGCGGTGGGTCTCGGGGAAGGCCGTGAACAGCCCGGCCAGCATCCCGGGGCGCTGGCTGCCCTGCCCGGGGAAGAGGAACGCCACCTTGCCCGGCGGCCGCTCGGCGCACTGGAACACGCCGCGGGCCGGGTCGTGCTCCCCCGCGGCGGCGGCGCGCAGCCGCTGGGCCGCCTCCTCGGGCCCGCCGGCCAGGACCGCCAGCCGCGGCGGGCCGGGCCGCTCCGCCGCCGCCCGTTCCGCTGCGGCGGCAAGGGCACGCGGGGCGGTGCCGGCCGCCGCGGCCGGTTCGGTCCCGGCCAGCAGCTCGTCCGCCAGCGTCTGCGCCCGGCGCGCCGCGGCCTCGGGTCCGGGGCCCGGCAGGAGCAGCAGCTCGGCGGGCCAGACCGCGCGCCCGTGCGCGGGCGGCGGCCCGCCGGGGCAGGCCGCCAGCACGGCGTGGAAGTTGGTCCCGCCGAAGCCGAAGGCGCTCACGCCGGCCAGGCGCCGCTCGGGCGGGCCGGGCCAGGGCGCGGCGGTGGTGTGGAAGACGAACGGGCTGGTGGCCGCGTCCCAGGCGGGGTTGGGCTGCCGCAGGTTGCGGGTGGGAGGTATCGCGCCGGTGTACAGGGCCATGGCGGCCTTGATGAGCCCGGCGAGTCCGGCGGCGCACTTGGTGTGCCCGATCTGCGACTTGACCGAGCCCAGGGCGCAGGAGCCCGGCGCGGCCCCGGCGTCGGTGAACACCTGGGTGAGCACGGTCAGTTCGGTGCGGTCGCCGACGACGGTGCCGGTGCCGTGCGCCTCGATCAGGCCGACGTCGGCGGGCGAGACGCCGGCCTGGGCGTAGGCGCGTTCCAGGGCGGCCCGCTGCCCTTCCGGGCGGGGTGCCGTCAGGCCCCGGGAGCGGCCGTCGCTCGCAGCGCCGACGCCCTTGATCACGGCATAGACGCGGTCGCCGTCGCGCTGGGCGTCGGCGAGGCGCTTGAGCACGACGCAGGCGACGCCTTCGCCGAGCGCGATGCCGTCGGCCGCCGCGTCGAAGGTGCGGGAGCGCCCCGTCGGCGACAGCGCCTGCACCGAGGCGAACATCGCGAAGTCGTGGATGCCGTTGTGGAGGTCGGCGCCGCCGCACAGCACCAGGTCGCTGCTGCCGGCCGCCAGCTCCTTGCAGGCGGCGTCGAGCGCGGCGAGCGAGGAGGCGCAGGCGGCGTCGACCGTGTAGGTGGCGCCGCCCAGGTCGAGGCGGTTGGCGATGCGGCCGGTGATGACGTTGGCCAGCATCCCGGGGAAGGAGTCCTCCGTCAGCCGGGGGAGCTGCTGGTCCAGCGCGGGCGGCAGCGGGCCGGTGTACGACGGCAGCACGGTGCGCAGGGACAGCGCCTGCGCCAGCTCGCTGCCGGACTCGGCGCCGAAGATGACTGAGGCCCGGGCCCGGTCGAAGGGGCGTTCGCCGTACCCGGCGTCGTCCAGGGCGCGGCGCGCCGTGAGCAGCGCCAGCAGCTGGACGGGTTCGATGCTGGCCAGCGAGGCCGGGGGGATGCCGAAGGCCAGCGGGTCGAACGGGACGCGCGGCAGGAAGCCGCCCCACTTGGACGGCGTGAGGGACGTGGCCGCCGCCTCGTCGTGCTCGCGGCCGGCTCCGCCGTCCGTTTCCCCGTCTGCTGCTCGGCTCTGGCTCCCGCCGGGCGCGAAGTGCAGCGCGGCATCCCAGCGTTCGGGCGGCACCTCGGTCACCGCGTCCGTGCCGTCCAATATGGTGGCCCAGTAGGCGTCGAGGCCGTCGGCGCCGGGGAAGACGCAGGACATCCCGACGATGGCGACGTCCAGCGGCGCGGGTGCCGGGCCGCCGGGCGCCGCGGCGGCGGGCAGCGCCGCGCGCAGCGTGCGGGCACGGGCCGCCAGGTGGGCCGCCGCGCCCGGACCGGCCGCGTGGTGCAGCCGGGCGACCGTCGTGGTGTCCGAGCGCAGCACCGCCACGTCGCCCGCCATGAACATCCCGGCGGCGACCTGCCGCGCCTCGTCCGCGGGGACCAGCTCCCCGTCCGCCCGCTCCACGCCCTTGCTGGCGATGCGCAGGCGGCCGAGGTTGAGCCGCTCCAGCTCCTCCCAGACCTGCCGCTCGGGCACGCCGCGTGACCGCAGCTCCTCCCGGGCCCGCTGGAATTCGGCGGTGAACGGGCTGGCCACGCACCGTGTGGCGTGCCCGGGAGCGGTGCGCAGCAGCTCGGTGGCCCGGGCGGCGACGACCTGGCGCTGGAACGCCGGCCGGATCGCGCCGGTGCGCACCGCCTCCTCGGTGAAGAGGTAGGCCGTGCCCATCAGCAGCCCGACCGGTACGCCCCGGCGCATCAGCGGCGCGGCGAGCGCGGCGACCATGGCGGCGGAACGCTCGTCGTGCACGCCGCCCGCGAACAGCACGCGCAGCCCGGCCGCGGCGGCGGGGTCGGATGCCGCGTCGAGGTGGGCGAGCAGCTCGGCGACCTGCGCCTCCCAGAGCGTGAAGCTGGTGCGGGGGCCGACGTGCCCGCCGCACTCGGCGCCCTCGAAGACGAACCCCCGCGCCCCGGCCGCGAGGAACTGCCGCAGCAGGCCGGGGGAGGGGACGTGGAGGAAGGTCTGGATCCCGGCCTCCTCCAGCGCGGCTGCCTGTGAGGGGCGGCCCCCGGCGATCAGCGCGTGGGAGGGGCGGTGCGCGCGCACTGCCTCGATCTGCTCGGCCCGCAGCCGTTCGTCCGCGAAGCCGAGCAGGCCCACGCCGAACGGCGCGCCGCCGGTCTCGGCCCGGGTGGCGGCGAGCAGTTCGCGGGTGCGCGCGCCGCTGGACAGGGCGAGGGCGAGGAACGGCAGGCCGCCTTCGCGCGCGACCGCGGCGGCGAAGGCGGGCTGGTCGCTGACCCGCGTCATGGGCCCCTGGACCAGGGGCAGGCGGGTGCCGAGCACCGCGCACATGGGGGAGCCGGGCAGCAGCGCGCGGCCGGGCTCGTCGTCACGGACGGCGTCGGCCACGCCCTCGCGCACCGCCCGCACCGCGCCGGCGGCGTCGTGCCACCGGTCGGCGAAGTGCGCGGCGAGGTAGGCGTCTTCGCCGGCGGGCAGGAACCGGGCCGCCGGGCCGTACGCGCCCAGCAGCCCGGCCACGTGCTCGGGGGAGGCGGACGCCTCCGGGGGCCGGCGGGCGCCGCCGGGCGGGCACAGGAAGCGGTAGCCGCCCGCGACGGCCGTTTCCGTGCCGTCGCAGCGCCGCAGCAGCGCCGCCGCTTCCTGCGGCAGGGAGGACTCCGCCAGCAGGGCGAGCTGGACGTCCAGCACGACGCCGGCCGCGCCTGCGGCGACGGCCGCCGCCGCGGTCCGCGGGCCGATGCCGCCGCAGGCCCAGATGGGAAGCGCAGGGTTTCCCGGGGTGTCCGGGTGCTCCGGATGCTCCGGGTCCAGTGGTGTGCCCAGCAGCTGCTGGAGCAGCACGAAGGTGCTCAGGGTGCCGACCCGGCCGCCGCATTCGCTGCCCCGGGCGATCAGGCCGTGGGCGCCGGCCGCGGCCGCCGCGGCGGCCTCCTGCCGGCTGGTCACCTCCTTCAGCACGCGGCAGCCGCCGGGCAGTCCGGGGAGCTGGGCCGGGCCCGGGGGCGCGTCGGCCGCCAGGACCACGGTGTGCGGGGAGGGGCCGTCGCCGGCGAGCTGGGGCAGCAGGGCGGGGAGCGCGGGCACGGTGCGGGCGGAGACGCGGATGCCGAACGGGCCGGGGGCCCAGTCGAGGAACCGGGCCAGTTCCTCACGGGCCCGGCGGTCGCCGGTTCCCAGGTCGAGCACGCCCAGCGCGCCCGCCCGGCAGACCGCCGCCGCCAGTCTCGCGTCGGGCTCGCCGAACGGGGTGATGCCGAGTACGCCGGGTTCGTGAGGGGCAGGGCCGGGATTCTGCGGAACGGACGGCATGGCACTCCGGGTTCTTTGCGGGGCGTCGCAGTAAAGAGAAGAGCGGCAGGGAGCGAATTCCGGAACTTAGTCTGATGGTATCTACCAGGTCAAGGCGTCGTACGCGAGAATAGGTTTGTCATATTTATTGCTGCGAGCCTCCCGTGGCGGGCAGGGTGGCCAGAGGGCGGCGCGGCCGCGTCGTGCCAGGTCAGCGAGCTGGCTTCGGGCAGACACGCGGGCGAACAGGTAAGCGGATATCGCTTCCGTGGCACGCGCTGCCGGTCGCCGGCGGGGGGTGTGACGCAAGGACGAAAGAATCCGGTCGTAAAGCGGCAGATCAGATCGGTTCTGATATGTCTATAAGCGCTGCCGGTCCCGCTCCGGGAAATTCCGGTGGCTGTCCCGCGAAATTCCGGAGTGCCGCACACTGCTCGCATTCCCCGATGTTCGCCGGTATTCGATTTCCGGGAAGAGCGAGGGCGCCCGGCGTGTTGTACGGAACATGCACCACGTGGCGGACATGCGGGTCGTTGTCATCGGCGCCGGGCAGGCCGGGCTGTCCAGCGCTTACCATCTGCGCCGACGCGGGCTCGTGCCCGGTCGCGACTTCATCGTGCTCGATCACGCCCCCCGCCCCGGCGGCGCCTGGCAGTTCCGCTGGCCGACCCTCACCTACGGCCGGCTCCACGGCATGCACGCCCTGCCCGGCATGAAGCTGACCGGAGCCGACCCCGACCGGCCCGCCTCGGAGGTCATCGGCGGTTACTTCGCCGAGTACGAGCGGGTCCACGGGCTCGACGTGCGCCGCCCGGTCCACGTCAGCGCCGTGCGCGAGGCGGGCGACGGCAGGCTGCGCGTCGTCACGAGCGCGGGGGAGTGGCTCACCCAGGCACTGATCAGCGCCACCGGCACGTGGGACCGGCCGTTCTGGCCGTCCGTTCCCGGCCAGCGCGACTTCACCGGGCGGCAGCTGCACACCGCCACCTACCCCGGCCCGGAGGCGTTCCGCGGCGAGCGCGTCGTCGTCATCGGCGGCGGCACCTCCGCCGTGCAGCACCTGCTGGAGATATCCCAGACCGCCGCCCGCACGGTCTGGGTCACCCGGCGTCCGCCGGTGTTCCGCGAGGAGCCCTTCGACGCGGAGCAGGGCAGGGCGGCCGTCGCCCTCGTCGAGGAGCGGGTACGCAACGGCCTGCCGCCGCAGAGCGTCGTCTCCGTCACCGGCCTGCCCATGACCGAGGCCATCCGCCGCGCCCGGGCCAGCGGCGTGCTCCGCCGCCGCCCCATGTTCGACCGGATCACCCCCGGCGGCGTGGCCTGGGACGACGGCACGACCGTGGCGGCCGACACGCTGCTGTGGGCCACCGGCTTCCGTCCCTCCCTCGCGCACCTGGCGCCGCTGGGGCTGCGCGAGCCCGGCGGCGGCATCCTCCTGGACGGCACCCGGGTCGTCCGCGACCCGCGCGTCCACCTCGTCGGCTACGGCCCCTCGGCCAGCACCATCGGCGCCAACCGGGCCGGCCGCGCCGCCGTGCGGGAGATCACCGCGCTCCTGTCACGGGCCGAGACGCTCGTCGCGGCCTGACGGACCGTCAATCCAGGAGCTATCCGGCGAGGTGACGCCGAGTGACATGTGACGGTCTTTCGACAAGGCGATAGACGCCATCTATGATGCCGTGCTGTCATGGACCTGAGAGAGCTGCGTTATCTGGTCGCCGTCGCCGACGCCAGGCACGTCGGCAGGGCTGCCGGCCAGCTCTTCATCAGCCAGCCCTCCCTGAGCTACGCGCTGAAGAAGCTCGAGCGCGAACTGGGCGTGACGCTGCTGCGCCGCCACCCCCGCGGCGTCGATCTCACCGAGGCGGGACAGGACGTCGTCGCCCAGGCCCGGCTCGCGCTGCAGGCCGCCCAGCGTGTCCGTGACGCGGCCGCCCGCCACGCCCCGCTGGCGGCGCGCCGGCTCCGCGTCGGCTACCAGGCCAGCGGCGCCGGATCGCTTGCCGCACGGCTCCGTGCCGCGTTCGAAGCGGGCAACCCGGGCATCGTCGTCGAGCCGCGCGGCTGCGAGTGGGCACGGGAGGCCGACGCGCTCCGCGAAGGCACCGTGGATGTAGCCATCGTCTGGCAGCCGGCCGACCTGACCGGGCTCGCCAGCATGCCGCTGGCCGAAGAACCGCGTGTCATCGGCCTGGCCGCCGCCCACCCCCTCGCCCAGCGCACACGCCTGGCGATCACGGACGTGCGCGACGAACCCCTCGTCCGCACGCGCAGCGCCCCCCGCGACTGGACCGCGTGGTGGGCCGTGGACCCGCGCCCCGACGGCTCACGGCCCCGCTGGGGGCCCGCCGACGATGACCTCGCCCGGCTGCTGGACCACGTCGCCGCGGGCCGCGGCGCCATCATCGTCCCCCGCACCTCGGGCGAGTACTTCTCCCACCCCGGCATCTCCTGGATCCCGCTCACCGGGGTCGAGCCGTTACGAATCGACCTGGCATGGCACCCCGACCACAGCAACCCCGCCGTGGACGCCTACGTCCGCACCGCCCGCCGCCTGCGCGGAACCGGAACCGCCCGCAGCACCGGGAAGACCGGCACGGGATGACCAACCGGCCGCGCGGCGCACTCCGGTACCACCAGGGAGATTCTTCCGTGACCGACGACGTGCCCAAGATCGACACGACGGTGCCGCACTCGGCCCGGATCTGGAACTACTGGCTCGGGGGCCGCGACAACTACGAGATCGACCGGGTCGTCGGGGAGCGCTACCAGTCGACCTTCCCCGGCGTGGTGGACCTGGCGCGCGCCTCCCGCGCCTTCCTGGTCCGGAGCATCCGGTACATGGCCGAGACCGCGGGCGTCCGGCAGTTCATCGACATCGGCACCGGGCTGCCCACGGCGGAGAACACCCATGAGGTCGCCCAGAACGTCGCCCCGGACACCCGCGTGCTGTACGTGGACAACGACCCGCTGGTGCTCGCCCACGCCCGGGCCCTGCTCATCAGCGGGCCCGAGGGGAGCACCGAGTACCTCCAGGCCGACGTGCGGGAGCCGGAGCGCATCCTGGCCCGCGCCGCCGAGGTCACCGACCCGTACCGGCCCGTCGGCCTCATCCTCAGCGGCGTGATGGGCCACGTCGCCCCCTACGCCGAGGCGCGGTCGGCCGTGCGGCGGCTGCTGGACGGGCTGCCCGCGGGCAGTTACCTCTCGCTCAACGACGGCGTCACCGGGGACGCCGCCTATACCGAGGCCCAGCGCGACTACAACGCCACCGGCGCCGCCCCGTACTGGCTGCGCGAGCCCGAGGAGATCGAGGGCTTCTTCGACGGCCTGCAGCTGGTGCCGCCGGGGGTCGTCGCCTGCTCCCGGTGGCGCCCCGGGCGGCGGTCCCCGGCCGCCGGCCCGGAGGTCGCCGTGTACGGCGGGGTCGGCCGCAAACCCTGACGGGGCCCGCCGGTGCCGCGCCGGCGCCGCTGAGGTGGTAGGAGAGACAGATGGCATACACACTCGGTCGTCTCGTGACGCACTGCCCCTACTGCGGTGCCCCGTACCCCGCCGAAAGCGGCTGGCCCCGGGACTGCGCGGCGTGCGGCGAGACCCAATGGCTCAACCCGCTGCCGGTCGCCGTGACGCTGCTGCCCGTGGAGCGGGACGGCCGGCGCGGCCTGGTCGTGGTGCGGCGCTCGATAGAACCGGGCCGGGGAGAGCTGGCACTCCCCGGCGGCTATATGGAGGCCGGGGAGTCCTGGCAGCAGGCGGCCGTGCGGGAGCTGCGCGAGGAGACCGGTCACGACGCGGACCCGGAGGAGGTGCGCCTGTTCGACGTCCGCTCCTCCGGGCTGACCCTGAACGTCTTCGCCCTGCTGCCCCCGCGCGACGAGCGCACGCTGCCCCCGTCCGCCGCCACCGCCGAGGCCAGCGAGTGGCTCGTGCTGCGCGAGCCGGCCGAGCTGGCCTTCCCGACGCACACCGAGGTCGTCCGGGCCTATTTCGGTGAGCGCTGACGGTACGGACAGGGGGACAGGGCCGGCCCGGCGCCGGTCAGCCGACCGGGGCCTGCGCGCTGGCGGGCAGGCCCACCCCTGCCGGGCCGGCGTCAGGCTGCCGGGTCACCCACGTGCCCAGGGCCATCTCGGCGGTGATGCCGGGGCCGAACCCGGCGATCAGTCCCTGCCCCGAGTCGGCGACGCCGCCGTCCTCGAAGAGCCGGTTCAGGGCGTCGAAGACGACGCAGCTGGCGATGTTCCCCCGCTCGGTGAGCGTCGCCCGGCTGTAGCGGTACATGTGCGGGTCGACGTCGAGAAACTCGCACAGGTCGTCCAGGATCCGGGGCCCGCCGGCGTGCACGATGTGGAAGTCCAGCCCGGAGACGTCCCAGCTGTGTTCCTGCGTCAGCGCCCGCAGCGCCGGGGCCAGCATCTTCATCGTGGTCGGGACGCGCTTGTCCAGCTGGAAGTGGAAGCCGGTGCTCTTGACCGCGTAGGAGATCCAGTCCTCGGTGTCGGGCACCAGGTGCGAGCCGTTCCGCTCCAGGCGGACGCCCTCGCCGCCCTGGCCGCGGACGACGGCGGCGGCCACCGCGTCTCCGAACAGGCCGTTCGACAGCAGTGAACCGACGCCCACGTCGACGGGCTGGTAGCACAGCGAGCAGAACTCGCAGGCGACGATCAGCGCGTTCTCCTCGGGGTAGGCGCGGCAGAAGTCGTGCGCCCGGTTGATCGCCGCGCCGCCCGCCGCGCAGCCGAGCTGGGCGATCGGCAGCTGTCTGGTCTCGGTCGAGAAGCCCATGGTGTTGATCAGCCAGGCGGTCAGCGAGGGCATCATGAAACCCGTGCACGAGACGTACACGATGAGCCCGATGTCGCCCACGCCGAGCCCGGCGTTGTCCAGGGCCTGGTAGACGACCGCGGGCACCCGGCGCTTCGCCTCCGCCTCGTACAGGTCGTTCCGCGCCTGGAAGCCGGGGTGCTCCAGCGTCTTGTCGATGGGCTGGACGATATGCCGGGTGCGGACCCCGGTGTTCCGGATGAGCCGCAGCACGAGCCCGAGCTGCGGATGGTCGGCGTGCAGCGTGCGCGCCAGGTCGAGCGTCTCCTCCATCGTCAGGACGTTGTCGGGCACCGCGATGGACGGCCTGCACAGGGTTGCCATGATCCCTCCCGCGCCGCCGCGCCCGCGACCGGGCGGGCGGCATCGATGGCTGTCAGTGATTGAGTCAGATACGAAGCGCCGGCCGCGTTACCAGGCGACCGGGAGCTCGTAGGGGAAGCGCCAGATGGACTCGGTGTTCCACGGCACCTCCTCGGCCGGGACAGCGAGCCGCAGGCCGGGGAAGCGCTCGAGCAGCGTGCCGATGGCAAGCTCGATCTCCATCAGGGCCAGCGGCGAGCCGATGCAGTGGTGTGCCCCCCAGCCGAACGTCATGTGCGGCGACGGCTGCCGGTCCAGATCCAGCTCGTCGGGGCGCTCGAAGCGCTCCGGGTCGCGGTTGGCCGCGAGGTAGGAGACGTGCACCGTGTCCCCCGCCTTGATGGTCACGCCGCCGACCTCGACGTCCTCGGTGGCGATCCGCGGAATGCCGACGCCCTTGCGGAACGGGATGAACCGCAGCAGCTCCTCCAGCGCCTGCGGCAGGATCTCCGGCCGGGCGCGGAGCTTGGCCAGCTGGTCCGGGTGCGTCAGCAGGGTGTAGAGGATGTTGCTCAGCTGGTAGGTGCTGGTGTCGTGCCCCGTCATCAGCAGCACCATGGCCATCACCGTCAGCTCGTCGGCGTCGAGGACCTCGTCGCCGTCGCGGGCGGTGGCCAGGGCGCTGATCAGGTCGTCACCGGGGTGCGCGCGGCGGGCGGCCGTCAGCTCGCTGAAGTAGGCCCGCAGCTCGGCCTTGGACCGCACGGCCGTCTCGCGCGTGGCCGCGCCGATGGAGGACATCTCCATAGCCCGCCGCCGCAGGTCGGCCCGGTCCGGCTCGGGGATGTCCAGCAGCTCGCAGATGGTGGTCAGCGGCAGCCGCAGTGACACGTGCTTGACGAAGTCGGCGGGCGACCCGTGGTCGGCCATCTCCGCCAGCAGGCTGTCGACGATCCGCTGCGTCTTCGGGCGCATCGCGTCGACCCGGGGCGCGGTGAACGCCTGCGAGACCAGCTTGCGCAGCCGGTTGCTCTCCGGCGGGTCCATCAGGTTGATGGCTTCCGACTGGACGATCGGCTCGGGGGTCATCCGGGGGAAGTCCCTGCCCGCGACGGCCGCCCGGCTGAAGCGGCGGTCCGTCGTCACGAAGCGGACCTCCTCGAACCGCGTGACGAGCCACGCCTCGCCCTGGCCGTAGGCCATGCGGATACGGGTGATGGGCCCTTCCTCCATCAGCTCTCTGAGCAGCGGATCGAACTCCAGCCCTTCGGCGAAGTCGAACGGGCAGGTCCGTACGGTCTCGGAGCTGCTCATGGCGTCGCTCCCCTCCCTGGCATCCTCGGCGTCACGGATCGCCACGACGCGACGGTGTCGTCCCGGACGAGATCAGGACGAACGAACTCTGGACAAAAAAGGTTGTCCCCGCCCGCACCACGCGCTATGTGCCGATCCCCCGGGATTAACCCGTTAGGGGACAAGCCAGGCGTACGCCTTAACGCTCCGCAGTCCGCCGGGCTAGCTGGCGGCCCGCGCCTCCCCGAGAGGCTCGGCGCCGAGGTTCTCCGGCAGCCGGACGCCCTCACGCAGCGGCACCAGCTCGGACTGGAGCACCATCGCGGCGGCGCCGATCGCCGGCGCGGTCGCCGCCGACCGGGACAGCCGCACCGTCACCGAGTGGGTGGCCCGGGAAAAGAAGGAGCGGTCCAGCTCCTCCCCGACTACGGGCAGATATATCGAGCCCGCGATGGCCAGGCTGGGGCCGGTGAGGACCAGCTCCTCCAGGTCCATGACGTTGGCCAGGGCGCGCGAGGCCAGGGCGAGATAGCGCGCCGAGCGCTCCAGCAGCGCGCGGGCGCGCGGCTCGCCGCGCAGCGCGGCCCGGCTGACGGCGGCGAAGTCCGTGACCAGGCGGGAGCGGTCGTTGGGCCGTGCCGACAGGCCCGCCTCGCGCGCGAGCGCGGCGTCCGCGCGCGCGGCGGCCACGACGGCGCCGGGGCCTGCCAGCGCCTCGGTGCAGCCGCGCGCCCCGCACCAGCACTCGGGCCCGTCGGCCTCCAGGCAGATGTGGCCGATCTCCCCGGCGTTGCCGCTGGCGCCCCGGTAGGTGATGCCGTTGATGAGCAGCCCAGAGCCGATGCCCGTGCCCATGTAGACGGCGGCGAGCGTGGCGCCGCCGATCACGCCGCCCGACCAGTGCTCGCCGAGCGCCGCCGCCGTGGCATCGTTGTCCAGGATGACCGGCAGCCCGGCGGCCCGCTCCAGTTCGGCGTCGAGCGGGAAGTCTTCCCAGTGGCGCATCGCGGGCGGGGTCAGCCGCATCTTTGAGGTCTGGTGCATCGGGCCGGGGGAGACCAGGCCCACGCCCAGCACACGCTCCCGGTCCACGCCCGCACCCTCGATCAGGGCGCTGATCTCCCGGGCCATGCGCGCCACCACGTCCGGCGGGTCCTCGGTGCCGACGCCGGCGCGCGACATCCGGGCGATGATCGAGCCGCCGAGGTTGGTCAGGACGTACGTCAGCCCGGCGTGGTCGAGGTGGACGCCGACGGCGAAGCGCGAGGACTGGTTCAGCTCCAGCAGCACCCGGCGCTTGCCGCCGGTGGACTCGGCCCGGCCCGTCTCCAGCACCAGGCCCTCGTCGATCAGCCGCCGCACCACCGTGGAGACCGTGGCGCCCGTGAAGCCCGTGGCCTTGACCAGCCCGACCCGGCTGATCGTGCCGGCGGCCCGGATCACGTCAAGGATCGCCGCCTGGCTGCTGGCATGGGGGGTGGCTCCCGCGGGTCCGCTCAACTAGTCCTCCGCTTGTGACGCTGCGCGACGCCAAGTGTAAGTGGCGGGGCTCCTATGCCCCGCCCGGTGCGGGCCGGTGGCCCGCCAGCGGCGCCGCCTCGCCCGTCCCGGCCGGGTATTGACTTTGTTAATTCGGCGGCTTAACAATCCTAAACCCGGGCGGGTCCCGGGCCCCGGGTGAGTCCCCCAGGCCCCGGCGCGGGGCGACCAGGAGAGGAATCGACATGTCCTTGCAACCAGGATCGCGGCGCCTGCGGACGGCGGCGGTCGGTGCCGTCTGCGTGGGCCTGCTGGCCGCCGGGTGCGGCTCCAGCAACGGCGGCAGCAGCGGTGGCGGCGACTCCGGCACCCTGATCGTCTTTACCGGACAGGCGGGGGACTACCAGCGCAACTTCAACCCCTACTCACCCACGCTCAACGAGGGCCCCGGCACGATCTTCGAGCCGCTGTTCTTCTACAACATCGCCCAGCAGGAGGAGCCGCAGCCGCGCCTGGGCACCGAGTTCTCCTGGAACGACGACGGCACCGAGCTGACCATCACCCTGCGTGAGGGCGTCACCTGGTCCGACGGTGAGCCCTTCACGGCCGAGGACGTCACGTTCACGTTCGACATGCTGGCGGCCCACGACGAGATCAACACCGTCGGCTACGCCGGCGAGGCCGAGGCCGTGAACGACCACGAGGTCAGGGTGACCTTCGACAAGCCCTCCTATATGGACGGCCCGCAGCTCCTCGGCAAGGTCTGGATCGTCCCCGAGCACATCTGGAGCGGGATCGAGGACCCGGCCACCGACCCCGTCAACAACCCCGTCGGCACCGGCCCCTACCTGCTGGCCGACTTCAAGGCGCAGGCGTTCACGCTCCAGGCGAACCCCACCTACTGGGACGGCGAGCCCGAGCTGCAGCGCGTGCGCTACCTGGCGCTCTCCGGCAACCAGGCCGGCGCCGACGCGCTGGCCGCCGGCCAGATCGACTGGCAGACCGGACCGGTACCCAACCTGGAGAACGTCGAAGAGGCGTACCCCGGCTACCAGGCCAGCACGGTCTACGCCTTCCAGATGCACCTGACCGCCTGCTCCAGCGAGGAGCTCGGCTGCGAGGGCCCCCAGACCGACCCGGCCGTCCGCCGCGCCCTCTACTACGCCATCGACCGGGAGCAGCTCAACGCGCTGGCCTTCCAGAACACCGCGGGCCCCATGTCCCCCGGCTACGCCCTGCCCGAGCGCGACGCCGGCTACGTGTCGGACGAGCTGCAGGAGCGGACCGTGCCGATGCACGCGGACACCGAGCGCGCCCAGCAGATCCTGGAGGACGCCGGCTACACCCGCGGCGGCGACGGCATCTACGCCCGCGACGGCGAGAAGGTCTCGCTGACCGTGGGCGTGCCCTCCGGCTGGACCGACTACATCACCGCCGTCAACACCATGCGCGAGCAGGTCAGCGAGGCCGGCATCGAGCTGACGGTCGAGCAGTCCTCGTGGAACGAGTGGTCCGACGCGCGCAGCCGCGGCGACTTCGAGCTCCAGCTGGACTCCCAGTACCCGGGCCCCTCACCCGACCCGTACTGGAACTACAACTACTTCTTCAACAGCGACAACACCGCCCCCGTCGGCGAGCAGGCCAACCCGAACTGGGCCCGCTACGCCAGCCCCGAGGTGGACGCGGCCATCGAGGAGCTGCGGCAGCTCGACCCCACCGACCTGGAGGCCCGGCGCCCGTACTACGACGCCATCCAGGCGCGGATCGAAGCGGACATGCCCTACGTCCCGGTCCTGACCGGCGGCACGACCAGCGAGTACAACGCCGAGAAGTTCAGCGGCTGGCCGACCGAGGACAACCTCTACGCCTACCCCGCCGTCTGGCAGCGCCCGGACCAGGCGGAGATCTTCAAGCAGCTGACGCCCAACGGCGGGTGACACGCACCGATGAGGTACTACGCCCGGAAGCTCGGGTTCTACCTCGTCGCCCTGTGGGCGGCGCTGACCCTGAACTTCTTCATCCCCCGGCTGATGCCGGGCAACCCGGTGGACACCCTGCTGGCCAAGCTCCAGCAGCGCGGCGGCTCGGTCGATCCGGCTGTCCGTGAGTCCTACGAGCTGCTGCTCGGCACCGACACCGGCGAGCCGCTGTGGCACCAGTACGCCGCGTACCTGGGCAACCTCCTCCGCGGCGACCTGGGAGTCTCGGTCAGCGCCTTCCCCGAGGACGTGTCCTACGTCATCTCCCAGTCACTGCCCTGGACGGTCGCGCTGGTCGGCATCGCGACCCTGCTGTCGTTCCTGCTGGGCGTGACGCTCGGCGCGATCGTCGGCTGGAAGCGGGGGACCTGGCTGGACAGCCTGGTCCCCGCGACCACCGTGCTGTCGGCCGTGCCCTACTTCTGGCTGGCGCTGATCCTGGTGCTGGTGTTCTCCAGCCAGCTCGGCTGGTTCCCGCTGCTCCAGGGCTACGACGTCACCCTCACCATCGGCTGGAACTGGGAGTTCATCCAGTCCGCCCTCTACCACGGCACGCTGCCCGCCCTGACCATCGTGATCTCCTCCGTCGGCGGCTGGCTGCTCGGCATGCGGAACATGATGGTCTCGACCATGGACGAGGACTACGTCCTCACGGCACGCGCCAAGGGGCTGCGTAACCGCCGGATCATGACGCGCTACGCCGCCCGCAACGCGGTGCTGCCCTCCGTCGCCGGGTTCGCGGTCTCCCTGGGCTTCGTCGTCGCCGGATCGATCATCACCGAGCAGGTCTTCTCCTACCCGGGCATCGGCGGGAAGCTGCTCCAGGCGGTCGAGAACAACGACTACGCGCTCATGCAGGGCATCTTTCTCGTCATCACGATCGCGGTCCTGGGCGCCAATCTCGTCGTCGACCTGCTGTACGGCCTGATCGACCCCCGCACCCGAGCCGAGAACTGAGCAAGGAGTACCCGTGACCGACCTCAGCCCGCTCACCGGGGGTGCCCGTGACGACGCGCCCCCGGGCGCCACGGCGGCGGCGCCCGCCGGCCCGGAGCCTGCGGGGGTCCGGCCCGGCAGCCGCCTGCGCGCGCTGCTGCCGAGCTGGTCGCCGAAACTGGCCGTCGGCCTCGTGCTGGTCGGCGGCATCGCCCTGTTCGGCCTGCTGGGCCCGGTGTTCACCGGGGACCCGGATGCCATCAGCAACGACAGCCTGGCCCCGCCGGGCGACGGCCACCTGCTGGGCACCACCCAGACCGGCCAGGACGTCCTGGCCCAGCTGGCGCACTCGGTGCGCGGCTCCCTCCAGGTCGGTCTCCTCGTCGGCGTGCTCGCCACGCTGCTGTCGGCCTTCTTCGGGATCATCGGCGCCTACGCGGGCGGCGCGCTGGACGAGGCGTTCTCCCTGTTCTCCAACGTCATGCTCGTCATCCCGGGCCTGCCGCTGATCATCGTCATCGCGGGGTTCGTCCCCGCCGAGGACCGCGGCTGGTGGACGGTGGCGCTGGTGCTGGCGGTCACCGGATGGGCGGCCTCCGCCCGGGTGCTGCGCGCCCAGACCCTCTCGCTGCGCAACCGCGACTACGTGGCGGCGGCGCGCGTCGCGGGGGAGAAGCGCTGGCGCATCGTCGCGGTGGAGATCCTGCCCAACCTGCTGCCGCTGCTGGCCTCGCAGTTCGTCTTCGCCGTCATCGCGGCGATCCTCTCCGAGGCCGGGCTGTCCTTCCTGGGCCTGGGCTCCTCCGGCTCCCACACCCTGGGCACGATGCTGTACTTCGCGCAGAACGGCTTCGCGCTCCAGTACGAGGCGTGGTGGTGGTTTGTGCCGCCCGGCCTGATGATCGCCCTCTTCGGCTGCGGCCTGGCGCTGATCAACTTCAGCATCGACGAGATCATCAACCCGAAGCTGCGCGTGGCGAAGGCAGCGGGCGACGGCCCGGTGGGCGTGGCCGCCTCCGCGCCCGTCCCCGCCGCCGGCCCGGAGCAGGAGCGGGCCGGCGGCGGGCGCGAGCCCGTCCTCACCGTCAGGAACCTCAGCGTCGTCTACCGGACCGACGAGCCGGTCCACGCCGTCAGGAACGTCTCCCTCACCCTGGGACGCGGCGAGATCCTGGGCCTGGCAGGCGAGTCCGGCTGCGGCAAGACGACCCTGGCCTACGCCGTCAACCGCCTGCACCGGCCTCCGGCCGAGGTCACCTCCGGCTCGGTCGTCTTCCACGACCGCGGCGGGAAGGACATCGACCTGCTGGCGCTTGCAGGCGAAGACCTGCGGGCGTTCCGCTGGGACAAGCTCTCGATGGTCTTCCAGGGCGCGATGAACTCGCTCAACCCGGTGATCTCCGTCCACGAGCAGCTCGACGACGTCCTCACTACCCACCGGCCCGGCATGGCCAGGCACGAGCGCCGCGCCCGGTGCGAGGAGGTGCTGCGCCTCGTCGGCGTCGACCCGGTGCGCCTGGACTCCTTCCCGCACGAGCTGTCCGGCGGCATGCGCCAGCGCGTCATGATCGCCATGGCGATGCTGCTGGACCCGCAGGTGATGATCATGGACGAGCCGACCACGGCGCTCGACGTCGTCGTGCAGCGCGGCATCCTGCGGGAGATCGTGCGGCTGCGCGACGAGCTGGGCTTCGCCGTCGTCTTCATCACCCACGACCTGCCGCTGCTGCTCGAACTCAGCGACACCATCGCCGTCATGCGCAAGGGCGAGGTCGTGGAGTACGCCCCGGCCGCCGAGCTGTACGAGCGGCCGCAGCACCCCTACACCCGCATGCTGCTGGACTCCTTCCCGAGCCTGACCGGCGAGCGCGGCGCGTTCGTCCGCACCGGGGAGCCGTCCGAGCGCGAGCGGCCCACGGACACCGCCGCCCCCGGGAAGGTGACGCCATGACCACGCTGACGGTGCGGGACCTGGTGAAGGTCTACCGCGTCAGGAACGGCCTGAGCCACCGCAGGCTGCGGGCGGTCAACGGCGTCTCCTTCACCCTCACCCCGGGCCGCACCGTAGCCCTGGTCGGGGAGTCAGGGTCCGGCAAGTCGACCGTGGCGAAGATGATCGCCCGCCTGGAGAAGCCCACCGCGGGCGCCATCACCGCCACCGGCCCCGACGGCACCCCCGTGCCGGACCGGCACTACCGCGACCACGTCCAGATGGTCTTCCAGGACCCGTTCGCCTCGCTCAACCCGTTCCACACCATCGAGCACCATCTCACCAGGCCGCTGAAGCTGCACGGCCGGGCACGCACGCGGCGCGAGGCACGGGAGAAGGCAGAGCAGCTGCTGGAGCGTGTGAACCTCACCCCGGCGCGCGCCATGGCCGCCCGCCGGCCGCACGAGCTGTCCGGCGGACAGCGGCAGCGGGTGGCGATCGCCCGCGCGCTGGCCCCGGGCGCCCAGGTCGTCATCGCCGACGAGCCGGTCTCCATGCTGGACGTCTCCATCCGGCTGGGCGTGCTCAACCTGCTCGCCCGGCTCCAGCGCGAGGACCGGCTGGCGGTGCTGTACATCACCCACGACCTGGCGACCGCCCGGCACTTCTCCGACGAGATCCTCGTGATGTACCGCGGCCGCGTCGTCGAGCGCGGGCCGTCCGATGACGTTATCCTCACGCCGCGCCACCCCTACACCCAGCTGCTGGCCGCCGCGGCACCCAACCCGGAGCAGCGGGGCCGCTCGCTGGCCGGGGACCCGGTGGCCGTGCCGCCCGGGTACCTGGAGCTCACCTACGACCACGAGGCCGGCACATGGCTGGGCCCCGGCGGCGAGCCGGCCGCGGACCCCGGCGGCCTCCCGTCCCGGACCGGCTCACGGGCGGCACCTGAGCCGCCGGCCTGACCGGCACGCCACCGGCCCCGCCGCACCGGGGGCCGTGGCGGCGTCACGCGCCGTCAGATCCAGGGGCCCGCAGCAGGACGAGGCGCTCGGGAAAGAGCACCGGCGCCTGGAAGCCCGCGTCCGCCAGCACGCGCCGCGGCAGCCGCACCCCTTCGGGCGTCCACCACGGCAGGGGCACGCCCCGGCGGTGCGCGTTCCCGTCCGGGACGTCACCCGGCGGCTGCGGGCGCGCGTGGCAGACGGCGCCGGCGCCGAGCCCCGGCAGCCGCACCGGGCCGGGCGGGTACAGCGGGGACGTCGCCATGGCCACCAGAGCGAACAGCGCGTCGGAGCCGTCCTCGGCGACCACGCCGTGCAGCTGGTACGCCGGGTCCGGGTGGTCGGCGTGCACGGCGGTGCCGGTGTGCAGCAGGCCGCGCAGCTCCTTGTACAGCGCCATCCATGCGGCGAGCCGCTCTCGGTCCCCGGGGGAGGCGGCCGACGGGTCCCACCCGATGCCGAAGTGGCCGAACAGGGCTGTCCCGGCGCGGAAGCCGGGCGAGTGGCGGCGGCCGGTGGTGTGCGCCTCGCCTGCGCCCACGTGTGTGCCCATCAGCTCCAGCGGGACCAGGGCGTTGGTCCAGCGCTGTATCCGCTGCCGCTCCGGGGCTCCGTGGCCTGGGGCGGCACCGGCAGCGTGAGGCTGACGCCGTCCGCGGTGAACGGCGTCCCGCCGTCGTTGGTGACGGTGGCGCGCTGGCGCAGCAGGCCGGAGGGCAGCCAGCTCAATGGTGAGGTGCAGGCTCAGTCCGGCGGCGGTGTCGCGGGCGCCGAGCCGGACCCGGTCGCCGTCCCGCTCGGCCCGGGTGGTGCGGAAGGCGGTGGAGAAGGCGGCGCCGCCGCGGTTCCCGGCCAGTCCCGGGGTGCCGAGCCAGCTGGCGGACTGCTCCGGCAGCACGGCCACGTCGACCGGGCCGTCCACCGAGAAACCGATGGGCTGCGGGCGCTGGGCCAGCCGCAGCGCTTCCAGCCGCCGGAGGGGAGCGCGCCGAGGTCCCCTCCCCAGTGCACGGCGACCGGGGCAGTCTGCCGCCGGACAGGTCGAGGACGAGGCTGACGCCCGCCGCGCGGAGGTGGACGAGGCCGGGCCGGCGGGGCGGGGCACGGGCGCGCTGGCTGAGGTCACGGGGCGGTCCTTCGCTGGCTGTCAAGGGATACCGAAGCGTAGTTGACTTACTTTATTCGGCTGCATAACAATCTCTTCCGGTCTGAGCCGCCTCATTTCGGGAGAGTTGTCACGATGATCCGCCGCACCCTGCACGACGGCTGGTACCTCACGGCGGTGGCCGGACCGGTACCGGAAGCCCTGGCGGGCCGCGCCGTGCCCGCACAGGTGCCCGGCAGCGCGCACCTCGACCTGCTGGCGGCCGGACTGATCCCCGACCCCTACCTGGACCGCACCGAGGCGGACCTGGTCTGGGCCCACCGCACCGACTGGCGCTACGCGACCACCGTCCGGGCCGAGGCCGCCGCGCCCGACGAGCGGGCCGACCTCGTCTTCGAGGGCCTGGACACCGTGGCGACCATCGAGTTCGGCGGGCGGCGCCTCGGCTCGACGGCCAACATGCACCGCTCCTACCGCTTCGACGTCCGCTCCCTGCTGACCGGCGCGGAGCAGGACCTCGTCGTGACGTTCCGCTCCGCGCTCGCCTACGCCGAGGAGGTGCAGCAGCGGCTGGGCAGCCGGCCCCGCGCCTACCCGCACCCGTACAACATGGTCCGCAAGATGGCCTGCTCCTTCGGCTGGGACTGGGGCCCGGACCTGCAGACCGCCGGCATCTGGAAGCCGGTCCGCCTGGAGCGCTGGCGCGTCGCCCGCCTCGCCGAGGTCAGGCCGCTGGTCACCGTCGCCGGGGACGGCACCGGCCGGGCGGAGGTGCACGTCACCCTCGAGCGCTCCGGGCTCGGCGAGGACCGCGACGTCACCGTGACCGCCGCCGTCGGCGGGCACCGCACCAGCGTCACCGTCCCGGCCGGTGCCACCAGCGCCGTCGTCACCGTGGAGGTCCCCGGCGCCCGCCTGTGGTGGCCCGCGGGCTACGGCGAGCAGCCGCTGTACGACCTCAGCGTCACGCTCACCGCCGGTGACGGCGCCGGGGAGCCGCTGGACACCTGGACCCGCCGGATCGGCTTCCGCACCCTCACCGTGGACACCACCCCGGACGCGACGGGCACGCCGTTCACCTTCGTCGTCAACGGCACCCCCGTCTTCGCCAAGGGTGCCAACTGGATCCCCGACGACCACTTCCTGACGCGCGTCACCCGCGAGCGCCTCGAACGCCGCGTTGACCAGGCCGTGGCCGCCCACATGAACATGCTCCGCGTCTGGGGCGGCGGCATCTACGAGACCGACGACTTCTACGACATCTGCGACGAGCGCGGCGTTCTCGTCTGGCAGGACTTCCTCCTGGCCTGCGCGGCCTACCCCGAGGAAGAGCCGCTGTGGAGCGAGATCGAGGCGGAGGCCCGTGAGAACGTCGTGCGCCTGGCCTCCCACCCCTCGCTGGCCCTGTGGAACGGCGGCAACGAGAACCTCTGGGGCTGGCGGGACTGGGGCTGGCAGGAGGAGCTGGACGGCCGCAGCTGGGGCTACCGGTACTGCACCGAGCTGTTCCCCCGGATCGTGGCCGAGCTCGACCCGGCCCGCTGCTACGCCGACGGCAGCCCTTACAGCCCCCGCTTCAGCCCCGAGGAGAAGCACCCCAACGAGCAGGACCACGGCCCCCGCCACGAGTGGGACGTCTGGAACCGCCTCGACTACACCCACTACCGCGACCACATCCCCCGGTTCTGCTCCGAGTTCGGCTTCCAGGGCCCGCCTACCTGGGCCACCCTGGCCCGCTGGATCCACGACGAGCCGCTCACGCCGTCCTCGCCCGCGTTCGCGCTGCACCAGAAGGCCGAGGACGGCAACGGCAAGCTCGGCCGGGGCATGGCACCCCACCTGCCCGAGCCGGCCGGTTTCGCCGACTGGCACTGGGCCACCCAGCTCAACCAGGCCCGCGCCGTGGCATTCGGCATCGAGCACTTCCGCTCCTGGTGGCCGCGGACCGCCGGCGCCCTGGTCTGGCAGCTCAACGACTGCTGGCCGGTGACCTCCTGGGCGGCCGTGGACGGCGACGGGCGGCCCAAGCCGCTGTGGTACGGCCTGCGGCACGCCTTCGCCCCGCGCCTGCTGACCGTCCAGCCCCGCGACGGCCGGCCCGCGCTCGTCGCCGTGAACGACTCCCCGGAGCCCTGGACCGGAGAAGTCTGGGCACAGCGGCTGACGTTCACGGGCGAGGTGATCGCGAGCGCTACCATGCCCCTCGGCATTCCGGCGCGGTCGGCCGCCGGGCTCGAACTTGCCGCGTCACTGGTGCAGCCGGGGGATGCGGCGCGGGAGGTGCTCGTGATCACGGCAGGCGAGACGCGTGCCGTCCATCTGTTCGCCGAGGACCGCGACGCGGCCCTCGACCCGGCGCCGCTGCGCGCCAAGGCGGTAGCCGTGGACGGCGGTTACCGGGTGGACGTGACCGCCGTCTCCCTGGCTCGTGACGTGGCCGTGCTCGCCGACCGCCTCGCGCCCGACGCCGTCGTGGACGACATGCTGGTCACGCTCCTGCCCGGCGAGACCCGCTCGTTCCGCGTCCGCACCTCCGCCCGGCTCGACCCGGCGGAGCTGACCGGCCCGCTGGTGCTGCGCAGCGCCAACGCGCTGCTGGACAAGGCGGTGCGGTCGGCACAGTGAGCGGATCCGGAGCTGTCGGCCTGGTGCTCGCCCGCCCCGCGCGGCTGCTGGGCGTCGAGCCGTTCTTCATGGAGTTCATCGCCGGCATAGAGGAACGGCTGGCCGAGC
This sequence comes from Streptomyces sp. 7-21, assembly GCF_016741785.1. Taxonomy (GTDB): domain Bacteria; phylum Actinomycetota; class Actinomycetes; order Streptomycetales; family Streptomycetaceae; genus Streptomyces. The sequence goes on from NZ_JAERRL010000017.1 coordinate 50,555, forward strand.
GCGGCCTGTCCGTGCTGCTGCACGTGGTCGCCACCCAGCGGGAGGAGATCGCCACCCACCGGCGCTGGGCGCAGCGCGGCCTGGTCGATGCGGTCATCGTGCCCAACCTGCGCGCGGGGGACCGGCGCCCGGCCGTGCTGTGCGAGCTGGGACTGCCCGCGGTCATCGCGGGCACCTGGCACGGCCGCACCGGCATGCCCGCCGTGCCCACCGACGACGCGGCGCCCGTACGCGAGGCGCTCGACCAGCTCCTCGCGCTCGGGCACCGGCGCATCGCGCGCGTCACCGGCCCGTCCGAGCTGCTCCACACCCGGGCCCGCACGGCGGCCCTGCGGGAGGGCTGCCGTGCCGCGGGCATCGCACCGCCGGTGCTCCTGGAGGGCGACTACTCGGCGGAGTCCGGCGCCAGCCTGACCGCCAGGCTGCTCGACGCCCCGGCGGACACACGCCCCACCGCCATCCTGTACGACAACGACGTGATGGCGGTGGCGGGCCTCGGCGCCGCGAAGGAGGCGGGCGTGGCCGTCCCCGGACAGCTGTCCCTGGTCGCCTGGGACGACTCCGCCCTGTGCCGCCTCGCCTCGCCCGCCCTGACGACCATGAGCGTGGACGTGCACCTCTTCGGCACCCGGGTCGCCGAGTCCGTCCTGGAGCTGATCGACGGCCGCCCCGTCACCGAACGCTGGTCGCCGCCGGCCCGGTTCACCCCGCGCGGCACGACCGCCGCCCCCGCCTGACCGCCGCCCGGTTCAGCGGGCGCGGGCCCCGGAGGCTTCGGTGCCCTCGAACCGGGCCGCCGTGCGCTCGGCCGACGCCCGCGCCCGGGAGCCCGTCGTCAGCACGCCGCACACCAGCACCAGCACGCCGCAGCCGCAGATGATCCACCAGCCCGCCGTGCGGGCGCCGGCCGCCAGCGTCGTGCCCACCACCGCGATGCCCAGCGCCGAGCCGACCTGCCGCCCGGTCGAGGCCAGCCCTGCGGCCACGCCCGCCCTAGCCCGCGGCATGCCCGTCACCGCCGTGTTGGTGATGGGCGCGTTCACCAGGCCGAAGCCGGTGCCGAACGCCACGAACGCCAGCAGGTAGGACACGCCTGTCAGCTCCCCCTCCCGCCACGCCAGCAGCGCGCCGCTCGCGGCGATCGCCGCCCCGGCCGCCACCAGCGGCACCCGGGCGCCCACGTGCGCCACCAGCTGCCCCGACAGCGGCGAGAACAGCATCGTCGTCGCCGCCATCGGCAGCAGGTGCAGCCCCGCCGCCAGCGGCGACAGGCCCTGGTCGTTCTGGAGGGTGAGGGTGGTCAGGAACAGGAAACCGCCCATCCCGGAGAACGCCACGACCGCGATGCCGATCGCCCCGCTGAACGGCACGCTGCGGAAGAAGCCCAGCTCGATCAGCGGCTCCGGGCGGCGCGGCTCGTAGACCAGCAGCCCGGCCAGCGCGCACGCCGCGGCCGCGAAGCACCCCACGATCAGCGGCGACCCCCAGCCCTCGTTGCCGCCCTCGATGATCCCGAACGTCAGCGAGCCCAGCAGCGCGATCACCAGCAGCTGCCCCACCGGGTCCAGCCGCCGGGCGTGCGCCGCCCGCGACTCCGGCACGAACCGCGCGGTCAGCACCAGCGCCAGCAGCCCCACCGGCAGGTTCAGCCAGAAGATCGAGCGCCAGCCGAACGAATGCACCAGCGCCCCGCCGACCAGCGGCCCGACCGCCATCGACACCCCGACCACCGCCCCCCAGGCCCCGATCGCGCGCGCCAGCTCCCGGGGGTCGCGGAACGTGTTCGTGATGATCGATATCGCGACGGGGTTGAGCATCGAGCCGCCCACGGCCTGCAGCGCGCGGCAGCACACCAGCCACGGCAGCCCCGGCGCGAGCGCGCACAGCACGGAGCCCGCCGTGAAGACCACCAGGCCGATCCGGAAGACACGGCGCCGCCCGACGCGGTCGGCGGTCGAGCCGGCCAGCATCAGGAACGAGGCCAGCACGACGGTGTAGGTGTCCAGCGTCCACTGGAGCCCGGAGACGTCCGCGTCCAGGTCCTTCTGGAGGGAAGGCAGCGCCACGTTCAGGGCCGTGATGTCGAGGCTGACGATGAGCAGGCTCATGCAGCACACGGCGAGCACGATCAGCCGACCGCGGCGGGAGAGCTCCTCGCCTTCGGGTGGGTGTCTCATGATCCACCAGCCTCGCCCGCGCGCCGCCGCGCCACAACCACGTGCCGGGCCCGGCGTGCGCGGCCCCGCACACGGTCACACCGGGCTGGCCCACGCCTTCGCGAGCTTCGTCAGCGCCCACGCCCGGGCGTAGGCGTCCGGCAGGCCCTGGGCCAGGCTCTCGGCCCGGTGCGGATCGGCGGCCGCCCGCACCACGGCGGCCCGGGCCAGCTGCTGCTGCCCCCGGGGAGTGTGGAACCGGGCGCGGGCGGTGTGTTCGACCTCGTCGGCGAGGCGGGCGGCCCGGTCCGGGCTGGTGCCCGCCAGCGCCTTGGCCACCGCCGCCAGCATGTCGGCGCGGTCCTCCTCGCCGGGGAAACCGCGGGCCAGCCGCTCGGCCTCGTCCGCCAGCCGCTTAGCCCGGCCGGGGTCGGCGGCCGCCAGCTCCGAGGCCATCTCGGCCAGCGCGTTCGCCCGGACCTCGTCGTCCGGGATCACCCGGGAGAGGTACTCGGCGCGGTCCGGGTCGGTAGCCGCGAACGCCAGCGCGGTCACCCCGAGCGCCACCGACCGGGCCGGCCAGCTGGCGTCGTCCGCCAGACCGCCGGCCAGGCGCGCCGCCTCGTCCGCCAGCCGCTCGGCCCGGCCGGGGTCGGCGGCCGCCAGCTTCCGGGCGATCTCCGCCAGCACCCGCACCATCTCGGGCGTGTGGGGGATGGCGCGCGCCAGCTGCTCGGCCCGGCCGGGGCTGAGGACGGCGTGCGCCAGCGCGGCGGCGCCCAGCGCGCGGGCGCGCGGTTCGCCGCCGGGCACGCCGCGGGCGAGGCGCTCGGCCTCGTCTGCCAGCCACGCCGCGCCCTGGCGGTCGGTGCCCGCCATCGCCTCGGCGATCCCGGCGAGCGCGGACGCCCTGGCGGAGCCGTCGGCGATGCCCGCGGCGCGGCGCTGCCCCTCCTGGAGCAGCGCCGCGGCCCGGTGCGGCTCGGCCGCGGCCAGCACCTTCGCGATCTGGGTGAGCGCGGCCACCCGGCCGGACTCGTCAGGGATGCCGCGGGCGGCGGTCTCGGCCGCGGCCAGCGCCGCGCGGGCGCGCGGCGGGAGGGCGGCCGGGCCGGCCGGCTGCGGGGCGGGGGTGCCAGGGGTACCGGAGGGTGCGGCGGGGGCGGGCGGGCCGAAGGGGACGCCGCCGGGCACGCCGCTGGCCGGGGGAGCGCCCGGCGAAGGGGCCGCGCCGGTGCCCAGGACGGAGGCCAGCAGCTGGCGCGCCTGGGCCACCCCCGGCCGGCGCTTCGGGTCCTTGGCCATCAGCCCTTCGAGCAGCGGCGCCAGCGGCCCCGCCCGCCGGGGCGGCGGCGCCTCGTCGAACAGGACCGCGCTCATCGTGGCGGCCTGGCTGTCCCGGCGGAACGGCGAGACGCCCTCCAGGGCCTGGTAGAGCGTGACCCCGAGGGAGAACAGGTCGCCGGCGGCCGTCCCCGGCGCGCCGCGCAGCCGCTCCGGCGCCGTGAACTCCACCGAGCCGATGAACATCCCGGCCGCCGTGAGTGCGGGATCGTCCTGGTGGACGGCGATCCCGAAGTCCGTGAGCAGGACCTGGTCCCCGGCGGCCAGCATCACGTTGGCCGGTTTGACGTCGCGGTGCACGATCCCCGCCTCGTGCGCCGAGCCGAGCGCGCTCAGCAGCGCGGCGGCGACCGGGACGGCCTCCGCCACCGGCAGCGGGCCGCGCTCCGCGAGGCGGTCGGCCAGGGACACGCCGTCGACGAGCTGCATCACGGTCCAGGGGACGTCCTCGTCGACGACCACGTCGTAGACCGCGACGATGTGCGGATGGTCGCGCAGCTTCGCGGCGTTGCGGGCCTCGCGCCGGGCCCGGGCCAGCCGCTCGGACCGCTCGGCCGCCGTCCCCGCCTCGGGCAGCCGCATCTCCTTGACGGCGACCTCGACATCCAGGAACTCGTCGCGCGCCCGCCAGACCCGGCCGAACCCCCCGGAGCCCAGCTCCTCCCGCAGGAGGTAGCGCCCCCCGACGACCCGGCCCGGCTGCGTCTGCTGCATCACGGCCCTCCCCTGTGACCTCTGGCGCCGCAGTGGCTGCCAGGATGCCATGCCCCCCGCTCCGGCCGGTCACCCCCGGTGCCGGCGGCCAGCTTTCGGCGGGAGTGTGGCGGGCTGGCGGGTCTGGCGGGCTGATCGGGGAAGTGGCAGTCTGGTGGGTTCAGCGGCCCGCCGCCGGATCCCCCGCGCGGACCCGAGCCCGCCGCGGCGGGCGGCCGCGCCGCCAGTGGATCCCTGCCGTGCGCCTGAGCAGCCGCCCGCTCCGGGGCCGCACCCCGCGCCGGCGTCGTGCCGGGGGGAATACCCGTCCCGTCCCGAGCGTTCCGTACGTCTGGTTCCTAAGGAGATGCGCTGTGCGCGATACCACCCCGCAGACCCGTGTCGTGGCCTTCCGCGCGGCCGAGCGGCTGCTCGCCGCCCGTGATCCGCGCGGGGCCCTGAAGCTGCTCGATCCGCTGATCAGGGCCCATCCGGAGAACACGGCGGCCCGCCTGCTGCGTGCCCGCGCCTTCTTCCTCGCCGCCCAGCTGCGGTCCGCCGAGCTGGAGTTCCAGCTGGTGCTGGAGCGCGAGCCGGACAACGCCTACGCGCACTTCGCGCTGGGGCGCACGCTGGAGCGGGCGGGACGCGCGGACGAGGCGATGCGCCACTTCCGCCTCGCCGCCGCGCTCGACCCCCGGCCCGACTTCCTGGCGGCTGCCCGCTTCGGCGAATAGCCCGCGGCCTGTCAGCCGTCCGGAAGCGTCAGGACGCGGTCGCAGCGGCCGCGGCTGGTCGCCACCAGCTCCGCGTTGGGCCGGTCGTTGCCGTCGATCCAGGCCCGGGCCGCCGCCGTGTCCCGGCCGTGCCCGGTGTGGCGCCGCATCAGCCGCGCGTCCCGTACCTCCTCGGGCGCGTCGACGTACCACACCCGTGCCATCAGCGCGCGGGCCTCACGCCAGCCCGGAGCGTCGAGCGCCAGGTAATTCCCCTCCGTCACGACCAGCCGGGCCCCGGGCGCCACCCGGTGCCGTGCCGCCACCGGCTCGTCGAGCACGCGGTCGAAGTCCGGCACGTACACCTCCTCGGCGGTCTCCTGCCGCAGCCGCCGCAGCAGCGCCACGTATCCCCAGACGTCGAAACTCGGCTCGGATCCCTTGCGGGACCGCAGGCCGAGCCGGTCGAGCTGCGCGTTCGACAGATGGAAGCCGTCCAGCGGCACGTACGCCGCCGCCTCGCCCAGCTCCGCCACCAGCCGCCGCGCCAGGGTCGACTTGCCCGCCCCCGGCGGGCCGGCCAGCCCGAGCACCGCCCGCCCGCGCCGCGGGATCAGCTCCGCCGCCTGTGCCGCCAGCCCCGCCACGTCCATGGCGGCAGCTTACGGCCGCGCCCCGCCGCGCGGGACCGCCCCGTGCGGCCCGCCGCCGCGTCAGGCGGCTTCCGTAGAATTCCGGCGAACGCCGCCCGAGCCGAGGCGCCGCCGACCGTGAGATGAGGGTGGATGGATCTCCAGATCACCGCGACCGACCCGGACCACGCGGCCGCCCTGCTCGACCTCCCCTTTGACGTGCCGCTCGCCGAGTGGCCCGAGAAGCATCTGGTCGCGCTGCCGCGCGGCATCTCGCGCCACGTCGTGCGCTTCGCTTCGGCCGGGGACGAGGTCTTCGCCGTCAAGGAGGTCGGTGAGTGGGCAGCGGTCCGCGAGTACGGGCTGCTGCGCGACCTCGACCGGCTCGCCGTCCCCGCCGTCGACCCGGTGGCCGTCGTCACCGGCCGCACGACCAGCGACGGGCAGCCGCTGGAGCCGGTGCTGATCACCCGGCAGCTCAAGGGCTCCCTGCCCTACCGCTCGATGTTCGAGACCACGATGCGGCCCAGCACGATCAACCGGCTGCTCGACGCCCTGGCCGTGCTGCTGGTCCGGCTCCACCTCAGCGGCTTCGCCTGGGGTGACTGCTCGCTGTCCAACACGCTCTTCCGCCGTGACGCGGGCGCGTACGCCGCGTACCTCGTGGACGCCGAGACCGGGCAGCTCCAGCCGCAGCTGACGCGCGGGCAGCGCGAATACGACCTGGAGGTGGCGCGGGTCAACATCGCCGGGGAGCTGATGGACCTGGAAGCCGGCGGCTCGCTGCACCCGTCTGTGGACCCGGTGCGGTTCGGTGAGGCCATCGGCACCCGCTACGGGGAGCTGTGGCACGAGCTGACCCGCACCTCGGTGTACCCGCGGACCAAGCGCCACTACATCGACCGCCGCATCAGGCGGCTGAACGACCTGGGCTTCGACGTCGCGGAGATGCAGATCCAGAGCTCTCCGGGCGGTGAGACCGTGACGTTCGTGCCGAAGGTCGTCGACGCGGGCCACCACCAGCGGCAGCTGCTGCGCCTCACCGGCCTGGACGCCGAGGAGAACCAGGCGCGCAGCCTGCTGAACGACCTGGAGACGTGGATGGCGACCCAGGAGGACTACGCTCCGGGCGACCCGCTCGGGGCGCGGCCGGAGGTGCTGGCGCACCGCTGGGTCCGCGACGTGTTCCGGCCCGCCGTCCGCGCCGTGCCGCGCGAGCTGCGGGACGGGCTCGACACCGCGCAGATCTACCACGAGCTGCTGGAACACCGGCTGCGGCTGTCGGAGCGCGCCCACCGCGACGTGGGCATGGCCGCCGCCGCCGAGGACTACGCCCGCCTGCGCGCCGAGCAGCTGCGGAACGCCCCGCCGCCCGGCGCGGTGGCCGGGGACGACGACGGCAGCGGCGGCACGGACCAGGACGGGCCCGGCGAGGCTGCCGGGGAGTGACGGCCCCGTCAGGCCGCCTCGCTCTCCTCGCCCCCCAGCTGCTCGTCCGGGATGACGTGCACCGCGGCCTCCTCGGCGGTGGCGGCACCGCCGTCGATGCCGACGTCGCGCGCCGAGGAGCCGTTGCCGTTGCGGCGGGGCGCCAGCTCGTCGGCGCGCAGCAGCCGCCCGGCGCGGGCGTCGCCGACCTCGTCGTCCATGGGCTCACCCCACATGCCCGGCTGGTCGCCGATGCCGTCGCCTTCCGGTGGCCGCACGTCCGCCGTCTCCTCGCGGAGCCGCTCGTCGAGGGTCTCCCGGGCGCGCTGCTCGGCCGCGGTGATGCCGTGGTGGGTGGCGCCCAGGGGCTTCTCGGGAGGTGAGTACCCCTGGTCCAGGGTCTCGTCGAGCTGCGGCTCGTCGATCGCGTTGTCGAGATCGACGTCGTAGGGATTCTCGTCGTCGGTACCGAGGGGCGGCTGGTAGACCTGGTCGCCCATGGCCCATTCTTCCCTGCCGGGCATGCGCGCTCGCCTCCTTCTTCCTCACCCCCCGGTTTCCCGCTCATACGCCGGGAAAACGGGGCAGAACGCCTCACCGCCGGCGGCCGTCCGGCTGCGGCTGGCAGCGGGGGCACCAGACGGTGGTGCGCCCGGCCACGCGGGTGCGCGCCAGCGGCGTGCCGCAGCGCGGGCAGGCGGGGTCAGGGCGGCCGCGCCGTCCGGTGAGCCAGCCGCGTCCGTCCGGCACGCGACCGGCGGGGACCGCCGCGCCCAGCACCGTGCGCAGCGCCCGCTCCAGCCGCTGCCGCTCCGCCGGCGCCAGGCCGGCGGCGGGCCGCGCCGGGTGCAGGCGGGCCCGCCACAGCACCTCGTCCGCCAGCAGGTTGCCCAGGCCGGCGAGCAGCGACTGGTCGAGCAGCGCGGACTTCAGGCCGCCGCGGCGGCCCGCCAGCAGCCGCCCCAGCTCGCCGGGGGCCAGGGCGAGCGCGTCCGGACCCTGCCGCCCCATGACACGCTGCGCCTGCGTGCCGGAGCGGACGAGCCAGATGCCGCGCAGCTTGCGCTGGTCGCGGTAGCGCAGCACGCGACCGCCCTCGAGCGTGAAGGTGATCCGGTCGTGCGGGGCGGGGTCCGTGCCGCACACCAGGCGGCCCGTCATGCCGAAGTGGAGCAGCACCACCTCCGGACCGTCCGTCGGCGCCAGCAGCCACTTGCCGTGGCGGCGCGGCGCCCGGAAGCGGCGGCCGGTCAGCGCGCGCCGGAACCCGGCGGCGCTGACCTGGTGGAGCACACCGGCGTCAGCCACCGTCACGCCGGTCACCCGCCGTCCCCGGGCGCAGGCGGCGAAGGTGCGCGAAAAACCCTCCACATCGGGCAGTTCGGGCATGGCGCCAGGGTACGTGCCGTGCCTGGGGCCCGCCCGCCGGCGGCCCGGGCTCACCCGCCCCGCGGCGCGCGGCCCGTCAGGAGCTGAGCCCGAAGAAGTCGATCGCCATGGCCGCCATGCCGCTGAACGGCAGCGTGTGGCCCGTGTTCTCCAGGCTGATCGCCTCGACCGGCGCCTGCGCGCCGGTGCCGCCGTAGCGGGTGCGGGTCCAGCCGGGCTGCGGGTAGTCCGTGGACGACGGCGTCTGGCTCAGGCCGTGCACGTTCGTCCACTGCTTGATCTCTTCCTCGAAGTTCGGGTAGCGGAGCGTGTCGTCGGCCGTGCCGTGCCACAGCTGCATGCGCGGCCACGGGCCCGTGTAGCCCGGGTAGGAGGCCCGCACCAGGTCGCCCCACTCCTCGGGGGTGTGGCTGATCTGGCCGTTGGCGCAGGCGCTGTTCCATCCGGAGCCGTCGGTCGTGGCGAAGCAGCCGAACGGCACGCCCGAGAACGCCGCCCCGGCCGCGAAGACGTCCGGGTAGTTGGCGAGCAGCACGTTCGTCATCATCGCGCCCGACGAGGCGCCGACGGCGTACACCCGGTCGGGGTCGCTGCCGTAGGTGCGCTCGACGTAGTCGACCATCGAGCGGATGCCGACCGGGTCGCTGCCGCCGTCGCGCCGCAGCGCCTCGGGCGAGGAGACGTCGAAGCACTGCCCGTCGCGCGTGGCGGAGGGGTAGATCACGATGAAGCCGTACTGGTCGGCCAGCGAGGCGAACTCGGTGCCGGCGTAGAACGCCGGCCCGGAGCCCGTGCAGTAGTGCACCGCGACCAGCACGGCGGGTTCCGGCTCCACGCTGTCCGGCACGTACACGTGCATGCGCAGGCCGCTCGGGTTCTCGCCGAAGCCGGTGACCTCGGTCAGCTGCGCCGCCGACGCCGGGGGAGCGGTCACGAACAGCGCCGCCAGCAGCGGCAGCACGCAGCCGGCCAGCGTGGCGGCGAGCGCGCGGAGCCGGCTCACCGCCCTGCGGGGGGAGCGGGGCAGGGAAGACACCTGGGACATGCTCTTGTCCTCGTCCTCGTACTCGTTGTGTCGAAGTCCTTCGCGGACATGCGGTCGTGGAAGGCCCGAGGCCGCGGCTGCCGTCCCTCGGCGCCGCCCGTCCGTGGCGCGGCGGCGCACCTGAGCGCGGTCACGTGACACGGGCCCCGCCACGTGGGAGCCCGTGCCCCGTCCGGGCAAGTGCCGGAAAATTTCCGGCAGTTGTCATATCCGCAGGAAAGATAGAGACACCCCTGACGAGCGTCAACAGTGCCGGCAGGCCGGGAAGAACGCCGGTGCCCGGCCGGTGCGCCCGCAAACTTCCGGAAGACTTCCGGTGCGCGCCGGCCGGGCCGCGGTGGCCACGAGGAGACGAGCCACGAGGAAACCCGAGGAAACCTGAAAAAGGGGACACGAAGATGAGGAGCCGCGGAGAGAAACCCGGTCAGGGCCGGGGGAGGTGCGTCTCGATCTCGGCCAGCTCCTCGTCCGTGAAGTCCAGCCTGGCCACCGCGCCGACGCTGTCCTCCAGCTGCGGCACGCTGCTGGCGCCCACCAGCGCCGACGTCACCCGCCCGTCGCGCAGCACCCAGGCGATCGCCATCTGGGCCAGGCTCTGGCCCCGCCGTTCGGCGATCGCGTTGAGGGCGCGCGCCCGCGTGACAGCCTCCTGGGTCACCCCCCGTTCGGTCAGGAACGGGCTGTCGCCGGCCGCCCGCGAGCCCTCGGGGATGCCCGACAGGTAGCGGTTGGTCAGCAGCCCCTGCGCCAGCGGCGAGTAGGCGATCGCCCCCGCGCCGACCTCGTCGAGGACGTCGGTGAGGCCCTTTTCGATCCAGCGGTTGACCATCGAGTACGACGGCTGGTGGATCAGCAGCGGGGTGCCGAGGTCCGCCAGGATGCGGGCGGCCTCACGGGTCTGCTCCACCGAGTAGTTGGAGATGCCCGCGTACAGGGCCTTGCCCTGCTGCACGGCCGTGTGCAGCGCGCCCATCGTCTCTTCGAGCGGGGTGTCCGGGTCGGGGCGGTGGGAGTAGAAGATGTCGACGTACTCCAGCCCCATCCGGGACAGGGACTGGTCGAGGCTCGCCAGCAGGTACTTGCGCGAGCCCCACTCGCCGTACGGGCCTTCCCACATCAGGTAGCCCGCCTTGGTGGAGATGACCAGCTCGTCGCGGTACGGGCGGAAGTCGCTGGCGAGGATGCGGCCGAAGTTGCTCTCGGCGGAGCCGGGAGGCGGACCGTAGTTGTTGGCGAGGTCGAAGTGCGTCACGCCCAGGTCGAACGCGCGCCGCAGGATGGCCCGCTGCGTCTGCAGGTCGTCGGAACCTCCGAAGTTGTGCCACAGCCCGAGCGAGACGGCGGGCAGCCGCAGGCCGGAACGGCCGGTGCGGCGGTAGGGCATGGTGTCGTAGCGAGAGTCCAGGGCGGCGTAGGTCACGGTTCTCCTCGGAGCCCCGGAACCGGGGCGGTCGTGCGTGCGGAGGACCGCCGCACCCGTGCCGCACCGGGCGGGGGTACGCGTTCCCCGTTCTTCCGGCACGGCGGCGGTGCGGTCGGGTGTGCCGGGCGGGCCGGCACCTGTGACAGTACCGCCGCTGCCGCATCCGCCGCCGCAGGCGGCCGGGGTGGCGGCGTCAGGCCCCTGGCAGGGCGGGGGCAACTGCTCTAAGGTGCCGGACGGTTCATGGGAGCGCTTCCACGCCACCGCACCGTCCATCCCGAGGGGACCCGATGAGACTCCTGCCGCACCTCGCCCCGGAGCCGCACGCCGGGCGCGTCACCGTGCTCGGCGCCGTCGCCCTGGCGCTGACCGCCGCCGCGCTGGCCACCGGCGGCACCGTCCCGGCGCACGACCACGGCGACGGGCCCGGGCACCCGCACCGCGGCTGCGCCGGGCACGGAGACGACCGCGGGCTGCTGTTCTGCGAGGACTTCGAGGATCTGCCGCGCGGCGGCGCCACCAGCCTTCACTGGGGCGTGGACACCCGCCACGGCACGCTGACCGTGGGCCCCGACCGCCTCAGCGACCCGGGCGAACGGCGCCCGGGGCAGGTGCTGACCGTGCACACCGAGGACAACGGCCACGCCTTCGTGGAGGTAGACGACTTCGACGCCCCGGACAACAGCTTCTTCGGCCGGATGCGGGTGCGCGTGGACGCCTTCCCCACCGCCCCCGACTGGGCCCACTTCACGCTCGTGGAGGCGACGGGCGAGGGCGACGGCAGCGTCGTCCGCCCGATCGGCGGCCAGCACGTCCCTGCGGCCGGGGACACGGCCGGGGACGGTACGCCGCTGTGGGGCGTCGGCTCCGACGGCGGGCCAACGGGCGACTGGACCGACTGGCGCGAGTCGGCGCCCGCTGAGGCGGGGGAGTGGCTCTGCCTGGAGTGGGAGCAGGACGCCAGCGACAACCGCGTCTCGGTGTGGATCGACGGCGAGCCGCACCCGGAGCTGACGGTGACCACCACCCGGCACGGCGGCAACCCCGTGGACTTCGTCTTCCCGGACTTCGACACCGTGCGCTTCGGCTGGCAGCTGTACCAGGGCGGCTCCGAGCCCGGTGCCTACGACGTCATGCTGGACGACCTCGCCCTGGGCACGGAGCGGATCGGCTGCGCGCCCTGAGAACCGCCGCGGCCGGCATGAGACCGCCCCGGTTCCGGGGCCATGCGGCTCCCGGACCGGGGCGGCGTCAGCGGTGGTGCGGACGGTGCGCCGCCGGCGCGTCCGTCAGTGCGTCGGGGTCAGAATCACCTCGGCGCTGCCGGTGAGCGGCGGCAGGTCGTCGTCACCGGGGTCGGTGTAGGTGGCGTTGAACACGCCGAACAGGTTGTCGTTCTCCGGGTCGTGGCCCTCCGGGTCCGTGGTGCGGATGGTGCCGGAGCAGCCGGTCGCCGAGGTCTGCGGGTGACCGTGGCTGTCGTGGCCCAGGATGTAGGTCACGGTCATCCGGGAGCAGTCGACCTCCTGGTCGTCCTCCACCTCGACCTCGAAGGCGATGGTGTCGCCGAAGGCGAACTCGTCACCGTCCTGCGGGGTGATGAAGGTGACCACCGGCGCCTCGTTGCCGACCACGATCTGCACCTCGGCCGAGACGGCCCGGCCGCGCTGCGGCCCGCCGACGTCGGTGACGCGGAGGTTGGCTGTGTAGGCGCCGTTCTCCTCGTAGGTGTAGGTCGGGTTCGGGTCACGGGAGTCGATCCGGCCGTCGGAGTCGAAGTCCCAGGCGTACCGCAGCCGGTCACCCTCGGGGTCCTCGGTGCCCTCGCTGGAGAACTGGACCGTCAGCGGGGCCTGGCCGCTGGTCACGTCGGCCGAGGCACGCGGCACCGGCGAGTAGTTGCCGTCCGGGCCGACGTAGTCGATGCGGGCCAGCTGCGCCTCGGGGTTCTGGGCGAAGTAGCCCTCGCCGTACTCCAGGAGGTACAGCGCGCCGTCCGGGCCGAACTCCATGTCGATGATGCCGGAGAACTCCATGTCCGGCAGCACGTCGGTGATCTCGGTCAGCTCACGCGACTCGTCCAGGTGGAAGGCCTTGATGTAGTGCCGGGTCCACTCGTAGAACAGCGGCATGCCGGCGTACTCCTCGGGCCAGGCCACCGGGTGGCGGCCCCGCGAGTTCCGCGGGTCGTACTCGTAGACCGGGCCGGCCATGGGGGCGATGCCGCCCGTGCCCAGCTCGGGGAACTCCTCCGACTCGTCGTACCCGTACCACACGTCGGGCTGCTCCACTGGCGGCAGCTCGGTGAGGCCGGTGTTGTTCGGCGAGTCGTTGACGAGGTTGGCGCAGTCGAACTCGCCGCGGGACTCGCCGGTCTCGAAGTCGTAGTCCACGTAGGCGATGTCCGGGGACACGCAGTACGGCCAGCCGTAGTTGCCCGCCTCCTGCGTGGCGATCCACCGGCCCTGGCCGTCCGGGCCGCGCTCGGGGTCGTAGCTGCTCGCGTCGGGCGAGTAGTCGCCGACGTAGAGCTCGTCGTTCGCGCGGTTGATCTCAATGCGGAACGGGTTGCGCAGCCCCATCAGGTAGATCTCCGGGCGGGCGCCCTCGGTGCCCGGCTCGAAGAGGTTGCCCTCGGGGATGGTGTACGAGCCGTCCTCCTGGACGTCGATGCGGAGCACCTTGCCGCGCAGGTCGTTGGTGTTGCCCGAGGTGCGCTGCGCGTCGAAGGCCGGGTTGCGGTTCTCCCGCTCGTCGATCGGCGTGTAGCCGCCCGAGGAGAACGGGTTGGTGTCGTCACCGGTGGACAGGTACAGCAGGCCCTGGCTGTCGAAGACGATGTCGCCGCCGACGTGGCAGCACAGGCCGCGGTCGGTCTCGACCTGAAGGATCTGCTGCTCGGTCGACAGGTCGATGGTGTCGCCGGTGAGCTCGAAGCGCGAGAGGAGGCTGTAGCCGTGGAACGGCTCGAAGTCCTCGGGGCTGCCGGTCTCCGGCGCGTCACCCTCGTTGATGTCGGGCGTCGACGGGTCGTCCGTCGGGGTGTCCAGCGGCGGCGCGTAGTACAGGTAGATCCAGTTGTTGGTGCGGCCGAAGTCCGGGTCGATGGCGATGGACTGGAGGCCCTCCTCGTCGTGCTCGTACACGTCGAGCTCGGCGGCGAGGGTGTTCAGGCCGGTGTCCGGGTCGTTGAGCCAGATCTGGCCGTTGCGGGTGGTGTGCAGGACCCGGCCGTCCGGCAGGACGACAAGGTCAATCGGCTCGCCGGGGGTGTCGTTGAGGGTGACCTTCTGGAAGCCGGACCCGGTGGGCGCGGGCTGCGGCGGTTCCGGGCCCTCGTGGCCTTCGTGGGCCACGGAGGTAACCGGCGTCGCCAGCAGTGCCGCGGCCGCCAGGCCAGCGGTCACGAGTGACGGGAGTTTGCGCATGGTGACCTTTCGTGCGGTTTTTGCCGGTGGCGCGGCCGGACGGGGTCAGCGGCACACGCCGCGCAGGTAGGCGTAGCCGACCTCGGCGGTTCGGGCGGGCGTCACATCGGGGGTGTCGTTCTCGACGATGTACTCGCGCACCCGGTGCCCCCGGAAGATGCGGGGGAAGTCGATCATTCCGGTGCCGGGGTCCGCCATGTCCCCGGTGACCGGGTCCCGGTCCTTGACGTGGTACTGGAGCACGCGCTGCGGCGCGGAGCGGATGACGTCGAGGGTGAAGCCCTCGGGGTCGTCGGCCCCGTCGCCACTCTCGATGCCGCCGGTGACCGCCCAGTAGATGTCGATCTCCAGGTGGACCAGGGACGGATCAAGCTCGGAGGTGAGCACCTGCCAGGGGGTGACGCCGCCCCCCAGGTCGCGCGTGAACTCGTGGGCGTGGTTGTGGTAGCCGTAGCGGAGCCCGGCGCGGCGGGCCGCCTCGGCCTCGCGGTTCATCTGCTCCGCGTACCGCTTCCACTCGTCCAGGTTCTCCGAGTCGAGCCAGGGCACGACCAGGTAGGACTGGCCGAGCGTCACGGCGTTGGAGATCTTGGTCTCCAGGGCGGCCTCGTCCTCGCTGAGGTCCTCGTGGCTCGAGGTGGCCTTGATGCCCAGCTCGTCGTAGAAGGCGCGCAGTTCCTCGGCGGTGCGGCCGAAGTAGCCCAGCGCCTGCTCGACCCGGGGGTAGCCGGTGCGGGCGATGTGGCGCAGGGTCTCGTCGTAGCCCGGGGAGCCGTTGAGCGCGTCGCGCATGGTGTAGAGCTGAATGCTGATCAGCCCCGGCGGCACGAGCGGACGGCCCCGTCCGCCGCCGCGCGGGGCCGCCTGGGCACCACCGGAGGCCATCGCCAGGCCGAGCGTGGCGCCGGCCGTGCCGAGGACGGCGCCTCTCAGCAGTGATCTCCTGCTCGCGATGCGTCCGGTGCGCGCCGCGGCGCGTGCCGCGTGGTTCGGGAATCCATAGCACATGGGCGGCTCCTGAGGGTCTCGCTCGTGACGGGCCGCCGCCTGCCGCGCGGGGCAGGGCGGTCGGCACGGGGTGTGCTCATGACAGTGGGCGGAGCTGGCCGCCCCTGCTGTGGACAGAGGGGGTGTGGGTTACGTGCGAAACGGCGGAAGGGGGTGGCGGCTTCGGTCCTCGGGGCGCCGTCCTTGTGGCGCCCGTCTCAGCGGTCAACAACGTAAGAACCACTTTCCGCGCCGTCAAGAGAAAGTTCCGCACCTTCTTGCAAAACTCTGCGCCGCACATGTGCAAAGTGGAGGCCCAGTGAGGGGTGCGGTTTCAACCGCCGGCGGCGGGGTACCGAACGGTATGGTCTTCACTGAGCGTTTTGCCCGTCTTGTACCGGCCGTCAAGGCCGCTCCGCCCGCCCTCGCCCGCTCGCTTGCCCGCACCCTCACGTCGTTCCCCAGGTCGTCCCTGGCGTCGTCGTTCACGCCCTCTCTCACGGCGGAGCCCGGACGCCTGCTGTCCTCCATGGCCGCGCTGGAGTCCTCCACGCGCGCCGACGCGCTGCTGGGCCCGCTGCGGCAGGCGGTGCATACCGTTCCCTCTGAGACGCGCGACGTGCTGCACGGCAGGTGGCTGGGCCATCCCGCCCACCCCGCGCTGGTGCACGTCCCTCTTGGCGCCTGGATCTCGGCGGCCGTGCTCGACCTCTTCCCCGGCGGACGCAAGAGCGCGGGCACCCTCGTCGCCCTCGGGCTCGCCGGAGCCGTCCCCACGGCGGCCACCGGGTGGGCCGACTGGGCCGAGCTGCGCAAGCCGCAGATGCGCGTCGGCCTCGTGCACGCCGCCGCCAACTCGCTGGCCGTCACGCTGTACGCCGCCTCGCTCTCGGCGCGGCTGCGCGGGCGCGGCCTGCGGGGGCGGGGGCTCGGCTACGCCGGGCTCGCGGCGGTCAGCCTCGGCGGCGCGCTCGGCGGGCACCTGTCGTACCGGCTGGCGGCGAGCGTCAACCACGCCGAGGAGGTCACCGCCGTCGTCACGCCCGGCTGGCACCCGGTGGGCGACCTCGGCGACTTCCCGCTCGGCCGCCCCGTGCGGCGCGTGGTGGACGACGAGCCGCTGCTCATCGTCCGCGTCGCCAACGACCGCGTCCACGCCCTGGCCGACCGGTGCAGCCACATGTCCGGGCCGCTCTCGGAGGGCGAGCTGGAGGGCAGCTGCGTGCGCTGCCCCTGGCACGGCAGCCTGTTCCGGCTCTCCGACGGCTGGAACGTAGGCGGCCCGGCCACCGCCCCGCAGCCCGCCTTCGAGACCCGGGTCTCCGGCGGCGTCGTCGAGGTCCGCCCGCGCCGCACGTCCGAGGACCTCGCGGCCGGCTGACCGCCTCCCCGGCCGGTCCGGCCCCTGCGGCCGTCAGAGCAGCAGGTTGACGCTGGAGGCCACCGTGAACAGCAGCACCAGCCGCTCGAACACCGCGCCGTTCAGGTGCGCGACCACCCGCCGCCCGATCAGGGCCCCGGCGACCACGGCCGGCACCAGCGCCGCGTCCAGCCTGAGCGAGTCCGCCGTGATCAGCCCCAGGCCCGCGCTGAACGGCACCTTGAAGGTGTTGACGAGGAGAAAGAACCAGGCGCCGGTGCCCAGGAAGCCGAGCTTGGCGTAGCCGGACGACAGCAGGTACAGCGACATCACCGCGCCCCCGGCGTTCGCCACCATCGTCGTGAACCCGGCCAGCAGGCCGAAGAACGGCGCCGCCGCGCGGTGCGGCCGGGGCGGCTGGTGCTGGCCGCGCGCCCGCCACCGCCGCGCCAGGTGCACGGCCGTGAGCGCCAGCAGCACGCCGCCGATCGTCCGGCGCATGCCCGCGTCGCCCACCCACGCCACGAAGCCGGCCCCGGCCAGCACGCCCGCGGCCACCGAGGGGAACAGGCGCCGCAGCGCCGCCCAGTCGGTGTGGCGCCGGTAGGCGCGCACCGCGAACACGTCGCCCACAATCAGCAGCGGCAGCAGCGCGCCGGTCGACTCCTTGGCGGGCAGCACGGCGGCGAAGACCGCCACGCTGATGCTGCCCACGCCGCCGATCGCCGTCTTGGCGAACCCCGACAGCACCGCCGCCAGGCACAGCAGCGCTATGTCGCCCGTTCCCAGGCCGCTCACGCGGCCCGTCCGGCCGCCGTCATCGCCTCATTCATGGGCACCCACGGTAGGTGGAGCCGCCACCGGTGCTCCGGCCGCCCCTGGCCGGGACGGCCCGTGCCCGCTCCATTGACAGGTACGTGGCAGCGCTCTACGTTCCCACTGTCCTCCACAATTCCGAACGAGATTCGACATTTCGAACGGTCTCCGTGCCGCTTCGGGAAGGCGGACCCCACCATGCCCAGCCCCCGCTCACTCACCCGCCGCGCCACCCTGCGCACCGGCGCGGCGCTCCTCCTCACGGCCTCCGCCGGCGCCACCGGCTCCGCTGCCGCATCCGCCGTCACCGCACCGGCGCCGCACCCCCGGCAGCAGAGCTACGCGGGCTACCTGTTCGCCTACTTCACCGGCGAGGGCACCGCCGACGGCGAGCAGGTCTACTTCGCCCTGAGCCAGGGCAACGACCCGCTGCGCTGGCGCGAACTCAACGGCGGCCGCCCCGTGCTCACCTCCACGCTCGGCGAGGGCGGCGTGCGCGACCCGTTCCTCATCCGCTCCCCTCACGGCGACCGCTTCTACCTGCTCGCCACCGACCTGCGCATCCACGGCAACGGCGACTGGGACGGCGCCCAGCGCCACGGCAGCCGGTCGATCATGATCTGGGAGTCCACCGACCTGGTCACCTGGTCCGAGCAGCGGGCTGTCGAGGTCTCACCCCCTGCGGCGGGCAACACCTGGGCCCCGGAGGCGTACTGGGACGCCGAGAACCAGACCTACGTCGTGTTCTGGGCGTCCAAGCTCTACGCCGAGGACGACCCGGACCACACCGGCGACAGCCACCAGCGCATGATGTACGCCACCACCCGCGACTTCGTGACGTTCAGCGAGGCGCGGGTCTGGCACGACCCCGGCCACTCGGTGATCGACTCCACCGTCATCGCCCACGACGGCTTCTACTACCGCTTCACCAAGGACGAACGCGACGCCTCCGCCGACAACCCCTGCGGGAAGTTCATCGTCCAGGAGCGCGCCCGCTCCCTGCTGGCGGACTCCTGGGAACTCGTCGCCGAGTGCGTCGGCAGCCCCGCGCTCGAACGCGGCGAGGGGCCGACGGTCTTCGCGTCCAACACCGAGGAGAAGTGGTACCTGTTCATCGACGAGTTCGGCGGCCGCGGCTACGTCCCGTTCGAGACCACCGACCTCGCCTCGGGCCAGTGGACCGTCCCCGCTGAGTACCAGCTGCCCGCCTCACCGCGCCACGGCACCGTCATCCCCCTCACCCGCGACGAGTATGAGCGCCTCGCCGAGCACTGGCCCGCCGCCGCGCGGGGCAACCCCGTGCTGCCCGGCTACCACGCCGACCCCAACATCGCCGTCTTCGGCGACACCTACTATCTGTACCCGACGACCGACGGCCACCCGGACTGGAGCGGCACCACGTTCAGCGTCTGGTCCTCCCCGGACCTCGTCCACTGGCGCGACCACGGCGTCGCCCTCGACCTGGGCCCCGGCGTCTCCTGGGCCGACGCCCGGGCGTGGGCCCCCGCCATCGCCGAGCGCGACGGCCGTTACTACTTCTACTTCTGCGCCGAGGCCATGATCGGCGTCGCCACCGGGGACTCACCCACCGGGCCGTTCACCGACACCGGCGCCCCGCTGATCGAGGCCAACCCCGACGGCAGCGGCCAGGCCATCGACCCCGCCGTCTTCACCGACCGCGACGGGCAGTCCTACCTGTACTGGGGCAACGGCTCGGCCTGGGTGGTGCCGCTCAACGACGACATGGTCTCCTTCGACCCCGGCCGCGTCATCCGCATCGAGGGCCTGACCGGCTTCCGCGAGGGCCTGTTCATGGTGGAGCGCCAGGGCATCTACCACCTGACGTACTCCATCGACGACACCCGCAGCGAGGACTACCGCGTCGGCTACGCCACCGCCGCCAGCCCCACCGGGCCGTTCACCTACCAGGGCGTCATCCTGCGCAAGGACCCCGCGCGCGGCATCCTCGGCACCGGCCACAACTCGGTGCTCAACGTGCCCGGCACGGACGACTGGTACCTCGTGTACCACCGGTTCGCCATCCCCGGCGGGGACGGCACCCACCGCGAGACCTGCGTGGACCGGCTGACGTTCGGCCCGGACGGCCTGATGCGGCCGGTCGTCCCCACGCTGGAGGGCGTCGGCCCCCACCCGGTCCGGCGGCGCTGACCCCCGGCGAAACCCCCCGGCGCCCGCGGAGTGTTGCAGGAGTGACACAAAGCGGGCCCGGGCCCGGCCCGGCCGCCGTCCGGCTGCATAGGGTGCCAGCACAGCGCCGTTACGGCGGACCGCGACCACAACGAAGGGACAGCCCGTGAGCGTCAACTTGTCCAAGGGCCAGGCGATCAGCCTCCAGAAGTCCGACGGAGGCACCCTGACCGCGGTGCGGATGGGGCTGGGCTGGCAGGCCGCCCCGCGCCGGGGCCTGTTCGGGTCGCGCACCCGCGAAATCGACCTCGACGCCTCCGCTGTGCTCTTCGCCGACAAGCAGCCCGTGGACGTCGTCTTCTTCCAGCATCTGGTGAGCGACGACGGCTCCGTGCGGCACACCGGCGACAACCTCGTCGGCGGCGCCGGCCAGGGCGGCGACGACGAGGCGATCCTCGTCGACCTGCAGCGCGTGCCGGTCCACGTTGACCAGATCGTCTTCACCGTCAACTCCTTCACCGGCCAGACCTTCGCCGAGGTGCAGAACGCCTTCTGCCGCCTGGTGGACGAGACCAACGGCCAGGAGCTGGCCCGCTACACCCTCACCGGCGGCGGCCCGTACACCGCGCAGATCATGGCCAAGGTCCACCGCCAGGGCGGCGGCTGGCAGATGACCGCGATCGGCGAGGCCGCCCAGGGGCGCACCTTCAAGGACCTGCTCCCCGCGCTGGTGCCCCACCTGTAACGCGCGGCCGCACCACGATCCACGACGCTGACGAGCGAGAGAACACCCGAGGCCACCGAGCGATGACCGTCGAGCTGATCCGCGGACAGAACCACCCCCTGTCACAGACCCGGCTGGAGATACGGGTCGAGGCGGGCCAGCCGGTCATCGCCGGAGCGACGCTCAACGACGAGGCCAGACGGATGCGGGACGCCGCGTGGATAGCCCACCCGGCCTCGCCGCGCCTGCCCGGTCTCGAGGTCTCCCGGCAGGCCGCCGCGCACCACCGGCTGGCCGTGGACCTCGGCGCCCTGCCGGAGGACGTGCACCGCGTCAACGTGATGCTCGCGCTGCCCACGGTGCCCGGCGGGCCGCGGCGCTTCGGCGACCTGCCCGCGCCCTCGCTCGCCGTGACCGCCCTGGACGGCACCGAGGCCGCCCGCTACACCATCACCGGACTCGGGGCCGAATCCGCCGTCGTCGCCCTGGAGCTCTACCTCAGGAACGGCGCCTGGAAGGTGCGCGCCGTCGGCCAGGGTTTCGCCGAGGGCCTCGCCGCCATGCTGGCGGACCAGGGGCTGCCCCAGGCGCAGGAGCTGGCCGGCACCATCAACGAGGCGGTCGCCGCCGGCATGGCACGCTCCGTCGCGCCGCCGCCCGCCTCCCCGGAAAGCACCAGGCCCCCGGCGACGCCGGCCGCCCCGCGCGGCGAGGCCGGCACCACGGGCGGCCGGATCGACTACCGCCACCCCCGTCGTACCGCCGCGCCCGCCGCGCCCGCCGACCAGCCGGTGCCGGCCGGGCAGAACGGGACCGGCGGTGACCAGTCCCCGCGCCCGGTCGCCGGCGACGCCAGCGGCCGGGACATGGACGAGCGGCTCTACAACCAGGTCTGGGGCATGTTCGAGGACCTGGCCCGCACCACCGCCGCGCGGTCGACTTCGCCGACTCCCGCCTGGAACGGGAGCTGGACCGGGTGCTCGCCGACCCCTCCGCCCGCGTCGGCCCCGCCGCCGAGGCCGCCCGTACCGCCGCCCGCGCCCAGCACACCCAGCTCGTCGACCAGGCCCGCGCCGTCTTCGAGCGCGACGTGGCGCAGCTCGCCGCCGAGTCCGACGTCGTCGAGCCCGCCCTGCCGCCCGCCTACGCCCGCTGGGACAACCCCGTCTGGCAGCGCTACGAGGTCCCGGAACGGGCGGCCATGGCGGTGCGTCTGGGGGACCTGAGCCTGCCCGACAGTCCCCGCCTGCGCATCCCCATGCTGGTGCGGCTGCCGCTGCAACGCGGCCTGTGGATCGACAGCGGCCGCCCCCGCAGCGGCCCGGCCCAGGCCCTGGCCGGCACGGACGAACCGCGCCGCCTCGCCGCGGCGACGGCCACCGCCGTCGCCGCCCGGCTGCTGGCCGCCCACCCGGCCGACGGCCTCACCCTCCACGTCATCGACCCGGCCGGATCCGCCGCCGACGCCCTGGCGTCGCTGCTGGACACCGGTGCGCTCCAGGAGCCGCCCGCCGCCGGTGCCGCGGGCACCGCCCGCGTGCTGGAGCGGCTCACCCAGCGCGTCGACCTGGTGCAGATGGCCGTGCGCAGCCGCGCCACCGACGCCCTGCCGCCCGGCTTCGACCTGGCGGAACAGCTGCTCATCGTCCACGACTTCCCGCACGGCTTCGACGACCGGGGCGTCAACCAGCTGCGCTACCTCGCCGACGAGGGCCCCTCCGTCGGCGTGCACCTGATGATGATCGCCGACCGGGAGGACGCCCGCGCCTACGGCCCCGTCCTCGACCCGCTGTGGCGCGCGCTGCTGCGGCTGACGCCGGTACCCCAGGACCACCTGGCCGACCCGTGGGTCGGCCACGCCTGGACGTACGAGCCGCCGCTGCCGCCCTCGGGCAGCCAGGTACTGCCCGAGGTGCTGCGCCAGGTGGCCGCCGCCCGCCAGGCACAGGGCCGCTGAGGGGCGCCATGCTCCTGCTGGCTTGGAGCGAGGAACACCTTCGTCCCCCGTGGCCCGAAGGCAGCTGCTGAGCGGGGAACCCACCCTCATTTGGTGCGCGTCGCAGTACAAGGAGGCGGATTCTCTGGTTCCGGCCACTGCAATGCGACGCGACAGGCGACGCAACGGCGGCTTCGGCAGGACAGAGCGTGCCTCGCCGGCTGCCCGGCGGGACGCTCATCGGGGAGGGTGACGGCTCGTGCCGCGAGTGCTGCCGCCCGTTGCGCCAGATGGGCGGTCAGGCTGTCTGCCGACAGCCGCGTCGTGCTTCTCAGCACCGCGTCTGCTCCCGGTGGTGTCCCGTCGCTCTCTTGCTCCCGCGATCCGCGCCGCCTGCGCGTGCTCGCGAGCGATCCAGCCCTCGGCCGCCCCGGTCCGCCGGTCGCGCCGGTCGTGATCCGGTCAGGAAGCAGCACCGGTCATGTGGCCGCCCCGGACGCCTGCGGCGCTATGACCGGCCGCACGCTGCCCGCGGCGCTGAGGGCGCGGTGCAGCGCCAGTTCGGCCGTGGCCCCCTCGGCCAGCACGATGCCGGTGCAGCCGCGCTGGTCGGCCAGGTGCACCACCTCGTCACCGGGCGCGCGCGTGGGGTACCACTCGGGCGTGCCGGGGAAGCGCGCCAGCTCCGCCAGGCCGGACCAGCCGCGCAGCGTGCCGGCCTGGCCGGGATAGATCAGGACGAAGCCGGTGGCGGGCCCGGTGTGGCCGGGGCCGTCGAGGAGAGCAGGGCGGCGGCCGAGCGCGGTGTCGACCAGCGCCTCGTAGACGTTGACCCCCAGCGAGCGGCACAGCGCCTCGCCGACCAGGGCGCCGCCGATGCGGCGGTTGATCTCCACGAGTTCCGGCCCGTCGGCGGTCAGCACGAACTCCACGTGCGCGAACCCGTCCAGGTGCCCGGCCGCCGCCAGTACCCGGCCGGCCCACTCCTCGGTCCGCCGCCGCTCCGCCTCCGGCAGGGCGACGGGGAACGCGGCGGCTTCCTCCCGCACGTGCGGCGCGGGCGACAGCTGGCGGCTGAGCACGCCCAGCAGCCGGGTGCGGCCCCGCCAGCTGAGCGTCTCCGCGCTGTACAGCGGCCCCGGCACGTAGGTCTCGGCGAACAGCCGCCCGTGCAGCGGGGCGTCGGCGGCCTGGGCCAGCGCCCCGGCCAGCTCCCGCTCGTCCCGCACCAGCCACACGCTGCGGGAGGACGTGCCGGCCGAGTCCTTCAGCACGGCGGGCAGGCCGATCTGGTCGCGCACCGCCGCGGCCGCCCCGGGGCCGGGCGTCACGGCGAGCGCCCTGACCCGGGTGAGCCCGCGTTCACGCAGCAGCTCCCGCACCCGCAGCTTGTCGCGCAGCAGCCGCACCGACGCCGGGTCCGGGCCGGGGAGGCCGAACTCGGCGGCGAGGTCAGCGCCTGGGACGCTCCAGGTGTCGGTGGAGTTGATCAGTCCGCTCGGCGCCAGCTTCGCCAGCGCGGCGGCACAGGCGTCCCGGTCGCCGGTGTCGACGTCCACGATGTCGAGGGCGTCGCGCGCGCCCGGCGGCAGGTGCGCCAGCTCGTGGCGGTACACGCTCCGGTCGCCGGTCAGCAGGCACAGCCGGTGCCCGGCCGCCCGCGCGGCCTCGGCCATCCGGCCCAGGCCGAACGTGAGAGCCTCCAGCGCCGCGATGGTCACCGGTCCTCACCTGCCCCGGTCCGGGTGGCGCACGCGATCAGGCGCCGCGCCCGCTGGTCGTACGGGGAGCCGTCGAAGTCGCCGTAGCAGGTGACGGAGCCGAAGCCGGCCTCGGCCAGCAGGCCGCGCAGTTCGGCGGCGCTGTAGACGAAAGAGGTGAGCGACGCCTCCCGCGCGGTGCCGCCGCGCACCAGCGTCCAGTCGGTGCGCAGCCGCGTCCAGTCGTCGAGGATGGTGTCGCGCTGGATGACGTAGCCGTCGGCGAGTTCGACGAGCTGGGGGCGGCCGATCCAGCCCGCCAGGACCTCCTTGCCCATCAGGTCCAGCAGCAGCCGGCCGCCGGGCACGAGCGAGTCGCGGGCGTTGCGCAGCACCCGCAGGTTGTCCGCGGGGTCGTCGAAGTAGCCGAACGACGTGTACAGGTTGACGATGACGTCGTAGGCGGCGGGCTCCCGGTAGGTGAGCATGTCCCCGCGTATGAACCGGACCGTGACGCCCGCCTGCTGGCAGGCGGCGCGGGCGCGGTCGAGCATCGGGACGCTGAGGTCGAGCCCGGTCACCTGGCAGCCGCGGCGCGCCAGGGGCACCGTGAATACGCCGGGGCCGCAGCACTGGTCCAGCACGCGCGTGCCCTCGGGGAAGTCCAGCAGCGGCGATGTGGCGACGGTGGCCGCGGCCTGCTCGCGCCGCGCGCCGGAGAACATGACCTCGGCGAAGTCGGTCCAGAAGCTGTCGTCCTCATACCAGGGCATGGCGGCGGGCAACCTCGTTCCGGTGGCGGGCGCGGCGGCGCCGGGGGCAGACGGCCGGATCGCGGGGTCGTCCGTCCCGCGCGGCCGGGCAGGGGTCGTCGGCGGTTTCCGGGGGTGCGGCCGGATCCTACCCGCGGCGCGGCCGGACGGCACCCGTGCGGACGGCGAAAACCGCTGCTGCCGCGGTCGGCTGAGGTGCCGTCAGGGAAAAAACCGTACGCGCCCGGGCCGGAAACCCCGGCCCGGGCGCGGCGGCGAAGGCGGCACGCCGGTCAGTACTTCTCGGACTGACCGCCGTCGATGCTCACTACGGTGGCGTTGATGAACGATGCCTGGTCGGACAGCAGGAAGGCCACGAGCCAGGCGATCTCTTCCGGCCGGCCGAGCCGCCGCGACGGGTTGCCGCTGACGAACTCCTTGCCGACTTCCTCCCAGTTCTCCGGGTCGATCTGCTTGAAGGAGTTGACCACCATCGGCGTGAGGATGGCGCCGGGTGCGATCGCCTTGACGGAGATGCCGTACTGGCCGTATTCAACGCCGGAGTTGCGCGTCAGCCCGACGACGCCGTGCTTGGCGGCCGCGTAGCCCGACTGGTTGCCCACGCCTCGGATGCCGCCGACGGACGCGCTGTTGACGATGCTGCCGTGCCCCTGGGCGCGCATCACCGGCAGCACGTACTTCAGGCCGAGGAAGACGCCCCGCAGGTTGATGGCGATGACGCGGTCGAACTCGCCGGTGCTGAAGTCCTCGGTGAGGTCCTGCTTGCCTTCGATGCCCGCGTTGTTGAAGAACCCGTCCACACGGCCGAACCGCTCGGTGGTCTGGGAGACGTACCGCCGCACGTCCTCCTCCCGGGAGACGTCGGCGGTGAGGTGCAGGATCTCGGTCCCGGGGGCGGCCCGCTCCACCTCGGCGGACGTGCCCTGAAGCCCTTCCTCGCTGACGTCGACCAGGGCCAGCCGTGCCCCTTCGGACGCCACCTGCACGGCCGCTGCCCGGCCCAGGCCGGAGCCGCCGCCCGTGATGAGGACTGTCTTGCCGGTGAACCTGTCGTCCATGTCAGCCTCCCGGGGCCTTGAGAGCAGGGGCAGAGAACGGCCCGGCGTGCCGGACCTGCGGCTTTTCTCACGATAGGCAGGTATGTCCGGTGCTGCCATCGGGCGGGCTAGCGCCACCGGCGCCGCCGCCCCAGCGTCGCTGCCAGGGCCCGTCGTAACTCCGCCGGATCGGTCAGCGCCCCGTGCTCGCCCGGCGGCAGCAGCCACCGCAGCCGCGCGCCGGAGCCGGTGGCGTCCGCCGGCGGCACCGTCAGCGACGCGCCGCGGCCGAGGATCCGCACGCCCCTCAGCTCCCAGCCGTCCGCCGCGCGCGGCTCCACCAGCCACGCCATGCGCCACACGTCCTGGTTCTCCAGCAGCGCGCCGGACCGCTCGCGCAGCCGGCTCAGCGCGCACACGGCGTCGAAGGACCGCAGGCACACGGCATCGAACCACCGGCCGCATGCCACCAGGCAGGCCGCGCTTCCGGCGGGCGGCAGCCACGGAGCGCCTGCACCGTCGGCCGGGACCGTGGGGCCCAGCGGGGCCCGCTGGTCTGTCATGGCGTGCTCCCCACCGGATCTCGTCCGCGGTAACCCTACGGGTACGGCTGGTAAAGAGCGTGCCATTTTCCCGAACGAGTGACGAGGAAGCCGGCGCCGGTCCCGCCGGGCCCGGCGCCGGCCAGCGCGGCGGACCGGTCTAGGGCCGGGGCGGTGACGCAACGACCCCGCCCGCTCTCCGGGCTCTCCCCGCACCTGCGCGCCACGTCGGCCGCGTACGACGCCGTCGCCGTCCCCTACGCCGCGCTCGCCCGGGACGACCTTGAAACCATTGCGCTGGACCGCGCCGTGCTCGCGGCGTTCGCCGAGCTGATGCGCGGCGCCGAGCCCCGGCTCGTCGCCGACCTGGGCTGCGGCCCCGGGCCCGTGACGGCGCACCTGCGCGACCTGGGGCTGGACGTCTTCGGTGTCGACCTGTCCCCGGCGAAGATCTCCCTCGCCCGCGAGCGGTACCCCGGGCTGCGGTTCGAGACGGGTTCCATGGACGCCCTCGGCCTGGCCGACGGCGAGCTGGGCGGCATCGTCTGCTGGTACTCCGTCATCCACGCACCGCCCGCCGGACTCCCGTCCTGCTTCGCCGAGTTCGGGCGGGTGCTCGCCCCCGGCGGCCACCTGCTGCTGGCGTTCTTCGCGTCGGAGGGCGAGCCGGTCACCGCCTTTGACCACAAGGTGGCGACGGCCTACCGGTGGCCCGTCGACGAGCTCGCGCGGCTGGCCCGGGAGGCCGGCTTCACCGAGACCGGCCGGGTACTCCGCCCGCCGGCCGCGGGCGAACGGTTCCGCCGGGGCCGCCTGCTGCTGCGCCGTGAGCCCTGCCGCTGACGCTTCCGCCGTCCCTCACCCGGCGTCGGCGAGCACCGTGCGGATCACGTGCCGGGCGGCGCGTGCCATCGCCGGGTTCCTCATCCGGTAGTACGGCAGGGCGATCAGCGCCTGCGACAGCGCCCGCCCCCGGCCCCTGCGCCACGTCGCGTCGTCCACGCCCAGGGCCTCGCGGAAGAGGTCCCTGGCCCCGGGCGGCAGGAGGTGCCACGCCGGGAACAGGTCGCAGGCCGGATCGCCGGCGCCCATGCAGCCGAAGTCGATGACGGCGGCCAGGCGGCCGCCCGCCGTCAGCAGGTTGCCCGGCAGCAGATCGCCGTGCAGCCACACCGGCGGGCCGTCCCACTCCGGTGCGGCGAGGGTCTCCTCCCACACCGCGGCGGCGGCGTCGCAGTCGACGTCCTCCTGCGGCACGCCGCGCAGCTCCGCCAGGGCGGCCCGGGTCGCCGCATCGAGCGAGGCAACCGGCCCGCCGCGGTAGGCCGGCGGTGCCCCGGGCAGCGCGACGCGCCGCATCGCCGACACGAACCCGGCCAGGTCCCCGGCCAGCCCGGCCGGATCCCGCAGCGCCCCGGGCTGCGGGTGCGCCCCGTCGCGCCACCGGTACACCGACCACGGCCACGGGTACCCCTCGGCGGGCCGCCCGCTGCCGAGGATCTCCGGGACAGGCACGGGCAGCAGGGGCGCCAGCCGCGGCAGCCACTGGCGTTCCCTTGCGATGTCGCGGGCCCCGCCCGGCCCCAGCGGCAGCCGCACGGCCATGTCATCGCCCAGCCGGTACAGGGCATGCACCGTGCCGCCGGGGGAGACCCGCTCGAGGGCCAGGCCGGCCCACTGCGGGAACTGGCCCGCGACCAGCCGCCGGACCAGGCCGTCGTCGGGCGGAGGGCTGCCAGGGCTCATAGCGCCATCCGACCGCCGGCCCCGCGCGGGTGTCAACCGCGTTTCCGCCGCGCCGCCCGCGCCCGGCGCCGCGGGACGGTCAGGAATCAAGAAGCCGGGCGGCCGCGCCCGGCGTAGCGTGAGGACCACGGCGACCGCGCGGCACCGGCCCGGGCCGGCGCGCCGGCGGTCCCGGCAGGCAGCTCTTCCGCCAGGCACTTGAGAGGACGGCCACCATGGCGCGCTCGACCACGGACACGCACGAGGGTTTCACCGCCGAGGAGCGGGCGGCGATGAAGGAGCACGCGAAGGAGCAGAAGAAGGCGGCGTCCCGGCGCGGTTCGCGGGCCGAGAAGGAGGCCGCGGCGGAGCGGGACGTGCTGGCGAAGATCGCCGGGATGCCGGAGGCGGACCGCGTGATCGCCGAGCGGATCCACGCCCTGGTCAAGGCCGCCGCCCCCGAGCTGAAGGCGAAGCTCTGGTACGGGATGCCCGCCTATGCCCGTAACGGCAAGGTCGTCTGCCACCTCCAGCCCGCGGGGAAGTTCAAGACGCGGTACGCCACACTGGGCTTCAGCGACGAGGCCGCGCTCGACGACGGTACCGTGTTCCCGACCGCCTTCGCCGTCAAGGAGCTGACCGAGGCCGACGAGGAACGCATCAGCGCGCTCATCGCCAGGGCGGTGAGCTGAGCCGGCCGGACGCCTGGCCGGAGGCGAGGAGCGAAGGGGGGCGGCTGGTCGCTGCCGCCGCCCGTGCCGTCGCCGTGCTGTCCGCGCGTCAGCGCCAGGCGTCGTTTCCCGGGCCGGAGCTGACCCGTGACGGGACGGCAGAAAAGGCGGCGATGCTGCGGGAGGGCTGCGGGAGGGCGCCCGGGGCGGGCAAGCAGCAGGGGAGTGACGTAGATTCCTCTTACTGTCCGACCGGCCCCGGGGGAAACTGGCGAGCCGGACCAAGGGGAAGGAAAAGCATGGCTGTTTCGCTGACCAAGGGTGGGAACGTCTCGCTGACCAAGGAGGCTCCCGGCCTGACCGCCGTGACGGTGGGCCTGGGCTGGGACGTCCGGGTCACCACCGGGACCGACTTCGACCTTGACGCCAGCGCCATCGCTGTCAACGCCGCAGGCCGTGTCTACTCCGACGCGCACTTCGTCTTCTTCAACAACAAGCAGTCGCCGGACCAGAGCATCGTGCACACCGGCGACAACCGCACCGGCGAGGGTGAGGGTGACGACGAGCAGATCAACGTCAACCTCGCCGCGCTGCCGGCCGACGTGGACAAGGTCGTGTTCGCCGTCTCGGTCTACGACGCCGAGGCCCGCCAGCAGAACTTCGGGCAGGTGCGCAACGCCTACATCCGCGTCATCAACCAGGCCGGCGGCGCTGAGATCGCCCGCTATGACCTGAGCGAGGACGCCGCCACCGAGACCGCCATGGTCTTCGGCGAGATCTACCGCCACGGCGCCGAGTGGAAGTTCCGTGCCGTGGGGCAGGGTTACGCCTCCGGTCTGGCCGGCATCGCCGCGGACTTCGGCGTCAACGTCTGACGGCGCCGAGGCAGCCGGGCCCCGGCGCGGACGTCCCGCCGCACCGGGGCCCTTGGTGTGCCCGCTTCGCCGGCGCCTGGGGCGACCGGTCATCCGGGCCGCCGTCAGGACCGTGCCGCCGGCACCTCCGGCGCACCCTTCAGGTGCGGCTCGATCAGGCCGAAGTCGTCGGACGCCTTGGCGAGCAGCTCCAGCATCGCCAGCTGGGCGCGCGGCGCGTCCCGCTCCCGGACAGCGGTGAGCACGGCGCGGTGGCTGGGCACCGGGTCGGCCGCCGCCAGGTGCGTGTGGACCAGCCGGTCACGCTCCCGCAGCCCGGGCTCCAGCAGCAGCTCCAGCCGCTCGAGCAGCTCATTGCCGGTGGCGGCCAGCAGCGCGCGGTGGAAGGCGGCGTCGGCCTCGGCAGCGGCGGCCGAGTCCCCCCGGCTGCCGGCCATGGCGGACAGCGCCGCGTCGAGCGCCGCCAGGTCGTCCTCGGTGCGCCGCAGTGCGGCGCGGTAGGCGGCGGCGGGCTCCACGATGGTGCGGACGTCGGCCAGGTCCCGCATCAGCTGGTGCGAGTCGCCGCCCTCGGCGCGCCAGTGGATGACATCCGGGTCCAGCAGGTTCCACGCCGACCGGGCGCGCACGAACGTGCCGCGCTTCTGCCGGGCGTCGACGAGCCCCTTGCCGGCCAGCACCTTCAGTGACTCCCGCAGGACCGTGAGGCTGACGTCCAGTTCCTGGCCCAGCGCCTTCACGTCGAGGGTGTCGCCCTCCGCGTACTCACCGCGGACGATCCGGGCCCCGAGCCGGTGCACGACCTGGCCGTGCACGCCCCGCTGCGAATAGGACGCCATCGACGTCCCTCCTCTCCTCGCCGTCCGCGCGCCCCCATCCTACCGTGAGCATTATTTATTAATACTTCTTGACAGGCCCGGGCGTGCCGCCGACGATGAACCCGACCCCCGCACGAGCCGCCTCACCGGGCACCGCGCCCTGGAAAGGACCCTTTGTGCCCACTCCGCTGCCGGGCCACCTGCCGCGTGCCCTCACCATCACCCTCTGGGACTTCACCTGGTACACCCGCACCGGGCCAGGGGAGCCGTTCGCCGACCTCGACCGCGCCTTCGCGGAGGCCGCCGACCGCGGCTACAACACCATCCGCGTGTGCGCCATGCCGCTGCTGCTCTTCGGCACCGGTATCGACACCTCACGGCTGCGCCTGGAACCGCTCGGCGGCGGCTACGGGCAGCGCGTGCGCTGGTACGACGTCCGCGCCGCCACCGAGATCGACGGCCGCGCGCACCTGCTCGCGCTCTTCGAGGCCGCCCGCCGCCACGACTTCTACGTCATCCTCTCCAGCTGGGAGTACCAGCAGAGCCCGTCGTTCGCCGCCGACCGGGCCTGGTACGACGCGGTGATGGCCATCGACCCCGAGCGCCGCCCCGAGGCGCTGGCCGACGCGTTCGCCGACATGCTGGACTTCCTCGCCGCCCACGGCGGCCTGGACGACCGCGTCGCCTTCACGGAGCTGCACAACGAGGTCCAGGCCGGGCACCTGACCGACGGCCTCCCCGGCCGCGACCCGGTGACGGAGCTGCGCCCGCGCCTCGAACGCGGCCTCGCCCGTTTCCGCGAGCGCCAGCCGGGCAGGCCGGTGACCGTCAACTACGCCGAGGTGCCGGTTGGTTCGCTGCGCGGCGTGCCGCGCGAGGTGGACGTGGCCGTCTTCCACCCGTACGTCTACGGCGTCCTCGGCGAGCTCATCCAGACCTTCGCACTGCGCGACGCCAGCCGCCCGTTCCCGCAGGACGCCGTGCGCCGCGCCCTGCTCCGCGACGGCGCCCCCGGCCTCGCCCAGTGGGCGCTGCCCGAGTCCGCGCGCTGGAAGCTGGACGCCACGGTCGTCAGCCAGCGCGAGATGTACACCCACGACTGGTGCGACCCGGGCAAGTGGGACGCCTGGCTGTACGACCGCTACGCCACCCACCGCCTGGCGATGGAGCAGCGCCTGGTCACCTGGATCGAGGCGGCGGCCGACTGGGCCGCGGACACCGGCGTGCCGCTCGTCTTCGGCGAGGGCTGGGTCGGCTACACCCCGCTGCACGGCACGTTCGAGGAGGGACCGGTCGGCGCCGCGATCTGCCGCCGCGCCGTCGCCGAGGCCGCCCGCGTCGGCGCGCTCGGCACCGTGGTGTGCTCCAACGCCGCCCCGCACCACCCGATGTGGCAGGACGTCACCCTCCAGCGGGAGTGCAACGCCCTGCTGCGGGCCTGAGAGCCGCGCCGGGGCACGCCTCAGCGCACCGCCGAGCCGGGGGCGGCGTCCAGCAGCGGCAGTTCGTCGCGGTGGGGGAGCCCCTCCCAGTCGCCCTCGGTGGCGACGGCGAAGCCGCCGCAGGCCACCGCCCGGTCCAGCCGCGCGGCCGGCGCCAGGCCGTCCAGCAGCCCGGAGAGGTAGCCCGCGCAGAACGCGTCGCCCGCGCCGACGGTGTCGCGCACCGGCACCCGGCGGGCCGGCACCCGCAGCGGTGCGGCGGCGCCGGTGTGCAGCTCGGCCCCCTCCCCGGCCCGCTTGATCACGACCTCGCGCACGCCCTCCCGCAGCGCGGCGGCCGGGGAGCCGGCGACGAGCGGCAGTTCGTCATCGGAAGCGATCAGCACATCCACCCACCGCAGCAGCGGCCGCAGCGCCGCGGTGGCCTCCTCGGCCGACCACAGCCGGGCGCGGTGGTTGACGTCCAGCACCACCTGCCAGCCGTGCCCGCGG
The DNA here is from genome assembly GCF_016741785.1 of Streptomyces sp. 7-21. Lineage (GTDB taxonomy): Bacteria > Actinomycetota > Actinomycetes > Streptomycetales > Streptomycetaceae > Streptomyces. The sequence goes on from NZ_JAERRL010000017.1 coordinate 82,855, forward strand.
GCGTGGCGCGCCGCCGCGCCGACCGCCTCGCGCGGACCCGCGCCCAGCGCGGCCGTGATGCCGGTCAGGTGCAGCATCCGGGCGCCCGCCGCGAGCGCCCCCGACAGGTGGCCGGGCCGCTGCCGGGAGGCCGCCGAGCCGGCCCGCCAGTAGTGCACGCGGCACACATCGCCCAGGCGTGTCTCCCGCAGCATCGCGCCGGTCGGCGCCTCGTCGTCCGTGGTGGCGTACGTGACGTCCACGCCCTCGCCGCGCAGCGCCCGCAGCACCAGCCGCCCCGGCTCGTCGGCGCCGACACGTCCCGCCCACGCCGCCGCGTGGCCGAGCCGGGCCAGGCCGATGGCGGCGTTGGCCTCCGCCCCGGCCACCGCCACCCGGGCGTCGGCACCCACCGCCAGCGGGCCACCGGTGCGCACGGACAGCATGGCCTCACCGAACGTCAGCACGTCCCAGCGTGGCCCCCTCCCGCCGGAGGCAGCCGCCACCGCCTCGCCGCTCATGCGTCCGCCTCCTTGCCGTGCCCGCCGCAGACGGCCCGGAACGTGCGGGCACGGGCCCGCAGCGCGGCGAGATCCCCGCCGTCGGCGGCGTCGCCGACCAGCGGCGAGCCCACGCCCACGGCGACGGCCCCGGCCGCCAGGTAGGCCCGCGCCGCCTCCGCGTCCACCCCGCCGACCGGCACCACCGGCAGGCCGGGGAACGGGCCGCGCAGCGCCGGCAGGTAGCCGGGCCCCACCGCCGAGGCCGGGAACAGCTTCACCGCCGTCGCGCCTGCCGCCATGGCGGCCACGCACTCCGTGGGCGTCAGCGCCCCGGCGAGCAGCGGCAGCCCCGCTTCGGCGGCGGCCGTCACGCCCTCGCCCAGCGCGGGGGTGACGATCCACGAGGCGCCGGCGTCGCGGGCCCGCGCGGCGTCGTCGCGGGTGACGACGGTGCCCGCGCCGATCCAGGCGGCCCCGGCGGTCTCCCGCGCGGCCTCGGCGATGACGCCGGTGGCGTCGGCTGAGGTGAGCGAGACCTCGATGAGGCCGACGCCCTCCTCGGCCAGCGCCAGCACGGTGCGCAGCGCGGCGTGCCGGTCACCGCCCCGGACGATGGCTGCCAGCCGCTCACGGCGCAGCCGGGTGACGAACGCGGCGGTATCCGCGCCGCCGTTCTCGCTGGTCATGGGTGTACGCTCCTCGCCACTTACGTCGCTTGTGGTACTGGGGCTGCTGGTTTCCGGGCCTGCCCTTGGTGCTGGCTCACCACGGCGCTGGCTCACCACTCGGCGAACGAGCCGTCCGGGTGGCGCCACACCGGCCCGCGCCAGTCCGGTGCGGAGCCGTCGGCGGCCCGCACAGCCCGCTCGTCGACCTCGATGCCCAGACCGGGGCCGGCCGGGCGAAGGAAGTGGCCTTCGTGGAACCGGAAGACCTCGGGGTTGGACACGTAGTCCAGCAGCTCGGCCCCGGTGTGGTAGTGGATGCCGATGCTCTGCTCCTGGATCAGGAAGTTCGGCGTCGCGAACGCCACCTGAAGGCTCGCCGCCAGGGAGACCGGGCCGAGCGGGCAGTGCGGCGCCAGCAGCACGTCGAAGGTCTCGGCCAGCGAGGCGATGCGCCGCACCTCCGAGATCCCCCCGGCGTGTGAGAGGTCGGGCTGGATCACGGCGATCCCCGCCTGGAGCGCGGGCAGCACGTCCGTGCGCCCGTACAGCCGCTCGCCGGTCGCCACCGGCACGGGCGAGGCCGCGACCAGCTCGCCGAGCCGGTGCGTGTACTCCGGCAGCAGCGGCTCCTCCGCGAACAGCGGGTTGACCGGCGCCAGGTGCGGCAGCACCGTGCGGGCGTTGGCGACGGTGAAGCGGCCGTGGAAGTCGACGGCGAGGTCGCGGTCCGGCCCGAGGACCTCCCGGGCGGCCTCGGCGCGCGCCACCACCTGGCGGATGTCCGAGACGGTGGCGAGCCGGTTCATCCGGCCGCTGGCGTTCATCTTCACGGCCGTGAAGCCCGCCTCGACCTGGGCCGCGACCGCGTCCGCGACCTCGCCCGGCTCGTCGCCGCCGACCCAGCTGTAGGCGCGCACCCGGTCCCGGACCGGGCCGCCGAGCAGCACGTGCACGGGGACGCCCAGCGTCCGTCCCGCGATGTCCCACAGCGCCTGGTCGAGCCCGGCGACCGCGCTGGAGAGCACCGGCCCGCCGCGGTAGAACGAGCCCTTGGTCATCACCTGCCAGTGGTCTTCGATCCGCAGCGGGTCCTTGCCCAGCAGCAGTTCGGACAGCTCGTGCACGGCCGTGCGCACCGTCGCGGCGCGGCCCTCCACGACCGGCTCGCCCCAGCCGGTGATGCCCTCGTCGGTCTCCACCCGGCACAGCAGCCAGCGCGGGGGTACGGCGAACGTCTCGATGCGGGTGATCTTCACGGGCGGTGCTCCTGCCTCCGTGCGGCGCGGCGCCGGCGGGTGGGTGCGGTCGTGCGGCGGGGCTGTGCTTTCAGGAACTCGTCTTCAGCACGCTCCAGCCGCCGTCGACGACGAGCGAGGCGCCGGTGACGTAGGAGGCGTCCTCGTGGAGGAGGAAGGCGATGGCGGAGGCGACCTCCTCAGGGCGGCCGAGCCGCCGCGCGGCCGTCTGCCCGGCGGTGGCGCGCCGGTCCTCCTCGCTGATGCCGTCCCAGACGGGCGTGAGCACCGGGCCGGGCAGCACGGCGTTGACCCGCACCTGGGGGCCGTACTCCACGGCGAGCTGCCGGGTCAGGCCGGTCAGGCCGGCCTTGAGGGAGGCGTAGGCGGGGCGCCCCGGCAGACCGAAGTTGGCGTGCACGGACGAGACCAGCACGGCGCTGCCGCCGGTCTCGCGCAGCCCCGGCAGGCAGGCGCGGAAGCCGAGGAACGAGCCGGTCAGGCCGACCGCCAGCTGGCTGTCCCACTCCGCCCGGCTGGTGCGGTCGGCCGGGGCGATGGTGACGCTGACGGCGTTGCTCACCAGGCCCCAGACCGGGCCGAACCGCTCGCCCGCGACCCGGACGGCCCGCTGCCACTGCTCCTCGTCGGCGACGTCGCAGTGCTGGTAGACGGCCTGGCCGCCCTCCTCGCGCAGCCGTGCGGCGACCGCCTCGCCGGCCTCGTCGTTCACGTCGCCAAGGAGCACCGCGGCGCCCTCGGCGGCCAGTCGGCGGGCGGTGGCCTCGCCGATGCCCGACGCGGCTCCGGTGACGATGACGCAGCGGCCGGCGAACCGGCCCTCGCGGGGCGGTGATGAGCGCACGGATCCTCCCAGGGACGGCGGCGGCCGGAGCGGGGCGGCACCGCGGCGCCGCCCGGGTGGTTCGTCGCCAGCCATTTAAATATGAATTAATGGCGCTGCCAAGGGGCAGGCCGCGCGCGTCGCCCGGCCAGGTGAGGTGGCGGTGGCGGGGATCGGGCCGCTCACCAACCTCGCGTTCGCCCTGCGCCGCGCCCCCGCCTGGGCCACGGCGGTGCGCACCGTGTGCCTGACGGCCGGGAACGTCGCGCCTCACGCCGGCCCCGAACACAACGTCGCCAGCGATGTGACCGCCGTGCGCGCCGTCTTCGGCTCCGGTGCGCGCGTCGTCGACGCCGACGTGCCCGCCGTCGCAGGGGAGATCCTCCGCCGGATCGCGGCGGCCTGCGCGGCGGGCACGGCGTGAGCGCCGGCTACTTGACGGCCCCGGCCGTCAGGCCGGCGACGAGGTAGCGCTGGAGCAGCAGGAACCCGGCCACGACCGGCACGCTCACCACCAGCGAGGCGGCCATCACCTGGTTCCAGTACACCTCGTTCTGCGTCGAGTAGCTCTGGAGCCCGATCGACAGAGTGCGGGTGTTGTTGTTCGTCATCACCGAGGCGAACAGGACCTCGCCCCAGGCCGTCATGAACGCGTAGACGGCGACCGCGACGATGCCGGGCACCGCGGCCGGCACCACGATGCGGAACAGCGCCCCGAGCGGCCCGCACCCGTCTACCCGAGCGGCCTCGTCCAGGCCCCGGGGGATGGAGTCGAAGTAGCCGACCAGCATCCACACCGAGAACGGCAGCGAGAACGTCAGGTAGGTCAGGATCAGCCCGGCGCGTGAGCCGTACAGCGCGACGCCTGTCGTGTTGCCGATGTTGACGAAGATGAGGTACAGCGGCAGCAGGAACAGGATGCCGGGGAACATCTGCGTCGACAGCACCGTCACGCTGAACAGCTGCCGCCCCGGGAAGCGGTACCGGCTGACCGCGTAGGCCGCGAAGATGGCGATCACCACCGACAGCACGGTGGCCGAGCCCGCCACGATCAGCGAGTTCATGAAGTACCGCGCGAGCGGGATCGTCTCCCAGATATCGAGGTAGGGCTGGATCGTCAGCTCGCTCGGTATCCAGCTGAACTGCCCGCTCACGTCCGCCAGCGGCTTCAGCGAGCTGCTGAGCATCACGTAGATGGGCGCGGCCGAGAACACCGTCAGCAGCGTGAGCACGATGCGGCGGGTCCACACGAACGACGGCGGCGGCGCCGTGGGCGACCGGCGGGACGCCGCAGGGGACATCACCGGCTTAGACATCGGGTTCCTTCCGCCCGCGCGAGGTGACGATCAGGTAGACGGCCGTCACCACGAGCAGGAACAGCAGCAGGAGCACGGACATGGCGGAGCCGCGCCCGAAGTTCCAGGTGACGAACGACGACTGGTAGATGTGCACCGAGATGATGTCGGCGGACTCGGGTGCGGCCCGGCCGAACAGCAGGTAGGGCACGTTGAAGTCGTTGAAGGTCCACAGGAACAGCACCAGGACCAGGACCTGGTTGACGGACCGGACGGACGGCAGCGTCACCCGGCGGATCTGCTGCCAGATGCTCGCCCCGTCGATCTGCGCGGCCTCGTACAGCTCCCTGGGGATGTTCTGCATCGCGGCCATCAGGATCAGGAAGGCGAACGGCCAGTTCCGCCAGACGGAGACGATCACCAGCGAGATGAAGCTGTTGTCCCCGATCAGCCAGAACGACGGCTCACTGGTGAGGCCGAGCTGGTCGTGGAGGACGTGGTTGAGCATGCCGTTGTCGCGCTGGAGGATGAACGCCCAGGTGATCACGGCGGCGTAGACCGGCAGCGCGTACGGCGTGAGGAACAGCGCCCGCAGCAGGCCGCGGCCCGCGAACTTGTCCTGCATCAGCACCGCGGCCGCGGCTCCGAGCAGCCAGGACAGCGTGACCGCCGCGATGGTGAACAGGCACGTCACGGTGAAGGAGTGCAGCAGCGCTTCACCGATCGGGGCGTTGAAGTCGACGGAGACACGGAAGTTCGTCAGCCCGGCCCAGGGGGCCTCGGCCCAGTTCCCGATCGTGTACTGGGTGAGGTCGCGGAAGCTCATCACGACGCCCACGACCATGGGCACGAGGTGGACCAGCAGCTCCATCACGACGGCGGGCAGGAGCAGCAGGTAGGGCAGGGCTCGCTGGGCGAAACCGGGCCCCGGCCGCCGCCAGCGGCGGCGGCCGGGTTTCTTGCCGAGCGCCGGAGCCGGCGCGGGTGTTGTGGTGGTGGTCATCACTGCTGGATCTGCTGCTGGGCTTCGGTCAGCTTTTCCAGGACGCGTTCTTCGGTGACGTCCCTGCCCTGGGCCGCCTCGGCGAACAGCTCGGTCATGGCCGTGCCGACGAGCGTCTCGAACTGCGACTCCTCCGGCACCTGGGGCAGCGGGGCCGCGCTGTTGGCGAGGGTGTCGCGCAGCACGTTCAGCTCCTCGGTGTCGAACACGGGGTCCTCCTGGGCGGACAGGACCGGCGGCAGCGAGCCGAACTCCTGGTTCAGGGCGCGCTGCGTCTCGTCGCTCGTCATGAACTCCACGAACTCCAGGGCGCCGTCGAGGTTGTCGGTGTTGCCGAAGACCGCGATGTTGATGCCGGCGACCATGGAGTTGACGTGCCGGCCGCCCTCGGGCGGGTTGGCCTGGAACGGCACCGGCGCGACGCCGTACGCGTCGGGGTCCATGCCCTGCTCCTGCACCGCGCGGCCCGCCGCCTGCCACAGCAGCATCGCGGCGCGGCCGGAGGAGAAGTCGGACAGGGACTGGTTCTGGGCGTACTCGGCGTTGCCGGGCGCGGCGATGTCCGCCTCGCCCAGCAGGTCGATGTACTGCTCGATAGCGCGGGCGGCCTCGGGAGTGTCGAACGTCGGGTTGCCTTCCTCGTCGAAGAAGTCAGCGCCGTGCTGCTGTCCGAAGGTGAAGGCGTGGTGCGCGTTGGTGGTGTAGCTGGCGCCCTCGATCGCGAGGCCGTAGGTGTCGTCGTCAGTCAGCTGCTGGCCGACCTCGATCAGTTCCTCCCACGTGGCCGGCGGCTCCTCGATGCCCGCCTCGTCGAACAGCTCCCGGTTGTAGTACAGGGCGTAGGCCAGGGAGTACAGCGGCACGGCCGCCGGGTCCTGGCCCGGTGCGCCGCAGGCCTCGAGCGCCGACTCCACGAACCGGTCGCGGCCGCCGATGGCCTCGAACTCCTCGTCTCCCCACGGCATGAGGGCGCCGGTCGCCTGCAGCGAGGCCGACCAGGTGTTGCCGATGTTCAGCACGTCGGGGCCCTCGCCGGAGGTGGTGGCCGCGAGGATGCGGTCGAGCAGCTGGTCCCAGTCGATGACCTCGAGTTCGACCTCGATGCCGGTCAGTTCCTCGAAGCGCTCCAGCTGCGGGCGGAGCACCCGCTCGTCGTGTTCCAGGCTGATGCCCTGGTTGCTGGCCCAGTACGTGAGGGTGCCGGGATTGTCGTTGCTACCGCCGCCACCCGTGGTGGTACCGCCACCGCACGCGGTGGCGGCGAGGGCCAGCAGGGCGGCGGCAGCCGTGGCCATTCGGGTTCTGCGCATGATCGACCCTTCCTCAGCGGCAGGTTGGATGCACGGCTTGAAGGCATGGGGGGCTTAAATTAAGAAGTGAGCTAAGTGGCTCGCGTGAAGGGAGTCAAGAGCCCGGACGGTAACCAGCCACCGGGGGCGGAGGGGCATATGACAGCGGTAACCGGCCGGACCGTGCACGACCTGCGACGAGGCAACCGGGCGCTGCTGCTGCGGCGATTGTTTTTCGACGGACCGCTCAGCCGGCAGGAGCTGGGCCCGGCGACGGGTCTGAGTTCGGGAACCGTCAGCAATGTGACGGCCGGTCTGCTGGCCGACGGCTTTATCAGCGAGGTCGGTTCGGTGGAGTCCGACGGCGGCAGGCCCCGCACGCTGCTGGCCGTTGCGCCCGACGGCGGCCGGCTCATCGGCGTCGACGTCGGCGAAACCCGGGTGCGGGTAAGCCTGTTCGGCCTGACGCTGGACGAAATGGCGTGCGCCGAGTACCCGCTGGCCGGGCCGGTGCACGACCCGGAGTACGTCGCGGCACGCATCGGCGAGGGGGTCAGCGCGGTGCTCGCCGACGTACCCGGCGCGGCCGGGCGGCTGCTGGGGGTCGGCGTGGGCGTGCCCGGCATCGTCGAGCAGACCCCCGCCGGCGCGGTGGTGCACGGCCAGGCCGTCGGCTGGCACGCGGTGCCGCTGGAGGCGCTGCTGCGGCGGACCCCGGGCTGGCCCGCCGACGTGCCGTGCTACGTCGGCAACGGCGCCCGGACCTTCGGGCAGGCCGAGATGTGGTTCGGTGCCGGGCGCGGCGCGGGCGACGTCGTCGTGGCGCTGCTCGGCTCCGGCGTGGGTGCCTGTGTCGTGACGGGCGGCGCCACGCTGGGCGGCCCGGCGGGCGCGGCGGGGGAGTGGGGGCACACCACCGTGACCGTCGGCGGCCGCACCTGCCGGTGCGGCGCGCGCGGCTGCCTGGAGGCGTACGTGGGCGCGGACGCGCTGGTGCGGCGGTGGGCGGAGACGGGCGGCCGCCCGCTCGGCGACGGCCCGGAACGCGCCGTCGCCGCCCTGCTGGACGCCGACCGCGACGGCGACGAGGGCGCCGCCGCGGTGCTCGCCGAAACGGCCGAGTACCTGGGCGCGGGCATCGCCGACCTCGTCAATCTCTTCAACCCGGAACGCATCCTGCTCGGCGGCTGGGCCGGGCTGATCCTCGGGCCCCGGCTGCTGCCGGACGTGCGCCGGTACGCCCGCAGGTACGCGCTGCGCCACCCGGCGGGGCGGGCGCGCATCGAGATGGGGCGGCTGGGCCCCGACGCCGTGACCGTCGGCGCCGCCACCCTCCCGCTCGCCGACTTCCTCTCCCGGGGCGGGGCCCAGGCCGCCGGGGTGTGAGCACACCGCCGCGCGGCAGGCGGCCCACGCCTCCGGCCGGGCGGCCGGGACGCCCCCGGCCGCCCGCGTCAGCCGCCGGTCAGGGCAGCACGAGGATCTTGCGGCCGCGGCCGGCGGCGAACCGGTCGATCGCCTCGGCGTAGGAGGCCAGCGGCAGCCGGTCGCTGATGAAGACCTCCGGGTCCAGCACGCCCGCGGCGAACAGGTCCGCCGCCCGCTCGTAGCTGTGCAGCACCGCCATCGAACCGGTGATGGTGATCTCCCGGTTGTAGATCTTGTACGGCTCGATCACGGCCGTCGTCGCGTAGTCGGACACGCCGAACTGGAGGAACGTGCCCGCCTTCGCGACCCGGCCCAGGCCGTCCTGGATGGCCTGGGCGTTGCCCGTGGCGTCGATGACGATCTCCCAGCCCTCCGGCCGGTCCAGCTCGTCGGCCGAGGCAGCCGCGCGTGAACAGCCCAGCTTCCGGGCGGTGGCCAGCCGGTCCGGGTTGATGTCCACGACATCCACGCCGCTGGCGCCGGTCCGCTTGGCCAGCTCCAGCATCATCAGCCCCATCGTGCCGGAACCGTAGATCAGCACCCGGGCGCCGAGCGCGGACCGCATCACGTCGTACCCGCGCACCGCGCAGGACAGCGGCTCGATCAGCGCGGCGTCCTGGAGGCCGACGTGGTCAGGCAGCCGCACGCAGTTGGCGACGGGCGCCACCGCGTACTCGGCCGCGCCCCCGGCCACCGACACCCCGATCGCCGCCCACCGGTCGCACAGGTTGTTGTGCCCCGAGCGGCAGTACCGGCACTCGTAGCAGTACAGCGACGGGTCCACCGCCACCCGGTCACCGGCCGACAGCTCGGTGACCTCCGAGCCGGTCGCCACCACCTCGCCGGCGAACTCGTGCCCCGGAACGATCGGCAGCGACGGGGCGAACTCCCCCTGGAGAATGTGCAGATCGGTGCCGCACAGGCCGCATGCGGCGACCCGCACCACCACCTCCCGCGGCCCGGGGGCGGGATCCGGCAGCGACGTCAGCGTGATGGTGCCCGGAGATTCGATGACGGCTGCTTTCACTTGACTGCTCCTAGCGACAGGCCCTGGACCAGGCGGTCCTGGGCGGCGAACCCCGCCGCGAGTACCGGCAGGGAGATGGCGAGTGAAGCGGCGGACACCTGCGCCAGGAACAGGCCCTGGCTGGTGATGAAGCTGGTCAGGAACACCGGCGCCGTCTCGGCCACGATCCCCGTGAGCACGCTGGCGAACAGCAGCTCGTTCCAGCTGAAGATGAAGCAGATCAGGGAGGTCGCCGCGATGCCCGGCATCACGATCGGCGCGATGACGCGGGCCAGGATCACCGGGAGCCGCGCCCCGTCGATCTGGGCCGCCTCGATGACCGCCGAGGGCACCTCCGCCAGGAACGACTGGAGCATCCACACCGCGATGGGCAGGTTCATCGAGGTGTACAGCAGCACCAGCAGCCAGACGTTGTCCAGCATCCCGGTGTTCTTCGCGAACAGGTAGACCGGCAGCAGGCCGGCGACCACCGGCAGCATCTTCGTCGACAGGAAGAAGAACAGCGCGTCCCGCCACTTGCGCACCGGGCGCAGCGCCAGCGCGTACGCCGCGGGCAGCGCCAGCAGCAGCACCAGCAGTGTCGAACCGACCGACGCCCCCAGCGAGTTCAGCAGCGGCGGCCAGGGACTGGCCCCCGTCGAGGCGCCGAAGAACTCGCGGTAGCCGTCCAGCGTCAGCGGCGCCGTCAGCGACGGCGGGTTGGTGGCGGCGTCCGGCTCCGAGTGGAACGACGTCAGCGCCATCCACGCCACGGGGAGGAAGAACACCAGCCCGACCAGCCAGGCCAGCACGCCCAGGGCCGCGTTGCCGGCCCGCCTTCTGGCCCGCAGCCTTGCCGCGGGCCCCGTTACCGTCCCGCCGCCAGCGGCGGCGGGCGCCGTCACGACCGTCATGACCGGCTGCCCTCCTCACGGAACAGCGACGACACCACGCGCAGCGCGAAGACGGCGATCAGCAGCGACCCCAGCACGGCCAGCACCCCGGCCGCCGACGCCACGCCGTACTCCTGCGCCCGGAAGAACTCCTGGTAGACCGCGTACGGCAGGTTCGCCGTGTCCAGGCTGCCGGCGGTCAGCGTGAACACCGCGTCGAAGTGCTGCACGACGTAGACCGACCCGAGCAGCGCCCCCAGCTCCAGATAACGCCGCAGGTGCGGCAGTGTCAGGTGCCGGAAGATCTGCCATGCCCCGGCGCCGTCGAGCCGGGCGGCCTCGACCAGTTCGGCGGAGCGGCTTTGCAGCCCTGCCAGCAGGATGAGCATCATGAACGGCGTCCACTGCCAGATCAGGGCCGCCTCCACCGCCATCAGCGGCATCTCGGAGATCCAGTCCGGCTGCGGCGGATCGAAGCCGAACAGGTCGCCCAGCCACGTGAGCGCGCCGTTGAACAGCCCGTACTCCGGGTTGAACAGCACGTGCTTCCACAGCAGCGCCGCCGCCACCGGCACCAGCAGGAAAGGCGTGATCATCATCGTGCGGACGATGCCCCGGCCCCGGAACCTCCGGTCCAGCAGCAGCGCCGCCATCAGCCCGAGCACCAGGCTGACCAGTACCACGGTCGCGGTCAGCACCGCGGTGGTGAGGACGGAGTCACGCAGCAGCGGATCGGACAGCACTTCCTGGTAGTTGCCGAAGCCGGTGAACGACCGGTTGTCCGGGTGGTACGCGTTCCAGTCGAACAGCGAGATCACGAGCGTGGCCGCGAACGGCAGCTGCGTGACAGCGATCAGGAAGACCAGGGCGGGCAGCAGCGGAGCCCGCCGCGCCCACGAACGGGCGTCCCAGCGGCCCTCGGGCCTGGCCGGTGCGGTGCCGCCGGCGGCGGGCCGGGGCGCCTGGACGGTTGGTGTCTGGTGTGTCGCGGCGCTCATTCGTCCCGGTACTCCTCCGCTACCTCTTCGGCCAGGCCCTGGGATGCCTCGAGCGCGTCCCGTACGCTCTGCTGTCCGGCGATGGCCGCGCTGATCTCCTGGGACACCCGCGTGCCGAGCTCGGTGAACTCGGGTATGCCGACGAACTGCACGCCCGGCGCGGGCCTGGCCTGCACTCCCGGGTCGAGCGGATCGGCGTCGGCGATGGCGTCGCGCGTCACCTCCGCGAAGGCGCCGGCGGCCTGGAGGTACTCCGGGTTCTCGTAGGTCGACGCCCGCTTGCCCGCCGGGACGTTCGCCCAGCCGTAGACCTCGCCGACCAGCCGCTCGTACTCCGCGCTGGACGCCCACGAGATGAACTCCCAGGCGGCGTCCGGCTGGTCGGAGGACCGCTGCACGCCCCAGGCCCACGTGTACAGCCACCCGGAGCTTTCCGTCCGCTCCACTGGCGCGGGCACGTAGCCGATCCTGCCGCGGACGGGGGAGTCCTCCGTCTCCAGGGATCCCGCCCCGGCCGTGGCGTCGTACCACATCGCCGTGTTGCCCTGCACCATGTTGTTCAGGCACTCGGCGTAGCCGGACTGGGCGGCGCCCGCCTGCCCGTGCTCGCGCACCAGGTCCACGTAGAACTCGGTGGCCTCGATGAACTCCGGCGAGGTCAGCGCCGCTTCCCAGTCCTCGGTGAACCAGGTGCCGCCGAAGGTGTTCACCACCGTCGTCAGCGGCGCCAGCAGCTCGCCCCAGCCGGGCAGGCCGCGCAGGCAGATGCCGCTCATGTCCGGCTCCGCCTCGTCGACGGCGGCGGCGAGTTCGGCGACGTCGTGCCAGGTCGGCTGCTCCGGCATGACCAGGCCGTGTTCGGCGAAGACGTCCGTGCGGTACATCAGGAACGACGACTCGCCGTAGAACGGCTGCGCGTAGATCCGCCCGTCCTCGCCGGTCAGCGACTCGCGCAGCGGCGGCAGGATGTCCTCCGCGTCGTAGTCCTCGTCGCTGGCGAGGTAGTCGTCCAGCGGGTACAGCCAGCCGTTGCCGGCGTAGATCGGCGTCTCGTAGTTGCTGAGGGTCGCCACGTCGTACTGGCCCGCCTGGTTGGCGAAGTCGAGGCTGAGCCGGTCGCGGACCTCGTTCTCCGGCAGGACCGTGAAGTTGACGCTGATGCCGGTCTCGGCGGTGAAGTGCTCCTCGGTCAGGCTCTGCAGCTGGGTCATCTGCGGGTTGTTGACCATCAGCACATTGATGCTGTCGCCGCCCTGCGACCCGGCGCCGCCGAACCCGGCGCACGAGACGAGCAGCGTCCCGCTCGCGGCGCAGGCCACGGCGCGCGCGACGCCGTGTCTCCAACTCCTCATGGGCAACTCCCGGGGGTGGTGCGGGCGTGCGCGCCCGCACGGCCCGTCGTCTGGTCGCTGTGTGCCGGAGTGGGGCGCGCGGTCACACGCGGATGACCTGCGGCCCCAGCAGGGAATAGCGGTGTGCCTCGGTGACGCTCAGCCGGGTGCTCGTGACGATCACGTCCATCTCGGAGACGTCCGCGAACCTGCTGAACGTCGAGGCGCCGAACTTGGTGTGGATGCCCGTGAACACCCGCCGCCGGGAGGCCGCGACCGCGCGCCGCTTCACCTCGCCGACCGCCGGGTCCGGCGTGGTCAGGCCGTGCTCGCGCGAGATGCCGTTGGCACCGATGAACGCCAGGTCGATGACGAAGTCAGACAGCATCGCGCCCGTCCAGTGCCCGACGGTGCCCAGCGTGCCGCCCCGGACCCGTCCGCCGAGCAGCAGCACCGTCACCGACGGCTCGCCCGCCAGCGTGCCCGCGGCGGCCAGCGAGGCGGTGACCACGGTCAGCGGCCGGTCGCGCGGCAGGTGGGCGGCGATGAGCTGCGGGGTGTACCCCTCGTCGATGAAGATGGTCTCGGCCTCGCCGGTCAGCTCGGCCGCGGCCGCCGCGATCCGCCGCTTCTCCGGCACGTGCATGGTGGAGCGGAAGGCCAGGGTCGTCTCGAAACCCGCCGACTCCACGGGGTAGGCGCCGCCGTGCGTCCGGCGCAGCAGCCCGTGGGCCTCCAGCGCCCGCAGGTCGCGGCGGATGGTCTCCTTGGCCACGCCCAGCTCGCTGGCGAGCCGGGTCACCTCCACGGAGCCGTCGCGGCGGGCCATGCCGACGATCGCGCGGTGACGTTCTTCCGCGGTCATGGCGTGCCCCTTTCTCCGGTCGCCCGGCGCCGTTGCCGTGCCCGTTCGGGCCCGTGTGCCCTGTTGTACCGGTGTTCCCGGGCGCGGAACAGGTCTGCCGCCGGGCGATCGGGGCCCGTTCCTGCCCGTTCCGGGCGTGTCCGGCCGGTCGAACGCGCACGCGGGGGCGGTGTCCGCGGGGCGGCGATGCCCGTTCGGGCGCACCTGGTGACCGTTCGCCGCCCGTACGGCGGGCGGAGCCGGGGCGCGCGGGCACGGAAACGGCCGGGCGCCCGCCCCCGTGCGGGGAGCGGGCGCCCGGCCTGCCAGGTGCGTGCGGGCCGTCAGCCCAGCGACGCCAGCGCCTCGTTGAAGATCTTCGACGGGCGCATCACGGCCGAGGCCTTGGCCGGGTCGGGCCGGTAGTAGCCGCCGATGTCGGCGGGCGAGCCCTGCACCGCGATCAGCTCGTCCACGATGGCGGACTCCTGCTCGCTCAGCGTGCGGGCGAGGCCGGAGAACTTCTCGGCCAGCTCGGCGTCGTCGGTCTGCCGCGCCAGCTCCTGCGCCCAGTACAGGGCGAGGTAGAAGTGGCTGCCGCGGTTGTCGATGCCGCCCAGGCGGCGGCTGGGCGACTTGTCCTCGTTGAGGAACGTCGCCGTGGCCCGGTCGAGGGTGTCGGCCAGGACCCTGGCGCGGGTGTTGCCCGTGGTCTGCGCGTAGTGCTCGAAGCTGACCGCCAGGGCCAGGAACTCGCCCAGGCTGTCCCAGCGCAGGTAGTTCTCCTTGACCAGCTGCTGCACGTGCTTGGGCGCCGAGCCGCCCGCACCGGTCTCGAACAGGCCGCCGCCGTTCATCAGCGGCACGACCGACAGCATCTTGGCGCTGGTGCCCAGCTCCAGGATCGGGAACAGGTCGGTCAGGTAGTCACGCAGCACGTTGCCGGTGACGGAGATGGTGTTCTCGCCGCGGCGGATGCGCTCCAGGGAGAACCTGATCGCGTCGGCGGGCGCCATGATCTCGATGCGCAGGCCCTCGGTGTCGTGCTCGGGCAGGTAGGCCCGGACCTTCTCGATGAGCTTGGCGTCGTGAGCGCGGTTCTCGTCCAGCCAGAACACCGCCGGGTCGCCGGTGGCGCGGGCGCGGGTGACGGCCAGCTTGACCCAGTCGCGGATCGGGGCGTCCTTGGTCTGGCACATGCGGAAGATGTCGCCCTCGGCGACCTCCTGCTCCAGCACGACGGCGCCGGAGCCGTCCGTGACCCGCACGGTCCCGGCGTGCGGGACCTCGAAGGTCTTGTCGTGGCTGCCGTACTCCTCGGCCTTCTGCGCCATCAGGCCGACGTTGGGCACCGAGCCCATGGTCGCCGGGTCGAACGCGCCGTTGGCGCGGCAGTCGTCGATGACGACCTGGTAGATCGGGGCGTAGCTGCTGTCGGGCAGTACGGCGAGGGTGTCGGCCTCCTGGCCGTCCGGGCCCCACATGTGGCCGGAGGTGCGGATCATCGCGGGCATGGAGGCGTCGACGATGACGTCGCTGGGCACGTGCAGGTTGGTGATGCCGCGGTCGGAGTCGACCATGGCCAGGTCCGGGCCCTCGGCCAGCTCCTTCTCGAAGGACTCCTTGATCTCCTTGCCCTGCGGCAGCGAGTCCAGGCCGGCCAGGATCGCGCCGAGGCCGTCGTTCGGGTTGAGCCCGGCGGCGGCCAGCGTCTCGCCGTACGCCGCGAACGTCTTCGGGAAGAAGGCACGCACCACGTGACCGAAGATGATCGGGTCGGAGACCTTCATCATCGTGGCCTTCAGGTGCACGGAGAACAGCACGCCCTCGGCCTTGGCGCGGGCGACCTGGGCCGCCAGGAACTCCCGCAGCGCGGCGACGCGCATGACGGAGGCGTCCACCACCTCGCCCGCCAGCACCGGCACGGACTCCCGCAGCACGGTCACGGAGCCGTCGGCGCCCACCAGCTCGATCCGCAGCGCGCCGTCCTCGGCGATGACGGCCGACTTCTCGGTCGAGCGGAAGTCATCGGCGCCCATGGTGGCGACGTTGGTCTTCGAGTCGGGGGACCAGGCGCCCATGCGGTGCGGGTGGTTGCGGGCGTAGTTCTTCACCGACGCGGGGGCGCGGCGGTCGGAGTTGCCCTCGCGCAGCACCGGGTTCACGGCGCTGCCCTTGACCCGGTCGTACCGCTCGCGGATCTCCCGCTCCTCGTCGGTGGACGGCTCGTCCGGGTACTCGGGCAGGTCGTAGCCCTTCTCGCGCAGCTCGGCGATGGCGGCCTTCAGCTGCGGGATGGACGCCGAGATGTTCGGCAGCTTGATGATGTTGGCACCCGGCGTCTTCGCCAGCTCGCCCAGCTCGGCGAGGGCGTCGTCGACGCGCTGGTCCTCGCGCAGGCGCTCCGGGAAGGCGGCGAGAATCCGCCCCGCCAGGGAGATGTCCCGCGTCTCGACCGGAACCCCGGCCGCCCCGGCGTACGCCTGGATCACCGGCAGGAACGAGTACGTGGCCAGTGCCGGGGCCTCGTCCGTGTGGGTGTAGATGATGGTCGACTCAGTCACCGATGCTCCGCTTCGCTTCACGCCGTCATCGTCTCGACATCAAGATATCCCCTGGCCGTGCCGGGCGGGTACCTCCCCCCGGTGTTGCCCCCGGTGTTGCCCCCCGGTGTTGCCCCCGGTGAGCCCTGGTGCCGCTTCCGGAGCCCGGGGCGTCAGTCCCGCGGACGGGTGCTGCCGCGGACGACCAGGGTGGTGGCCAGCTCGATCCGCGCAGTCTGCGGGGTCTCGCCGGCGATCAGGCGGGCCAGGACGCGCAGCGCGTTGCCGCCCATCTCCTTCAGGGGCTGCCGCACCGTCGTCAGCGGCGGGGAGACCCACTCCGCCTCGGGCAGGTCGTCGAAGCCGACGACGCTGATGTCCTCCGGCACGCGCAGCCCGGCCCCGGCCAGCGCCTCGTAGCCGCCGATGGCCATGTGGTCCGAGCAGACGAACAGCGCCGTGGGCGGGTCGGGCAGCGCCAGCAGGGCGCGCACCAGCGCCCCGCCGCTGGCCCGGTCGTAGGTGCCGTGCCGCACCAGGTCCGGGTCGGCCTCGGCCCCGGCCGCGGCGAGTGCGGAGTGGTACCCGGCGATGCGGGCCTGCGCGAACAGGTGCTGCGGCGGCCCGGTCACCAGGCCGATCCGGCGGTGGCCGCGCTCCAGCAGGTGCATGGTCGCCTCGTAGGCGCCGGCCCAGTTGCTGGTGCCGACGGACGTGACGCCGGGGGGCGGGTCGCTGAGCGGGTCGATGACCACGCACGGCACCTCCGCACCGGCGAGCCGCGCCAGCTGCTCCGCCGTGGGCTCGACCAGGCCGAGCACGACGCCGGCGGTGCCGCGCTCCAGGATCCGGTCCAGCCAGTCCGGGCCGTGCCCGCCCTGGCGGGCGGCGGAGATCACCACGTGCAGCCCCGCCTCGTACGCGGCCTCCTCCATGCCGCTGGCCACGCTGGCCTGCCACGAGCCGTCCAGTGACCCCATCACCAGGTCCACTGTGCGCGGCGCGGCTCCCAGGGCCGGCACGCCGCGGCGGACGTAGCCGTGCCGCCGCAGCGCCGCGTCGACACGGCGGCGCGTGGCGTCCGACACGTCGTCGCGGCCGTTGAGCACCTTCGAGACGGTCGAGACCGACACCCCGGCCGCCGCGGCGATCCGGGCGAGGGTGGGGCGCGGTGACTGATGGGCGGCCAACGTTCGCTCCCGGGGCCTTCCGGCAAATTTTTCGGACCACTGTAGTCCACGGGACCGGCGGTTTCCGGCCGCTTCCCCGAAGGGCAGGCAAGCGGCGGACGCCTTGACGGTGCCGGGGGCGGACCGTAGCGTCGAGGGGAAATTGTTTCGCAACTTCTTTCCCGTTCTCGGGCGCCGCCCCCGCGTCTTCCGGTGCCTTCCCCGGTGCGTTTCCCCGATCCGCAAGGAGGCTGCATGTCCGCACCACCACCCGCCCCGATCCGCGTCACCGTCTGGAACGAGGGCCGCCACGAGCAGGAGGGCGGCCGCACCGCGGAGCTGTACCCCGACGGCATCCACGGCGCTGTCGCCAGCGGCATCACCGAGCACCTCGGCAGCGGCGCCGTCGTCCGCACCGCCACGCTGGACGAGCCCGAGCACGGCCTGACCGAGTCCGTGCTGGCCGGGACGGACGTGCTCACCTGGTGGGGGCACATCGCCCACGACGAGGTGTCCGACGAGGTCGTCGCCCGCGTCCAGCGCCACGTGCTCGCCGGGATGGGCCTGGTCGTCCTCCACTCCGGACACTTCTCGAAAATATTTCGCACGCTGATGGGTACCACCTGCTCGCTGCGGTGGCGCAACGGCACCGACCGCGAGCTGGTCTGGACGGTCAACCCCTCGCACCCGGTCGCGGCCGGGGTGCCGCACCCGCTCATCATCGACGAGCAGGAGATGTACGGCGAGTTCTTCGACATACCCGCCCCCGACGAGCTGGTCTTCGTCAGCTCCTTCTCCGGCGGCGAGGTCTTCCGCAGCGGCTGCGCCTTCCGCCGGGGCAAGGGCAAGATCTTCTACTTCAGCCCCGGCGACCAGGACTACCCCGTCTACCACCACCCCGGCGTCCGCCGCGTCCTCGCCAACGCCGTGACGTGGGCCGTCCCCGCCGCGCCGGAGCGCCGGGAGCCGGAGCTGACCCGCTGCGACTCCGGCTGGTTCGGCAAGGAGGGCACCCCGGCGTGACTCCGCTGGCCTTCCGCACCCTCCCGCCGGACACCGGACCGCTGCGGGTGATCGTCGTCGGCGCGGGCGCCATGGGGCGGGGCTGGCTGCGCGCCGTGGCCGGGTCGCCCGGCGTCAGTCTCGCGGGCATCGTTGACCTCGACCCGGCCGCCGCCCGCGCCGCCGCCGAGGAGACGGGCGCGCCCGGTATCCCCACCGGCACCAGCCTGACGGCGCTCGCGGCCCGCACGGCACCCCACGCGGTCATCGACGTCACCGTGCCCGCCGCACACCTGCCCGTGACCCTGGAGGCGCTCGGCCTCGGGCTGCCGGTGCTCGGCGAGAAGCCCGCGGCCGCCACGCTGCCGGAGGCGCTGCGCCTGGCCGCCGCCGCGGAGGCGGCCGGCCTGCTGTTCATGGTCAGCCAGTCCCGCCGGTACGACGCGCGGCTGTACCGCTTCCGGGAACAGGCCCGGGCCCTGGGCGGGCTGGGCATCTGCACCACCGAGTTCTTCCGGGCACCGCGCTTCGGCGGGTTCCGCGACACCATGGCGCACCCGCTGCTGCTCGACATGGCGATCCACCCGTTCGACACCGCCAGGTACCTGCTGGACGCCGAGCCGGTCAGTGTCTACTGCCAGGAGTACAACCCGTCCTGGAGCTGGTACCGGGGCGACGCGGCGGCCACCGCGCTCTTCGAGATGACCGGCGGCATCCGCTACGTGTACACGGCCAGCTGGTGCAGCCCGGGCCTGGAGACCTCCTGGAACGGCTCCTGGCGCGTCAGCGGGCGCCATGGCAGCGCCCGGTGGAACGGCGACGACGCCCCCGAGCTGGAGCTGGAGACGGGGGCGGCGACGGCGGGGGAGACGCCCCCGGCGGCGCCGGACGGCATCCCCGACGGCATCCCCGACGGCATCGCGGGCGCGCTGGCCGCGTTCGTCCGCGCCCTGCGCACCGGCACGGTGCCCCGGGGTGAGGTCCACGAGAACGCGATGAGCCTGGCGATGGTCGCCGCCGCCGTCGAGTCGGCCCGCACCGGCCGCCAGGTCAGCCTCGACGAGGTGCTCGGCGCGGCCCACGCCGACGCCGTGGCGGCGGCCGAGGGGCCGGAGCGGGACGTGCTGCGGTCGTGGTCCTCGGTCAGGGACGCCCTCGTCCGGCGCTAGGCCAGGCCCGGGCGGACGAGGGCGCCCGGGCCGGTGCCCCCCGGCGTCAGCGGAACAGCCGGTCGGGCACCGCCGCGGCGAGTTCGCCGTAGCCTTCGGGATTCAGGTGCAGCCAGTCACCGTCGTGCAGGTGCGGCAGGAGCCGGTCCGGCTGCTCCGGGTCGCGGACCACGCGGTCGAAGTCGATGACCGCGTCGAAGGCGCCGCTGGTGCGGATCCACTCGTTGACCGTCTGCCGCGCCGCCTCGCGGTTCCCGGACGGGTCGTCGTAGAGGTCGTTGCCGCCGAACGGCAGCAGCGTCGCGCCGTAGACGGGGATGCCCTGGGCGTGGGCGCGGATGATGATCTGCTCGTAGGCGGCGATCAGGTCGGCGGCCACCCGCTCCTGCGCCTCGGGGGTGGCCTCCGCGGTGCCGATGTCGTTGATGCCCTCGAAGACGATCAGCCACTCGACGCCGCTGTGCGCGAAGACGTCACGGTCCAGGCGGGCGAGCGCGTTGGGGCCCAGCCCGTCGTTGAGGACACGGTTGCCGCCCGCGGCCTGGTTGAGCACCGCGACGTCGGACGTGGCGGGGCGGGACTGGAGCCGCTCGAGCAGCTGGTCGGGCCAGCGGTCGTTCCCGTTGGTCGTGGAGCCGCGGCCGTCGGTGAGCGAGTCGCCGAGCACGGCCACCGCCGACGTCCGGCCGCTGGACCACGCCTCCACGCCGGACAGCAGGTACCAGTGGTCGACCGGCGTCGCGCCGGGGAGCGACTGCGCGTCCGTGTGGTTCCCGGCCAGCAGGTAGGAGGTGGTGCGCGAGCCCGGGTGCGAGGTGAGGTTCTGGGAGGGCAGCCCCTCCTCCAGATAGACCGTCACCGTCAGGTTGGAGGACGGCGCCAGGTCGAGGTCCAGCGGGTCGGAGACCACCTGGGCGCCCATCGGGATGGTGGTGCCGGCCCGGCCGCTGAACGTCACCTGCTGGACGCTGCCCGGCTCGACCGCGTCCGTGCCCGCGGCCCCGTCCAGGGGCAGCGCCACGGAGACGGCGTCCAGGGTCAGCGGCACGTCGCCGAAGGCGTTGGAGAACCGCAGCCGGATCTGGTCACCGCCGGTCGTCACGTGCACGGTCTGCCGCAGCGTGGTGTCCGCGAGCACGGCGTCGTCCGCGGTGAACGGCGGGGGCGGCATGTTCTCCGGCTCCGTCAGCTGCGGCATCGCGGCCCAGGTGTGGACCCAGTGCTCGCCCCCGGCCGCCGCGGGCTCGGCGGCCTGCGGGGCGGCGGCGGTGCCGGGTGTGCTGGCTGTGTCCGAAGAACCCGAGGCGGACGACAGACCCAGCGCGGCGGCGAGCGCGCACACGGCGACGACGTGCGGAATCTTCGGTCTCTTCATCGGCGGGAACTCCCCCTTGACGGCGAGAAGCGGAGGGAAGACAGCGCGCGGCGCGCGCCTGCCGCCGAAAAACTTCCGAACGCGGGGCGGCTGACGGGACGATAGAAGCGCCCGTCAAGGCCGTCAAGACTCCCTGAGACGCGTCCGCGCGCGACTCACGTGAGAGAAGAAGGGCTCACCTCTCCGGAAAACGACCGGTATTTTCCGGAGGGGTTTCCCCGGTGGCGCGCCCGCTCACGGCTGCGGCCCGCAGCGCCCGCACCGCCCGCCGTCAGCCGGCCACCGGGACCGGGAGGTAGCCCCACCGCCGTGCCATCTCCCGCAGCGCCGGCGGCACCGCGTCCGGCGCCGGCAGCGGGCGGCCCGGCTGGACCGCGCCGCTGCGGATCTTCTCCCGCCAGTCGCCCATGCCCTTGCGGAACTCCCCGTGGTCCTGCCGCCCGTACGCCAGCATCTCCGGCGCCCACGGCACCCCCAGGTAGTCGCACAGCCGCCGGGTCTCCGCCGCCGGATCCGCCGTCAGGTCCTCGTACCTGACGGTCAGCCCGGCCAGCCGCTTCCGGGCGCGCTCCAGCGCCTCCATGTAGGCGAGGGTGTGCGGCACCGCCCGGTTCATGGGCCGCCGCACCGGATCGGCCTCGTGCCAGGACCGCGCCACCGACGCCGGGTGGCGCAGCAGGAACACGAACCGCGCGTCAGGCCAGCACACCGCGAGCCGCTCGGCGACGAACACGTTGCTCGGCGTCTTCTCCACGAGCACCCGTTTGCCGCTGCGCACGAGTTCGCGGTGGAGCAGCCGGTCCCACAGCAGGTGCTCGACATCCGCCGTGTTGTGCCCGAACGCCTCCATCGCGGCGCGCGCCAGCCGGGTCGTGCACCGCACCGACAGCCGCCGCACGTGCGTCTCGATGGGGGCGTGCAGCTCCGGGTGGCTGTCCAGCAGCACGCGCAGCAGCGTGGAGCCCGAGCGCGGCGCCGACAGCACGAACACCGGCGCCACCAGCAGCCGGTCGGCCACCGGGTCGGCGGGCGGCCGCACCGACGCCCCCGGCCGCCCCGCCCGTCCGGCCGGCCGCCGCTCCACCCGCGACACGCGCACCCCGGCGTGCCGTTCGAGCGCGGCGCCCAGCCAGTACGCCGACCGTCTCGCCGTTCGCGTCAGCGACCACTCCATGCCACCGGCCTCCGCTCGCGTCCCACGCGCACCCAGCGCCGTCAGCCTCACCATGGCACGGGCCGGGCGGCGGCGCCCGGCGAGCGCGCCCGGTCGTGCGGCCCCGCACTCCGGGGACGGAACGGGTTACCCTCGGTGCCGCCGGAGCCACGGTGCGCCGTGCCCGGCGGCAGGGAACAGCGGGCATACGAGACTTCTGGGGACACACATGGCGTCACGACAGCCGGATCCGGCTTCGTCGGTGCGGGATCTCCTCGCCGGACCACAGGGCGGCCCGACCGTGCTGCGGATCGTGCTCGGCACGCACCTGCGGCGCCTGCGTGAGTCCCGGGGCATCAGCCGCGAGGCGGCGGGCGAG
>NZ_JAERRL010000018.1 GCF_016741785.1 Streptomyces sp. 7-21
GGCGTTGTCGTCGGCCGTGTCCACGACCGGTGCCGCCCGGCGCGCTGCCGCCCCGGCGCCGCTGTCGTCCACCACGTGACCGGCCTCATCGACCCGCACCACCCGCCCGGAGAAGTCCTCTCCCGCGCCGGGGCCGCACACGGTCACCTCGGGCCGCGTCTCACCGAGCACCAGCGCCACCCGCTCCCGGGGCCACGCCGTGTCCACCGGCACATACGTCCCGCCCGCCCGCCAGACCGCGAGGAGGGACACCACCCAGGCCGGGCCGCGGTCCATGACGACCGCCACTCTGCGTTCCGGTTCTACTCCCAGCGCCGCCAGCACCCCGGCCAGCGCGCCGGCGCGCTCCCACAGTTCCGCGTACGTCAGTTCGGTCTCCTCGCCGCCGACGAAACCGACGACGGCGGGCGCGTCAGGCGTCTCACGGGCCCACGCCTCCACGCGCCGCACCACGGAGCCGCGCCGCGTGCCGGGGTCGCCCGTGCCCCATCCGAGGACCCGCTCGGCCTGCGCGGGCTCTGCGGGCTGCAGCTTGGCCAGGGGCACGCCGGGGTCACGGGCCACGGCCTGGAGGGTGTGGAGCAGGGTGGCGTGGACCGACTGGGCCCAGGCGCGGTCGTACCGGCGCGTGTTCGGCTCCAGCTCCACCGACAGCCCCTGGCTGCCGGGCCGCGCGCCGACGAGCACGCTGAACTCCTCGACCCGCCGCAGCGATACGTCCTTGATGACGGCCGGGCTGTCGCCTAAGCGCAGCACCTCGCCGGACTGGACGATGTTGACGAACGGCCCGAAGTACCAGCGGTCGCCGTGAGGCCAGCCCAGGTCGGTGCGCAGCCGCTCGCCCCGGTAGCGCTGGTGGCGCATCAGACCGTCGACTTCGCGGGCGGCCTGCCGGACGAGGTCGGCGAAGCTCATGTCGCCGGACACCCGCAGCCGCAGCGGCAGCACGTTCGCCATCTGGAAGGGCGTGCGGCGCGCCAGCGAGGTGGTGCGGCTCGCGACGGGCAGGCTGAGCGTCACCTCGGGCGCAGCTGTCAGGTGGGACGTGAGCAGGGCCGCTCCGGCCACGATCAGCCGCGGCCAGCTCACGCCAATATCCCGGGCCAGCTGGAAGAGGGCGGTGACGTTCTCCGGCGGGAGGTGTCCCGCGCTGCGCAGGACCAGCGCGTTCTCACCGGTGGTGGCGGGCTGGCCGGGGGCGGCGACCAGTTCCGGGTGGTCGCCGAAGCGGTTGAGCCAGTACTGCCTGTCGGCCTCGTGGCGGCCCGAGCCGTGGTAGTCGCGCTCCTCGGCGAGCGCCTCGCGGAGGCTGCCGAACGCCTGGCGCGGCGCGGTCCCGCGCAGTGCCGCGGTGTAGTGCTCGGCGGTGCGCCGCGCCATCAGCGTGCAGCCGAAGCCGTCCATGATGAGGTGGTCGTAGCGCTGGTACCAGATCCAGCGCTGGTCCGCGAGGCGGAACAGTGCGAAGGAGAAGAGCGGTTCGTCGTCCCGTGTCCGCTCGCGGTCGAGGTCGGCGCGCATCCAGGCCTCCGCCGCGGCGAACGGTCCGTCCTCGCCGCGCAGGTCGAGCACGGGCAGGTCCCACTCGGCGGGGGCGTGGACCTGCCAGACCTCGTCTCCCGCTTCGACGAACCGGACGTGCAGGGCCTCCGCCTCCGCGACCGTCGCCCGCAGCGCCCGTTCGAAGGCCGCGGGGTCGACCCGGCCGGTGATGTCGAGGTACTGCGCGACCTTGTACTGCCGGCGGGTGCCTTCCACCCGCTGCGCCAGCCAGATGCCGGACTGAGATTCAGACAACGGTAGACGCCAGTTGGCCGTGCTGGTCATCTTTTCCCCCATGGTGGCCGGAAGTAGCGGTGAGGGCTGCTGTCAGCGGTCGGTGCCGTGGCGGGCGACGGGGACGATGCCGCCCTGCCGGGGCAGCCCGTCCGTTGCTCCGCCGGGATCGGGGCGGCGCGGTGTCCCCTCCCCGGCCGGCGGCTCCTGCGGGGCGAACTGCGTGCGGTACAGCTCGGCGTAGAGGCCGTCGTGGGCGAGGAGTTCCTCGTGGGTGCCGCGTTCGCGGACGGTTCCGCCGTCGATGACGAGGATCTGGTCGGCCTCGCGGATGGTGGAGAGCCGGTGCGCGATGACGACGGAGGTACGGCCGGCGAGCGCCGCGCTCAGCGCCTGCTGGATGGCCGCCTCGGACTCCGAGTCGAGGTGTGCGGTCGCCTCGTCGAGCACGACGACCGAGGGCTTCTTCAGCAGGAGCCGCGCGACGGCGAGGCGCTGCTTCTCGCCTCCGGAGAGGCGGAAGCCGCGGTCGCCGACGACGGTGTCGAGGCCGCTGGGGAGGGACTCGATCAGGTCCCAGATCTGGGCGGCCCGGCACGCTTCGATCAGCTCCTCGTCGCTCGCCTCCGGCCGGGCGTAGGTGAGGTTGCCGCGGATGGTGTCGTGGAAGAGGTGGGCGTCCTGGGTGACGACGCCGATGGTGCCGCGCAGCGACTCCAGGGTGACGTCGCGCAGGTCGTGGCCGTCGATGCGGACGCTGCCCGCCGTCGGGTCGTAGAGACGGGTGATGAGGTGGGTGATGGTGGTCTTGCCCGCGCCGGAGGGGCCGACGAGGGCGGTGAGCTTGCCGGCGGAGGCCAGGAAGCTGATGTCGGTGAGGACGTACGGGGGGTCCTGGGTGCGCTCGCCCGCGGCACGCTTGATGGCTTCCAGGGAGGGCAGCGACACGTCGCTCGGCTTCGGGTAGCGGAACGCCACGCCGTCGAACTCGATGGCGGGGGCGGAGCCGTCGGCTCGCGCGGGCAGCGGCACGGCATTGGGCTTTTCCTGGATGAGCGGCTTCAGGTCGAGAATCTCGAAGACGCGGTCGAAGCTGACCAGCGCGGTCAGCGCGTGCCCCTGCACGCTCGCGAGCTGCGTGATCGGGGCGTAGAGGCGGCCGAGCAAGGCAGCGAGAGCAACCAGCGTGCCGATCTGGAAGCTGTCGTCGATGACCATCGTGCCGCCCAGGCCGTAGACGAGAGCCGTGACCAGGGTGGCGAGCAGCGTCATCAGGATGAACAGCAGGCGGTTGTAGACCGCCCACCTGACGCCGATGTCCCGGACCCGGCCGGCGCCTCTGGCGAAGGTCTCGGCCTCCTCCCGCGGGCGGCCGAAGAGCTTGGCGAGGATGGCGCCGCCGACGTTGAAGCGCTCGTTGATGGTGCCGGCCAGTTCGGCGTTGACCTGCATCTGCTGGCGGGAGTAGCGCTGGACCCTGCGGCCGATGACCACGGACGGGATGGCGAGCAGCGGGAGGACCACGAGAGAGAGGGAACTGAGGACCCAGGAGAGATAGAACATCTCGGTCAGCACCAGCACCAGCGTGAAGACGCTGGACAAGGACATCAGCACGGTGCCGAGCGCCTGCTGCGCAGCCATCACGTCGGCGTTGAGCCGGCTGACGAGCGAGCCGGTCTGGGTGCGGGTGAAGAAGGCCAGCGGCTGCTTCTGGACGTGGGCGAACGCCTTCACCCTCAGGTCGTAGGTGAGTTCCTGGCCTATCCGGGCGGAGAAGTAGGCCTGCCCGAGCTGGGTGAGGCCATCGACCAAGGCCAGTCCCGCGACGAGGAGGGCCATCGAGACGACGAGCCCTTTGTCTCCCCGCATCACGCCGTCATCAATGATCTCCCTGAGAATGAGTGGTATGGCGACGACGACGAACGACCCGATGACGGTGGTGAAAAGGAGAAAGATAAGCAGGCGCCGGTGAGGCCGTGCGTAACGCAGCACCCGGCCGATCGTTCCCGGCGTGAGGCGCTGCTTTGTCAGGGAATTCTCGGGGGCCCCGATGACGCTCACCATGGGACCTGAGCCTTGCAAGCTCATGTCGCAGAAACCTCCCTGCTAGGGATTTCCCAGAGGTGCCGGCGGGGGCCCGCCACCCCCATTCTCAAGGCAGCACGCGCTCAGCCCACGACGTACGACGATACTCACGGAGCCGCCGTCAAACCAGGCACCCAAGCCGCGCTTCGAGCAAGCTTGACATGGCTTTTTCCTGGGATGCCGGCGGATGAATAGAAGCAAAAATACCCGGAAATGCGGCGGCCGGCCGGCTCTCGGGAGCCGGCCGGCCGCGGGGGCGGAGCCGCTGTCCGGTGCGCGCCGTCAGGGGCGGTCACCGCCCTCCGCGGCCCGCTGCCGCTCGACAGCCTCGTAGAGGGCCTTGATGTTGTTGCTGCCGAAGCTGCGGGCGCCTCTGCGGTCGATCAGCTCGTAGAAGAGGGTGCGGCGGGGGTGCCGGGAGCGCGTGAAGATCTGGAGCATGACGCCCCAGTAGTCGCGGTCGGCCAGGATGTGGAGTTCCCTGAGCGTGTCCAGGGGGACGCTGACCGGGCCGAGACGGCCGGGCAGGGCGTCGTAGTAGCTGGCCGGGGTGGTCAGGAAGCTGACGCCCCGATCGGTGCAGGTGCGCACGGCGGTGGCGATGTCCTCGGTAAGGAAGGCCAGGTGCTGCACGCCGGCGCCGCCGTGGCTGCTGATGAACTCGTCGATCTGGCCCGGGGCCCGGGTGGTGTCCGGCTCGATGATGGTGAGGGTGACGGCGCCCGACGCGCTCTGCACCACCTTGGAGTCCATGGCCTGCTCACCGACGATGATCTGCTCCTCGAAGGTCTCGGCGAAGCCGAAGACCTCCTGGTAGCGGCGGACGGTCTCGGTGAGCTCGCCGGGGGGCACGCACACCGCCAGGTGGTCGATGACGCGGAACAGCCCGGCGGAGCCGGCCGCCGGGGTGGTCTCCTCGATGAGACCGGGCGCGAAGCGGGTGCCGCGGCGCGAGACGAACCGGTTCTCCACGTCGCCGAAGGCCGTCACGGAGGCCATGGTGACGCGGGTGTCGCCGTCCTGCAGCACGCGCGGCGGCGAGACCGGCTCGGCGCCGCGCTCGACGGCCTCGGCGAACGCCGCTTCGGCGTCGTCGACGGTGACACCGATGGCGGCGACGCCGTCGCCGTGCCGCCGCACGTAGTCGGCCGCGCGGTGGCCGCCGGCGGGGGCGGAGGTGACCAGCAGGGTGATGTCGCGCTGCCGCAGCAGGAGGGACGTGGGAGGGGTGGTGCCCGTGGTGTCACCGGCGGCCGTGCCGCGGCCGTGGACCGCGAAGCCGAATGACTCACACAGGTACTTGGACGCTTCTTCCGCGTCCTCTACGTAGAGTTCGACGTGGTCGATGGTGCGGATTTCCATGGCATTACCTTCGCGTGCGCCGTGGTCGTCTCGTCCTGCGCCTCGTGCCGCGGGCTGCCGCCCTCCCCTTTTTCATGATCCGGTGTTTCGGGCGGGCGTTTCCTCGTCCAACCGGTGGAGACCAGCACTTGGACGGGGCGGATGGCCGTGGACCAAGGCCCAAGCGGCATAGGGGTTTTCTGTTCCGATGCTGGCACCAGCGCCGCTCCGGGTCGAGCCCGCCCAGGCGTCTTCCCCGGACAGGCGGGCGCCGGCGCCAGCATCGGCGGCCGCGCTACGCCAGATAGGCCATGTCAGCGGCGCGCAGTTCCGTTCGCGCCGCGAATTCGTTCCAGATTTCTGCGCATTCTCTCGCCAGCTGGGCGACGATACTGCTGCAGTGCGGCGGGACGTTGTCGATGATCTTGTCCCACTCCTCGGCCCGTATGGTCAGGACGTTGAGCAGCCGGAGCAGATGACGTCCGGTCTCGGAGAAGCGGAGCGCCGGATCGGCACGCAGGCGCTCGAGAACAGCCGCACGGTCCTGGGCCGACGCCTGCGCTGGCCCGGGACCGCCGCCTATCTCGGCCGGTCTGCCCGGCTGCGGGTGGTGGTCGGCCGCCTGGCTTCTCTTGCGTCTGCTCGGCAGGGGGTCCTCTCCCCGGCGCAGCCGGTTCCTGACGTCCCGTGCCGTCTCCGGCGAGATGCCGGCGGCCCGGGCGATCTGGCGCAGCGACAGGCTGGGGTCGGACGCGATCAGCTGCGAGGCCAGCAGGCGGCCGCGGGTGCCGTCGACGGGACGTGCCCTGCCGTCCTGGCCGATCCGCACGTTCCCGCTGTCCGATCCCCGGGTCACCCGCTGGCGTATCTCCGCCACCGTCGCCGCCGCGATGCCGGTCACCGAGGCGACCATGCGGTCGGACCACTCCGGGTGCGAGGCGACGATGCGCGCCGCCGCGTGCTTCCGGTCCGCCAGGGACAGCGGAAGTCCGTGCATGATGTTCGATTTGACCGCCAGCACGAAGGCGTTGGCCTCATCCCCGTCGAAGAACCTGACTGCGATCTTGTCCTGCCCCCGGAGCTGGGCGACTCGTAACCGGTGCAGGCCGTCGATCACGCGCATCGTCGCGCGATGCACGATGATGGGCGGAAGCTGGTTCTGCGCCGCGGCGAGTGCCTCCACGTGCTCCGAGTTTTCCCCGGAAATCCGAGGCGAGTCAGCGACCTTGAGCAATCTGACGTCGACCTCGCATACCGGTTCGTGCTCGATATCCCCTCGTCCAGGTTCCACTCCAGCTCCTCACGACTCAGGTATCAACCCATCCACGCTTCTTGGCGAAATCCAGCAGGCTGTGCCGGATCTCCACCAGCTGCCCCCCGGTCAGGCTGGGTACTGCCTCCAGGAGAAGTTCGGTGACCTCGCTCCTGAACTCGCCCTGAGACAAGACGTCACACATCCCCGTCTCCTCTGACGAAGCCGCTGCCGAATCGGCCGTGTCCGGCTCCCGGCGATGCACCGGAACGGGGACTTCCGCCTTGGTGGTTTCCTCGTCGAGCAGGTGCGCAGCGAATGCCTTCCTGCCTCGCCCTCCTGCCATGACCTGGAATTCGACGCGTGCGCCGGGCACCAGGTCACTGGGGTCACCGTCGAAGACCGAGGTGTGCAGGAACACGTCCTCACCGCCGTCATCGGCACCGATGAACCCGAAGCCGCGCATCTCGTCAAACTGCAGGATCCTGCCCGTAGCCAATGCCGCTCAACCTCTCCTTCAAACCGTCCACAGCCCGGCGAAACTAACGAATTGATCCTCGCCAGGCTGACCCATACCTTAGCCGCGACGAACCCCAGCGGGTAGAGGCAATGACACACCGATACGGAAGACAGCCAGGCATTCGGTTTACAATTCCACAAGGGGTGACCACGGCAGAAGTTGGACACCGGACCCGCGTCTTTAATTTCTCAATCACCGGAGGCAACAGCAGTCACACAAGCACCGCTGACACCTCATTAGCAGCTCTTTATTAACACGGAAGAATAATTCCACTCCGACAGGCTGGAATTTTACCTTTCATTGACCGCATTGGCCGCAGAAGTGGGTGCCGGAGAGGGAAGAAAGTATCGTCGCTGCCGCGCCTCAGCCGACTCCGGCTGGTTCCGCCGCCGGCGTCAGGCTGCGCCCCATCACCGGCGACAGGACCGCCGCGGCGCGGGCCACCTCGCGCAGGTCGGCATCGACCAGGGCCTGGTCACCGTCGCACAGCGCGGTCTCGGGGCTTGGGTGCACGTCGATCAGCACGCCGTCCGCGCCCGCCGCGATGGCCGCCCGCGTCAGCGGCAGCACGAGATCCCTGCGGCCGCCCGAGTGCGAGGGATCCACCACCACCGGCAGGTGCGACAGCCGCTGCGCCACCGGCACGGCGCTGATGTCGAGCGTGTTGCGCGTGGCGGTCTCGAACGTCCTGATGCCGCGCTCGCACAGCACGATGTTGAGGTTGCCGCGCTGCGCGATGTACTCGGCGGCCATCAGCCACTCCTCGACCGTGGCGCTGAAGCCGCGCTTGAGCAGCACCGGCCTGCCCGACTCGCCTACCGCCTGGAGCAGCGCGAAGTTCTGCATGTTGCGGGTGCCGACCTGCAGCATGTCGGCATAGGAGGCGACGAGGTCGACGCTGCCCGCGTCGAGCACCTCCGTCACCACCGGCAGCCCGGTCTCCTCGCGTACCTCCGCCAGAATCCGCAGGCCCGCCTCCCCCAGCCCCTGGAAGGCGTACGGCGACGTTCGCGGCTTGTAGGCGCCGCCCCGCAGCAGCGACGCCCCCGCGGACTTCGCCATCCGCGCAGCGGCCAGAGTCTGTTCGGGCGTCTCGACGGCGCACGGCCCGGCGATGACGGTCAGCGTGCCGGGACCGATCGGCACGTCACCGACCCGGATAACGGAGCGCGCCGGATGATGCTCCCGGCTGACCAGCTTGTACGGCACGGAGATCCGCACCACGTCCACGACGCCGCGGCGGCTGCGGAGGTTCAGCGCCCCGAACTCCTCCACGTTGCCGACGAGTCCCACGATCGTGTGGGAGACCCCCCGGCTGACGAACGCTCTGGCGCCGATGGTGCGCGCCAGGCTGACTATGTCCTCCACATCCTCGTCGGTGGCCTCCGGGGCCATCACCACAACCATGGGGTGCTCCTCCCGTGAGGGGGGCCGGGCTGTCCCGGTCCGGTGGATGAACGGCGGCACCGCCAAGCTCACAGGCGGTGACGACGAGAGCCGCGGTGGCCCGTGGGGAAGAGCGCGCGCGGGTACCCGGCGTCCCGTTCGTCCCGCCGTCCCCCCACCAGCCGCCGTGACCCCGCAGTGAACGGGCACCAGACCCAGACCGGCGCCCTTTCCTGATTGAACCCCTGTTGTCACTGGTCTTTCCACGTGAGGGGAAAAGCCAGCTTTGCGCTCTCATCGTAGGAGTGCCCCGAACCGCCGACAACCGCGTCCACCCGCGGCGTCCGCCCCCGTTTCCGCGGCCACGCCGGGGACCGTCCCGGAGCGCCGGGCAACAGCGCCCGGGCGGCCCGTCAAGTCCCGGCCGCCTTCCGCCGATGTGGTGGGACGACTGGACACGTGGAGAAGGACTCCCTCTCCTGCCCGGCAGACCGGAACCGTCTCGGAGGAGCCATGCCACGCTCACGCCCCCGCCCGCCCGCCGGCCCCGTCACCGTCCTCGCGGGCCCCGCATGCTGACCGAGCTGCTCCTGCTGCTCACGGCGGCGCTGCTCACCCTGGCGTGCGCCGTCTTCGTCGCCGCCGAGTTCTCGCTGACGGCCGTGGAGCGCGGGGAGCTCGAACGCGCCGCCGCGGCCGGCGAACCCGGTGCGCCGGCCGCGCTGCGGGCCGCCAGGTCGCTGACCTTCCAGCTCTCCGGTGCCCAGCTCGGCATCACCGTGACGTCCCTGGTGATCGGCATGCTCGCTGAGCCCTCGCTCGCCGCCCTGCTGCGCGGGCCGCTGCGCGCCGCCGGGCTGCCCGCGGGCGCCGCCGCCTCCCTCGCGCTCACCGTGGGCGTCGCCGTCTCGACGGTGATGCTGATGGTCGTCGGCGAACTGGTGCCGAAGAACTGGGCGATCACCCGGCCGCTGCGGGTGGCCCGCGCCATCGCCCGCCCGCACCAGGCGTTCACCGCGCTGTTCGGCCCGTTCATCCGCCACCTCAACGAGACCGCCAACCGGCTGGTGCGCTACCTCGGGTTCGAGCCCACCGAGGAGCTGGCGTCGGCCCGTTCCCCGCAGGAGCTGGTGGCCCTGGCGCGGCACTCGGCCGCCGAGGGCGTGCTGCCCTCCGACTCGGCCGAGCTGTTCGTGCGCACCCTCCACCTCGGCGAGCTGACCGCGCAGAGCATCATGACGCCCCGCGTCGACGTGCGCGCGCTGCCGCTGACCGCCACCGCCGCCGACGCGGCCCGCCTCACCCGCGAGACCGGGCTGTCCCGCTTCCCCGTCTGCGACGGCGGCCTCGACGACATCACCGGCATCGTGCACGTGCGCGACGTGCTGGCGATCGACGAGCCGCACCGCGCCGCCACCCCGATCGGCCGCCTCGCCACCGAACCGCTGCTCGTGCCGGCCACCCTCCCCGTCGACCAGCTGCTGGAACGGCTGCACGGGCGCCGCTCGATGGCGGTCGTCGTCGACGAGTACGGCGGCACCGCCGGGGTGGTCACGCTGGAAGACATCGTCGAGGAGGTCGTCGGCGAGGTCAGCGACGAGCACGACCCGGCCGAGCCGCCGGGCCTGGTCCGCACCGGGCCCGCCACCTGGGAGGCCGACGGGGCGGTGCGGACCGACCAGCTCGCCGGGCTCGGCATGGACGTGCCCGGCGGGCCCTACGAGACGCTGGCCGGTCTGATCGCCACGGTGCTCGCCCGGATCCCCGTTCCGGGCGACAGCGTGGAGATCGCGGGCTGGCGGCTGACCGTCCTGGTCACCGCCCGCCACCGGGCCGCGCGGGTGCGGCTGACGGCGCCGCCGGACGCCGGGCGGTGACGCCGGGTCCCGGCACCAGGGGTGCGCGCCGGGACAGCCGAGTGCCCCGGACGGGCGGCGGGTACCCGGGGCTCGTCCCCGACCAGCCGAAGGGAAGACGAGATCATGGGAAAGCCCAGCCCGATCGAGGTCCAGAAGGCGCTCAAGGGCGAGACATACCCGGCTGACCGCGAGTCCCTGACGAGGACCGCGAAGCGGAACGGCGCCAGCGACGAGATGGTGGACAAGATCAGCCATCTGAAGCAGAAGCGGTTCGACGGACCCAACGAGGTCGAGAAGGCGATATTCGACTAGGGCATTCGACTAGGGCATTCGACTAGGCGAGTCCGGCCAGGCGAGCAGCCAGCACGCCCGTACCCCCGGCCGGGCAGCACGAGGCCGCCCCGCCGCGCGCAGCGGCGGGGCGGCCTCGTGGTGCCGCGGGCAGGAGCCGGGGTCAGGCCGCGGCGACCGGCTCCGGCTCAGCCGGACGCGGGGCGGGCACGGCAGCCGCGGGCACGGCCACCGTGTCCGCGGCCGCACGGCTCATGCGGCGCGTACGGCGGGCCGCCACCAGGGCGCCGCCGCCGGCCGCGGCCACGATCAGCACGCCGCCGATCACCAGCGCGGCCCGGGCGCCGGCCACCTCCATCAGCGCGCCGATCACCGGCGGGCCGACGAGGCCCCAGCCGGTGCTCAGGCTCCGCCACACGCCCAGCACCCGGCCACGCATCCGCGGCGGCGGGTCCGTCTGCAGCACCGTCGTGCCGGCGGTGTCGGAGACCGACTCGACCACGGCCATCGGCACGACCAGCAGGACCAGCAGGACCAGCGACGGCGTCAGCCCCGCCAGGATCTGGAGCAGCGCGCCCGCGGCGGCCATGCCCGCGACCAGCCGGACGGACGGGCGCTGGAGCAGGCCCGCCAGGAGCGCGCCGGCGATGCCGCCGGCGGCCAGGGCCGTG
Organism: Streptomyces sp. 7-21; assembly: GCF_016741785.1. Taxonomy (GTDB): domain Bacteria; phylum Actinomycetota; class Actinomycetes; order Streptomycetales; family Streptomycetaceae; genus Streptomyces. The sequence goes on from NZ_JAERRL010000018.1 coordinate 11,182, forward strand.
GAGACCGTGCTGAACGCACCGGCGCCCGCGGCCAGCGGCCCGGTGACGAGCACGGCCAGCGTCAGGGCGTAGTTGCGGCCGAAGACCGCGCTGACCGCGGTGATGCCGGCCAGCGCCACCAGGGTGGGGCGGCCCAGGAAGAAGCGCAGCCCCTCGGCGGGCGAGGCGGCGCGCCGCTTCCCGGCGGTGTGCCCGCTGTCCCCGGCGGCACCGCCGCCGGCCTCGCTGGTCTCCCCGGTCGCGCCGGCCTCGTCAGAGCGGTCGATCAGCCGCAGGAACGGGATGACGGCCGCCACGAAGGCGAACGACAGGCCGTTGGCGAGGAACGCGGAGGCGGTGCCGAACAGCGCGACCGCGCCGCCGGCCAGCGCCGTGCCCGCCAGGCGGCCGATGCTGTGCACGGCCGAGCCCAGGGCGATCGCCGAGGGCACGTCCCTGGTCGGGACCAGGTCGTTGCCGAGCAGGGCGCAGGCGGGCGCGTCGACGGTGGCGATGGTGCCGGTGACGGCCGCGATGGCCAGCAGCGCCGGGACGCTGAGCAGGTCACAGGCGACCAGGACGGCCGTGGCGAAGGCGACCAGGCCCAGCGCCGCCTGGCTGAGCGCGGCGGTGGTCTTGCGCGGCCAGGAGTCGACGGCGGCGCCGCCGAGCAGACCGAGCAGCAGCCCGGGGCCCGCCTGGACCGCCAGCGACACGCCGGTCATGGCGGCCGAGCCGGTGACCTGGAGCACCAGGAGGTTCTGCACGGTCAGCTGCATCCAGGTGCCGGCGTTGGAGACCAGATTGGCCAGTGACCACCAGCGCATGCTGGGGTACCGCAGGGACCGCCAGGGCGAACGGCTGGCGCGGGCCGGGTCGCCGCCGGACGCCGGGGCGGGGCGGCGCGGGGTGAGAAGACTGAGCACAGACATGCCAGGGCGTGGGGGGTGGGGGGTGGGGTGAGTCGGCGCGCCGGTGCGCCGGACCAGCGCGGACCACCCTGGCATCCGCCTGCGCCGGGCGGGAAGACCAAGATCACCCAGCCCTGCCCCCGGCGGGCCCCTCACCGCGCTGCATCCCTTGTGCCGCCTGGCCTCCGGGCCTTCGGGTGCGGTTGCTCACACCCGCAGGCGCCGGCCCGCTCACGGGCACAGGACGATCTTGCCCGCGTCCTTGTGCTGGAACATCTCGTACGCCTGGGGTGCCTGGTCAAGCGGCAGGTGGTGGGTGGCGAAGTCAGCCGTGCCCAGCGGGTCGTCCTCGGTCAGCAGCGGCAGCAGCTCGGGGATCCAGCGCCGCACGTTGGCCTGGCCCATCCGCAGCTGGATCTGCTTGTCGAACAGCGTGAGCATCGGCAGCGGGTCGGCCATGCCGCCGTAGACGCCGCTGAGCGAGAGGGTGCCGCCGCGGCGGACGGCTTCGATGGCCAGGTACAGCGCGCTGAGGCGGTCGACCCCCGCCTTGCCGGCGATGCGCTGCGCGGCCTTGCGGGGCAGCATGCCGCCGAGATTCTGCGCGAGCTTGCCCGCGGTGCTGCCGTGGGCCTCCATGCCGACGGCGTCGATCACGGCGTCGGCGCCCCGCCCGTCGGTCCGGTCCCGGATCGCCTCGACGATGCCGTCGGGGCCGTCGTGCGCGACGAGGTCCAGCGCCGTCACGCCGCGCCCCCGGGCGCGCGCCAGCCGCTCGGGCACCAGGTCCACGCCGATGACCTGTCCGGCGCCCTGGTGGAGCGCGAGGCGGCAGGCCATGTCGCCGATGGGGCCAAGCCCCAGCACGGCGAGCGTGCCGCCCTTGGGCACGTCCGCGTAAGCGAGGGCCTGGTAGGCCGTGGGCAGCACGTCGGAGAGATACAGGTACCGGTCGTCCGGCACCTCGGGCGGGACCGGGACCGGGCCGTAGTGCGCCTGCGGCACACGCAGGTACTCGGCCTGCCCGCCGGGGACCGCGCCGTACAGGCGGGTGTAGCCGAAGAGGGCGGCACCCATGCCCTCGGACCTGACCTGCGTGGTCTCGCACTGGGTCTGCAGCCCCCGCTCGCACATGTAGCAGTGGCCGCAGGCGATCTGGAACGGCACGACCACCCGGTCCCCCGGCGCCAGGCCGGTGACCTCGCTGCCGGTCTCCTCGACGACGCCCATGGGCTCGTGGCCGAGGATGTCACCGGGCGTCATGAACGGTGACAGCACCTCGTACAGGTGCAGGTCGGAGCCGCACAGCCCGGTGGAGGTGACGCGGATGACCGCGTCCGTCGGCTCCTTGATCACCGGGTCCGGGACCCGCTCGACGCGGACGTCGCGCTTGCCATGCCACACCACAGCCTTCATCGGACGCTCCTTACCGCTGGCCGTCACGTTCGTGTCACGCCGTGTCACCCGTCGTGGTCACCACGGCGTGCCGCCGGGCGGGTACCCGCCGGGCCGCATTCGGCACGTGGCGGCCGCCGGCGGGCTCAGCCCTTGACGACGCCGAGCGGGACGAGCCGGGCGACCGTGCGGCACAGGCCCGCGCCCTGGCTGGCGGCCACGACCTCGTCGATGTCCTTGTAGGCGGCGGGCGCCTCCTCGGCGAGGCCCCGGCCGGTCCCGGCGCGGACGACGACCCCCGCCCTGGCCAGCTCACGGCGCAGGCGGCCGCCGTCGGTCTCACGCGCCGCCTGGTGGCGGCTGCGGACGCGGCCCGCGCCGTGGCAGGTGGAGTGCCAGGCGCCGCCGTCCGGGGTGCCGGTCAGCACGTAGGAGGCGGTGCCCATGGTGCCGGGGATGAGGACGGGCTGGCCGGTGTCCGCCAGGTCAGGCGGCAGGCCGGGGGCGCCCGGAGGCAGGGCGCGGGTGGCGCCCTTGCGGTGGACGCACAGGCGCCGGGGGACGCCGTCCACCTGGTGGGTCTCCATCGTCGCGAGGTTGTGGGAGACGTCGTAGACCAGGTCCAGGGCGGTGCCGGCGGTCGTCTCGAAGGCGCGCCGGGCGGCCTCGGCGAGCAGCTGGCGGTTGGCCCGGGCGTAGTTCGCGGCGGCGGCCATGGCAGCGGCGTAGTCGCGGCCCTCGGGCGAGTCGGCGGGGACGCTGGCGAGCTGCCGGTCGGGGACCGTGATGCCGTAGCGGCGCATGGCGGCGTCCATGGTGCGGACGTGGTCGGTGCAGATCTGGTGGCCCAGGCCGCGCGAGCCGCAGTGGAGCATGACGCAGACCTGGCGTTCCCGCAGCCCCATGGCGCGGGCGGCGGCGTCGTCGTAGACGGCGTCCACGGCCTGGACCTCCAGGAAGTGGTTGCCGGAGCCGAGGCTGCCGAGCTGGCCGAGGCCGCGTGCGCGGGCCCGGTCGCTCAGCTGCCCGGCGCCGGCGCCGGGCAGCATGCCCTCGTCCTCGCAGCGGGTGAGGTCGCGCGGCACGCCGTGGCCGCGTTCGACGGCGTAGCGGGCGCCGCCGGTGAGGACGTCGCCGAGCTGGGAGCGGCTCAGGTGCCAGACGGCGCCGCGCCCGGCGCCGCGCGGGATGGCGCGGCCCAGGGCGTCCATGAGGGGTTCCAGGTGCGGGGCGAGGTCGTCGCGGTCGCAGCGGGCCGCCAGCAGGCGCACCCCGCAGGAGATGTCGAAGCCGACGCCGCCGGGCGAGATCACGCCCCCGGTGTCCACGTCGGTGGCCGCGACGCCGCCGATGGGGAAGCCGTAGCCCCAGTGCACGTCCGGCATGGCGTACGAGGCGCCGGTGATGCCGGGGAGCTCGGCGACCGCGGCGACCTGGGCGAGCGCCTGGTCGCCGGCGGCTTCGGGCAGCAGCGACGGGCTGGCGAACACGATGCCGGGCACGCGCATCGCGCCGCGGCGCGGGATCCGGTAGCGGCAGGGCCCGTCCGGGATGATCTCTGCGGCGGTCTGGGTCACGGTGTGCCTCCGCTGTCGTGGCGGGTGTGCCGTCACACGTCGAGCGTCACCGCGCACGTCCAGCGCGCGCCGTCACAGCGCAGCGACAGGCCGTGCAGCGTCACCGCTTTGGGGACGGCGCCGGTCAGCGGCAGCCGGTCCGCCTCGGCCATGAAGAGGCGGGCGTGCACGCCGCCGGGGGCGGCGTCGATCCGGACGTCCACGGGGATCTCGCCGTCGGTGTCGAGCCGGTAGACGATCTCGTCCATGAGGGCGGCCAGCAGGTCGTCGTCGCTGCCGGCGGTCACGGTGGCCTGGCGGGTGCGGACCGGGCGGGCGGCCGAGGTGTCGGCGAACGACGCCACGACGCCGTGCACCGCCCGCGCCAGGCACTCCTCGCGGGTGGGTGCCCAGGCCTCGACCCGCAGGTCGGCGGTGTGCGGGACGGCGCGGTAGCCGCTCGCGGTCTGGGAGCCGCCGGTGTCGCTTGCCATCTCTTCCATGCTCGCGCGGGCCGGCGCGGCCCGCAGCCGCGCGGCGGGCGGCGCGGGCGGAGAATCGGGGCATGAGACTGTTCGCCGCGGTCGTCCCCCCGGCCGGTGCGCGCGGTGAGCTGGCGCGCGCCCTCGCACCGGTGCGGGCGCTGCCCGGCGCCGGCCGGCTGCGGTGGGCGGACCCGGCGGGGTGGCACGTGGCGCTGGCGTTCTACGGGGAGGTCGGCGAGGCCGTGGTGCCCGCACTGCGGGAGCGGCTGGCGCGCGCGGCGCGCCGCTGCCCGCCGCACCGGCTGCGGCTGGCGGGCGGCGGGCGGTTCGGGCAGCGCGTGCTGTGGGCCGGGGTGGAGGGCGAGACCGGGACGCTGGCACGCCTGGCGGGCGCGGCGGAGGCGGCCGGGCGCCGGTCGGGGGCCGGGGGCGGGGAGCGCCGCGGGTACCAGCCGCACCTGACGCTGGCGCGGGCCCGGCGGGACGGGGCGGACCTGGCGCCGTTCGCCACGGCGCTGTCCGGCTTCGCGGGCGGGGCGTGGACGGTGGCGGAGTTCCGCCTGCTGCACAGCGTCCCGCCGCCGGCGGACGCTCCCCCGGGGACGCGCCCCCGGTACGAGACGGCCGGGGTCTGGCCGCTGACGGGCTGAACGGACCCGCGGCTGTCTGGTCATCTTCTGGACGGACCCGGGCATCATCGGGCGCGCTGTCCTGCCGTGACGGGGCGCTGAGCACCGCCTTGCCTCACCCACGTGACGACGGCGCACCCCCGCGGTCACCGTTGCCTGGCGGCGCGGTCTTGCCGCCTCTCCGCCCGCGCTGCTTAGGTGGCGTGCACTGAAACGCCGCACAACGCTGCGATGCCGGCTTCCCGAGAGGACACCGATGTCTGCTGGGCCAGTGACCGGCCGGGCGCTGTCCCGGCGCGCGCTGCTGCGCCGCGCGGGCCTCGGCGGCGCGGCGGCCCTGACCGCCGCGGGCCTGCCCGGCTGCACCCTGGTGGCGCGTCAGGTCGGCGAGCGCTCCGGCGGCAGCCGCCGCGGCGGCAGGCTGCTGCTCGCCCAGGCCGAGGACGTGAACTTCGCGACGTTCCGTCAGCAGAACACCGTCAACGCCCTCTGGCAGCGGCTGGTGTTCAACACGCTGACGGTCTACGACCACGCCACGCTGCGCCCCCGCCCGTCCCTCGCCACCGGCTGGGAGGTGCGCGACGGCGGCCGGACCGTCGTCTTCCGGCTCCGTGACGACGTCCGCTTCCACTCCGGGCGCCCGTTCGGGCCCGAGGATGTGGTGGCGAACATCCGCTGGCAGGCCAGCGAGGAGGGCGCGCCCGGACAGCTGCGGTCCACGGCCGCCGCCGTCACCGACGCCGAAGCCACCGGGCCGCACGAGGTGACGCTGCGCCTGGCGCACGGCGTGAGCAATTTCTTCGACCTGTGCGAGATCATGTTCATCGCCGACCATGAGACGCTGGCCGAGCTGGAGACCGGCAGCGTCCTCAACGGCACCGGCCCGTTCGTCTTCACGGACTACAGCCCCGGCGTGTCGATGTCCTTCCGCCGCAACCCCCGCTACTGGAAGCCGGGCCGCCCCTACCTGGACGAGGCCGAGCTGCGGGTGGTCGGCGAGCAGCAGGCCATCGTGGCGGCGCTCCAGAGCGGCCAGACGCACCTGGGCTTCCAGCTCAACGGCAGCCACCTGCACAACGTGCGGGCCGACGAGCGCCTGACCGTGCACGAGCTGGACACCAGCGACTACGGCCACTACCTCGGCTGCAACCTGGCGGTCGAGCCACTGGACGACCGGCGGGTCCGCCAGGCCATCGCCTACGCCGTGGACCGCGACAAGATCCTGCGCATGGTCGTCGACGGCGTCGGCCGCACCGCCTCCAGCCCGTGGACGCCGTCCAACCCCGCCTACGACGAGGACGCCGCCCGCCACTACCGGCACGACCCCGCCCGTGCCCGCGCCCTGCTCCGCGAGGCCGGCGTCACCGGCGCCCGGCTGGAGCTGGCGGTCCGCTCCAGCGAACCGGGCGGCGACCGCTCCACCGCCGAGATCGTGCAGGACGGGCTGCGCGCGATCGGCCTTGACGTGGAGATCACGGTGTTCCAGCCCGCTGACTTCCAGAACCGGCTGAGCACCGCGAACCTGCCGGGCCTGTGGGTCGCCGGCCACGGCTTCGGCCAGCTCAACCCCGCCACGCTGCTGAACGGCGCGTTCCCCTTCAACGCCCATGCCAATGCCTCGAACTTCGTCAGCGAGCGGTACCGGCGCCTGGCGGACGAGGCGTGGAAAGCCACCGGCGAGGCCGAGGCCGCGCGGGCCTACCGCGAGGTGACGCAGCTGCTGCTGCGGGAGCAGTTCGTCATCGACCTGGTGAGCAGCGCCCAGTCGTTCGTCTTCTCGGACGCGCTGCGCGGCATCGGCTACACGATGTTCAACAACCTGGACCTGGACGACGCCTACCTGGCCGAGGAGTGAGGCGATGCTCCGGTACCTGCTGCGCAAGCTGCCCACCAGCCTCCTCGTGCTGCTGCTCGCGACGGTGCCGGTCTTCCTGGTGCTGCGGCTGGCCCCCGGCGATCCGGCCGCCACGCTGGCCGGACCCGACGCCTCGCCGGAGGCGGTGGCGGCGGCCCGCCACGAGCTGGGGCTGGACCGGCCGCTGGCCGAGCAGTACGGCGACTGGCTGGGCGGGGTGCTGCGCGGCGACCTGTCGACGTCGTTCGTCAACGGCGCGGAGGTCTCCGAGATCGTCGGCCGCGGCATCGGCAACACCGGCGTGCTGGCGGCGAGCGCCGTGGTGCTCGCGCTGCTGCTGGCGTTCCCGCTCGGCGTGGCGGCGGCCGTGGTGCGCGCCGGCTGGCTGCGCACGCTGCTGGCGGGAATCAACGTGCTGATGCTGGCGGTGCCGACGTATGTGACGGGCGTGGTGTTCGTGCTCGTCTTCGCGGTGGGGCTGCGGCTGCTGCCGTCCGGCGGGTACGTGTCGTTCTTCGACGACCCGGCCGCCAGCGTCCAGTTCCTGCTGCTGCCCAGCCTGTGCCTGGCGCTGCCCGCGGCGGCCGTGCTGGCGCGGTTCCTGACGGCCTCGTTGCAGCGCGCGATGGCCGAGGAGTACTACTTCGCGGCGCGGATGCGCGGGCTGCGCGGCGCCCGGCTGCTGGTGCGGCACGGCCTGCCCAACGCGGTCGGGCCGGTGGTGACGGTGCTCGGCATCCAGATCGGGAACCTGCTCGGCGGGGCGGTGATCGTCGAAGGCGTCTTCGCCTGGCCGGGGCTCGGCCAGGCCATGGTGCGGGCGGCGGAGGCCCGCGACTACCCGGTGGTGCAGGCGCTGCTGCTGCTGGCCGTGGCCGTGTTCATCACGCTCCAGCTGCTGAGCGACGTCGTCTGCGCCGCCATCGACCCGCGGGTGCGGGAGCAGACGTGACCAGCGGACCGGGCGCGGCGGGCGCACCCGCCCGGTGCGCCCCGGACAGGACCACCGACAGGAGGGGAGGGCAGCCATGACTCAGCCGCCACCCGGCGTCGCGGGAGGCGCCGCCGCCCAGCCGCCGGCCGTGCCGGGCGGCCGGGGCCGCGCCGCCTCGGCCGCCGCGCTGCTGCGGCGGCCCGCGATCGGCGTGAGCCTGGGCGTGCTGGTGCTGATCGCGCTGGCCGCGCTCGCCGTTCCGCCGCTGCTGCCCTACGGGCCGAACGAGCTGGCGTCCGACGAGGCGCTGGCCGCTCCCTCGGCGGCGCACCCGCTGGGCACCGACGAGCTCGGGCGCGATCTGCTGGCCCGGCTGCTGGCGGGGGTGCGGGTGAGCCTGCTCGTCATCGTCGCCTCGGTGCCGCTGTCGCTGCTGGCGGGCGGGCTGCTGGGGCTGTTCTCGACGGCGGGGCGCTGGACGGACACGCCGGTGCAGCGGTTCTTCGACGTGGTGCTGGCGTTCCCGGCGCTGATCCTGGGGCTGGCCGTCGCCGCCGTCATGGGCGTGGGGACCGGGGCCGTCATCGTGACGGCGGCGGTGGCGACGACGCCGGTGTTCGGCAGGGTGGTGCGCGGCGCCGTCCGCGCGCAGAGCGCGCGCGACTACGTGCTGTCCGAGCGGGTGCTGGGCGTGGGCACCGCGCGGCTGTACCTGCGGCACATCCTGCCCAACTGCTTCGACGTGCTGCTGGTGCAGACGGCGCTGGCCTGCTCGACCGCCGTGTTCCTCGAGGGCGGCCTGAGCTTCCTGGGGCTCGGCGTGCCGCCGCCGGACGCCTCGCTGGGCAGCCTGCTCAACGCCAGCCTGACGTTCCTGACGTCCTCGCCGTTCTACGCGGTGGGGCCGCTGGTCGTCATCAGCGCGCTGGTGCTGTGCTTCACGCTGCTCGCCGACGCCCTCAACCGGGAGCTTGCCGGACGATGAACGCGAGGAGACAGCCCGTGGCGGAAGGTGAGACGCTCATCGAGGTCCGTGACCTGCACGTCGGTTTCCGCACGGACGCCGGCCACGTCCGCGCGGTGCGCGGCGTGGACCTGGACGTGCGGGCCGGCGAGACCGTGGGGGTGGTGGGCGAGTCGGGCTCGGGCAAGACCGTCACCGCCCTGTCGCTGCTCGGCGAGGTCCGGCCGCCGGGCCGCGTCGAGGCGGGCACGGTCCAATACCGGGGCCGGGACCTGTTCGCGATGCCCGAGGCGGAACGGTCCGCGCTGCGCGGCTCGGTCATCTCGATGGTCTTCCAGGACCCGATGAATTCGCTGGACCCGGTGATGAAGACCGGCCGCCAGCTCGAGGAGGCGATACGGCTGCACCACCGGGGGTGGAGCCGCGGCAAGGTCCGCGCCCGCGCCCTGGAGCTGCTGCGCCTGGTCGGCATCCCCGACCCGGAACGCCGGTTCCACGACTACCCGTTCGCGTTCTCCGGCGGCATGCGGCAGCGCATCATGATCGCGCTGGCCATGAGCGGCGATCCCGAGGTGCTGGTGGCGGACGAGCCGACGACGGCGCTGGACGTGACGGTGCAGGCGCAGGTGCTGGACGTCTTCGCCCGGCTCAACCGCGAGCTGGGCACCGCCATCGTGCTGGTGACGCACAACTTCGGCGTGGTGGCGCGGCTGTGCGACCGCGTGGTCGTGATGTACGGCGGGCGCGTCGTCGAACGGGCCGCCGTGCCCGCGGTGTTCACGTCCGCGCGCCACCCCTACACCCGGGGTCTGATCGCGTGCGTGCCGCGCATGGGCACCCCGCGCGACCGGCGGCTGCCCGTCATCGGCGCGGCCCCCGGGGAGCCGGCGGAGCCGGACGGCGCGGAGGCGGGCGGTGCCCCGCCCGTGGGCCCGCCGCGCGCGCCGCGCCCCGCCGCCCGCGGCGGCCCCCAGCGGCCCGCGGTGCTGCGGGGCGTCGGCCTGAGGCGCCACCACCGGGTGCGCGGCGGCGTGCTGAGCCGCCGGTCCGGGCTGGTGCGCGCCGTCGACGGCGTGGACGTGGAGGTGCGGCCCGGTGAAACGCTCGGCATCGTCGGCGAGTCGGGCTGCGGCAAGTCGTCGCTGGCGCGGCTGCTGGTGCGGGCCGACGAGCCGACGGCGGGCCGGATCGAGGCGGACGGCACCGACGTGACCGGGCTGCGGGGCCGGCGGCTCGCCGCGTTCCGCCGCCGGGTGCAGATGATCTTCCAGGACCCGCTGGCCTCGCTCAACCCGCGGCTGACGGTCGGCGCGCTGCTCGCTGAGCCGCTGCTCGTCCACGGCCTGGCGCCGGACCGGGCGGCGCGGCGGGCGCGCTGCGAGGAGCTGCTGCGGGCGGTCGGTCTGCCGCCGGAGGTGCTGGACCGGCGGCCGGGGCAGTTCTCCGGCGGCCAGCTCCAGCGGATCGCCATCGCCCGTGCCCTGGCGGTCGGTCCGCAGGTGCTGGTCTGCGACGAGCCGGTGTCCTCACTCGACGTCTCGCTCCAGGCCCAGGTCATCAACCTGCTGGACGAGCTCCAGGCGGAGCGCGGCCTGTCGTACGTGTTCATCTCCCACGACGTGTCCCTGGTGCGGTACTTCACGGACCGGACGGGCGTGATGTACCTGGGCACGATGGTGGAGACCGGGCCGACGCTGCCGGTCATCGACACCCCGCTGCACCCGTACACGCGCAGCCTCATCGCGGCGGTGCCCGAGCCCAGCGCCGCCGCGGCCGGGCGGCGCGCGCAGGCCGCCCCGCCGCTGGCGGGCGAGCTGCCGAGTCCGCTGGCCCCGCCGCCCGGCTGCCGCTTCCACCCCCGCTGCCCCATCGGCCCTGCCTACCGTGACGGCCGTGACCGGTGCGCCACCGAGGCCCCGGCGCTGCGCGAGATCCGCCCGGGGCACCGCAGCGCCTGCCACTTCGCCGAGGAGCTGCTGGCCGACGGCTGACGTGCCCGGCCAGCGGGGCGTGCCGGGGCAGCGGCGGTTACCGCTCCCCTTCTGCTGAGTCCCCGGCGTCCCCGGCGTCCCCGGCTTGCTGGTGCGCCGCCCGCACGATCCGCTCGGCGAAGGGCTCGCGCTCCAGGGCCCGGATGGCGGCGGTGACCACCTCGTCCAGCGGGCATGGCAGTTCGGCGTCCAGCCGCGCCTGCGCCGCCGCCACCGCCTCCCACTCGGCCGCCAGCGCGGGCAGCAGGGCGCGGGCACCGCCGGTGAGGCTGACGAGCCGCTGCCGCGCGTCGCTGCCCGGCCGCAGCTCCACCAGGCCCCGCGCCCGCATCTGGGCCACGGTCTGCGAGGCCGCCGAGTGCGTCACGCCCAGGGCGCCGGCCAGGTCGCGGATCGGCAGCGGCCCCAGCGCGTGCAGGGCCCGGATGACGGGCGAGAACCGCGGCCGCGTCCCGGCGGGCAGCCCGAACTCCTCACCCGCGGCCGCGACGCCGCCCTCCAGCAGCTCCAGCAGGTGCCGCAGCCGGGTGCCGAGCCCGGAGAAACCGGCGGAATCGCCTGTCATGGCCGCCTAATATAACAGCGCTTATACATCTGCGCGGGCGGCGCCCGCCCTGCTGAGAGGACACACCCGATGAGCGGCCTGTACCCCGAGACCGAGCCGTACGCGACCGGCACGCTCGACGTGGGCGACGGCCACCGCCTGTACTGGGAGACGTGCGGTGCCCCGGACGGCAAACCCGTCGTGGTGCTGCACGGCGGCCCCGGCTCCGGCTGCACCTCCGGGATGCGGCGCTTCTTCGACCCCGCCGCCTACCGGATCGTCCTGTTCGACCAGCGCGGCTGCGGCCGCTCCACCCCGCACGCCAGCGAGCGAGCCGCCGACCTGTCCGCCAACACCACCGCCCACCTGCTCGCGGACCTCGAGCGGCTCAGGGAGCACCTGGGCATCGAGCGGTGGCAGGTCTTCGGCGGCTCGTGGGGCTGCGCCCTCGGCCTGCTCTATGCCGAGCGCCACCCGGACCGGGTGACCGAGCTGGTCCTGACGGGCGTGGCCACCGGGCGCCGCGCCGAGACCGACCTGCTGACCCGGGGCCTCGGCGCCTACTTCCCCGCCGCCTGGCGGCGCTTCCGCGACGGCGCCCCCGCCGACGGGCGCGACGGCGACCTCGCCGCGGCCTACGCGCGGCTGCTGGCCGACCCCGATCCGGCCGTTCACGAGCGCGCGGCCCGCGACTGGTGCGACTGGGAGGAGGCGATCGACGTGACCCGCGAAGGGCCAAGCCCTCGTTTCGCCTCCCCCCGGTTCCGGCTCGCCTTCGCCCGGCTGGTCACCCACTACTGGAGCCATGGCTCGTGGCTGGAGGAGGGGCAGGTGCTGCGCGAGGCGCCCGCGCTGGCGGGCATCCCTGGTGTGATGGTGCAGGGCAGCCTGGACCCGGGCAACCTGCTCGGCACCCCCTGGGAGCTGGCCCGGGCCTGGCCCGACGGCGAGCTGTGCCTCATCGACGAGGCCGGGCACAGCATCGGCGACGCGGGCATGGCCGAGGCGCTCGTCGCGGCCACCGACCGGTTCGCGCGGCGCGGCCGCTGAGCTGACGGCGCGTGGAACCGCGGCGCCTGAAGGGGACGTTGTGTCTGGTGACAGCGAAGGTCCTCATGAGAAGGAGAACGCCGGAATGGTGTTCAAGAAGCTGCTCGCCTCGCTCGGGGTGGGCGGCCCCTCGGTCGACACGGTGCTCGACGGCGGCTCCGTGCTCCCCGGCTCGGCGGTGAGCGGGCAGGTCATGATCCGCGGCGGCAACCAGGACGTCGAGATCCAGCACGTCACCCTCCACCTGGTCGCCCGGGTGGAGATCGAGACGGACGACGCGGAGTACAACGGCGAGGCGTCGTTCGGCCGTTTCGGCGTGAGCGGTGGGTTCGCGCTGGCCGCCGAGCAGCAGCTGGCCCTGCCGTTCACGCTGTCCCTGCCGTGGGAGACGCCGGTGACGGAGCTTTACGGCCGCCCGCTGGGCATCGCGCTCGGCGTGCGGACGGAGCTGGCGGTCGCCGGAGCGGTGGACAAGGGCGACCTTGACCCGCTGGCGATCCGTCCGCTGCCGGTGCAGCAGTCGGTGCTCGAGGCGCTGGGGCAGCTCGGCTTCACCTTCCGCTCGGCCGACCTGGAGCAGGGGCACATCCGCGGCACCGGCCAGACCCTGCCGTTCTACCAGGAGATCGAGCTGTCGCCCGGGCCGCAGTTCGCGCACGCCCTCAACCAGCTGGAGGTCACCTTCCTGACCTCCGAGTCGGGCGTGGAGGTCGTCCTCGAGGGTGACAAGCGGCGCGGGCTGCTGGGCAGCACCGACGTGCTGACCAAGTTCACCCTGGGGCACCACGAGGCCGGCCGCTCCGACATGACCGACCTGGTCGGGTCGTGGGTCAACCAGCTGGCCAGCCGCCGCTGACAGGAGAACGCCCTGGCACGGCGCGGCCGGCGGTGGCGGGTGCCGCCTGAGCGGCCCCGTCACCCCGGCCCCGTCCCCGGGTGCCGCGGCGGCATCAGACTGCGCCTGGCGGCGCCAGGCGTGTCAGGCAGTCAGCCGCGTCAGTCGAGGTAGCCCCAGATCCGGCACATCTCGCGGAGCTCCTCCGCGATCTCCTCGGGCTTGGGCAGGGCCCGGCCCGGCTGGATGGTGCCGGTCCTGATCTTCTCTTTCCAGTCGCCGATGCCCTTGACGAAGTCGCCGTGGTTCTTCTGCCCGTAGCTGATCATCCCGGGGTCCCACGGGATGCCGAGGAACTCGCAGATCCGGCGGGTCTGGACCTCCGGCTCGCTGGTCATGTCCTCGTAGCGCACGGTGAGACCGGGGAGGTTCTGGCGGGCCTCCTCCAGCGCCACCATGTACTTGAGGGTGTGCGGCACGGCCTTCTCCATGGGCCGCTTCTCGGGATCGCCCTCGTGCCAGGAGCGGGCGATGGACATCGGGTGGCGCATCAGGAAGATGAACCGGGCGTCCGGCCAGCAGGTGGCCAGCCGCTTCCACACGAAGACGTTGCTGGGCGTCTTCTCGACGACGGTCTCCTTGCCGCTGCGCACGAGTTCGCGGTGGAGGATCCGGTCCCACAGCATGTGCTCGATATCGGCGGTGTTATGGCCGAATCCCTCCATCGCGGCGACGACGGGGCGCGTCGTGAGGTTGACGGTCAGGCGCCGCACGTGCGTCTCGTGGGGCGCGTGCAGCTTGGGGTGGCTGTTGAGCACAACGCGCAGCAGCGTGGAACCCGAGCGGGGCGGCGAGAGGACGATCACCGGGGCCTTGAGCAGGCGGTCGGTCTCGGGGTCGGCCGGCGGGCGCGCGGACGCCGCGACCTTCCCGTAGCTGCTGTCCTTCGGCTTCGGCGCCGCCGGCGCCTCGGCGGTGGGGGAGGAAGCGGAGGCGGCCGGCTCCTTCGGCCCGGCTGGTCCCGTTTCACCGCCCGGAGCGCGGGAAACCCGCTTGCCGGTGGCTCGTTGAAGGGCGGCATTGGCTTTGCGCTTCCACTGCATGGCGCTGAGGCTAGCAAGCCCTCCCCCAACCGGCCCTGTGCGGTCACGAGTCCGGGGACGAGTATTAACCGAACTTTCCCCATACGATCTCCGCCGTTCCTCAGCCTCGTCACCACACGCTACGCTGTGTAGTGACGCCGGAACGGTGTATTGCTGGCGTGTGAACGGTTCTGATTCGACGTGCGTTGTTCTTCTTCCCCGATGGTGTTTAGCCTCAGAGGCCATGACTCTGCTACGTAAACTCAATGCTGCCCTCGGCTCCGTCACGGGGTTCGAGGTACGCCGGGCCCGCCCCAAGGGCTCCGCCGCTGCCCCCGCGGCCAAGAAGGCGCTGCCCAAGGCCAAGCGCACTGCCAAGCCCAAGTCGCAGCCGCTCTTCTACCGCGAGCCGGTCGACCCCGAGCGGGACCGGCTGCTGCGTCAGCCCGTCTTCATCATTGCCCCGGTCCGCTCCGGCTCAACCCTGCTGCGCCTGCTGCTCAACGCCCACTCCCAGCTGCACGCGCCGCATGAGCTGCACTTCCGCCGCCTGGAAGTGAAAGCCAGCACCTCGCTGGCCGTGCGCTCGATGGAGGCGCTGGATCTCAAGCAAAGCGACCTGGAACACCTCCTGTGGGACCGGGTGCTCCACCGCGAGCTGGAGAAATCGGGCAAGCGGTTCATCGTGGAAAAGACCCCGAGCAACGCCTTCGTCTACAAGCGCATCGCCGCCTGCTGGCCCGACGCCCGTTTCATCTTCCTGCTGCGACACCCCGTTTCCATCGCCACCTCCTGGCACGAGGCCGACCCCAAGAAGCGGAACGCCGAGGAGGCGGCGCTGGACGCCCTGCGCTACATGAACGCAGTTGAACGCGCCAGGAAGAACCTGCCCGGGCACCTGGTGCGGTATGAGGAGGTCACCAGCGACCCGACCAGCGCACTGAAGGGCATCTGCTCCTTCCTCGGCCTGGAGTTCGAACCGGAAATGCTGGACTACGGCAGCAAGGCCAACGGCGACTTCACCAAGGGCCTTGGCGACTGGAAAGACAAGATCAAGTCCGGGACCATCCAGCCAGGCCGCGAACTGCCCTCCAGCCCCGAGGACATCCCCGAGCCGCTGCGTGAGATCAGCGCCGCCTGGGGCTACATGGACGCCGCCAAGCTGACCGCCGACGGACGGGTGCCGTGAGCGGACACGCCGAGATCGCACAGGTCTGGCCGCGCGACGGGAGGATCCGGCTCGTCGGCGCCCTCCACGGGGAGCGGCCCGCCCCCGGCCCGGCCAAGGACTGGCGGCTGCTTGTGGTGCTGCGGGACGGGGACGCCACGGAACGGGAGTACCCGGCCCCGCTCGACGGCACGGACGGCGGGTTCGACGTGTCCTTCCCGGTGGCCGATCTCATCGCCGGCGGACTGCCGGTGCCCGCGGTGTGGGATCTGTACCTGGCGGGCGAGTCGGACTCCGGCCCCGCGCGGCTCCGTGCCGGACGCCAGCTGGACGACATCAAGAGAAAGAAGAACATCATGGTGTTCCCGGCCCAGCCGGTCGCCGCCTCGGGCACGAAGGCCCGAGTGAAGCCGTACTACACGATCAAGGACAACCTGTCCGTCGAATGCCTCCCCGACAAGGCGTGAGGTGCGGCTGCGCTGATGAAGATCCGCTACCTGATCATGCACGCCTACGGGACGGGCGGCACGATCCGCACCGTCTTCACCCAGGCCAGCACCATGGCTGCGGCCGGACACGACGTCGAGGTCGTCAGCGTGCTGCGCCGCTCGGACGAGCCCCGGTTCCCGCTCGACCCCCGGGTGAGGCTGTGGGCGCTCACCGACCAGCGCCCTCATGCGCCCGCCGAGGAGCTGCCCCGCGGGCCGCTCGCGCGCCGGCGCGCGCAGCACGCGGCCGCGCAGGCGGGCAAGCCGCCGCACCACATTCCTGAGGGAGAGTTCGGGCACAGCCACTTCGACAGGCGCATAGAGCTTGCCACGATCGACTACCTGCGGCAGCTCACGGACGGGATCCTGGTCACCACCCGCCCCGCGCTGAACATACTGGCCGCCCTGTTCGCCACCTCGGGCGTGGTCAAAGTGGCGCAGGAGCACATGAACCTCTCCACGCACCGTCCCGACGTGCGGGAGGCCATCGCCCGGCTGTACCCGGCGTTCGACGCCGTCGCCGTCCTCACGCACCGGGACCGCCAGGACTACGAGCAGTGGGCGCCGGGCACCCGCGTCGTCCGCGTGCCGAACGCGGTGCACTCGCTGAAGCAGAAGCCGTCGACCTGCTCCAGCAAGATCGCCGTGGCCGCGGGGAGGTTCCGCACGCAGAAGGGGTTCGACATGCTGATCCCCGCCTTCGCGCAGGCGGTGGAGGAGTTCCCCGACTGGCAGCTGCGTATCTTCGGCTCCGGCGAGAAGCAGGGCCAGCTGCGTCGCCTCATCGAGAAGCACCACATGTACAACCACATCTTCTTGATGGGGATGACCGACAAGCTGGACGACGAGCTGGCCAAGGCCTCGATGTATGTGCTGAGTTCGCGCTTCGAGGGACTGCCCATGGTCATGCTCGAGGCCATGTCCCACGCGCTTCCCGTGGTCAGCTTCGACTGCCCGACGGGCCCCGCCGACGTCATCACCGACGGCAAGGAGGGCCTGCTGGTGCCGCCGCGGGACGTGGACGGGCTGGCCCGGGCGATGAAGATCCTGATGGCGGACGAGGGGCTGCGGGCGGAGATGGGAGACGCCGCCCTGATGACCGTGCAGGACTACTCCCCCGAGTCCGTCCACGCCCAGTGGACTGAGCTGTTCGAGGAGCTGCTGGCGGAGAAGCGGCGCTGAGCCATGCCGGCGGCCGGGCGGGCCCCCGGCCGCCGGCCGTATCGGTCGCGGGTCCGTCACGGCTCCGCCACGGGACCCCCGTCCCGGCGTGCGCCGGCGCGTGCCGGGTGACTGTGAGGTGACTCTCGTAAAGCCTTCCCCAATTCATTTACCTGCGGTAAGCAAATTGTCTTAGGGTCACCTCATCGGTTGGTGTATGAGGGGAGACCAGTGACGCCGCGGACAACAACAGCACAGACGGCACAGACGGCCGGAGTCCCCGGCGCTACCTCCGGCCCGATGACGCATCCGCAGATCATGCGGGCGCTGTCCGGTCTGCTGCTGGGCATGTTCGCCGCGATCCTCTCCTCCACGATCGTCACCAACGCGCTGCCGCACATCGTGGGCGACCTCGGCGGCGGGCAGACCGCCTACACATGGGTCATCACGGCCACCCTGCTCGCCATGACCTCGTCCATGCCGCTGTGGGGAAAGCTCGCCGACCTGTTCAGCAAGAAGCTGCTGATCCAGCTGGCACTGCTCATCTACGTGGCCGGATCGCTGGTGGCCGGGCTGTCGCAGAACCCCGGCATGCTGATCGCCGTCCGGGTGGTGCAGGGCATCGGGGTCGGCGGCCTGGTCGGCCTGTCGCAGGTGATCATGGCCGCAATGATCGCTCCGCGCGAACGCGGCCGGTACAGCGGCTACCTGGGCGCGACGTTCGCGCTCGCCACCGTCTCCGGCCCGCTCATCGGCGGCGTGATCACCGACACCCCGGGGCTGGGCTGGCGCTGGTGCTTCTACATCGGCGTGCCGATCGCGCTCGCCGCGCTCGTCGTTCTCCAGCGCACGCTGCGGCTGCCGCTGGTGCGGCGCGAGGTCCGCATCGACTGGGCGGGCGCGCTGCTGATCAGCTCGTCGGCGAGCCTGCTGCTGGTCTGGGTGAGCCTGGCCGGCCAGCAGTACGACTGGGTGTCGTGGCAGACCGCGGCGCTGGTCGGCGGCGGAGCGGTGCTCGGCGTGGCGTTCGTGTTCGCCGAGCGGCGCGCCAGCGACCCGATCATCCCGCTGCGGCTGTTCCGCGACGCGACGATCGCGCTGACGACGGCGGCCTCGCTGTTCGTCGGCATCGCGATGTTCAGCGGGACGGTCTTCTTCAGCCAGTACTTCCAGCTCGCCCGCGGCCAGAGCGCGACCATGTCGGGCGTCATGACGATCCCGCTCATCGCCGGGCTGACCTTCTCCTCCACGCTCTCCGGCCAGCTGATCTCGCGCACCGGCCGCTGGAAGCGCTGGCTGGTGGCCGGCGGGGTGCTGGTCACCGCGGGCATGAGCCTGCTGGGCACCGCGCGGTACGACACCCCGTACTGGCGGGTGGCGGTCTTCATGGCGGTGATGGGCCTGGGCGTCGGCATGCTGCTGCAGAACCTGGTGCTGGCCGCCCAGAACCAGGTCGGACCGCGCGACCTGGGCGCCGCCAGCTCCCTGGTGGCGTTCTCGCGTTCGTTCGGCGGCGCCATCGGGGTCTCGGCGCTGGGCGCGGTGCTCGCCCAGCGGGTCAGCCACTACGCCGAGGACGGCATCGCGCGCCTGGGCGGCGGGCAGGCGGCTGAGGGGGCCTCCGCGCTGGAGGGCGGCAACATTCCCGACCTGGACCAGCTGCCGGGGCCGCTGCGCACGGTGGTCGAGAGCGCCTACGGGCACGGGATCGGGGACATCTTCCTGTACGCCGCGCCGAGCGCCTTGCTGACGCTGCTGATCAGCCTGTTCATCCGGGAATCGGTGCTGAAGACGAAGGCCCAGGCGGGCTGACCGCGGCGGCGCCGCCCGCCCCCCTGAGACGAGCGGGACAAAGCGGAGAAGCCCCCGAGAAGCAGCCGGCAAGCAGCTGTGAAGAACGAGAAGAAGCGGAGAAAAAAATTCCGCCGACGGACACGGTGCGTGATGGCCGTCGGCGGCATCGGAATCGGTGGCTGACGGGGACGGGACGTCCAGCGACGGGGCCGGTCAGGCGATGAGGAAGTCCGCCTCGCCCCGCTTGGCGCCGCGTATGAACGTCTCGATCTCCCGGTGGGTGTAGATCAGCGCGGGACCGTCCGGATCGGTGGACTGGCGCAGCGCCACCCGCCCGTCGGCCAGCTTCATCGCCTCGACGCAGTTGCCGCCGTTGGTGCCGCTCCAGGGCTTCTGCCAGCCCTCGGTGCCCAGGTCCTTGGCAGGCATGCCGTTGTAGACACGGCCGGTCTTGCCGCGTTCGTCGTGGCCCATGAGGTTCAGAGCTCCTTGCGAATCTCACCGAGGATGGCCCCGGTGTCCTGTACTCGTGCGGCCTGCGCGCTCATACGGTCGAGGACCTCGCGGTAGGCCGCCGTGTCCCGGGCGTCGTCCAGGTACACCGCGCCGGTGAGGCTCTCCGTGTAGACGATGTCCGGCAGTTCCGGGATCTCGAAACGGAAGAGCTGGAACGGCCCGAACATGCCCGGATGCGGGCCGGCCCGGAACGGCATGACCTGGAGGGTGACGTTCGGCAGCGCCGACGCCTCGACCAGGCGGTCGATCTGATCCCGCATCACCTGGGGATCGCCGACCCTGCGGCGCAGCACGTGCTCCTCGACCACCGCC
This sequence comes from Streptomyces sp. 7-21, assembly GCF_016741785.1. Lineage (GTDB taxonomy): Bacteria > Actinomycetota > Actinomycetes > Streptomycetales > Streptomycetaceae > Streptomyces. The sequence goes on from NZ_JAERRL010000018.1 coordinate 30,831, forward strand.
CACAGCAGGGGTGCGCGGGGCCGGGTGAGCAGCTCCTGCCGCTGCATACGCAGCGCGACGCGGCGGTCGATCTCCTCCTCGGAGGCTCCGGGGAAGCCCGTCCGCAGCAGCACGCGCGCGTAATCCTCGGTCTGCAGCAGACCGGGGACGCAGTGGGGTTCGTAGGCCCGGATGACGCTCGCTTCGCTCTCCAGGCTGACGTAGAGACTGAACCAGTCGGGAAGAACGTCACGGAACCGGTGCCACCAGCCGGGGCGGTTGGCCTCCTCGACCAGGGCGAGGAAGCTCTCGATCTCCTCGTCCGGGACGCCGTACCGCTCCAGGAGCGCCTTGACGTACAGCGGCTTGAGGCCGACCTCCGCCTTCTCCATGCGGCGCACGGTGGTGGTGTTCACGCTCAGTGCCCTGGCCGCGTCCGCGAAGGAGCAGCCCGCGCGCTCGCGCAGGTCCCGCAGCCGCATGCCGAGGACGATCTGACCGACCGTCGGCCCCGAGCGTGCTTCGGCCACGGCGTTTCTCCCTCCTCGTCACCCCTGGCTGCTGGACGGCCCGCGCGTCCTCCCGCCGAACCTGGGCGTAAGTGTGCCACACACGTAGTGGCAGAGACAGAGATCCGGTCGCCTTCTGCGAATTGCAGAACTCCCCTTGCGCTATGCGCACGTGCGTGCGCATAGTAAGCACGTGACCCGGCTCACGATCGCTTCGGCACAGGGAAGGCGGATTCGCGCGTGTCTCCTCTCCACGGTCTGACGCCGCTGCCGCTGCCCAGGTCGCGGCCGCTCGGCGCCGACGCGGATCCGCCTGGCGAGCGCTTCATCCTCCCGCCCCGGTCCGAATCGGCCACGGCCGCCCGGCTGCTCGTCACCCACTGGCTCGGCCGCTGGGGCATGCCGGAGCAGGTCAGGGAGACGGCCCGGCTGCTGGTCTCCGAGCTGGTCGCCAATGCCGTGCTGCACACGGACAGCCGGCAGATCATCTGCCGCATCGAGGCCAGCGGCCCGTGCCTGCGGCTCGAGGTCGTCGACGAGGGGTCCGGGATCCCCGAGGCACCCTCCGACCCGGGCGCCGACGCCGAGTGCGGCCGCGGTCTGATGCTGCTGGACGCACTGGCCCACTCCTGGGGGGTGCTCCGCCCCGACCAGGGCGGGGGCTGCACCGTCTGGGCCGAGATCCGCCCCTAGCCCGGCGCCTCGCGGCGCAGCAGCAGCACGGCCACATCGTCCTCGGTGGGACCGTCGACGCCGCTGGTGTCGCACACCAGGTCCGCCAGCGACTCCAGATCCGCGGGGCCCGCTTGCATCGCCTGGGTGACGCGGGCGATGCCCTCGTCCATGTCGCCGCCGTGCCGCTCGACCAGTCCGTCGGTGCACATCAGCAGCGTCTCGCCAGGGCGGAGCACCGTGTCGGTCACCGGGTACTCCGCCGGCACCCCCATGACAGGCATGCCGAGGGGCAGGTCGCCGGGGACGGGCAGCGGCGCCGCGCCGCCGTCCGCGCGCAGCAGCAGCGGCTCCAGGTGCCCGGCCCGGACCAGCAGCAGGCGCCCGGTGGCCGGATCGAATTCGGCGTACAGGCAGGTGGCGAAACGCTCCGTCTCCAGATCGCCGAGGAAGCCTGCGGCCTGGGCCAGCACCCGGGTGGCCGGGTGCCCCTCGGAGGCATAGGCACGCACAACGGTCCGCAGCTGTCCCATGACGGCCGTCGCGTGCGGGTCGTGGCCCTGGACGTCACCGACGGCGGCGGCGAGCCGCCCGTCAGGCAGCGGGATCACGTCGTACCAGTCGCCGCCGATCTGCCGCCCCATCCCCGCCGAGCGGTAGCGGACGGCGATCCGCACGCCCGGCGCTTCGGGGATGCGGCGGGGCAGCATGGCGTGCTGGAGGTTCTCGGCGAGGTCGTGCTCCTGCTCCAGCAGCAGGGCGCGCTGGAGGCTCTGGGCCACGACGCCGCCGAGCGCGACGAAGAGGTTGCGTTCGGCGGGGGGGAAGGGACGGTCGTCGGGGAACATGATGCCGAGCCCGCCCAGCGGCCGGGCCTGGGCGACCAGCGGAAGGTAGACGCTGGCGCCGATCCGCAGCGAGCCGACGTAGGGCAGCAGGTCCGGGTAGCGGGTGACGAGCTCGTCGCGTGAGGACACGAAGACGGGCGTCTGAAGGCGCACGGCCTCAGACAGCGGCAGGTTGTCCTCGATCCTGGCGTGCTGCAGCGGTCTGATGTCGAGACCGCCCGGCGTCGCGGGCACGACGCGCAGGCGGCTGCCCTGGGCGACGCCGAGCAGCACGGTCACCGCCCGGAGGCGGCCCAGGCCCCGCGGGCTCGCCAGCACGTCGGTGACCTCACGCACGGTGCGCGCGGCCGCGAGGGCGCCGACCGCCTCCTCGACGACGCTCGCCCGGTGCTCCGGGGTGGTGCCGGGCGGCGGCTGGGCGGTGGTGCGGCCGAGTTCGGCGGAGGCGTCGCGGACGATGCCGATGATCCGGCGGGCGCGGCCCTCGCCGTCGCGGAGGATGCGGCCCTGGGTGTGGGTCCAGCGCAGCTCCCCGCCCTCGCTCTGGATGCGGAAGTAGGCGCCGTAGCCCTGCTCGCCCTGCCGGATGGCCCGGGTCACCAGTGCGTTGAGCCGGGCCCACTCGGCGTCGGGGATCCGCCGGCGGAGACTGTCCGGCCGTCCCTCGAAGTCCTCGGGGGCCATCCGGTAGAGGTCCAGGCCCGTGCGGTCCATGTGGAGCCGGTCGCGGTCGAGGTCCCAGTCGAAGCAGCCCATGCGGTTCATGGCCAGGCTGACCGAGGCCCCTACCGGCCAGTCGTCCGGCACCGGGGCGGCAGGCGGGGCCGCGGCCGCCTTACGTCTACGCATGTCCCATCCGCACAGCGAGGAGGCTGATGCCCTTTTTATGATGGTAAGACCTTATTCATCCACACCTTCACTCGTGCATTCACCCGAGCGAGGGGGTGACCCGACAGTGCCCACCCTGTGACCTTCTTTTGACGCATGCACCCAGCTCGGCCGGGTAGGCGCGGCCCTATCTGCCCTGAGAGCCCGCCCTGGCCCGGCGGCCTGGCGCGGGTGATGGGGGACACTCGGGAAGCGAAAAACAGAGAGAGATATGGATAGATGAAGAGCGTGTCGGGTGATAAAGACTCCCTCGCAGCGAGTAGCCCCACAGGCCCGCTGCTGGGGAAGCCAGTGACCGATCCGGTCGTCTTCGGCGTCGCCGCCGCGGTGACCCTGTTCTTCGTGCTGTGGGGCACGCTGGCCACGGACAACCTCGCCGAGGTCTCCAGCGATGTGCTGGGTGAGGTGATTCACAGCGGCGGCTGGGGCTTCGTGCTCGCGGCCTCCGGGTTCGTGCTCTTCGCCCTGTGGCTCGCGGCCAGCCGGTACGGCAGGATCACGCTCGGCCGGGAGGGCGAGGAGCCCGAGTTCCGCACCGTCTCGTGGGTCGCGATGATGTTCAGCGCCGGCATGGGCATCGGGCTGATGTTCTTCGGGGTGTACGAGCCGCTGAACCACTACACGTCCCCGCCGCCCGGCACCTCCCCCGAGGACTCGGGGGACAGCATGGCCACCTCGATGGCGACGACGCTCTTCCACTGGACCCTCCACCCCTGGGCCATCTACGCCGTCGTCGGCATGGCCATCGCCTACAGCGCCTTCCGGCGCGGCAGGCGGCAGACGATCAGCGCGGTCTTCACCCCGCTGATCGGCGAGCGGCAGGCCAACGGCACCCTCGGCCGCGTCATCGACATCCTCGCGATCGTCGCGACGCTCTTCGGCTCCGCGGCCTCCCTGGGCCTGGGCGCGCTGCAGATCGGCAGCGGCATCGAGGAGCTCGGCTGGATGGCGGACGTCGGCACCGGGATACTGGTGGTGGTCATCATCGTCCTGACGGCCGCGTTCGTGCTCTCGGCGGTGTCCGGCGTGGCCAAGGGCATCCAGTGGCTGTCCAACATCAACATGGTGCTGGCGGTCCTTCTGGTGGCCTTCGTCTTCGTGGTCGGGCCCACCGTCCTGATCCTGGACCTGCTGCCGACGTCCGTGGGCGCCTTCATCGGAGACCTGCCGGAGATGGCCGCGCGCACCGAGGCCAGCGCCGGTGAGGGCGTCGCCGAGTGGCTGAGCGGCTGGACCGTCTTCTACTGGGCCTGGTGGATCTCCTGGACGCCGTTCGTCGGCATGTTCATCGCGCGCATCAGCCGGGGGCGCACCATCCGGGAGTTCGTCGGAGGCGTGATCCTGGTGCCGAGCGCCGTCAGCCTGGTGTGGTTCGCGATCCTCGGCGGCAGCGCCATGCGCGAGGAGGAACAGGGGGCCAACCTGACGGCGGACTCCACGCAGGAGGGCCAGCTCTTCGGCCTGCTGCGGGAGTACCCGGTCTTCGGCCTGACCGCCGTCGTGGTCATGATCCTCGTCGGCATCTTCTTCGTCTCCGGCGCGGACGCGGCCTCGGTCGTGATGGGCACTCTGTCCCAGAAGGGCACGCTGGAGCCGTCGCGGCTCGTCGTCATCTTCTGGGGCGCGCTCACCGGCGCGGTCGCCGCGGTCCTGCTGCTCGTCGGCGACGGCGGCAGCACGGCGCTCGACGGCCTGCAGAACATGACGATCCTCGCGGCGCTGCCGTTCACCCTGGTGATGATCGGCTTGTGCGCGGCGCTGATGCGCGACCTGCGGCGCGACCCGCTGATCCTGCGCGGCGAGCAGGGCGAGGAGGCCGTGGAGCTGGCCGTGATCGCCGGACAGGAGAAGTACGGCGGCGACTTCGAGATCCGCATCGGCCCGGCCAAGAACAACGGGTCACCGGAGCCCGTGGGCAACGGCCGCGGCCCCCAGCGGGGTTCCGGCAGCTGACCCGCTGCGCTGACCCGTGCCTGGACGGCCCCGCCCCCGGATTCCCGGGCGCGGGGCCGCCGCATCCCGCCGCGCGGCCGGCGGGCCCGGTCCGGCGGCCGGTCACAGCGCCCGGGCGGCGGCGCGGCCCGCGGTGCGGCCAGTGAACAGGCAGCCGCCCAAAAACGTGCCCTCCAGGGACCGGTAGCCGTGCATGCCGCCGCCTCCGAATCCGGACGCCTCCCCGGCGGCGTACAGCCCCGGCACCGGGCGGCCGTCGGCGCCGAGCACCCGGCCCGTCAGGTCGGTCTCAATGCCGCCGAGCGTCTTGCGGGTAAGCACGCTCAGGCGCACGGCGATGAGCGGCCCGGCCGCCGGGTCGAGCAGGCGGTGCGGTGCGGCCACCCTGACCAGGCGGTCACCCGCGTAGCGGCGGGCCTGGCGGATCGCGGCGACCTGGAGGTCCTTGGTGAAGGGGTTGCGGATCTCCCGGTCCCTGGCCTCGATCTCGCGGCGCAGCACCCGTTCGTCGATGAGGCGCTCGCCGGTCAGCTCGTTCATGCCGCGCACGAGCGCCGCCAGGTCCCGCTCGACGACGAAGTCGGCGCCGTGCCGGAGGAAGGCGCGCACGGGCGCGGGCGCGCCGGAGCGCACCCGGGACAGGACCTGCCACACGTCCTTGCCGGTGAGGTCAGGGTTCTGCTCGGAGCCGGAGAGGGCGAACTCCTTCTCCACGATGCGGCGGGTGAGCACGAACCACGAGTGGTCGTGCCCGGTGCGGCGCAGGTGCGCGAGCGTGCCCAGGGTGTCGAAGCCGGGGAAGAGCGGCACCGGCAGCCGGCGGCCGGTGGCGTCGAGCCACAGCGAGGAGGGGCCGGGCAGGATGCGGATGCCGTGTCCGCTCCAGACCGGGTTCCAGTTGGCGATGCCCTCGGTGTAGTGCCACATCCGGTCGCGGTTGATCAGGCGGGCGCCCGCGCGCTCGGCGACGCCGAGCATCAGGCCGTCGACGTGCGCGGGGACGCCGGTGAGCAGGCGCGCCGGCGGTTCGCCCAGCCGTTCGGGCCAGCAGGCGCGCACCAGGTCGTGGTTGCCGCCGATGCCGCCGGAGGCGATGAGCACGGCCTGGGCGCGGAGTTCGAACGCGCCGATGACCTGCCGGTTGCTGGCGGCGCCGCGGCGCGCGGAGCTGGGGGCCAGGACCTCGCCGGTGACGGTGTCGACCGCTCCCCCGCTGCTCGCCAGTCCCGTGACGCGGTGGCGGTAGCGCGTCTCGGCCAGGCCGCGCTCCACCGCCTCGCGCAGCCGGCGGACGAACGGCGCGACGACGCCCGGGCCGGTGCCCCAGACGATGTGGAAGCGGGGCACGGAGTTGCCGTGGCCGGTGGCGTGGTAGCCGCCGCGCTCGGCCCAGCCGACGACGGGGAAGAAACGCACGCCCAGGCCACGCAGCCAGGCGCGCTTCTCCCCCGCGGCGAAGTCGACGTACGCCTCGGCCCAGCGGCGCGGCCAGTGGTCCTCGGGCCGGTCGAAGCCGGCGGAGCCCAGCCAGTCCTGCCAGGCGAGGTCGCGGCTGTCGCGCACGCCCAGCCGCCGCTGCTCGGGCGATCCGACGAGGAACAGGCCGCCGAACGACCAGTGCGCCTGCCCGCCGAGCGAGGCCGCGGGCTCCTGGTCCAGCAGGATGACGCGCCGTCCGGCGGCGGTCAGCTCGGCGGTGGCGGTCAGGCCGGCGAGCCCCGCGCCGATGACGATGACGTCCGCGTCGTATGCCATGGCGGTGATCCTGGGTGCAGGTGCCCTCCCGCGTCAACGCCCCGGACCGGCGGCCTTCGCACCGGGTAACTAGGCTGGTCGTCATGATCCGGAAGGCGCTGGCGGCCGTGCGGCTGTGGTTCTCCCCGCAGCTGGTGCGTGCGGAGGGGACCACGCCGGACTACCGGTTCTCGCTCGCGAACGAGCGGACGTTTCTCGCGTGGCTGCGGACCGCGCTGGCGCTGGTAGCCGGCGGCATCGCCGTGGACCAGTTCCTGACGGACCTGACGTGGGGCGTACGGACGGCGATCGCGCTGGTCCTGCTGGTGGCGGGAGGGCTGTGCGCGGTGCGGGCCGTGAACCACTGGGTGCACTCGGAGCGGGCGATGCGGCGCGGCGAGGACCTGCCGCTCAGCCGTTTTCCGGCGCTGCTGGCGCTGAGCACGGTGGCGGCGTCCCTGATAGTCATCGGCGCGGTGCTCTTCGACAGGACCGGCTGATGAGCGCGGCCCGTGACCACCGGGATCCCGGGGCGCAGCCCGAACGCACGCGGCTGGCGTGGCGGCGCACCACGCTGACGTTCACGCTGGTGATGGTGCTGGCGGTGCGCGCGCTGGTCGAGACCGGCGGCGCAGCGGGAGCGGCGGCCGTGGTGGCGGCGGCGCTGGGCGCGCTGCTGTGGGTGGCGTTCCTGGTGCTGGCGCACCGCAGGATCCGCGCGCTGACGGCCGCGCGGCCGGCGGTGGCGGGACGGGGCACGGTACTGGGATCGGCGGCGGCGGTGATGGGCACCGCCGCGCTGGCCGCGGTGATGCTGGCGGCCATGGCGTAGCAGGCCATGGCGCGAAGCCGCCCCGCACCGCGTTGGGCTGACGGTCCGGTCACCGCTGGTCGCCGAGGCGTTCGGCACGGCCCTCGCGCACGGCTGCCCGGACGCTGGCGCTGCTGCGCCGCTGGTGTTCTTCGCCGCTGCGGGCCAAGGGCGTGCGGAGGACCCTCAGCTACGGGGGAACGCGTCAGTTTCCCCGCGCCGCTGCCGCCCTCCGGCCCGCGGGTGCGGGCGGTGGCCGTGCCCGGGGAGGCGGCCGACGTGCCCGTTGGGGTGCCAGCTGGCGGCCGGAGTCACGGTCGAACGGGAGGGCGGCGCCACGCCGGTGTGCGCCGCTCAGAGGCTGACCCGCTCCTGCCTGTGGGGCCGCACGGCTGGGGCCGGCGGTCCCGGCCGTACGCGGCGGCGGGCGCCTGGCCAGGCGCGGCGGGCCGGGGCGGACGGACGACGGCGGCGTAGAGCTGGGGGTCGTTCATGGCCGCTCACGGTGTTACTTAACGTGTTCACATGCAAGCGGAGCGTATCTGAACGTGTGAACCGGCTCCCCGGAAGAGGGACGGGTGCCCACGATCGTGTGATGGCGAAGCAGACATCAGGCCGCGGCGGCGGGATCATGCCTCTGTGCGCCCTGCCATCGCGCCGGGTGCCGTGAGAACAAGGGACACATGACTCATCGGCGCGACCCGAACACCCGGCTGCGGTCCCTGCTCGCGGAGGCGGGCTGGACCCAGGAGGCACTGGCGCGCGAGGTGAATGCCCTCGGAGCCGAGATCGGGGCCGAACTGCGCTACGACCGCACGGCCGTGGCCCACTGGCTCAGCGGTACCCAGCCCCGGCCGCCCGTGCCGCGGCTGGCGGCCGAGGCGCTCACCCGGCGCCTGGGCCGGGAGATCACCCCGGGCGCAGCCGGCTTCGGCCCGGCGGACGGCGGGGACAGCGGCGGGGACAGCGGCGGGGACAGGGAGGGAGAGGGAGACGGCGGTACCGCGCCCGGGGAGCGCGACCAGCCGCACACCGACCCGGTGGCGGGGCTCGCCGCGCTGTGCCGCCGCGACGCGGACGACGCCCGGCGGCAGCGGCTGCACCAGCGCCCCTACCGCGTCGCCGACTCGGTCGTGCCGCCCCCGCCACGCGGGCATCTGCCGCCGCCCCGGCTGACGGGACGGGTGCCCGAGACGGCAGCGCTGCACGATGCGGTCTCGTTCTTCGCTGCCTCCATCGACGCCCACGGCGGCAGGCACGCCCGCAGCGCGCTGGCCGCGTACCTCGCCGACGACGTGGTGCCGCTGCTGCGGGCCCGTCACCCGGACCCGGTGCACCGGGAGATCCTCGTCGCCGCCTCCCGGCTGTCGTTCCTGCTGGCGCGGATGCACGAGGACGGGCAGCGGCACGGCGCGGCCCAGCGGTACTACGCCGCCGCTCACCGCCTGGCGGCGGAGGCGGGCGACCGGGTCTTGTGGTGCGTGGTGCTGCGGGCGATGAGCGCGCAGGCGCAGCGCCTGGGGCACCTGTCCGCCGCGCTTCAGCTGGCCGCTGCCTCGGCGCAGGGCTCGCGGGGCGCGCCCGCGCCGCACCAGGCGTACGTCCACGCCCAGCTGGCCGTGGTGCTCGGCCTCAGCGGCGACCGGCAGGGCACGCTCGCGGCGCTGGCCAAGGCCGAGAAGAAAGCGGGCCAGGAGGCGCCCGCGCCGGACCGCGGGGCGGCGCCGTTCGACCGGTATCCGCCGGCCGCCCTGCACTTCCAGACCTCGGCGGCCCTGGAGGCGCTGGGCGACCTGATGGGGGCGCTGGGCGCGCTGCGGCGGGCGTTAGGGGAACGCTCCCCGCAGGACGTGCGGGGCGGCGCGCTGACCCGGGCGCGGCTGGGACACCTGCTGCTGCGCGCCGGGAGGCTGGACGAGGCGTGCGCCGCCTGGGACGGCTTCCTGGCCGCCCAGCACCAGCTGCGGTCGGGGGAGGCGGAACGGGCCCTGCGCGACATGCGGCGGGCGCTGGCGCCGCACCGCCGCCGCCCGGGCGCGGCGGAGCTGCTGGCCCGCTCGGCCGCCAGGACCGGCGGCGGCTGACCTTGGCACAGACAGACCGCACCGGCGGGCTCGCGAGCCCGCCGGTGCGGTCAAAGGTGCGGGAAAGCCGCGGGTAAGAGGGGCCGTGTGCCGGGCGGGAGGGCGTCAGCCGTGGCTACCGAACAGCGTCCGCCGCAGCCTGCGCAGCGGCGCGAACAGCTGCACCCGCGCGCCGCGGTTACTCGTGGCGCGCCGCTCGTCCCGCGCGGTCAGCTCCCGCATCAGCGTGGTGGCTTCCTCGGCCTCGCCGGCTGGCACGGCAGGGCCGGAGAGCACGCCCAAGTGGCGGTCAAGGCGCGCACTGCTGGCGCCGCTCCCGCAGTCGATGGCAGGCACCCGTGGCGGCCTGCTGCGCACTGTTATCTGCTTCATGACTCTCCCACCCGTACGAGGGCACCCGGTCCGGGCAGGGTAACCCTAACGCCCCGCTCGCACTCATGGGTATCCGGTCCCACCTTTCACCTTTCCCGGCAACGCCGTTGACGAACACCCGCGCCCGGCCGTTCGCCACGGTCAGCCCCCGGCGCGCCGGGAGAACCCGGGCTTTCCGCGTGCCCGGTGCGCTAACCGCCCATCCACTCACAAGGAGGAATTCCGGCGCCAGCGGCCTCACGCCCCCCGCTGCCCGGCTCCGCGCACCGCGTGCAGACGTTTACATCAGCCTTCGACGGCTTTCACCTGCGACTCTTTCGTCCATCGCGCCTCAGCCGCACCAATATGACAAATCATCAAGATCTTTTTATGTAAACGATTGCATCACCGGCCCGTCAGCAGTACGTTCGCCGCACCGCCATGATGTGGGAGGGACCGGGGACATGGCTGTCAGCATCATCGACGTGGCACGGCTCGCGCAGGTATCCACCGCCACCGTCTCGCGGGCGCTGCGGGGGCTGCCGAACGTGTCGGAAGCCACACGCGAGCGTGTCCTGCGCGCGGCCGAGGAGCTGTCGTACCGGGTGTCACCGCAGGCGTCGAGCCTGGCCTCGGGACGCACCGGGACCGTCGGCGTGGTGCTGCCGTTCGTCAACCGCTGGTTCTACAGCCAGGTCGTGGCCGGCATCGACTCGGTGCTGCGCGCCAACGACCTGGACCTGCTGCTGTACAACCTCGGCGACGCCCGCGTGCACGAGCGGTTCTTCGACCGCATGCCGCTGCGCCGCCGCGTCGACGCGCTGATCGTGCTGAACCTCCCCCTCTCCCAGCGGGAAGCCGAGGCCCTGGTGTCCATGGAGGTGCCGATCGCCGTGCTCGGCACGCGGATCCACGGCTGCTGGCAGGTGTCCATCGACAACGCCGAGGGAGCCAGCACCGCCGTGCGGCATCTCATCAACCTCGGGCACCGCCGGATCGGTATGATCACCGGCGCCCTGGGGGATCCCCGGGGGTTCACCACGCCGATCGTCCGCCAGCACGCTTACCGCACGGTGCTCGCCCAGGCGGATATCCCCTACGACCCGGAGCTGGAGGCACCGGGTCACCTGACGATCGAGGGAGGTGCCGCCGCCATGGCCAGGCTGCGCAGCCTCTCCGATCCCCCGACGGCGGTCTTCGCGGAGTCCGACCAGATGGCGTTCGGTGCGCTGCGCACGCTGACCCGCATGGGGCTGCGCGCGCCCGACGACGTCTCGGTGATCGGCTTCGACGACCACGAGACCGCGGAACTGCTCGACCTGACGACCATTGCCCAGCCCGTGACCTACCAAGGAGAGCTGCTCGCCCGTCAGATCCTCGACGCCCTGTCGGGAGACGAGGCCGAGCCCACACGCGTGGTGGTGCCGACCCAGCTCGTGGTCCGGGGAACCACCGGCAGGGTCCGTGCGGCCGGGACCGCACGGCAGAGGTCTCCGGAGCAGCTGGCGTCCCAGCCCTCGCGTCCGGATCAGTAAGCCCGTATCCAGCGCGGTGAGCCGCTCGACCGCGCCCTGGTCGGGTCAACTCGCTTCAGGAATGGAAGACACGTGCCCCGCACCCGCACTGATCAGCACACGGCCGTGCCCTGGTGGCGCACCGCCGTCATCTACCAGGTCTACATCCGCAGCTTCGCCGACGGCGACGGCGACGGCATCGGCGACATCGCCGGGCTCCGCGCCCGCCTGCCCTACCTGAAGGAACTGGGCATCGACGCCGTCTGGATCAACCCGTGGTACCCCTCCCCCATGGCGGACGGCGGCTACGACGTGGCCGACTACCGCGGCATCGACCCCGCCTTCGGCACGCTCGCCCAGGCGGAGGAGATGATCGCCGAGGCACACGCCCTGGGGCTGCGGGTGCTGCTGGACATCGTGCCCAACCACACCTCCAACCAGCACGCGTGGTTCACCGAGGCGCTGGCCTCGCCGCCCGGTTCGCCGGAGCGGGAGCGGTACGTCTTCCGCGACGGCCGCGGCCCGGGCGGGATGCTGCCGCCCAACGACTGGCGCAGCCGCTTCGGCGGCCGGGCCTGGACCCGCATCACCGAGCCGGACGGCTCGCCGGGCCAGTGGTACCTGCACCTGTTCGCACCCGAGCAGCCCGACCTGAACTGGGCCAGCCGGGAGGTGCGGGCGGAGTTCGAGTCGATCCTGCGCTTCTGGTTCGACCGGGGCGTCGACGGCTTCCGCATCGACGTCGCGCACGGACTGGCGAAGCACCCGGACCTGCCTGACCTCGGCCTGCCCGAGGACGCGCTGTTCGACCACCACTCCGACAAGGAGGACCACCCCCACTGGGACCGCGACGGGGTGCACGAGATCTACCAGACCTGGCGGAAGATCGCCGACTCCTACGCGGGCGACCGGGTGTTCGTCGCCGAGGCGCACGTGCGGCCGGAGCGGCTCGCCGGGTACCTGCGCCCCGACGAGCTGCACACCGCCTTCAACTTCGCCTTCCTGCGTTCCGCGTGGGACCCGGTGATGCTGCGGGAGGCGATCGACGACAGCGTGGCCGCGCTGGAGCCGGTCGGCGCCCCGGCGACGTGGGTGCTGTCCAACCACGACGTGCCGCGGCACGTGACCCGGTACGGGCGCCGCGAGACGGGGGTGCGTGACTTCGACACCGACGCCGGGCCCAGCGACGTGGAACTCGGCACCCGCCGGGCCAGGGCCGCGGCGCTGCTGATGCTGGCGCTGCCTGGCAGCGCCTACCTGTACCAGGGGGAGGAACTGGGCCTGTGGGACGTCGAGGACATCCCGCAGGAGCTGCTGCGCGACCCGGTGTGGGAGCGGTCCAACCACACGCTCCGGGGCCGGGACGGCTGCCGCGTGCCGCTGCCGTGGTCGGGGGCGGACAGCCCCTTCGGGTTCGGGCCCCGGGGCAGCAAGCCGTGGCTGCCGCAGCCCGCGGAGTGGCGCGAGCTGACGGCGCAGAACCAGTCCGGTTCGCCGGGCTCGATGCTGGAGCTCTACCGCGCGGCGCTCCGGCTGCGGCGCGAGCAGCCGGCGTTCGCGGGGGGAACGCTGCGCTGGCTCGACGCGCCCGACGGCGTGCTGCTCTTCGAGCGCGGCCCCGACCTGCGGTGCGCGGTGAACATGTCGGACGAACCGTACCCGCTGCCGCGCAACTGGGGCGTGCTGCTGGCGAGCGACCGCATCACCGGCGGCAAGCTGCCGGTGGACACCACGGTGTGGCTGTGGGGCGGCGGCTCCCGCAGGTAGCGGCCGGGTCAGCCGGAGTACGCCGCGCGCAGCGCGTCCCGCACGGCCGCCAGCGCGGCGTCGTGGCCGAGGCCGAGGCGGCGGGCGCGCGCGGCGTACTCCTGCGCCGCCCTGGCCGCCTCGCGCACCGAGGCGTCCCCGGCCGCCGCGACGAACGTGCCGTGGCGGCCCCGGGTCTCGATCACGCCGTCGGCCTCCAGGGTGCGGTAGGCCTTGGCCACGGTGTTGGCGGCGAGCCCCAGGTCGGCCGCCAGTGCCCGCACCGTGGGCAGGCGGTAGCCCGCGGGCAGTGCGCCGTTCCGTGCCTGGTCGGCGATCTGCGCGCGGAGCTGCTCGTAGGGCGGGCTCGCCGCGCCGGGGTCGATGGTGACGTGCAGGGGGGCGGTCATGGGGCGATTGTCCCGCATCGCGCGCCGGGGCCGCCCCGGCGGCCGCGGTGACGTGCTGGCCGGGCCGGCTCAGCCGAACGTCTGGAAGGCGGTGCGGCGCGGGATGGGGAAGTGGTCACGGCCGGTGACGGCATTGAGGATCAGCGCGCTGCGGTAGGCGCCGATGCCCAGGTCGGGCGCTGCCGCGCCGTGGGTGTGCAGCTCGGCGTTCTGCACGTACAGCCCGGCCGTGACCTCCGGGACGGTGCGGATGCGGTGTCCCTCGGTGATGTCGTACCGGCCCTTGTCGTCCCAGGCGATGAGCTTCTCAACGGGCTCCAGGCAGGCGGGACGCCGGCGGCCGTAGCCGGTAGCGGCGATGACGGCGTCGGTCCTGCGCTCCGTCTCACGGCCGGTGTCGGCGTGGGAGGTGACGAGCGTGATCCCGCCGTCGTCCGCCAGCCGCGCCCCGGCGACCGCGGTGGCCGGCAGCAGCGTGACGGGGGGACGGTCGCCGTCGAGCATGTGGTCGTACAGCTCGCCGTGGATGAGGTCGATCGTCTCCGTGTCGATGCCCTTGTACAGCTGCCACTGGGAGGCGATGAGACGGTCGCGCACGTCCGGGTCGAGGCCGTGGAAGTACCGCATGTAGGCGGGAGTGGTGTACTCCAGTACGAGCTTGGAGTAGTCCAGCGGCGCGAACCCCCAGGAGCGGGTGAGCCAGGTGAGAGCCCAGCCCGCCTCGCGCTGGCGGCGGATCAGGTCCAGGAAGACCTCGGCGCCGGACTGGCCGGAGCCGACGATGGTGACGTCGCGCACGCCCTCAGCGCGGAGCGCGTCCACGCGGTTCAGGTGCTCGCCGGAGTGGAAGACGCGGCCGGGGCGCGCGGCGGCGGCCTCGCGCAGCGGGGCGGGGAGCGACGGCTCGCTGCCGACGCCGAGCGCGACGTTGCGCGCGGCGACCGTGCGGCGTTCGCCGCTGCCGGTGTCACGCAGGGTCAGCTCCCAGCGGTCGCGGGCCTCGTCCCAGCGGATCTCCTCGACGTCCGTGCCGAAGTGGCAGGACGGCAGGCGGGACGCGGCCCAGGCGCAGTAGTCGGCGTACTCGCGGCGGGGCAGGTGGAAGCGCTCGGCGATGTAGAAGGGGTACATCCGGTCGTGCTCGACCAGGTAGTTGAGGAACGACCAGCGGCTGGTGGGGCGGATCAGGGAGACCAGGTCCGCGAGGAAGCCGACCTGCACGGTCGCCCAGTCGAACATCAGGCCGGGGTGCCAGTCGTAGGCGGGCCGCCGGTCGTAGGCGGCGAAGGCGAGGCCGGGCACCTCGTCGGCGAGCGCGGCCAGGGAGAGGTTGAACGGGCCGATGCCGACGGCGGCCAGGTCCAGCACGGCCGGGCGCGGGTCGTCGTTCCTGGGGTCACTCACGAGGCAGCCTCCACAGCCTGTCCCGCCGCGGCGATGGCGGCGAGCAGCTCGTCGATGTCAGTAGTCGTGGCCTGGGGGTTGAGCAGGGTCAGCTTGAGCCGGACGGTGCCGGTGCCGTCGTCGTGCGCGCCGGCGAGGTCGGTGCGGCCGATGAGCGCGGTGCCGCCGCGGAGCAGGCGGCGCCGCAGGGCGGCGTTGACCGCGTCGGTGGTCTCGGCGGCGCGGCCGGGTGCCGCGGGGAGATAGCGGAAGACGACGGTGGTGAGCACCGGTTCCGCGGTGAGTTCGAGCCGGGGGTGGGCGGCGATCGCACCGGCCGCGTACCCGGCCAGGTCGTGGCAGGCGTCGAGCATGGCGCCGATGCCCTCGCGCCCGAGGGCGAGGAAGGCGGCGGCGACCTTCAGGGCATCGGCCCGGCGGGTGGTCTGGAGCGAGTGGCCGAGCAGGCCGTCGTAGCCGGCGGCGCCGTCGTCGTCGGGGTTGAGGTAGGCGACGCGCAGCCCGGTCGGGGCGGCGAGGTCGGCGGCGTCGCGGGCGAGGAGCACGCTGGCGGCGGCGGGCTGCCAGGCGGTCTTGTGCAGGTCGAGGGTGATGGTGTCGGCTCGCTCCAGGCCTGCGAGCAGGGGGCGCAGCCGGTCAGAGAACAGGGCGCCCCCGCCGTAGGCGGCGTCGACGTGGAGCCGCACGCCGTGGCGGCAGCAGACGCCGGCGATCTCGGGCAGCGGGTCGATGGAGCCGTAGTCGGTGGTGCCCGCGGTGGCCACAACGGCGACCGGGAGCTCGTCGGGAGCGCGGTCGCGCAGCGCCCGGTCGAGGTCGCCGGGCCGCATGCGGTGCCGGTCGTCGGCGGGCACGGGGCGCACGGCGTCCTCGCCGAGGCCGAGGACGGCGCAGGCGCGGGCGACGGAGAAGTGCGCCAGCTGTGAGCAGTAGACGACCGGCCGCTGGGACAGCCCGGCCAGGCCCTCGGCGCGGACGTCGCGGCGGGCGCGCAGGGCGGCGTCCCGGGCCATCAGCAGGGCCTGGAGGTTGGAGGCGGTGCCGCCGGGGGTCAGCACGCCGTCGGCGCCGGGGCCGTAGCCGGCCAGCCGGGCCAGGGCCCGGACGACGCGGCGTTCGATCTCCACGGCGACGGGGCCGCTGTCCCAGGTGTCGACGGAGGCGTTGAAGACGGAGGCGAGGACGTCGGCCGCGGCCGCGATGGTCAGGGCGGGCGGCTGGAGGTGGGCCGCGGCCCGGGGGTCGGCCAGGTCGACGGTGCCCGCCGCGTAGGCGCGCGCCAGGCCGAGCACGGCGCGCCTGCCGCCGCCGGTGCGGGGCAGCGGGCCGTCGGGCAGCTGCTCGTCCACCAGCGCCGACAGCTCGTGCGGGCTGCTGGCCGGGAGCGGGCCGGTGCGGCGGCGGAGGGCGCTGGTGGCCTCCCGCATCAGTTCGGTGACGAGCCGTCCGACGTCCGCGAGCCCGGCCGGTGCCGCGGCGAGCAGGCCGGGCTCGAGGAGGGCGGGCGGCTCGGTGACGGGCGGGGGGGCAAGTGGTGCATGTCCGGGCATGCTCATGGGTGCGGTTGGTGTCCCTTGTTCAGGCAGCGGGCGTGGCGGTCTCCTCCGCCCGCCACAATTTAGGTTAGGCATACCTAACTTTGTCAACCGCGTCTCGCGCGCACCCGGCGTAGGCCCGCCATGGGTCCGGCATGGCGCAGGCAGGGACGGCCGGAAACGCACCGCCGGAAAGACGGGCGCTGCTGACCAGGGAGTTGGCCGGGGAGTTGGCCGGGGAGCTGACGGGAGAGCCGGCAGGGACGAGCGCCCCGGCGGCGGGGCTGGTGGCGGTCACCTCCGAGGAAGAGCTGCGGGAGGTCGTCGGCCAGCCGGCGCCCCACGCGCGCGAGAAGGTCCGGACCCGCTGCGCGCGCTGGACCGGGAGTGGCTGGCGCACTCGCCGCTCTGTCTGATCGCCACCGCTGGGGCGGACGGCGAGGCGTACAGCGGGCGGCGGTACGACGGGCTGACCGCCCTTCCGCCGGGAGCGGGCGTCAGGCGGCGTCCAGCTGCCCCGCCGGGCCCGCCGCGCCGCGGCCGAAGCGGCGGCGCGCCCGGTCGGCCGCGGCCTCGGCGCGGCGGCGGCGGTCCTCCGCCGGGTCGAGCGACAGCTGGCGGGGGACGCTCCCGGCGTCGGTCAGGTCCTCGGCGCGCAGGCTGAGGGCCCGGACGCGGGCGCGTTGCAGGGCCAGCGCGTCGTGCAGGGCGTAAGCCAGGCGCACCAGCGCCGGGGTGTGCGCGGTGGGCTCGGGCAGGGCGCGGGTGCGGGTGGTGGCGGAACGGTCGGCGTAACGGACTGTCAGGGTCAGGGCGCGGGCCGCCTGGCCCTCGCCGCGCAGCCGGTACCCGAGGTCGTCGGCGAGGGTGAGCAGGGCCCGCCGCCGGGTGTCCGGGTCGAGCTCGTCGTGGCCGAACCGGTGCTCGGCCGAGACGGAGCGCGGCGGGGCACCGGGGACAACGGGGGTCGGGTCGATACCGCGCGCCAGGTCACGGACGCGGCGCCCCTGGGCCGCGCCGAGCGCGCGCTGGAGCGTGGCGGGGGGCGCGGCGGCGATCCGCCCGGCGGTGCCGAGCCCGAACGAGCGGAGGGTGCGGGCAGTCGCGGGGCCGACGCCGTGGAGGGCCTCGGCGGGTTTGTCCGCCAGGAAGGCGGCGATGGCGGCTGGCGTTCCCGGCACGGCCGTCACGCCGGGGCGGCCGTGCCGGTGCGCGGCTGCCATCCTGGCGAGCAGGGGGTTGGCGGCGACGCCGATGGCGCAGTCGGTGCCGTGCAGGGCCAGCGCCCTGACCCTGATCAGCCGGGCGAGGCGCACGGCGTCGAGGCCGAAGTACCGCCGCGCGCCCCGGACATCGGCGAGCGCGCCGTCGGGGGGCAGCGGCTGGACGACGGGGGTGACGTCGTGCAGCAGCCGGAGCAGCGCGGGGTAGTGCTCCGGCTCCGCGCCGCGGGACTGCCCGGAAAACTGTCCGGGAAACGGCCCGGAAGAGAGGAAGCGGACGCAGAGCACATCCGTGGCGGTGCCGCTCATCCCGCGCTCCCCGGGCTCGCGTGCCACAGCTTGCGCCCGCCCGCCGCCTGGTCGCCCGCGGGCCGCAGGTCGGCCCAGGGGTGCAGGGTGTAGCCGGTGGGCAGTTCGATGGCGCGGCCCGCGCCGCCGTCCCGTTCCCCGTCGTTTCCGCCGGGGGCGTCGGGCCGCTCGGCGAGGCGGGCGGCGACCGCGTCGAGGCCGCCGGTGCCGCGCAGCTCGGCCAGCTCGGCCAGGTTCCACGCGGCCTGTCCGACGACGCTGAGGGTGCGCGGCCCGCGCCGCTGGACCGTGCCGCGCACCAGCAGCAGCCAGGAGTGGAAGACGGTGTGGGCGCAGGCGGCGTGACTGTCGTCGAAGAAGGCCAGGTCCACCAGGCCCGTGGTGTCGTCGAGGGTGACGAAGATGACGCGCCTGCCCGACCTGATCGGCGGGGTCTGCGTGGCGGCCTTGGCTCCGGCGACCAGGACGGTCTGGCCGTGCTCGGCCTCGCGCAGGCGGCGGGCGGAGACAACGCCGAGTTCGGCGAGGAAGTCCTGGTGACCGGCCATCAGGTGACGGGTGGTCTCCATGCCGAGCACGCCGAGTTCGGCACCGAGCCGCTCGTCCGCGTCGAGGTCGGGCAGCCCGGCGGGCGGCACCTGCGCGGCCGGGACGGCGGAGCCCGCAAAGCCCCCGGAGTCCTCGGAGCTCTCAGCGCTCCCCGAGCCGGTGGCGCTGAGCGGCAGCTGGCGGCCGCCCGGTCCGCTGCCGCGCCGCTGCCGGTACAGCTCGGCCAGGTGCAGCAGCAGGTCGCGGCGGTTGTCCCCGAAGGCGTCGAGCGCGCCGACGCGCGCCAGCCGCTCGGCGACGGGACGGGAGGGCGCGGCCCGGTCCAGCAGGTCGGGCAGCGAGCGGTAGGGCCGCCCGGCGGCGATCCGTTCGGCCTCCGCCTCGGTGATGCCCTGCACCTCGCCGAGCGCCAGGCGGATGCCCAGCTTCCCTGATTCGGACTCCAGTTCGATTCGATAGGCAGCGTCTGAGGCGTTCACATCCAGCGGGAGCACCGGCACCCCCCGCCGCCTGGCGTCGGCGAGCAGCAGGCGCTTGGGGTACATCCCCGGGTCGTGCGTGAGCAGCCCGGCGTAGAAGGCGGCGGGGTGGTGGGCCTTCAGCCAGGCCGACTGGTACGTCGGCACGGCGAAGGCGACCGCGTGCGCCTTGCAGAAGCCGTAGGAGCCGAACGCCTCGACGATCTCCCAGGTGCGGTCGATGGTCCCGGTGTCGTAGCCGCGCGCCGCCGCCTCCGCGGCGAACCAGGCGCGCACCCGGGGGATCCGCTCGCTGTCCGAGAGCGCCCGTCTGGCCTCGTCGGCCAGTGCGCGGTCGCAGCCGGTCATCACGGACAGCACCTGGATGATCTGCTCGTGGAAGACCACCACGCCGTAGGTCTCGCGCAGCGCCGGCTCCAGGTCACGGTGCGGGTAACGCGGCGGGCGCCTGCCGTGGCGGGCCTCGATGAAGGGCCGCACCATGTCGGCGGCGACGGGCCCGGGGCGGAAGAGCGAGATGTCCACGACGAGGTCGTGGAACGTGCTCGGCTGGAGCCGCCCGAGCAGATCGCGCTGGCCGGGCGACTCGATCTGGAAGCAGCCGAGCGTCTCGGCGGACCGGATCAGCCGGTAGGTGGCGGGGTCGGCGGGCGGCACCGCGTCCAGGTCGATCCGCTCGCCGGTGGCGCGCTCCACCTCGGCGACGGCGTGCGCCATGGCCGACTGCATCCGCACGCCCAGCACGTCGAGTTTGAGCAGGCCGAGGTCCTCCACGTCGTCCTTGTCGAACTGCGACATGGCAAAGCCCTCGCCGCTGGTGGGGACGACCGGGGTGCGGCGCCGCAGGGAGCCGTCGGAGAGCAGCACGCCGCAGGGGTGCATGGCGACGCCGCGCGGCAGCCCGTCGAGCGCCTCTACCAGGTCCCACATCCGTGCCCCGTAGGCGTCCGCGTCCACGCCGCGCAGCTCGGGCAGCTCGGCGAGGGCCGCGCGGGCGTCGCGCGCCCGGATGTGGGGGAACGCCGTGGCCAGGCGGCCGGTCTCCTCCGGGGAGAGGCCGAGCGCCAGGCCGACGTCGCGGACCGCATGGCGCACGCGGTAGGTCTCGGGCATGGCGAGGGTGGCCACGCGCGCGGCGCCGAAGCGGTCGAAGATGGCGCGGTAGGCCTCCAGGCGGCGGGCGGACTCCACGTCCACGTCGATGTCGGGCAGGACGGCGCGGCGCGGGGAGAGGAAGCGTTCCATCAGCAGGCCGTGCTCAACGGGGTCGGCGTGCGCGATGCCGAGCAGGTGGTTGACGAACGAGCCGGCGCCCGAGCCGCGCGCGGTCACGCGGATGCCCAGCTCCCTGATGTCCGCGACGACCTGGCTGACGGTCAGGAAGTAGGAGGCGTAGCCGAGCCGTTCGATCAGGCGCAGCTCCTCGTCCAGGCGGCGCCAGCGCGTCTCGTCGCGGTCGTAGCGGCGCACGATCATGGCGGCGGCGCAGCGGGACCGCAGCTCCCGCTCGGCGGTGCGCCCGGCGGCGCCCGCCAGGCGGGGCTCGGGGAAGTGGACGCTGCCGATGCCCAGGTCGGCCTCTGGCGAGACCTGGCAGGCGGCGGCCGTCTCCTCGGTCAGGGCGAGCAGCCGCCGGGCGGCCGGGGCGCCGTACCCGGCTGCCTCGGCGATGCGCAGCGCCTGCGCGGCCATGGCGTCGGGGGGTTTCAGCCAGCGCTCCCCGTTGTCGAGCCCCCGCCGGGGGTCGATCGGCACCAGGAGGCGGGCGGAGTCGAGCACGTCGGCGACCGGCCCCTGGTCCGGGTCGGCGTAGCGCACGGCGTTGGCGAGCACGGGCGTAATGCCCTGCTCGGCGGCGAGGCCGAGGGTGCGCGCGGCGGTGCGGAGCGGGCCGCTCGCGCTGACCTCCAGGCGCAGCGCGTCGCCGTAGACCTCGCGCCAGAGGGCGAGCAGCCGGGCCGCCAGGTCGGGCCGCCCGGCGGCCAGGGCCCTGCCCGGCTCGGAGTCCGGCCCGAGCAGCACGGTCACGCCCTCGCCGCCGGCCTGGTCCCAGGGCAGCTCGGGACGGTCCGCCCGCCCGGCGTGGGCGGCGGTGACCAGGCGGCACAGCTCGGCCCAGCCGGCGGCGCCGTCCCGGGCGAGGAAGGTCACCCGGGGTGCGGATTCATCGACAAAGGCACCGCCGCGCACCGGCGTCCGGCGCCGGGGCGCGGCCGTGCCGCCGCCGGACGCCGTGGCGCGGGGAGAGGCGACGGCCAGCTCCACCCCGTACAGCGGGCGCACTCCGGCCGCCGCGCAGGCCCGCGTGAACCGCACCGCGCCCGCGAGCGTGTCGCGGTCGGTCAGCGCCAGGGCGGCCATGCCGCGCTCGGCGGCCCGCTCGGCGAGCCGCTCGGGATGGGAGGCGCCGTAGCGGGCGGAGAAGCCGGAGGCCACGCGGAGATGCGTGAACCCGGCCCCGGGCGACCGTGCCATCCGCACCTCCCATCGCGCTCGCCCCCCTGTCACTCATCGGCCGGAATCCACCATAAACCAGCCATCGAACGCACGTGCGAATCGATCATTGCCGCAGGTCAGCACAGAACGGGCCCCGCCGGGGGTGGCCGGAAAACGTCCCTTGCCCGGCTGGGGCGCCGCGCAGCCCGCCAGGCCCGGCGCATGGCGCCCCCGCGCGGCTCCACCGGGGGGCTTCCGGAGCGCCCACAGCCGCGGGTTAGGCTGCCGGGGTGGCTGCCTCTCTCGATCTGGTGATCTTCGACTGTGACGGCGTGCTCGTGGACAGCGAGCCGCTCGCGCTCCGGGTGTGCGTCGAGCTCGGTGCCGAGCTGGGCTGGCCGCTCACCGAGAAGGAGATCATCGACCGCTTCCTGGGCCGCTCCGAGCGCGCGGTCCGCGCCCAGATCGAGGAGCGCCTCGGCCCGGAGGCCGCCGACCGCTGGGAGACGCTGTACCGGGAGCGGCTCAACGCCGCCATCGACACCGAGCTGACCGAGGTGGACGGGATCAGCGAGGCGCTGGACGCCCTCACCCTCCCCTCCTGCATCGCCTCCAGCGGCTCCCACGCCAAGATGCGGCGCACCCTCACCCGCACCGGCCTGTACGAGCGCTTCGCCGGGCGGATCTTCAGCGCCTCCGAGGTCGAGCGCGGCAAGCCGGCGCCCGACCTGTTCCTGCACGCAGCCTCGCGCCTCGGCGTGGCACCGGAGCGCTGCGCCGTGGTGGAGGACAGCCAGTACGGCGTCCGCGCCGCCCGCGCCGCCGGGATGCGCTGCTTCGGCTACGCCGGCGGCCTGACCCCGGCGGAGTGGCTGGAGGGGCCGGACACCGTCGTCTTCACTGACATGCGGAAGCTGCCGGTCCTGCTGTCCGCCTGATCCCGGCTACGGCCAGTCCGGCAGCCGGGCGGCGGCCTCGTCCAGCAGGCGCCGCAGGGCCAGGGCGTCGGGCGCGAGCGCGGTGACCAGGACGGCCGGGCCGGCCAGCGGGGTGAGAACGGCGGTCTCGCCGAGCACAGCGGGCGCGGGCGGCCGGTCCTCCCAGGCGGGCTCCACCACGAGCAGCTGCCCCACCGCCCGGTGGCCGCCGAGGACCGCCCCGCCGTCCCAGCCGGGGACCCCGGGGCCGAAGGCCAGCTCCTGGTCGAGCAGCGGCCAGCCCTCGCGCCACACCGTCAGCCGCGCGGTCAGCCGGCCGGTCTCCTCCCCGGCGCGGCCCAGCACCTGCTCCTCGCGGTAGCGCAGGCGGGCGCTGGCCGCCAGGTCGACGCGGGTGGTCATCGCCAGCTCGCTGCCGCGCGCGCAGACCAGCGGCTCCGGCAGCCACGCCAGCCGGGCCCGCTCCCCCGCCGCCAGCCGCACGTCGTACGCGGCGGGCACCGGCGCGGGCCCCGGCAGGGCGACGGTCGCCGCCGCCGAGGTGACGCGCAGCGCGGCGCCGGGCGCGGCGGTGGCGGACAGCCGGAGCCGGTCGCCGTTGAGCGGGGCGGTCATGGCGCCGACGAGCGTGACGTGCGCGGTGCCGGGCTCCCCGCTCCCGGTGCGGCGCGGGGCGAACGGCCCGCCGCCGCGCAGTTCCGGCAGCGTGCCCCCGGGGCCGGCGGTGATCCGGGCCTCGGCCGTGACCGCGCCGCGCGCCGGGCGCGTCACGCCCCGCCCCGCCAGGCGGCGAGCCGGGCGGTCACCCAGTCGGCGACGGGGCGCACGCCGTCCTGCGCGGTCAGCGAGGTCAGCACCACCGGCAGGCCGCCGCGCCGCGCCACCGCGTCGCGCTCCATGACGGCCAGGTCGGCGCCGACGTAGGGCGCCAGGTCCGTCTTGTTGATGACCAGCAGGTCGGCCGTGGTGATGCCGGGCCCGCCCTTGCGCGGGATGTCGTCGCCCGCCGCCACGTCGATGACGAAGATCTGGGCGTCGACCAGACCGCTGGAGAACGTGGCGGTGAGGTTGTCGCCGCCGGACTCCACCAGCACCAGGTCGAGCGGCCCGGTCCGCTCCTGGAGCTCCTCGACGGCGTCGAGGTTGGCGGAGATGTCGTCCCGGATGGCGGTGTGCGGGCAGGCGCCGGTCTCGACGGCCGTGACGCGCTCGGGGGGCAGCACCGCGTGGCGCAGCAGGAAGTCGGCGTCCTCGCGCGTGTAGATGTCGTTGGTGACCACGCCCAGCGACAGGGTGTCGCGCAGCTCCCGGCACAGCGCGGCCACGGTGGCGGTCTTGCCCGAGCCGACCGGGCCGCCCAGGCCGATGCGCAGCGCCCGGGAGCCGGGCGCCGCGGGCGCGGCGGCGTGGGTGTGGCGCTCGGGATAGGTGCGCGGGTGGTCCAGGTGCATGGGACGGTCTCCTTCCGGAGTCGTGTCGGCGCTCAGGAGGCGTGGCGGAGCCTCAGGACGAGAAGAGGCGGACGGGCAGCGCCGCGTGCCGCTCGGCGGCGACGTCGAGCAGCGGCGCCGAGGCGGCGGGCAGGGCGGCCGTGCCGTGGCGCGCGGCCCCGGCCGCCGCCCGCGCCGCGCGCGCCGCGGTGGCGTCGACCGCGGGCGCCAGGCGGGCGGTCACGGCCGTGGCGGCGGCCGGGTCCAGGCTCAGCAGCCGGACGGCCGCCGAAGCGGGTCCGCTGACGGACTCGTAGGCGGCGGCCAGGGCGGCCTCCCGCGGGCCGAGCCCGGCGGCGCGGGCCACCAGCCCCAGCACCACGGGCTGGTGGAGGCCGGGCCTGCGCCCCGCCAGGTCGTCGAGGACGGGCGAGGGCCAGGTGGCGCGGGCGGCGCGCGCGAGCTGGCGGCCGAGCCGGCGGGCGGTCGTCCGCAGCGCGGGCGAGGGCGTGCGGGCGTCGGCCGCGGCGTCGAGTTCGCCGGGGTCCAGGCCGTCGCAGGCCGCGGCGGCGAGCGCGGCGGCGACCAGCCCGGCGGTGCGCAGGCGCCCGGCGCAGAACGCCTCCAGCGAGGCCGGATCCGTCACCCGCCCCGCGTGCACGGCGGCCTCCGCGCCGCCCGAGTGAGCGTGCGCGCCCGCGGGGAAACGGCCGTCCGCGAGCAGCAGCAGGGCGGCCGGCGGGGTGCCGTGCGCGCGGGGCGTGCCGTCGGTGCTCATGCCGCGCGGACTCTCAGAACAGGAAGTAGCGCTGCGCCATGGGCAGCTCGGCGGCCGGTTCCGGGGTGACGGGCTCGCCGTCGATGGTGACGGTGAAGCTGTCGGGGTCGACCGCGACGTGGGGGCGCGCGTCGTTCAGCCGCATGTCGGCCTTGCCCCGGCCGCGGGTGCTGGCGGCGGCGACCAGCCGCTTGCCCAGCTCCAGGCGGTCCGCCAGGCCGTCGTCGAGGGCGAGCTGGGTGACGAAGTTCACCGAGTTCGCCGCCGGTGCCCGGCCCCGCGCGCCGTACATCGGGCGCGGCAGCACGGGCTGCGGCGTAGGGATCGAGGCGTTGGCGTCCCCCATCTGCGCGTAGGCGATCTGGCCGCCCTTGAGGACGAGCCGGGGCCGGACGCCGAAGAAGGCCGGGTCCCACAGCACCAGGTCGGCGAGCTTGCCGGGTTCGACCGAGCCGACCTCGTGGTCGATCCCCTGGACGATGGCCGGGTTGATCGTGTACTTCGCGACGTAGCGGCGGGCGCGGAGGTTGTCGGCCGCGCCGTCGCCCGGCAGCGGGCCCCGCCGCCGCTTCATCGCGTGCGCCGTCTGCCACGTCCGCGTCACCGTCTCCCCGATCCGGCCCATGGCCTGCGAGTCGGAGGAGATGACGGAGATCGCGCCCAGGTCGTGCAGCACGTCCTCGGCGGCGATCGTGGTGGGCCGGATCCGGGACTCGGCGAAGGCGAGGTCCTCGGGCACCGCCGGGTTGAGGTGGTGGCACACCATGAGCATGTCGAGATGCTCGTCGACGGTGTTCACGGTGTGCGGGCGGGTCGGGTTGGTGGAGCTGGGCAGGACGTTCGGCTCGGAGACGACGGTGATGATGTCGGGGGCGTGGCCGCCGCCCGCGCCCTCCGTGTGATACGTGTGCACCGCCCGTCCCCCGATCGCCGCCAGCGTGTCGCCCACGAAACCCGCCTCGTTCAGGGTGTCGGTGTGGAGGGCCAGCTGCGCGCCGGTCTCTTCGCAGACGCGCAGGCAGGCGTCGATGACGGCCGGGGTGGCACCCCAGTCCTCGTGGATCTTGAACGCGAGCGCGCCGCCGCGCAGCTGGCTGAGCAGCGCCTCGCGGGAGACCGTGCTGCCCTTGCCGAGCAGGCCGACGTTGACCGGGCAGCCGTCCATGGCCTGGAGCATCCGGGCGGTGTGCCACGGGCCCGGGGTGACGGTGGTGGCCTTGGAGCCCTCGGCCGGGCCGGTGCCGCCGCCGATGAGCGTGGTCACACCCGCCGCGAGCGCCTCGTCGGTGAGCTGCGGGCAGATGAAGTGGACGTGGGCGTCGATGGCACCCGCGGTCAGGATCTGCCCGTTGCCCGCGATGACCTCCGTCTCCGGGCCGACGACAAGCCGGGGGTGCACCCCGTCCATCGTGTCGGGGTTGCCCGCCTTGCCCAGCGCGGTGATCCGGCCGTCCCGGATGCCGACGTCGGCCTTCACGATGCCGGTGTGGTCCAGGACCACGGCTCCGGTGATCACGGTGTCGGGCGCGCCCTCGGCGCGGGAGGCGCGCGCCATGCCCATCGACTCCCGCAGCACCTTGCCGCCGCCGAAGACCGCCTCGTCCCCGGCGCGTCCGGGGCCGCCCGCGAGGTCCTGTTCGATCTCGATCAGCAGGTCGGTGTCGGCCAGCCGCACCCGGTCGCCCGCCGTGGGGCCGAAGAGCCCGGCGTACGCGGCCCGGCTCAGCCCGCTCACGCCGCGCCTCCCGTCCCGGTGCCCGTGCCGCCGCCGAGCGGGCCGCCGGTCTCGCCGCGCAGCCCGGGCACGGTCCGGCGGCCGGCCAGCGGCACCAGGGCCACCTCCACGGGGATGCCCGGCTCGAAGCGGACGGCCGTGCCCGCGGCGATGGCCAGGCGCTGGCCCCGGGCGGCGGCGCGGTCGAACTCCAGGCCGGGGTTGGCCTCGGCGAAGTGGTAGTGGGAGCCGACCTGGACGGGGCGGTCGGCGGTGTTGCGGACGGTGAGGCGGGTGACGGGGGCGCCCTCGTTGAGCGGCACCGGCTCCGGCGCGAAGAGGATCTCTCCGGGGATCACGTGACGGCCTCCTCGGGCACGGGTCAGCTGATGGGCTCGTGGACGGTGACGAGCTTGGTGCCGTCGGGGAAGGTGGCCTCGACCTGGACGTCGCGGATCATCTCGGGGACGCCCTCCATGACGTCGTCGCGGCTGAGCACGTGGCGGCCGGACTCCATGAGTTCCGTCACGGTCCTGCCGTCGCGGGCGCCCTCCAGCACGTGCGCGGTGATCAGCGCCACGGCCTCGGGGTGGTTCAGCCGCAGCCCCCGGGCGCGGCGCCTGGCGGCGACGTCGGCGGCCACGTGGACCAGCAGCCGTTCCTGCTCGTGCGGGGTCAGTTGCACGCGTCACACCTCACCGTCATCGGCCCGGAACCGGGCGCCGGGCACCGGAAGGTTAGTTCGAGTTCGTTACGGTCGCGTTACCGGCGCTTCGCCCGGCTTCCGTCACCGTGTGCGGTCACGGTGTGCACAGAAGTGGCCAGTGAGGCCCGGGGCAAGGCAGGGTAGGGGAGGACAAGCGGGACACAGACCCCCGTGCCAGTGACGGAAAACGTGCACGTGTGAAGGAGCTAGGAGCCTCATGAGGATCGGGATCGTCGGAGCCACGGGCCAGGTCGGCGGCGAAATGCGGCGGATTCTGGCGGAGCGGAAGTTCCCGGTCGAGCAGCTGCGGCTGTTCGCCTCGTCCCGGTCCGCGGGGCGCACGCTGCCGTGGCAGGACGGCGAGATCACGGTCGAGGACGCCGCCACGGCCGACTACTCCGGGCTCGACATCGTGCTCTTCTCCGCGGGCAAGGGCACCTCCCGGGCGCTGGCCGAGAAGGTCGCCGCCGCCGGGGCCGTGGTCGTCGACAACTCCTCGGCCTGGCGCCTTGACCCCGAGGTGCCGCTGGTCGTCTCTGAGGTCAACCCGCAGGCACTGGCCAACCGCCCCAAGGGCATCGTGGCCAACCCGAACTGCACCACGATGGCCGCCATGCCCGTGCTCCGCCCGCTGCACGCCGAAGCCGGGCTGACCGGCCTGGTCGTCGCCACCTACCAGGCCGTCTCGGGCAGCGGCGGCGCCGGCGTCGCCGAGCTGGCCTCACAGGCGAACGCCGCCGTCGCGCAGGACGCCTCGCGGCTCACCTTCGACGGCGCCGCCGTCGAGTTCCCGGCGCCCGAGGTATACGTGCGCCCCATCGCGTTCAACGTGCTGCCGATGGCGGGCTCGATCGTCGACGACGGCCTTGAGGAGACCGACGAGGAGCAGAAGCTCCGCAACGAGAGCCGCAAGATTCTCGGCATCCCCGACCTGAAGGTCTCCGGCACCTGCGTGCGCGTGCCGGTCTTCACCGGCCACTCGCTCCAGATCAACGCCCGCTTCGAGCGCCCGCTGTCCCCGGCGCGCGCCCGGGAGCTGCTGGCGCAGGCCCCCGGCGTGGAGCTGTCGGACGTGCCCACGCCGCTGCAGGCCGCCGGCCGCGACCCGAGCTACGTCGGCCGCATCCGCCGCGACGAGACCGCGGAGAACGGGCTGGCGATGTTCGTCTCGAACGACAACCTCCGCAAGGGCGCCGCGCTCAACACCGTGCAGATCGCGGAGCTGCTCGCCGACGAGCTGAGCTGACCGCCGCGCGGGCCCCGGGCGCCCGGGGCCCGTCAGCAGTCGCAGCCGCAGTCGCAGCCGCCGCCCTCGCCGTTCCCGCAGCTGCAGCAGTCGCAGCAGTTGCCGCACGGCTCGCAGCAGTCGCACCAGTGACAGCAGCCGGTGCGCTCCTTCCCGGTCCACGGGTCGTGGTACGGGTCCTTGCAGCAGATCTGGCAGCTGACGCACAGCCCCAGCCACACCACGCAGCCGGCGATCAGCCCGCGCCGCCGTCCGGGCGGGGCGCCGGGCGGCGCGCCCGGCGGCGCACCGGGCGGCACGTGCGAGCAGGCGGGGGCGGCGGGGCCGAAGGCCCGGTCGATGGAGCGGCGCAGCTCGTGGACGAGCAGCAGGTGCGTGAGGCGGTCGCCGGCGATGTCCGTCTCGCGCAGCGCCAGCCTGATGCCGTGCGCCGCGTCGTCGCACAGCCGCCGCACCTCGGGCATCGGCGTGCCGGTGGCGGCGATCGGGTTCCACACCCCGGCCGCCGTGTCGGCCTCGAAGTCCTCGACGGCGTCCAGCAGGTGGGCCACGCGGCCGAAGAACCGCCCGGCCTCGGCCAGCGGCTCGGCGTTGCCGGGCCGGCCCGCCAGGTGGGCGGTGTGGGCGAACGCGGCGGCGGTCGCGGTCTCGGTGGGCTCGGTGACCGCCAGCAGGGGCGTGCCGGGCCCGGCGAGCGACTCCAGCCGCTGCTGCCGCTCGACGGCCTCGACCAGCACAGCCGTGTCGAAACCCACCCCGGCGCCGCCTTCGGCGGCCGCCCGGTCCCAGCGCCGCGCGACCCGGCTGGCCGCCGCGGCCAGCGGGCGGCGGGCCAGCAGCCCGTCGCCGTCCGCGACGTGGTCCCGGATCTTGGCGGAGGCCAGGACCAGCGAGACGGCCGCCGCCAGGTCGGCGCCCTCACCGCGCACGATCCTGGCCGGGCGCATGCCGCGCAGCGGGCACGGCCCCGCGGTGCGCCGGTGGCGCGCCTCCCCGGCGCGGGCCTGCGCCTCGTAGAGCACGGAGATCAGCAGCCCGTCGTAGTTGGTCGCCAGCCGCGCTGACTGGCCGTGTGTGGCGCGCAGCGCCAGGCACAGGCCGCACAGGTGCGCCAGCCAGGTGCGGTGCAGCCCTTCGGGCAGCCGGTGCTGGCAGGGTCTGATGATTCCGAACACGCCTCCCCCGTTTCCCCCTGACACGTCGTGCTTCATGCGTGCCGTGCGCGTCGGCGCTGCGCACGGACTGATGCGGAGGCCCCGGCCCGCACGGGCCGGGGCCTCCGTAGTCTGCCATCTTCACGGGCGGCCCGCGGTGTCAGGGGCCGCCCGCGGGCGGTCGGTTACGGGAGCGTGGCGCCGGTCGCCGCCAGCGCGTCGGCCACCGGGTAGAAGAACGTCGTCCCGCCGAACGTGCAGTCGCCGCTGCCGCCGGAGGTCAGCCCGAGCGCGGTGCTGCCGGAGAACAGCGCGCCGCCGCTGTCGCCGGGCTCGGCGCAGACGTTGGTCTGGATGGTGCCCCTGACGACGCCCTCCGGGTACTCGACGGACACGTCAAGGCCGGTGACCTCGCCGCCGTGCAGGCCGGTCGTGCTGCCGCTGCGCTGGACCTCCTGGCCCACCACGGCCTCACCGGCGCCGGTGATCTGCTGCTGGCTGCCGTTGTACAGGTTCACGGCGCTCGGAGCGTCCACGCTGGAGGTGTACTCGACCAGCGCGTAGTCCGCGCCGGGGAAGACGCTCTCGGTCGTCACGCCGACCTCGGAGCCGCCGGAGGAGCCGGACCAGCCGGTGCCGACGCCGCCGCAGTGGCCCGCCGTCAGGAAGGCGGGCGAGCCGTTGACGGTCACGTTGAAGCCCAGCGAGCAGCGCGCGTTCGAGGTGTAGATCGCGTCACCGCCCGCGAGGTAGGGAGTGAACTCGCCCTCGACGCGCTCGAAGCTGGCCTTGCTGCCCAGCGCTTCCACGCCGTCGCGGACCGCCTCCAGCTCGCTGCCGGTCACAGTCGAGTCGACGGTGACCTTCACGGTGTTGCTGACCGGGTCGATGGACCAGGCGGTGCCGGGAACGGAGAACTCCTCCACCGCCGCCTTGGCGGCGGTCAGCTCCGCCATGCTGTTCTCGACGATCCGGGCCTGGGCGCCGGCCGCCTCCACCTGGTCTGCGGCCTCGGCGTCCAGGACGTTCACGATGAGCGTTCCTGACGCGCTGTCGTAATAACTGCCCGCCGCGGTGTCGCTGAGCTGCTCGGTGAGGGTGGCGGACAGCTGGCCCGCCTCCTGCGAGGACAGGACGCGGGGCTCACTGTCCGAGGATGTGGGGGTGGTGGCATTCGCCTGCGAGACGGCGAGAGAGCCCGCCATCAGGGCTGCGATGCCGGTGACGGCCGCCGCGGCGCGCCGCCGTGTGGTGCGTCGGTGTGTCACGCTCGTTTCCTCCTGTGGGGGTTGGAGCCGGACGGCTCCGGAGAGAGCACGGGCGTGCGCGTCCCGGGACCAGGCCGGGCCGGACACGTCCATGCCAAGCGGTCTGGCGAGTATCGCCAGCCAGGCATGGCGCGCACAAGAACAAGTTCACGCCCCGACCATATGAACACATCGAGGGCATGAATCCTCACACCTCACGCAGAACACTCCGGCTATTCGCGCAGCGGGCCCACAACGAGAGGCCCCGAGGGGGGTGCGTGCTGGTTCCGTGCGAGCAAACCAGCCATGAACATAAGGTCTACACCTGTCTGAAAATAATCGGTTGGGGTCCGCTCATCGCACCAGGCCGTCCGTTTTCCGGAGCGCACGAGCCCGCGCACGGTGGCGCGCGAGGGCTTTCTGCGGCGCTCCAGCAGCCCTCCAGGGTCCCGTGAGCATTTCTGGGAGGGCAGCCGCCGCCGCTGCCGCGGAGAACGAGACGCGCCACCTGGTGGCGCCGGGAGGGCGGCGTGACCTGCCAGGGCGGACGGCGCGGCGCCGGGACCCCGCCAGCAGCGGCCGTCCGGCCACCCGCGCTCCGTCCCGCCGCTCCGTATCCCCCCAGGGACGCACGAAGGCGCCCCCGCCCGGACGTGCCGGGCGGGGGCGGGAGGAGTGTGACGCGCGTCCCCTGCTAGAAGACGTCGACGCCGTAGGCGTCCAGCGCCTCGACGACGGGCTGGAAGTACGTCGTGCCGCCGAACGTGCAGTCGCCGCTGCCGCCGGAGGTGAGGCCGATCGCGGTCGAGCCGGAGAACAGCGGACCGCCGCTGTCGCCCGGCTCAGCGCAGACGTTGGTCTGGATCAGGCCGTAGACGATGTCCCCGCCGCCGTAGTTCACGGTGTAGTTGAGCCCGGTGACCGTGCCGCTGTGCAGTCCGGTGGTGCTGCCGCTGCGCTGCACGGACAGGCCGACCGTGGCGTTGGCGGCCCCGGTGATGTCACGGGTCGAGCCGTTGTACAGGTTCACCTCGCCCGGGTGGGGAACCGAGGAGCTGTACTGCACCAGGCCGTAGTCGTTGCCCGGGAAGCTGCTTCCCACGGTCGGGCCGATCACGGTGCTGCCGCTGGAGTTGGCGTACCACGTGCCCGCGCCGTCGGTGCAGTGACCGGCGGTGAGCATGTAGTACGTGTTGCCGCTCCGCACGTTGAAGCCGGCGGAGCAGCGCCAGCTGCTCGCGTAGATCGCGTCGCCGCCCGCG
Source organism: Streptomyces sp. 7-21 (assembly GCF_016741785.1). Taxonomy (GTDB): domain Bacteria; phylum Actinomycetota; class Actinomycetes; order Streptomycetales; family Streptomycetaceae; genus Streptomyces. The sequence goes on from NZ_JAERRL010000018.1 coordinate 62,740, forward strand.
ACGTACCGCTGGAGCGTGCCCTCCGTACGCTCCACGGTGATCGCGTCCGCGAGGCTGCCCGCGCTGTCCTTGATCTCTTCGATCTCCGCCTCGGAGACCGTCTCGTCGACCGACAGGAGAACCTCGTTGGTCTCCGGGTCGATGGTCCAGGCCGTGCCGGCCACGTCCGCCTCGAGGATGGCGTCGCTGGCGGCCGTCAGCTGTGCCCTGCTGAACGTCCTGGCGTCGTCCGCCTGGGCGGCGCTCGGCGCGAGGAAGGCGGCGAGCGCGAGGAGGCCCGTTGCCGCGACGATCGGCCGCAGCCGCCGGGCCAGGCTTCTGTGGGGGTGGGTGCGCTTGGAACTCACTCTTTCCTCCTGTAAGGAATCTGGGCACCACCGGACGGCGGGACCCGTGAGGCGTGGCCAGGGGCGGAGCCGGTAGGGCATGCCCCTGACAAGCGCTGCACCCGAGTCTTCTCACCGGCGACCGTGTTGTCGAGGACGCCTTTCGGCCAGGCGATCACGGCCGGTCACCCATCTGGCGGCATAGCGTCAACTCACACAGCGTCAGGGTGCCATTACCACATCAGTCCTGATGAGACGGTGATTCGTATGCACCAGAACCGTCACGAAACATGGGCTGGAGCGCAATCCACTTGGCGCATCGTCCGTGACATGAAAGACCATAGGGAAGCGGACGAGAACGCAGGGGCCGCGTGAGGAGAGGAGGAGTCCATGGGATCGGTACGACGGGCGAGCGCCTGGCTGGGGCTGGTCGACGACAGCGAGCGCTACTACGACGACGAGTACGCCGAGGGCCCCGAGCCCGGTGACACCGCCGAGCCGTGGACCACCGACCCGCGAGTGCGCGTGGCAGCGGACGCCGCCCACGAGCAGGGCGGCAGGATCGCCACCGTCACCCCGGACAGCTTCCGGGACGCGCGCCGGATCGGCGAGCTGTTCCGCGACGGCGTCCCGGTCATCATGAACCTCACGCTCATGGAGCCCGCCGACGCCAAGCGCGTGGTCGACTTCGCCGCCGGCCTGATCTTCGGGCTGCGCGGCGACATCGAGCGCGTCGCCAACCGCGTCTTCCTGCTGACGCCGTCGCGCTACGAGGTGGTCAGCGCCGCGCGCAGCACCACGGACGACGGCTTCTACAACCAGAGCTGACGGCTTCCCGGGGCCTGCCCGCCAGTCAGCCCCGGAAGGCGTCGAGCCCGGTGAGCGCCTTGCCCAGCACCAGCTGGTGCATCTCCTCAGTGCCCTCGTACGTCAGCACGGACTCCAGATTCTGCGCGTGGCGCATCACCGGGTACTCCAGCGAGATGCCGTTGGCTCCCAGCACCGTGCGCGCGGTGCGGCAGACCGCCAGCGCCTCACGGACGTTGCGGAGCTTGGCGAGCGAGACCTGCTCCGGCCGCAGCGTGCCCGCGTCCATGCGCCGGCCGAGGTGGTGGGCGAGCAGCAGGCCGGTGTGCAGGGAGGCGGCCATGTCGGCGAGCTTGGCCTGGGTGAGCTGGAAGCCGGCGACCGGCCTGCCGAACTGCTCGCGCGCGCCGGCGTAGGACAGCGCGGCCTCGAAGCAGCTGCGGGCGGCGCCCATCGCGCCCCAGGCGATCCCGTAGCGGGCGTGGTCCAGGCAGCTCAGCGGCGCGCCCAGGCCCCGCGCACCGGGCAGCGCCGCGTCGGCGGGCAGCCGCACCCGGTCCAGCACCAGGTCGCTGGTGACGCTGGCCCGCAGCGAGCCCTTGTGCCGGATCTCGGTGGCGTGGAAGCCGGACGCGTCCGTAGGCACGGCGAAGCCGCGCACGCCGTCCTCGGCGCGCGCCCAGACCACGGCGACGCCGGCGAGCGAGCCGTTGGTGATCCACGCCTTGCGGCCCGTCAGCAGCCAGTCGGAGCCGTCGCGCTCGGCGCGGGTGCGCATACCAGCGGGATCGGAGCCCTGCTCGGGCTCGGTGAGGGCGAAGCAGCCCAGGACCTCGCCCGCGGCCATGGGCGGCAGCCACCGCTGCCGCTGTTCCTCCGAGCCGAAGCGGTGGATCGCGCGCATCGCCAGCGAGCCCTGGACCGAGACCAGGGACCGGATGGCGGAGTCGGCGGCCTCCAGCTCCAGGCAGACCAGGCCGTACCGCACGGCCGAGGCGCCCGCGCAGCCGTAGCCGCGCAGCGTCATGCCCAGCGCGCCCAGCGCGCCCAGTTCCCGGGCCAGGTCGCGGATGACGGGGACCTCACCGCGCTCGTACCACTCGGCCACGTACGGCAGCACGCGCTCGGCCGCCCACCGCCGGGCGGCCGCCCGGATGGCGAGGTCCTCCTCGTCCAGCAGGTCGTCGAGGCCGAGCGGATCGGCCGGGTCAAAGGCGGGTGGCCGTGCGGCGGGGACGTCACCGGGCACGGCGGGCACGTCGTCGGGCATGGGCCGACGCTAGGTCCGGGGCACGCCGCTGGGCAAGAGCCGCCGTCCCGCGTCGCCGCCGGCGGCACCCTGGCGGCGCTCCGCGGCGTTCCCGCCGTCCTGGCGGTTCCCGCCGTGCTGCCCGTTCCGCTCCCCGCCCGGCTCCGCCTCCCGGTCCGGACCGCCGCCGGGCGCGCTCAGGCCACGCGGCAGCCGCAGTGCGGCCAGGGCCCCGAGCAGCAGCAGGACGGCGCTGACGAGCAGCGTCAGACGCATGCCGTGGACGAACGCCTGCACCGCGCTCTCCCGCAGCGCCCGCCCGGTCTCGCCGCCGAGGCGCGCGGCCACGACGTACGCCTCGCCCAGCGAGTGGCTGGCGGCGTCGGCGTCGGCCGCCGAGATCCCGGCGGTGTTACGCACCCCGGAGCCGTACACCGCGTTCATCACGCTGCCGAGCAGCGCGATGCCGATGCCCGCGCCGAACTGGTACGCGGTCTCGCCGATGGCCGCCGCTCCCCCGGCCTGCCGGGCCGGGCAGTCGCTGAGCATCGACTCGTAGGAGCCGAACAGCGTGGCCTCCAGCCCGAAGCCGAGCAGGATGAAGCCCGCCGCCATCACGGCGGGCCTGTCCTCCTGGCCGAGGAGGGTCAGCACCAGCACGGCCGCCGCCGTCAGGACGAAGCCCAGGGCGACCATCCGGCGCGGGCCGAGCCGCCCCAGCAGCCGCGAGCCGGCCAGGCCCGCGGCGATGGCGGCAAGGCTGAGGGGCAGCAGCCGCAGCCCGGTGAGCAGCGGGGACAGCCCCAGCACGAGCTGGAGGTACTGCGCGGCCACGAGGGCCAGGCCCACCAGCGCCAGCACCGTCAGCACGATGCAGCCGACCGCCGTGCCGAAGGCGGGCCGGCCGAACGCCCGCAGGTCCAGCAGCGGTGCACGGCGGCCGCGCTGGCGGCGCGCGAAGAGCAGCAGCAGGGCGGCCGAGGCGAGCACGGCCAGCATCGTGCCCGCCCCGAACGGGTCACCCGCACCCGCCCGCTTGACGGCCCAGATGCCGCAGAACAGCCCGGCCGCTGCCAGCAGCGCCCCCGCCACGTCCCAGGAACCGGCACGGTCGCCCGTGGCCACCGACTCCGGCAGCAGCCAGCGGGCCACCGGCAGGCACACCAGCATCAGCGGGATGTTGACGAGGAAGACGGAGCCCCACCAGAAGTGCTCCAGCAGCAGGCCGCCGGCGAGCGGGCCCGCCGCCGCGCCGACGGCCGCCACCGCGCTCCACACCCCGATCGCAGCGGCGCGCTCCCGGCGGTCGGGGAAGACGTGCCGCAGGATCGACAGCGTCGCGGGCATGATCATGGCGCCGCCCATGCCGAGCAGGGCGCGGGCGGCGATCAGCATGGCAGGCGTCGCGGCATACGCGGCCAGCGCGGAGGCGAGGCCGAAACAGGCGTAGCCGAGAAGCAGCACGCGGCGCCGCCCCACCCGGTCGCCGAGCGTGCCGAAGAAGAGGAGCAGCGAGGCGCAGACCAGCGGGTAGGCGTCGACGATCCACAGCAGTTCGGGGCCGCCGGGCCGCAGGTCCTCGGTGACGGCGGGGACGGCGACGTGCAGCACGGTGGCGTCGACGGCGACGAGCAGCAGGCTGACGCAGAGGACGGCGAGGATGCTCCAGCGGTTCCGCGGCGGGGCGGGCGGGCCGTCCTGGCGTCCGGAGGCGTGGCTGGCCATGGTGCTTGCGGGCTGGGGCGTCCCGGGCATCGCTCCGCACCTCCCTGGGGACCAACGCGCGCCGAGGCGGTGGCGCCTCCGCGGACCGGGGGAACACCAGCGGGCGCGCGCACTGGCCGGACGCGGAGGCCGGACGACGTCACACACTACGGCAGGCCCCGCAGGCTCCCGCGCCGTCCCCGGCGGCAGGACGGCGACAGGACGGCGACAGCAGGGGAGAAAACGCCGTTCACCTGATGACGGCAAAAAGAAAGCGCGCGGATCATTCGTTCGGATTATTCCGACCGCGAATTCCCCGCTGCGCGCCGTTCCGTGACGCCGGGATAATGACCTCGCCAATCACATGAGCACACATCACATAGCCATCACGAATGAGGGCCTGCGCGCTGGTTCCGACAAGTCAACGGGTAATCTTGAGAGAGTGCGTACCGACCGATTCCTCGCCCGCATGGAGCAGGAGCAGAAGCCACCGCAGGTGCCGGCTCCGGTAATGAGCCGCACCCGGCTGCTGCTGCTGGGTGCAACGCTGGCGTTCTATGCGGGCGTCGTCGCGGCGGTGCTGACCACGTCGTGGCTGGTCCGCTTCGACTGGCAGGTCATGCTCTTCCGTCCCTACAAGCAGTGGCCCGAGTGGCACGCGTTTCTCGACTACTTCGTCGTGCTGGGCCAGCGCGGGCCCACGGCCGTGCTGATCGCGTCGTGGCTGCTGTGGCGGTGCTGGCGGCAGCGGACGATGCGGCCGCTGCTCGTGTTCTTCACAGCGCTGCTGCTGCTGAACGTCTCCGTGGGCGCCGCGAAGCTCGGCATGGGGCGCGAGGGACCGCACTATGCCAGCGTCATCGGTTCCAACGAGATGTGGCTGACCGGGGATATATTCCCGTCCGGCCATACCGCGAACGCCGTGGTGACCTGGGGAATCCTCGCCTATCTGGCGACCACTCCCCGCGCCCGCCGCCTGCTGTCGGTGCTCGCGGCGGTCTTCGCGCTGAGCGTCGGTGCCACCACCGTCTACCTCGGCACCCACTGGGTGAGCGACGTGCTGCTCGGCTGGGCCGCGGGGCTGCTGGTGCTGCTGGCGCTGCCGTGGTTCGAACCGCTGATCACCCGGGTCGAGATCGCGCTGCTGTCGCTGCGGGCCCGGCTGCGCGGCTGGCCCGCGCCGCCGGAGCCGACGGTGCTCACCATGCCGCAGGACGGAACCGGGCGGCAGGAGCACGCCGTGTCCGCACCGCTGGCGGGCGCGAGCCCCGACCATCCCGGTCATCCCGGCCATCCCGGTCATCCCGGCCACTCGCAGCCGCTGCGCACGCACTGACCGCCGCGGGGCGGGCCGGGAGGATCAGCCCTGCCAGCAGCGCACGACCGCGCCGTCCGAGACCGCCAGGTTCAGGCGCCCGGGCATGTACTCCATGGTGATGACGGCGTCCGGAGGCAGGCGGCGTACGGTGCTCCAGCCGCGCTCCCTGGCCCTCCGCTCGGCGTCCTCGGCGGTCAGGCCCACGTACTCCTCCGGGGCGTCATCGGGGGTGCGCGGACGGCGCGGAATCGGTGCCATGACGCCACCGTACGCCGCCCCGCGCAGCACCCGGAAGTCCCGCCCGGATCCGGGCCATGTCACGCTTCTGTCACAGACTTCCGCGCTCACAACCGTTACCTCGGCGCCTTGGCACAGCACCGGAAAACGGGTTCCGGATGTCTTTCTCCCGCCATTTCCGGGGCCGTCTCGGATGGTTTTCCGCGCGGGCCGCTGGCGCGGTTTTCTGCCGCCGTTATTCACCCGCCGGATGAACAGTGGTGAACGGCCGGTTGATGACTGATTACCTGCCGACCGCGCCGTTCGGTGGGGCGGAGCGCTCCGTTCCGGCCAGCAGGCCGCCAGCCGAAGAGGCGATTCGGCCGCCCGGGGGCGTGACCCGCGTGGCGTCCCCCCCGTTGTGCATGGGCACGCCGCCCGACCGTGGCGGAGACCCGAACCGAGGAGCGACAGTGTCCCCCCTGCTCGACGTCAGCGACGACGTACGCGCCGAGATCGGCGACGAGGAAGCCGAACGGCTGCTCACCGGCGAGAGCGCGCCCGGAACCTACGACTGCACCTCGTGCCGTACTCCCGGCAACACCAGCCAGGAGCGCACCAGCACCGTGCTGTTCGTAGGCGAGGAGACGGCCGTGCTGGCCTTCGCCCACGCCACGTGCATCCCCTCGCAGGTCGTCTCCGTCTCCGAGGAGCAGCTGCGGGGCGCGGTCCGGTCCATCACCGGGAACGGCCACTCCCCCACCCCGTCACCCACCCCGTCACCCGCCCCGCAGACGCCGGCGACGGCCGGTGTCCCCGCTCCCCAGACGCCCCAGCCCGCCCCCGCTGCCGCCGCGCCCGAGCCCGCCGAGCGCCAGGCCGTGCTGGGGGTGACGTGCGGCCAGATCCTCATCGAGGGCGAGCTGCACGCGGCCATCGTGGTGGAGCCGACGGGCCCCATCGCCAGGCCGGGCTCCGACGGCCCCGGCGACGACTTCCTGCCGCTGCTGATCGAGGCGGGCTTCCTGCCGGTGACCGACGTGGCCACGGCGCCGTCCCCGCTGGCGGGCTGGTCGGTGCTGCTGGCCATGGGCAAGCTGCACGCCGTGCTCCAGTCGGCGCCCGGCACCACGCAGCCGGTGGTGTGGTGGCAGGCGCACCAGCCACTGGCCGTGACGGACGGCTGGCGGGCGAGCGCGACGCAGCGCCAGCGCGTCTACGTCTACTGCGCGCCCGCCGGCACGATCGGCCAGCAGCCGCGCGAGGACCTGCTGCGCGAGGCGCTGGAGAAGGCGGCGGCGGCAGGCGCCCTGGTGGGCGCCGAGATGCCGCTCGCCGGCACCTGAGCTTCCCGGGCACGGCTAAGGCACGGTAAAGGCAGGGCAGGCACAGGATGGCGCGATCAGGTGCAGCATCGCCGTTCCCCGCATCCGCGGGCGGGGCGGATCGTTGGACCGATGTGCAGTCTTACGAAACCCACCGGACCCAGCCGCCCGCCTACGGCACCTACGAGGGAGGACACCAGCCCGGCATCCCCGGCATGCGGGCCCCCTCGGAGCGGATGGCGGGCTCCTCGCCCACACCGATCTACGACTCGCTGTGCGCCGAGTACCGCCGGCTCTTCCGGGCGCTGCCCGGCGACCGCAGCGACGAGGAGGAGCTGCGCTTCCGCGGCTTCGGCGGCGACCGGGGATACGAGCAGCCCGGCGGCATGACGCCCGCCGTGTACCCCTCGTACCCCTCCTCCACCACGTACGCGCCCCTGGGCGGGTACGGCGGCTACCCGGAGCAGGCCGCGCACACGACGGCCTACGGCCGCGCCGTGCCCGCCGCCCTGCCGCCCGCGCAGCGCGACGCGGGCGCACCCGAGATGGCGATGGGAGGCTGACCGGGGGGCGGCGGCCGCCCCCCGGTCACTTCCCCGGCTTGCGCCGCCGTTCCCTGACCTTCACCGACATGTGGATCGGGGTGCCCTCGAAGCCGAACTCCTCCCGCAGCCGCCGCTCGATGAAGCGGCGGTAGCCGGCCTCCAGGAAGCCCGAGGCGAAGAGCACGAAGCGCGGCGGCCTGGTGCCCGCCTGGGTGCCGAAGAGGATCCGCGGCTGCTTGCCGCCGCGCACCGGGTGCGGGTGCGAGGCGACGAGCTGGCCGAGGAAGGCGTTCAGCTTGCCGGTGGGCACCCGGCTCTCCCAGCTGGCGAGCGCGGTCTCGATGGCGGGCACCAGCTTCTCCACGTGCCGCCCGGTGCGCGCCGAGATGTTGACGCGCGGCGCCCAGCGCACCTGGACCAGCTCCTGCTCAATCTCCCGCTCCAGGTAGAAGCGGCGCTCCTCGTCCAGCAGGTCCCACTTGTTGTACGCCAGCACCAGCGCGCGCCCGGCGTCCACCGCCATCGTGATGATGCGGGTGTCCTGGACGCTGATCGGCTGGCTGACATCGATGAGGACGACGGCGGCCTCGGCCCGCTCCAGGGCGGCGGCCGTCCGCAGCGAGGCGTAGTAGTCGGCGCCGTCGGTGAGGTGGACCCGGCGCCTGATGCCCGCCGTGTCGACGAAGCGCCACGTCTTCCCGCCGAGGTCGATCAGCTCGTCCACCGGGTCACGGGTCGTGCCCGCCACCTCGTCGACGACGACCCGCTCCTCGCCCGCCACCTTGTTGAGCAGGGACGACTTGCCGACGTTCGGGCGCCCGATCAGCGCGATGCGGCGCGGCCCGCCAGGGGCGTCACCGAAGGACTGCGCCGGGGCCTCGGGCAGCACCTCGAGCACGGCGTCGAGCATGTCGCCCGTGCCCCTGCCGTGCAGCGCGGAGACCGGGTGGGGCTCGCCGATGCCCAGACTCCACAGGTAGGCCGCCTCCGCCTCCATGGAGGGGCCGTCCACCTTGTTTGCGCACAGCACGACGGGCTTGCCGGAACGGCGCAGCAGCTTGACGACGGCCTCGTCGGTGTCGGTGACGCCGACGGTGGCGTCCACGACGAGGATCACGGCGTCAGCGGCCTCGATGGCGAACTCCGCCTGCGCGGCCACGGAGGCGTGGATGCCGAGGACGTCCTGCTCCCAGCCGCCGGTGTCGACGACCTTGAAGCGGCGCCCGGCCCACTCGGCCTCGTAGGTCACACGGTCCCGGGTGACGCCGGGGCGGTCCTCCACGACGGCCTCGCGGCGGCCGAGGATCCGGTTGACGAGTGTCGACTTGCCGACGTTCGGACGGCCCACGACGGCGAGGACCGGGAGCGGGCCGGCGGAGGCGGCGGCGAGTTCGCTGCCGATCTCCTCCTCGTCGAAGCCCTCGCCGGCGGCGAGCTCCACGAACTCCGCGTACTCGGCCTCACCGAGGGCGCCGTGCGCGCCGCCGGAGCCGGGACTGTTCTGCTCGGTCATGGGTCGGGGTACCTCGCCTGTGCGTCGTTTGCGTCGAAGGTTCGAAAGGATTCGCAGGGTCGTGCGTGCTGCTCAAGTGTCGCTCACCGGTCAGCGGCCCGTGGTCTGCCGGGCCTGCCGCAGGTGGCCGGCGAGCCGGTGCTTCAGGCGCACGGACGCCGCCCGGATCTCCGTCCTGGTGCGCCCGCCGCCCCCGTCTGCGGCGGTGACGGGCTCGCCGAAGACGACGTCGATGCGCGCCCGCAGCGGCGGCAGGGGGCGTATCAGCCCGCCGCGGCGGTCGCCGCCGAGCACCGCGACCGGGACCACGGGCGCCCCCGAGCGCACCGCGAAGTAGGCCAGGCCCGGCCGCAGCGTGGCGAAGTCACCGGTGGTGCGGGTGCCCTCCGGGAAGATGCCGAGCACGCCGCCGGAGGCCAGCACGCCGAGCGCCGTGGTCACGGCGGTCCGGTCGGCCGCCGCCCGGTCCACCGGCACCTGCCCGATCCCCCGCAGGAAGGTGCCCAGCGGACCGGCGAACGCCTCCCGCTTGACCAGGAAGTGCACCGGCCGCGGCGACGCGGCCATCAGCACCGGCCCGTCGACGTTGTGCGTGTGGTTGACCGCCAGGATGACGGGCCCCTGGGCGGGCACCCGCCAGGCCCCCAGCACCCGCAGCCGCCAGGCGGTGTGCAGCACGGCCGCGGCGAGGCGCCGCCCGGCCGCCGCGCCCCGCGCGCTGGGAGTCACGGGCGCGGCCGTTCCCGTTCTTCCACGAGGCTGATCACGCACTCGATGACCTGCTCCAGGGTGAGCTCCGTGGTGTCGACCTCGGTGGCGTCCTCCGCCTTGGCCATCGGCGACGTGGCGCGCCCGGCGTCGGCGGCGTCCCGCCGCACCAGCGCCTCACGGGTGGCATTCACGTCGGCGCCCCGGCCGCCCGTGCCTGCGAGTTCCGCGCTGCGGCGGGCGGCGCGCGCCTCGGGCGAGGCGGTGAGGAAGATCTTCACGTCGGCATCCGGCAGCACGGTGGTGCCGATGTCACGTCCCTCGACCACCATCCCGGCGGTCGCGGACGCGGCGATGGCGCGCTGCAGGGCGGTGATGCGGGCCCGCACCTCAGGGACGGCGCTGACGGCGCTCACGGCGGCGGTGACCTCGGGGCCGCGGATCGGGCCGGCGACATCGGTGCCGTCCACGGTGATCGTCGGGGCCAGCGGGTCGGTGCCGGAGACGATTGACGGCTTGCCGCAAGCCGCGGCGACGGCGGCCGGGTCGTTGACGTCGACGCCGTTGGCCAGCATCCACCACGTCATGGCGCGGTACTGGGCGCCCGTGTCGAGGTATCCCAGGCCGAGCCGGGCCGCCACGGCCTTGGAGGTGCTGGACTTGCCCGTGCCGGAAGGGCCGTCGATGGCGACGATCACGGGGGTTGCGGCCACGGTGGTGCGCACCTTTCTGCGGATTGCGTCGGGCGTGACGGACGGCGTGGTGGGAGTCGTGCGGGGTGTCCCCGCGAGCCCCGGGGAGAAAGGGTACCGGTCTCCTGCCGCGGCCCCTCCCCGGGCCGGGTTCCCGGCGCCTAGCCCCGCACCGACCACCCGTGTTCGCGGAGGGCGGCGGCAAGACGGGGGGCGGCGACGGGGTCGACCATCAGCTGCACCAGGCCCGCCTGCTGGCCCGTGGCGTGCTCGATGCGCACGTCCTCCACGTTGATGCCCGCCGCGCCCGCGTCGGCGAAGATCCGCGCCAGCTCCCCGGGCCGGTCGGTGATGTGCACGGCGACGGTCTCGTACGCGGCCGGGGCGGCGCCGTGCTTGCCCGGCACCCGCTCGCGGCCCTCGTTGCCCCGCCGCAGCACGGCCTCGATGGCCGCCGCGCCGTCGCGCCGCTCGTCCTCCCCGTCGGCCTGCAGCGCGCGCAGCGCCCGCACCGTCTCGTTGAGGTCGGCGGCGATCTCGGCGAGCACGTCGGCGACCGGCCCCGGGTTGGCGGAGAGGATGTCGATCCACATCTGCGGCTGTGACGCGGCGATCCTCGTCACGTCGCGGATGCCCTGGCCGCACAGCCGTACGGCGCTCTCATCGGCCCCGGCCAGGCGGGCGGCGACGAGGCTGGAGACCAGCTGCGGGGTATGCGAGACCAGGGCGACCGCCCGGTCGTGCGCCTCGGCCTCCATGACGACGGGGACCGCCCCGCAGAGCGCGACCAGCTCCAGGGCGAGGTTGAGCACGCCGGTGTCGGTCTCGGGCGAAGGCGTCAGCACCCACGGCCGCCCCTCGAACAGGTCGGCGGATGCCGCCAGCGGCCCGGAGCGTTCCCGGCCCGCCAGCGGGTGGCTGCCGAGATAGGCCCGCAGGTCGCCGCCGAGCTCGGCGAGCTGCCGGCGGGGGCCCTCCTTGACGCTGCCGACGTCCACGTAGCCGCGCGCGGCACCGCGGCGCTGCGCCTCGGCGAGCGTCTGCGCGATGTGGGCCGGGGGCACGGCGGCGATCGCGAGGTCCACGGGCTCCGCGGGCGGTTCGTCCGTTCCGGCGCCGAGCGCGGCAGCGGTCCTCACCGAGTCCGGGTCGCGGTCCGCCAGGTGCACGCGCACGCCGCGGGAGGACAGGGCGAGCGCCGTGGAGGTGCCGATCAGGCCGGTGCCGATGACCAGGGCGGTGCGCATTGTCCTAGCGTATGTCCCCCGCCGCGGCGGCCGGGCCGGCGGTCACAGGCCGACCTCCTTCATCAGGCGGCCCACCTCGGTGGTGGTCATGCGCCGCAGCCAGCCGGACTTCTGGTCGCCGAGGGCGATCGGCCCGAACCAGGTGCGCACCAGGCGGTCCACCGGGAAGCCCACCTCGGCGAGCATGCGGCGGACGATGTGCTTGCGGCCCTCGTGCAGGGAGACCTCCACGAGGTAGTTGCGGCCGGTGTTCTGCACGACGCGGAAGTGGTCGGCGCGGGCGAAGCCGTCCTCGAGCCGCACGCCGTTCTTCAGGCGCTTGCCGAGGTCGCGCGGGACCGGGCCCTGGATGGCGGCGAGGTACGTCTTGGTGACGCCGTACCGGGGGTGGGTGAGGCGGTGAGCCAGCTCACCGTGGTTGGTGAGCAGGATCAGGCCCTCGGTCTCGGTGTCCAGCCGGCCCACGTGGAACAGGCGGGTCTCGCGGTTGGTGACGTAGTCACCCAGGCACGGGCGGCCCTCCGGGTCCTCCATGGCGGAGACGACCCCCGAGGGCTTGTTCAGCGCGAAGAACAGGTACTTCTGCGCGGCGACCGTCAGCCCGTCCACCTTGATCTCGTCCCGGTCAGGGTCGACGCGGGTGCCCTGCGCGGTGACGATCCGGCCGTTGACCTCGACGCGGGCCTGGTCGATCAGCTGCTCGCAGGCGCGGCGGGAGCCAAGGCCGGCGCGGGCCAGGACCTTCTGCAGCCGCTCGCCGCCGGGGTCGCCGAACGTCTTGGGCGTGCGGACGGCGGGCTTGTCGTGCCGCTGCCGGGCGCGTTCCTCCAGCTGCGCCTCGTATTCGCGGGGGCGGGCCGGCACGTGCCGCTGCGGGCGGCCGGAGGACCTGCCGCGGCCGTAGCTCCGCTCCTCGGGGCGGAGCCGTCCTCCGCGCTGCTGGCGCTGGCCGCCCTTGCGGCCCTTGCCCGCGCCGCGCTGGTCGCGGTTGCTGTTCCTGCCGCTGCTTCGCATCGTTGATCCGTAGTCGTCGTGAGGGGGCGGCGCGCGCCAGGGCGTCGCCGCCGTCAGGTCTCGTGGGGCTCGTCGGTGTCGGCATCGAACGACGGCACACCCTCCTGGCTGTCGCCTTCGACCTGGTCGGCCTCGGGCAGGAAGGGGGCGAGTTCCGGCAGCTCGTCCAGGCCCCGCAGCCCCATCCGCTCCAGGAAGTAGTGCGTCGTCCCATACAGGATCGCACCTGTCTCGGGTTCCGTGCCCGCCTCCTCGATCAGGCCCCGCTGGAGCAGCGTGCGGATCACGCCGTCGCAGTTGACGCCGCGGACGGCGGAGACCCGGGAGCGGCTGACCGGCTGGCGGTAGGCGATGACGGCCAGTGTCTCCAGGGCGGCCTGGGTGAGCCGGGCCTGCTGCCCGTCGAGAACGAAGCTTTCGACCGCCGCCGCGTACGCGGGCCGGGTGTAGTAGCGCCAGCCGCCGGCGACGAACCGCAGCTCGAAGCCGCGGCGCTGCGCGGTGTACTCGTCGGCCAGCTCGCGCAGAGCCCTGGCGACGGCGCGGCGCGGGTGGCCGAGCACCTTGGCGAGGTGCTCCTCGGTGACCGGCTCGTCCACGACCATCAGGACGGCCTCGAGCGCGGGCTTGAGCTCCAGCTGCCCGGTACCGGGCTCGGCGGTCTGCGGCTGGGTCATGAGCGGCCTTCCTGGGTCGTGCGCGCGCCGTCGGCCTGGTCGAACTCGTCGGTGACCAGCGTTCTCCCGGGCTCGGCACCGCGCCAGCGGACGGTGAGCGGTCCCAGCGCCTCCGCCTGGTCCAGGGCCACGGCCCGCTCCCGGTACAGCTCCAGCAGCGCGAGGAAACGGGCGACGACGGTGAGGGTGTCGGGCGCGTCCTTGACCAGGTCGCTGAAGCTGGCCTCGCCCAGCTCCCGCAGCCGGGCGATGACGAGGTCGGCCTGCTCCCTGACGCTGACCAGCGGGGCGTGGATGTGGTCGACGTAGACCTGGGGCTTCGGCTTGGGCTGCATAGCCTTGACCGCCAGCCGGGCGAAGCCCTCGGGACCGACGCTGAGGACGACCTCGGGCAGCAGCTCGGCGTGCTGGGGTTCGAGGCCGACGGTCCTGGGATGACGCAGCGACTCGGCGGCCAGGCGCTCGGCGAAGACGTCCGCGACCCGCTTGAAGGCGCGGTACTGCAGCAGCCGGGCGAAGAGCAGGTCGCGGGCCTCCAGCAGCGCCAGGTCTTCCTCGTCCTCGACCTCGGCGGCGGGGAGCAGCCGGGCGGCCTTGAGGTCGAGGAGGGTCGCGGCGACGACGAGGAACTCGGTGGCCTGGTCGAGGTCCCAGTCGGGGCCCATGGCGTGGATATGGGCCATGAAGTCGTCGGTGACGCGGGAGAGGGCGACCTCGGTGACGTCCAGCTTGTGCTTGGAGATCAGCTGGAGCAGCAGGTCGAAGGGGCCCTCGAAGTTGTCGAGGACGACGGTGAACCGGCCCTGGCTGTCCTGCCCGTCCTGGCCGTCCTGCTCGTCCTGGCTGGCCTGCCCGTGCTCCGCCGCCCCGTCGGCGGGCGCAGCGGACGACCGGGTGCCGGGCTCCTCAGACGGCTGGGCGGGGATGGGCGCGGGCCCGCCGGCGGCCGGGCTGGCGGGCTCGCCGGGGACACCGGCCGGGGCCTGAGCCGGGACCGCCGGGGCCGCCGGAGCCGGGCCCTTGCCCAGGGCGCGGCGCCGGCGCGTGGACCCGTTCATACGGGCTAACGGCCCCGCAGGCGGCGCACGAGGATGCTGGCCTCGCCGCGGGACTCCAGGTCAGCCAGGACGACGGCGACGGCCTCGCGGACGATCCTGCCGCGGTCCACGGCCAGGCCGTGGTCGCCGCGCAGCACGAGCCGGGCGTGCTCCAGGTCCATCAGCTCCTCGGCGGAGACGTAGACCGTGATCTTCTCGTCGTGGCGCTCGCGCCCGCTCGGGCGGCGCGGACGCCGGCGCTGGCCCCCCGCGGCGCGCGCCGCCGCGGCCGCGCGTGCGGCGGCGCCGCGCTTGGTCTGGCCGGGCACGGACGAGTCGCGGCGCACGGCCGGCCGGGGCTCCTCCGGGGAGCCGGCCGCGGCGTCCGGCGCTGCGCCGTCCTCGGCTTTCCCGCCCTGCGCGGGCTGCTCGCCTGTGGGGGCGGGCAGGCGTGCCGCGCCGTTCTCCGCGGTGCCGCTGGTGTGCTCCGGAGGGGTCGAAGGCTGAACGGCGGCCCCTCCGGTACTACGGAACAGTTCATCGGCCGCCGGGAGACTCACTCGGCGTGGCACCGGGCGAGCACCTCCCTGGCGAGCTGGCGGTACGCGGCGGCCCCCACGGAGTTGGAGGCGTAGGTCGTGATGGGCTCACCGGCGACCGTCGTCTCCGGGAAGCGGACGGTCCGGCCGATGACCGTGTGGTACACGTTGTCGTCGAACGCCTCGACGACGCGGGCGAGCACCTCGCGGCTGTGCACGGTCCGCGAGTCGTACATCGTGGCGAGGATGCCGTCAAGCCGCAGGTCCGGGTTGAGGCGCTCCTGGACCTTCTCGATCGTCTCCGTCAGCAGCGCGACGCCGCGCAGCGCGAAGAACTCGCACTCCAGCGGCACGATGACCTTGTGGGCTGCGGTCAGCGCGTTGACGGTGAGCAGGCCGAGCGAGGGCTGGCAGTCGATGATGATGAAGTCATAGTCGTTCAGCAGCGGCTGCAGGGCACGCTGGAGAGTCGACTCGCGGGCGACCTCGCTGACGAGCTGCACCTCGGCGGCGGACAGGTCGATGTTGCTGGGCAGCAGGTCCATGCCGGCGACCGCCGTCTTCAGCAGCACCTCGTCGGGCGCCATGCCCCGCTCCATGAGCAGGTTGTAGATGGTGAGGTCGAGCTCCATCGGATTGACGCCGAGGCCGACGGACAGCGCGCCCTGCGGGTCGAAGTCCACCAGCAGCACGCGGCGGCCGTACTCCGCGAGCGCCGCGCCCAGGTTGATCGCCGAGGTGGTCTTGCCGACGCCGCCCTTCTGGTTGCACATGGCAATGATCTTGGCGGGCCCGCGCTCGGTGACCGGGCCCGGAATCGGGAAGTAGGGCAGCGGGCGCCCGGTGGGCCCGATGCGCTCACGGCGCTGCCTGGCGGCGTCGGGGGCGATGGTGGCCGCGTACTCGGGGTCGGGTTCGTACTCCGCGTCCGGGTCGAAGAACTGCCCGTCCGGGAGGTCGTAGTCGGGGAAACGGTCGGCGTCGCCGCCCATGTGGTCTCCTGCCATGGCGCTCGGCTCATGGCTGTCCGTGCTCTGATGCGCTGTCATGCTCGGTTGGCTCTGGTGGGTTGCGAAGGTGTGGACAGCGACGGAGCCGTGGCCCGTCAGATCCGAGGCGCTCTGACGCCGCTCCGGGACCCCTGGTCGTCCTCCCCCGGGAGTAATTGTCGACTCATTCACAAGTCGTCTTACCTCCTTGGGGACCAGGAAACTTCTAGACAGGGTCAGCGTTCACCATGCCGACGACTGGCGACTCTATGGCGTGTCGGCCGTCCGCAGCAACACAATGCGCCGGACCGCCACGGATGTGTCGGCGATCGGCCATTCGCCTGTCAAGGGCACAACCCTCGCCAGTGGGACGTTTCAGCAGCTCGTGGAAGAGTGAATACGCACGGACGGGGGCGAGTTGGGCGCCAGAGGACGCCGGAGAGGCCGTCCGGAAGGCCAGCACTGGCCCTGACGTGACCACAATGTGACATTGCCGATGTTGACGCGTGCCGTTGACCCGGCGGCCACTCAGCCAAGGACGTCGGCGAGTTCGGCCGACGGCAGCCCGTGCGCCGCGGCGACCGGGCCGTAAACGACCTGCCCGGCGTGGACGTTGAGCCCGAGCGCCAGCGCCGGGTCACGGCGCAGCGCCTCGCGCCACCCGTAGCGGGCCAGCGTGACGGCGTACGGCAGCGTCACGTTGGTCAGCGCCGAGGTGGACGTGCTCGGCACGACCCCCGGCATGTTGGCCACGCAGTAGAACACCGAGTCGTGGGCGGAGAAGACGGGTTCGGCGTGCGTGGTCGGGCGGGAGTCCGCAAAGCAGCCGCCCTGGTCGATCGCAATGTCGACAAGAACACTCCCCGGCTTCATCCGCGCGACCAGGTCGCTGCTGACGAGCTTGGGGGCGGGCGCGCCGGGGATGAGCACGGAGCCGATGACGAGATCGGCGTCGAGCACGGCCTGTTCCAGCGCGTAGGCGTTGGAGACCACGGTCCGCACCCGGGTACCGAACGCACGCTCGGCCGCGCGCAGTTTGGCGATGTCCAGGTCCATGAGCGTGACCTGGAAGCCCATCCCGACCGCGATCTGCGCGGCGTTCCACCCGGCCGTACCGACGCCGATGATGACGGCGCGCGCCGCCGGGGTGCCCGGCACGCCGCCCGGCAGCACTCCGCGCCCGCCCGCGGAACGCATCAGGTGGTACGCGCCGACCTGCGGGGCGATGCGCCCGGCTACCTCGGACATCGGTGCCAGCAGCGGGAGTTCGCCGGACGCCGTCTCGACCGTCTCGTACGCGATCGCCGTGACACCGGAGGACGCCAGCGCCTGGGTGCACTCGCGGGAGGCAGCCAGGTGGAGGTAGGTGAAGAGCACCAGGCCGTCGCGGAGCCGGTGGAACTCCTCGGCGACCGGCTCCTTGACCTTCAGCACCAGGTCGGCGGTGGCCCAGACCTCGTCCGCGCCGTCGAGCACCGCGGCCCCGGCCGCGGCGTACTCCTCGTCGGAAATGGCGGAGCCGAGACCGGCACCCCGCTCCACACATACCTCGTGGCCCTCACCGACCAGCTCGTGCACCCCGGCGGGGGTGAGCGCCACGCGGTACTCGTTGTCCTTGATCTCGCGGGGGATGCCGACCCTCATCGTCGCTCACGGTCCTAGCGTCGCGAATCGTGTCCTCGCCAGTCTAATGAAGGATTAATCCATGTCTATCCTTGCTTACAGCAAATCATTCCGCGATTGCGCCTGCGTTTCCAAAGTGTCATCGCGAGATGCTACGGGCGGATCCGCGACCGGCCGGACCCGGGCGAGCAGCCGGGCCGCCTCCGCCCGGTGGGCCCGCGCCGCCTGCGGCTGGCCGAGCCGCTCGCTGGCGGACGCCAGGCGCAGCCGCACCGCCGCCTCGGCGCTGGGATCGCCCGCCCGCTGCGCCCTGCGCAGCGCCTCCCGTGCCGTCCGCAGCGCCTCCTCCACGCGTCCGGCCCGCTCCTGCACGCCCGCGGCCTCGGCCAGCGCCCGCGCCTGGCTGGCGGGGTCACCGCGCCTGCGGTGCTCCGCAGCGGCGGCACGCCAGGAGCGCAGCGCCTCCTGCCACTGCCCGGCGCGCGCCAGCGTCTCGCCGATGCGGCCGTGGAGCAGCGCGCAGGCCGCCAGGTCGCCGCTGGCCTGGCACTGGGCCAGGGCGCGGCCGTACCAGTCGGCGGACCGCTGCCAGTCGCCCAGCGCGGCGTAGGTGTGCCCCAGCGCGACGAGGGCACGCCCCGCGGTCTCCTCATCGGCCGCACCGGGCCCGCTCCTGGCATGCCGCAGCGCCTGGCGGTACCGCTCCAGCGCCGCCGTGTGCCGCCCGCAGCGGGCGTCGGCGTCCGCCAGGAACAGCTGCGAGGCCGCGGCCTCCCGGGCCAGGCCCTGCCGCTCGGCGACGCGCAGCGCCAGCTCGTGCAGCCGGTACAGGAACGGCGCGGCGGCCTGGGGTCCCCGGTGAGCGGTCAGCGCCTCACCGAACGCGGTCACCAGGCGGCGGGCCAGCGTGTCCAGGTCGCCGCCCGCCACGGCCGCGCGGGCCGCGGAGAACAGCGCGGGAAGCCGCACGTCCAGCCAGTCCGCCGCCTCGCTGGCCGACTCAAAGCGCATCGGCCCGGGCAGCGAGGCCAGCCAGGTGCGCGCCGGGGAACCCGGCGGCTGGGTGACAGCCTGGCAGGCGGCCAGCTGCCGGACGGTGCGCTCCAGCAGCCGGGCGCGCGCCAGCTGCGTCTCCGAGGTCCGCTCCCCGGCGGCGAGCGCCTCGCGCAGCAGCGGCAGCAGGCAGCCGGGCACCTGGTAGCGCTCCTCGTGCGGCGGCCCCGCCGGCCGCAGCAGCCCGAGCTGGGCCAGCGCGGCGAGCGTGGCGCGCGCGGTGCCGACCGGGCAGCCGGCCAGCGCGCCCGCAACGTGGGCGTCGGCGAGCCCGGCGGGGGCGAGCGCCAGCAGCCGCAGCATGCGGGCGGCGGGGGCCGGCAGCGAGCCGGCGGCGAGGGCGAACGCCCGGCGCAGCGGCTGCTCCTCGGGGTCAGCGGCGGCCGCGGGCCCGCCGTCCGCTCCCAGCGGCTCCCACCCGGGCGGCGCGGGCTCCGTCATGCGGCGGACCGCCTCGGCCACGGTGGCCTCCGGGTGGGCGGCGAGCCACCCCGCGACCAGCCGCAGCGCGGCGGGCAGGTGCGCGCACGCCTCGGCGAGCCGTTCCGCCGCGGTGGGGTCCACGGTGATCCGCACGTCACCCGCGCCCTGGGCGAGCAGTTCCAGCGCGGCGGCGGGCTCCAGGCCGCCGACGACGCACGGCCGCACCCCTGGCAGACCGGTCAGCGGCCCCCGGGCGACGGCCAGGACCAGGCAGTCACGGCTGTCCGGCACCAGCTCGTCCAGCTGCTCCGCTGAGGGGGCGTCGTCGACCAGCAGCACGCAGCGGCGCTCCCGCAGCTCCGCGCGCAGGGCGCTGGTCAGCTCCTCGTCATCGGCGCCGGGCGGTACCGGCGCCTCCAGGGCGGTGAGCAGCGCCCGGGCGGTGTCCTCGGCCGGCACGTCGGCGCCGCCCGGCTCCGTGAGCCTGGCCCGCAGCAGCCCGTCGGGGTAGGCGCCGGAGGCCAGCACCTCGCCCGCGAACTCCTCGGCGAGCGTGGTCCGGCCCGAGCCGGGGCGCCCCGCCACCAGCAGCACGCGGGCCCGGGGCACGGGCCGGCCCGCCAGGGTGTCGAGGCCGGCCCGGTCGAGGTCGGACCGCAGCGCCGCCAGCTCGGCGCGGCGGCCGAGGAACGCGGTTCCGGCGCCGGTGACCGTGTTGTCCGTCACGGCCCGAGCGTAAGCCACGCGCGCGCGACCGGCACGGCAAGGACACGTCAGGCCGGGAACGGCCGCGCGGGCCAGGGGGCCTCGGCGGGCCGCAGCGCCGCGAGGCCGGTGCCGGTGCGCGCCGCCTGGAGCGCGAACACGCCGGCGGTCAGGGCGGTGTTGTGCAGCCTGCCGGCCAGCGCGCCCTCGACCAGCTCGGCGACGGGCACCCGCGCGAGCCGCATGTCGGCCTCCTCGGCGAAGGTGGCGAAGCGCTCCCCCTCCGCCTCGGACAGCTCGCGGGCGAGGAAGATCCGCAGGGCTTCATCGCACCCGCCCGGCGAGGTGTACAGGTCGACCAGCACCCGCCAGTCCTCCGCCTTGAGGTGCGCCTCCTCGTACAGCTCGCGCTGGGCGGCGTGCAGCGGGTTCTCCCCCGGCACGTCGAGCAGGCCCGCCGGGATCTCCCAGAGCTTGTGGCGCACCGGGTGCCGGTACTGCTCGATGACGACGACACGGTCCCGCTCGTCCAGCGCGACGATCGCGACGGAGCCGGGGTGGGTCTGGTAGTCGCGCCGGGCGACCGAGCCGTCGGGCATGACCACGTCATCGGTGCGCACGCCCGTCTTGTTGCCCGTGAACGGCGTGGCGGTAGCGGTGACCGGCCACTCCTCGGGGGTGTCGGCCAGGGTGGTCACGCGCTCTTCTCCTCCTGGCCGGCCCGGCTGCCCTCGCGCCGCTCGATGGCGGCCCTGACCAGGCCGGCGAACAGCGGGTGCGGCCGCGTGGGGCGCGAACGCAGCTCCGGGTGGGCCTGGGTGCCGACGAGGTAGGGGTGGACGTCCCGCGGATACTCGACGTACTCCACCAGCCGGTTGTCCGGAGAGGTGCCGGAGAAGACCAGGCCCGCCTTCTCCAGCTCGCTGCGGTAGGCGTTGTTCACCTCGTAGCGGTGGCGGTGGCGCTCCTCGGCGTACGGCTCGCCGCCGTAGGTCTCGCGGACCAGGGAGCCCTCGGCGAGCTTGGCCGGGTACAGGCCCAGCCGCATCGTGCCGCCCATGTCGCCCTCACCGGCGACGATGTCCAGCTGCTCGGCCATCGTGGAGATCACCGGGTGGGCGGTGGCCTGGTCGAACTCGGTGGAGTTGGCGTCCTTGACGCCCGCGAGGTTCCGCGCCGCCTCGATGACGATGCACTGCAGCCCCAGGCACAGGCCCAGCAGCGGGACGCGGTTCTCCCGGGCGTAGCGGATCGCGGCGATCTTGCCTTCCACGCCGCGCTCGCCGAAGCCGCCGGGGATGCACACCGCGTCGCAGCCGGCCAGCTGCTCCTCGGCACCGCCCGGGGCCGTGCAGTCGTCGGACGTCACCCACTTGATGGCGACGCGGGCGTTGTTGGCGAAGCCGCCGGCCCGCAGCGCCTCGGTGACCGACAGGTAGGCGTCGGGCAGGTCGATGTATTTGCCGACGAGCGCGACGGTCACCTCGTGCTCGGGGTGGTGGACGCGGCGCAGCAGATCGTTCCACTGGGTCCAGTCCACATCGCGGAACGGCAGGTCAAGCCGCCGCACGACGTAGGCGTCGAGCCCCTCGCCGTGGAGTACCTTGGGGATGTCGTAGATGGACTTGGCGTCGATGGCGGCCACCACGGCGGCCTCCTCGACGTCGCACATCAGCGAGATCTTCCGCTTGATCGCGGCCGGCACTTCGCGGTCGGCGCGCAGCACGATCGCGTCGGGCTGGATGCCGATGTTGCGCAGGGCCGCCACGGAGTGCTGGGTCGGCTTGGTCTTCAGCTCGCCGGAGGGGCCGATGTACGGCAGCAGCGAGATGTGCACGACGAAGACGTTGTCCCGGCCGACCTCGTGCCGCACCTGCCGGACCGCCTCCAGGAAGGGCAGGGACTCGATATCGCCGACGGTACCCCCGACCTCCGTGATCACGACGTCCACGTCGTCGGTCGCCATACGGCGGATGCGGTGCTTGATCTCGTTGGTGATGTGCGGGATCACCTGGACGGTGTCGCCGAGGTACTCACCCCGGCGCTCCTTGGCGATCACCGAGGAGTAGATCTGGCCCGTGGTGACGTTGGCGCTGCCGTCGAGATCGACGTCGAGGAAGCGCTCGTAGTGCCCGATGTCCAGGTCCGTCTCGGCGCCGTCGTTGGTGACGAAGACCTCGCCGTGCTGGAACGGGTTCATGGTGCCCGGATCCACGTTCAGGTACGGGTCGAGCTTCTGCATCGTGACGCGCAGGCCGCGCGCCTTCAGCAGGGCTCCGAGGCTGGAGGCGGTTAGTCCCTTGCCGAGCGAGGAGGCGACTCCGCCGGTGACGAAGATGTGCTTGGTCGTCGTGGTACTGGGCGGCATAGCCAAGTGGGGCTCCCGTGAGTCGCGAGGTCGGATGCACGACGGGGCCGGGCGGAATGACGTTCAATCGGAGCGCCGCGGTCCGAGGGGACTCCGTCGTGGCGGTTCGGGGGTCGCTGCCCTCCGCTCCACACGGGCTACCAGGGTATCAGTGGCCGCAGGGGGAAGAACGGCCGAAGCTGGCTAGCAGGAGAAGACCGACTATCCGTGCCAACACCCGCAAAAACAGCGCCCCCGCCGACGAGGCCGCCGGAAGGGGACACGGAACCCTCCGCGGCGACGTACGATGCTCGGACGCCCGAACGGGCGATGGGAGCACGCACGCCCACACGGGGGGCGGAGCACAGTTTCGAGTGGAGACGCTAGTGGCCGGGCGCATCGAGGACTACGCACTCGTTGGCGACATGCAGACCGCCGCGCTCATCGGCAGAGACGGGTCAGCTGACTGGCTCTGCCTGCCGCGGTTCGATTCCCATGCCGTCTTCGCCAGTCTCCTCGGCAACGAGGAGCACGGCTTCTGGCGGCTCGGCCCCGCGCACGGCAGAGACGTGCCGCCGCCGCCGGCAAGCCGGAGGCGGTACCAGGGCGACTCCCTGATCCTGGAGTCGGAGTGGGACACCCCGCGCGGCACGGTCAGGGTGACGGATTTCATGCCGCCGCGCGGCCGGGACGCCCCGCAGCTGATCCGTGTGGTGGACGGCATCAGCGGCCGGGTGCCGATGCGCTCGGCGCTGCGGATGCGCTTCTCCTACGGCTGGGTCGTGCCGTGGGTGCACAAGATCGAGGACCGCACGGTCGCCGTCGCCGGGCCCGACTCCGTCTGGCTGGACACCACCGCGGACACCTACGGCCGGGACCTGACGACGTACTCCGACTTCACCGTCGCCCCCGGCGACCGGGTGACGTTCGCCATTTCCTGGCAGCCCTCGCACAAGCAGCCGCCGCCGGTGCCGCAGCCCGCGGAGGCGCTGGCGCAGACGGCGGAGTTCTGGCACGACTGGGTGGCGCAGTGCACCTACCACGGGCCGTACCGGGAGGCCGTGGTCCGCTCGCTGATCACGCTCAAGGCGCTGACGTACGAGCCGACCGGCGGCATCGTGGCGGCGCCGACGACGTCGCTGCCCGAGGAGATCGGCGGGTCGCGGAACTGGGACTACCGCTTCACGTGGCTGCGGGACGCCGCGATCACACTGTCGTCGCTGCTGCGCACGGGCTACCACGAGGAGGCCAGGGCCTGGCGCGAGTGGCTGCTGCGCGCGGTGGCGGGTGACCCGCAGAACCTGCAGATCATGTACGGCATCGCCGGTGAGCGTGAGCTGGCCGAGGCGGAGCTGAGCTGGCTGCCCGGTTACGAGAACTCCCAGCCGGTCCGCATCGGCAACGGCGCCGCCGGGCAGCTCCAGCTCGACGTGTACGGCGAGGTCACCGAGGCGCTGCACCTGGCGCACATGACGGGGCTGGCGCGCAACGATCACGCCAATCTGCTTCAGCTGAAGCTGATCCGGTACCTGGAGGAGCACTGGCACGAGCCGGACGAGGGCATCTGGGAGGTCCGGGGCCCGCGGCGCCACTTCACGCACTCCAAGGTGATGGCCTGGGTGGCGGTCGACCGTACGGTCAAGCTGATCGAGTCGGGCGAGGTAGACGGCCCGCTGGAGCGCTGGCGGGATCTGCGTGACGAGATTCACCGGACGGTGTGCGAGCGCGGCTACGACAAGGAGCGCAACACCTTCACGCAGTACTTCGGCTCCAAGGAGCTGGACGCCTCGCTGCTGCTCATCCCGCAGATGGGCTTCCTGCCGCCGGACGACAAGCGCGTGATCGGCACGATCGAGGCGATCCAGCGCGAGCTGTCGACGCTGGACGGCTTCATCCTGCGCTACCCGACCGCCGGGTCGGATGTCGGCGTCGACGGCCTGGAGGGCGACGAGGGGGCGTTCCTGGCCTGCTCGTTCTGGCTGGCCGACGACCTGGCGATGATCGGCCGGGTGGAGGAGGCGAGGAAGCTGTTCGAGAAGCTGCTGGCGCTGCGGAACGACCTGGGGCTGCTCGCCGAGGAGTGGGACCCGCGCCGGATGCGGCAGGTGGGCAACTTCCCGCAGGCGTTCAGCCACGTGCCGCTGATCGACACGGCGCTGCGGCTGACCGCGTCGGGGGCCTACGGCAGCTAGGCCGTCGCCCCTCCCCGCCGCGGGCCAAAGGCCCGCAGCGGGATGGCCCGCGGGTCTCACCCGGCGGGCTGCTGCACGGAGACGGACACGTAGTCGGCGACCAGGGTGCCGCCGGGCTGGGTCGCGGCCGTCGGCGTGGCCTGCCCGGCCACGCCGTCGGGGAATGCGCCGCCCATGGCCAGGTTCAGCAGCAGGAAGTGCCCGTGACCGGTGGCGTCGGCCCAGGTCTGCTCGCCGATCTGCTCGGAGCTGACCGTGTGGTACAGCTGGCCGTCGAGGTACCACCGCAGGTATTCGACGTCGCCGGTGCGGTCGAGTTCGAGGGCGTACTCGTGGAAACCGGCGTCGCAGTCGCCGCAGGCGGTGGCGGCGCCGATGCCCTGCGTCTCGTCACAGGGGCCGCCGGGGTTGACGCCGCAGTGGAGCACGCCCCAGACCTGGTCAAGGCCGTTGACGTTCTCCATGATGTCGAACTCCCCGATGCCGGGCCAGTTCCAGTAGTCCCCGCGGAAGTCGGCGCCGAGGGTCCAGAAAGCGGGCCAGTAGCCGAGGGCCGCGTCCCCCTCCAGGTCGGGCAGGCGCAGGGCCGCCTCGATGCGCATCAGCCCGCCGTCGGGCGCGGCGAAGTCGGAGCGCTGCGTCTCGATGCGGGCGGACGTCCAGGTGCCGCCGTCGAGCAGAGCGGTGATGACGAGGTGGCCTGAGCCGTCGAGCTGGATGTTGGCGGGGTCGCTGGTGTACGTCTGCACCTCCCCGGTGCCCCAGTTGGCGGGGCCGCCGGGGTAGCTGGTGCCCGTGTCGATGATCCAGTCGTCGGCGGACGGCAGGCTGCCCGCCGGGCCGTCGAAGTCGGTGCGCCAGACCTCCTGGAGCTGGGCGGGCTGGGCGCCGCCCGCCGGTTCGGCCCCCGCGGACGGCGTCTGGGCGACGGCCCAGGCCGCCAGCAGGCAGGCGAGCGCGGCGATGGTCGTAACCGTGCGACTTTTCGCGTACATGACACCTCCTGGCTGAGCACAGTGCTGGGCACGCCGCGCGGCGTCAACGTCATGATCCGGCCAGTGTCGGGTGAGCCGCCGGCTCAGACCCTGGCCAGCTCGTCGTACACGCTCAGCACGTGCGCGACGGTGGTGTCCTCGGTCGGCCAGCTCCCCGCCCGGATCCTGCCCGCTTCGGCCAGTGCGGCCCGCCGCTCCCCGTCCCCCACCAGGTCCGCGACGGCCTCGCCCAGCGCGCCGGGATCGCCATAGGGCACCAGCACGGCCGCGTCGCCAACCAGCTGCGGGACGCTGCCGACGGCGGTCGCCACCAGCGGCACGCCGCGGCGCAGCGCCTCCTGGGCCAGCGGCGCGCGGGCAGCCCAGCGGGCAGCGAACACCACCACGTCGGCGACGGCCACCAGGCGGTGGAGGTCGTCCCGCTTCCCCAGCAGGCGAACGGGCAAGTGCTCACGTGCGATGCGGCGCTGGAGCGTGGCGCGTTCCGGCCCCTCGCCGGTGAGGACGAGCAGCGGCTGCGGGGTCAGGCGCCGCCAGGCGCGGGCAGCGGTCAGCAGCCCGTCCAGCACCTCCCGGTCCTGCCGGTGGCCGAGGCGGGCCGAGGCGACGAGCAGCGGCCGGTCGACGGCACCGACGTCGGCGCGCAGCTTGAGCGGCTCGGCCTCGGCGTGCGCCCCTCGCCGCGGCCGCCGCTGCACCGGAAGCACGACGGGCGCGAGACGGGCGTCGCGCGCCCCTTGCCGGCGCGCGCGGTCGACCAGGTCCGTCGTCGCGCCCAGCACGACGGACGCCGCGCGCGCCACCCACCGTTCCGTCAGCGTCCGCAGGCGCTCCCGTGCGCCACTGGCGGTCGAGCGGGTGTGCCACGTCACCACGAGCGGCACGCCGGTCCGCCACAGCGCCAGCGAGGCCAGCAGCCCGGAGCGGATGCCGTGGGCGTGCACCAGGTCGGCGTCCCGGCACACGGCGCGCAGCGTCCCGACCGTCTCCAGCCGCGACCGGGCGCTGACCGGCACGAACCGCACCGCTGTGGCCGAGAACCCGAAGCGCTGCTCGGCGCCGGGCGTCGCGCACACCGTCACGCGCACCCCGCGCGCCACCAGACCCGCGGACAGGGAACGCACGTGGGCGCCGGTGCCCGCGCCGCCGCTGCCGAGCACCTGCACCACGTGCAGCGCCGCCCGGCCGCGTGCGCCGGCCGCCGCCCCGCCGGCCGGTACGCCTCTCCGCCCGCCCGGCAGCAGCGCGCGCACGCCGTGCGGCCCGGCAGCCTGACGTGCGTCGCTCACAGCAGCCCCTCGTTGGCTCGGAGTGGAATGCGCGTCCAGCATGCCAGTCCGGACCGGCCGCGCGGTACCGCGAGCCACTCGCACGGGCGAGGGAGCGCCCGGCAGGCGGTTACGCGCCCCCGTGCCCGAGGCGGGCGGCGGTGGCGAGCAGCTCCTCGGCGTGCGCCCGCGCCAGCTCGGAGTCCTCCTGGCCAGCCAGCATGCGGGACAGCTCACGCACCCGGCCCTCGCCGTGCACCAGGCGCACGCCGCTGCGGGTCACCGAGCCGTCGCTCGTCTTCTCCACCACCAGGTGCCGGTCCGCGAAGGCCGCGACCTGCGGCAGGTGGGTGACCACGACGACCTGGGCGTTGTCCGCCAGCCTGGCGAGCCGCCGGCCGACCTCCACCGCCGCCTTGCCGCCGACGCCCGCGTCCACCTCGTCGAACAGGTACGTCGGCACGGGCGACGCCCCCGCGAAGACGACCTCCACGGCCAGCATCACGCGCGACAGCTCACCGCCCGAGGCGCCCTTGGCGATCGGGCGCGGCGGCGCCCCCGGGTGCGGCGCCAGGAGCAGCTCCACCTCGTCGGCGCCGTGCGGGCCGAAGGTTACCGAGCGGCCGCCGACCGCCAGGCCGGGCTCTCCCTCCGGCGCGTCGGTCTGGCGGACGTCGACGTGGACGCGGGCGTGCGGCATGGCGAGCTGGGCCAGCTCCTCGGTAACCGCCTCGCCGAACCGCTTCGCCGCTTCCTGGCGGGCCGCCGTGAGCGCCGCCGCCAGCGCCGAGAGCCGGTCGCGCAAGGCGTCGCGCTCGGCCGTCAGCTCGCCGATCCGGTCGTCGTCGCCGTCGAGTTCGGCCAGCCGCGCCGCACCGCGCTCGGCCCACCGCAGGACGGCGGCGCAGCCGTCGTGCTCGCCGTCCGTCTCGCCGGGCCCGGGTGCCCCGTACTTGCGGATCAGGTGGGCCAGGACGGCGCGCCGCTCCTCGACGGCGGCCAGCCGCAGCGGGTCGGCGTCCAGGCCGTCGGCGTAGCCCGCGAGGTCACCCGCCACGTCCGACAGCAGGATGCTGATCTCGCTGAGCCGGTCGGCGAGCTGCGCCAGCGCCGGGTCGTGTCCGCGCACCGCCTCCAGGGCGCGGTGCGCGCCGCCGACGAGCGTCACGGCGTCGAGCGTGCTGGGGTCGGCCGGGTCACCGGCCAGGGCGCCGTGGGCGCTGGCCGCCGCGGCGGCCAGCGACTCGGCGTGGCCGAGCCGTTCGGCCTCGGCGGCGAGTTCGGCATCCTCGCCGGGCCGGGGCTCGGCGGCGGCGATCTCGTCGAGGCCGAAGCGCAGCAGGTCGGCCTCCTGGGCGCGCTCGCGGGCACGCGTGGTCAGCTCGTCGAGTTCGGCGGTGACCTCGCGCAGCCGCCGGTACGCCTCCTGGTAGGCGGCGAGCGGCTCGGCGACGGCCGCTCCGGCGTACCGGTCGAGCGCCTCGCGCTGCCGGCCGGGGCGGAGCAGGCCCTGCTGGTCGGTCTGCCCGTGAACGGCGATCAGGTCCTCGCCGAGCTCGGCGAGGAGCCCCACCGGCACCGAGCGGCCTCCGGCGTGGGCACGGGAGCGGCCCTCGGCGGACAGGGTGCGGGTCAGCAGCAGGGCACCGTCGTCGAGGTCGGCGCCCGCCTCGGCGGCGCGGCGCGCCGCCCGGCTGTCCTCGGGCACGGTGAGACGGCCCTCGACCACGGCCGCGGAGGCGCCCGCGCGCACCAGCCCTGCGTCCGCCCGGCCGCCGAACAGCAGGCCAAGGCTGGTGACGACCATGGTCTTGCCCGCTCCGGTCTCCCCCGTCACCGCGGTGAATCCCGAGGACAGTTCGACGACGGCGTCGTCGATCACGCCCAGGTTGGTGATCCGCATTTCTTCCAGCACGGATACGACCATACGAGGTCCTGCCAGGCCCCGGGACTCCCCCCGAAGGAGGCGGGCCCGACGGGAGGTGACACCGCAGGTCAGTCCGCAGGTCAGTCCGCAGGTCAGTGCGGACCGCCCCGCCAGCCCGCCACCGGCAGGGCGAACTTGGCGACGAGCCGGTCGGTGAAGGGAGCGCGGTGCAGGCGGGCCAGGCGCACGGGAACCGCCCCGCGCCGCACCTCGACCCGCGCGCCGGGCGGGAGTGCGATCGTGCGCCGCCCGTCGCACCACAGCACGCCGTGCCCGGTGTGCGGCATCACCTCAACGGCGAGGACGGAGTCGGGGGCGGTCACCAGCGGCCGGGCGAACAGCGCGTGCGCGCTGATCGGCACCATCAGCAGCGCCTCCAGCTCCGGCCAGACCACCGGGCCGCCCGCGGAGAAGGCGTACGCGGTCGAGCCGGTGGGGGTCGCGCACACGACGCCGTCGCACCCGAAGCCGGAGACGGGCCTGCCGTCGACCTCGGTGACGACCTCCAGCATCCGTTCCCGCGCGGCCTTTTCGACGGTGGCCTCGTTCAGCGCCCAGTCGGTATGCACGACGCGGCCGCTGTCGCCGTCGCTGCGCACGAGGACGTCGAGCGTCATCCGCTCCTCGACCTCGTAGGCACGGCTGACGACCCGGTCGACGACCTGGTCGAGGTCGTCGCGCTCGGCCTCGGCGAGGAACCCGACGCGGCCGAGGTTGACGCCGAGCATCGGTACACCGGAGGCACGCGCGAACTCGGCGCCGCGCAGCAGGGTGCCGTCACCGCCGAGCACGATGAGCAGCTCGCAGCCGTCCAGCACCCGGGTCCTGTCACCGACGACGTGCGGCTTGGCCACCCGCTCGGCCTGCGCGGGCAGCGTGAGGTCCTCGGCTTCCTCGGTCAGCACCCGCACGTTGAGCCCGTGACCGAGCAGCCCGCGCACGACCCGCTCGGCGCTGCGGATCGCGGCCGGGCGGCCGGTGTGCGCGAGCAGGAAGACCGTGCGGCCGTCGCGGCTGGTGGTCGCTTGCGTCACTGCGGGCCCTCCGTCACGGCACGGTCGGCGTCGGCCGGGTCCAGCGGCGGCGCACCGGCTCGCAGCCACAGAAAGTACTCGACGTTGCCCGACGGGCCCGGAAGCGGGCTGGCCGTCACCCCCTTGGTGCCGAGCCCGAGGCTGGCGGCGCGCTCGGCGACCGTCCGGATGGCCTCGGCCCGCAGCTCCGGCTTGCGGACCACTCCCCCGCTGCCCAGGCGTTCCCTGCCGACCTCGAACTGCGGCTTGACCATCAGCACGAAGTCGGCGCCGGGCGCGGCGCAGCTCACGAGGGCGGGCAGGACGAGGCCGAGCGGGATGAACGACAGGTCACCGGTGACGAGTTCGGGGACGGGACCGGCCAGCAGATCCGGCGTCAGGTCCCGCACGTTGGTGCGGTCCATCACGGTGACCCGCTCGTCCGAGCGCAGGGACCAGGCCAGCTGGCCGTAGCCGACGTCGACGGCGGTGACGTGGCTGGCGCCGTTGCGCAGCAGCACGTCAGTGAAGCCGCCGGTGGAGGCCCCGGCGTCCAGGGCGGGACGCCCGGCGACGCGCAGTCCGCGCGGCACGAACACCGCGAGGGCGCCGGCCAGTTTGTGCCCGCCGCGCGAGACGTAGCCGGGGTCGTTCTCGTCGGCGCGGACCACGAGAGCGGCGCTGGTGGCCACTTGGGTGGCGGGCTTGCCTGCCGTCGTGCCGTCGACGGTGACCCGTCCGGCCTCGATGAGGGAGCGGGCGTGCTCGCGCGAGCGCGCCAGGCCCCGGCGGACGAGTTCGGCGTCGAGGCGCGCCAGCCGGCGGTTCGTCGCTGCTGCCACGCCGGTTCAGCTCCCGGCCGGACGCGGCGCCGCGGCGGGCGCGGGCGGCCCGGGCTGCCGGTCGAGGGCCTCGAGGGTCTCGCGCAGGGCGCGGTGCACGTCCTCGTAGACCTCCAGGTGCCCGGAGACGGGGAGCCGCTCGGTCTCAGCGAGGCGGCCGAGTGCGGCATCGACGCCGGTGTGGCCGGTGGGTCCGGCGGCAGCCGGGGAGTTCGGATGCGGTTCGAGGGGCTCGTGCATGGGCCCGACGCTACCCGGTGACCACCGGTGCGCGCCGCCTCACCGTCCCCAACCGCCACCCGCGCCGGGCGGATGCTGGCTGCCCGGGACCGGGCCCGCCCCTCCCCTCAGCAGACAAGTGAGGTTAGCCTTACCTTCGTAGCCAGTTGCCAGGGGACGGGCACGCCCATGGTGCCGTGCCGCGCCGTGGACCCTTGCCCGCGCCCCGCGTGGACGCCCGGGGGCCGGGCGACAGCCGTAAGGACCGGACATGACCGCCGCGCTCTTCGACTTCTTCGACCTGCACGTGCTGCGCGCCCAGCGCATCAGCCCCGGCTTTGCCCGCGTCACCCTGGGCGGCGAGTGCGCCGACCGCCTTGCCAGCGGCGGCCGCGACCAGCGGGTCAAGCTCTTCCTTCCCCGCCCCGGGCAGCGGGAGGCCAGCCTGCCGCGCGGCGCCGGGGACCGCTGGTGGCCCGCCTGGCAGCGCATGGACCCCGCGACCCGCGCGGTGATGCGCACCTACACCGTGCGGGAGCAGCGCCCGGGCGAGCTGGACCTCGACTTCGCGATCCACGGCGACGTGGGCCACGCCTGCCGCTGGGCCCGCAGGGTCCGCCCCGGCGACCCGGCCACGCTGCTCGGCCCGCTGACGGAGGACAACGCGGGCGTCGGCTTCCGCCCCCCGGCCGATACCGCCTGGGTGCTGCTGGCCGGCGACGCCACGGCGCTGCCCGCGATGGCGGGCATCCTCGCCTGGCTGCCGGAGGGCATGCCCGTGAAGGCGTGGATCGAGGTAGCCCACGGCGCGGACCGCCAGGCGCTGCCGACCAAGGCCGACGCCGACGTGACCTGGCTGTGCCGCGACGGACTGCCGCCCGGCCAGGGCGATCCGCTGCTGAGGGCGGTGCGCGCGGCCGCTCTGCCGCAGGGCACGCCGTACGCCTGGCTGGCGGGCGAGGCCGGCTGCGTGCGGGCGCTGCGCCGCCACCTCGTGGGCGACCGCGGCTTCCGCCGCGACCGGATCACGTTCACCGGCTACTGGCGGCGCGGCGTCAGCGAAGACCACCTGATCGAGGAGGCCATCGCCGCCGCGTCCTGACGGGGCGGGCCGCGCCCGCACCCGCCTCACCGCTCCAGCGCCGCCAGGGCCTCGTGCGCCGGCAGGGTGCACCGCCCCTCCCCCGCGTGCGTCCACGCGGCGGCGCACAGCGCCCGCAGTCCGTCCGCCGGGTCACCGCCGGGCGCCGTCCGCTCGCACCGCAGCGCCCCGCCGCTGACGCCCGCACGCCAGCCACCGCACGCGAAGCCCCCGCCCGACGGCTCCCGCACCACCGCCGGCTGGGGAGCCAGCAGCCCGCGCAGGTCGGCCGCCACGTACGCGGGCCGGTGCGCGGGCGGCGCGGCCAGCAGCTCCGCGGCGCCGGTCACCCCGGTCAGCACCAGCAGCGCGTCGACCCCGCCGTGGTGCGCCCCCGCGATGTCCGTGTCGAGCCGGTCCCCGACGATGAGCGGCCGGCGCGCCTGCGACCGCAGCATCGCCTCCCGGTGCATGGGCGGCGCGGGCTTGCCCGCCACCTCCGGCCCGGCGTGCCCGGTCGCCACCCGCACCACCTCGACCGCGGCGCCGTTGCCGGGCGCCAGGCCGCGCCCGCTGGGCACGGTCGCGTCGGTGTTGGACGCGAACCACGGCACGCCCCGCCCCACCGCGAGCGCCGCCTCGGCCAGCGTCGCCCACCGCATGTCCGGGCCGCCGTACCCCTGCACGACCGCCGCCGGGTCGTCGTCGGCGGAGTCCACCGGCCGCAGCCCGTGTTCCGCCAGCGCCACGCGCAGCCCCTCACCGCCCGCGCACAGCACGGGGGCGCCGGCCGGGACGCGTTCGGCGACGAGGCGGGCGACCGCCTGCGCCGAGGTGATGACGCTGGACTCGGCGGCGGGCACGCCGAGGCCCGTCAGGTGGGCGGCGACGGCCGCGGGGGTCCGCAGCGCGTTGTTGGTCACGAAGGCCAGCCGCATGCCGCCCTCACGGGCGGCCCGCAGCGCCGCCACGGCGTGGGGAACGGCCTGGCTCCCGGCGTACACCACGCCGTCCAGGTCGAGCAGCGCGGTGTCGTAGGCCTCGGCGAGGGGGCGGTCACAGGCACGGGGGGTGGTGAGTATCGCAGCCATGGTCGCTTCCGATCATCCCTCACGCCGGTCCGCACCCGCACGGCGCCCGCTCCCGCCGGCGGCTTACCATGAGCGGATGCCCGCCGATGGTCTGGACCTGGCTCCGTTCCGCGGGGTGCGCTACGCGCCGGACCGTGTCGGCGGCCTGGCCGCGGTGACGTCCCCGCCCTACGACGTGGTGGTGCGTCCGGAGGGGCTGCGCGCCCTGGAGACAGCCGACCCGCACAACATCGTCCGTCTCATCCTCCCGCAGGCGTCCGCCCCCGGCGAGGCCCACCGCAGGGCGGCGGCGACGCTGCGGGCCTGGCGCGCGGAGGGCGTGCTCGTCCGTGATCCCGAGCCCGCCTTCTACGTCTATGAGCAGCGCCACGGCAGCACCGTCACGCAGCGCGGGATCATCGGCGCGCTGCGGCTCACCCCGCCGGAGCGCGGCATCGTGCTGCCGCACGAGGACACCGTTCCCGAGGTCGTCGCCGAGCGGGCCTCGCTGCTGCGCGCGACCGCCGCGAACCTGGAGCCGCTGCTGCTGACCTACCGGGGCGGCGGCCCGGCCGCCGGCACCGCCGCGGTCATCGCACGCGCCGCCGCCCGGCCGCCGCTGCTGGCGGCCACCGCGCCGGACGGCACCGGCCACCGGCTGTGGGCCGTCACCGCCCCCGCCGACCAGGAGACCGTGCGGCGCGGGCTCGCTACCCGCCGCGCCATGATCGCCGACGGCCACCACCGCTGGGCCACGTACCTGCGCCTGCACCAGGAGCACGGCGGCGCTCCCCCGTGGGACCGCGGCCTGGTGCTGCTCGTCGACGCCGACCGCTACCCGCTGCGCGTGCGGCCCATCCACCGGGTGTTCCCCGGGCTGCCCCCTGCGGAGGCGCTGGCCCGCGCCGCGGCGGGGTTCCGGGTCCGCCCGCTCGGCAGCGGGCTGGAGGACGCGCTGGCGGCCCTCGCTGCCGTTCCGCCGTCCGACGGCAACGCCATGGTGGTGGCGGGCGGCGGTGGATTCCACCTTCTGGACCGGCCCGACCCAGCGCTGCTGGCGCGGACCGTGCCGGCCGGGCGCCCCGAGGCGTGGCGGCGGCTGGACACGGCGGTGCTGCGCGCCACGCTGCTCGGCACGCTGTGGCGCGGGACGGCCGCCGGCGCCGTGCGGTACGTGCACGACGCGGCCGCCGCCGTGGCCGCGGCGGCGCGGTCGGGCGGGTCGGCCGTGCTGCTGCGTCCGGTCGCCGAGGAGACCGTGCGCGGCCTCGCCGAACGCGGGGTCACGCTGCCCGAGAAGGCAACCTCGTTCGGGCCGAAACCGGCAACCGGCCTGGTGCTGCGGCTCCTTGACGAGGGCGGCACACCCGATTGCGGGTGAAACTTAGGTTAGGCTAACCTCACTCCCAGTCTTCTCTGCTGACCTGGGAGCCGCATGAGCGCCATCGTTTACGCCCGGAAAGACGACCGGCTGGGCGAGTTCGCCCTCCGCCGCGTCGACCCGGCCGCCGACGCCGCACTGCTGCACCGCTGGCTGACGCACCCGAAGTCGGCGTTCTGGCTGATGACCGACGCCTCGCTCGCCGATGTCGAGGCCGAGTTCCGCGCCATCGACGCCGCCGGGGCCCGCGACGCCTTCCTCGGACTGCACGAAGGGCGGCCCGCGTTCCTCGTCGAGCGCTACGACCCGGCGCACGACCCAGTGGGCGCCGTCTACCAGGTGCGCCCCGGTGACGTCGGCATGCATTTCCTCGTCGCGCCCACCGACACCCCGCTGCACGGGTTCACCCGTGCCGTGATCACCACCATCATGGAGATGCTCTTCGCCGACCCCGCTACGCGCCGCGTCGTCGTCGAGCCCGATGTCCGCAACAAGCCGGTGCACGCCCTGAACGCGGCGGTCGGCTTCGAGGTAGCGGCGACCGTCTCACTGCCCGGCAAGGACGCCCTCCTCAGCCTGTGCACCCGCGAACAGTACCTCGCCACCCGCCAGGCCGTTCGGCCGTGAGGAGCCCCCGCATGTATCTCGCCGCCGGCGCCCCCGCGGACGCCCCGTTCCACGCCACCGACCACCTGACGCCCGAGCTGTGGGAACGCGCCACCCGCCACCTGATACGCAAGGCGCTCGCCGAGTTCTCGCACGAGCGCCTTCTCACTCCCGCCCGGGGCAGCGACGGCCGGTACACGGTCACCAGCGACGACGGCTCCGTCACCTACACCTTCTCCGCTCGGCTGCTCGCCCTGGACCACTGGCTGATCGACGCGGCCAGCATCACCCGCCACCGCGCGGGCGAGCAGCTGCCGCTGAACGCCCTCGACTTCTTCGTGGAGTTCCGCGACGCCCTCGGCCTGAGCGACCGGGTGCTGCCCGTCTACCTGGAGGAGATCAGCTCCACGCTCGCCAGCGCCGCGTTCAAGCTGTCGCGGCCGCAACGCTCCGCCGCCGAACTGGCGGCCGCGGACTTCCAGGACATCGAGGCGGGCATGACCGAGGGCCACCCCTGCTTCGTCGCCAACAACGGCCGTATCGGCTTCGACGCTGCCGAGTACCGCGCGTTCGCGCCGGAGGCCGGGGCGCCCGTCCGGCTGATATGGCTGGCCGCCCGCCGCGATCTGGCCACGTTCACCTGCGGGGCGGACCTGGACTACGACACCCTCATCAGCAGCGAGCTCGACCCGGCGACGCTGCGCCGTTTCGCCGCCCGGCTGGCCGAGGCTGGCCTGGGGCTTGACGACGTCTACCTGCTGCCGGTGCATCCCTGGCAGTGGTGGAACCGGCTGTCCGTCA
This sequence comes from Streptomyces sp. 7-21, assembly GCF_016741785.1. Classification (GTDB taxonomy): domain Bacteria; phylum Actinomycetota; class Actinomycetes; order Streptomycetales; family Streptomycetaceae; genus Streptomyces. The sequence goes on from NZ_JAERRL010000018.1 coordinate 98,192, forward strand.
CCTTCGCGGCCGAGGTCGCCCAGCGTCACCTGGTCTGCCTGGGCTACGGCGATGACGAGTACCGGCCCCAGCAGTCGATCCGCACGTTCTTCAACGTCTCCTCGCCCGACCGCCACTACGTCAAGACCGCCCTGTCCGTGCTGAACATGGGCTTCCTGCGCGGCCTGTCCGCCGCCTACATGCGCGCCACGCCCGCGATCAACGACTGGCTGGCGGGCCTGGTCGCGGGCGATGAGACGCTGCGCGCCACCGGCTTCGGCCTGCTGCGGGAGCGGGCCGCGATCGGCTACCACCACCGGCAGTACGAGCTGACCGCCCAGAAGGGCTCGCCGTACCTGAAGATGCTGGCGGCGCTGTGGCGTGAGAGCCCGGTGCCGAAGCTGGAGCCGGGCCAGCGTCTGGCGACGATGGCGTCGCTGCTGCACGTGGACGCCGGGGGCCGGCCGCTCGTCAGCGCGCTGATCGCGGAGTCCGGTCTGCCGGCCCACCAGTGGCTGCGCCGCTACCTGGACGCGTACCTCGTGCCGCTGCTGCACTGCCTGTACGCCCACGACCTGGCGTTCATGCCGCACGGCGAGAACGTCATCCTCGTCCTGGAGAACGGCGTGCCCCGGCGGGTGTTCATGAAGGACATCGCCGAGGAGGTCGTCCTGATGAACTCCGCGACGCCGCTCCCCGAGGAGGTCGAGCGGATCCGGGTGGAGCTGAGCGACGAGCTGGTGACGCTGTCGCTGCTGACGGACGTGTTCGACTGTTTCTTCCGTTTCCTCAGCGCCCTGCTGGTCGCGGACGGGCAGCTGGAGGAGGACACCTTCTGGTCCTCGGTGGCGGACTGCGTCCGGAGGTACCAGCGCTCGGCCCCGCAGCTGGCGGAGAAGTTCAAGCGGTATGACCTGTTCGCCGAGCGCTTCGCGCTGTCGTGCCTCAACCGGCTTCAGCTGCGCGACAACACGCAGATGGTCGACCTCCAGGACCCGGCGGGCGCGCTGCAGTTCGCCGGAACACTGGAGAACCCGCTGGCCCGCTTCGCCGACGGCAGGTGATCCTGGGGGTGCCCGCCGCGGCGAGCGGCGGACACCCCCCTTCTGTCACCCGGCGCTGTGTGCCTCGTCCCCGGCCCGCTCCTCGGCCTCGGGGTCGAGTGCGTCGACGAACTCCAGACCGTCCAGCTCAGCCAGGCGGTCCGAGGCGTCGGTCGCCCCGCTGTGGTCGGACTCCAGCGCCCGCCCGAACCACTCCCGGGCCTCCTCGCGGCGCCCGGCGGCCAGCAGCGCGTCGGCGTACGCGTACCGCAGCCGCGCCACCCACGGCTGGTGGGAGGAGGAGTTGAGCTCCGGCGTCTGCAAGGTCACCACGGCGGCGTCCGCCTGCCCCATGTCGCGGCGGGCCCCGGCGGCGACCAGCCGCATCTCGATCTTGCCCGCCTTGTCGAGCTTGCGGACCTCCGGGTCCCTGGCCATGGCGAGCGCCTTCTCGGGGCGCCCGAGACCCCGCTCGCAGTCGGCCATGATCGGCCACAGGTCGCTGGCGCCGGACATGCGGCGGGCGGCACGGAACTCGGCCAGCGCCTCGCCGTACTTCTCCACGGCGTAGGCGGCGAAGCCGGCCGCCTCGCGCACGGCTGCCACACGGGAGGCGAGGCGCAGGGCGACGCGGGAGTGCGCGTAGGCACGCTCCGGGTCCTCATCGAGCAGCCTGGCGACCATCACCAGGTTCTTCGCGACGTCCATGGCCAGCGTCTTCGGCATGCTCCGCAGCTGCTGCCGTACCGAGGCGTCGACCTCTTCGCCGGTCACGTCGTCCGGGATGGGCAGCCGCTGGACCTGCTCCCGTTCCCTGGTGCCGTCCTTGCGGGACCGGTCGCGCCTCTCCCCGCCGCGGCCGTCGCGCCGGAATCCGCCGCCCCCGCGCGGCCCGCCGCGCCCCGGGCGGCCGTCGCGGCCCCCGTCCCGGGATGACCGCTCGGGGCGCCCGTCGCCGCGCTTGCCCTCACCGCCACGCCACGGGCGGCCCTCGTACCCGCCGCCGCTCCGGCCGCCGCGGCCGTAGCCCTCACCCCGGCCCGACCGGCGGTCTCCCCAGCGGTCACTACGGCCATCCCGCCTGCCGCCGTCACCTCGCCGGGGGCCGTTGCGCTCACCGGACCCGCGCGGCCGGTACCCGCCGCCGTGGCCACCACCACCGCGTGACTGGTCAGACCGCCCCTCCCGCCGCTGCGGACGCCCGGACGGCTCGGACGGTTCGGAGCGCCCGGACCGCTCCTCGGATGGCTGGGACATGAACGTGACTCCTGCGATGACTCAATGAGACGGACAGTTGTGACAACAAAAAAACCTCGGGTTCCCAGCATGCACGCTGGGAACCCGAGGTTCCTAAAAATCGTCCGGCGGCGACCTACTCTCCCACACGGTCCCCCGTGCAGTACCATCGGCGCTGGAGAGCTTAGCTTCCGGGTTCGGAATGTAACCGGGCGTTTCCCCTCCGCCATGACCACCGGAACACTAACGAAGTGCTCCAAGCGAACAAGCACACTCTTCAGTTGGAACACCACAAACGGCGGCCTCAAAAAGC
>NZ_JAERRL010000019.1 GCF_016741785.1 Streptomyces sp. 7-21
ACGAGCACGACGACAGGGTTAGGTGCACCACAGTGGACACCACACGCACACAGCTGAACCAGCTAGCGCCCGATTCCGGCTATCCCACGGCTCCGGCAGAGAACGAAGATCTCGTTGTACGTGACGACGAGATGATGCCCATCGGCCAGGACGCCGAGGACCTCGTCTCCCAGCTTGAGGAGAACGGGCGCATCGCCGTCGAGCCGACTCATCAGGCAGCTGCGCCGTTGACCAGCAATGGCTTCCAGACAGGCTCAGCCCTCACGCACGTCGCCACTACCTGGACGAGGCAGGAGGACTCCCTGCGCACGAAGTGCTTCACCATCAGTTCCCACCTGAAGTACACCGTCCAGTCGCACGATGCTCATGAGCAGCAGGTCATGAGTCAGCTCGGTACCCAAGGGCAATCGATTGCCCTGAATCCGGACATCCTGAACATCTGAGAACAGGGGGGAAACGAACATATGGCGGGGGAAACTCAGCTGACCTGCGAGGCACTGCTCAGCGTTCGCCTGCAACCCTTCGGTGAAACCGCGGAGGAGTGGCGTACGCAGGTACGGCGCCTGGAGAACATGAAGGAACTGGCCGATGCCATGGCCAACAAGGCCCGGCAGGCGGACTGGGAAGGGGAAAACGCCAACGTTACCCGTCCGTACGTGATTGAGCAGGCACGCCAGTTCACGGCGGCCCTCCGGCAGGCGAGAAGCCTCGCGGAAATCTGCGAGGACGGCTACCAGCGCCTGCGAACCTGCAAGACCGACCTGGAAACAGTCGTTGCCGAGGCAGAGGAGAGAGGCCTGAGTGTCGCGAGCGATGGCACTGTCTCCTCGCCCTGGTCCCACCCTGGCCTCAACGAGGATTACGAATCCCACGCGGAGGACGTGGCGGCTACCCAGGAAGAGATAAACTCTATCCTGGAGCGTGCGGCCGAGGCGGATGCTGCCATCGCCCAGGCGCTTCGCGATATCGCGGGCGACGACGTTTCCCACTTCAATCCCGTGCAGTACGCATCGCTGCGTGAGGCGCAGCAGGCGTACGAGGACGCACAGGAATACATCCGCTATGCGGAGCGTCCTGGAGAACTCGAGGACGAAGATTACCAGCGCATGTGGGAAATCCTGCGGGAGCACGCGGGCGACCCCGCATTCGCGGAGAACGTCGCTTTGGGGCTCGGCGCCGAGGGCGCTCTCGACTTCTGGGCGGACGCCACGAGCAACCGCAACCTCGCGCCCGGCAGCCCCGAGTGGGAGACGATGGCGGGACTTCAGCGCGCTTTCAGCCGCACGCTGGCTCTGGCGACACAATCAGACTCCGCAGACATGGTGCGCTGGGAGCACGAGATGGTCGGCCTCGGTGACTCCTGGGTAGGCGATGCGGAGAACGTCAAGGGCTTCCAGGTCATGAGTTCTCTGATGTACACCGGCCGTTATGACAGCGACTTCCTGCTGCAATACGGCGACGCACTCGTCGAACACGACCGGGAGTACATGGAGGCAACTCCCCTTGCCTGGCAGGACGACCCCTACCACCCGCTGAACTACACCACGGAGAACGACTTCGGCTACGACCCTTTGAACGGTTTCCTCGAAGCTCTCGGCCATAACCCCGATGCCTCCACCCAGTTCTTCGCTCCGCCTTCTGGCTTCCGCCCCAATGAGGATGGAAGCAACCTCAACGAGGCCCTTGAGTACCTGGCACTCGAACGCGAGTGGCGCCCGGTACACGGTGATGTGGGCACTGTTTCCCCCTCCCTTGGCAACGCCCTCATTTCGGCGACTACTGGCCAGCCTTATGACTCCCTCGGCGATCCGGACGCTGATCAAGTGAGGGACCTTCGCACCGCAGAAACCGCGCGGGTCATGGAGCAGGTCATCGATCTCTTCGGCAACGAGGAAGAGGACCTGCTTCGCAATCAGCCACAGCTTGCGTCGAGCATTGCGACGATGACCGGTGCCTATATCGACGACATTAATTACTGGGTGGCCACTGAGTCCGAGGAGGGGCGACAGAGGAATGAAGACATCTTCAATCCGCCTTACGAAGGACACCTTCGTAACAATACGGATGAAATTCTCGATTTCCTTGGAGTCCTAGGCCATAACGAGACATCTCACAGCATAGTCACAGCCGCTCAGCACATCTACACCGCAAGCGCTCTAGACGCCTATCCCGCCACCGTTGACGGCGAGTATTCCGCAGAGAATTTTAGGTCTGCCTCCATTTCCCTCGAGGCAGCCGGAAAGTCATTGGGAATACTCGATGAAGCCCGGATCGACCAGCTAGAGTACGAGGAAGCTTCACGCGAAGAAGCGGAACAATCTTTGATGAGCTGGCTCGGAATAGCCAAGGACTCGGCCATCGCCGGAGGCGTCGCTTATGTATCACTCGCCATCACCGGTGCTACCGGGCCAGCTGCCGTGGTGGTACCGCTTGCTGCCGGAGTCGGAGGAGAAGTAGTATCAGGCGTAACCGATCAACTTATGAGTCCGCCCGAAGATCCTGGAAACGGGAATAGCGATTCTGACGAAGACGTCGAGATCAGGAGAGACGGATCTGATCGGATTATTTCATACTGGGATAACTACCTCGCCAATCAACCAGTCCCGGATTCCGATCTTGACAACTACTCCCTTAGGGTCGAACAGGCATACCACGAAGGTTCGAATCATTACCAGAAAGAAGGAGAAGTGAGGCTTCAATGACGGGGAGCGCATTGCCGCAACGATGCCACCTGAGGAAAAGTACTTTGGCTTTATTGTCAACCATTGCGCTTATAACGGCATGTTCGGGGAATGCTAACGAAGACGAAGTCATAGAAGTTGACAATACGCTAACGGGCGAGGAGGTGTGCGGCGGAATTCTCGACCGGGAAGCCGCAGACGCACTGGAGGCCCTCGCCGGCACCGACAGGTTTTCTGATATCTGGGGCGGCAGATATCGGCATTCTGACAGAGAAATCAACGTCTCTGAATATGCCGCAGGCCTCCGAGAGAATGATTACGAAATGACCTTCTGTGATATCTACATCGATGAATACTTCCATCCCGTCGCCAGCCTCAAGTTCCGGTGGTCACCGGCACCTATTGAAGACCCCGAAAGCATAGAGCACCAGGTGTACGATACCGGCATTTGGGGTTACGCGACTCCACAATACGCGTCCATCTTGTTCGAATGCCCTGAGGTAGCCCCAGATGGGTATCACGGCGTCGCCAGCGTGCATGGCGGTGACTCCACCATGGCCGAAAAGTACATGATTGTGATCAATTCTGCCGCCAGGACGATGACTGAAGAACTCGGCTGCCTCGAAAGCGCGAATATCAGCGAAAGCACCCCGGAACCAATTTCGCCAGAGAACGAACAGCAAGAATAGCCGCACACTGGAAGCAGGCACAGGCAGCTGTCTTCGGTGCGCGGCAACCTGAACGAAGCGAGGGCGCGTCCGGTACTGACGGGTAACCATGAGACACGCTAAGGGCTGAACATGGCTCGCATTGTTTCGCCAGCGTAAGGAATCTGTGATTATCCCTTCTCTTGCCCTCGCGACTTCGTGCTCAGCTCGGAGTGAGGCCCCTGCCAGCGATCCCTTATCCCGATTAACCGTTGGAAGCCAGCGAGGTGTGCGCGCAGGAGCGCTCCGGTGGTGGCTCGCGGGACGAGCGATGACCCACGCGAGCTCCTGCTCGTTCGCTCCCCCCGAGGTGCGTAACGGCTGACGGTGCTCAGCTTGCCGGGGGCAGTTCGAGCGGAGCGCAGCCGAGGCGTTCGGCTTCCGACGTGATCCAAGCATGGACCAGCCTGACCGCCCGGTCCTCCTCACCCGGCGAGTGGGACGGGAAAAAGTCCTGCGCCACGAAGACGACTACTCCGGTCTGGCACCACGCCTGGTAGGCCGCGAGATCGCTACGGGTGGGCGGAGCCACGTTGGTGTTGCCGGCAGTCAGGGTTCCTGCGCCCACCTATTGGTAGAGGCGCGTCAGGCGCTGGTCCGTGATTGTCAGCAGCCGTACTTCAGTCCCGGGACGCCACGAGCCCAGGTCGCATGCCCGGATAGGCCCGTCACCCGGCGTCACACGTTCGTAGGCAGGGTCGTCCTCTCCCCACCCGAGGTCGCGAGCGCTCAACCCGGGGACCCCGCACAGCTCCTCGTCAGTCCCCCGCGCGCTGAACTCGGCCTCTGGGGGCAGTTCGCCGGGGCCCGGCAGGACGCCGCGGCAGCCCAGCTCCCGCATGACGCCGTTGGCCAGGTCAACGACCACTCTCCCGAGATCGCCGCGCCGGTCCTCGCGGGGAGGCGTTCCCATGAGGCTTCCGGCGGCTTGGTGCCGGATGTCCACGACGACGGGGGGATCGAACCTGTGATCGTCGAGGCCGGGAACACAGTTCGGAGGCAGGGCCACCCACGCGTGGTAGTGGGAGGCCATCCCCAGCAGCTCCCCGCCCAGCGGGGTCATGTGCGAGCCGAGGAAGTCCTCGGCCCACTGTAGGTCCCCGTCCTGCCGCAGGCCCGCGGTGAGCGAGTGCACCGTCACGTGCCAGAGGGTTTCCTGGCTGGAAGAACGCTCCCCCACCAGACGGCAGTAGCCGTTGAGCCACTCCCCGTCGGCCCTCAGGGGCGCCACCTCCTCGGCTTCCTCCGCCCCGAGCGCGTCGAGTTCGTCCTGGCTCAGCGTGTCCCAGCAGGCATCCGGTCCGGCCCCGGTGAACGGCGGGGCGTCCACGGCCACGGCCGTGCCGCACCAGCCGAGGACGGCGCCCGCCAGAACAAGCCCGGCCAGCCGCGCACGGCGGCCGGGCCGGTAGCGCCACCAGCGGCGGCGCCACCAGGGCGGGCGTGGCGGTGGCGGCTGGTACCCGGGAGCAGATTTCGGGTTCGGGCCCTCGCCCCGCAGCCAGCGGGTGAACGCGTCCGCTTCGCTCACGCCGTACCTCCCTCGTCCGCAGCAGACACCGGCGGCTCGCACCCCAGCCGCTGCGCCACGGCCCGGATGAAGACGGGGAACTCCTCCTCGGCCGCGCGCCCGTAGTACAGGGTGCGCCTGCCGTCGCAGTCGGCCTCGGCGACGAGGGCCTCCGTGCCCAGCAGCGGTTCGAATACCTCCGTCAGCTGCGGGCGCCCCGCCATCACCAGCTGGAACTCAGCATCGTTCCGGCCGCACGCCTGGAAGTCGTCGCGCGTGCCGCCCCAGGCGTAAGCACCCACCTCCGCCGGGCCGAGTCTCTGGATACCGCACACGGGCGGCGAGGCGTTCCAGTGCCTCTGTTCTGGCGACAGTGAGGTGAAAGGCGCGGTGAACGACGGCGGTTCGGCGTCGCAGCCCGCCGCCGCCATGCCGTGGCGGGCCGCTTCGGTGAGGAGCTGGCCCTTGCTCCACACGTTGGTGTAGCGCTCGCCGCTGCCGACCCCGGTGAGTGTGACGGCGGTGGGCCGCCCGTCCAGGTCGCACTCCGGCGGCAGGAGCAGCATGCCGCCGTCCCGGGTGATGGTGCCCGGCAGACCTTCCGGCAGCGGCACGGCGTCCCCGTTGAGGAACACGCCGATCCAGGACGTCAGTGTGTCCGGTTCGGCCGGCACGGGCCCGTAGGACAGCTCGGCCTGGTAGTGCCTGTCTTCGTCCTCCCCTGTGACCACGCACGAGCCGTGCGGGTCTTCCGGCGTCGGCGCGGTCTCCGTTACGGACCGGCTGTCGATGTCACCGCCCACCACCCAGGGGCCGTTGTCGCGCTCCTCCCAGGCGCCCCAGCAGAACGGCTCCGCGGCACGCGCCCGCCATGCCCAGACCGATAACCCCGCGGCCACCACCACGAGCGCCAGTACGAGCGGCAGACGGCGCGGCAGCCTGCGCCGTACTCCCCCCACACGCATCCTCCGGCTCCCCTGTCGGATGTGACACGTCGTGCGATCCCGAGGGAGTCTACACGCGGTGTGCCCGCGCCGTCACCCCGCTTTGGCCGTCAGCTCATCCAGCCGGGCGTGATCAGGCCCGTCTCGTAGGCCAGGATGACGAGTTGGGCGCGGTCCCGGACGCCGAGCTTGGTCATGACCCGGCTGACATGCGTTTTGGCGGTCGCCGGGCTGACGACGAGGCGCTGGGCGATCTCGTCGTTGGTCAGCCCGGCGCCGACCAGGCCCATCACCTCGCGTTCGCGTTCGGTGAGGGCGTTCAGGCGCGGGCTGGGGTCGGGCTGCCGGGCCCGGCCGGCGAACTCCTCGATCAGGCGGCGGGTGACGGCCGGGGCGATCAGGGCGTCGCCGCGGGCGCAGACCCGGATGCCGTGGAGAAGCTCCATCGGCTCGGTGTCCTTCAGCAGGAAACCGGAGGCGCCGGCGCGCAGCGCGCCGTAGACGTAGTCGTCCGCGTCGAAGGTCGTCAGGATCACCACGCGCACGCCGTCGAGGCGTTCGTCGCCGGTGATCTCCTTTGTCGCGGCGAGCCCGTCCAGCTCGGGCATGCGGATGTCCATGAGGACGACGTCGGGCCGCAGCTGCCGGGCGAGCCGCACGGCCTCGGTGCCGGTCGAGGCCTCGCCGACGACCTCGATGTCCTCTTCGTCCTCCAGGATGGAACGGAATCCCGCCCGCACCAGGTGCTGGTCGTCGGCGAGCAGGACGCGTACGGGCTGGGCGGTCATGGGTTCAGCCTAGAAGCGTCCGCCGGGGACCGGCTGGCGTGTCCCGGCGGTCACGACTGGTGTCGCGGTGCGTGCCCAGGGCAACCACGCTGCCCGGACGGCCCAGCGCACTGCACGGACGGCTCCTGCGCGGCCCGGGGCCGCGGCGTAGCGTGTCACCACGGCCAGTGGCCCGGTGTCCGCGGGCTGCGCCGGTCGCCTTGTGTCTCCCCTCCGCAGCACCCCCACGTTCCTTCCTCCTTCTCCGGGAAAGGCGGGCATGCACGCGCGAGAGGACAAGAGCGCCGGAGCATCCCCCGGGCGGGCAGCGGCCCGGTGACGCTGCATCCCGGCCACGAGGAGGTGCGGGGGAAGCGCGACCGCCTGCTCGCGACCGCCGTCTTCGAGCTTCTCAGCGCCGCGGCCAGGTCCCGTCTGGCGGCCCTGGACGAGAGGGCTCGCAGCGGCCAGACCGAGCGGTACGCCGCCCAGGCCGGCATGACGGGCCGGGACTACGACGAGCGGGAGGTGGAGCGCATCGAGTTCGACAACATCCGCAAGCACCGGATGATCATGGCTGCCGCGGGCAGAGCGAGAACGAGCGTCGACCATTGCCTCGGCATGCCCGAGGATTTCGAGGAGTACTTCGGTATCCAGCAGGCATCCGGCCACTCGCATGCGTACGCGTGGCGCTATGCCCAGCTGGTCGAGGAGGGGCGGCGGGCCGCCCAGCGGGGGGGCGCCGCCCGGTGCCTAGCGTCCACGGCGGCAGCGGGCCGCCCGGAAAGGAGGCGCACGATGCGGTACACCCTTTTCGGCAGCACCGGTCTACGCGTGTCGGAAATCGCCCTGGGCGCCCTGACGTTCGACGGCGAGGACAGCGGCTGCGGGGTGCCGAAGAAGGTCGCCGCGCGCATTCTCGATGCCTACGCCGAGGCGGGCGGCAACTTCATCGACACCGCCGACGCCCTGTCAGGCGGCCGGTCGGAGACCGTGCTGGGAGAGCTGCTGGCGGGCCGGCGGGACGAGTTCGTGCTGGCGACGACGTTCTCCTCGGTTTCGGCGGCCGGCGGGCTGAACGCCGCGGGCAGCCACCGCAGGAACCTGGTGGCCGCCCTGGACGCCAGCCTGCGGCGGCTGCGCACCGACTACATCGACGTGCTGTGGGTCCACGCCCGCGACGCGTTCACGCCCGTCGACGAGGTCATGCGCGCCCTCGACGACCAGGTCACAGCGGGCAAGGCACTGTACGTGGCGGTTTCGGACTGGCCCGCGTGGGAGGTGGCGGAGGCCAATACCCTGGCCCGGCTGCGGGGCTGGTCGCCGTTCGCCGGGCTCCAGGCGCGCTACAGCCTGCTGGACCGCACGGCGGAACGGGAGCTGCTGCCCATGGCCGAGTCGTTCGACCTGCCGGTCCTCGCCTGGTCCCCGCTGGCGGCGGGCAGGCTGGCCGGCAGGTATCCGCGCGGCGGACCCGGCCGGCTGGGACGTCCGGGTGAGGACGGCTGCCGTGGCGAGAACTGGGAGGACGCCGTGGTGCGCACGGTCGCTGCGATCGCGCGCGAGGGCGGCTGGACGCCGGCGCAGGTGGCGGTGGCCTGGCTGCTGCACCAGCCGGGCGCGGTGATCCCGCTCGTCTGCGCCACCAGCGAGCGGCACGTGACGGACCTGCTGGGCGCGGCCGGCGTGCGGCTGGACGCGGAGCAGCTGGCCCGGCTGGACGAGGCCAGCCGGGTACCGCACGGCTGTCTCGCGCGGGAACCGGTCCGGGACGCCGGGTACGGCTCCCGCGGGCGGGGAACCGGCGGCCACCGCACCGGCTGCCACCGGTTGCTCGCCAGCGGATCCGCTCCCCCGGCTTGCGCTGGAGGAAACTCCAGCCTCTAGCGTTCCGCTGGCGGCGGGGACCGGCCCCGCCGCGGATAAGGAAGCACACGATGCGGTACACCCTGTTCGGACGGACCGGCCTGCGCGTCTCGGAGATCGCCCTGGGCACGATGACATTCGGTGGCGAGGACAGCGGCTGGGGGGTGTCGAAGAATGCGTGCGCGCGCATCCTTGACGCCTACGCCGAGGCGGGCGGCAACATCATCGACACGGCCGACGTCTACACGGGCGGCCAGTCCGAGACCCTGCTGGGCGAGCTGCTGGCGGGCCGGCGCGACGAGTTCGTCCTGGCGACGAAGTTCACTCTGGCGACGGGCCCCGGCGGGCCGAACGCCGCGGGCAACCACCGCAGGAAGCTGGTCGCGTCGCTCGACGCCAGCCTGCGGCGGCTGCGCACCGACTACGTCGACGTGCTGTGGGTCCACGCCCGCGATGTCTTCACGCCCGTGGAGGAGGTCATGCGGGCCCTCGACGACCAGGTCACGGCCGGCAAGGTCCACTACGTCGCCGTCTCCGACTGGCCCGCCTGGGAGGTCTCGCAGGCCAATACCCTCGCCCAGCTGCGGGGCTGGTCGCCGTTCGCCGGGCTCCAGATCCGCTACAGCCTGCTGGACCGCGACGCCGAGCGCGACCTGCTGCCCATGGCCGAGTCCTTCGACCTGCCGGTCCTCGCCTGGTCCCCGCTGGCGGGGGGCAAGCTGACCGGCAAGTACCTGCGCGGCGAGTCCGGCCGCCTGAGCCAGCCGGGCGGGGACGGCGGGGAGGACAGCCACCGGAAACGGGAGGACGCCGTGGTGCGCACGGTCGTTGAGATCGCGCGCGAGGGCGGCTGGACGCCGGCGCAGGTGGCGGTGGCCTGGCTGCTGCACCGCCCCGGCACGGTGATCCCGCTGTTCGGGGCGACCAGCGAGCGGCAGGTGACGGACGTGCTGGGCGCGGCCGGCGTGCGGCTGGACGCGGAGCAGCTGGCCCGGCTGGACGAGGTCAGCCGCGTCCCGCTCGGCTTCCCGCACGACTTCCTCAACGAGGAGGCCGTCCGGAACGCCGTCTACGGCCCCCGCTGGCGCGAGATCGACGACCGCCGCACCACCTGCCGCCGCTCCCTGGCCGGCTAGCCGGGCAGCGGCAGGCGGGCGCGTTCCCGCATGCCACCGATCCCGTCTGATGTCACTGCCGCGGGACTCCGTGGCCAACGCCTGCTCGCCATGCCGTTTCGTCCGCGGTCTGGCGCGCTCTTCCAGCCCACTTGCCACCACAGACGGGATGTGATGGCCGTTTCGCCACTATGGTCCTCCACGTGAGTGCGCGGTCGCTGCGTCGCAGACGTGATCAACTGCGGGCGAGCGCCGATAAATTATTGGCCAATGATCCGTCGACCGCTTATCTGCTGCTGTTCTATGCCGCTGAGTGCGGCCTCAAGGAGCGGCTCATACGCAGATGCAACGGCCGCGACACGTCAGTCGTCGAGGCCACGCACGATCTCCGGAAGCTAGCTAAGCTGCTGCGGCTTCCCGGCTCCATAGGTGACCAGCTGGACCGGCTTCACACCTGCCGACTCGATCCCGCGAAACGGGGCAGCGTCCCTCTCCCGGAGCTGCACCAGGCATGGAGATACGGCGCGAAACTGGACACGACTGATGAAGAGCGGGCTCAATCGGCGCTCCGCGCTCTGATCACCTGGTGCGAACAGGACATGTGAGGGGAGAACGGTGGCTGGACTCTCGGAACTCGACGGCGTGACTCCACCGGAACATCTGTTCACCTGGGTGGATGCCGACGAGCACCTTGCGCTGCTGGCGACCGCCGATGAGTGGCCAGACTGGCTCGCTGCGGCTGACGGGTGGTGGGACGCCCTCGAACTTGTGGTCGCTCCCGGAACGACGGCGGATCAGGTGGCCCAGTGGCTGGAGGAGGTTTTCGGCCGGGGCTCGACGGCATGGCGCGACGGCTCCCTCATGCTGAGGCTGGATGACCCCCGCACCACTGAGTTCACCGGCCTTCCCGTGGTGATCACCGTGGAAGCAGCCCCGGAAGAGCCGCGCCGCGTGCCCTTGCTGCGCGAGAAGCACATCACTTCCCACCTGTCCCAACCGTTGGCACGCCCTCGCACGCCGCGCTTTTCCGACGATATCCAGATTCTCGCTTTTCACTCCTTCAAGGGAGGATGCGGCCGAACCGTGCACGCCGTCGCTGCCGCTGACGCTGCCGCACGACGCGGCTCCCGCGTTCTGCTGATCGACGCGGATCTCGAAGCACCGGGCATCACATGGATGCACCGAGCTCAAGGAGGTCAATGCGGTATCGCCTATGAGGATTTCCTCGCCTTGCTGCACGGCATCGAGGGCTCTGACTATTCGTCCGCGGTAGATATCGCCGCCGCTTATCTACCCAATCAGCAGGTCGGCCAGTACCCGGGCGCGGGAAGCCTCACGCTGCTGCCCGTTACCAGGCGGGTCGCGCTCAAACCACCCAGCATCGAACCCGCTGATCTGCTCACGCCTGGCCGCGACCCCTACTTCCTCACGGAAGCACTCGCAGCACTCGCCGCCAGAATCGGCGCCAGCACGGTGGTGATCGATCTGAGGGCAGGAGCTACGGAGCTGTCTGCTCCGGTCCTGCTCGACCCACGGGTGCAGAGAGTCTTCGTCACCACGCTGAGCCATCAGTCCCTTGTTGGCACCGAGCATCTCGTCAAACAGCTCGGACAGCGGGCCCCCGCTCTGCAGGGCCAGGACCCAGCCAGTTCTGTCGTCATCACGCAGTTCCGCAACGACGTGCACAGGGAACAGGCCGAGCGGGCAGTGCAACAACTGAGCGACGCCCTCTCGTCGTCACTCCGCCTGCCCGATCAGAACACCGGGCAGGACGGCGCCACCGGAAGCATCGATACCCAGGTGCTCTCGGACCCCGTCCGCAGCCCCTTCCGCGAGGAGCTGCTCGCTCTCCCGTCCTCCTGGGACGCGGTCCTCGGCGTCCTCAGGAACTGCCAGATCGCGCAAGCGCTCGAGCCGCTGCTGCCCGCACCGGCGGACACCCAGCCGCGCGCCGAGGGCGACGCCGAAGGGCCGGACTACGTCGAGCTGCGCCGACGGCTCGCGGAGACAACGCGCCGCTTCATCTACGCGGAGAAGGAAGGGCTCTCCTCTGCCAGCGGCTTCCTCGTCACCGACCCCTTGCGCAGACTCCTCGGCAGCCACAGGACGGAGCCACCGATCGCACTCGTCGTTGGCGCCAAGGGCGCGGGCAAGACCTTCATGTACGCCAAGATGTGCGCGGCGCGCACGTGGGACAGATTCGCGCAGCGGTCCGGCATGGAGGACGTGCGGATCAGCGCACCCATCGTTCCCGTGCTCGAGTCGACACATCTGGAGTACCGGGACCTCACGCCACAGGATCTGCGGGAGGCCTTCGCCGCTTCGCACGGCGAGGGACAGGCCATGGGAACCGGCGCCCAGGCGATCCGAGATCACTTGACGAACGGACTGCTCGCTCTGGATCCCCGGGACGATACCGCCTGGCGGCGGCTGTGGCTCGAGTGCCTGATGATGGCCGCCGGCCTCTCTCTGCCGGAAGACGGGAGCGGCGTCGAGGCAGCTCTCGCCGAACTCGGCAGGCGCACCAAGGCGGTCTTCGTCATCGACGGCCTCGAAGACCTGATGCAGTCCCTGGACAGCGAGGCGAAGCGTACCGCGCTGCGCGTGTTGCTCGTCGACGTGCTTACCTGGCTGCGTTCTCTCCGAGGCCGCCCACTCGGGCTTGTGGTATTCGTTCGGCAGGACCTCGTGAGATGGGCAGTCCGTCAGAATAGTGGCCAGCTATTGGCACGTTACGAATCCTTCGCCCTGCGCTGGAACAAGGAAGAAGCACTGCGTCTTGCCTTGTGGGCCGCAGCGCACGCCGACGCACTCCCCGAGCCGCTGGACGAATCGCAGATCACCGAGATTCCGTACGACGATCTCGTGAAAAAACTCATGCAGGTGTGGGGACGGAAGATGGGCACCGAAAAATCGAAGGAGGCGCGTTCTCACTTGTGGGTGCCCGCCGCCTTGGGAGACTTCAATGACCAGGTGCAGGCACGTGACGTCATCGTCTTCTTGTCCGAAGCTGCGCAGAAGTCCATTGGGCAGGCCAGCTGGAAGGACCGTGTGCTCGCACCGAGCGCCATGCGCAACGCTCTTCTGCGGTGCAGCGAAATCAAGATCGAAGCGATCCAGTCGGAGAACCAGGAGGTCGGTGACCTGCTCAAGGCTCTCCAGCAGGTGCGGCAGCAAGTCACCGTTCCATTCGAACTGGACGAGGTCGGACTCAGCGTGAGCGAAGCTGATTCCCTCGTAGATTCAGGGGTTTTTGCCCGAGGAAAAGACGGCAGGTATTTCGTCGCGGAGATCTACCGTCACGGACTCGGGTTCGGCACCGAACGCCGGGCCAAAGTCCTGTGGCACCGCTGAGGCCAGCGCGATAAGTGAACAGCGCCGCTGCCGTGCCGCGTCACTCGGGCAGCGGCAGGCGGGCGTGGACGCGGTAGCCGGTGGGAGTGGGGGCGGCGGTGAGGTGGCCGCCGAGAGCGCGGGCGCGTTCCCGCATGCCGCCGATGCCGCTGCCCGCGCCGTCGGTGGCGGTGTCAGCCACGTCCCCGCCGCCGGCGCCGCTGCGGCCCGCGCGGCCGTCGTCCTCGACCGTCAGGCACAGCTCGCCGGGGCCGTAGGCCACGGTGACATCGGCACGCGTGGCGCCGGGGGCGTGGCGGGTGACGTTCGTCAGGGACTCCTGCACGATCCGGTAGGCGGCCAGCGAGACCTGCGGCGGCAGCGCGACGGGCTCGCCGGTGACCTCGACCGTGACGTCCAGGCCGGTGGCGCGGGCGCGGTCGGCGAGCTCACCGAGCCGGTCGAGGCCGGCGGCCGGGGCGGTCGGTGGCTCCTCGTCTACCTGCCGCAGCACGCCGAGGGTGGCCCGCAGTTCCCGCAGCGCCTCCTTGCTGGTGTCGCGGACGAACGTCAGCGCCTGGAGCAGTTCGGCCGTCTCGCCGGGCCGCTTGGCGCTGCGGTGGAGGGCGGCGGCGGCCTGGACGCTGATGAGCGAGATGTTGTGGCCGAGCACGTCGTGCAGCTCGCGGGCGATCCGCAGGCGTTCTTCGGTGGCGGCCGAACGGGCGCGCGCGTCCCGCTCCCGCTCGGCCGCCAGGGCGCGCTGCTCGGCCTCGTGCTGGTAGGCGGCCCTGACCTGCATGGCGTGGCCGAAGGCGATGACGCTCAGCAGCCAGCCGCCGAGCAGGATCACCGAGGCGGCGTCGATGTGCCGCTCGCCGCTGCCGAAATGGACGAGTTCGGTGTAGCCCAGGGCCAGCATGCTGACCACGGTCAGTGTGAGGGCGGCCGTGAGCTGGCCGGACCGGGCCAGGCCGTAGAGGCAGACGATGAACGCGGAGATCGGCACCGACCCGTCGACGCTGCTGAGCGGGAAGTAGGCACCCGCGATCAGGAGCGTCAGCACGCCCGCCGCGACCGGCCAGCGGTGGCGGGCGGCGAGCATGGCGCAGGCGGCGAGCGTCAGGGTCCAGCTCGCCACGTGGCTGACCGGGCCCTGGATGACACTGTCCTCCTGGCTGTCGAACAGCGCCACCAGGATGTCCACGGGTATGCAGACGCACACGACGAGCAGCAGCACCCGGTCGGCGCGCAGCGCGCGGACGGCGGCCGCGAACGGTGAGGGGGCGGGCATGCCGCCAGACTACGTAGGCTGGTGCGAAGACGGTGCGGTCCGCTCCCGATGCCGCACCGCCCGACCTGGAACCCTAGGAGTGACGTCCCCATGACCGGCACGACCGGACCCGCTCCGGAGAGCAACGAGCCCGCGCACGACCCCGAGGTGCTCCAGCTCGCCGCGAAGATCTTCGATCTGGCCAGGCAGGGGGACAGCGATACGGTCGCGGCCTACGTGGACGCCGGGGTGCCGCCCAATCTCAGCAACGAGAAGGGCGACACGCTGCTGATGCTCGCCGCCTACCACGGCCACCCGGAGACGGTGCGCACGCTGCTGGACCGGGGCGCCGACGCCTCCCGGGCCAACGACCGGGGGCAGACGCCGATCGCGGGCGCGGTCTTCAAGGGCGAGACGGAGGTCGTCCGCGTGCTGCTGGAGGCCGGGGCCGATCCGGCGGCGGGGCAGCCGTCGGCGATCGACACGGCGCAGATGTTCGGCCGGACGGAGCTGCTGGAGCTGTTCGGCACCGCCGGGAACGCGGGGGATGCGGGGGATGCGGGGGATGCCGGAACCGGCGGGTGACCGGCCCCGTTGCCCGGCGCCGCTACGCGTGGGTATAACTGCGGTATGACTCCCTCGCACTCCTCGTCGCGACGGGCCGCGAAGATCGCCATCAGCCTTCCGCCCGAGCAGCTCGACTACCTCAAGGCCGCCGAGCGTGCCGGGCACGGCAGCGTGTCGGGGCACATCCAGCAGCTGATCCAGCGGGAGCGGGAGGCGGCCGACGTGGAGGCCACACTCCGCCGGCTCTTCGGTGCGGACCGGCCGGGCCCGGCGCACGAGGCGTGGGCCCGGCGCGTGCTGCGGCTGGACGGCAGCGGCGCCGGTGACGACGACGCCAGCGGCACCGCCAGCGACACCGCGGCGTGACGGCCGCACCGGACACCGGCGACGGCATCGGCGGGCTGATCCTCGACACCTCCGCGCTGGTCACGGCGGCGCGCGGCAGCCTGCACATGCAGGCGCTGTTCAGCCTGTCGCACGCCCGCGTGATCCCGCTGCTCGCGCCGGCCACGTGCGTGGCGGACGCCGCGGCCGGCCTGCACCCGCACGGGCGCGAGGCGCTGACCGCGATACTGCGCTTCCCGCTGGTGACGCTGGCCGCGCTCGACGAGCACCAGGCCACCGGCTCCGGGATCCTGCGTTCCGCCCACTCCCCCGCCGGCACGACCGAGGGCCACGTCGCCTACCTGGCCGCCGCCCGCCGCTGGCCCGTCATCACCGCCGACCCCGGGCCGCTGCGCCGCCTCTATCCGGACATCGAGATCGAGACGCTGCCGTGACGGTACGCCGGGCCGGGCGGGCCGGGGCGGGGCCCGGCCAGCGGCGACGGCGTCAGCGCAGCCCGCGCAGGCGCTCCAGCTCGCGCCGGTCGCGCTTGGTGGGGCGCCCCGCGCCGCGGTCGCGGACGCCCGCGGGGGCCACGGCCTCGCGCGGCGGGGGCGGCGGGCTGTGGTCCTCGTAGCACTGGACGGCGACGGGCGCGCCGACGCGCTTGCGCACCAGGCGCTTGACGACCACGATCCGCTCCCGCCCGGCGTGGCGCAGCCGGATCTCGTCCCCGGGCTTGACCGGGTGGGCGGGCTTGACGCGCGTGCCGTTGACCCGGACGTGGCCGCCCTTGCAGGCGGTGGCAGCCAGGGAACGCGTCTTCGTCAGCCGCACCGCCCAGATCCAGGCATCGACCCGGACGGTGCCGCCCGTCTCGTCTCCGTTCACCGCCATGCCACTGACTGTACTCAGCCGGCCGGCCGCCGCGGCGGGCCGGAACGCCCCGCCGGTGCCGGGGAGGCGACGGCCGCCCGGCCTGCCCGCCCGGCCCCGGCACTCCGGTCTCCGGCACCGCCGGCACCGCCCGCACTGCCGCCGGTGCCGCCGCGCAGCGGGACCTCGCGGACGAACAGGGCCAGCACGAAGCCCGCGGCCGCCACCGCCGCGGCGAGCCAGAACGCCCCGCTGGTGCCCGCGGCCACCGCCGACTGGTACGCCTCGCGCGCCGCGTCCGGCAGCCCGGCCAGGGCGTCGGCGGTCAGCTGCGCGGACTCGGCGGGCGCCGGCTCGGCCGTGCCGCCGCCCAGCGCGCCGGTCTCGTCCTCGACGCGGGCGGTGAAGACCGCGCCCATCAGCGCGACGCCGAAGGACTGGCCGACGGTGCGGAACAGCGTGTTCGTCGACGAGGCCACACCCATGTCGCGCGCCTCGACGCTGTTCTGCGCGACCAGCATCGTGGTCTGCATCAGCAGGCCCACGCCCGCGCCCACGAGGGCCATGAACACGCCGGTGGTGAGCCGGGAGGTGCCGGTGTCCATCTGGGCGAGCAGCAGCATCCCGGCCACCAGCAGGCCGCAGCCGGCGATGGGCAGCGCCTTGTACCGGCCGGTCTGGGTGGTCAGCCGCCCGGCCAGTGCGGAGGTGACCATCATCGCCAGCAGCATCGGCAGCAGCAGCAGACCGGAGTTGGTGGCCGAGGCGTTCTGCACGGCCTGCTGGAACACCGGCAGGTAGAGGACCGCGCCGAACATCATGAAGCCCACGCTGAAGCCGAGGCCGGTCATCAGCGCGAAGTTGCGGCTGCGGAAGAGATGCAGCGGCATCACCGGCTCGGCCGCGCGGGTCTCGGCCCAGACGAACGCCGCCAGCGCCGCCAGGCCCGTCGCGGCGAGGCCCAGGATGACGCCGGAGTCCCAGTCGTACTCGGTGCCGCCCCAGGTGGTCACCAGCACGACCGCGGTGATGCCGGTGGCCAGCAGGGCCGCACCGAGGACGTCGATCCGCGCGCCGGCGGGCCGCTTCCCCGGCAGCCGCAGCAGCGTGGCGACCATCGCGAGCGCGAGGATGCCGAGCGGGACGTTGATGGAGAACGTCCAGCGCCAGCCCAGGTGGTCGGTGATGACGCCGCCCACCGACGGGCCGCCGATCATGGCGATGGCCATGGTGGCGGCGATCATGCCCTGGTAGCGGCCGCGCTCCCGCGGCGGCACCAGGTCGCCGACGAGGGCCATGACGCCGACCATCAGCCCGCCCGCGCCGAGGCCCTGGACCGCGCGGAACGCGATGAGCTGCCCCATGTCCTGGGCGAGTCCGCAGAGCGCCGACCCGGCGACGAAGACGGCGATGGAGGCGAGGAAGACGCCCTTCCTGCCGTACATGTCGCCGAGCTTGCCCCAGACCGGCGTGGACACGGCGGTCGTCAGCGTGTAGGCGGTGACCACCCACGACAGGTGGCTGACGCCGCCCAGCTCGCCGACGATCGTGGGCATCGCCGTGCCGATGATCATGTTGTCGAGCATCGCGAGCATGATCGCGATGCAGAGCGCGGAGAGCACCAGGCGCAGGCTGCGCTGTCCGCCTGGTGCTTCCTCCTGTGCCGCCACGTGCTGTGCCACGGTGGCCCACCCTTCATCCTTACTTGCCGACCGGCTAGTGAGTACGCTGGGGACGGTAGAGCCGCTCCTAGCCGGTCGTCAAGTAAGCACAGGGGTCATGATGAGTCGCACACGCCAGCCGTCGCGCCGGTCGGACACGCGCGAACGCATCCAGGAGGTCGCTCTCGACCTGTTCGCGGAGCAGGGGTACGAGAAGACGTCCCTGCGGGAGATCGCCGAGCGGCTGGGGGTCACCAAGGCCGCGCTGTACTACCACTTCAAGACGAAGGAGGACATCGTCATCTCCCTCGTCCAGGACCGGACCCGCCCGCTTACGGAGCTGCTCGAATGGGCCAGCCAGCAGCCGCCGACGCTTGAGACCAAGCAGGAGCTGCTGCGCCGGTACAGCCGCGCGATCGCGCACGCGGACCGGCTGTTCCGCTTCTTCCACGACAACCAGGCCGAGGTCCGCCTGCTGAGCGTCGGCAACATCCTCAAGGAGCGGACCCTCCAGCTGGTGCGGCTGATGGCGGGGGAGGGCGCCTGCCTGGAGGACCAGATCCGCTGCCTGTCCGCGCTCATCACCGTCAACACCAACGCCTTCGCGATGCGCCACATCGAGGGCGACCCGGAGGAGAAGCGGCGGGCCGCGCTGGCCGTGGGCCTGGAGCTGCTCGCGGGGGCACACCGCGAGCAGACCTGACCGGCTCCCCCTGGCGTATTCCTGCTACGGTCTGATTTCCGCGCCGCCGTGAGGTGCGCGCGACGCCACCTATCTGAGGGGGAGACAGGGATGAGCGCGCTGTGCTGGAGCTGCCAGCGTCAGCCAGCGGCCACATCGGATGGCCGGTGCGGGACGTGCGCGGGCAAAGGCGGCCCGCCGCAGGATCTGCCCACCCAGACGGCACCCCAGCAGCCGGGTCCGCCGCCGCAGCCGGGTCCGCCGCCGCAGCCGGGTCCGCCGCCGGGACAGCCGCAGGGCGCGTCGCCGTACCCGCCCCCGGGCGCGCCCGCCGCCGGGCCGTACGCTCCGCCGCCGGGACAGCCGCCGGGTCCCCAGGGCCCGTACCCACAGGGACCGGCAGGGCCGGGCATGTCGCCGCCCGCGGTATTCGCCAGCCCGAAAGGGCTGGCCACCGCCCTGACCGTGCTGCTGATCATCTGCGCCGCGGCCTCGCTCTACATGGCCGTGGCGGCGGGCAACATGACGAGCCTTCTCAACGACTTCGAGAACGGCAAGGTGATCTCCAGGTCGAGGGCTGAGAACGCCGACGACATGTGGGACTCCGCCCGGGCCATCTACAGCGTGGTGTTCCTGCCGACGGCCATCGTGCTTCTCGTCTGGTTCCACCGGGTGCGTGTCAACGCCGAGGTCTTCGCCCCCGCCGGGCACCGGCTGTCGCGCGGCTGGTCCATCGGCGCGTGGTTCGTCCCCGTGGTCAACCTGTGGTTCCCCAAGCAGATCGCCAACGACATCTGGCGCGCGAGCACCCCGTACGGGGCCAACCCGGGCCTGGGAGCGGTCACCGCCTGGTGGACGCTGTGGATCATCAGCTGGGTGCTCAACGTGCTGAGTTTCCCGGCCGATGAGAACGATCTCGATGACATGCAGCGCGAGGCCAGCATGACCACGGCCGCCGGCCTGGCGATGGTCGCCGCCTCGATCCTGGCGCTCCTGTTCATCCGCAAGCTGTCGGACCGGCAGCTCGCCAAGTGGTACCAGGGCCCCAACCCGCAGGGCGCAGCCCCGTACGCGCCGGGCGTGCCCGGGGCCTACTGACCGCCGGCCGGCCGGTGCCGCGCCCTCGCGGCGCGCACCGGCCGCGTCTTTCCCGGGAACCGGGATGTGTAACATCCCTGTATGCACATGGGCGAGGGCGTCGAATGGGGCCTGCACTGCTGCGTGACGCTCGGCTGGCTCGCCGATGAGGCGCCGGTGTCGATCCGCAAGCTCGCGGCGTGGTTCGGCCTGCCGCAGGAGTACCTCAAGAAGCGGCTCCAGGCGCTGACGCGCGCGGGCATCCTCACCTCCGCGCCAGGCGCCAGGGGCGGCTTCGCACTGGCCAGGCCGCCGGAGCGCATCACGCTGATGGACGTGGTCACCGCCATGGAGGGCCCCCTCGACCCGTTCCGCTGCACCGAGATCCGGCAGCGCGGCGCGGGCGGTGAGGGCGGCGGCGAGGAGTTCGCGCACCCGTGCGGGATCGCCGCCGCGATGCGCCGGGCCGAACTCGCCTGGCGGCGCGAGCTCGCCGCCCAGACCATCGCCGACCTCATGGCGGCCTCCCCGCAGGGGGCCGCCCGCACCCGTCGCAACTACGCCCGCCTGCGCTGACGGCCGCACGGCCGCCGGCGCAGGCGGGCGCTCCCAGGACATTCGCAGGAAGGAAAAGGGGATGTCTCATATCCCTAAAACGGCAGCCGCGCCCCCGCGGCCGGAACGCGGCCTGCGCGCCACGTTCGTGCTGGCGCTCGGCACGTTCGCCGTGGGCACGGACGCCTACGTGGTCGCCGGATTCCTGCCCGCCATGGCCGGCTCGCTGGACGTCTCCGAGAGCACGGCCGGGCAGTCGGCCACCGTGTTCGCCCTGACGTACGCGGTCTGCTCGCCCGTGCTGGCCACGCTCGCGGCACGGGTCGAACGCCGGACGCTGCTGGTGTCCGCGCTCGCCGTCCTGACGGCCGCCAACCTGCTGACGGCGCTCGCCCCCACGTTCCCGCTGCTGATGGCCGGGCGCGTGCTCGCGGCCGTCGGCGCCGCCGCGTTCACACCGAACGCGGGCGCCGTCGCCGCCTCCCTCGTCCCGCAGGAGCTGCGCGCCCGCGCCCTGGCCGTGGTGGTCGGCGGCCTCACGGTCGCCACGGCGCTGGGCGTGCCGCTGGGCAATCTCGCCGAACGGACCCTCAGCTGGCGCGTAGCGCTCGGCCTGGTCGCCGCGCTGTGCGCGATCGGCGCCGTGTCGGTGCGCGCGGTCATGCCGCAGCTGCCGGGCGGGCAGCGGGTGCCGCTGCGGCAGCGGCTGGCGGTGCTGCGGCGGCCGGGCGTGGTCGCCGTACTGCCGCTGACGGTCGTCGGCATGGCCGCCGGGTACGGGCTGTACGCCTACGCGGTGCCGGTCATGCGGGCGCTGGGCGCCGGCCGGTCCGCCGAGATGTGGCTGCTGTTCCTGTACGGGCTCGGCGCCATCGCCGGCAACCTGGCGGCGGGGGCGGCGGCCGACCGGTACGGGCCGGTGCGGGTGCTGGCGGCCGGCTTCACGGCGCTGACGGTCACGCTCGGCGCCTTCGCCTGGGCGGCGGGCGCCGGCACGCACTGGCTGCCGCTCACCGCCCTGCTGATGGCGGCGTGGGGCGCCAGCACGTGGTTCCAGACACCGGCCCAGCAGGTGCGGCTCATCGCCGCCGCGCCGGAGGAGACGGCGGTGGTGGTCGGGCTCAACGCCTCCGCGCTGTACACCGGGATCGCGCTCGGGACAGGGCTGGGCGGGCTGCTGCTCCCGGCCGGAGCCTGGGCGGCCCTCGCCGCCTGCGCCGGGCTCGCCGCGCTGAGCCTGCTCTGTCTCGCGGCCACCCGGCGGCACGGCGGATAGCCACCCGCCAGCCGCCCGGGGACCTCCCACCGCACGGGGTCCGTCGCCGCAACCGTTTGCTTCCATGGACCCATGGAAGTCCTGCGCCTCACCGACGTGCGCCATGACTACGGCGACGGCCCCGTGCTCGCCGGCGTGTCCCTGACCGTGGCCGCCGGCGAATGCCTCGTGCTGCTCGGCGAGAACGGCACCGGCAAGTCCACGCTGCTGCGCGTCGCCGCTGGCCGCGAACGCCCCACGTCCGGCGAGGCGCTCTTCCTGGGCCGGCCGGCCGACGAGAACTCCCGGGCGTTCCGCGAGAACGTCGCGACCGTGCTGGAGGCCGGCTCGTGCTACCCGGACCTCACCGTCCGGGAGCACCTGACGCTGGTGGCCCTGGCACACGGCCTCGGCGACGCCGCCGACGACGCGGTGGCGCGGGCGCTGGAGGACCACCGCCTCACCCACCGCGCCGACGCGCGCGCCTCCCGGCTGTCCGCCGGGCAGGCGCAGCTGCTCGCGCTCGCCTCCGCCTGGGTGCGCCCCCGCACGGCGCTGATCCTCGACGAGCCCGAGCAGCACCTCGACACCCGTGCCCGCGTCGAGCTGGCCGGGCGGCTGCTCGTGGCGGCGGCCGAGGGCACGGCCGTGCTGCTGGCCACGCACGACCGGGACCTGGCCACCGAGGTCGGCGACCGCGCCTTCACCGTGGACGGCGGCCGGCTCGTGTCCTGCCCCCTCGTTCTCGCCGGGGAGCGCGCGCCGTGAGGCGCACGGCCGCGGCGACGGACGACACCGCGGCGCTCGCCTACCTGCGGGCCCTGCGCGCCGGCCACCGCCGGGCCCAGCTGCGGCGCACCGCCTACACCGCGTACTGCGTGCTGCTGCTCGGCGGCATCTGGGGCGTGCCGTACCTGACCGCCGTCGTGCGGGCGGCCAGTGGCGGCGACTGGCACGGCGAGACCGCCGACCGCGTGCTGGCGTACCTGCCGCTGGCGGCGCCCGCCGCGCTGGTGGTGGCCGTGGTCGCGGCCGCCTCGCGGGCCCGGTGGCGCGGGCCCGTGCTGCTGGACGTGGCGACCGCGCACTGGCTGCTGCCGCTGCCGGTGGGGCGCGCGGCGGTGCTGCGGCCCCGGCTGGCCCGTGCCGCCGCGCTGGCGGGCGCGGCCGGCGTGGCCGCCGGGGCGGTGGGCGGGCTGGTCGTGCACGCGCTCGGCGCCGGCCGGCTCGCGGCGGCCGTGGCGGCGGGCGCGGGGGCGGGCGGTGCCGCGGCGGTGCTCGGGGTGGCCGCCGGCACGGCGGTGCAGCGCCACGGCCGGGTCGCGCGCGCCCTGGCGGCGCCGCTGCCGCTGGCCGCGCTCGCCGCGTGCCCGCTGCTGGCCGCCGCCGGGCGGGTGCCAGCCTGGCTCGGCGCCGGGGCTACCGCCGTGGTGGCGGCGGGCACGGCCGCGCTCGCCATGCGGACGTGGCGCACGGCGCCCGCGATACCGGCGCGGGTGCTGCGCCGGCAGGCGACGGCGGCGCTGCGGCTGACGGCGGCGCTGTACGCGTTCGACATGCGGCTGGCGCGGCTGGTGGTGCGCGGTGCCGGCGGGCGCAGCAGCCGCTGGCGGCTGCCTCCCCCGCGCCGCCGCTGGCTGCTGGTGCCGTGGCGGGACGCCACCGCGCTGCTGCGGGCGCCGTCCCACCTCGGCTGGGCGGCCTGCTGGTGGCTGGCCGCGCTGGCGCTGGGCGGCTGGTCGGACGGCGTGGGCTACGGCATGCTCGCCGCGCTCGTGGCCGGCTATCTCGCCGCGGCCTCGCTGGCCGAGCCGGCGCGGCTGGACGGTGACGACGCGCGGCGCGCCGCGCCCCTGCCCTGGCCGCCCGGCGCGCTGGCCCTGCGCCACGCGCTGCTCCCGGCGGCGCTGCTGCTGGCGGCGGGCGCCCCGGCGGCGGTGTGGTGGGACGGCAGGGGGACGGCGACGCTGCTCGCGGCCGTTCCGGCGCTGGTGGCGGCGGCGCTGTTCAGCGCGTTCCGCGGGGTGGTACCGGCGCGGCTGCTCGTCGGCTCGGAGAGCCCGCTGGGCAACACCGGCCCGCTCCAGGCGCTCGCCTGGCAGCTGCGGGGGCCGCTGGTGGTGCTGGGCGCGCTGGCCGTGCCGCCGCTGGCACGGTTCGGCGGCATGGGGACGGCGGCGGCGGTGGCGTGGACGCTGGCGGCCGGTGCCGCCGCGCTGGCGTGGACCCGGTACACGGCGGCCTCGGCCCGCTGAGGGCCGGTCAGCCCGCCGCGGCCCACGGGTCCGGCCCGAACACCTCGTAGTGCAGGGCCGAGGCCGGCACCCCCGCCGCGAGCAGCTGGCCGCGGACGGCGCGCAGGAACGGCAGCGGCCCGCACAGGTAGGCGTGCAGCCCGTCCGGCAGCGCCAGCGCGGTGAGGTCGGCGCGGCCGGTGCGGTCGGCGGGCCAGCCGGGATCCGGCCGCTCGTACCAGAAGTACGCCTCGCCGCGGGGCAGTTCGCCGACGAGGCGCCGCTGCTCGGCGCGCAGGGCGTGCGTGGCGGGGGAACGGTCGGCGTGGACGACGAGGACGGGCGCCGGGTAGGCGTGCGTGACGAGCTGCGCGAGCATCGGCAGCACGGGCGTGCACCCGATCCCGGCGGTGGCGAACAGCAGGGGCGTGCGCCGCGCGGTGAGCGTGTCGCCGAGCACGAAGTCGCCGAACGGGGCGGACAGCGTGAGCCGGCTTCCGGGCCACGCGTGGGCGTGGAGGTGCCCGGACACCTCGCCGTCCGGGCCCTCGCCGCCCCGCACCCGCTTGACCGTGATGGCCCGTTCCTCCGGGCCGGGCGGGGACGACAGGCTGTACTGCCGGATCTGCCGTGCCCCGTCGGGGAGCTGGACGCGGACGGAGACGTACTGGCCGGGCCGGAACGCGGGGGCGGGGCGGCCGTCGGCCGGGCGCAGCCGGAGCGTGATGACGTCCTCGGTCTCCGCCGTCCGGCCGGTGACGGTCCACTCGCGCCAGGTGTCGCCGAGCAGCACGCCGCGTTCGGCGTAGAGCCTGCGCTCCGTGCCGATCAGGTCGTTGGCCATCTGCCAGTACACCTCGTCCCAGGCGGAGAGCACCGCGGGCGTGGCGGCCGCGCCGAGCGTCTCGGCGAGCGCGGCCCGCAGGTGCGTGTGGACGACGGTGTACTGCGCGGCGGTGACGCCGACGGAGGCGTGCTTGTGCGCGACGCGCCGCAGCAGGGCCGCGTGCGCGTCCTCACCGCCGCTGCCCGGCCTGGTGAGGGCGGTGGCGTAGGCGAGGAACGAGGCGGCGAGCGCCTGGCGCTGGGTGCCCGCCGCGTGGTTGCCGCGGTTGAACAGGTCGCGCAGCAGCGACGGGTGCGCCGCGAAGAGCCGCCCGTAGAAGCGCTCGGTGAACGCCGTCATGGCGTCCCGGAGCGCGGGCAGCGTCGCGCGGACGAGGGCGGCGGAGCGTTCCGGCAGCACCGCTACCCCCTCCCCGGCAGGCCGAGCAGAACCCGCCCGGCGGGCTCGGCCACCAGGTCGCGGACGGTGACCGGGTCGAGCGCCGCGTAGAACGCCTCCTGGGCGCGGCGCAGTTCGCCGCGCAGGCGGCAGGCGGGGCGCAGCGGGCAGGGATCCGTGCCGTCGCAGTCGACGACCTCGCCGTCGCCCTCCAGCGCGCGCACGGCGTGGCCTACGGAGGCGTCGCGCCCCTGGCTCGTCAGCGCCAGCCCGCCGCCGCGCCCGCGCCGCGTCCCGACCAGGCCGAGGTGCTGCAACCGGGACACGGCCTTGGCGACGTGGGCGTAGGGGGCGTTCACCGCCTCCGCGATGCCGCGCGTGGTGCACCGCTCCCCCTCCGGCTGGGCGGCCAGGAGCATGAGCACGCGCAGCGCGAGGTCGGTGAACCGGGTCAGCCGCATGCGCGCAGGCTAACTAAATTGGCATCTGAGCCGCAATTTATGCTCAACCGCGGGGCGTCTCCCTGCCGAAGATCTCCTCCGCCGTGTCGACGACGAACGCCCGGTCGAGCCACCGGCCGAGCGTCTCCAGGTCCGTGCAGGCGGTGACGCGGTCCCGGGTCGCCGACAGGGTGGGAATGCCCCGGTTCTCCAGCACCCGCAGGACCATCATCGCCCGCTCCTTGGCCCGCCCCTCGGCCTCGCCCTTGGCCCGCCCCTCGGCCTCGCCCTCCCGCCAGGTCTGCTCGATCAGGGTGCCCCGTCCCGGGAAGTAGGTGCGCGGCATGAGCTTCCTCCAGATCTCTCTGGCCGGAGTGGCCCCCAGGCCGACCTCCAGCAGTTCCGAGTAGTACGCGACGGAATCCGGGTCGGCGGCCCCCAGGGCGAGGGCCAGTGCCTCCAGTATTTCCCCCACGTCGCGGGCCCGCCCATGCGTCAGAGCGGAGAACGTCGCCAGCGTCAGGTCCCGGGCGGCCTCCTCCCGGTCGGTGATCACCGGCACGTTCCCCGGCCCGAGGACCAGCGGATGGACCGTCAGCGCCGTCCAGCCCTCCGGCCCCAGCGGGAACGGCCCGGCCGCCCAGTCCGCCGTGGTCTTGTCCTGGCAGACCACGAGCAGCAGGGCCTGGCAGCCGTGCTTCGCCGTGAGGAAGGACAGGTAGTACGCCCAGCTCACCGCCTTGTCCGGGTCGCGCCGCCCCTGCGCCTCAATAGCGAGCAGAAAGCCCTCGCCGTCTGGCGGACGCACCCGCAGCACGCTGTCGACGCGCCGTTCGACCGGCCGGATCTCCGTGGCGTCGGGGGTGAGCACCTCCACCGCCGCCTTGCGCGGCAGCGGCACCCCGAGGATGCCGAACACCGGCGCGAGCAGCTCGGGCCGGTCCTGGAAGATCCGATGAGCCGCCTCATGAGACGAACTGACCATGATCGCGACCGTAACCGCCGGGCGCGGCCGTTCCCTCCGCTCCCGGGACGCTTCACCCTGATGAGCGAGGCGCGCAGGGTACGGCCGTGCGCCGTCCCCGGCCGGCCGGTTGCCGCAGGGCTGCGGCGGCTGGGGCCGCTGGACGGAGGAGTCTGCGCCGGACCGGTTGCGGCGCCGTGCGGCGCAACCGGTCCGGCTTTCCCCCGCGGGGCCAGGCCGGTGGCTGTCCGGCGCTGGTGTCTCCCCGTTGAGGTGAGCCTGCGGGGTCACGCTTTCTCCCCGCTGTCATGGGCGCGGCGTCAGCGCGCGCGGGCGGCGAGGAGGCCGCCGTCAGCGAAGGCCAGCGCGGCGAAGCGCGCCCCGATGCGGCGGTGGGCCTCGGCGTCGGGGTGCAGCCCGTCGGGCAGCGGCAGTTCGGCGTAGTCGTCCGCGCCGTACAGCTCACGGCCGTCGAGGTACCGCAGGTGCGGGTCGCTGGCCGCCCGCTGCGCGGTGATGCGGGCCAGTTCCTCGCGGATGACCGTCAGCGTCAGCTTCCCGGCGGCCCGTTCCGCGGGGTCGCCGGTGGCGCGGAACCGCGGCGTGCCGGCCCGCAGCGCCTCGGGGTCGAAGGCGGCCGGCCCGGGGGTGTCCTCGTGGACCGGGCAGTACAGCGGTGAGACGACCAGCAGCGGCGTGGTGGGGTGGCCCTCGCGGAGGGTGTCGAGGAAGCCGTGGACGGCCGGGCCGAAGGCGCGCAGGCGCATCAGGTCGGCGTTGACGAGGTTGATGCCGATCTTGACGCTGATCAGGTCGGCGGGGGTGTCCCGCATCGCCCGCGCGGTGAAGGGATCCAGCATGGCGCCGCCGCCGAAGCCGAGGTTGACCAGTTCCACGCCGCCGGCGGCCGCGGCGAGCGCGGGCCAGGTGGTGGCGGGACTGGCGGCGTCCGAGCCGTGGCTGAGCGAGCTGCCGTGGTGCAGCCACACCGGGCGGTCCGGGTCCGGCGCGGGCGCGACGGGCGCGTCGGTGCGCAGGGCGACGAGGGTGGTCGTCTCGGTGTGCGGCAGCCAGATCTCGACGTCCTTCTCGCGCGCCGGCAGACCGTCGAACCGGACAGTGCCCGGCGGCCCGGGCCGGTGCTCGGCGGTGCCCGCGGCCGGGTCGATGGCGAGGACGTCACCGCCGGCGACGCTGCCCTGCCCCGGCCGGGCGGCCGTCGACGAACAGGTCGTACACGCCGTCCGGGCGGGGCGCGAGGCCGGCGTAGGCCCGCTTGACCGGCACGGTCTCCAGCTCGACGGCCGTCGCCCGGGTGCGGAAGGCTAGCCGTACGCCGGAGGGCTGCGATTCCGCCATGGCCAGCTGGCCGTCGGCGCACTGGGCGCGGGCCCAGGCCGGCAGCCGGTGCGGCAGCAGGCCGCGCTCGGTGTGCTCCACCTCGAGCGCGCCGCGCAGCAGGCCGGCGGTGAGGGGGGTGGTGACCGTCAGCTCGGGGCGGTCGGCGGTGGTGCTGCTCATGGGAAGTCCTGTTCCGGGGGTGCGGGGTGCCGGGGGAGGGTGAGGGCGGCGCCGTCCGGTGGTGCGGCAGGCCAGGAGCGCAGCAGGGCGTCGAGGATGTCGAGGATCCGGGCCCAGGTCTCGTCGGAGCTGGGCTCGCTGTGGCTGAAGCCGCCGCTGAGTTCGAGGCTGATGTAGCCGTGGAAGACGCTGCCCAGCAGCCGGACGGCGTGCGTCTCGTCGGGTTCTGCCAGGTGGTAGCCGCGCAGGATGGCCCGCGTCATCCGGGCGTGCCGCACGCCCGCGCTGGTGACGGCGGTCTCGTGGTCCAGGGGGTACCGGGTGGCGGCATAGCGGCCGGGGTGCTCCCTGGCGTAGTCGCGGTAGACGTGCGCCAGGGCGGCGAGCGCGTCTTTGCCCGCCCGGCCGGCCAGCGCGTCGGCGCCCCGGTCGGCCAGCTCCGCCAGCGCGAACAGGGCGATCCGGGTCTTCAGGTCGTGGGTGCCGCGCAGGTGCGCGTACAGGCTCGCGGCCTTGACGCCGAACCGGCGGGCGAGCGCAGAGACGGTCACGTGCTCGAAGCCGGCCTCGTCGGCGAGCTCCGCGCCCGCCCGCGTCAGGCGTTCTGCGGTCAGCCCCGCGCGTGCCATGGCCACCTCCTAGAACGCTATGGCATCTTCCTAAAGACTATAGGCATGAAGCTATGCACCATAGGGTCAAACGGCGTTATCCCCTGCCCCGTAGCCCCCGTCCCGTAGCCCCTGTCCCGGCCCGGCGGGCGCGGCGATGATGGACCCGGCGGCCGCCGCCACCGGCAGTGCGGACGAGGGCGAGGGCGACGAGGGGGAACCATGACGGGCGCAGGCACCGGGCCGGGATCGCGCTCCGGCGGGAACGGGACGGGCGCCCCCCGGTTCGCGCTGCTCGGCTGCCTGGCGGCGCTGCTGGGGGTGGCCGGCGGCGCCGTGAGCCTCGTGGTGCACTTTGCGGTCACGTCGCCGCCGTCCCCGTACGTCGTGGAGTTCGCGAAGCCGGGCGCGGCCTGCGGCATCGACCCGGAGGCGGAGGACCCCGAGGACGCCGATCTCGTCCTCGATGAGGAGACCGGCGAGCTGCTGCGCTGCTCCGTCCTGCCGGTTCCCGGCTCTCCCGGCCGGACCGAGCCCCGGGGCCCGTTCGCCGCGGACGAGGTTGCCCGGGTCACCAGCCTCGCCCAGCGCCTGGCGTCCGACGCCGATGGCCTGACCGGCGCCGACCAGGCGCAGGTGGAGCGGCTGGCCGAGGAGATCGGCCGGGAGAACGGCTATGACAAGACGGAGCCGACGGCCCTGGAGACCGTCACCTGGAAGACCGGCCTGTACGGCGTGATCGGCGGCCTCGGCCTGCTGATACTCCTCGGCCTGTACGCGCGCTGGCTCGAGACCCCCGGATGACCCGGAGCATGCTGCTGCAAGCAGGGTGCTTGCGATAGTTAGCACCCTCCGGCACGCTGGAGCCCATGGCCTCACTCGGAGTCGGCGATCTCGGTGCGTTCCTGCGGGAGCAGCGGCGGCAGGCCAAGCTGTCGCTGCGGCAGCTCGCGGAGGCGGCCGGGGTGTCGAATCCGTACCTGAGCCAGATCGAGCGCGGGCTGCGCAAGCCGAGCGCCGAGATCCTCCAGCAGATCGCCAAGGGCCTGCGGATCTCGGCGGAGACGCTGTACGTGCAGGCCGGAATCCTGGACGAGCGGCACGAGCGGGCACGCGGCGAGGCGGGGGCCGGCGCCGGGTCCGCGACGGCGCCGTGCGGGGTGGCGGAGGCGGTGGCCGCCGACGAGGCACTCACCGAGCCGCAGAAGCAGGCGCTGCTCCAGGTCTACCGCTCGTTCGTGAATGAGAACCGCCAGCGCAACGATCACGGGAGGGACCGTCATGGCGATCACGGATGACATCCGGCAGGTACAGAAGGCACTGACCAGCTCCACGCCGTTCTACGTCGCCGCGGGCACGGCCGACCTGGCCGCCCAGAAGCTGCGCGAGCTGCCTGAGCTGCGCGAGCGGCTGCCGGAGTTCCGCGAGCGGCTGCCGGAGTTCCGCGAGCGCGCGCAGGCGCTGGCGCTCCAGGGGGTCGGGCTGGCGCTGGAGTACGCGGTGAAGGCCCGGGAGACCTACGACGGGCTCGCCGAGCGCGGCAAGACCGTCGTGGCGACCTGGCGCGGCGAGGAGGCCGGGACGACCGCCCCGGACCAGGAGACAAAAGTCACGGTCGAGCACGTGGTGACCGAACCGGAGCCCGCGGCGCCCGAGGCGGAGGAGACGGCCGTGCCCGCGGCCGGGCAGGCCGCCGCCGCGGCGGACGGCGGCCGGGAGCCCGGTGACGGCCCGCAGGAGCCGCAGGACAGCGCCAAGGACAGCGCCAAGGACAGTGCCGGAGACAGCGCCAAGGACAGCGCCGGGGACGGCCCGCGGGAGGCGTCCAGCAGGGCGGCCCGGAAGACGGCCGCGCGCAAGAAGGCCGCCCCGAAGAAGACGCCGCCCGCGCAGTAACGGAAAAGCGCGCCATTACGCCTGCCGGAAACGGCCGGTAGCGTGGAGGGCGACGGTCAGCGATCGGACAGGGCGGTGGTGACGGAATGCTCCTGCAGGGCTTCAACAATCTGGTAACGCTTATCTTCTTGGGCCTGGCGTGCCTGAGCCTGTTCGCGCTCGGGCACGCGGTCTTCCAGCGGGAGGACGCGTTCCGCGCGGCGGACAAGCAGACGAAGCCGTTCTGGCTGCTCATCCTCGGCCTCACGGTGGCGGTCCACCTGTTCGTGCCGATGATCCTGCTCATCCTGGCCGGCACCATCGCCACCATCGTGTACCTGGTGGACGTGCGCCCGGCGTTGCAGCAGGTCACCGGCCGGCGCCGGGGCGGCGGCTGGAGCAGCAGCGACGGGCCGTACGGCCCCTACAACGGCGGGCGCTGACGTCCGGCCGCCGCCGGGTTTCCCCCGGGGGGGTTAGCCGTGGCCGGTTTCTGCCCTTAGCATCAGCGGGGACACCCGCATGATGAACGCCAGAGGAACTCCAGTGCGCTTCCGCCTGACGCCCCAGGAGACGAGCTTCTACGACCTGTTCGCCACCGCAGCCGACAACCTCCTGACTGGCTCGAAGCTGCTCATGGAGCTCCTCGGCGCCCCGCCCGCTACGCGCGTCGAGATCGGCGAGCGCATGCGCGCGACGGAACACGCGGGTGACGACGCGACCCACGCGATCTTCCACCAGCTGAATTCCTCATTCGTCACCCCATTCGACCGCGAGGACATCTACCGCCTCGCGGCGTGTCTGGACGACGTGATGGATTTCATGGAGGAGGCCGTCGATCTCGTCGTGCTTTACGAGATCGACGAGCTTCCTCCGGGCGTTGACCAGCAGATCGAGGTGCTGGGCAGGGCCGCGGAGCTGACGGCCGAGGCCATGCCGAACCTCCGGACGATGGACAGCCTCAACGAGTACTGGATTGAGGTGAACCGCCTGGAGAACCAGGCCGACCGCATCCACCGGAAGCTGCTTGCCCACCTCTTCAACGGCGGTTACGAGGCCATCGAGGTGATGAAGCTCAAGCAGGTGGTGGACGTCCTGGAGGAGGCGGCCGACGCGTTCGAGGCGGTCGCCAACACCGTCGAGTCCATCGTGGTCAAGGAGTCCTGAGACTCCCGTGGACACGTTCGCCCTCGTCGTGGTCATCGCGACCGCCCTGTTCTTCACCTACACCAACGGCTTCCACGACTCCGCCAACGCCATCGCCACGTCCATCTCGACCCGGGCGCTCACCCCCCGCGTCGCGCTGGGCATGGCAGCGGTCATGAACATGGCCGGAGCATTCCTGGGCAGCGGCGTGGCGGAGACGATCAGCGAGGACCTGATCGCGACCCCCACCGGCGACCAGGGGATGACCATCCTCTTCGCCGCCCTGCTCGGAGCGACCGTCTGGAACCTGATCTCCTGGTACTTCGGGCTGCCGTCCTCCTCGTCCCACGCGCTGTTCGGCGGCCTGGTCGGCGCGGCGCTCGCCGGGGCGTCCACCGTGTACTGGGGCGGCGTGTTCAGCAAGATCGTGCTGCCGATGGTGATCTCGCCGCTGATCGGGCTCGTCCTCGGCTACGCCGTGATGGTCGGCATCCTGTGGCTGTTCCGCCGGGCCAACCCGCGCCGGGCGCAGCACGGCTTCCGCATAGCGCAGACGGTCTCGGCCGCCGCCATGGCCCTGGGGCACGGGCTTCAGGACGCCCAGAAGGCCATGGGCGTGGTGGTGATGGCGCTGGTGATCGCCGACGTGCAGGAGGCGGACGACGGCATCCCGGTGTGGGTGAAGGTCGTCTGCGCGCTGATGCTGTCCCTGGGTACCTACGTGGGCGGGTGGCGCATCATGCGGACCCTGGGGCGGCGCATCATCGAGCTGAACCCGCCGAGCGGCTTCGCCGCCGAGAGCACGTCGGCGACCGTGCTGTACGCGGCGTCGTACCTGTTCCACGCGCCGATCTCCACGACGCACGTGATCACGTCGGCAATCATGGGCGCGGGCGCGACGCGGCGGCTGAGCGCCGTGCGGTGGGGCGTCGCCCGGGGCATCGTCAACGGCTGGTTCATCACCATGCCGGCCGCCGCCGCGGTCGCCGCGCTCACGTTCTGGGCCGTGGACTTCGTCGTCTGACGTTCCTCTGGCGTCCTCCGACGTCGGTCTGGACCC
Organism: Streptomyces sp. 7-21; assembly: GCF_016741785.1. Classification (GTDB taxonomy): domain Bacteria; phylum Actinomycetota; class Actinomycetes; order Streptomycetales; family Streptomycetaceae; genus Streptomyces. Next base: position 32,267 of record NZ_JAERRL010000019.1, read on the forward strand.
GCCTGGGGTCCGGGTGCTCCGTCAGCCGAAGCGGCCGGAGATGTAGTCCTCGGTGGCCTTCACGCTGGGGTTGGAGAAGATCTTCTCGGTCTCGTCGATCTCGATGAGCTTCCCCGGCTGCCCCACGCCCGAGAGGTTGAAGAACGCCGTCCGGTCCGACACCCGCGCCGCCTGGCCCATGTTGTGGGTGACGATGACGATCGTGAAGCGCGACTTCATCTGCTCGATGAGATCCTCGACCGCCAGCGTCGAGATCGGGTCGAGCGCGGAGCACGGCTCGTCCATCAGCAGCACGTCCGGCTCGACGGCCGTGGCGCGGGCGATGCACAGCCGCTGCTGCTGGCCGCCGGACAGGCCGGAGCCGGGCCGGTGCAGGCGGTCCTTGACCTCGTTCCAGAGGTTGGCGCCGCGCAGGTTCTTCTCCACGATGTCGTCGAGCTCGGACTTCTTGTAGCGGACGCCGTTCAGCCGCAGCCCGGCGGCGACGTTGTCGTAGATCGACATGGTGGGGAACGGGTTCGGCCGCTGGAAGACCATGCCGACGGTCCTGCGGACCATCACCGGGTCCACGTCCGGCCCGTAGAGGTCCTCGTCGTCCAGCATCACCTTGCCCTCGACCCGGCCGCCGGGGGTGACCTCGTGCATGCGGTTGAGGGTGCGCAGGAAGGTGGACTTGCCGCAGCCGGACGGGCCGATGAACGCCGTCACCGACTTCGGCTCGATGTGCATGCTGATGTCGTCGATCGCCTTGTGGTTGCCGTAGTAGGCGGACAGCGACGAGACGTCGATGCGCTTGGCCATGGTGTTTCCAGTGCTCCTAGCAGGTCAGCGGCCCGTCTTGGGGGCCTTCCACCGGGCGATGGCGCGCGCGGCGAGATTGAGGACCATCACGAAGGCGATCAGCACCAGCGCCGCCGCCCAGGCCCGGTCGTACGCCGGCTCCGTGCCGTAGGCCCACTGCTCGTAGACGAAGAGCGGCAGCGAGGACTGCGCGCCCTCGAACGGGTTGGCGTTGATCATCTGGTTGCCGAAGACGAGCAGGATGATGGGGGCCGTCTCGCCGGCGATCCGGGCGAGCGCGAGCATGACGCCCGTCGTGATGCCGCCGATCGCCGTCGGCAGCACGACCTTGAGGATGGTGCGCCACTTCGGCACCCCCAGGGCGAGCGACGCCTCGCGCAGCTCGTTCGGCACGAGCTTGAGCATCTCCTCTGTGGAGCGGACCACGATCGGCATCATCAGGATGGCCAGCGCCAGGGCGCCGGCGAAGCCCGAGTACCCCAGGTCCAGCATCATGATCCACAGGCTGAGGATGAACAGGCCCGCGACGATGGACGGGATGCCGGTCATGACGTCCACGAAGAACGTCACGGCCTTCGCCAGCCTGCCCCGGCCGTACTCGACGAGGTAGACGGCGGTGAGCAGCCCGATGGGGATGGCGATGACGCTGGCCAGCAGCACCTGCTGGACGGTGCCGAGGATGGCGTGGTAGATGCCGCCGCCGTCCTGCCAGCTGAGGACGCCGTTCATCGAGTGCGTCAGGAAGTACCAGCTCACGCCGGGGATACCCCGCGTCACCGTCTCCCACACGAGCGAGGCGAGCGGCAGCACGGCCACCGCGAAGCTGGCCCACACCAGCAGCGACGCCAGCCGGTCGACGGCGCGGCGCCTGCCCTCGACGCGCGCGGTGAGGCCGAAGGTGGCCGCGACGAAGACGAGGGCAGCGATCAGGCCCCACTGCAAGCGGCTGCTGAGGTGCAGCAGCAGTCCCGCGGCGGTGCCGACGGCCAGCGAACCGGTCAGCAGCGCTCCCATCGACCAGCGCGGCAGCCGCGGCGGACGCAGCGTGGGGGCGGGCGGGACGGGGGCGGCGGTGGCCGCGCTGGCGGCCGGGGCCTGGGTCGGAGGCGTCATGCGGCGGCTCCTGAGTACTCACGCCGGCGCGCGATGATCAGCCGGGCGGCGCCGTTGACGAGCAGGGTGAGGACGAAGAGGACGAGGCCGGAGGCGATGAGCGCGTCGCGGCCCATGGCCCCGGCCTCCTTGAACTGGCTGGCGATGTTCTGCGCGAAGGTGCCGCCGCCGGACTCCAGCAGGCTGGCGTTGATCAGGAAGCTGGGGGACAGCACGGTGGCGACGGCCATCGTCTCGCCCAGGGCGCGGCCGAGCCCGAGCATCGACGCGCTGATCACACCGGAGCGGCCGAACGGCAGCACGGTCATGCGGATGACCTCCCAGCGGGTGGCGCCCAGCGCCAGGGCGGCCTCCTGGTGGGCGGCGGGCGCCTGGCGGAACACCTCGCGGGTCACGCTGGTGATGATCGGCAGGATCATGATCGCGAGCAGGATGCCGGCGGTCATCAGCGAGCGGGCGGGCGTGCCGTCGTAGGCGAGGATGCCGGTCCAGCCGAAGTAGTCGTCGAGCCACTCGTACAGGCCGGTCAGGCGCGGCACCAGGTACAGGGCGCCCCACAGGCCGTAGATGATGCTCGGCACGGCGGCGAGGAGGTCGACGAGGTAGCCGATGGGGGCGGCCAGGCGGCGCGGCGCGTAGTGGGAGAGGAACAGCGCGATGCCGACGGCGACGGGCACGGCCAGCACCATCGCGATGACGGAGCTGACGACCGTGCCGAAGAGGAGGACGGCGATGCCGAAGTAGGGCGGGTCGCCGTTGGCGTTCCACTCGAACGTGGTGAGGAAGTTGCCCTCGTTGCTGCTGATGGCGACGGCGGCGCGGACGGAGAGGAAGACCGCGATGGCCGCCATGATCAGCAGCAGGATGATGCCTGATCCCTTGGACAGGCCGCTGAAGACGCGGTCGCCGAGGCGGGAGGCGGGCCGTGCGGCAGGGCGTTCCGGCGCGGTGCCGGGGGTGTCGGGGCTGGCCATGGGGGTGTGGGGGGTGTCCTTCGGCGTCACGACATGTCCTCGATCCGCTCGCGGACCTGGCGGATGATGTCGCCGGAGACCGGCGCGTAGTCGATCTCGGCGAGGTCCTGCTGACCCTCGTCGCTGGCGGCGTAGCGCAGGAACGCCTTCGTCAGCCCGAGGGTGTCCGGATTATTACCTTTGTCGCAAACGATCTCGTAGGTGATGAGAACGATCGGGTACGCGCCTTCCTCGCGCGTCGTGTAGTCGAGTTCGAGTGCGAGGTCCCCGTCGGTGCCGACGACCTCGGCCTCGCCGATGGCCGCCGAGGCGTTCTCCACGGTGGCCGCGACCGGCTCGGCGGCACCGGTGTCGACGCGGACGGTGTCGATGTCGTTCTGGTGCGCGTAGGACAGCTCGAAGTAGGAGATGGCGCCCTCGTTCTGCTGCACCATGCCGACCAGGCCGGAGGAGCCGTCGGCGGCCTGGCCGCCCCTGCCGCGCCAGTTCTTGCCCGGCTCGTGGGGCCAGGCGTCGGGGGCGGCGGCGTGCAGGTAGGAGGTGAAGTTGTCGGTGGTGCCCGAGCCGTCGGAGCGGTGGAAGGGCGTGATCGGCAGGTCGGGCAGGTCGGTGTCCGGGTTGAGGGCGGCGATGGCGGGGTCGTCCCAGCGCGTGATGCGGGAGTCGAAGATCCCCGCGAGGGTCCGCGCGTCGAGGACGAGGTCGTCGACGCCGGGGAGGTTGTAGCCCACGGCAATGGGACCGGCGACCAGCGGCAGGTGAATGGCCTGGCCGCCGTCGCGGCACACGGAGCGCGACTGCGCCCTCTCGCTCTCGGTCAGCAGCGAGTCGGAGCCGCCGTAGGCCGTGGTGCCCTGGAGGAACTCCTGGATGCCCGCGCCGGAGCCGGTGGCCTTGTAGTTGATCTGACTGCCGTCACAGTTGGCCTGGTAAGTGTTCACCCAGACCTCCATCGCGTTGGCCTGGGCGCTCGAACCGGAGGCCAGCAAGGTGCCGCCGGGGCCGCACCGCAGCGTCTCCGCCGAGAAGTCCACGGCGCCGGGAAGACCGGAGTTGTCGTCACTGCCGCAGGCGGTGAGGGTAGCGGCGAGCGAGGCCGTGCAAGCCAGGGCCCCGGAGACCAGGACCGCGCGCCGGAGCTTCACAGTCGTCGAGTTCCTTCCCGTCAGGCCGCCATGCCGACCCGAAGCTAGGTTGATCAGGTGAAGTGAAGAGAGGTCGAAAGTGAATAGAAAATGAACCGAGCGGGGCCGGAAGGTGCCGCTGCACAGCGCGGCCGGACGTCACTTCGGTACGCTATACCCAGCAGGGGTATATGATCCCGGGAGGACCGATATGACCGCTTCCCAGACCTCCGTGACGTCCGGGAGCTCCGGCGAGGCCGCCCCGGCAGCCGCGGCAGCCGGGTCGCACGAGCACCCCGGTGCCGCGGGCCCGCACGGGTACAGCAAGGACAAGGACGCGCACCTCAAGCGCCTGCGCCGCATCGAGGGCCAGATCAGAGGGCTCCAGCGCATGGTCGAGGAGGACGTGTACTGCATCGACATACTCACCCAGGTCTCCGCCTCCACCAAGGCGCTCCAGTCCTTCGCCCTCCAGCTTCTCGAGGAGCACCTGCGTCACTGCGTCGCCCACGCCGCGCGGGAGGGCGGCCCGGAGATCGACGCCAAGGTAGAGGAGGCGACCGCCGCGATCGCCCGCATGCTGCGGACCTGACCCGGGCGTACGGTCAGGCCACCCTGCCCGCGTACACCTCGTCATCCCCCGGGAGCTCGACGTCGACCGGCCGGCCGAACGCGTACAGGTCCACGGTCGAGGCCACCTGGACCAGCGCCTCGTCACCGCCCGAGAGCTGTCCCGCGAAGCCGAAGTGATGGCTGACCCGGCGCAGCAGCCCGTCCTCGTCCACGTACGCGTCGAACTCGACCTCCGGGTCCGGGAAGCGGTCGCCCGCCACCGCCGCGCGCAGCTGCTCGGCCACCGCGCCGGAGGCCGCCCGGGCCGCGGCCCCGAGGTCCGTGACGCCACGGAAGTGCGTCACGGGCTTGCCGTTCATCTCCTCCCGGTTCACCTCGCTGGCGCTGGTCACCCCGCGCAGCAGCTCCGCCGCCAGCAGCGGGTCGGTGGCGCCGCCGGTCACGAGGTTGCCGTCGGCGACCGTCGTCACGTCGATGCGGACCCACTTGTCGGGGGGCACGCCCGCCCCCCGGTTCTTCATGTACAGCTCACCCGGCGCGAAGACCTCGGTGACCGGCAGGCCGGTGTCCTCCTCCTGGCGCACGGGCAGCGTCAGCATCAGCTCACCCATGCCGGTCACGTAGTCGAAGCCGCCCTCACCGGTGACGGTGATGCGCGTGCCGCCGGAGTCCATCTCCATGGCCGTGCGGACGGCCGAGCTGCCCGCGACGGCGAGCGCGTCCGGCGCCCGCCGCAGCACCTCGACAGGTGTCTGCTGCCGGCCTTCGGCGGCGGCGTCGGTGCGGGAACAGCCGCAGAGCAGGGCCAGCACGGCGAGCAGTCCCGCGCAGCCCGCCGAGACCGTGACGCGTGTGCGCGTGCCGCGCCGCCGCCCGCTCGCCATGCCTGCCGGTACCCCCGTGCTGTGAAGAACCCGTCGGACCCGTAGCGCCTAACGAGACCTGTAAGGGGCCGTCACGGGCCGCTGCTCCGCATGGCCCGATACGGTGGTGGGGTGCACGAGCGCACGGAGAACGAGGGTTCCGGGGCGGCGGGCGCACAGCCGCCGTCGCCGCCGTCACACCAGATCACCCTGCGTGAGCGCGGGCCGTTCCTGGCTCCCGCGTGCAGCTGCGGCTGGTACGGCCCGGCGCGGCGGTCCCGGCCGCTGGCGCGGTCGGAGGCCGCCGCTCACCTTCAGTCGCTGGCCGGCTGAAGCCGGGCGCCGCGGCGCGGCTCCGTCACACGGCGACGTCGCGGGCCAGCGGCGCCGGCCGGTCCTGCTGGCCGGAGGCGCCCTCCCGGCCCGCCTGGCTGCCCGGGTGGTCCGCCCGCTTCTCCTCGGCGTCCCCCGCCTCCCCGGCCGCTTCGGCGCTGGCCGGGACGAGCCAGCCCAGCCAGCGCGTCCCCGCCGCCCGGCGCACCAGCGGCGTGAGCGTGGCCATCGCCAGCGGCGCCAGCAGCAGCGCCACGGCGGCGCCGAGCGCGTACCCGCCGATGACGTCCGACGGGTAGTGGACACCGATCAGCAGCCTGCCGAACCCGGTCAGCAGCGCGGCCGCGCAGGCCAGCGCGCCCAGCCAGCGGTGCACCAGGAACAGGGCGACGGCGATGGCCATGGCGCAGCTGGCGTGGTCGCTGACGAACGAGTAGCCGTCCTTGTCGAGGAGCACCGTCAGGTCCAGCTCCGGCCGCCCGATCGCCGGGCGCGGCCGGGCCACGAAGTCACGGATCGGCGCGTTCACCAGGTACGCCAGCGCCGCGGCGGGCAGCGCCCAGAGCACCTGGGCCACGGCCGTCACGTTCCCGGGGCGCCGCCGGACGACGAGCCAGGCGACCGCCACCAGCGCGATCAGCGACAAGGGGAGCAGGTACTCCCCGGTGAATGCCACGACGTCACGCGCCCACCCGGGCATCCGGGCAGCCAGCCCGTTGACATCGCGGAGGATCTCCACGTCCATATCGCGGTCGTCAATCCCAACCATGACCGTTGCGGCCCCTTCGGTGTGTGGGGGGGAAGCCCGCCGGGGCTGGCGGGCTCAAGGAGCCCCTGTTCCGGTACAGGTAACGCCATGTCCGTCTCCAGGAGTGCCCCGGGGCGACCGGCGATGACCACAGCGTTATGGAACAGCAACTGACCCCTCACTCGTCCTGCGCCTGCCAGCGGCACATGCGGGTACTCTCGCAGCGGCCATCGCACGACAACGCAAGGACCAGTGACGTGAAGTTCGCCATCGCCCTCGGGATCATCGTGATCGTAACCCTGCTCTCCATGTACATCCGCCACAAGATCGTCAACCGCTGAGGGCACGCGGCCGGACCGGTCACGGTCCGTCAGCGGACGGCGCGCGGCCGGGACGCGCCCGCGCGCCGTCCGCCGCCGTGCCCCGCCTGCCGCCGCGTCACAGGCGGGACAGGAAGTCGGCGGCGACCGGGCCCGCGTCGCTGCCGCCGGAGCCGCCGTCCTCCAGCACCACGGCGAAGGCCAGGTCGCCCTCGCCGAGGAATCCGATCATCCAGGCGTGGGTGGACAGTTCGCCCTCGCCGTTCTCGAACTCGGCGGTGCCGGTCTTACCGTGCGGCTGACCGGGGAGGCCCGCCAGGGCGGAGGCCGAACCGTCCGTCACGGTTTCCCGCATCATCGACCGCAGGCCCTCGATGGTCTCCGGGCTGAGGCTGGACGCGGCCTGGTGCGGCTCGTCGACGGCGCCGGGCACCAGCAAGGGCTGGTGGAACGTGCCGTCGGCGACCGTCGCGGCGACCGAGGCCATCACCAGCGGGCTGGTCTGGATCCGGCCCTGGCCGATCAGGGAGGCCGCCAGCTCGTTGTCGCTCTCCGCCACGGGCACGCTGCCGTCGAACGTGGCGGCGCCGACGGTCCACTCGGCGCCGATGCCGAACGCCTCGGCGGTGCGGCTGAGGCTGTCGGCCTCGAACCGGTCGAGGTTGCCGATGAGCGCGGTGTTGCAGGACGCGGCTATCGCCTCCCGCAGCGTGGTGTCCGGGCCGAGCTCGAACTCGTCCTGGTTCTCGAAGGACTGGCCGCCGACAGTGACGGTCCGGGGGCAGCCGAGCACCTCGTCGGGCGTCGCGCCGCTCTCCAGCAGGGCCGCCGCGGTGACCACCTTGAACGTCGAGCCGGGCGCCAGCTGCCCCAGCAGGGACCGGTTGAAGCCGTCCGCGGGCCAGTCCGCGGCGGCCAGCACGTTGCCGGTGGACGGCTCGATGGCGGCGATCGCCCCCTCGCGTCCCGCCTCCGCCAGCGCCGCTTCGGCGGCCCGCTGCACCTCGGGATCGATCGTGGTCTCCACCGGGGTGCCCGGCTCGCCGCCCTCCCGCTCGTGCAGCGTCTCCACCGCGTCGCCCGACTCGCGGTCGGCGATCACCACGGCCGCGGTGGCGGTGCCCGCCAGCTGCTCCTCGTAGCGCTCCTGGAGCCCGGAGACGCCCTCGCCGGTGTCCGGGTCGACGGTGCCCGTGACCGGCCGCGCGGCGTGCGGCAGGGTGCGGGTGCCCTGCGCCGACTGGATTCCCGGCACGGCGGTCAGCTCGGCCTCGTGCTCCCGGTAGTCCTCCTCCCGCAGCGTCACCACGGCCACGGCCTGGTCCGGCGCGGCCTGCTCCACCCGCTCGGCGAGCGCCTCGGTGTCGATGCCGGCGTCCAGTCCGTCCAGCGCCTCCCAGGCCGCCTCCGGATCGGTCAGCCGCTCGGGCCAGATGCTGATGTCGTATACGGTCGCGGGGCCCGCCAGCTCGCTGCCGTCGGCGGCGAGGATGGGGGCGCGCTCCGGCGCGTCGACGGTGAGCACCAGCGTCTGGCCCTCGGCGAGCTGGGGGTGGACCAGCGCCGACTCCCAGGCGACGCGCCAGCCGTCACCGCCGGGCACCATCAGGGCCGTCGAGTCGTACGACCACTCCCCTATGCCCTGGAGGGTGAACGTGGCGGTGAACGGCACGGCCAGGGCGTCCTCCGGCGCCTCCTCGCCGGGCTCCTCGGCCCGGCCGGCGGGGGCGAACTCGACGCTCTCGGGGTGCATGTTGGTGGTCACGGACTCCAGCAGCGACTGCGCCGCCTCCGGGTCGTCGGTCAGCGAGGCGGCGCGCTCCAGCTCCCCCGCCGCCCAGGCGTCGAGGAACCGGCGGGCCTCGCCCGCCGCCTCCTCGGCCCGGCCGTCGCCGTCGTCCCGGCGCACGGCCCACACCACGGCCGCCGCCACGACGATGACGACGAGCGCGAGGAGCCCGGCGATGCGGGCGTTGTTCCGTCTCCCTGCGGGACGTGTCATCGGTTCCTCCGATCCGCTGCGCTTCCCGGTCACCACACCCTTGCCGGGCCCAGCCTTCCGGCCCCGGGCAGCCGCCGCCAAGACACCCCCGTGCACACTCATGCACTTTTGGCATAGTGAGCCCATGGATCTGGTGGCGGCCTGCCGGGCATTCGTGCACGTCAGCGAGCGCGGCAGCTTCACAGTCGGCGCGGCGGCGGCGCGGGTGGCGCAGCCCGTCGCCAGCCGCCGCATCGCCGCGCTGGAACGGCACCTGGGCGACCGGCTGCTGGACCGCTCCTCGCGTGCGGCGACGCTGACGCCGTTCGGCCGCGACCTGCTGCCGCTGGCCAGGGAGCTGGTGCGGGCCGCCGACCGGCTGGAGCACGAGGCCCAGGCCGCGCTGGACCGGCCGCTGCGGCTTGCCGTCCCCGCCACCTGCCCGGCGGATGCCCTGGCCCGCCTCATCGCCGGGGCCCAGCGCCACGGCGTCGTGCTCGACCCGCGCCCGGCCGGCCCGGAGGAGCGCGCCCGCCTGGTGCGGACCGGGCAGGTGCGGGCGGCGCTGCTGGCCGTGCCGCCGTCCGACGCGGCATGGCGCGTGCCGCTGGGCCTGGCGGTCGCGGCCGACCCCGGCGGCGGGCCCCTCTACCTGGACACCCTGCGCCCCAGCCGCGCCGACCGCGACCGGCCGCCCCGGCGGGTATGGCTGCAACAGGAGGACGACGTGCCGCACGTCCGCGACCCGCTGACGCGGCTGCGGGACGCGGTCGGGCTGCGCCCGGCGCAGCTCGCCGTCGCCGGCACCGTGGCCGCCGCGGCGGCGGCCGTGCTCAGCCACGACGACGTGCTGCTGTGCTCGCCCGCGCAGGCCGCCGGACTGCGGCTGCACTGGCGGCCGGTGGGCGAGCTGGAGGCCGGCCTGGCGCGGGGCTACGACCTGGTCGTGGCCGACGAGGCGGACGCCGAGGCCACGCGCGTGGGGCGGGAGTGCGAGCGGTGGCTCGCCCGCTGCCTGGGCGCCGGAACGGAGGCCGCGGCGTGAACGCCGACCGGCTGGTCGCCGGGCTGCGCCGGGAGCTGCGCGACGGCGGGCTCCATGGCTCCTTCCTGGTGCGGGACCTGGAGACCGGTGACGAGATCGGCATCGACCCGGATCTCGAACTGCCCGTAGCCTCGCTGGTGAAGATCCCGCTGGCGCTGGTGACGCTGGACCGCATCCGGCGGGGCGAGATCGACGGCGCCGCCGGGATAGAGGTGGAGCCGGGGCAGGTGACGACGCCGGGGCCGACGGGCCTGGGGCGGTTCCGTCACCCGGCGCGCATCGCCGTCGAGGACCTGGTGTACCTGAGCGTGTGCGTCAGCGACAGCGTGGCGGCCGACGCGCTGTTCCGCCTCACCCCGCCGCGCCAGGTCGCGGCCGAGCTGCGGCAGGCCGGACTGCGCGGGCTGACGGTGCGCCACACCATGGCGGAACTGATGGATACCCCGGCGGAGAGGCTGGGCGGCGACGGCACGCATCTCGCCCAGGCCCTCGCCATCGACGCGGCCACCGCCGGGCACGGCCACCGGATTCCGCAGCTCGACGTCTCGCGCGCCAACACCGGCACCGCGCGCGCGTTCGCCGGCCTGCTGCAAGCGATCTGGGCGCCCGCCCGCGGCCTGCCGTCGCCCGTCCACGCGGACGTGGCGGCGCGGCTGCGCTCGCTGATGGCGGCGAACCTGCTGCGCCACCGCCTGGCCCCGGACTTCGCCTCCGACTCTTCGCTGTGGTGGTCCAAGACCGGCACCCTGCTGAACCTGCGGCACGAGGCCGGGGTCGTCGAGCACGCCGACGGGCGCGCCTACGCCGTCGCCGTGCTGACCGAGTCGCGGGTGGCGGCCAGCAGCCAGCCGGGCGCCGAGGCCCTCATGGGCCAGGTCGCCCGGCGGCTGCGCGACCACCTCCGGGCGGCGACGGCATAACGGCAACGGTCCGCTCAGGCGCCGTCGAGGACCTCGCGGAGCCGGCGGGCGAACGCCTCGGGCTGGCCGGGGAAGCCGGACTCCGGGCCGAGGAAGCCGCCGTGGTGGCTGGGGAACACCGCCGCCCGCTGGCCCAGCAGCCGGGCCGTGGCCTCGGCGGCGCGCCCGGTCAGGACGCTGCCGGTCTCCTCGCCCACGGCGATGACGATCCGTGTCGGCGCGGCGGTCAGCGCCGCCGCGTCCGGCCGGTAGGCGGTGACCTTCGCGGAGGCGGCCAGCAGCGGGTCGTCGCGGCTGCCGTCGTCCTCGGCGGGCAGGCCGAACGCCGCCGGGTCCGGCGCGGGCTGGTCGAAGTACGCGCTGGTGAACTCGCCCTGCCAGGAGGACATGGCCAAGAACGCGGCCATGCCGTGGCCGAAGCCCTTGGCCTGGTAGGTCTCCCGCACGGCGGCCTCGGCGCGCGCGGCGGCCCCGGCATCGGGGAGCAGCGGCAGCAGCGGCGGCTCGTGCGCCACGAGCACGGACACGTCGCCAGGGTGCGCCGCCACCAGGGCGAGCGCGGTCACGGCGCCGCCGCTGCTGGCGAACATCTCGACCGGCCCGGCGCCGAGCGCCTCGATCAGCGCGTGCACGTCACCGGCCTGGGTCACCGGGTCGTGGTCGGTGCGGCCGTCCCGGCGCGTGCTGCGGCCGAGCCCCCGCGGGTCGTAAGTGACGACGGTCCGCTCGGGGAACAGCCCGGCCAGGGTGCGGAATCCGCTGGCGTCCATGGGCTGCCCGATCATCAGCAGCGGCGGGCGGCCGCCGGCGGCGGGCAGCGGGCCCTGCACGTCGTACACCAGGTCGGCGCCGGCGGTGCGGAGCGTGTGCGTGGTCGTGTTCGCATCCGCGGTCGGGTGCGTATTCGGGTTCGCCATACCCGGGTAGACCCGCGCCGCGCGCGGAACTCATCGGTGCGGGCCGTTTGGTGCCGCTCAGCCCGTGGGGCGGGTGGCGCCGTAGTAGTCGGCGGAGTCGATGGGGTCGAAGCGGACGACGGCGCCGGTGTAGGGCGCGTCGATCATGTAGCCGCCGCCGACGTAGATGCCGACGTGGTAGATGCTGCGCGGGTCGGTCAGGTCGTGCGCGAAGAACACCAGGTCGCCGGGGAGGAGTTCGTCGCGGCCGGGGTGGGGCCCGGCGTTCCACTGGTCATTGGCGACGCGCGGCAGGTCGATGCCGACCGAGGCGTACGCGGCCTGCGTCAGCCCGGAGCAGTCGAACTCGCCGTTGTCCTCGGGCCCGCCCTCGCCGCCCCAGCGGTAGGGGGTGCCCAGCTGGTCCTGCGCGAAGTTGACGGCGCCCGCCGCCGCCCGCGAGGGGTCCAGGCGCGCCTCCTGGCCGTCCTCGTCCGTCTCCAGGGCGGCGAAGCTGGCCTCGGCCTCGCGGATGACGCGCACGTAGTTCTGCGTCTCCGCGTAGGGCGGGACGCCGCCGTACCGGATCACGGCGTAGGCACCGGCGTTGTAGGCGGCCAGCATGTTGTCCACCGGGTCGCCGGGGACGTCCTCGACGTACCGGGCCAGGGTGCAGTCGTACCGCGCGGCGGACGGGATGGCGTCCTCCGGGTCCCAGACGTTGGCCTGGCCGTCGCCGTTGGCGTCGAAGCCGTGCACCGCCCACGTGCTGGGGATGAACTGGGCGATGCCCTGGGCGGCGGCGTGGCTCTGCACGTTCGGCTGGAAGCCGCTCTCCTGGTTCAGCTGGGCGGCCAGCAGCGCCGGGGAGAGCGTCGGGCAGTAGTTGCCCCACTCCTCGATGAGCGCGGCGTACTCGGCGGGCACCGTGTTGCGGGCGAGGCGGCCGTCGCCGGTGGTGCCGGGGGCGCCGCTGCCGAACAGCCCGGCCGCCGCGCTGTACACGCCGACGACGAGCAGTGCCACGAAGCACAGCATCGCCCCGAAGCCAGCGCACACCACGAGCAGGATCCGCCGCATGACACTACTGTGCCGCACGTGCCGTTGGCTGACGTACCGTCAGCGAGCTGTCCGCGCAGGTGTCTCGCGGTCGGTGCTGACGGCAAGTATGTTGGGACGCTGTTGTCGACGCCCACTCAGGCCCCGGGGGGAAGCCATGGCCGCCCTGGTGTTCGTGCACGGCACGGGAGTGCGCAGGCCCGCGTACGACCGGACGCTCGCGCTGCTGCGCGAGGGCGTCGGCGCGCTGCTGCCCGGGGCCCGCGTCCACGACTGCTACTGGGGCGACGCCCACGGCGCGCCGGCCGGGGCCGCCACGGCGGCCGTCCCGCCCGTGCGGCGCCCCCGCGCCCGGACCGCCGAACCGCCGCCCGCGGCCCGGCCGGAGGCCCCGGAGGACCCGGAAGACGAAGCCCCGCTGCTGTGGAACGTGCTGTACACAGACCCGCTGGCCCCGCTGCGGCTGCTGGGTGAACTCGCCGACGATGACGGCCGGTTAGTGCTGGGCGACCGCTCCGGCGCGGAGGTCGCCCGCCGCGCCAGGGCCGTGCTGGCCGGGCCGCCGCCCGAACTGGCCGCGCTGCTGGCGGCGGACGGGCGCGAGGAGGCGTTCACCGCCGCGCTCTCCGCCGTGCTCGGCTCCCCCGCGTGCAAGGCCGCGCTCGACGGCCCGGCGTCCGGCGCCGACACCGCGCGGGCGCTGGCCGTCGCGGCCGTCGCGCGGCTGCTGTCCGACGCCGAGGCCGCGGGCGACCCCGTGCTGTGGGACGTCGGGCAGCGCGACGAGGCGGTGCGGCTGCTGACGCAGGCGCTGGGGGCACAGGACCGGGGCCTGGCCGGCGCGGGCCTGCTGCTGGCCGACAAGCTGGGCCTGGTGCGGGTGCTGGAGAAGCGGCGCGCCGGCTGGCTGGACGGGGCGGCGCCGCAGCTCGGGGACGTGCTGCGGTACCTGGTGCGCGGGCAGGGGCTGCGGGAGTTCATCGCCGAGCGGGTGGCCACCGTGGCCGCCGAGGAGGGCCCGGTGGTGCTGCTCGCGCACAGCCTCGGCGGCATCGCGGCGGTCGACCTGCTGGCGAGCCGCCCGCTGCCGGGCGTGGCCCGGCTGGTGACGATGGGCTCGCAGGCGCCGCAGCTCTACGCCGTGGACGCCCTGCCGAGCCTGGCCGCGGGCGAGCCGCTGCCGCTGTACTTCCCGCCCTGGACCAACCTGTACGACCGGCGCGACCCGCTGGCGTTCCTCGCCGGACCGGTCTTCCCCGGCCGCGCCGACGACGTGGACGTGACCTCGGGCAAACCGCTGCTGGCCGCGCACAGCGGCTACTTCACGCACCCGCCGGTGCACGCCCTGCTCGCCGACCTGCTGCGAGGGCGCGGGTGACGGCGGACGGCACGGCGGCGGACGCGACAGGTGAGGCGGCGGACCGGGCCGACCCGGAGCGCACGCACGCGGTGCTCGTCGGCGTCGACACCTACGGCGACGCCGCGCTGGCGCCGCTCGACGGCCCCGCCCTGGACGCCTGCCGCTACGCCGCCTGGCTGCGGGAACGCGGCGTGCCCGCCGACCGCATCCGGCTGCTGGTCTCCCCCGGCCCCGCCTCCCGTGACGAGGTGGCGGCGGCCGCCGCCCGGCTGGGCCTGACGCCGCGCGAGGCCACCGAGCACGAGGTGTGGCGGGTGCTCACCGAGGAACTCCCCGCCGCCCGGGGCGACCTGCTGTGGTTCGCCTGGAGCGGGCACGGCCTGCTGGACCACGAGGGCCACCAGCGGCTGTTTTACGCCGACTCCGGCGGCGGCGCCCCCGCCAACCTCGACGCCGCCGACCTGGAGGCCGCGTTCGCCGAGGACGCCCGGTACGCGGGCCTGGCCCGGAAGATCTGCGTCATCGACGCCTGCCGCACCCGTTTCGGCGGCGCCGCCGCGCTGCCGGTGCGCCGGCTCGGCCGCGTCCTGGCCAGGGCGGCGGCCCCCGGCCTGGTGGAGTGCGTCTGCGCCACCCAGGACGGCGCCGCCGCGGCCAACCTCGGCGAGAGCCGCGCGGGCCTGTTCACCTCCGTCTTCCTGCCCGAGCTGGGCGCCGAGCCGGCCTGGCCGCCGCCGCTGCGCGCAGCGTTCGCACGCGCCCGGGCCGCGATGGCCCGCAGCGGCGACGGCCAGCTGCCGCACCTGCGGACCCGGTGGCGCGACGGCGACGTCCACGTCCACGCGCCCGCGCCGCCGCCACCGCCGTACCTGCGCACGCACGCCGAGACGCTGCGGCGCCTGCGGAGCGAGGAGCGGTACCTCACCGACGACCGGCTGCCGTTCGTCAGCCCCCGCCCCGGCCACGAGGCGGCGCCGGACCGGCTGCTGAGCCAGCTGGCCCGCGGCACCGGCGCCGGCAGCGGGCGCGGCGTGCTGGTGATCGGCGTGGCCGGCGCGGGCAAGACCCGCACCTGCTTCGAGGTCGCCTCGCGGGCCGACCGCGCCGGCTGGCTCGTGCTGCACCTCGTCCCCGGCTCGGGCGTCTCGGCGCGGGACCTCGTCACGGCGGCGCTGGCGCAGGCGGACCGGCAGCCCTCCCGCGACGGTGCCAGCCGCGGTGCCCGCCGCGTCCTGCTGGTGCTCGACTACCTGGACAGCTACACCGGCCTGCACCTGCGGGACCTCGACGAGCAGCTCCAGGCGCACGACCCCGGCTGCCGGATCGCGCTGCTGGCCTCGGCGCGGCCGGGCGCCCGGGCCCGGTTCGACGAGAACGCGCTGGGCCACCTGTTCCGGGTGGCCGACCTCGGCAGGGACGATCCGGCCCACCGGGAGCAGGACCGCGAGCACCGCGCCGACATCGCCCGGCGCATCTTCGAGACCGTCGCCCCCGGCGCCCGCAAGGCGTGGGGCGATCCGCGGCTGATCGAGGTGTGCAGCGA
The DNA here is from genome assembly GCF_016741785.1 of Streptomyces sp. 7-21. GTDB lineage: Bacteria > Actinomycetota > Actinomycetes > Streptomycetales > Streptomycetaceae > Streptomyces. Next base: position 47,920 of record NZ_JAERRL010000019.1, read on the forward strand.
ACGCCCGGTCTTCGCGCTGCTGCTGGCCCGCGTGCTGGAGCAGCAGGTGGAGGCGGGCCGGCGCACGCCGGACCTGTCGGAGCTGCGGCCCGGCGAGCTGATGCGGTGGCTGCGGCGGCGGCTGGCCGCCGACTTCGGGCTGCCGACCAGCGCCGACCTCGGCGCGGGCCCGTCGCGGCCCCACACCTGGCTGCTGGCCTCCGTGACGGCGATGCTCGCCTGCGAGCAGGACCGCCAGGCGGTCGGCGAGGCCGTGAGCCGGGCGCTGGCGGCGCGCGGCGACCGGGAGTTCGCCCACGACGGGCCGGGCGTGGTGACGCACCTGTGCCGGCTCGGCTGGCTGGTGACGTCCGGCGACAGCGTCGACACGGTCCACGACATCGTCGTGGACGACCTGCTGGGCACCGCCCTGGTCCCGGACCAGACGACCGTGCGGGGCGGCACACTGACCGAGCTGCTCGACGCGGCGGCGGGGAGCGCCACCTCCCTGGCCCGGGCGGTGCGGCACCTGACGCGCTGGTCCGCCGACCAGTCCGAGGAGTGGCAGCGGGAGACCGCCGAGTCCTGCGCCCGCTGGCTGCGGGCCAACGCCGCGCACGTCGCCGGGCTGCTGCGCGGCGAGCTGGACCAGGTCTCGCCGCTGGTCTCCCGGCTGCTGGCGAACCAGCCGTGGCAGGCGGGCACGCTTGAGCTGTGGGACGAGCTGGTCGAGCCGTGGCTGGAGCGCGTCCGCCGGGAACGCCCGGACGAGCTGCCGGGCGAGCTGTCCACGACCGTCCGCGCGGCCACGGGCCCGCTGCCCGCGCGGCTGCTCGCCAGCGCGCTGGACTGCCTGCGCGGCCTGCCCGAGGACCACACCGCCGCCGGCGACCTGCTGCTGTCTCTGCTGCGCGCCGACGGCATCGGCGGCGAGGACGGCGAGGACGCTGGAACCGCCGCCTGGCTCGCCGACCGGGCGCTGGCGTGGCTCGCGCGCCGCCGGAGCGACAACCGCGCCGTCTACCTCTCCGGCGCCCTGCTGATGCGCGGCGACCTGCCGCCCAAGGCCGCGCGGCAGGCGGTGAAACAGGCGGCGGACTGGGTGGGCGACCACACCGGCCGGGCGGCGCTCTCCGTCGAGATCGAGGCCCTGCTCACCCGCGACGACCTGGGCGAGCGCGCCGACGGCGTCATCGGGGACGCCCTGACCTGGGTCGGCCGCCACATCCCCAGCCTCGACGCCAGCTTCGTGCTGCGGCGGCTGCTGCGCCGCCCCGGCCTGGCCGCACCGCAGCGCGACCGCGCCATCGGCCTGGCCCTGGCCTGGCTGCACCAGCACAAGACCTGCCCGGAGGCCTCGTTCGTGCTGCGTCCCCTGCTGGTCCAGCCCCGGCTGTCGCAGCGGGAGGAGGCGCGGGCGGTCAGTTACGCCCGCGACTGGCTGAATGAGCGCTCCAGCGCCCCCACCCGCGACTTCGTGCTCAGCGCGCTGCTGCTGCGCCCGAACGTGCCGCTGACGGCGATCGAGCCGTTCGCCACCGAGGCGTGGCAGGAGCTGAAGAAGGAGCCGCTGGCCGAGCGCGACCAGTACCTGATGCGGGCGCTGCTGACCCGCACCGACCTGCCGCGGGACCTGATCAACGAGATCATCGACCGCGCGCTGGACTGGCAGCGGCTGTTCGGCCCGGAGCCGGACGCCACCCTGCTGACGGTCGTGCTCCAGGCCGCGCGGACCGAGGCGCACCGCTCGGACGCCGTGGACCTGGCGTGCCAGTGGCTGGACGCGCACCCCGGCGATGAGAACGCCACCCACCTGCTGGACCCGGTCTTGCAGCGGTCGCCCGGCCACGAGGAGGGCGTGCGCCGCTCCCTCGCGTGGCTCCAGGGCCGCGCCACCCACCCCCGGGCGAGCTACCTGCTGCGGTGGCTCCTGCGCGACCTGCCGCTGCTGGGGGACCGGGCGGGAGAGGTCGTCAACGGCAGCGTGCTGTGGCTGGCGAAGCACGCCGACGAGGACAGCGCCCGGTTCGTGCTCCAGCCGCTGCTCGCCCACCAGAACCTGGGCCAGCCGCTCACCGCCATGCTGCTCGACGGCGCGGCCGCCTGGACGCAGCGGCACGCGCCGGAACCGGGCGCGGTCCACGTGATGATGGCGCTGCTGGCGCGCGACGACCTCGGGCTGGATCAGCGGGAGGCCGTGACCCGCGACGCGCTGGTCTGGTTCGAGGCGAACCCGCGGCACCCGATGACGCGGAAACTGCTGCACGCGGTGTGCCGCAAGCCCGGCCCGGGGGCCGTGCACGCCCCGGCGCTCACCGCGCTGGTGCTGGGCGACGGCGAGACGGCGGGCATCCGCGTCAGCCCGGCGCAGGTGGCACGGGGCGTGCTGATCGGCCTGCTCCACGGCCTGCCGCCGGACGCCGAGCGGCGCGGCGACCTGCTCGACCACGTCATGGACCAGCTGCCGGTCCTGGGCGGCGGGACACAGGGGGGCGTGCTGCTGCGGCATCTCCTCGCCCAGCCCGACCTCACCGGGGCCCGGGCCAAGCGCGCCACCGGGCTGGCACGTGACTGGCTGGCTGGCCGGTGGGACACGTCGGCGATCGCCCTGGTCCTGGCGACGCTGCTGCGCAATCCGGCGCTGGCGCCCTGGCGGGGGGACCTGGTGCAGCGGACGGTGGCGTGGCTGGCGGACCGCGCCCAGCAGCCGTCAGCGGGCTGGGTGCTGGCCGTGCTGCTGCGCACGCCGGAGCTGACCGGGACGGAAGCCGCCGCCGCCCGCCGTCACGCGCAAGCCTGGCTCACCGCCAACGGCCCCGGGCACCACGCCTTCCCGGAGGTGTCGGCGGCGCTGGCGGGGGCGCCGCCAGCGGACCCGCCAGGTGGCGGCGCCGACGGCCGCGCGTGAGGTGGCCGGGCCCGGCCGCCGCTCACCGCACCCGCAGCCGCGTCAGCCGCCACCCGCCCGCCAGCACCCACAGCTCGCCCGCCACCGCGACCAGGCCCACCGCACCGGCCAGCTGCCCGGCCAGGTGAAGCTGCGGCGGAGCCACCAGCCCGCCCCGGCCGTCCAGCGGCAGCCGCCACAGGCCGCTCCCGGCGCCCGGCAGCCACAACGCCCCGGCGGCGCATGCCAGTCCGGGCCCGGTCTGCTCGCCGCCGGACCACAGCGGCGAGGCCGCGCCGCCGGGCGCCGCGACCGTGCCGGCGTCGGCCACCCACGGGCGGCCCGCGGCGTCCCACGCCAGCCCGCGCACGTCCCCGTGCCCGTCCGCGTAGCGGAACGAGCCCGGGTCGGGATTGCCGTCCGGTACCCGGCCCAGCGACGTCATCCGCAGCACCTTGCCCGCCGGGGAGGCGGGGTCACGGGCCAGCGCGGGCTGGCCCGCGTCGCCGGTTCCGGCGTACAGCAGCCCGTCCGGCCCGAACGCCAGGGCGCCGCCGCGGCGGGCCCCCGCCGCCGGGACGCCGGTGAGGAACGTGTGCGGGTAGTGCCCCAGCCCGCTGGCATCCCAGGAGTGACGCGCGAGGGTCAGGCCGGAGGCGGCGGTGACGTAACTGGCGTACAGCCAGCCGGGCTGGGCCGCGAGGCCGAGCAGCGCGTTCGCGGGCCCGAGCGAGACCTCCCAGACGACGCCGACGTGGCGCGTCTCGCCAGCCGCCGAGACGTGGAGCACGGTCCCGTCCCGCGCCCCCGCCAGGAAGCCGTCGCCGCCGGGGGCGGCGGCCAGCGCGCCCGGCTCGGCCGGACCCGGGGCACGGACGTCGATCACCTCGGCGACGACGGCCGCACCGCGCGCGGGCGCGGGCGACGGGGGCGGCGCCGGTGTGCTCTCCTGCGGCGGCTCCCCGGCAGCGGGCGGAGAGGCGGGCACGCCGCCCCGGTTGGCCGCCGGTCCGAAGGAACAGCCGCCTGACGCCGCTGCGCAGGCTCCCGTCAGGCACGCCGTCAGCAGAAGCCGTCGCCGCACGGCGCCAGTTCGGCCCAGACGGCCTTGCCGCCGCTCGGCGTGGAGTACTGGCCCCAGTCGGCGGCCAGGGCCGAGACGATGAGCAGGCCGCGTCCGTGCTCGGCGTCGGGCCCGGGCTCCCGCGGCCGCACCGGCGCGCGGCCCTTGCCCTCGTCCCACACGGTGAGCCGCAGCCGGGCCCGCACGGCGTACCAGGCCACCCGGAACGCTACGGGGCCGAGGCCGTGCTGGACGGCGTTGGTCATCAACTCCCCCGCCACCAGCGCGCCGTCCTCCGCCACGCCGGGCACCCCGTACTCGCGCACCACCCCGGTCACCGCTCTGCGGCACAGGCGCGGCGCGTGCGCGTCGGCGTGCAGGTGGGCGCTGACCTCCCAGTCCTGAAGACACGGATCGAGTCGCGGCGGAATCGTCATCACAGGCACGGCAACGGCCTCCTTTGAGGGGCAGCAGGAACAGCGCTCCACGCACGGTGGTTGACTTGGCACACACAGTAGGAGGAAACGCAGTCATATGACTACGCAACGAATGGGCGATTACCTACGAACGCCCGTTCTGGCGCAGAGGGAGGGAACGGTGCCGCCCCGGAGCACGCCCACAGCGAGACAGCGTCGGCTCGGCGCTGAACTGCGGAAACTCCGCGAACGTGCCGGACTCTCGTCTACCGAGGCAGCCCGACAGCTGAACATCACCCCGTCACGTTTGAGCGCCATTGAGGGCGGGCGCTATGGAGTGAGCGAGGAGCGCGTGCGCACGTTCGCGAGCCACTATGGCTGCGCGGACAAAGCTCTCATCGATGCGCTGGCGGCCATGACCAGAGGACGCCGACGCTACTGGTGGGAGGAGTACCGGGGTGTGCTTCCCGCCGACATGCTCGACCTCGCCGAACTCGAGTATCACGCCACGGCGATCCGGACGACGCAGGTCTCGCACCTGCCAGGGCTTCTGCAGACAGTCGACTACGCTCGCTGCGTCTTCCATCAGCACATCCCGGAGCTGCCACCCCCACTGCTTGAGTACCGGACATCCCACCGGATCAAGCGCCAGCAGATCTTCCTCGGTGACAACCCCAAGCCGTACCAGGCCGTCATCCATGAGGCGGCGCTCCGCATGCTTTTCGGCGGCAATGAGGTCACCAAGCACCAGCTCAACCACCTGGCTGACATGTCTGAGCACGACAACATCACCGTCCGGGTTGTGCCATTCGCTGCTGGAGCGTTTCCGGGCTCAGGCCAGACGGTCCTCTACGCAGAGGGAGCCGTTCCGCAACTAGACACCGTGCAGCTGGACACCGAACATGGGGCCGTGCAGCTCTTCGCCGACGTCCAGTTGGCCAACTACCGCACGTCGATGCGACGTTTCGAACAGATCGCGCTCGATCCAGATGACTCACGGAAATTCATCCGCAGTATCGCCAGGGCCCTATGAGGAGGCAATGACTATGCGCCCCACCGACCGCACCGTCTGGCAGAAGTCCTCCTACAGCAGTGCGGGAAACAACTGCCTCGAACTGGCACGCGTCGCCGCCGACCAGATTGCCCTTCGCGAGTCAGATGACCCGGGGATCATCCTCAGCACCAGCCGCACTCGGCTGGCAGCCCTCCTGAAGCTGGCGCGCCAGCACGAGCCACGCTGACGCCGGACTGGTGCGCCGTTCAAGACCTGACTAGGAGGCACCGACCATGTCCCCGTCCGACCGCACTGCCTGGCAGAAGTCCTCCTACAGCAGCGAGGGGAGTGCCTGTCTCGAACTGGCGCACCTTCCAGACGACCGGATCGCTCTCCGCGAGTCAGACAAGCCGGACACCGTCCTCACCACCAGTCCCGCTCGTCTGGCCGGGCTTCTTGAGCTGGCGCGGAGTCACTGGCCGGTGGCCTGAACCTTTCGCACTGACACCGCACTTCTGTCGGTGGGGCGTGGCACAATCCGACTGAGGAACAGACAGAGCAGTTGGGTGGTGAGTTGTGATGTTCCTGGCGCAGCTGGCGCAGCAGAACGAGGACGACATCAACCGCATCATTGGGGGGATCGCACCCAACTGGGGCCCGTTCGCCGCTGTGGGCGACCAGGCCCGCACCATGATCCAGGTGATCATGGCTCTTGCCATCCTCATCTGCATGGGCATCGCTGTCTGGGGTGCTGCCAAGCAGCGCATCGGATCCACCGCTCTGCGCGACTCGTTCAGCGCGGAACAGGGCAAGGGGCTCATCGTGGCGGGCTTGACCGGCATCTTCATCATCGGGTCTCTGGGCACCCTGTTCACCATCGTCTACGGCATGGCCATCTAGCCCGGTCGACGACGAACACGCGAGGAGAGGCACCGAACGATGCGCCGAGGCAGCCGTGCGCGACGGACGGCGAGCGGCGCAGTGGCCGCCGTACTGCTTGCAGCGATCGGTGCCGGTTGCACGGTCGGCCCCGCCGCCAACCGTGCCGAAAATGTCGCCCCTGCCGGACACACGGGCGGGCGAGAGGAGTCCCCGGACGACGAGCAGCCGGGCTCTGACTGGTGGGAAGAGAACGACCCGGAGCCAGAGGAGTCCCCGCCCCCGGTCCAGCCGCCGGAGCCCGCCGAGGCGGAAGGTTCGGCCGAGGTGACCGAGGCGCTGACCGAGAGCCTCGACGGACTGACCACCCCATGCTGTGTTGCCGCCTTGCCCAGCGGTGACGTCCTTGTCGGCGACGCCGGAACCAGCACGATTCACCTTCTGTCCGCAGACGGACAGCTCACGGAAGTGGGCACGCTGCCGGATGCTGAGGGCGGACTGCTTGGCCTGGCGGCCCGCCCCTCGGCAGCCGAAGGCGACGGCGTCATCATTGTCTACGTCTTCGTATCCGGCGGCACTGCCAGCCGCGTCAGCAGCTACCGGTATGTGACAGATCCGCCTCCCGGGCAGTCCCCGTGGGGCGGTGCCGAGACGACCCTCGTCGATGACATCCCGCTCGGGGCCGCGGCCAACGGCGGGGCGCTGGCGTTCGGGCCGGACGGGATGCTTTACGCCGGGACCGGCCAGGCCGGGCAGGGCGACGCGGCGGCGAGTGACCCGGAGTCGCTGGCGGGCAAGATCCTGCGGATCGACCCGGGCTCCGGCGGGGTGCCCGCGGACAACCCGTTCCCCGGCTCGCACGTCTACTCCTCGGGCCACACCGACGTGCGCGGCCTGGCCTGGGACGGGGCCGAGCGGCTGTGGGCCGTGGACGGTACCGAGCTGAACGCCATCGCGCCCGGCGGGGACTACGCCGAGCAGCAGGAGCCGGTGTACGACTGGGCCGACGCGGGAGCCGAGCCCGCCGGGCTGGCCTACGCGCCCGCGTCCCGCTCGTTCTGGATGGCCTCGGCCACCGACGGCGGCCTGTGGCGCGTCCCGCTGAACGGCGAGGACGTCACCCTCGTCGCCGACCCGGCTCTGCTGGACGACGGCCAACTCGCCCAGTCGCGTGCGGTGATACCCGGCACCGACGACGGCGAGGTGCTGGTCCTCACGGCCAGCGGCGGGCTGTTCCGGGTCGCCGTCAGCTGACACACCACCGGTCCACCACCACAGATACGGGGGAAGCGTTGCCCAGCACCGGCGCGAAGTACGACATCAAGCGGGACCTCCGGCAGTGCTACGCGCCGGCCAACTCCGACTGGCAGCTGGTCGAGATCCCCGCCCAGCGGTTCCTCGCCGCCGACGGGCACGGCGACCCGAACACCAGCGAGGACTACGCCCGCGTCGTCGAGGCGCTGTACTCCGTCGCCTACACGATCAAGTTCACCAGCAAGCGGGAGCTGGGACGGGACTTCGTGGTCGGGCCGCTGGAAGGGCTGTGGTGGGCCGACCGGTGGGAGGCATTCGTCGACCGCGCCAAGGACGAGTGGCACTGGCGGATGCTCATCAGCGTGCCCGAGTGGATCACCGGTGACCTGATCGAGGAATCCCGGCAGGCCGCGCTCGCCAAGAAGAAGCTCCCCGCGATCGACGGCGTCCGCCCCGTCTCCCTGCACGAAGGGCTGTGCGCGCAGCGGCTGCACGTCGGGCCGTACGACGACGAGGGCCCCAGCCTCGCCCGGCTGCACCACGAGTTCCTGCCCGCCGAGGGTCTGCGGCCGACCGGGCACCACCACGAGGTCTACCTCAGCGACCCCCGTCGCACCGCGCCCGAGCGGCTCAGAACCGTGCTCCGCCAGCCCGTCGCGGCGGCCAACTAGCGGCGCACACGGCGCTGGCCTTACACCGGTGGCCAGAGGAGATCGCTGCCGCCGTGGCCTGGCTCGCCTCCGGGCAGAGCAGCTTCGTCACGGGGGCGAACCTGTACGTCGACGGCGGTATGAACCAGATCTGACGGCGGTGGCGCGCGGCGCGGGGTGGCCTGCGGGACGGGTCAGGAGGACGGCGCTTCCCGGCGGGCCTGACTAGAAACTGCCCCCGCCGGCGTCTCCCCCGCCGTCGAAGCCTCCCCCGCCGCCGTCGGAGCCGCCGCCGGAACCGCTGTCGGAGCCACCGCTGTCTCCGCCGCCGCTGTCGGAGTTCCCGCCCCCGTCACCGCCGCCATCGGCGTACGAGAAGTAACCCCCGCCGCCGTTGGCCGCGCCCCGTCGGCGTCCTCCTCCCAGCTGCGCCTTGGCCACCCGCGCGATCACGACGAGCATCACGACCAGAACAAGGAGGGCGAACAGCACCGTAGCGATCACAAGCACCATGGCCTTGCCTGCCTCTCCGTCTCCCCCGGGTGTTCCCCCGTGCGCGCCCCGGCGCCGTCAGTCCCGGCTTCCGCCGCCCAGGCCGCCGCTGACAAGACTGGTCAGGACACCGCCCGCGCCGCGGCTCCTGCGGCGCCGGTCGACGCGCGGCGCCCGCAGCACCAGCGACACCAGCACCGACACGGCCAGCAGCAGCACCAGCCACGTCGCCGGAGATTCCCCGCCCATCGCCCCGCCTGCCTTCTCCTCGCTGTCCCGGATCCTTCCCTCCTCGCCTGCCCGCTTCCCGCCGTCCTAACATCACGGTCTCGCATCGACCAGAGCACGGCACGCATACGTCAGCGCCGCCACGCTGCCGTTACCAGCGCCACGGCGACCAGCCCGCCGGCCACCACCGGGGGTGACTGAACGGCCGGTGGGGGGTTAACCCCACCACCGATACGCCGGATAGACGGATGGGCCGCCGCCGCCCGGGCCGTGACCATGGACGGCATGGCGGAGACGATGACACTCAGCGGCACCACGGCAGCGGTGATGACGGCAGGCGCGGGCCGGGCGGCCCGGCGCCCGGGGCAGTTCGGCCGCGAGGTGGGCTACCTGCTGGCCGGTCTGCCCCTGGGAACCGCGGCCTTCACGCTCGGCATCACCGGGTTCACGCTCGGCGTGAGCACCCTGGTGATCTGGATCGGCTTTTTCGTGCTGGCGTGGGCGCTGTCGGTGGCGCGCTACCTCGCCCGCGTCGAGGCCGCGCAGGTGGCGTACGTCACCGGCCGCCCGCTGCCGCCGCGCGAGCCGCGCACCGGCTCGGGCCCGCTGGCGCTGCTCCGGGACGCGCAGGCGTGGCGGGATCTGGTGCACAGCGTCCTGGCGTTCCCGCTGCGGGTGGTGACGTTCAGCCTCACGGTGGCGTGGCTGGCCGGCGGCGCCGGGGAACTGCTGTACGGCGTGTGGTCGTGGGCGCTGCCCGAGGGTGACGTGAACGGGCTGTTCGAGCTGATCACCGGCAACGACTCCCGTTTCCTGGACATCCTGTTCCACACCGCGACCGGCGCCGTCCTGCTGGCCACCGCGAAGCCCGTCATCCGGGGCCTGGTCACCACCCAGGCCGGTCTGGCCCGCGTGCTGCTGCGCTCCGAGCCCCGCTGAGCCGCCGCGCCGGTACGGTGGTCGCCGGGACCGACGCAACGACCGAGCGCACGCGGAAGGCAGGGCAGCCGGGCATGTCGCGGATCACGCCGGAGCAGGCGGCGAAGCTGGAGTGGATCAGGGCCGAGGTGGAGGACGGCAGCGACGAGCACTGCTTTGAAGTCGCCGCCGGAGAAGGCGACCTGATCCACATCCGGCAGACCGACGAGCCGGAGAAGATCGTCACCACCACGCGCGCCAAGTGGCAGGCGTTCGTCCTGGGCGTGCAGAACAACGAGTTCGACCACTTCGTCGAGGACGCCTGAGCGTCCCCGCCGCCGCTCAGACGCCCAGGCCCCGCACGGCGAGGTCGGCGAGGGCGAAGACGAACAGGCTGATGCCGACGAAGCCGTTGACCGTGAAGAAGGCCCGGTTGAGGCGGGACAGGTCCGTGGGACGTACCAGGGAGTGCTCGTAGACGAACGCCCCGGCGACCACGGCCAGGCCCAGCCACAGCAGCACGCCGCCACCGGTGGCCACCGCGAACCAGACGAACAGCCCCATCGTGACGGCGTGGCAGGCCCGCGCCCCGTACAGCGCGCCCGCGACGCCGAAGCGCGCCGGCACGGACCGGACGCCGTTGCGGCGGTCCGACTCCACGTCCTGGCAGGCGTAGATCAGGTCGAAGCCGCCGATCCACAGCCCCACGGCCAGGCCCAGCAGCACGGCGTCCCAGGACCACTCCCCGGTCACCGCCAGCCAGCCGCCGACCGGGCCCATGGCCTGCGCCAGCCCGAGAATGGCGTGCGGGAAGTCCGTGAACCGCTTGCCATAGGGGTAGACGACCATCGGCACCACCGCCACCGGCGCCAGGGCCAGGCACAGCGGGTTCAGCAGCGCGGCGCAGCCGAGGAAGACGGCGAGGGCGACCAGCGCGCCGGTCCAGGCGGTGCGCACGGACACCGCGCCGGTGACGAGTTCGCGCTGGGCGGTGCGCGGGTTACGGGCGTCGATCTCGCGGTCGATGATGCGGTTCGCGGCCATCGCGAACGTGCGCAGCCCGACCATGGCGAGGGTGACGAGCAGCAGCGTCCACCAGTCGACAACGCCCCCGCCCGCTTCCCCCTCGCCGTCGCCGTCGAGGAACATCGCGGTCAGCGTGGCGATGTACGCGAACGGCAGGGCGAAGACCGAGTGCTCGATCATCACCAGCCGGAGGAACGCCTTGACCGGGCCAGGGCTGGGTTCGGCCGCCGCTACCGTCACAAGCCGTACTCCTTCCATCTGCGGGTGACACGTGCGGCGACGTCCGGATCGGAGACGATCATCTCCGGCCAGCCGCCGTCGCGGGTGTAGCCCTCCTCGGGCCACTTCGCGGTCGCGTCGATGCCCGCCTTGCCGCCCCAGAACTGCTGGTACGAGGCGTGGTCGAGGTGATCGACCGGGCCTTCGGTGAGCAGCACGTCGCGGGAGTAGTCGACGTTGCCCAGCGCGCGCCAGGCGACCTCGTGCAGGTCGTGCACGTCACAGTCGGCGTCCACGATGATCACCAGCTTCGTCAGCGACATCATGTGGGCGCCCCAGACCGCGGACATGACCTTCTGCGCGTGCTTGGGGTACTTCTTGTCGATGGAGATGATCGCGCAGTTGTGGAAACCGCCCGCCTCGGGCAGGTGGTAGTCCACGATGTCGGGCACGATGATCTTCAGCAGCGGCAGGAAGAACCGCTCCGTCGCCCGCCCCAGCGGCCCGTCCTCGGTCGGCGGGCGGCCCACGACGATCGACTGGAACAGCGGCTTCTTCCGCATCGTGACGCAGTCGATCGTCAGCGCCGGGAACGGCTCCTGCGGCGTGTAGAAGCCGGTGTGGTCGCCGAACGGCCCCTCCGGCAGCATCCGCCCCGGCTCCAGCCAGCCCTCCAGGACGACCTCGGCGTGCGCCGGGACCTGGAGCGGCACGGTCAGGCAGTCCACCAGCTCCACGCGCTTGCCCTGGAGGAAACCGGCGAAGAGGTACTCGTCGATGTCGCCGGGCAGCGGCGCGGTCGAGGCGTAGGTGACGGCCGGGGGGCAGCCGAACGCGATCGCCACCGGCAGCCGCTCGCCGCGCCGCGCCGCGACCTGGTAGTGGTTGCGGCTGTCCTTGTGGATCTGCCAGTGCATGCCGATGGTGCGCCGGTCGTGCCGCTGCAACCGGTACAGGCCGAGGTTGCGCACGCCGGTCTCGGGGTCCTTGGTGTGGGTCAGGCCGAGGTTGAAGAACGAGCCGCCGTCGCGGGGCCAGGTGAACAGCGCCGGAAGCCGCTCCAGATCGACGTCGTCACCCTTGATGACGACCTCCTGCACCGGCGCGTTCTTCACCTTCTTGGGCGGCACGTGCGTCATCGAGGCGAGCTTGCCGAACGCCTCGCGGACGCCGACGAAGCCGTGCGGCAGCTCGGGCTTGAGCAGGCCCGCGATCTTGTCGCCGATCTCGTCGAAGGAGGACAGGCCGAGCGCCTTCAGCAGCCGGCGGTCGGTGCCGTAGACGTTCATCGCCAGCGGCAGGTCGGACCCCTTGACGTTCTCGAACAGGAGCGCCGGACCGCCCGCCTTGTTCACCCGGTCCGTGATTTCGCCCACTTCCAGGTGCGGATCGACCTCCGCAGTCACCCGCTTGAGGTCTCCGTCGCGCTCGAGGGCCTTCAGCAGGGAACGGAGGTCGTCGTACGCCATACGCCCCAGTATTCCGGAACCATTACCCTGGGCCGTGTCAGGGGGCCATCATGCGCGGCCCGGCCCACAACCACCTGGGGGAACTACCGATGCTCAGGGTGCTGCTGTTCCTGGTCCCGATCGCGCTGGCCGTCTACGCCCTCGTGGATTGCATCAGCTCCAAGGACGAAGAAGTCAAGCATCTGCCGAAGCTCGTCTGGATCCTGCTGATCGTCGTCGCGTGGCTCATCGGGCCGCTGGCCTGGATCGCCGTGGGGCGTGACCGGGCGTTCCCGTGGCGCGTCGCCACCGCGGGCGGGCCCGGCGGGCGCGGCCGGGGAGGCTGGGTCGCGCCGGATGACAACCCCGAGTTCCTGCGCTCGCTGGAGCGGCAGCGCCGCGAGGAGGAGCGGCGGCGCCGGGCCGCGGAGCCGGACGCCGGTGACGGTTCCGGCGCCGGCCAGCCGGACGAGGAGCTGCCGCAGCGCGACGGCCGCGACGGCGACGAGGGGGCCGGTCCCGCGGACCCGCCGGCCAAGAGCTGATCCTCCGGCCCCCGCCCGGCGGGGGCCTGCCCCTTTACCGGCCTGCTGCTGCTTCCCGCTCCTTCGCGCTTCTTCGAGTTTCTTCGAGTTTCTTCGCGCTTCTTCCCGTTGTCCCCGTTTCCGGGTCCCGGGTTCTTCCCGGTGCTGCGGATCGCCGGTGCCCCGCCGGGCGCGGCGTCCGGCGGGGCACGGGAGCGGTGCGGGGCGGGTTACGGCTCAGACGCCGCCGTAGGAGTGCAGGCCCTCGAAGAAGATGTTCACGAAGTAGTAGTTGAAGATCCAGCACGCGAACGCGGCGATCGCCAGGTAGGCCGCCTTGCGGCCCTTCCACCCGGCCGTGGACCGGGCGTGGAGGTAGGCGGCGTAGAACACCCAGGTGATGAACGACCACACCTCCTTGGGGTCCCAGCCCCAGTAGCGGCCCCACGCCGACTCCGCCCAGATGGCGCCCGCGATGATCGTGAAGGTCCACAGCGGGAAGACCGCCGCGTTGATCCGGTAGGCAAACTTGTCGAGCGACACCGACGACGGCAGCCGCTCCAGCACCGACGAGGCGAGCTTCCCGGGCTGGCGGCCGGCCGCCAGCTTCGTCTCGTGCCGGTCGCGCAGCAGGTACAGCACGGTGGCGACCGCGCCGAGGTAGAACAGCGCGCCGACCGTGATCGCCAGCGAGACGTGGATGTACAGCCAGTAGGAGTCGAGCGCCGGAACCAGCTGCGTGCTGTCGTTGTAGAGCACGGTCACGGCCAGGCCCAGGTCGAGCAGGACCGTGGTGACCAGCGGCAGGCCCAGCCAGCGGACGTTCTTCTTCGCCAGCAGGAAGCCGAGGTACCCGGCGACCACGACCATCGAGAAGGTGGTCGAGAACTCGTACATGTTGGCCCACGGCGCCCGCCCCACGGCGATGGCGCGGACCAGGACACAGCCCGCGTGCAGCAGGAACGCCAGCACCGTCAGCGAGACAGCGATCCGGCCGTACATGTCGCCGCGCTCGTCGCCGCCCGCGGCCCCCGGCCCGTCGGGCACCTCGGGGCGGCCGGCCGGGCCGGAGCGGGTGACGACCTTCGGCCCCGACCGCTGGCGCGGGCGCTCCAGCACGGCCGTTGTGCCGCCGCTGCGCACGGTCACGGCGGGCGCAGCGGCGGCGGCCTCGTCGCCCGCTGCGGGCTCCGTGCCGGTCTCTTCCCTGCCGAGCGCCGCCGAGGTGCGGGCGACCTTGCTGCGGCTGCCGAGGACCCACTCGGCGATGTGGGCGAGGAACGCCAGCGCGTAGACCGCCATCGCCGAGTAGATGAGCATGTTGCTCGCGTCGGCGAGGTTCTCGTTGGCGGCGAGAGTCACGAGATTCATGTCCGTGCTCCTTGGGCGGTTTCGGTAACCGGCTCGTCACCGGCGCCCGCGTCGGCACGGGCGCCGTCGTCGTCCGGTGGCGGATGGGCGGCGGCCAGGGCCTCCGCGAGATCGGCGAGCTCCTCGGGCACCTTGGCGGACTCGGTGCGGCCGAGCGCGGCCATCTCCACCAGCGTGCCGCCGTCGCCGCCGGGTCGGGCGCGCACCCACACGCGGCGGCGCTGGAGCAGCAGCGAGGCGGCCAGGCCGGCGACGGCGGCGAGCGCGCCGGTCAGCGCCCAGCCGGTGCCCGCCTTGGAGCTGACCTGGAACGTGGCCCAGTTCTCCAGGCGGTCGAAGGTGAGGGTGCCCTTGCCGCCGGGCAGCTCGACCGACTCGCCGGGCAGCAGGTCGAAGCGGAACGGCTCGCCGTTGCCGTCCGTCAGCTGCTCCATGTTGCTGGTGTCGAGCTGGTAGACGTTCTGCGGCAGGCCGGAGTCGACGCCGAGGTCGCCCTCGTAGGCGGTGAGGGTCAGCACCGGCAGGTCGGGTTCGGGGAACGTCGAGTGCGGGCCGCGCACCTCGTCGACGTTGTAGGTCGGGTTGAAGAAGCCCTGGAAGCCGAGCTGGGTGGGCTCGCCGTTCTCGTCGACGAAGTCCGGGACCTTGATCACGCCGGTGGACGACAGGGCGCTGTCCTGCGGCAGGAACGGCACCGGGCCGCTGAACGCGACGTCGCCGCGCGCGTCGGTGACGGTGACGACCGGGGCGTAGCCGTGGCCGAGCAGGTACACCTTGGAGCCGCCGATCTCCAGCGGGTGGTTGGGGTCGATGCTCGCCTGGTGCTCGGTGTCCGGGTCGTCGCCGGTCCAGTACGTCACCTCGGCGGTGAACTCGGTCGCGGTACCGGTGTCGGGGCCCGTGCGGGCGAACGCGTAGTGGAACTCGTCCAGCCGGAAGCCGAACCGGTCCAGGTCGTCGACGTCGAAGAGCGTGCCGGAGGAGAAGTCGTCGTACTGGGTGAGGGTGTTGGAGAACCCGGAGCTGCCCTGCACGACGAGGGTGCCGCCCTCGGAGTAGTAGAGCCGGCCGTAGGCGAAGGCGACCAGCATCACGATCAGGGCGAAGTGGAAGACGAGGTTGCCCGCCTCCCGCAGGTAGCCCTTCTCGGCGGCGACGTAGCCGGAGCCGTGTGCCGTGCCCTGGTCGGTGCGGAACCGCCTGCGCCGCAGCAGGCGGCGGGCGTCGGCGAGCACGGCGTCGGGGGCGGAGCCGGTGTGCCACGAGGTGGAGGCGGGCATCCGGTCCAGGCGGCGGGGGGCGCGCGGCGGGCGGCCGCGCAGCTGGCCGGCGAACTGCCACGCCCGCGGCACGATGCAGCCGATGAGCGAGATGAACAGCAGGATGTAGACCGCCGAGAACCACACCGACGAGTAGACGTCGAAGAGCTGGAGCCGGTCGTAGATCTCGGCGAGGCCCTCGTTCTCGCGGCGGAAGTTCTCGACGGCCAGCGCGTCGACGCTGTTCTGCGGGATGACCGAGCCGGGGATGGCGGCCAGCGCGAGCAGGAACAGCAGGATCAGCGCGACCCGCATCGAGGTGAGCTGCCGCCACGACCAGCGCGCCCAGCCCAGCAGCTCGCGCGCCGTCCAGGCCAGGGCACCCGCCGCGCCGGGGGCGCGCGCGCCGCCGAACGAGCCGGCGCCCGCGACGGTGCTCTGGTGCCCGGTGTCCCCGGGCTCCTCGGCGGGCGCGGTGGTCAGCCCCGCGGCGGCCTCGGCGTCGGCCCCGGCACCGGCCCCGGCGTCAGCGTCCGGTTCGGCGGTCGGGCCGGCCTCGCCGCCCGCGGCGCGGGTGCCGCGGGTCTCGTCGTCGTCGGCGGCTGTCACGTCCCTCACATCCACACGTCGAAGTCGGCCGTCCACAGCTGCATCTCGTACACCATGTCGTTCCACAGGCCCGTCACCAGCAGCAGGCCCGTGACCACGAGCATGGCACCGCCGAGCCGCATGACCAGCGGGTAGTGGCGCTTGACCCAGCCGAACGCGCCGAGCGTACGCCGGAACGCCACCGCCATGACGAGGAACGGCAGGCCGAGCCCCGCGCAGTACACCACCATCAGCAGCGCGCCGCGCCCGGCGGTCGCCTCGGTGAAGGCCAGCGTGTAGACGGCGCCCAGGGTCGGGCCGACGCACGGGGTCCAGCCGATGCCGAAGACCACGCCCAGCATGGGCGCGCCCGCCAGGCCCATCCCGGGCTTGAGGTGGAGGCGGAACTCCCGCTGCGTGAACAGCGGCAGCACCCGCGAGAACAGGCCGGTGAAGAGCAGCCCGAGGATGATCGTCAGCACGCCGAAGACGCGGGAGAGTGTCTCCTGGTGCTCCAGCAGCCGCGCACCGAAGCCGCCGAAGAGCGCACCGCCGGAGACGAAGACGGCGGTGAAGCCGAGGACGAACAGCGAGGCCCCCAGCAGCATGCGGCCGCGCCTGGCCTCCGCCAGGTCGGCGCCGCTGACGCCCGTGACGTACGACAGGTAGCCGGGGACGAGCGGCAGCACGCAGGGGGAGAAGAATGACACCAGCCCGGCGAGCAGGGCCACCGGCATGGCCAGCAGCAGCGCGCCGCTCAGTACTGTCTCGCTGGCATCCACCGCACGCTCACTCCTCGTCCAGCACTGGCTGCAGGGCGTCGCGCAGTTCGTCGGCCGACAGCGGCTTCAGGGCGCGGGCGGCGATGTTGCCCTCGCGGTCGATGATCAGCGTGGACGGGATGGCCTGCGGGTTGAGGCTGCCGTTGGGGAACTGGAGGATCAGCTGGCCGCTGGGGTCGTACAGGCTGGGGTACGGCACGTCGAAGCGGCGCTCGAACGCTTCAGCGGGGGCTCGGTCCCGGTCCCGGGTGTTGATCCCGAGGAAGGACACGCCCTGGTCGGCGGTCTCCTCGGCGACCTCCACCAGGTGGGGCGCCTCGGCGCGGCAGGGGGCGCACCAGGAGCCCCACACGTTCAGCACGACCACGTCACCCCGGTAGTCGCTGAGGCTGAGCTGCTCGCCCTGGAGCGTCTCACCCGAGATGTCCGGCGCCTGCTCCCGCTCGCTGGCCGCGACCTGGGTGATCTCGCCCGTGCCCTGGACGAAGTTGGTGTCGCCGCCCGAGGTGCCCGCCTGGTCCCCGGAGCAGGCGGTAAGCGTCAGCGCCCCGATCACCGCGGCGAGCGCCGCGGACTTGGTGACGGCACGGAACTGGATCATGTGAAAAGTTTCCCATGCGCCCCTAGGCGATCTTCCGCGCCCCCCTTGTCCTCAATTGAGGCCCTGCTCAGCGGGGCCGTGCTGGGGGACCGTGCGGGGGCCGTGCCGGAAGAAGGGCCCGCCGCCCCGCCGGGCGCGGCGCGTCAGGCGCCGAAGCCCTGGCGGCCGGGCAGCAGGTCGCGGGCGGGTTCGGAGTAGCCGACCGAGACGATCTCGTCGCCGCGGAACGTGAAGGTGGTCAGGGAGGCCAGCGAGCACTGCCGCTTGCGCGGGTCGTGCCACAGCCGGCGGCGCTCTACGTAGCTGCGGACGGTCCACACCGGCAGCTGGTGGCTGACGCAGACGGCCTCGCGGCCGCGCGCGGCGTCGCGGGCGGCGTTGAGCGCGGCCATCATCCGCACGACCTGGTCGATGTAGGGCTCGCCCCAGGAGGGTTTGAACGGGTTGTACAGGTGGCGCCAGTTCTTCGGGTGGCGCAGGGCGCCGTCGCCGACGCCGAACCGCTTGCCCTGGAAGACGTTGGCCGCCTCGATCAGCCGGGGGTCGGTGGCCGTGACCAGGCCGTGCGCCTTGGCGATGGGCTCGGCGGTCTCCTGCGCGCGCTCCAGCGGGGACGCGACCACGTGGGCGATGTCCCGTTCCGCGAGGTGCTCGGCGACGCGTTCGGCCATGCGGCGCCCGAGTTCGGAGAGGTGGTAACCGGGGAGGCGGCCGTACAGCACGCCCGAGGGGTTGTCCACCTCGCCGTGACGCATCAGGTGAACGACCGTCTGATCGTTTCCGTTCATATGTCTCTCATTTTCAGTGGCCCTACCGACGTGAAATGTACGCCGCCCGGCAAAAACTGCTCAAAGAAGCGCGGTCACGCGGTGGCCGCCGCCGCGGCCCGGGCAGCGGCGGGCAGCGCCTCGGCCACCCGTTCCAGCGCCCGGTCGTCGTGCGCGGTCGACACGAACCACACCTCGAACCCCGAGGGCGGCAGGTACACGCCCTGCCGCAGCATCTCGTGGAAGAACGCCCGGAACCGGAACGACTGCTGGGCCTGCGCCCCCTCGAAGTCGGTGATCTCGCTGACCCCGGGCTCGGTGAAGAACACCGAGAACATGTTCCCCGCCTGCCCGATGACGTGCGCCACGCCCTCCTTGGCCAGCGCCTCGGCCACCATCGACCGCAGCTGGGCCGCCGTGGCGTCCAGCCGCGCGTACGCCGCGTCGTCGAGCAGCCGCAGCTGGGCGAGACCGGCCGCCGTGGCCACCGGGTTCCCCGACAGCGTGCCCGCCTGGTAGACCGGCCCGGCCGGCGCGAGCCGCTCCATCACGTCGGCCCGCCCGCCGAAGGCCGCGGCGGGGAAGCCGCCGCCCATCACCTTGCCGAAGGTGATCAGGTCGGGGCGCACGCCCTCGATGCCGTACCAGCCCTGGCGGCTGACCCGGAAGCCCGTCATGACCTCGTCGGAGATCAGCAGCGCGCCGTGCTCCCGGCACAGGTCGGCCAGGCCCTGGTTGAAGCCCTCCTTCGGCGGCACCACGCCCATGTTCCCCGGGACCGCCTCGGTGATCACGCACGCAATCTCGTCGCCGTGCTCGGCGAACGCGGCGCGCACGGCCGCGAGATCGTTGTACGGCAGCACCAGCGTCTCCCCGGCCTGCGCGCCCGTCACGCCCGGGGTGTCGGGCAGCCCGAACGTCGCCACCCCCGAGCCGGCCGAGGCGAGCAGCGCGTCGACGTGGCCGTGGTAGCAGCCGGCGAACTTGATCACCTTGGCCCGGCCGGTGAACCCGCGCGCCAGCCGGATCGCCGACATCGTCGCCTCCGTGCCCGAGGACACCAGGCGCACCCGCTCCACCGGATCGACGCGCGCCACGATCTCCTCGGCCAGCTCCACCTCGCCCCGCGTGGGCGTGCCGAACGACGTGCCGCGCGCGACCGCCGCCTGGACCGCCTCGATCACCTCCGGGTGCGCGTGGCCCAGGATCATCGGCCCCCACGAGCACACCAGGTCCACGTACTCACGGCCGTCGGCGTCGGTAACGTAGGGACCCGAGCCGGACGTCATGAACAGGGGCGTACCGCCCACGGCGCCGAACGCCCGGACCGGGGAGTTCACCCCTCCCGGGGTCACCTCGGCGGCGCGCGCGAAGAGCGTCTGCGAGACTGGAGCGTCGAAGGATGCGGTGGATTCGGTCACGCGCTCCATGGTGGCAGAGAGACCGAAGGCATCGCCTCCGGGGCGTTTCAGGGGCGCGTGGCGGGGGAGGTCTCTGAGACGATGATCGGGTTACAGACCGCGCTGGCCGCGAGGGCCGCGCGGTGGGGGACGCGAATAGTCGGGTGGTGACATGCAGCGCGGTGGCGGCGGACTGGGCGAGGGTACCGGTGACCTCGGGCCAGAGCCGCGCGCGCGTGCCCGCCGGGGCCGCCACCGCCGCAGGGCGATGGACGGCGCCGAGGGAGAGCTGCGCGGGCGGAGCGGCCGGATGGCCGTAACGTACAAGTACTTTGGCGCCCCTGACGGCGCCACGGCGGCACGGGTGCCGCTGTCCATGCGCCCCGAAGAGCTCGGCGGCGACGAGCTGGGCCAGGGCATGTTCACGCGGATCAAGCCGGAGACGATGGCCGCGATGGTCCTCACCGGCATCGAGGGGATACCGCTGCACCGCGTGCCCCCGCTCGAACTCGTCGTGCTGCACCCGGACTACGCCGTGGTGAAGCTGCCGACGATGGCGGTGGACCCGCTGCGCGGCGTCGGCGAGGAGAGCATGGGCGCCGCGGCGTTCATCTGGTCCACGGTTCCCGACCGCAGCGGCCCGAGCGACGCCTACGGCATCTACAAGCTGCTCCACGAGTGGCAGGACTTCTCCCGCCGCCTGCACGAGGCGGGCCACCAGCCGTACTGCCTGGTGTGGCCATAGGCCGCCGCTATGCTGCCCGGAGGCCCCGCCCAGCGGGGCACCGGTGCCAGCCGGCGGAAGGGAGCAGTGTGTTCCGGCGTGTGACGCGAGGCGCCGCGGCGGCCCTGGCCGTGGCGGGCCTGGCAGCGGGGTGCAGCACGGACCTCGGCGACGACGGCGCGTCCGGCTCCGGCCTGACCGGCTCCCGCAGCGCCACCGCCGAGCCCGGCCGCTACTCGGCGCTCCCCGAACCCTGCGGCACCGTCGATGAGGACACCCTGCACGAGCTGCTGCCCGGCGGCGAGCCGGCGGCGTACGAGGGCGAGCCGACGGCGACGTACGACACCGGGCGGCGCGTCGGCTGCGAGTGGAACGTGCCGCAGGAGACGACGGCCCGCCGGCTGACGGTCGACTTCCAGCGGGTGCTGTCGTACGACCCCGGGATCAGCGACGACGACCAGGCGGAGCTGGACTTCGCGGCGATGGCCGCCGAAGCGGGCGTCGCGCTGGACGACACGGCCACCGCCACCGTCACGCAGCCCGGGGAGGACGTCACCGCCGCCGCCGTGGACGACGTCGGCCACGCCGCCTACCTGGTCGACCAGCCCACCCCCGGCGACACCGGCGCCGGCCGCGAGGTCACGGTCGCCTTCCGCAGCGCCAACGTGATCGTCACCGTGACGTACACCGTCGCCACGACGCGCGCCGACGACCCGCCGGACAGCGCCGGGCTCCAGGCGGGGGCCCGTGCCGCGGCCCGGCAGATCGCCGGCGGACTGGACGGCTGAGAGCCCCGCGGCCGCGCCGCTCCGTTTCCCGCGCCAGCCGCCGCCCGGTTACCGTGCACCCCGAGCAGACCGACAGGACAGCTACGGGAGCCCAGACCATGGACCGACGTACCGCCCCGCGAACCGCCGTCGCCGCACGGGTGATGGCCCTGGCCACCGTGCCCGTGCTGCTGGTCGCCGGGTGCTCCGGGTCGGACTCCGGGGACGACGGCTCCGCCAGCGAGCAGCGGCCGCGCACCACGGCCCCGCCGGAGCCGGAGCCTGTGCGGTTCACCACACTGCCCGAGCCCTGCTCGCTGCTCGACGAGGACACGATCGAGGAGGTCGTGCCCAACGCCGATCCACAGTCCGGTGAGACGCTCAGCTCCAGCGACACCTCCACCTCGGGCGCCTGCCTGTGGTCGGGCCTGGACGACTACGACTTCCGCTCGCTGACCGTCTCGCTGCGCCGCTTCGAGTCCGACCCAGCGATCGGCAGCGGCGACGAGCGCGCCGAGGAGTACCGCACGCGGCTGGTGGAGGAGATCACCGGCGACGACGCCAACGAGGACGTCTCCGAGGAGCAGCTGGCGGAGACCGGCGACGCCGCCACGTCGATCTCCTACCGCGTCACCCGCGAGGACGACGACGAGGAAGAGGAGTACCAGCAGCAGCGCGTCGTGGTGCGCACCGGCAATGTCGTGGTGACCGTGGACTACTCGGGCGCTGGCTTCGAGGAGGCCGACACGCCGGGCGCCCGCGGCGTGCGCGAGGCGGCGGAGACGGCCGCCCGGGAGGCGGTCAGCGCCGTGGACGCCTCGGCCGAGGAGGACGGCGAGCAGGGCTCCGGCAACGGCGGGGGGAACGGCGGCTCGGGCGGCAAGGGCGGCTCCGGCGACTCGGACGACGACGGCGACTCCGACGACTCCGGCGAAGCCGACGACGGCGGGAACGGCAAGTCACGCTCCTGAGCTTCCCCAGCCCCACCCCCTCTCTCACGGCCGAGCTGCCCACCGTCGCGCCGATGCGATCGGCATGGGGCCGCCGTCCTCTCACCGCCTCGGTACACCGCACCTGCCCACAGACCTGAGCGGCCGTGGAGGCTCAGCCGTCGCCTCGGGCGACCGCCGCGCACAGACGAGAGCCCGCACCTGCGAAGGGTGCGGGCTCCGGCTTTCTCCCGTGCCTTAACGTGCACTACCCGTGCTCTTGATCACGGTGTCCCACGGATTTCTCGTCCTGGCTGGTTTCAGCCTGCTCTGTGGGCTCCCGCTCCGAAGCCGTGAGAGGACAGTCCGGGCGAGGACACCGGGTCGGCTCACGGCCCGGAAGGCTGGCCAGTGCCAGGCGAGCGCTCACGAGAGCCGGATCTTCCTGCTCCGGGTTGCCGTAGAGGAAGCGGGACATCGCGTCCAGGGGGGTGTGCGCGTCGCGCACCTCGGTGAGCAGTTGGTACGTGAAGGCCCGGTCCGCCTTGTTCTCATGGGCTGCTTGCGCCCAAGCCAGGAGCACACCGTAAGCCTGGTCCCGCACCTCGGGCTGCGAGAGCGTGGCCTGCCAGCCCTCGACGAGGAAATCCCGGTACTGCGGTTGTGACTGCGCCAACCTCATCAACGTCGGAAAGACACTCGAGGGCCACGAGGGGTCGACCAGGGCGAGGAAACCGCGGCTGCTACTGGCACTCTTCGGGAAACGGTTCAGCCAGGCGTCAACGCTGTTGACCACGCGGGCCAGTTCACGATCCCCACGCCCCGCATGAGCGACCAGTGCCTGGGCCGCAATCCTCGCTGGTTCGTCGTCGTACTTCAACAGATGGCGAATCCTGGTGAACGCGCGATGCGGCCAGGTGTCACGGTACCGTCCCTGGCAGACGTGCGCGACAACGGACCGCCGACTGGTCACCGGGGACTGCGCCGCATCTAACAGCACCTGATGCGCTCGCCGCGCGAGTTCGGGAACGCTGGCCGCCTTGGTCAGCAACTCAGCGACTATCGCGATGCGGTCGCCGTCGGCCAGCTTCGCCCATTCCTCCATCACTGGAAAGAAGGGCCCCTCAGCAGCCGTGCGAGACAACTCCAGCAATCGTTCGCCTACTTGCCTCGCCCACGCGGCAGCGACTCCTCCTGGAGCAGTGATGTCGACGAGCCAGGCACGGGTGACAGCTCGTTCACTAATCCAGTGACGCCAGTCCGTGCGAATGGCCGACATGGCCAGCCCTGGGCGTTTCTCGAAGACCGCCCGGTCATCGTCGGTGACGTCAACGCCCACACCTTGCATCCTGCGGCGTGGACTGCGCCCCTCACGATAACGGCGCGCAGGCGGCTCACTGTTACCACCGAAGCGGAAAGCAGCCTTGATGCATGTCTCCAGAGGGGCGCCTTCCAGGTACGCGGCAGCCAGCAGCATGACGCGGTCCTGGCCACGAGTTACTCCCTCAACCAGCACATCATCGAGAAATCCAGACCACTCGCGGATCTCGTCACGTATGTCCCGCAGCTCCTGAATACCGGACTCAGGATCCTGCTTGCCACGCGCTCGTTGCATCGCCCGGTTGAGGCGATCGCTGGGGATGCGGGACAGCCTTTCAGCCATCGCGACAGCATCATCAGGACTGACATTCGGATGAATCAGTCCTGAGAAGACGCCGGCCTCCGCGCTTGATCCTCCGTTACCGAAGGACCAGCTTCTTCGCTGGGAGTCGTCCGCGAGCAATGCCGCCCGCTCCGGGACGGACAACCGGTGCTCGAGGTGTTTCCTGGCAACCTGCACCGCATCCGGGCGCTCCGCCGGCACGACGTACCGGGCGTCTCCTGGCCACTGGTGGGTTCCGCAAATGATCACGAGACCGCTGCCGACGGCGGCGAGCTTCGCCGCCCAGGAGCACAGGGACTGCGCGGCGCTTAGTGACAATGGCCGGTTAGTGGCGTCGAAAACGTATCCCCGGCCCGCCACGGGTTCAGGAAGAATCTCCTCTTCCGGCGTCTCATCATCATCCCAGTCCTGTGTGATGTAGCGCAGCTCTGCCGGCTGGGGCCCATCGCCCAGGATGAGTTCGAGAGCACGCACCGCGGAAATGTCTCGGCCCGTTCCCGGATCACCCGCGATCACCGCTGCGCCGTCGGCCGACAGCACGCTGGCGGCGTGCTGCGGCGTAGCGGTATGCACCCACAGCGGCTCTCTGGCCGCCTCGCGCTTCTGTTTCGGCACCTCGAACGAGGGCACCTTCGGCCGCTTGACGATGCTGATAGTCCCGGTATTGGACCCGGCCACCTGCACCACCTGAGAGGAATGGCCAGAGACCGACTGGGACACACCCGATTCGTGCGAGCTCGTGCTCACGAGCGGCCCTCCCCCGTGTGCAACTCGCCGAAGTTGTCGCGCCCTACCTGGATGACCGGCCCGCTGTTTCCCGTCGCGGACTGTGTCACGCCGCCCTGCCGGTCCGCCGGAGTGCGGCTTGCCAGCTGCTTCAGGTCATCAAGTACCTCGGGGTAATCCTCAGCCAGCGTCAGCAGCCGCCGCCGCCATCGCTCCTCGACCTCACCCTGGTCCAGGGAGTCGATCTGGGCCTGATCAGCGTCCAGCCGCCTCAGCTGTCGCGCCTCCTCTTCCTCGCCAGCACGACGGAATATCCGGGCGGCCAGACGCCTCACACTGCCCCACCCAGCCTTCGTCATCTCAGCCACAAGAGCACCCGAAGCAGCCGTGGCCACAGCAGCTAATGGGATCTCACCGTCCACCATCGTTTGCACCTCCTTGGAACCCGCATGCCGATGGGAAGCACGAGACAAGATCGCAAGTCCGGCAGCGCCGCGTGGCGGTTCAGCCGAGGTTGTCTTGAACAGACCCAGTTATGGCGACTACGTGACGCAAGCCTGCAAGAGAGCGCTGATGTCTGACGTCCGGATGACCTCAGTCTGCCGGCAGTACGTTGGAGCAGGGGCAACGTCCCCCACGCCCGGAAGCTCGGCCGAGTCACGCTCGCGCAGCCCCAGCCGGCTTTGGCCCTCAGCACAACCAGAACGACCGGATCAACGACAACAGGACCAACGAAGAAGGAGGGCAGGCCGTGAGCCCGCGTGAGACCCCCAGCACCGCACCCGCCCTCGTCACGGGCGCCACCTCCGGGCTCGGCCGCGCCGTCGCCAGGGAACTCGCGGCCCAGGGCTGGACGGTGCTAATCCACGGCCGGGACCAGCGCCGCTGCGACGAGACCGTCGCCGAGCTCCGCGACGCGGGCGGCGTGGCGTACCCGTACCTCGCCAACCTCGCCTCGCTGCGTGAGACGGCCGCGCTGGGCCGCCGCATCGCCGCCGAACACCCTTCGCTAGGGCTGCTGGTGAACAACGCGGGCGTCGGTGCGGGCCGCGACCCGCACCGGCGGGAGCTGAGCGAGGACGGCTACGAGCTGCGCCTGGCCGTCAACTACCTGGCACCCGTGGTGCTCACCCGCTCCCTGCGGGCACCGCTGCGGGCGGCCTCGGGCGCCCAGGTCGTCAACGTCGGCTCGATCGGGCAGAGCCCGGTGGACATGGACGACCCGCAGTTCACCAAGGGCTACCACGGCATGGAGGCGTACACGCGCAGCAAGTTCGCGCTGGCGGCGTTCACCATGACCATCGCCGAGGACTACTGGCGCGACAAGATCGCGGTCAACTGCGTCCACCCCGCCAACTACATGGACACCACCATGGTGCGTCAGGCGGGCGTGCGCCCCTGGTCGTCCGTGGCCGAGGGCACTGCCAGCGTGCTCCACACCATCGACGCCGGCCGCAACGGGGAGACCGGGCAGTACTTCGACCAGACGCGGCGCTCCAGGGCCCACCGCGGCGTCTACGACCCGAAGACGCAGCATCGTCTCGCCGACCTCACCGACACCCTGGTCGCGCCGCTGGAAAACCCCACCGCCCGCTGGTGAGCGCTGCGGCCGCCCCTGGCCTGGGACGTCCACGACGCCGAGCCGGCGGCACGGGCCTGCGCGGTCCTGCTGTCGGACTGGCTGCCCGCCACCACCGGCGAGGTCCTCCACGTCGACGGCGGCCTCCACGCCGTCATGGTCTGACCGCACCGCGGCAGGCGGCGGCCGGCCCCCGCGCGGGAGCCCGCCGCCGCCCCGCGGCGGCACACGCGGCGGCCCAGCCCGCGCCGGTCAGGCGCCCAGCAGCCGGCGCACCCGCTCCTCGCCCACCGCCAGCAGCAGCGTCGGCAGCCGCGGCCCGGTGTCGCCGCCGACCAGCAGCCGGTACAGCAGGGCGAAGAACTCCCGCTGCGCCTTCTTCAGTTCGGGCGTCGGCTTGGCATCCACGTCCAGCCCCGCCTGGAGCTTCGGCACGCCGTACACCAGCGTCGTCAGCCCTTCCAGCGACCAGTGGTCGGCCAGCCCGTCCAGCAGCAGCCGCAGCGACTCCCGCTCCCGCTCGCCGAGGGAGTCCAGCAGCTCCCGGTCCGGCTCCTCACGCACCCGGGTCCGCTGCTCGGCGGGCATCTGCGTCTCCACCCACCGCGCCGCCCGGTCCAGCCGGGGCCGCGTCTCGTCCAGCGACCGCACCGGGTTCTCCGGATCGACCTCCCGCAGGATCCGCAGCGTCTGCGCGTCATCCCCGGTGGTGATGTCCACCACCGACGCCAGCATGCGGAACGGCAGCGGCCGGGGCGTCGTCGGCAGCGGCCCGGCGGCCGTGCCCACCGCCCGCGCGTACGCCGCCGCGTCCGCCGGCTGCGCCGTGCCCGCGGCGACCTTCCGCGACAGCGCGTCCCACTCGTCGTAGGTGCGCTGGATCTCCCCGTCGAAGGCGATCTTGAACGACTGGTTGGGGCGGCGCCGCGCGTACAGCCAGCGCAGCAGCGGCGCCTCCATGATCTCCAGCGCGTCCGCCGCGATCGGCACCCGGCCCTTGGAACTGGACATCTTCGACATCCCGCTGATGCCGACGAACGCGTACATCGGCCCGATCGGCCGCTCGCCGCCGAAGATCTCCGACACCAGCTGCCCGCCGACGACCCACGACGACCCCGGCGAGTGGTGGTCGACACCGGCCGGCTCGAACACCACGCCCTCGTACACCCAGCGCATCGGCCAGTCGACCTTCCACACCAGCTTGCCGTGGTGGAACTCCGACAGCCGCACCGTCTCGGCGTGCCCGCACGAGGCGCAGGTGTACCGCAGCTCGGTGGTGTCGTCGTCGTACGACGTCACCGTCGTGGTGTCCCGCTCGCAGGAGGTGCAGTACGGCTTGTACGGGTAGTACTCGCCGCTGCCGCCGCTGCCGTCGTCCTCACCGGCCGCGCCGGAACCCTCCAGCGCCTGCCGCTCCGCCTCGTCGGCGGCGTCCTCCGGCTTCGGCGCCGCTTCCTTCTGCTTGGTGCGGTAACGGGCGAGCACCTCGTCGATGCGCCGCCGCTCCCGCATCGCGAACAGGATCTGGTCGCGGTAGGCGCCCGCGGTGTACTGCGCGGTCTGGCTGATGGCCCGCACCTCGACACCCAGCTCCGCCAGGGCGGCCAGCATCGGAGCCTTGAAGTGCTCCGCCCAGTTGGCGTGCGGCGAGCCGGGCGGGGCGGGCACGGACGTCAGCGGCTTGCCGACGTGCTCGCGCCACGACTCGTCCACGCCGTCCACGCCCGCCGGCACCTTGCGGAACCGGTCGTAGTCGTCCCAGGACAAGAGGTGCACGCAGTCGATGCCGCGCCGCTTGATCTCGTCGGCCACCAGGTGCGGGACCATGATCTCCCGCAGGTTCCCCAGGTGGATCGGCCCGGACGGGCTCACACCCGAGGCACAGACCACGGGTTTGCCCGGCGCGCGGCGCTCCGCCTCGGCGATGACCTCGTCCGCGAGTCGGGAGACCCAGTCGGTCTCCGGGGTGGTCTGGGCCACGGTGAGCCACGTCTCCTTCAGTGTTCCTGCCTGTGGTGCGCCCATTCTCCCACCCGGGCAACGGGGGGCGGGACGCCCGGGGGCGCAGGGCACACGCGTGGGATACTGCCAGGCATGAGTCCCGTTCCGTCCCTCACCGCAGCAGTCAACCAGCGCCTCGCCGACGCCCTCGCGGCGGCCCGGCCCGACGCCGCCGGCGCCGACCCGCTGCTGCGACGAAGCGACCGGGCGGACCTCCAGGCCAACGGCATGCTGGCGCTGGCCAAGCGGCTGCGCGGCAACCCCAGGGAACTCGCCGCCGAGGTCGCCGCGGCCGTCACCACCGGGGACCTTATCCGGGACATCGAGGTCTCCGGCCCCGGCTTCCTCAACATCAACGTCACCGACGAGGCGATCCTCACCACCCTGGCCGCCCGCGCCGCCGACGACCGCCTCGGCGTGCCCGTCACCGCCGAGCCCCGGCGGATGATCATCGAGTACTCGCAGCCGAACGTCGCCAAGGAGATGCACGTCGGCCACCTGCGGTCCACGGTCATCGGTGACGCACTCGTGCGGATCATGGAATTCCGCGGCGAGACGGTGATCCGGCGCAACCACATCGGCGACTGGGGCACCCAGTTCGGCATGCTCATCCAGTACCTGATCGAGCACCCGCACGAGCTGGACCACGAGCAGGACAGCGAGCAGGACAGCACCGGCACCGGCAAGCAGAGCGGCAACGCCGCGATGTCCCGCCTGATGCGGCTGTACCGGGACTCCCGCGCCCTGTTCGACTCCGACGAGGAGTTCAAGAACCGCGCCCGGCGCCGCGTCGTCGAGCTCCAGGCGGGCGACCCCGAGACCCGCGCGCACTGGCAGCGCATCGTCGACGAGTCCAAGATCTACTTCAACGCCGTCTACCGGCGCCTGGGCGTGCTGCTGAACGACGATGACCTCGTCGGCGAGTCCGCCTACAACGACGACCTGCCCACGCTGGCCAAGGAGCTGGAGGACTCCGGCGTCGCCGTCCGCTCCGAGGGCGCGCTGTGCGTGTTCTTCGACGACGTCAAGGGCCCCGACGGCAAGCCCGTGCCGCTGATCGTGCAGAAGGCCGACGGCGGCTTCGGCTACGCCGCCACCGACCTGGCCGCCGTCCGCAACCGCATCGGCACCCTGCGCGCCGACACCATGCTGTACGTCGTGGACGCCCGGCAGGCGCTGCACTTCAAGATGGTCTTCGAGACCGCCCGCCGCGCCGGCTGGCTGCCCGAAGGCGCCGCGCACCACCTGCCGTTCGGCACCGTGCTCGGCACCGACGGCAAGCCGTTCAAGACCCGCTCCGGCGAGGTCGTGCGGCTGATGGACCTGCTGGACGAGGCCGTCGAGCGCGCCGCCGCCGTGGTGCGGGAGAAGGCGCCGGACCTCAGCGACGCCGAGGTCGCCGAGCGCGCCGAGCAGGTCGGCATCGGCGCCGTGAAGTACGCCGACCTGTCCACCTCCCGCTCCCGCGACTACGTCTTCGACCTGGACCGCATGGTCTCGCTCAACGGCGACACCAGCGTGTACCTCCAGTACGCCTACGCCCGGATCCAGTCGATCCTGCGGCGCGCCCCCGAGTCGGCGCGCGCCGAGGCCCGGCCCGGCCTGGCGCTCGAGCCCGCCGAGCGGGCCCTGGGGCTGCACCTGGACGCCTTCGCCGAGACCCTCGACGCGGTCGCCGAGACGTACGAGCCGCACAAGCTGGCCGCCTACCTCTACGGGCTGGCCACGCAGTACAGCGCGTTCTACGAGCACTGCCCGGTGCTCAGCGCCGACGACCCGGACACCGTCGCCAACCGGCTGTTCCTGTGCGAGCTGACCGCCCGCACGCTGCGCCAGGGCATGGCGCTGCTCGGCATCGAGACGCCGGAGCGCCTCTAGGGGTCCTCCCCGCGCGGCACCGGCAGGCCGGCGGCGCGCGCCAGCACGCGGGCCGGGGCACGGCGGTAGGCGCTGTCCGTGCCCCGCTCCCGCGACGGGTGGACCCGGTTGGTCAGCAGCACCAGCAGGCTGCCCGTGCGCGGATCGGCCACCAGGCTGGTGCCGGTGAAGCCGGTGTGGCCGAACGAACCGGGCGAGGCCAGCGCGTCCATGTACCACGGCTGGTCCAGCTGCCAGCCCAGCCCGCGCGCCGCCGCCGGGCCCAGCCCGGCGTTGTGGTTGGTCAGCACGCGCCGCGTCCACTCCTCGCTCAGCAGCCGCCGCTCACCCAGCCGGCCGCCGTTGAGCATCGCCTGCGCCAGCGCGGCCAGGTCGGCGGCGGTGGAGAAGATCCCGGCATGGCCCGCCACCCCGCCCAGGTAGTACGCGTTCTCGTCGTGCACCTCGCCGCGCACCAGGCCGCGCCCCGTCCCCGGCTGGTACTCGGTCGCGGCGATCCGCGGCAGCAGCGCGGGCGGTGGCGTGAAACCGGTGTCGGCCAGGCCCAGCGGCCGCGTCACGTGCGCCGCGACCAGCTCGTCCAGCGGCCGGCCCGCCGCCGCCTCGGCGACCGCGCCGGCCGCGATCAGGCCCAGGTCGGAGTAGGCGTAGCCGGTGCCCGGCGGGTACGCCAGGTCCGCCTCGCCGATCGCCGCGAGCCGCGCCGCGTTGTCCGGATACGGCCCCAGGTCCGCCCACGGCGGCAGCCCGGCCGTGTGCGTCAGCAGCCGCCACACCGGCACCACCGGCCGGAAGCCCGGCAGGTAGCGCCCCACCGGCGCGTCGAGGTCCAGCACGCCCCGCTCGGCCAGCCGCGCCACCACCACCGCCGTGAACAGCTTCGTCAGCGACGCGATGTCAAAGACCGTGTCCGGGCGCATGGGCACGCGCTCCCCACGCCAGCGCACGGCCCAGCCGCGCGCCGCGTGCGTCACGATCACGCCGTCCCGCGCCGCCAGCAGCACGAAGCCGGGGTAGTCGCGCCCC
This sequence comes from Streptomyces sp. 7-21, assembly GCF_016741785.1. Taxonomy (GTDB): domain Bacteria; phylum Actinomycetota; class Actinomycetes; order Streptomycetales; family Streptomycetaceae; genus Streptomyces. The sequence goes on from NZ_JAERRL010000019.1 coordinate 78,958, forward strand.
AGCCGCTCCTCGGCTACCGGCACCAGGCGGGCCACGTGCTCTTCCCGCAGGCCCGCCTCGCGCGGGCTACCGGTCCGCAGCACCGGGCACGGGCCCCCGGTGGACCTTGGTGTTCGACGCCTGCTCCCGGGGGCGCAGCACCAGCAGGTCCACGTTGACGTGCGGCGGCCGCGTCACCGCCCAGGTGATGGTCTCCGCCACGTCCTCGGCGGTCAGCGGCCGCTCCACGCCCTCGTAGACCTTGTCGGCCCGCTCCTTGTCGCCGCGGAAGCGGACCAGCGAGAACTCCTCGGTCTTCACCATGCCGGGCGCGATCTCGATGACCCGCACCGGGTTGCCGACGATCTCCTGCCGCAGCGTCTCGGCCAGCACGTGCGCCCCGTGCTTGGCCGCCACGTACCCGGCGCCGCCCTCGTACGTGCCGTGCCCGGCGGTCGAGGAGACCACCAGGACCGTCCCGGCGCCCGAGGCGATCAGCGCGGGCAGCAGCGCCTGCGTCATGTGCAGCACGCCCAGCACGTTCACGTCGTACATCCGGCGCCACTCCTCCGGATCCCCGGAGGCCACCGGGTCCAGGCCCAGGGCACCGCCCGCGTTGTTCACCAGCACGTCGCAGCGGTCGAGCCCCGCCGCGAACGCGTCCACGGCCGCCCGGTCCGTGACGTCCAGCACCGCCGGCTCCGCCTCGTGCCCGGCGCGCTTCAGCTCCTCGGCCAGCGCCCCGATCCGCTCCGCGCGGCGCGCCGCCAGCACCACCCGGTACCCGGCCTCGGCCAGCTTCCGGGCGGTGGCGGCACCGATGCCGCTGCTCGCTCCCGTGACGACGGCGACAGGCGTGGTCATGGCGTACTCCTTCGTCTCGGCGCTGTCGGGCGCTGTGTTGGCGCCGTCTCAGCGAATCTTGACGCTTGTCCCGCGGCTGTACGTACCTTCCCACGCTCGTTCAGCGCGGCACGTACATGATGACGGCGACGCCCGCCAGGCAGATCAGCGCCCCCAGCACGTCCCACCGGTCCGGGCGGAACCCGTCGAGCGCCATCGCCCAGACCAGCGACCCGGCGACGAACACCCCGCCGTACGCCGCGAGCACCCGCCCGAAGTGCGAGTCCGGCTGGAGCGTCGCCACGAAGCCGTACACCCCGAGCGCCAGCACCCCGGCGCCCATCCACGCCCAGCCCCGGTGCTCCCGCACCCCCTGCCACACCAGCCACGCCCCGCCGATCTCGCAGAGCGCCGCCAGCGCGAACAGGGCGACCGAGCGGAGGGTGGTCACCCGGCGCTCACGCCCGCCGCAGCCGCTGGGCCACCTCGGTCGCCCAGTACGTCAGCACCAGGTCGGCCCCGGCCCGCTTGAATGCCAGCAGCGTCTCGTCGATGGCCCGCTCCCGCTCGATCCAGCCGCGCTCGGCGGCGGCCTCGACCATCGCGTACTCGCCGGAGATCTGGTACGCGGCCACCGGCACGTCCGACGCGTCCGCCACCGACCGCAGCACGTCCAGGTACGGCAGCCCCGGCTTGACCATCACCATGTCGGCGCCCTCGGCCAGGTCGAGCGCCAGCTCCCGCAGCGCCTCCCGCGCGTTCGGCGGGTCCTGCTGGTACGTCTTGCGGTCGCCGCGCAGCGAGGAGTTCACCGCCTCGCGGAACGGGCCGTAGAACGCCGACGCGTACTTCGCGGTGTACGCCAGCACCGCCGTGTCCCGGTGGCCCGCCTCCTCCAGCGCCCGCCGGATCCGCGCCACCTGGCCGTCCATCATGCCGCTGGGCGCCAGCACGTGCGCCCCGGCCTCGGCCTGGACCACGGCCATCTCCGCGTACCGCTCCAGCGTCGCGTCGTTGTCCACGCGGCCCTCGGCGTCCAGCACCCCGCAGTGGCCGTGGTCGGTGACCTCGTCCAGGCACACGTCCGACATCACCACCAGCGCGTCGCCGGTCTCGGCCCGCACCGCGCGCAGCGCCCGCTGCAGGATGCCGTCCGGATCGGTGCCGGGCGTGCCGGCACCGTCCTTCTTCTCCTCCTCGGGCACGCCGAACAGCATGATGCCCGCGACCCCGGCCTCGGCCGCCTCGGCGGCGGCCGCGCGCACCGAGTCCAGCGTGTGCTGCACCACGCCCGGCATGGACCCCAGCGGCACCGGCTCGCTGATGCCCTCCCGCACGAACGCGGGCAGCACCAGGTCCGCCGGGTGCAGCCGGTGCTCCGCGACCATGCGCCGCATCGCCGCCGTCGTCCGCAGCCGCCGCGGCCGCGCCGCGGGGAAGGGCGGCACGCCGCCGCCCAGCCGCCCCTCGGTCATGACGTCGTCCGTGCCCTCCTGCGCTGGGCCCGCTTCTCGCTGGGCCGCTTCAGCACCTCGCCCGCCTCCAGCGCCGCGGCCCGCCGCTCGGCGCCGAACTGCGCCAGCGCCTCGGCCAGCCGGTGCACCGACGGCTCCGGCGCCATCACGTCCACGCGCAGCCCGTGCTCCTCAGCAGTCCGCGCGGTCGCCGGGCCGATGCAGGCGATCACCGTCACGTGGTGCGGCTTGCCGGCGATGCCGACGAGGTTCCGCACCGTGGACGAGGAGGTGAACAGCACGGCGTCGAAGCCGCCGCCCTTGATGGCCTCCCGCGTCGCGGCCGGCGGCGGCGAGGCCCGCACCGTCCGGTACGCGGTCACGTCGTCCACCTCCCAGCCCAGCTCGACCAGGCCGGCGGACAGCGTCTCCGTGGCGATGTCGGCGCGCGGCAGGAACACCCGGTCGATCGGGTCGAAGACCGGGTCGTACGGCGGCCAGTCCGCCAGCAGCCCGGCGGCCGACTGCTCGCCGCTCGGCACCAGGTCGGGCCGCACGCCGAACGCCACCAGCGCCTTGGCGGTCTGCTCCCCGACGGCGGCCACCTTGATCCCGGCGAACGCCCGCGCGTCGAGGCCGTACTCCTCGAACTTCTCCCGGATCGCCTTCACCGCGTTGACCGAGGTGAACGCAATCCACTCGTACCTGCCGGTCACCAGGCCCTTGACGGCCCGGTCCATCTGCTGCGGCGTGCGCGGCGGCTCGACCGCGATCGTCGGCACCTCACTCGGCACCGCGCCGTAGGAGCGCAGCTGCTCCGACAGCGACGCGGCCTGCTCCTTGGTGCGCGGCACCAGCACCTTCCAGCCGAACAGCGGCTTGGACTCGAACCACGCCAGCTGTTCCCGGTGCGCGGGCGCGCTGCGCTCGCCGACGACCGCTATCGCCGGCTTGGCGGCGTCCGGCGTCGGCAGCACCTTGGCGGACTTCAGGGTCCGCTCGATCGTGCCGAGCGTCGCGGACCAGGTCCGCTGCCGCGTCGTGGTGCCGCTGATGGTCACCGACACCGGCGTGTCCGGCTTGCGCCCGCTGGCGACCAGGCGGGAGGCCGTCGCGGCGGTGTCCTCCAGCTTCAGGGACATGACGACGGTCGCGTCGCTCGCCCCGATCTCCGTCCAGCAGCGCTCGTCGGCCGTGGCGGCGTCGACGAACCGCACGTCGGCACCCTCGGAGTCGCGCAGCGGCACGCCCGCATAGGCGGCGACGCCGACGGCCTGCGCGACACCGGGCACCACCTCGAACGTGATGCCCTCGGCGGCCAGCGCCAGCATGTCGGCGGTGGCGTCCGTGTCCATCCCAGGGTCACCAGCGACGGCACGGACCACCCGCTTGCCGCCGCGCGCGGCCCGCATGACAAGATCTGCTGGGTCGTCGGATCCGGCGGACGACTCCCCGTCCCCCTCGTCGTGCTCGTCGTGAGCGCGCTGCAAGGGGGTCACCGTGCCGGGACGCAGGTGCTCGCGCACCACGTCGTAGACCTCCTGGTCGGCGACCAGGACGTCGGCCTGCCCCAAAGCCTGGACGGCGCGCAAGGTCAGCAGGCCGGGGTCTCCGGGTCCGGCGCCGAGGAAGGTGACGTGTCCGGCGGTGCCAGCTGTCGCGCCCGCGGGACGGGCGCGCGTTGTGCGTGCGGTGGTGGGGCTCAAAGTGCTCGCTCCCCCATCAGACCGGCCGCGCCCTTAGCGAGCATCTCCTCCGCGAGCGTGCGGCCCAGGTGCTCCGCCTGGGCCAGCGCCTCCCGGAGTGACGCCGGAACGTGGCCGGTGGTGGACAGCTGCACCAGCGTGGCGCCGTCGGTGGTGCCGACGACGCCGCGCAGGCGCAATTCGGTGGCACCCTGCCCGTCGTCGAGCAGGTCGGCCACGGCACCGACAGGTGCGCTGCAACCGGCCTCCAGCGCGGCGAGCAGGGTTCGCTCGGCGGTCACGGCGACCCGGGTGTGCGGGTCGTCGAGCCCGGCGAGCTGGGCGGCGAGGTCACGCGCGTGTGCGGCGCACTCGACCGCCAGTGCCCCCTGGCCGGGGGCGGGCAGAACGAGGTCGGGCGGCAGGAACTCGGACACCTCCGCTTCCCGCCCGATTCGGTGCAGCCCGGCTGAGGCGAGCACGACAGCGTCAAGCTCGCCAGCACGCACGTACCCGATCCGGGTGTCAACATTCCCCCGGATCGGGACCGTGTCGATCTCGCAACCAAGAGCGCGCGCCCAGGCGTTCAGCTGCGCCATGCGGCGCGGCGAACCGGTGCCCACGCGGGCGCGCCCCGGCGCGGTCGCCAGGCGTTCGAACGTCACGCCGCCGCGCGCGATGAGCGCGTCGCGCACGTCGGCGCGGCGCGGCACGGCGGCAAGCGTCAGATTCGGTGGCTGCTGGGTCGGCAGGTCCTTCAGCGAGTGGACGGCGAAGTCGATCTCCCCGGCGAGCAGGGCGTCGCGCAGCGCGGAGACGAACACGCCAGTGCCGCCGATGCGCGCCAGCTCCTCACGGGAGACGTCGCCGTAGGTGGTGATCTCGACCAGCTCGACCTCGCGGCCGGTCAGCCGCCTCACCTGCTCCGCGACGCCCGAGGACTGCGCCACCGCGAGCTGACTGCGCCGGGTTCCAAGACGCAGGGGGCGCGGGGCGTTCATGAGGACTCCTGTTCCGACGTGCGGGGGGCGGCCGGGGCCGCCGTGGTGGTACTGGTCGTCGTAGCTGTACTGGTTGTCGTACTGGCCGTGCTGGCCGCGGTAGCCGTGCTGGCCGTACCCGGTTCGGACCGCCGGGGCGAGGGCGCCGCGGCGGAGGCCGCGGGCGCCGGCCCGGAGCGCGCGTCCAGGTCGAACAGCTCACGCAGCGCCGCCGCGTAGTCGGCCCCGCCCGGCTCCCCCGCCAGCTCCTTGACCCGGACGGTCGGCGCGTGCAGCAGCTTGTCCACCACCCGCCGCACGGTGCGCGTGATCTCCGCGCGCTCCCGCTCGCCCAGGTCCGGCAGCCTGCCGTGCAGCCGCGCCAGCTCGCTCGCGACGACCTCCGAGGCCATCGAGCGCAGCGCGACGACGGTCGGCGCGATCTGCGCGGCCTGCTGGGCCGCCTCGAAGACCGCGACCTCCTCGGCCACGATCTGCCGCACCGCCTCCACGTCCGCCGCCATCGGCGCGTCGGCCGACGCCTCGGCGAGCGACTCGATATCTACCAGCCGCACGCCGGACAGGCCATGCACGGCCGCGTCCACATCGCGCGGCATGGCCAGGTCGAGCATGGCCAGCGGCCGGGGCCTGCGGCCCAGGCTCGCGCGCTCCCGCAACGCGGAAGCGACGGCGTCCGCGCCCAGCATCACGCCGGGCGAGCCGGTGCAGGACAGCACGACATCGGCCAGCGCCAGCTCGGCGGCGACGGAGATCGCGTTGATCGGCACGGCGCGGGCGCGGGGCGCGGCCGCCTCGCCCGAGCCGTCGAGCGCCGTCGCGAGCCGCTCCGCGCGCTCCAGCGTCCGGTTAGCGATCACCAGTTCGGCCACACCGGCCCTGGCAAGCACCGACGCGGCCAGCGACGACATCGAACCGGCCCCGATGACCAGCGCGCGCTTACCGCGCAGCCATCCGGCGCCCGGCGCGTCAGCGGCGCCGCCGTCGCGCATCCGCGCGGCGAGCCGCTCCAGACCGAAGGTGACCAGCGACTGCCCGGCCCGGTCGATGCCGGTCTCGCTGTGCGCCCGCTTGCCGACGCGCAGCGCCTGCTGGAACAGCTCGTTCAGCAGCCGCCCCGCCGTCTGCTCGTCCTGCGCCAGCGCCAGCGCCTCCTTGACCTGGCCGAGGATCTGGCCCTCGCCCACGACCATCGAGTCCAGGCCGCAGGCGACATTGAACAGGTGCTCGGCGGCACGCTCCCCGGCGTGCGCGTACAGGTACGGCGCCAGCTCCTCGCGGGCGACGCCGGTGCGCGCGGTCAGCAGCCCGGACAGCGCGGCCAGGCCGTCGTGGAACGACTCGGCGTCCGCGTACAGCTCGGTGCGGTTGCACGTGGACAGCACGGCGGCGGCGGTCACCGGCCCGGACGCGACAGCGTCATGCAGGAGCGCGGCGCGCCCCTCGGGCGGCAGCGCGACGCGCTCCAGCAGGCTGACCGGCGCGCTGCGGTGACTCACGCCGACAACGAGAAGAGTCATGCGGGCATCACCGCCGGGACACCGTCTTCCGGACCGTCCTCGCCGCTCTTCGACGACGAGGGCGGCCTCGACGCAGACGACGACGATGAAGATGAAGACGAAGACGACGACGAAGACGGCGACGCAGAAGACGCAGACGTCGGGGCGGAGGACTCCCGCGCCCCGGCGACGCCGCGGCCCTTGCCCGGGCCATCGCCCGGCGCGCCTTCCGCCACCCCGCGGGCCAGCGCGTCGGCCGCCTTGCGCTGCTCGTGGAACGCCAGGATCTGGAGTTCGATCGACAGGTCGACCTTGCGCACGTCGACGCCCTCAGGCACCGACAGCACGGTCGGGGCGAAGTTCAGGATGGACGTGACCCCGGCGGCGACGAGCCGGTCGCAGACCTGCTGGGCCGCGCCGCCCGGCGTCGTGATCACACCGATGGACACGTCGTTCTCGCGGATGATGGTCTCCAGGTCGTCCACGTGCTGCACCGCGATCCCCGCGACCTGCTTGCCGGTCATGCTCGCGTCGGCGTCGATCAGCGCGGCGACGCGGAAGCCCCGGGAGGCGAAGCCGCCGTAGTTCGCGAGCGCGGCGCCGAGGTTACCGATGCCGACGATCACCACGGGCCAGTCCTGGGTGAGCCCGAGTTCACGCGAGATCTGGTACACGAGATACTCGACGTCGTAACCGACGCCCCGGGTGCCGTAGCTCCCCAGGTAGGAGAAGTCCTTGCGGAGCTTCGCGGAGTTCACGCCCGCGGCGCTGGCCAGTTCCTCCGAGGAAACTGTGGGGACCGAGCGTTCCGACAGCGCCGTGAGCGCCCGCAGGTACAGCGGAAGCCGGGCGACAGTCGCCTCGGGAATTCCCCGGCTACGGGTCGCCGGTCGGTGGTTTCGGCCAGTTGCCACGGTGCTCCTGCCGGTCGAGCCAAGTGGAGAGCGGCCGTGCGCCACGCGGCGCCAGATCCGTGCGCCGCGACCGCTCTGTCCCGCCCAGGCTATGTCTTTGTGAACGCGTGCACAAAGATACTGTCCGCTTTGTCCGGCCACAGTGACCGGTGCCACATTCGCCCACGAGGACACCCGGCCACACTCCTTACGTTCCCACCTCTGCGCGGCAAAACGACTCGAATGGTAATCGAAACCTGCTCACGCCCCCAAAGCGCGCAGAAGCCGCCCCCGGTCGACCCGCCAGAAATCGTGCTGCTCGCCGTCGACGAGCACCACCGGGATCTGCTCGGCATACGCCCGGAACAGCTCCTCGTCCTGGGTGATGTCCTTCTCCTCGAAGGACGCGCCCGTCCGCTCGCACACCTCACGGACGACCGCCCTGGCGTCATCGCACAGATGACAGCCGGGCTTGCCGATCAGGGTCACCAGTCGCTCGGAGGGCTTCTTGCCGCGGCGGGCCAGACGCGTCAGCGGTCTCATAGCCCTCATTGTGCCGCGCACGGCCATCGCGGGGACATGCCCGCGCAACCGCTTGTCCACACCCGTGACTATGCTCGACGCCATGGCAAGCGCCAGAAATCCGCTCGCGGCGGGCTCCCGCCTGGGCCGCCTCACCCGGCGCGGACGCGCCGCGGCGGCGGCTCCCGAGCAGGAGCTGGCGGGCCGTGCCAGCGCCGAGGCGGCGCGGCAGCAGGCCGAGCCGGAGCCGGAGTTCCCGGCGCCCGGCGAGCCCAGGGCGGCCGCGTTCTTCGATCTGGACAACACGGTGATGCAGGGCGCCGCCCTGTTCCACTTCGGGCGCGGACTGTACAAGCGGAAGTTCTTCAGCAAGCGGGAGCTGGCACGCTTCGCCTGGCAGCAGGCGTACTTCCGCCTCGCGGGCGTTGAACACCGCGGCCACATGCACGAGGTGCGCGACAGCGCCCTGTCGATCGTGCGGGGCCACCGGGTCAGCGAGCTGATGGCCATGGGCGAGGAGATCTACGACGAGTACCTCGCCAAGCGCATCTGGCCGGGCACCCGCGCGCTCGCCCAGGCGCACCTGGACGCCGGGCAGCGGGTGTGGCTGGTGACGGCCGCCCCGGTGGAGATGGCGACGATCATCGCCCGCCGGCTGGGGCTGACCGGCGCCCTGGGCACGGTCGCCGAGTCGGTCGACGGCGTGTACACCGGCCGCCTGGTGGGCGAGGTGCTGCACGGCCCGGCCAAGGCGGTCGCGGTGCGCGCGCTGGCGGAGGCCGAGGGGCTGGATCTGTCGCTGTGCGCCGCCTACAGCGACTCGGCCAATGACATCCCGATGCTGTCGCTGGTCGGCTACCCGTACGCGATCAATCCCGACTCTGCGCTGCGGGCGCACGCCAAGAAGCACGGCTGGCGGCTGCGCGACTACCGCACCGGCCGGCGGGCGGCCCGCATCGGGGTTCCCGCCGCTGCCGGGGCCGGGGCCCTCGTCGGCGGCGCCGCGGCCGCCCTGGCGCTGCACCGCCGCCGCCGCTGACCATTCAGCATCCGTTACCCCACCGAGGCGTCACTCAGACGCGCCGCGCCTCGTCAGAGCCCTTCCGACGCCACTCGGTCAAAACATAGACATATCCGATCGCTTGGCGATCGCTTACCCCCTGGCGTAAGCCTGGCGCGACGAACACAACGCGTAACCGATCAAACCGAATCGGCAATTTCCGCAACTACGCGTAGCACTCTCAGCACGAAGCGTTATTCTCCTCAGACGCGATTCACGGTCCCCCCGTCTCCAGCCAGGTGACGGACGAAGGGCCCGCCACTGCACGTGTTGGAAGCTCTGCCTCTGGGAGTCCCGTGTACCCACACGTCGGGGTTGACGCCTCGGGCCTGGCTACGCTGCGCACGACCGTCTCCGACGGCCTGCGCACCCTCGTCCCCACCGCGTACGCCGCAGCCCCCACCCTCGCCGCACCTGTCCCCGCAGCCCCTGCCTACACCCTCGCCGACGGCACCACCACGCGTGGCTCGGCGGTGGGCAGACGAGCCCGCTCCGGCGCCGCCGGGTCCTCCGCCGCCCGCTCGTCGTCGTCCGCCACCAGCGACAGCCGCCGCATGATGGACCTCGTCGAGCGCGCCCAGAGCGGAGAAGCCGAGGCATTCGGCCGCCTGTACGACCACTACTCCGACACCGTCTACCGGTACATCTACTACCGGGTCGGCGGCCGGGCCACGGCCGAGGACCTCACCAGCGAGACCTTCCTGCGGGCGCTCCGCCGCATCGGCACGTTCACCTGGCAGGGCCGGGACTTCGGGGCATGGCTGGTCACCATCGCCCGCAACCTGGTCGCCGATCACTTCAAGTCGAGCCGCTTCCGTCTTGAGGTCACCACCGGGGAGATGCTGGACGCCAACGAGGTCGAGCGGAGCCCGGAGGAGTCCGTGCTGGAATCCCTGGCCAATTCCGCCCTCCTGGAAGCCGTCCGCAAGCTCAACCCCCAGCAGCAGGAATGCGTCACGCTCCGGTTCCTCCAGGGGCTGTCCGTGGCGGAGACGGCCCGCGTGATGGGCAAGAACGAGGGCGCGATCAAGACGCTCCAGTACCGCGCCGTGCGCACCCTGGCCCGTCTCCTCCCGGACGACGCCCGGTGACCGTCCGCACGCGACCGCCGCAAATCAGTCACATAATCAGCCAGCCGTAACCCGAGTGCCTGCCCACTCGTTGTCGAGGTCGCAGGCTTCCTACGGTCAAGAGCCCGGTCGTCTCCTCACTCATCCGCATGAAGAGCGGCCAGGATCGGAAACCAGCGGTCCGTACCGGGAAGTCCATCGTGCTGATGAGAGGAGGTGCCGCCCGTGATCGGATCCGTGCCCACGAGCCGCCGGGCCAACGCCTTCGCCCAGCTCCTCGACGACACCCGGCTGGAGGAGCAGCGGCCTGGCGTGCCCGGCGGGGAAGAGGCGGACACCGCGGACACCACGGCCACCCCGGCGGGTGCGGCCGCCCCGGCCGCACCCGCCGCCGGGTCCAGCGCCGCGGCGGCCGAGGGCGGTCAGGCGGCCCTGGCCGCGGTGGCGCGCCGCCTGGCCGCCCTGCCCCGGCCGTCGCTCAGCGCGGACGCCAAGGCCGAGCAGCGCGCACGGCTCGTCGCCGCCATGGAGGCCGCCGCTCCCGGCGCCCTGCGGGTGCCCGAGCAGCGGCGGCACAGACCCGGCCGGGGGGCACACCGCGCCACCCCGGCGAACGCGCTCAACCGGCTGCGGCCCCGGTCCCGCCTGAGCAAGGGCCTCGCCGCGAGCGGCCTGACCGTGGGCGTGGCGGCCGGTGCGCTCGGCGGCATCGCCGCCGCCAGCTCCGACGCCCTGCCCGGCGACACCCTCTACGGCATCAAGCGAGGCATGGAGGACCTGCGCCTCGACTTCGCCAGCGGTGACGCCGACCGGGGCAGGCTCTACCTCGACCACGCCGCCACGCGGCTCAACGAGGCCCGCCGCCTCATGGAACGCGGCAGGTCGGGCCAGCTCGCCGAGGAAGACCTCGACGACATCCGCGCCGCCCTGGCGAGCATGCGGGACGACGCCGCCGAGGGGCACCGCCTGCTTACCCAGGCGCACGAGGCGGACGGCTCCATGGCACCGCTGGAGTCGCTCTCGGTCTTCTCTGTCAACCACCGCGAGGCCTGGTCGCGGCTGCGCGACCAGCTGCCGCCGGAGCTGGTCGACGTCGGCGCCCAGGTGACCGAGGTCTTCGACGCCATAGAGGACGAGATCGCCCCGCTCGCGCCACTGCTGCCCACCGAGCCGCGCACGTCCGCCTCGTCGGACGACACGGCTGGCGAGCGCCCCCGGACCCCGGGCGACAGCCCCGAGCCCGCCGAGCCGGCCTCGCCGGACGAGGACCAGCCGCAAGCCCCGAGCGGCACGGCCCCCGGCCCGGCCAGCCCCGCACCCAGCGAGGACGACGAGGGCCTGCTCGGCGGCACCGGGCTGCTCGACCCCCCGGCGAGCGACCAGCCGTCCGGCGGCGCCGCCGACGCGGAGACGGCCCCGCCGGGGACCTCGCTCCCCCAGCCGGAGATCACCATCCCGCCCCTCGTCGAGGAGCTGCTCCCCGGCCTCGGGCTCGACGGCTCCGGCACGGACCAGTGACCGCCGCCCGGCCCCGGGCCGGGCGGCCGCCTTCGCTGCGGGTCGTTTAAAAGAAGACCGACCGGCGGGAGACCAGCAGCTTGTACAGCGTGTGCTGGATGGTCTCCCGCACCTGGTCGGTGAGCTGGAACATCAGCACGGGGTCTTCCGCCGCCTCCGGCGGCTGCCCCGCCGTCTCGACGGGCTCAGCGAACTCGATCGTCCACTTGGTCGGCAGCGGCACCGCCCCCAGCGCCCCCAGCAGCGGGAACGTCGGCGTGATCGGGAAGTACGGCAGCCCCAGCAGCCGCGCCAGCACCCGCGAGTTGGCGATCATCGGGTAGATCTCCTCCGCCCCCACGATCGAGCACGGCACGATCGGCACGCCCGCCCGCAGCGCCGTCGCCACGAAGCCACCGCGCCCGAAGCGCTGAAGCCGGTACCGCTGCGAGAACGGCTTCCCGATGCCCTTGAAGCCCTCCGGCATGACGCCGACGAGTTCGCCGCGCTCCAGCAGCTCCCGCGCGTCCTGCGCGCACGCCAGCGTGTGCCCCGCCTTGCGCGCCAGCTCGCCCACGACCGGCAGCCGGAACACCAGGTCGGCGGCCAGCATGCGCAGATGGCGGCGGGCCGGGTGCCGGTCCCGCACCGCGACCTGGAGCATCAGCGCGTCCCACGGCAGCGTCCCCGAGTGGTTCGCGACGATCAGCGCACCGCCCGTCGCCGGTATGTTGTCGATGCCGCGCACCTCGACCCGGAAGTACTTCTCGAAGACCGGCCGCAGCAGCCGCAGCAGCACCTCGTCGGTCAGCTCGGGGTCGTAGCCGAAGTCGTCGACGTCGTACTCGCCGGTGAGACGCCGCCGCAGGAACGCCAGGACGCGCGCCAGGGCCTGGTCCAGCCCTTCGTCCTCGCGGGGCGCGGGCCCGCCCCGCCCCGTCGGCTGCGGCGCCCCGGGCCGTACCGCCCGCTGCCGCGGCAAGCCCTGGCTGTCCCCACCGCCATCCCCACCGCCGTCCCGGCCGTGCGGGCGCGGATCCTCGAACGGTATGACCTTGGCGTCAGCCACGGCGCACCAGCCTCTCGAGACGGTCCACGGCGCGGGAGACCGCCTCGGGCGGCAGCGGGCCGGCCCCGACGGCCGCAGCGAAGTCGGCGAACGTCTCGGCCGTGGTGTACTCCAGCGGCCCGCCCATGACCTCACGCAGCCGGTCGGTCCGCACCACCCGCCCGTGCGTCAGCGACCGCAGCTGCTCGGCGGAGACGCCCGGCAGCCGCAGGGCGGCGAGGCCCGAGCCCAGCCAGGGCGCCAGCCGGCCCGGCACGGGCACCGTCGGCCTCCCCAGCCGCCGGGCCGCCTGCGAGAGCGTCAGCACGCCCGCTGCGGCGACATTGAACGTGCCGTCCGGCACGGCCCCCGGGCCCTCCTCCCGCACGGCCCGCAGCAGCACGTCCAGGGCGTCGTCCTCGTGCACGACCTGGAGCCGCGGGTCGTAGCCGAGCACGGTCGGCAGCACGGGCAGCCGGAAGTAGGAGGCGAGGAACGAGCCCGCGGCGGGCGAGAGCACGTCGGCGAAGCGCAGCACCGTCACGGCCACGTCGGGCCGGCGGCGGGCGAAACCGCGGACGTACTCCTCGATTTCGGCGAGATCCCGGGTGAAGCCGCTCGCGGGGGACGCGGGCGGCGCGTCCTCGCCGAACACGGCGGGGCCGCGGGCGGACCCGCCGTAGATCCGCGTGCTGGAGCGCACCACCACGCGGCGCAGGCCGGGCAGCCGCTGGCAGGCGCCGAGCAGTTGCAGCGTGCCGAGGACGTTCCTCTCCTTGACCGCGGCCCGTCCGGCACCCGGCGCCGCCGGGGTGCCGTGCACGTCCAGGTGGACGACCGTGTCCACGCCGTACTCCACCAGCAGGCCGAGGAGGTCCGGGCCGCGGATGTCGGCGCGCACGAACTCCGCGCCCCGCAGCGGGGACGCGGGACGCCGGGTGTCCACGGCCACGACGCGGCTCGCCTCGGGCGCCCGCCCGAGGTGGCGCGCGAACCGCCCTCCCAGCTGGCGGGCGGCGCCGGTGACGAGAACGGTCCTCCCCACGCTACCCCCATGCGGCACCGATACGACGGCCCTCCCGCCACGCGGACGGGAGGGCCGGTCAGTGCCGCTCAGTCACTTCTTGTTGCGGCGCTGGACGCGAGTGCGCTTCAGCAGCTTACGGTGCTTCTTCTTCGCCATCCGCTTCCGCCGCTTCTTGATGACAGAGCCCACGACTACCCTCGCTTACTTCGATTACTCGGTGCGGGGCGTCCGAGCCCACACGACCTACATGGCACCAGACTACCGGGCACCGGGTGGGACGAGTGAACCGAGGGCGCCTTAACCCTGTCATCCGTCCTGCCGTCAGGCGCTTTCGGCCCCGACGAAGGACTCTCGGAGGTACTCGTGGACGGCCTGCTCCGGTACCCGGAAGGACCTTCCCACCCGGATCGCAGGCAGATGTCCAGCGTGCACCAGTCGGTACACCGTCATCTTGGAGACGCGCATCACCGCGGCGACTTCCGCCACGGTCAGGAACTTGGCCTCGCTTAGAAGCCGTTCACCAGCAGCCATGTCACACCTGACCTTCCGCACATGTCGGACACCGGCTTCCCCTCCGGTGACTCCCTCTCGCATGTGCGCTCCTCTCCAGGTTAGGGGCGGGTGGTGCGAGTGGGGAAGAGGTGCCCCAACCACCATTTCACTACAATCAGCCATTTACGGTGACAGAGAAGGTGGTTTGAGGACATCGAACATGCGCCATCTGTAGCCGCGCTACCGCGCAACGTCAGCACTCGGCGTCACGGCAAACCTCTGCCCACTTGCCAGCCCGGAGGGCACCACAAGCTCACGCGCATCGGTCTGCACAGGACTGCATACCCAGGTGACCTGGGCGCCAATACCGCAAGGGCCGTCCGAACAGGAAATCTACCGCGCCCGGCGGAGCGTTGAGGCACGGTCAGCCGGCCGTGCGGGCTGGCGGGCTGGCGGCCGGCCGGGCTGAGACGCGACGTCAGCGGCACGGAGGGACAGCCTCTCGCCCCGCCGCAACGACGACGCCACGGTGCGTGAAACTCGGCCGAATCTCGTCGCTAAGTCGACAGATCTCCCCGCCTCGGGGCGGCACCGCACGGCTGCCTCACCTCCTGGACGGCTTCCTGGGCTCTGGGCCCCCTCCGGCACCGCCCAGACCGGGGCGCCGGCCGCGGGTGGCCGACCGGAGAGGTCCGCCCAGCGTGACGGCGTTTCCAGACAGCACGAAATAG
>NZ_JAERRL010000002.1 GCF_016741785.1 Streptomyces sp. 7-21
ACAGCTGCGGCGCGTGATCCGGCTGGAGTCGGTCGTCATCGCGCTGTTCGGCGCGCTGCTGGGCCTGGGACTCGGCCTGGCGTGGGGCGTCACCGCCCAGCAGGTGCTGGAGGGGACCGGTTTCCACGTGCTGGAGATCCCGTGGGCCACGGTCGGGGCTGTCTTCGCCGGGTCGGTCGTGGTCGGTCTGCTCGCCGCGCTCGTCCCCGCCTTCCGCGCGGGCCGGATGAACGTGCTCGCGGCCATCGCCACGGACTGAGCGTCCCGCACCCCTCACCGCCCGCCCCGCCGGCCGGGGCGGGCGCGTGCGCGCCCGCGATGAGTCCGCGGCGGGCGGGGAGTCTCACCCACGTCAGGCGCGGGCGCGGGACAGTGCGCGCGCAGCGAGGGAGGTGTGACGGGGGCATGAGCGTGCTCGTGATGGCTTTTCAGGAGCCGCTCGCCGGCCAGGACGTGCCCGGGCTGTGCGACCGGCTCACCCGCGGCGTGCGAGCCACCGGCGCGCGCACCGTCGTCGTCGACGCGGCCGGCCTGGGACCGCCCGGCCCCGCGGCCCTGGAGGCGCTGGCGCGGCTGCGGCTGACGGCCGGTCGCCTCGGCTGCGCGCTCCGCGTCGGCAACGCCAGCGGGGAGCTGGGGGAGATGCTGACATGGCTGGGCCTGGACGGCGTCCTCACGGGGGACGACGCGGCCGAGGCGGGCACGGCGAGGACGGCGTCAGGGCGTCAGCCGCGGGGGCAGGCCGAAGAGCGGGAACAGCCGGGCGGTGTCTAGGAAGACGCAGATCCCGGCGATCTTCCCGCCCCTGACGTCGAGGACGTGCAGCCCCCAGGCGGTGTGGCCCTCACCGTCCGCGGCCCGGCGGTACTGGCCGAAGCCGAGCGAGCCGTTCGCTTCGGTGGGTATGAGCCGGGATCCCTCGCACTTGGCGCCCGGGCCCAGCATCCAGGCCCTGATGTCCCCGGGGCCCCGGAACCACAGGCCGTACGGCGGCATTGACAGCGTCGCGTCCTCGCGGAGCAGGGACGTCAGCGCGTCCATGTCGTACGCCTCGAACGCCCGCAGGTAGCGCGTGAGCAGCGACCTGTGCTCCTCGGTGAGCGGCTCGGACGGCGGCTCGTCCGTCACGCCCGCCGCCGCGAGCGTCGCCCGTGCCCGCTGGAGCGCGCTGTTGACCGAGGCGACCGTCGTGCCCAGCAGCTCGGCGACCTCGGCCGCCCGCCAGCTGAGCACCTCCCGAAGGATCAGCACCGCCCGCTGCTTCGGCGGCAGGTGCTGGAGCGCCGCGATCAGCGCGAGCCGCACCGAGTCACGCGTCTCGGCCCGCTCCGCCGGGTCCGCGGGCAGCGTCCGGCTGTCCGGCATCGGCTCGACCCAGGCGGTCTCGGGCAGCGGCGGGCCCGGCTCCGCGCCGGCCGGCGCCGGCGACGACAGGTCCATCGGCCGCGCCCGCCGCCGGGAGCCGTCCGCCATGGTCAGGCACACGTTCGTCGCGATGCGGTAGAGCCACGACCGCAGCGAGGACCGCCCCTCGAACCGGTCGTACGACTTCCAGGCCCGCACCATCGTCTCCTGCACCGCGTCCTCCGCCTCGAACGCCGAGCCGAGCAAGCGGTAGCAGTAGCCGGTCAGCTCGCGGCGGTAGGTCTCCAGCTCGGCGTCGACGGAGAGCGAGGCACCAGCGGAGCCGGCCGAGCCAGCGGAGAGCGTGCGCGCGGAGGTGGTACTCATCGTCATCCCCTGTGCGGTGGGCGGTCGGTTCTGGCGCTCCGCGGACGCGGTCACCATGGCCAGGACAGTAACGAGGGGCACTGACAACCGGCCCGCGACGACACAGACCTGCGCTACCGGCCGTCCGGTGATCCGGTCGGCCAGGACGTCGCGCAGCGCCTCGACCTCGGGCAGTTCAGGCACGCCATCCAACGTACCTCTTATCGGGTGATTGCCTGCCGTTCGTCCGGTTTGGCCACTGTCCGTTCCTGCCCGTCACCCGCCGCCGACGAGCGAGGAACCCGCTACGCGGGGTAGGGCCCGTACCCGAACGCGAGGACGCCGGCCGCCGCCGCCAGGCACAGCAGCGCGCCGAGCGCCTGGAGGACGCTGGCCCGGATGCCGCAGGGGGACCGGGAGGACCGCCACGCCCGCAGCTGCATGAGCACGGCGGTCGCCACCAGCAGCCCCGTCGCGATCATGACGACGGTCGCGACCGGCTCGCTCTCCCGCACCCAGGCGCACGGCTCGGCGCGGCGGGCCGACTCCTCCGGCAGCCACGAGGGCGAGCAGTCGCCGCCTTCCGACCGCCGCCAGGGAATGAGCGCGGCCACGGTGACGAGCCCGGCCTCGGCGAGCGTGAAGACGCCGATGCTCACCGGAAGGACGTGGCTGGTCCACAGCGCGGGCCAGCGGTCCTGGAACGAAGGCCACGTCATACGGACCGGCATCGGGACACCCCCTTGGCACACCGCCCGTTCACGGGAAAGACGCGCGGCCGCACGCGTGCGGTTTCCCGCCGCCGCGGCTTTCGCCGTGGAAATAACGCGCCGCGGCGCCCCTGCCCCGGGCCTACCGCCGGGAGGCCCGCGGAGCGGGCAGCAGGGGCCGCACCTGCTCCCAGAAGGCGGCGTCGATGGCGGCCTCCTCCTCGTCCGCCGGCGGGACGCCGGGGCGGGGCACGCGCTCGGGGTGGGCCCTCGGAGGCGGGGAGAGCGGTGCCGGGGGGCGCTCCCCGGCGAGCGCGAGACCGAGGATGACGAACGACTGCCAGATCTCGTGCGCCAGACGACGGAGGCAGCGTCGCATGGGCACCCCTCCTCACACCTGCGGGGTAAGCGGTTGGAGTGCGCTCATGAAACCGCCCGCACGGCCCGCGCGGAAGCCCTCGCGCAGCACCTCATGCCGCTCCGCGCCAGCAGCGGGGGCCCTACGGCTGGACCGGCCCCGGCACGTCCGCCCGGCCCGGATCGCCCTGCCGCTCCTCGGCCCGCACCTCCAGGTACAGCAGCGCCACGGTGAGGTCCTCCGGCGTGAGCGTCTCACCGGAGGAGGACGACAGCGACAGCGCCGCCCCGCTCGTCAGGGTCACGTCCAGCGGCAGCGGCGGCGCCTGGCGTCCGTCCTCGCCGGCCCCGGCGAACTGGCCCAGATCCAGCGTCAGTCCGGCCAGCACGCCGTTGCGGATCCGCACGTCCACCACGACCGGGGCGCCCGGCTCCTCCGGCTCGCTCACCAGCGGCGGCAGCCCGAACCGCGCGCCCTGCTCGTTCAGCGCCGCCGCCAGCGGCTCCATCACCCGCCACGCCTCGCCCGCGGGCAGCTCCACCTCGACCACCTGGGCGCCGTGCTCCTCCCCGGCCTCCTGCAAGGTCACGCCCGCGTTGCCCAGGCCGCCGAGCCCGGCCAGAAACCTCCACTGCGCCTGGGGCGACAGCAGGGCGGTCACGTCCGCCAGGGCGTCCGCCGCGGCGGCGGCCGGCGCCTCGGGCATCCCGGCGTGCTCCGTCAGCACCTCCGCGTACTCGTCGTAGCGCGCGGGGTCGACCTTGACCCAGCCGCCGCCGAGCGCCGTCGACGCCAGGCCCAGCGAATCCGGCAGCCGCCTCGCGTCTTCCCGGAACCGGCGCGCCTGTTCGACGGCCGCGTCGTCGCCGTGCAGCACGCCGCGGACCACGCCTTCCCAGTTGATCTTGACCCAGGTGTCGTTCCCTATGGACTTCACCCCGGCGACGTCCTCGCCGCCGAAGTTGACTGCGACCGCGCTGTTGAGTGCCGTGCCCGGCTCGGTGTCCCGCAGCTCGGCGTCCTCGCCCGCCGGGTCGGCGAACACCGCGGTCAGCTCCATGTCCGCCAGCCGCCGCGCGTCGTCCATCGACGGCTGCTCGCCGCCGCCCGCGTGCAGCAGGTAGTCGTAGACCTCCTCGGCCGTGCCGTCCACGCCGGCCTGCACCGTCACGCCGTGCCAGGCGAGCAGTTCGCTGGCGGCGTCCGAGATGTCCGTGCCCTCCCCGGAGCCGTTGCCCCCGGCGCTCCCCACCTGGCAGGCGGCGACGGCGGAGCCAGCGAGGAGGACGGCGCCGCCGAGGGCGGCCAGGCGGCGAAGCGGGGTGGGGGGCATACGGAAACGTCCTCCCGGGGTCAACAGGGGCGGCAGCAGCACCGATGCCGCACGACTGCCTTCCAGTGTCCATGGCCGGGGGAGGAACCCGGCGTGCCCGAGCCGGAAGTCCCCGTCCCGTGGCCGAGGCGTCACCGACCGGTAAGCCCGCTGTTAACTCCTTGTCCGCTCCGTGATCCCCGCGGCCGCGCGGGGCGGCGGGACACGCCGTAGCCTGCCAGCATGGAGTCCCGCCCCGCCCGCACGGAACGCTCCCGCCGCCCCTGGATCGTTGGCGTCTCCGGCGCCTCGGGCACCCCGTACGCCGCCGCCGTGCTCCGCGCGCTGCTCGACGCGGGCGAGGACGTCGACCTCGTCGTCAGCCGCGCCGCCCGCCTCACCCTGCTCGACGAGACGGGCATGCCGCTGCGCGACGGGCACTGGCGCGAGGACCTGCGCACCTGGCTGAGCCGCGGCGGCGACGGCAAGCCCGACGCCTTCGCCGTCACGGACGACGCCCTGGCGCGGGTGCGCTACTGGGCGGCGGGCGACCTGGCCGCCGGCCCGTCGTCCGGCTCCTATCCCGCGCGCGGCATGCTCGTCGTCCCCGCCTCGGCGGCCGCCGTCGCCGGCATCGCGCTCGGCCTGTCCAAGGACCTGCTCCAGCGGGCGGCCAGCGTCACCCTCAAGGAACGGCGCCCCCTGGTCGTCGTGGTACGGGAGACGCCGCTCAGCGGCCAGGTGCTGCGCCACCTCGTCACCCTCGACGACAGCGGCGCCACCGTGCTGCCCGCCGCCCCCGCCTTCTACGCGGGCGCCACCCACATCCAGGACCTCATCGACTTCGTCGCGGGCCGCGCCCTGGACGCCGTCGGAGCCGAACACCGCCTGTACCGCCGCTGGTCCGGTGGGATCAAGCCCCCTCGCCCCCACCACTCGTAGGTGGCCACCCTTCCATGCCTTAGATTCGTCTGTACAACGGATCCGGGGGGACGCCCGGAGGACGAGGAAGGCGGCGCTTTCGACCATGGACGCTGTGGACAGGCAGCTCATCCAGGCCCTGCGCGAGAACGGCCGGGCCTCCTATGCGGAGCTGGGGCGCCTCGTCGGACTCTCCGGCCCCAGCGTCACCGACCGCATCAACCGCCTGGAGGCGGCCGGCGTCATCACCGGCTACCGCGCCACCGTCGACGCCCGCTCGCTGGGCCTGGGCGTCACCGCGCTCATCGGCATCCAGCTCTCCGACGCCGTCGACCACGAGGAGGTCGCGACCCGGCTGCGGGAGCTGCCCGAGATCGAGGACTGCTGGTTCATCGCGGGCGACGACTCCTACATGCTGAAGGTCCGCGCCCCGGACGTCGACGGCCTGGAACGCACCATCCGCCGCCTGAGCGGCACCCAAGGCGTCTCCCGCACGCGCACCACGATCGTGCTCTCCACGAAGTGGGAGAACAGGGTCGGCGAGCTGCCCGACGAGACCCCGGCGTAGGCTCGGTTACCGGCACCTGTCTGTCACGAACCTGGAGGCGCCGGATGGACGCGGGACTCAAGCGCGAACTGGAGGACAAGGTCCGTTCCGGTGAGCGGCTCAGCCGCGAGGACGGCATCGCGCTGTACGAGTCGGACGACCTGGCCTGGCTCGGCGGCCTCGCCCACGAGGTGCGCACCCGGCTCAACGGTGACGTCGTGTACTTCAACGTCAACCGTCACCTGAACATGACCAACGTCTGCACGGCCTCCTGCGCCTACTGCTCGTTCCAGCGCAAGCCGGGCGAGAAGTCCGCCTACACCATGCGCATCGAGGACGCCGTCAAGCTGGCCAAGGCCATGGAGGGCGAGAACCTCACCGAGCTGCACATCGTCAACGGCCTGCACCCCACCCTGCCGTGGCGCTACTACCCGCGCTCGCTGCGCGCCCTGAAGGAGGCGCTGCCCGACACCGTCTCCCTCAAGGCGTTCACCGCGACCGAGATCCACCACTTCGAGACCATCTCGGGCATGGACGCCTCCGAGATCCTCGATGAACTGATCGACGCTGGGCTGGAGTCGCTCACCGGCGGCGGCGCGGAGATCTTCGACTGGGAGGTCCGCAAGCAGATCGTGGACCACTCCACCCACTGGGAGGACTGGTCCCGCATCCACCGCCTCGCGCACAGCAAGGGCCTGAAGACGCCGTGCACCATGCTGTACGGCCACATCGAGGAGCCCCGCCACCGCGTGGACCACGTGCTGCGGCTGCGCGAACTGCAGGACGAGACCGGCGGATTCCAGGTCTTCATCCCGCTGCGCTACCAGCACGACTTCGTCGACCGGCAGGACGGCAAGATCCGCAACCGCCTCCAGGACCGCACCACCATGGCCACCGGCGCCGAGGCGCTGCGCACGTTCGCCGTCTCCCGGCTGCTCTTCGACAACGTGCCCCACGTGAAGGTGTTCT
Organism: Streptomyces sp. 7-21; assembly: GCF_016741785.1. GTDB lineage: Bacteria > Actinomycetota > Actinomycetes > Streptomycetales > Streptomycetaceae > Streptomyces. The sequence continues at coordinate 6,528 of NZ_JAERRL010000002.1, forward strand.
GGGTCATGCACGGTCTTCAGACCGCCCAGCTCGCGCTCCAGCACGGCGCCGACGACATGGACGGCTCGGTCGTCGAGTACAAGATCACCCACGACGCGGACAACTTCGGCACCCCCGACAAGCTGACCCGCGAGGACCTGCTGGAGCTGATCCGCGACGCCGGGTTCCGCCCCGTCGAGCGGAACACCCGCTACGAGATCGTCCGCGAGTACGACGGCCCCGACCCCGCCCGTCGCGACACGCCGCAGCCCATGCGCGTGTGAGGACAGTGAGGACCGCCACCGTGATCCCCGCCACCGCGGACGCCACCCGGCTCCGCTACGTGCTCGATCCGCCCGTCACGCCGCGGCTGCGCGAGGACCTCGCCGCGCTGTGGGCGGACGTCGTCAACGCCGGAGGCGCCGTCGGCTTCCTCCCGCCGGTCACGCCGGCGGACGTCCAGCCCGACCTGCGGCAGCACCTGCTGGGGATGGCCGAGGGCACCACCCGCCTGCTCGTCGGCCTGGACCCCGCGGCACCAGAGCGCCCGGTCGCGACCGCCTTCCTCTGCGCCAACACGCACCGGCTGATGCGCCACTGGGTGTGGCTGCGGACCGTCATGGTCCACCCGGACCGGCAGGGCCAGGGCACCGGCCGCGAGCTGATGGCGGCCGCCGCCGCGGCCGCCCGGTCCATGCCCGGCGTCACCGGCATCCGTCTGACCTGCCGGGGCGGTATGGGCCTCGAGCGCTTCTACGCCGCCTGCGGTTACCGGGAGACGGGCAGGGTGCCCGGCGCGATCAGGCTCGCGGACGGCGACTACCGCGACGACGTCACCATGTGGCTGCCCCTGTGAGGAGGAGACCGACCATGAATCCCACGCTCCGCTACACCGGGCTGCGGCTGGGCATCTTCGCCGCCTGCTTCGTCGTGATCGCCGCACTGGCCTACGTCGGCGTGCTGCCCGAGGCCATCGGCACCGCCAACCCGCTGTGGATCACGCTGCTGTCCATCGTGGTCTCGGCGCCCATCAGCTACGTCGTGCTGCGCAAGCAGCGCGACGAGATGTCGCAGCAGGTCGCCAGCCGCGTCGAGCGGGTCAAGCAGCGGCTCGACGCCAACCGCGGCATGGAGGACGACGACCGGGCCGCCGCCTGAGCCCGGCCGCGTGAGGCGGCGCCCCCGCCGGAGCCAGGCATCGACGGCGGAGGCGCCGCGTCCTGCGGGCCGCGCTCCCGACCCTGCCGTGTCGGCTGAAATGATTCAAGACCATGGTTCGCCAGGCGCCGTGACGGTCTCGTGAAGGTGCGCCCCGTACCCTGCGCGCGGAAGGGCTTTCACCGGGCAGAATCCCGCTGAAAGCCGTCCCCGGAGGGGCACCATGACGCGACCTCAGCGACCGCGCCACGAGGCGCCGCCGGCCGGCGCCGTCCGGCCGGAAATCGTCACCGAGGGCGGCGTCGTCCACGAGGTCAGGACCGCGCCGCTCGCCGCCCCCGTCACGCGCGGCAGCCTCGCCGACATCCCCTACGACAACGCCCGCCAGGCCCCCGACGCCGTCGCCCTCAGCCGCAAACGCCCGGACGGCACCTGGGAAGACGTCACCTGCGCCGCCTTCGCCGCCCAGGTCACGGCCGTCGCCAAGGGCCTCATCGCCCACGGCCTGCGCCCCGGCGACCGGATCGCCCTGATCTCCCGCACCCGCTACGAGTGGACGCTGCTCGACTTTGCCGCCTGGGCGGCCGGACTGGTCACCGTGCCGGTCTACCCCACGTCCTCCCCGCACCAGGTCAGCTGGATCCTGCGTGACGCCGGGGCGCGGGCCTGCGCCGTGGAGGGCGCCGAGGAGGCCCGTACCGTCATCTCCGTCCGCCACCAGCTGCCCGGCCTGGAACACCTCTGGCAGTTCACCGCCCTCGCCGGCCCCGGCACCTCCGCGCTCGACCACATCGCCGCCGCCGGGCAGGGGGTCCCGGACGACGCCGCCGCGAGCCGCCGCGCCCGCATGACGCCCGCGCTGCCGGCCTCGCTCATCTACACCTCCGGCACCACCGGCACCCCCAAGGGCTGCGTCCTCACCCACGGCAACTTCTTCGCCGAGGTGGACAACGCCATCGAGCTGCTCTACCCGCTGTTCCGCGCGGTCACCGACGAGCCGCCCAGCACCCTGCTGTTCCTGCCGCTCGCGCACGTCCTCGCCCGCGTCGTCGCCATCGGCTGCCTGCGCGCCCGCGTCCGCCTGGGACACGCCCCCAGCATCGCCACCGACGATCTGCTCGCCGACCTCGGCTCGTTCCAGCCGACGTTCCTGTTCGCCATCCCCTACCTGCTGGAGAAGGTCTACAACACCGGCCGGGCCATAGCCGAGCGCAGCGGCCGCGCCGCCTCCTTCGACCGCGCCGCCGCCGTGGCCCGCCGCTACGGCAGCGCCGCCGAGGCCGCGCAGCACGGCACCGGCAGCGGCCCCGGGCTCGCGCTGCGCGCCGCGCGCTCCCTGTACGACACCCTGGTCTACCGGCGCGTGCGCGCCGCCCTCGGCGGCCGGGTCAAGCAGGTCGTCTGCGGCGGCTCGGCCCTTGGCCACCGGCTCTCCGCCTTCTACGAGGGCGCGGGCATCGCGGTCTACGAGGGCTACGGCCTCACCGAGACCACCGGCGCCGCCACCGTCACCCCGCCGGACGCCCCCCGCCTGGGCACCGTCGGCTGGCCGCTCCCCGGCACGGCCGTGCGCATCGCCGCCGACGGCGAGGTGCTGGTGCGGGGCCCCAGCGTCTTCGCCGGCTACTGGGACGCCGAGCGCCACGCCGTCGTCCCCGCCACCGACGCCGACGGCTGGCTGCCCACCGGCGACCTCGGCTCCCTCGACCGCGACGGCTACCTGACCATCACCGGCCGCAAGAAAGACCTCATCGTCACCTCGGGCGGCAAGAACGTCGCGCCCGGGCCGCTGGAGGACTGGCTGCGCTCCCACCCGCTGATCAGCCAGTGCCTGGTCGTCGGCGACGACCGCCCCTACCTCACCGCGCTGATCACCCTCGACCCCGACGGCCTCGAGCACTGGCGCGTGATGACGCAGCGCACCGGCATGCCGCTGGACCGGCTGCTGGCCGATCCCGACCTGCTCCGTCACGTCCAGCGCGCCGTCGACGAGGCCAACAGCATGGTCTCCACCCCTGAGTCGATCCGCCGCTTCCGCGTGCTGCCGAGACAGTTCACGCGGGAATCCGGCCACCTCACCCCGTCGCTGAAGCTCCGCAGGAACGCCGTGCTGCGCGACTACGCCAAGGAGATCGACGAGATGTACCAGCGCCCGTGACCCGCCCCGTCACACGCGTGGGCCCCCGCCGGTCAGCACCGGCGGGGGCCCACGTCGATCTCGTCGTCAGACCACCGTCACGTTCTCCGCCTGCGGGCCCTTCGGACCCTGGGTGACGTCGAAGGTGACCGCCTGGTTCTCCTCAAGAGAGCGGAAGCCAGACGCGTTGATCGCGCTGTAGTGAACGAAGACGTCGGGGCCGCCGCCCTCCTGGGCGATGAATCCGAAGCCCTTCTCGGCGTTGAACCACTTGACGGTTCCGGTAGCCATGAAAAAGCCCTCCCTGGGCCTGAAAAGGGTCGCCCTGCTCCAGAACCGCATGAAGCGAAGGTCTGAAAACGACGAAAGCCCGCGGTTACATGCTCCGCAGGCTCGTACTGCAAGGGAAACCAAACTGCAACTACGGACGAGCCTAGCACGCTCCGTGTACGGGGGGAAGTGGACGGACCCTTCCGCCCGGGCAGCCGCATGACTCGCACGTCACAGGCGTACCCTCCCAGACGTGAACGCACACCCCCGGAACCGCCCTCGTGTCGGACACATCCAGTTCCTGAACTGCCTGCCCCTCTACTGGGGCCTGGCCCGCACCGGCAGCCTGCTCGACCTTGAGCTGACCAAGGACACCCCCGAGCGGCTCGGCGAGCACCTGGTGCGCGGCGCTCTCGACATCGGCCCCGTCTCCCTCATCGACTACCTGCACCACGCCGACGACCTCGTCGCCCTGCCCGACATCGCCGTCGGCTGCGACGGGCCCGTGATGTCGTGCGTGATCGTCTCGCAGCGCCCGCTGCGCGACCTCGACGGGGCGCGTGTCGCGCTCGGGTCCACCTCCCGCACCTCCGTGCGCCTGGCGCGGCTGCTGCTCGCCGACCGGTACCACATCGCCCCCTCCTACTACACCTGCCCGCCCGACCTGAGCGAGATGATGCAGGAGGCCGACGCCGCTGTCCTCATCGGCGACGCCGCGCTCCGCGCCTCGCTCCACGACGCGCCTCGCCTGGGGCTGGAGGTCCACGACCTCGGCGCCATGTGGCACGAGTGGACCGGGCTGCCGTTCGTCTTCGCCGTCTGGGGCGTGCGCCGCGACTACCTGGAGCGCGAGGGCGCGACCGTCCACGAGGTGCACCGGGCCTTCCTCCAGTCGCGCGACCTCTCGCTCGCCGAGGTCACCAAGGTCGCCGAGCAGGCCGCCCGCTGGGAGGCGTTCGACGCGCAGGCGCTGGAGCGCTACTTCACCACGCTCGACTTCACGCTCGGCGAACGCCAGCTGGAGGGCATCGCCGAGTTCACCCGCCGCCTGGCCGCCAGCCCCAGCCACGACGCCGCCGACCCGCCCGTCACCGCCCGCGTCACGCTGCTGCCGCCCCCGTAAGGCCACCCGCAGGCCGCCGCCGCAGGCCATCGAGGCGCGGCCCCCGGCCCCCCGGCGGCGCGCAACCCCTGGCGTACGCTGGTGAGGCCCGTCAGTGAACGCCGGAGGGACGCCATGGGGCAGAACGCCGCTTATGAGTCCGTGCTCAACCGCGCCGCCGAGGGCGGCAGGATCAGCCCGGAAGAGGCGCTCGAGCTGTACCGCTCCGCCCCGCTGCACGCGCTCGGCCGCGCCGCCGACGCCGCCCGCCGCCGCCGCTTCGCGGACACGGCGCACATCGCGACGTACATCATCGAACGGAACATCAACTACACCAACGCGTGCGTGACGGCCTGCAAGTTCTGCGCCTTCTACGCCTCGCCCAAGAGCGACGACGTATGGGTGCGCGACCTCGACGAGATCCTGCGGCGCTGCGCCGAGACCGTCGAGCTCGGCGGCACGCAGATCATGTTCCAGGGCGGCCACCACCCCGACTTCGGCGTGGAGTACTACGAGAAGCACTTCGCGGCCATCAAGCGCGAGTTCCCCCAGCTCGTCATCCACTCCCTCGGCGCCTCCGAGGTCGAACACATGTCACGGGTCTCCGGGGTCACCGTCGAGGAGGCCATCCGCCGCCTGAAGGAGGCCGGCCTGGACTCCTTCGCGGGCGCCGGCGCCGAACTGCTTCCCGAGCGGCCGCGCAAGGCCATCGCCCCGCTGAAGGAGTCCGGCGAGCGCTGGCTGGAGATCATGGAGACCGCCCACCGCCTGGGCGTCGAGTCCACCACCACCATGCTCATGGGCACCGGTGAGACCAACGCCGAGCGCATCGAGCACCTGCGGATGATCCGGGACGTGCAGGACCGCACCGGCGGCTTCCGCGCCTTCATCCCGTACACCTACCAGCCGCAGAACAACAAGCTCCGCGGCCAGACGCAGGCCACGCCGTTCGAGTACCTGCGCATGATCGCCATCGCCCGCCTCTTCCTGGACAACGTGGCGCACATCCAGGGATCCTGGCTCACCACCGGCAAGGACATCGGCCAGCTGACGCTCCACTACGGCGCGGACGACCTCGGCTCCGTCATGCTGGAGGAGAACGTCGTCTCCTCCGCCGGCGCCCGCCACCGCTCCAACCTGCGGGAGCTCATCCACCTCATCCGCACCGCCGGGCGCGTCCCCGCCCAGCGCTCGACCACCTACGAACACCTCGTCGTCCACGAGGACCCGGCCGACGACCCCGCCGACGAGCGCGTCGTGTCCCACCTGTCCTCCACGGCGATCGACGGCGGCACCGCCCACCCCGAGCTGAAGCTGATCGGGCAGCACGGCTGACCGGCCGGCCGCCGGCGCGGCCTCACGACCCCAGATACCGCAGCACCGCGAGCACCCGGCGGCTGTACCCGGCCGTCTGGGCCAGCCCCAGCTTCTCGAAGACCGCCCGGGTGTGCTTCTCCACCGCGCTGAGCGAGACGTGCAGCTGCCGGGCGATGGACGCGTTCGCGTGCCCCTGCGCCATCAGGCCCAGCACCGCGCGCTCCCGCTCGGTCAGCCCGGCCAGCGGATGGGTGTGGCTGCTGCTCATCAGCAGCTGCCGCACCACCTCCGGATCGAAAGCGGTGCGCCCCGCCTCGACCCGCTCCAGCGCGTCGAGGAACTCCTCGACCTCCACCACCCGGTCCTTCAGCAGGTAGCCCACGCCCTCCGTGCCGGTGGTCATCAGCTCGGTGGTGTCGCGCCGCTCGACGTACTGGGACAGCACGAGCACGCCGGTGCCCGGCCAGCGGCGGCGGATCTCCAGGGCGGCGCGCAGCCCCTCGTCGGTGTGGCGGGGCGGCATGCGCACGTCCACCACCACCGCGTCGGGCGGCGCCGCGGCCACGGCGGCCAGCAGCCCCTCCGCGTCCCCCACCGCGGCGGTCACCTCGTGCCCCTCCTCGGCCAGCAGCCGGGCCAGGCCCTCGCGCAGCAGGGTCGAGTCGTCGGCGAGCATCACGCGCATGGCAGCTCCGCGGTCACGGTGGTCGGGCCCCCGGGCGGGCTGGTCACGGTGAACGCGCCGTCGAGCGCGGCGACCCGGCGGGCCAGGCCGAGCAGCCCGGTGCCCGACGCGTCGGCGCCGCCGCGGCCGTCGTCCGTCACGCGCACCGTCAGCACGTCCTCCCGGTGCACGGCGGAGACGGTGATGAGCGAGGCGCCCGCGTGCTTGACGGCTTGGTGACGGCCTCCGCCGCCACGAAGCAGGCGACGGTCCGCACGGCCTCGGGCGGCCCGGGCTCCGGCAGCTCACAGCGCAGCCGCACCGGCGGCACCGGCGTGCGCTCGGCGATCGTCGCCAGCGCGGCCGGCAGGCGCCGTCGTCCAGCGCCACCGGGTACACGTGCCAGGCCACCTCCCGCAGCTCCCGCAGCGCCTGCCGGGTCTCCTCGTGCGCCTGCCGCAGCAGGGCGGCGCGCCGGCCGTCCGCCCCGGCGCGCCGCGCCCGGCCCAGCAGCAGCCCGAGCGCGACCAGCCGCTGCTGCACGCCGTCGTGCAGGTCGCGCTCGATGCGGCGCCGCTCGTCGTGCACGGCCCGCACCACCCCCGCGCGGCTGGCAGCCAGCTCGTCGACGCGGCGTTGCAGCAGCTCCCGGCCCGCGCTGCTGAGCAGCCGCCGCGCCAGCAGCTCGTCGAGCACCGCCACCCCGTGCACGGTCTGCATGCTGCCGAAGAGCAGCAGCACCCCGGCGGCCGACGCGACCAGCACGTTGAGGGGGTGCTCGACGCTGACCGCGGCCCAGATCCAGGCGGGCATCGTCGCGTAGCCCGCGCCGATCACCACGCAGCCCGCGACGACGCCGCCGAGCAGCCCCACCAGCCCGCGCAGGGCCACATAGCCGAGGAACACCAGCGGCTGGTCCTCGCGCGGCGGGGCCGTCACCCCGTACCAGACCGTCATCCGCCGCCGGTGCGTCCCGGCCAGCCGCCGGGCCGCGCGCAGCACCGGCCCGCCCGCGGCGCGCCGCGCCCGGCGCGGCGCCGCGAGCAGCCACAGGCCGCCCACCGCGGCGAGCGCGAGCTCGGCCGGAACGGTGAGCAGTCCCAGCAGCACGCCCGTGGCGGTGCGCAGCCACCTCAGCAGAAGGGCGGGCATGCGCACGCTAGCCGAGCGCGGGCGGCCGGGGCACTGCGGAAAACCGCAGACCCCGGCCGGTGCGGGCAGCGCCTACTCGAACAGCTCGTTGATCTCCTGGTTGACGCCGCGCAGCGACTCCACCGGCTGCTGGCCCGACAGCACCGCCTCCAGGGCGGGGCGCAGCAGGGCCAGCACGTCGGTGGGGTGCTCGGTGATCGGGTACAGCACGGTCGTGCCGTCCTCGACGTGCTGGGTGAACGGCGCGATGTCGATGCCGGCCTCGGCGAAGGTGCGCTCCGCGACCTCGCGGGCCTCGCTGACGGCCGGGAGGACGACCCCGTGCTCCGCGACGAGGCGCTGGCATTCGGCCGAGCCCAGGAACCGCACCCACTCCCAGGCCTCCTCGGGGTGCTCGGTGCCGGCGTAGATGGAGTCGGCCAGGCCGTTGAACATGGTGGCCCGTTCCCCGGAGGGGCCGATCGGGGTGGGCGCGATCCCGGCGTTGAGGTTCTCGTAGCCGAAGACGGTGCCGGTCATCCAGCTGCCGTTGGACGCCATGGCGGTGCGGCCCGCCGCCAGCTGGTCGCTCCAGGTGACGCCCTCCTGCTGCTCCCAGGAGGGGGCGTAACCCTTCTCGATCAGGCCGCGCAACCAGCCGATGACCTCCAGGAAGGACTCGTCGCCGTAGTGGTACTCGGTGCCCCAGGGGTTCTCGTCGGTGTAGGTGAAGCCGTTGGTCGCCGCCAGGTACGACCACTGGGTCTGGCCGTGGCTGTCGCCGCCGGAGCGATCCGGCCAGATGCCGTAGGTGCGGACGTTGTTCTTGTCGAAGCCGGGCTCGTCGCCCCGCACCCCGTTCTCGTCGACGGTCAGGCGGGCGATGACGTCCTCGAAGGTGCCCCCGTCCTCGGGGTTCCAGGTGAGGTTGTTCATCTGCTCTTCGGTGATGCCCGCCTCGCGCGCCATGTCCTTGTTGTAGAAGAGCGCGATGGCGTCGAAGTCCTTGGGCAGCCCGTAGCGGTGCCCGTCGGGGCCGATCCACAGGTCGGCCAGGCCCTCCTCGTAGATGTCGAACTGGAGGTTGTCGCGTTCGGCGAACTCGTCCAGCGGCAGCAGCAGGCCGCGGGTGACGTAGTCCGGGTAGCGCGCCAGGTGGTCGGTGAAGACGTCGGGGGCCGCTTCGGAGACCATGCCGAGCGTCAGCGCGCTCCAGTAGAAGTCCCAGCCGCGCTGCTCGATCTTGATGTTGATGTCCGGGTGCTGCGCCTCGAACGCCTCGGCGCACTGCTCCTGGGCGGGCTGCTGGTTGGCGTCCCACAGCCAGTACGTCAGCGTCACTTCGTCGCCGCCGTCGCCGGAGGCCGTGCCGCAGGCGGCCAGGAGCAGGCTGGCGAGGGCGGCGCCTGCCGCGGCGGTGCGGGTGCGTGCGCGCCTCATCGTGACCACCTCACTTCATGCCCGAGAACTGGATGGAGTTGACGATCCTGCGGCCGAAGACCAGGAAGAGCAGGAGCGTGGGAATGGCGGCGACCAGGCTGGCGGCCATCAGTCCCGCCCAGTCGGGCCCGGTCATCGGGGTGGAGGAACGGAAGGCGTTCAGCGCGACCGTCAGTACCCGCACGTCTTCCTCCTGGCCGACGAGCTGGGGCCAGAAGAACTCGTTCCAGGCGTTGATGAACGTCAGGATGGACAGGGTGATCAGCGGTGCGGCGCTCATCGGCAGGATGATGCGGAAGAAGATCCGGAAGTAGCCGGCCCCGTCGATCATGGCGGCCTCCTCGATCTCCCGGTTGATGCCGAGGAAGAACTGCCGCAGGAAGAAGACGGCGAAGGGCGTCATGAAGAAGTACGGCGCCACGATGGCCGGGAAGGTGTTGAGCAGCCCGAGGTTCTTCATCAGCTCGAAGTTGGGCAGCAGCGTGAACACCGGCGGCACCATCAGGGCGCTGATGAAGGCGAAGAAGACCTTGTCGCGGCCGGGCCAGCGCAGCCGCGCGAAGGCGTAGGCGGCCATCGCACAGAAGAAGACCTGCCCGAGCGTGATGGCCGTGGAGACGATCACGGAGTTCCGCAGGTAGGTCCAGAACCGCAGCGAGGCCCCGGCCCCGCCCTCGGCGAGCGCTTCCTCGGTGGTGGCCGAGCCCAGGACGCGCTCGAACGGGCCCCAGGTGAAGTCGGCCGGGAGCGGTGAGACCGGGTCGGCGAAGAGCTGCCGGTTGTTCGACAGCGCGGTCCGCAGCATCCACAGGAACGGGCCCACGGTGATCACGATCAGCGCGATCAGCACGGCCCAGGCGGCGATCCGCCCGGGGCTCAGCCGCCGCCTGCGGGCCGTGGTGCGCATGGGCCCGGGGGCCGGAGCACGGGAGGCCGCGGGGCCGGGCGCCGGGGTGGTCGGGGTCATCGTCATGGTCGGACCTCCTTCACGCCTGGTCGGACTCGCCCGCACGCATCAGCTTCAGCTGAGCGAACGCGATACCGGCGAGGATGAGGAACAGCACCACGGCGATGGCCGAGGCGTAGCCGAAGTCGAAGCGGGTGAACGCCTGGTCGTAGATGTAGTACTGGACGACCCGCGTGGCATCGACCGGGCCGCCCTGGGTGGTGACGGCGACGGTGTCGAAGATCTGCCAGGAGCCGATGAGGGTGATGACCAGGACGAGCGCGAGCACGGGGCGCAGCAGCGGCAGCGTGATCTGGAAGAAGATCCGCCGCTCGCTGGCGCCGTCGACCGCCGCGGCCTCGTAGACGTCGCGGTTGATCATCTGGAGGCCGGCGAAGATCAGCAGGGCCGTGTAGCCCATGTGCCGCCAGACGTTGACCAGCGCGATGGTGGGGATGGCCCAGTCGGGGTCGCCGAAGAAGCCCAGCGGGTCGATGCCGATCCAGCCGAGCATCTCGTTGATGACGCCGAGGTTGTAGTCGGCCATCCAGTACCAGAGCAGCGCGACGACGACGTTGGAGACGAGGTAGGGGAGCAGGATCAGGCCCCTGATGACCGTGGAGCGGGTCAGCCGGTGGATCAGCACCGCCAGCGCCAGCGCGACGACGGTCTGGACGCTGATGTTGATGACGACGTACTGGAGGGTGACCCACAGCGAGTTCCAGAAGACGTCGTCTCCCAGGAGCCGCTCGTAGTTGTCCAGGCCGGTGAAGACCGGGTCGGTCAGGACGTCGTAGTCGGTGAGGCTGAGGTATATCCCGCGGACGAGGGGCCAGGCGAAGAAGACGAGGAAGCCGAACGCGGCCGGTGCCACGAACACGAGCGCGGCCGCGGTCTCCTTGCGGCGCCGGTGGCCCGGACCGCCGCGTACCTCGTTGCCGATGGTGGCCAACGGCACGCACCTCCTCGTGGCGTTTGGATGTGATCGGAAATGTTGCCCTGAGTGGTGCTCCTGTCAAGGTCTCGTGCCAAGGCTGTTATCCGGACGTAACCAAGCGTCAGGTAGGTGACGCACGGTAATAAACCCAGGTCAGCGCGGATATGGCGCGACTGGTGTCCTGGTGGGAAGCGGGCAGAGGCGGGCGCGCGGCAGCCGGTGCGCGGGCATGGCGAGCGGCCGCGCGCACGCGCCGGTTTCCGTGGGGCGTGCGCGGCGGCCGCACGACGGCCGCCGGACGCGGTCGCGGAACGGTGAGGGAGGCGGCCGCCGCTGCGGCCTCACCCGAGCGGTCAGCCGACGATGGTGGCGCAGATCACGGCCTGGCGGTCGTAGACCTCCCACGTGTAGTACATGGTCTGGTCGTAGGCGTCCTGCGAGCAGAAGCCGGGCGGGTACTCCTCCTGCGCCTGGTAGTAGCCGGTGATGCGGAGGATCTGGTTGTACTCCACGGGTACCTGGTCCGTGTCGCACGGCCAGGCCGTGTCCATGCGGGCCAGCACGGTGTCGCCGTCCATCTCGCCGGGGAAGCACTGCTGCTCGGCGTACCGGCGGCGCACGCACAGCGTGGCGACGTCACCTGTGTTCGGGTCGGTGTACGACCAGTAGGTCTCGCTCTCGGTGATCGGGCAGATGGTGTCGGTGCGGACCTCCAGCACGTCGTACAGAGCCCCGGCGCTGTCGCAGTCGGCCGTCTCCGGGCGTTCTTCCAGCCAGGTCTCGCCGCCGTAGTAGTTCCGCAGACAGGAGCCGGGGCTGATGGCCATGAACGCCTCGTACGTCGCGTCGTGGGCCGGCGCGGACGGCGACGGGCCGATGTCCGGCACCGTCGTGCCGCCGCCGTCCTCCCCGCCGCCGGGGACCTCCAGGTCCTCCAGGTCTTCGAGACCATCCAGCCCTTCCGGGCCGCCCATCCCGCCGAGCGGATCGCCTCCCTGGCCGGCGCCCCCGGAATCGCTCGCCTCGGCGTCGGAGCCGGAGCCATCGCTGGTGAGCGCGTACTGCACGCCGCCGATGACGATGGCGGCCACCAGTGTCAGCCACACCACTCCGGTCGCCGGGCTCTTGTTGCTCCGCATCTGTCCCCCCGTGGCGAAGTGATGGTCACCCGTTATCAGGGTGGTCAGTATCCCAGAGCGCCGTCATGCCCAGCCCGGTTCCCGGTTTTCGGGTACCGGTTCTGTGCCAGGGCATCGTCCCCGGTGGGGCGCCCGGCGGGGCGGCCGGCCGGTCAGCGCGGGGAAGATGGTTTGTGGCATGTGCCCGGCTACGTGCCGGGGCGGGGGCGCGATTGTAGACGCGGTGTCCACAAGGTCAACGGCTGGAAAGCGGATCCACCTCATTGAGCGGCTTCACCGCGAAGGGCGGCCAGGCCGGGCCGAGTTGGTGCAACCTTGCCCTTATGAGGGCTCCTATGGACCCATCGGAGAGGGCCACACCCGAGAACTGGATGTACCCACCGTGGGGAGGGTGGACGTTCAATCAGGTCAAGGACCTGTGGCTCCCCTTCGACTGGGAGATGCACGACGGCGTGATCTCCGTGCGCCCGCAGACGACGTACTGGCACGACATGGTGCGTGACGAGCTCTTCTTCGTGCTGCGGGAGGCGTGGGGCGGAGCGCCGCACTCGATGCGCCTCACCCGGCGCGTGTCGGTTGGCGACCGCACGCTGATCAGGCCGGACATCGTCGTCTCGCACGAACGCGGACCGGACACCGAATCGCTGGCCACCCCCGTGCGGAATGTCGCGCTCGTCGTCGAGGTGGTGGCGCCGGAGTCGCGCACCGAGGACCGCTACCGCAAACCCGGCCTGCTGGCCGCCGCCGGGCTGCCGCACTACTGGCGCGTGGAGCGCGGCGAGGACGGTCTCCCCGTCGTCCACGAGTACGCCGGCGGCGCCTCGGGCTGGGAGCGCTGGACGGAGCACCGGGGCACGCTGGCCACCGATGGGCCGTTCCCCGTCGAGATCCCGCTGCGGCGGCTCGTCGAGCGGTAACGAGTGCCAGCCGGTCTCCCCCCCCGTCCTCTTTCCCCGTCTCTCCGTTCTCGCGAGGCGCGCGTCAGGGCGTCGCGGGCGCCGGACCCGTCAGCCGGCCGAGCACCTCACCCGGCAGCGTCCGCAGGCTGGCGCCGTCCGCCAGCGGGCCGGTGACGATGTCCGTGGAGACCGGGCGGAAGTCGGCGATCTGCGTGCCCGCCGAGTTCGACAGCGGGTCGGTGCCCGTGTTGGCCAGCGGATTGAGCTGAAGGTCCGCAACCGGGCCGAGGGCGTGCGCCGTGGCGTCCGCCGTGGTGCCCAGCGTGCCGCCGAGGACGCCGGAGACGCCCTGGACCGCGCCCACGCCCAGGTCGTCCGGGATGATCTCCGCCGCGGTGCCGCCCGCAGAGCCGAGCATCGCCCCGCCGGCCGCCGTGGCCGTCAGCCCCACGCGCAGCGCGGCGCGCCTGGCCGCGCCGCCCGGGCGCCGCTTGCCCCTCATCCCCATGTAGCACCCACCAGATCGCACTCGACAATGATTACGTATTGAAGCCGAACGATTACGGTAGTTGCACATCTCCCTGGTTTCATCCCCTCCCGGCTCCGATCACCCGCATGAGTGATGGCCGGTCGAGCTGCCGAATGGCCGCAAAAGCGTTCAAATGATCCTATGGCTGACTACGCGGACTTCATCGAGAGCTGGACCCGCCGCCTGCTGGACTTCGCCGCCGGCGGCGGGGACGAGGGCGAGGCGCGCGCCATCGTCGCGGAGATCTACCGGGCGGCGGCCGCCACCTACGAGGACGAAATGGCCGACCGCGAAGCCGAACGGGAGGAGTAGGCGGGCGGGGGCACGTTGTGACGCCCGGCGCGTGGCCGCGCGCCGTCCCGGCCGCCCGGAGCCCGCCGTAAGGTCCCTGCCGGGCCATCGGCGAGAATGGCGGCGTGACCCGAGCGACCCTGGCCAAGCAGCCCCGAGACGTCCGCGCGATGTTCGACGCCGTGGCGGCGCGCTACGACCTCACCAACGACGTCCTCGCGCTCGGCCAGAACCGCCGCTGGCGCAAGGCCGTCGCCCGCGCCGTCGCCGCCCGCCCCGGGGAGCGGGTCCTCGATCTCGCGGCCGGCACCGGCACCTCCTCCGAGCCCTTCGCCGCCGCCGGCGCCTTCACCGTGCCCTGCGACTTCAGCTTCGGCATGCTCAGCGAGGGCAAACGGCGCGTCCCCTGGCTGCCGTTCACCGCCGGCGACGCGACCCGGCTCCCCTTCGCCGACGACAGCTTCGACGCCGTCACGATCTCCTTCGGCCTGCGGAACGTCCAGGACACCGATGCCGCGCTGCGCGAGATGCTGCGCGTCACCAGGCCGGGCGGACGCCTGGTCATCTGCGAGTTCAGCCACCCCACCTGGGAGCCGTTCCGCACCGTCTACACCGAGTACCTGATGCGCGCGCTGCCCGCCCTCGCCCGCCGGGTCGCCAGCAGCCCCGACGCCTACGTGTACCTCGCGGAGTCGATCCGCGCCTGGCCGGACCAGCCCGCCCTGGCGGCCCGCGTGCTGCGCGCCGGATGGCGCCGCGTGGGCTGGCGCAACCTCTCCGGCGGCATCGTCGCGCTCCACCGGGGGTTCAAGACGGCACCGCGGTAGCCGCCCGTAGACTGCACGTCAGCGACTCGCAAGCGATGGGAGCCGAACGTGCCCGAGACCACCGCCGCTTCCCTGGAGCACACCGCCGACGTCATCGTCGTCGGCGCCGGGCCGTCGGGCTCCACGGCCGCTTACCACCTCGCGCAGTCGGGGCTGGACGTCCTGCTGCTGGAGAAGACGGCGTTCCCCCGCGAGAAGGTCTGCGGCGACGGGCTGACGCCGCGCGCGGTGAAGCAGCTGGTGGCCATGGGCATCGACGTCTCGGAGGAGGCGGGCTGGCTGCGCAACAAGGGCCTGCGCATCCTCAGCGGCGGGCGCCGGCTGGAGCTCGAGTGGCCGCAGCTGGCCTCGTACCCGGACTACGGACTGGTCCGCAAACGCGACGACTTCGACGAGCAGCTGGCCCGGCAGGCCGAGAAGGCGGGCGCCCGGCTCTACGAGCGGTGCAACGTCAGCGGGCCCGTCCGCGATGCGAGGACGGGGCGGATCACGGGCGTTGAGGCCAAACTCGGCGAAGAGCGTGAGCCGGTCACCTTCCGCGCTCCCGTCGTGATCGCCGCCGACGGCAACTCCTCCCGGCTGTCGGTGGGCATGGGGCTGCACCGGGACGCCAGCCGGCCGATGGGCGTCGCGGTGCGGACGTACTTCCGGACGCCGCGCCACGACGACGACTACCTGGAGTCCTGGCTGGAGCTCTGGGACCGCCGGGGCGGCCAGGAGCGGCTGCTGCCCGGCTACGGCTGGGTGTTCGGCATGGGAGACGGCACCTCCAACGTGGGCCTGGGCGTCCTCAACAGCTCGCCCGCCTTCCGGGACCTCGACTGGCGGGAGGTGCTGCGGGCCTGGTGCGCCAGCATGCCGGAGGAGTGGGGCTTCACGCCCGAGAACATGACCGCCCCCATCAGGGGAGCGGCGCTGCCGATGGCCTTCAACCGCAAGCCGCACTACACCCGCGGCCTGCTCCTCGTCGGCGACGCGGGCGGACTGGTCAACCCGTTCAACGGCGAAGGCATCGCCTACGCCATGGAGTCGGGCAGCATCGCCGCCGAGGTCGTCAGCCAGGCGCTGGCCCGCCAGACGCCCGGGCAGCGGGAACTCGCCCTCCGCCGTTACCCGAAGATCCTCCAGGACACCTACGGCGGCTACTACACCCTCGGCCGCGCTTTCGTGAAGCTGATCGGCAACCCGAAGGTCATGAAGTTCGGGACCGAACACGGCCTGAGCCGCGACGCGCTGCGGCGCTTCATGCTCAAGCTGCTCGCCAACCTCACCGACCCGACGGGCGGCGACGCCATGGACCGCGTCATCAACGCCCTGACCAAGGTGACCCCCAGGTCCTGACAACACGCTGAGCGGCGCAGGCGGCTCGCGTGAGCCGCCTGCGCCATGCCAGCAGCGGCCATGCCAGCAGCGACTCGGCGGACTGGGGGCGGACTGAGCGTCCCGCTTACTGGATGATGGCCGGCACGTCCTCGACGGTGATGTCGTGGGTGGTCTCGAAGATGCCGTCCGGCAGGGTGCCGCCGCTGCCGCTGGAGCCTTCCCAGGTGACCTCCCAGGTGAGGCTGGCGGTCAGCGGGTAGGAGCCCGTGCCGTGCGTGGCGCGGTGGTACGTGAGGCCGCAGGGCGGCGTGTCCCCGGCCTGGGCCGCGGTGTACGGATGCCCGATCGTGCCGTCGCCGTTGCGGGCGCATGCGCCCGGCGACGGGTGGAGCGTGGCGTCCCCGGTCCCCGCCTGGAGGGTACCTGGAGCAGGAGCCGAGCGCGGGCCGTTCCAGATCACCGCTGATGAGGGCTTCGTCGTGGGGAGATCGCTCTCGCGGCGGTCGATGCCGTCCTCGGGCGTGGGGGAGGAGTTACCCGACGGGGACGGTGGACGCCGGCGCGGGAGGGGCTTTGCCGCAGGTGCGACGGAGCCGGACGCCGGGAGACGCGGCGCGCCGGGGCACGCGCCTCCCGGCGTCCGGGCGGGCGTCAGCTGACGCGGACGGCGCCGGTGGGCGGGTCCCAGTCGAGGGAGCGCTCGACCACGCCGGTCGAGGAGTTCTGGGCGCCTATGAACGTGCCGCCGCCCACGTAGATGGCGACGTGGTAGGCGCTGCCCGCGCTGCCCCAGTAGAGGATGTCGCCGGGCTGGAGGGCGTCCAGGGAGACCTGGGTGCCCATCACCGACTGCTCGGCGGCGGTGCGGGGCAGGGAGACGCCCACCGAGGCGTACGCGGCCTGCACGAGGCTGGAGCAGTCCCACGCGTCGGGGCCGGTGGCGCCCATGACGTACCCGTCGCCGAGCTGAGCACGGACGTAGTCCACGACGGCGGAGCCGGAGGACGACGTGACGGGGGCGGACTGGGTCTGCGCCTGCGCCGTGGCGTCCTGCTGGGCCTGTGCCCGCGCCTGGGCCTCGGCCCGGGCGGCTGCCTCGCGCCGCTCCCGCTCCTGGCGCTCGCGGCGCTCCTCGCGCTCCCGGCGCTCGGCGGCCTCGCGCCGGGCCTCTGCCACGGCGCGCTGCTGGGCCTGCTCGCGTGCCTGCCGCGTCTCGGTCTCCGTGACGTAGGAGTGGGTCGCGTCGGAGGCGCGGGTGGCGGTGTCGGCCAGCACCTCGTCCAGGGCGATGGCCGGGTCGACGGCCGGGAGTTCGGCCGACGTCTCGCTCGGGTTCTCCTCAGCGGACGCCGTGGACGACGCCGCGCCGGTCACCGCGACCGTACCGGCAACGCCGGTGAGGACGCCGCCGCGTACCAGCCACGAGGGGCGCGGCTGGCGCGGCTTGCGGTGCCTGCCGCGGTAACGGTTCGGGAACGTGGTTCGGGACATGGACACCCTGGCTACCAGGCATGCCCGCTTGATCTCAATCGACGTGGGATCCGCCACAGTGCGGGGGTTGGGGAGGAGTTGACGGGCTATTTGTCCGAAGTGCCGTTTCGTGGGGATGTCCTTCCTTACCAGCCGGTTACCGCGCTGTCCTGCGCGTTGTCCAAATTGTCCGACCGTCAGATCCCCGCTAGCACAGGCCCCTCGGACAGTTCAATGTTGCCGCCTCGTTACCGGAGAGCGCCGTGGTGCACATCACGTTCACATGGTGGTCTCACCTACGACCACCACTGGTCATAGGCGAGCCGTGCGACGAGCGCCGTGACGACGACGAGCAGCACGAGCCGCACGAACCCGCTGCCCCGGTTGAGCGCTGTGCGCGCGCCCGCCCAGCCGCCCGCCATGTTGAGGAGTGCCATGAACGGCACCAGCGGCCACAGAACCGTTCCGGCCCCGCCGAAGACGGCGAGCGCGCCGGCGTTCGTGCCGACGTTCACGATCTTGGCCGTCGCGGAGGCGCGGAGCATGTCGAGGCGGAGCAGGGCGACCAGGCCGATGACGAGGAACGTGCCGGTGCCGGGGCCGATCAGGCCGTCGTAGAAGCCGATGCCCACACCGGTCAGCAGCAGGGCGGCCGCCTTGCGGCGGCGCGAGGGCGCGGGCCCGGCGGGGGCCGTCCCGAAGCGGGGCCGGAGGACGACGAAGGCCGCCACCGCCAGCAGGACGACCATGATCAGGGGCTGGAGCACTTCTTTGCTGACCGCGGACGCAAACAGTGCGCCGCCAGCCGCCGATGCTGCCGCGAGGCCGGCCAGGCGCAGTGCCAGGCGGCGGTCGAGCGGTGCCCGGCGCGCGTAGGTGACGGCGGCGATGGACGTTCCGGTGACGGCGACGGCCTTGTTGGTGCCGAGGGCGTAGGCGGGCGGCTGGTCCGCGGGCAGGCCGATGAGCAGGGCGGGAAGGAGCAGCAGCCCTCCTCCGCCGACGACCGCGTCGACCCATCCGGCCGCCGCGGCGGCGAGGCAGAGCAGGACGGCAGTCGTGAGAGATATGTCGGGCACAGGGTGAGACACTAGGAGGTCACGAAGCACCGCCCGCGATGAGGTATAAGCGCCCTTAATCTTTGCGGATTTGCGGACTCGCGTTCGCATGCCCTGTTTCGGCCACTGTGGGTGTCAGTGCCATCGCGTAACGTTCTGATCGCGTGGGCGAGATCACAGGGGTGATCCTGTACCCCGTGTCGAACGTCACAGGGGGTCCGGCATAGGATGCCTCCAGCCTTGTGAACTGACTCACATAGCGATGATCTTCAGGGGTCGTCGCGCAGGCAGTCGCCGTTGACTGGAAGGAGCGAGGTGCGGTGAACGCGTACGTTCCCATCCTCGTGCTGGGCGCCCTCGGGGCCGCCTTCGCCGTCTTCTCCTTGGTCCTGGCCGCGATCGTCGGTCCCAAGCGCTACAACCGGGCCAAGCTGGCCGCCTATGAGTGCGGGATCGAGCCGACGCCGCAGCCGGAGGGCGGGGGCCGCTTCCCGGTGAAGTACTACCTGACGGCGATGCTCTTCATCATTTTCGATATCGAGATCGTCTTTCTCTACCCGTGGGCCGTGCACTTCGACTCGCTGGGGATGTTCGGGCTCGTGCAGATGCTCGTCTTTGTCGGCCTGATCGGTGTGGCTTACGCGTACGACTGGCGCCGCGGAGGACTCGAATGGGACTGAACGGTACGGCACGGGAAGAGAGGCGCAGCTGATGGGTCTCGAAGAGAAACTCCCCAGTGGTTTCCTGCTGTCGACGGTCGAGCAGATGGCGGGACTGGCGCGCAAGTCGTCGGTGTTCCCCGCCACGTTCGGCCTCGCCTGCTGTGCCATCGAGATGATGACCACGGGCGCGGGCCGCTACGACCTCGCCCGCTTCGGCATGGAGGTCTTCCGGGGGTCGCCCCGGCAGGCCGACCTCATGATCGTCGCCGGGCGGGTCAGCCAGAAAATGGCGCCCGTGCTGCGCCAGGTCTATGACCAGATGGCCAATCCGAAGTGGGTCATCTCCATGGGCGTGTGCGCCTCGTCCGGCGGCATGTTCAACAACTACGCCATCGTGCAGGGCGTCGACCACATCGTGCCGGTCGACATTTACCTGCCGGGCTGCCCGCCGCGGCCGGAAATGCTCATGGACTCCATCCTCAAGCTGCACGAGAAGATCCGCGAGGAGAAGCTCGGCGTCAACCGTGAGAAGGCGGCCCGCGAGGCCGAGGAAGCGGCGATGAAGGCCCTGCCGACGATCGAGATGAAGGGGCTGCTCCGATGACGCGTCAGCGGCGCGGCCCGGCGGTCCGTCCGCCGGCCCCGGTCGCCAGCGGCGCGAGGAGGTGTGAGCCATGACTGACCAGGTGAACGGGAACACAAGCACAGGCGGCGGCGCGGAGCCCGCCGTCCGCGGCGAAGGCGAGGTCATCGCCCGCCGCCGGGGCATGTTCGGCGCCAACAACGGCGGCGACACCTCGGGCTACGGCGGCCTGCGGCGCACCGTCCGCATGCCCGGCCCCAGCTCCCGCCCCTACGGCGGCTACTTCGACGAGGTCGCGGACGAACTCGAGGGCGCCCTGGAGGAACAGGGCATCGACCCTGAGGAGGCGATCGAGAAGACCGTCGTCGACCGCGGCGAGCTGACGTTCCACATCGCCCGTGCCCACCTGCCGGCCGTGGCGCGGACGCTGCGGGACGACCCGGCCCTGCGGTTCGAGCTGTGCACCGGCGTCAGCGGCGTGCACATGCCCGAGGACACCGGGCGCGAACTGCACGCGGTCTACCACCTGCGGTCGCTGACGCACTCCCGGATCATCAGGCTTGAGGTCAGCGCGCCGGACAGCGATCCGCACGTGCCCTCGCTCGTCGACGTCTACCCGACCAACGACTGGCACGAGCGCGAGACCTACGACTTCTTCGGCCTGATCTTCGACGGGCACCCCGCCCTGACGCGGATCATAATGCCGGACGACTGGCAGGGGTTCCCGCAGCGCAAGGACTACCCGCTCGGCGGCATTCCCGTCGAGTACAAGGGCGCCCAGATTCCGGCACCCGACCAGCGGAGGTCGTACTCCTGATGCCGACATCGCACACCCAGGCCCCGCCGACGGCCACCCCGCCAGCCGGAGCCAGGGAGACCACAGAAGGCACCGTCTACACCGTCACGGGCGGCGACTGGGACGAGCTCGCCCAGGCCGTCGCCTCCGGTGACGACGAGCGCATCGTCGTCAACATGGGCCCGCAGCACCCGTCCACGCACGGCGTGCTCCGGCTCATCCTGGAGATCGACGGCGAGACCGTCACCGAGGCCCGCGCCGGCATCGGCTACCTGCACACTGGCATCGAGAAGAACCTCGAGTACCGCACCTGGGCGCAGGGGCCGACGTTCGTGACCCGCATGGACTACCTGACGCCGTTCTTCAACGAGGCGGCGTACTGCCTCGGCGTGGAGAAGCTCCTCGGCATCCAGGACGACATCCCGGACCGGGCCAACGTCATCCGCGTCATGCTGATGGAGATCAACCGCATCTCCTCCCACCTGGTGGCCATCGCCACCGGCGGCATGGAGCTGGGCTCGACGACCATCATGATCTACGGCTTCCGCGACCGGGAGCTGTGCCTGGACATCTTCGAGCTCATCACCGGCCTGCGGATGAACCACGCGTACATCCGGCCGGGCGGCCTCGCCCAGGACCTCCCGCCCGGGGCGATCGACGCGCTGCGCGAGTTCGTCGCCACCATGCGGAAGAACCTCGTCGAGTACGACAAGCTCGCCACGCACAACCCGGTCTTCAAGGCCCGCCTGAAGGACGTCGGCTACCTGGACCTGGCCGGCTGTCTCGCGCTCGGCGCCACCGGGCCGATCCTCCGCTCCGCGGGCCTGCCCCACGACCTGCGCAAGTCGGACCCGTACTGCGGCTACGAGACGTACGACTTCGAGGTCCCCACCACCGACACCTGCGACTCCTACGGCCGGTTCCTGCTGCGGCTGGAGGAGATGCGCCAGTCGCTGCGGATCGTCGAGCAGTGCATCGAGCGCCTGGAGCCCGGTCCGGTGATGGTCGCCGACAAGAAGATCGCCTGGCCCGCGCAGCTCGCGCTCGGCCCGGACGGCCTGGGCAACTCCCTGGACCACATCAAGAACATCATGGGCACCTCCATGGAGGCGCTCATCCACCACTTCAAGCTCGTCACCGAGGGCTTCCGGGTCCCGCCAGGACAGGCGTACACCGCCGTCGAGTCGCCCAAGGGCGAACTGGGGGTCCACATGGTCAGCGACGGCGGCACCCGGCCCTACCGCGTGCACTTCCGCGACCCCTCCTTCACCAATCTCCAGTGCGTGGCGGCGATGTGCGAGGGCGGCATGGTCGCCGACGTCATCGTCGCGGTGGCGTCCCTCGACCCCGTGATGGGAGGCGTTGACCGGTGACGGACGTGAACCTGGGCATGCCGCAGCTTCCCGCGCCCGACTACCCGCCGGAGGTACGGGAGCGGCTCGAGGCGGACGCGAAGGAGGTGATCTCCCGCTACCCCGGCAGCCGTTCGGCGCTGCTGCCGCTGCTGCACCTGGTGCAGTCCGAGGAGGGCTACGTCTCGCGGACCGGCATCGCGTTCTGCGCCGAGATGCTCGGGCTGACGACGGCCGAGGTCACCGCGGTCGCGACGTTCTACTCCATGTACCGCCGCAAGCCGTCCGGCGACTACCAGGTCGGCGTGTGCACGAACACGCTGTGCGCCGTGCTCGGCGGTGACGAGATCTTCGCCCAGCTGCGCGAGCACCTCGGCGTCGGCAACGGCGAGACCACCGAGGACGGCAAGATCACCCTGGAGCACATCGAGTGCAACGCCGCGTGCGACTACGCGCCGGTGGTCATGGTGAACTGGGAGTTCTTCGACAACCAGACGCCCGAGTCCGCCAAGCGGCTCGTGGACGACCTGCGGGCGGGCCGCCAGGTCGCGCCCACCCGCGGCGCCCCGCTGTGCGACTTCAAGAAGACCGCCCGCATCCTCGCCGGCTTCCCCGACGACCGCCCCGGCGCCGTCGAGGCCTCCGGCAGCGCGGGCCCGGCCTCGCTGGCCGGGCTGCGCCTGGCCAAGGGCGAGACCGAGCCCGGCCGCGTCACCGCCCGCCCCGGCGTGCCCGCGCAGCCGCCGAACGGCCAGGACGCGCCGGGCGGACAGCCGCCCGCCAGCCACCGCAGCTCGCACGACGCGCCGCTGCCCAGCTCCGCCTCGGACCCCAGCCACCCCGCCGGCCCGGTCAGCGAGGAGAAGGCCGGCGGCACCGGGGACACGACGGACGGCACCACGGAAGACAAGGGGGAGTGAGACGTGACCAGCGACAAGATCGCCCCCGAGAAGCTGCTGGCGCCGGTGCTCTCCGCCACCTGGGACACCGAGCGCTCCTGGACCCTTGACGTCTACCGGCGGGCCGGCGGCTACCGGGGCCTGGGCAAGGCGCTCGCCATGCCGCCGGACGACGTCATCGCCTACATCAAGGACGCCGGGCTGCGCGGCCGCGGCGGCGCCGGCTTCCCGACGGGCATGAAGTGGCAGTTCATTCCGCAGGGTGACGGCAAGCCGCACTACCTCGTCGTCAACGCCGACGAGTCCGAGCCGGGCACCTGCAAGGACATCCCGCTGCTCTTCGCCAACCCGCACGCCCTCATCGAGGGCATCATCATCGCCTGCCACGCCATCCGTTCACATCACGCGTTCATCTACCTGCGGGGCGAGGTCGTCCCGGTGCTCCGCCGCCTGCACGCGGCGGTCGCCGAGGCGTACGACGCCGGCTACCTCGGCAAGGACGCGCTCGGCCCCGGCAAGGACCTCGAACTGACGGTCCACGCGGGCGCGGGCGCGTACATCTGCGGTGAGGAGACCGCGCTGCTCGACTCCCTGGAGGGGCGGCGCGGACAGCCCAGGCTGCGTCCGCCGTTCCCCGCCGTGGCGGGCCTGTACGCCAGCCCCACCGTGGTGAACAACGTCGAGTCCATCGCCTCGGTTCCCGCCATCATGGACCGGGGCAAGGAATGGTTCCGGTCCATGGGCAGCGAGAAGTCCCCGGGCTTCACCCTCTACTCGCTGTCGGGACACGTGGCCAACCCCGGCCAGTACGAGGCGCCGCTCGGCATCACGCTGCGCGAACTGCTCCAGCTCAGCGGCGGGATGCGGCCGGGCCACCGCCTGAAGTTCTGGACCCCCGGCGGCTCGTCCACGCCCATGCTCACCGAGGAGCACCTGGACGTGCCGCTCGACTACGAGGGCGCCATGGGCGCCGGCTCGATGCTCGGCACCAAGGCGCTCCAGTGCTTCGACGAGACGACGTGCGTGGTCCGCGCCGTGACGCGCTGGACCGAGTTCTACGCGCACGAGTCCTGCGGCAAGTGCACCCCGTGCCGCGAGGGCACGTACTGGCTGGTCCAGCTGCTGCGGGACATCGAAGCCGGCAAGGGCCTGCTCAGCGACATCGACAAGATCGCCGACGTCGCCGACAACATCAACGGCAAGTCGTTCTGCGCGCTCGGCGACGGCGCCGCCGCCTGCATCTCCTCGTCGCTGAAGCACTTCCGCCACGAGTACGAGCAGCACATCACCGGCCGCGGCTGCCCGTTCGACCCGGCACGCTCCACCGCCTGGGCCGACAGCAGCGGCAACGACACCACGGCTCACCTGGAGGTGAACGCATGACGGTCACCACCGCATCCACCACCTCGGGTGGGCAGGCGGTGCCGCCGGAGGACCTCGTCACCCTCACCATCGACGGCATCGAGATCTCCGTGCCCAAGGGCACGCTGGTCATCCGGGCCGCCGAACAGCTCGGCATCGAGATCCCGCGCTTCTGCGACCACCCGCTGCTCGACCCCGCCGGGGCGTGCCGGCAGTGCATCGTCGAGGTCGAGGGCCAGCGCAAGCCGATGGCCTCGTGCACCATCACCTGCACCGACGGCATGGTGGTCAAGACGCAGCTGACCTCGCCGGTCGCCAAGAAGGCGCAGCGCGGCGTGATGGAGCTGCTGCTGATCAACCACCCGCTGGACTGCCCCGTCTGCGACAAGGGCGGCGAGTGCCCGCTGCAGAACCAGGCGATGTCCACCGGCGACCCCGAGACCCGGTTCGAAGGCACCAAGCGGACCTTCGACAAGCCGGTCCCCATCTCGCCGCAGGTGCTGCTCGACCGCGAGCGGTGCGTGCTGTGTGCCCGCTGCACCCGCTTCTCCCAGCAGATCGCGGGCGACCCGATGATCGAGCTGCT
This sequence comes from Streptomyces sp. 7-21, assembly GCF_016741785.1. Lineage (GTDB taxonomy): Bacteria > Actinomycetota > Actinomycetes > Streptomycetales > Streptomycetaceae > Streptomyces. The sequence continues at coordinate 31,385 of NZ_JAERRL010000002.1, forward strand.
GGAGCGGGGCGCGCTCCAGCAGGTCGGCACCGGCGAGGGCGACCCGTTCGAGTCGTACTTCTCGGGCAACACCATCCAGATCTGCCCGGTCGGCGCGCTGACCTCGGCCGCCTACCGGTTCCGTTCCCGCCCCTTCGACCTGGTGTCCTCGCCCAGCGTCTGCGAGCACTGCGCCGGCGGCTGCGCGACCCGCACCGACCACCGCCGCGGCAAGGTGCTGCGGCGCCTGGCCGCCGAGGACCCCGAGGTCAACGAGGAGTGGATCTGCGACAAGGGCCGCTTCGCGTTCCGCTACGCCCAGGGCGCCGACCGGCTGACGACGCCGCTGGTGCGTTCCGCGGAGACCGGCGAACTGGAGCCCGCCAGCTGGCCGGAGGCGCTGGCCGCGGCGGCCGAGGGCCTGGCCGCCGCCCGCGACCGCGCCGGCGCGGCCGTGCTCACCGGCGGCCGGCTGACCGTCGAGGACGCCTACGCCTACGCCAAGTTCGCCCGCGTCGCCCTGAAGACCAACGACATCGACTTCCGCGCCCGCGCGCACAGCGCCGAGGAGGCCGCGTTCCTCGCCTCGCAGGTGGCCGGCCGCGGCATCGACCTCGACGGCAGCGGCGTGACGCACCGCTCGCTGGAGGAGGCGCCCGCTGTCCTGCTGGTCGGCCTGGAGTCCGAGGAGGAGGCCCCCGGCGTCTTCCTGCGGCTCCGCAAGGCCTACCGCAAGCGCGGCCTGCGGGTGTTCTCCCTGGCCACGCACACCACCCGGGGCCTGGCCAAGACCGGCGGCACGCTGCTGGCCGCCGCGCCGGGCACCGAGACGTCCTGGATGTCCGCGCTGGCCGCCGGCGAGTCCGGCGACGTCAGCGCCCTGGACGAGGGCGGCCGCGAGGCCGCGCGGGCGCTGCGCGAGCCGGGCGCCGTCATCCTCGTCGGCGAGCGCCTGGCGACCGTGCCGGGCGGATACACCGCCGCCGTGGCGCTGGCGCGGGCCACCGGGGCGGCCCTGGCCTGGATCCCGCGCCGCGCCGGCGAGCGCGGCGCCCTGGAGGCGGGCGCACTGCCGGGGCTGCTGCCCGGCGGCCGCCCGGAGTCCTCGGCCCAGGCCCGCCAGGAGATCGCCGCGGCCTGGGGCCTGTCCGCCCTGCCGGAGCGGCCCGGCCGCGACACCAGCCAGATCCTCGCGGCCGCCGCCGCGGGCGAGCTGTCCGGCCTCGTGGTGGCCGGCGTCGAGGTCGCCGACCTGCCCGACCCGGCCGGGGCGCGCCGCGCCCTGGACCGGCTGGCCGCCGACGGCTTCCTGGTCAGCCTGGAGCTGCGCCCCTCCGAGGTCACCGCGCGGGCCCACGTGGTGCTGCCGGTGGCCGCCGCCCCCGAGAAGGACGGCACCTTCCTCAACTGGGAGGGCCGCGTCCGCCCGTTCACGGCGGCGATCAAGCCCGACCAGATGACGCGGCGGCACGTGCGGACCGACGCCTACGCGCTGCACCTGCTGGCCGACGCCATGGACGCGCACCTCGGCCTGCCCGACCGGCCCACGCTGCGGCGGGAGCTGGACGGCCTGGCCGAGTGGACCGGCGACCTGCCGCTCGGTCCCACCGCGACGCCCGTCGAACCGCCCCGCCCCGCCCCGGGCGAGGCCGTGCTCGCCGGTCACCGCCTGCTGCTCGACCAGGGCGTGCTCCAGGAGGGCGACGAGGCGCTGGCGGGCACCCGGCACGCCGCCTTCGCCCGGGTCTCGCCGGCCACGGCCGACGGCAGCGGCCTGGCCGACGGCGAGCCCGTGACCGTCACCGGCCCGGCCGGCACGGTGACGCTGCCGCTGCGGGTGACGCGTGAGATGCCTGACCACGTGGTGTGGCTGCCGCTGAACTCCGTGGGCGGCGGCGTTCCTTCGGACCTCGGGGCGCTTCCCGGCCAGGTCGTCCGCCTGGCGCGCGGCGCCGCGGACAGTGCTGACAGCAGCGAGGAGGTGAACGCCTGATGCAGCCGCTCACCACCCTGGCGCAGGAGCCCGACCTGTCGGTGTTCGGCCAGGACCCGTTCTGGCTGATCCTGCTCAAGGGAGTCTTCTGCCTGGCGTTCGTGTTGCTCACGGTGCTCATCTGCATCGTGATGGAGCGCAAGGTGCTCGGCTGGATGCAGCTGCGCATCGGGCCCAACCGCCACGGCCCCTGGGGCTTGCTCCAGTCGCTGGCCGACGGCGTGAAGCTGATGCTGAAGGAAGACATCACCGTCAAGGGCGCCGACAAGCCGGTGTACATCCTGGCGCCGGCGCTGGCGACGATCCCGGCCCTGATGGCCGTCGCGGTGATCCCCTTCGGGCCCAAGGACGACCCGGTCAGCATCTTCGGCACCGAGACCGTCCTCCAGGCCACCGACCTGCCGGTCGCGCTGCTGTACGTGCTGGCCACCTCGGCGATCGCCGTGTACGGCACGGTCCTCGCGGGGTGGTCGTCGAACTCCACGTACCCGCTGCTCGGCGGCGTGCGGGCGACCGCGCAGATCATCTCCTATGAGGTCGCGATGGGCCTCAGCTTCGCGGCGGTCTTCCTCTACTCCGGCTCGATGTCCACCTCGGCCATCGTGGACGCGCAGGAGGACCGGTGGTTCGTGATCCTGCTGCCGGTCTCGTTCCTCATCTATATGGTCACGATGGTCGGCGAGGCGCACCGCCCGCCGTTCGACATGCCGGAGTCCGAGGGCGACCTGGTCGGCGGGTACCTCACCGAGTACTCGTCCATCAAGTTCGCCTTCTTCATGATGTCCGAGTACATCCACACGGTGACCGTCTCCATGCTGATGGTCACGGTCTTCCTCGGCGGCTGGCGCGCCCCGGCGCCGCTCAGCTTCTGGGAGGGCGCCAACTCCGGCTGGTGGCCGCTGCTGTGGTTCACCATCAAGATGGTCGCGGTCATCTTCTTCTTCGTGTGGATCCGCGGCGCCCTGCCGCGGGTGCGCTACGACCAGCTGATGGTGCTGGGCTGGAAGGTGCTCATCCCCATCGCCCTGGTGTGGCTGATGCTGGTCGCCGTCGTCCGGGCCATGCAGAACGAGGACTACGCGTTCCGCGACATCGTGCTCTACGTGTCGGGCGGCGTGCTGGTGCTGCTGCTGCTCTCCTTCGTCGTGGACATCTTCCGCGACCGCGCCGAGCGGCGCGCCGAGGAGGCCGCCGCCGCGGCGCCCGAGCCCGAGTTCGACCCGATGGCGGGCGGCTTCCCCGTCCCGCCGCTGCCCGGCCAGAAGCTGCCGCCGGTGCCGCGCCGGCCCTCGCGCGCCGAGCGGGCCAAGGCCGGCGCCGGAGCCGGCCAGGGCGGGCAGCAGGCAACGGCCGCACCGACCGAACCCAAGGAGGAGGGCGACGATGCCTGAGTTCCACAACCCGGTGGGCGGCTTCGGCGTGGTCTTCCGGGCCATGTTCAAAAAGCGGCTCACCGAGCAGTACCCGGAGGAGAAGAAGCCGACCGCGCCCCGCTTCCACGGCCGCCACCAGCTCAACCGGCACCCGGACGGCCTGGAGAAGTGCATCGGCTGCGAGCTGTGCGCGTGGGCCTGCCCCGCCGACGCCATCTACGTCGAAGGCGCGGACAACACCGAGGAGGAGCGCTACTCCCCGGGCGAGCGCTACGGCCGCGTCTACCAGATCAACTACCTGCGCTGCATCCTGTGCGGCCTGTGCGTGGAGGCGTGCCCGACCCGCGCGCTGACCATGACCAACGAGTACGAGCTGGCCGACCGCTCCCGCGAGTCGCTCATCTACACCAAGGAAGAGCTGCTCGTCGGGCTCCAGGACGGCATGGTCGCCCCGCCGCACCCGATGTACCCGGGCACGGACGAGCAGTCCTACTACCGGGGCGAGGTGACCGGCGCCGCGCCCGGCACGGTGACGCAGCAGGTGCGCACCGGCAGCGGCGAGTGGCCCAGCGGCAAGGAGCCCGTTGAGGAGACCGACGCGCTGGCGGCTGCCGCCTCGCTGCGCGACCCCGCCGGCGCGCCGCACGGGCAGAACGACGGCGGCGGCAGCCGTGGCGGAACGGCCCCTTCGGAGGTGCGGAAATGAGCGCACTGACCGCGCTCGCGGCGGAGACGTCCACGTCGACCGGTGAGGCGGCGCAGTTCTGGATCCTCGCCCCGCTGGCGGTGGCCGGCGCGCTGGGCACGGTGCTGATGCGCCGCGCGGTGCACGCCGCGCTGTGCCTGGCCGGGACGATGGTGCTGCTGGCGCTGTTCTACATGGCCAACGGGGCGTACTTCCTCGGCGTCGTGCAGATCGTCGTCTACACCGGCGCCGTGATGATGCTGTTCCTGTTCGTGCTGATGCTCGTCGGCGTCCAGGCCACCGACTCCCTGAAGGAGACGCTGAAGGGACAGCGGTGGCTGGCTGCGGGCTTCGGCCTGGGCCTGGGCATCCTGCTGATCAGCGGGATCGGGCAGGCGTCGGTGGGCTCGTTCACCGGCCTGTCGGAGGCCAACTCCGGCGGCAACGTGCAGGGCCTGGCGAGCCTGCTGTTCACCCGCTACGTCGTGGCGTTCGAGGTGACCGGCGTGCTGCTGACCATCGCGGCGCTCGGCGCCACCCTGCTGACGCACCGCGAGCGGATCGAGCGCACCAAGTCGCAGCGTGAGCAGGCCGAGGCCCGCATCCGCGAGGGCAAGCAGATCACGCCGCTGCCCGCGCCGGGCGTGTACGCCACGCACAACGCGGTGGACCTGCCCGCCCTGCTGCCTGACGGCACGCCCGCCGAGGTCACGGTCAACCGCACGCTGCGCGCCCGCGGCCAGGTCCGCGAGGTGCACCACGAGACGGTCGGCCGGGTCGCGCGCATCGAGCGGCGCACCGCCATCCAGCAGGGCCGCCCCCTGCCGGGCGCGCCCTCCGGCCTGCGGAACGGCGCCGCGCTCGCTCAGCTCAGCGGCGGTGACCGCGGGCGCGACGGCGAGAACGGAGAGACAAGCGACGGCAGCGGAGCCGAGGAGGCCCGTCAGTGAGTCCGGAGAACTACCTCTACCTGGCCGCCCTGCTGTTCACCATCGGTGCCTGCGGGGTGCTGCTGCGGCGGAACGCGATCGTGGTGTTCATGTGCATCGAGCTGATGCTGAACGCCGCCAGTCTGGCGCTGGTCGCCTTCTCCCGCATGCACGGCAATCTCGACGGTCAGATCATGGCGTTCTTCGTCATGGTGGTGGCCGCGGCAGAAGTCACGGTCGGGCTGGCGATCATCGTGTCGGTCTACCGCTCCCGGCATTCGGCTTCGGTCGACGACGCCAGCCTGATGAAGCTGTGAAGCGGTAAGGGGATACACACCAGTGGAGTCACTCATCGGACTGCTCATCGCGGCACCGCTGCTGGGCGCCGCCGTGCTGCTGATCGGCGGGCGGCGCCTGGACCGCGTGGGCCACTGGCTGGCCGTGGCCCTGGCCGCCGTCTCCCTCGTGCTCGCGCTTGCGCTATGGGCCGACCTGCTCGGCCGTGACGCGGAGGAACGCTCGCTGCACCAGCACCTGTTCAGCTGGGTGCCGGTGGCGGACTTCCAGGCGGACGTGGCGTTCCGCCTCGATCCGCTGTCCATGACGTTCGTGCTGCTGATCACCAGCGTGGGGACGCTCATCCACCTGTACTCGGTCGGCTACATGGCGCACGACGAGCGGCGGCGGCGCTTCTTCGCCTACCTGAACCTGTTCCTGGCGGCCATGCTGCTGCTGGTCCTGGCCGACAACTACCTCCTGCTGTACGTCGGCTGGGAGGGCGTCGGCCTCGCCTCGTTCCTGCTGATCGGTTTCTGGCAGCACAAGCCGAGCGCGGCGACGGCGGCGAAGAAGGCGTTCATCGTCAACCGCGTCGGCGACGTCGGCCTGGCCATCGCGATCTTCCTGATGTTCACCACGTTCGGGACGTTCGCGATGGAGCCGGTCGCGGCCAGCGTGGGCGGCGCCAGCGAGGCGACGCTGACCGGCATCGGCCTGATGCTGCTGCTGGCGGCCTGCGGCAAGTCGGCGCAGGTGCCGCTCCAGTCCTGGCTCGGCGACGCCATGGAGGGCCCGACGCCGGTGTCGGCGCTGATCCACGCCGCGACCATGGTGACCGCGGGCGTGTACCTGATCACCCGCTCCGGCGCGGTGTTCGACGCCGCGCCGGACGCGCAGACCGCCGTCATCGTTGTCGGCGCGGTCACGCTGCTGTTCGGTGCGATCGTCGGATGCGCGAAGGACGACATCAAGAAGGCCCTCGCCGGGTCCACGATGTCGCAGATCGGGTACATGATGCTGGCCGCCGGGCTCGGCCCGCTGGGCTACGTCTTCGCCATCATGCACCTGGTGACGCACGGCTTCTTCAAGGCCGGGCTGTTCCTCGGCGCGGGCTCCGTGATGCACGGCATGAACGACGAGGTCGACATGCGGCGCTACGGCGGCCTGCGGCGGTACATGCCGGTCACGTTCGCCACCTTCGGCCTGGCCTACCTGGCGATCATCGGCTTCCCGTACCTGTCCGGCTTCTTCTCCAAGGACGAGATCATCTACGCCGGCTTCTCCAAGGGCGGGACCCAGGGCTGGATCCTCGGCGGCGTGATGCTGCTGGGCGCGGCGCTGACGGCGTACTACATGACGCGCATCATGCTGATGACGTTCTTCGGCGAGAAGCGGTGGCAGCCCGACGCGCAGGGCCACGAGCCGCATCCGCACGAGTCGCCGCTGACGATGACGGTGCCGATGATCCTGCTGGCGGTCGGCTCGGTCGGCGCGGGCTTCGCGTTCGACGTCAACGAGTCGTTCGTCCACTGGCTGGAGCCGGTGACGGGCCTGGAGCACGGTGACTCGCCCGTCAGCCACGGCGGGGTGTCGATCGCGGCCACGGCCGTGATGGTCATCGGCGTGGCCGGGGCCTGGCTCCAGTACGGCCGCCGCCCGGTGCCCGCCGTGGCGCCGGCGGGGCGGTTCCTCACCCGGGCCGCGCGGCGCGACCTGCTGCAGGACGACTTCAACCACGCGGCGTTCGTCCGGCCGGGCAACTACCTGACGCGCGGCCTGGTCTACGTCGACCACAAGCTCGTGGACGGCGTGGTCAACGGCACGGCGGCGGCCTTCGGCGGCCTGTCCGGGCGGCTGCGCCGCGTGCAGAACGGCTTCGCGCGCTCTTACGCGGTCTCGATGTTGGGCGGTGCGGCCGTGCTGGTCGCCGCGACGCTGCTGATGAGGGCGGTCTGATATGTCCTTTCCCCTGCTGACGGCCACAGTTGTGGCCCCCGCCGCGGGCGCGGTCGCCACGGCGGCGGTGCCCGCGGCCCGGCGCACCGCCGCCAAATGGACGGCGCTGCTGTTCTCCCTCGTGACGCTGGGACTCGCCGCGGCGGTGCTGCTGCGCTTCGACACCGGAGCCGGTGCCGACCGGTACCAGCTGACCGAGTCGCGGTCCTGGATCGAGGACTTCGGCGTCCGCTACGAACTGGGCGTGGACGGCATCGGCGTGGCGATGATCGCGCTGACGGCGGTGCTGGTGCCGTTCCTCATCGGGGCCGGCTGGAACGACGCGGACCCGCGCGAGGACGAGACGCCGACGGCCCGCCGCTGGCGGCCCACCCAGGGTTTCTTCGCCCTGATCCTGATGGTCGAGGCGATGGTCATCATGTCCTTCGCCGCGACCGACATCTTCCTCTTCTACATCTTCTTCGAGGCCATGCTCATCCCGATGTACTTCCTCATCGGGGGCTTCGGGGACCGTGCGGGAGAGCAGGACGAGGAGGGCCAGGCCCGGCAGCGGTCGTACGCCGCGGTGAAGTTCCTGCTGTACAACCTGGCCGGCGGCCTGATCATGCTGGCGGCCGTCATCGGCCTGTACGTCGCCACCGCCGACCAGCTCGGCGAGGGCACGTTCTCGCTGACGGCGATCGCCGACGCGCGGGCGGCCGGCGAGTTCGACCTGGCGACGGGCACCGAGCGCTGGCTGTTCCTCGGCTTCTTCGTGGCGTTCGCCATCAAGGCGCCGCTGTGGCCGGTCCACACCTGGCTGCCGAACGCGATGGGCGAGTCCACGGCCCCGGTCGCGGTGCTCATCACGGCGGTCGTCGACAAGGTCGGCACGTTCGCGATGCTGCGGTTCTGCCTGGGGCTGTTCCCCGAGGCCAGCGACTGGGCGACGCCGGTGGTGATCGTCCTGGCGCTGGTGTCGGTCATCTACGGCGCGCTGCTGGCGATCGGCCAGCGCGACATGAAGCGGCTCATCGCGTACGCCTCGATCAGCCACTTCGGCTTCATCATCCTCGGCATCTTCGCGATGACGAGCCAGGGCCACGGCGGCGCGACGCTCTACATGATCAACCACGGGGTGGCGACGGCGGCGCTGATGCTGGTCGCCGGGTTCCTCATCTCGCGGCGCGGCTCGCGCCTGATCGCCGACTACGGCGGCGTGCAGAAGACGGCGCCGGTGCTGGCGGGCACGTTCCTCATCGGCGGCCTGGCGACGCTGTCGCTGCCGGGCACCGGCCCGTTCGTCAGCGAGTTCCTGGTGCTGATCGGGACGTTCCGCCGCTACGAGGTGGCCGGCATCGTGGCGTGCGCCGGGATAGTGCTGGCGGCGCTGTACGTGCTGCTGCTCTACCAGCGGACCATGACGGGCCCGGTGCGTGAGGGCGTGGAGAAGCTGCCGGACCTGCGGGTGCGGGAGCTGGCCGTGGTGGCTCCGCTGATCGGGCTGCTGCTGTTCCTGGGCGTCTACCCCAAGCCGCTGACGGACATCGTGGATCCGGCCGTGGAGCACACCCTGTCGGACGTGGGCAGAACCGATCCGGAACCCGGCGTGTCCGTGGCGGACCAGCCCGACGGGCCGGCACAGCTTGAGCATGAAGAGGAGGCAGCGGAGTGAACGGGGTACTGACGGCTCCGGACATCGAGTGGGCCGCGCTCTCTCCGAGCCTGATCGTGTTCGGCGCGGCCGTCCTCGGCGTGCTCGTCGAGGCGTTCCTGCCGCGGCGGGTGCGGTACGCGACGCAGGTGACGCTGACCAGCCTGGCGCTGGCCGCCAGCTTCGCCGCCGTCGTGGGCCTGGCGGCCGCCGGGCACGCCAGCGACAAGGCACAGGTGGCGGGCGAGGGCTCGCTGGCCGTGGACGGACCGGCGCTGTTCCTCCAGGGCGTGATCCTGCTGGTCGGCCTGGTCTCGGTGTTCCTCTTCGCCGAGCGGCGGCTGGAGCCGGCCGCGCACGGCAAGGCGGTCGACTCCTTCGCGGCCCAGGCGGCGGCGGTGCCGGGCGGCCCGGCGGAGCGCGAGGCCGTCCGGGCGGGGCACACCACGACGGAGATCTTCCCGCTGCTGCTGTTCGCGGTCGGCGGCATGCTGCTGTTCCCGGCGGCCAACGACCTGCTGGTGCTCTTCATCGCCCTGGAAGTGCTGTCGCTGCCGCTGTACATGCTGTGCGCGCTGGCCCGGCGGCGGCGCCTGCTGTCGCAGGAAGCGGCGGTGAAGTACTTCCTGCTCGGCGCCTTCGCCTCGGCGTTCCTGCTGTTCGGCATCGCGATGCTGTACGGCTACGCGGGCACGGTGTCGTACGCGGGCATCGCGGACGTGATCAGCGGTGAACCGGCGAGGGCCAACGCGGGCCTGGCCTCGACGATGGGCAACGACGCGCTGCTGCTGATCGGCGGTGCCATGGTCACGATGGGGCTGCTGTTCAAGGTGGGCGCGGTGCCGTTCCACATGTGGACCCCGGACGTGTACCAGGGCGCGCCGACCCCGGTGACGGGCTTCATGGCGGCGGCCACGAAGGTGGCGGCGTTCGGCGCGATGCTGCGGCTGCTGTACGTGATGCTGCCGGGCCTGCGCTGGGACTGGGAGCCGGTGCTGTGGGGCGTGGCGATCGCGTCGATGGTCGCGGGCGCGGTCATCGCGCTCACGCAGACCGACGTGAAGCGGCTGCTGGCGTACTCGTCGATCGCGCACGCCGGGTTCATCCTGGCGGGTGTGGTGGCGGTCAGCGAGGACGGTGTGTCCTCGGTGCTGTTCTACCTGGCGGCCTACTCGTTCGTGACGCTGGGCGCGTTCGCCGTGGTGACGCTGGTGCGGGACGCCGGCGGCGAGGCGACGCACCTGTCGCAGTGGGCGGGGCTGGGGCGGCGGTCGCCGCTGCTGGCCTCGGTGTTCGCGCTGTTCCTGCTGGCGTTCGCGGGGATCCCGCTGACGTCGGGCTTCGCCGGCAAGTTCGCGGTGTTCCGGGCGGCGGCCGACGCGGGGGCCATGGGCCTGGTGATCGTGGGTGTGGCGGCCTCGGCGATCGCGGCGTTCTTCTACATCCGGGTCATCGTGCTGATGTTCTTCAGCGAGCCGAAGCCGGACGGGCCGTCGGTGGTGATCCCGAGCGCGCTGACGACGTCGGTGGTGGGCCTGGCCGCCGTCGTCACGGTGGTGCTGGGCGTGGCGCCGCAGTTCTTCCTGGACCTGGCCAGCGACGCGGGCGTGTTCGTGCGCTGACGGTGCTCTCAGGCGGCTGTGCGCCCCCCGTCCCGGTGCGGGCCGGGGGCGCCGCCGTGTGAGCGGCCGGGAGCCCTGGCCGCGGGCCGGCGGCATGGGGAAGGCCCGGACCGTCGCGTGGTCCGGGCCTTCCAGGCGGTTCTGACGCAGCGGGCCGTCCGCACGGGGACGTTTGTCAGAAGGTGGAGCCGCCCAGGTCCTCCATGTCGCCGAGGTCACCCATGTCACCCATGTCACCCAGGTCGCCGAGGTCACCCAGGTCGTCGAAGTTACCCAGGTCGCCGAGGACTTCCTCAGAGCGCTGGTAGGTCTCCTGGGTGCCGGAGTCCCAGACGACGGTGAGCGTGCCGTTGCTGACGGACGCGTTGCCGGAGGTGAACTCGTTGCTGCCGGACTCGCAGGTCATGGTGATCTGGCCGTCGTTGACCGTGCCGGTGCACGTCTCCGTCAGAGTGTCGTCGACGAGCGAGATGCTGCCGCTCATGACGGTGATCACGTGGTAGGGGGGCTGGGCGCCCGACATCCAGCTGCCCTCGAGGTCGGCGTTGGAGGTGGAACCGCCGCCGGCGTTGGCGGAGCCGTCGTCCGAGCCGCCCTCCCCGGAGCCGCCCTCCCCGGAGCCGGAGTCGCCGCCGCCCTGGAGGTCACCTATCTGGATGCTGCCCCCGCTGTCGTCGTCGTCGCTGCCGCACGCGCCGAGAAGCATGACCGACGCGACGGCAACAGCCGGAGCGGCCAGGCGAATTGACCTACGCATTATTTCCCCTCGTATGTTGAACGTGGTCTCGTGCACCTTAGTCGACAACGGGCCGCGTATAGGCAAATGTTACGGAGTTATGGCAATTGCTCCGCATGGTTGCCGAAATGGCCCGGTTGACAAGCGGCGGACGAGCATCAGCCTAGGGCAGAGGCATGACGCGCCCATGACGCGGGCACACGCGAGAAGAGGACGCGGCGGCGTTGATCCACTTCGCACCGGCTACCCTGCCGGTGGACAGCGCAGCGCTGGACGTGCCGAAGACAGGAGAGTAACGCCCGTGACCGTCGTGGGTCCCCTCGGGGTGAGCGTGCGGGACGAGGTTCTACAGGCCGAGGTCCGCTCGGGTCTCGCTGCTGTCGAGGCCGGTCTGGTGGAAGCGACCAAGAGCGACGTCCCCTTCATCACGGAGGCCGCACAGCATCTGGTGCGCGCCGGCGGCAAGCGGTTCCGCCCCTTGCTGTCCCTGCTCTCCTCGCACTTCGGCGATCCCTACGCCCCCGGCGTGGTGCCCGCCGCCGTGGTCGTGGAGCTGACGCACCTGGCGACGCTGTACCACGACGACATCATGGACGAGGCCGAGATGCGGCGCGGCGTGCCGAGCGTCAACGCCCGCTGGGACAACACCGTTGCCGTCCTCACCGGCGACTTCCTGTTCTCCCGGGCCTCGGCCATCGTCTCCGACCTCGGGCCGCGCGCGGTGCGGATCCAGTCCGAGGCGTTCGAGCGGCTGGTGACCGGCCAGATCCAGGAGACGGCGGGCCCGCGCGAGGGCGAGGACCCGGTGGCCCACTACCTGGACGTCATCGCCGGCAAGACCGGCTCGCTGATCGCCGTGGCCGGGCGGCTCGGCGCCATGATGGCGGGCGCGGACGAGGGGGTCGTCGAGGTGCTGGCGCAGTACGGCGAGCGGATCGGCGTCGCCTTCCAGCTCGCGGACGACGTGCTGGACATCGCCAGCGACGGCTCGGAGTCCGGGAAGACGCCGGGGACGGATCTGCGCGAGGGCGTCCCGACGATGCCGGTGCTGCGGGTGCGGGAGATGGCCGCCGGCGCGGACGCCACGGAGGCCGACCGCGCGCTGGTGGCGCTGCTGGACGGGGACCTGAGCGACGACGGCCGCCTGGCGGCGGCGCTGGCGGGGCTGCGGGCGCATCCGGCGCTGGAGCTGGCGCGGCGCGACGCCCTGTCGTTCGCCGAGCAGGCCCGGGAGACGCTCCAGGCTCTGCCGGACATCCCGGCCCGCGCGGCGCTGTCGGACCTCTGCGACGCGGTGGCCGACCGCACGGTGTGACCCCTGGGCACCGCCGGAACAACCCGTAAGGGTCGGGCCGGTTGTGCGCGGCGCGCGTACTCCTGGGGTATGACACCGAAAGACCCCGGCGATGGATGCCGGACGGGGGCGGTTCCTGGTGCAATTAATCATGTGAATGTCCGGATACCGATAGGGATGGGGGTCTGATGGCAGCCGGATCGACAGCGGGGGAGACAGCGGCTGACGAGCAGCAGCGGGGTACGCGGCGGGGCGGAAGGGCGCTCCGCAGAGCGGTGATCCCGACGGCCGTCGTGGCGGGCGCCGCGGCGCTGGGGACGACCCTGTGGCCCGCGCTGGCGAGCGACGGCAGTCCTGACCTGCCGGAGGTGACCGCCGAGGAGCTGCTGACGCGGATCGCTGAGTCGGAGACGGAGCAGTTCTACGGCACGGTATCGGTCAACGCCGACTTCGGCCTGCCGGACCTCGGCGGGGTTTTCGACAGGGTCCTCGACGGGGTGGCCGACCAGATCGGCGGCCCGGCGGGCGCGGTGGCGGATCTGGTGTCGGGCGACGCCACGCTGCGGGTCGCCGTGGACGGCCCGGAGCGGCAGCGGCTCGCGGTGGCCCAGGGCGAGGACGAGTTCGCCGTCATCCACAACGGCGACGAGCTGTGGGCCTACGACAGCGCCAGCGAGACGGTCTACCAGGCCCAGGTGCCCGAGGGAGTGCGCGAGGGGCAGCGGGGCAGCGGCCCGGAGGACTGGCTGGGCGGCTTCACGCCGCGCGAGGCCGCGCAGCAGGCGCTTGAGGAGGCCGGGCGGTACGCCGACGTCTCGGTGGACGGCAGCGCGCGGGTCGCCGGGCGGGACGCGTACCAGCTCGTCGTGGAGCCCACCAGCGAGGCGGCCGAGCGGACCGGGGTGTCGTCGGTGCGGATCTCCGTGGACGCCCAGACCGGCGTGCCGCTGGCCGTCACCGCCGACGGGCCCGAGGGCCGGGTGCTGGACGTGGCGTTCTCGCAGCTTACCTACCAGCAGCCGCCCGGCGGGCAGTTCGAGTTCACGCCGCCGGAGGGCGCCGACGTGGTCGAGATCAACCCGCAGACTCCGCTGCCGGACCTGCTTCCGGAGATCCTGCCCGGGCTGCTGCCCGACGCCTGACGCCGGCGCGCGGCACACGCGCACCGCGGCCCCCGCTGCCCGGCCTGTGACCGGGAAGCGGGGGCCGCTTCTGTGCGGGCGCCGGCGTTCAGGCGGCGCAGAACTCGTTGCCCTCCGGGTCGGTCATCACCCACCAGCGCCCGGCCGGGCCCTGGTCGACCTCGCGGACGCGGGTGGCGCCGAGGCCCTCAAGCCGGGTGACGAGCGCGTCGAGGCCGCCGGGCTCGCTGTGAATGTCGATGTGCAGGCGGTTCTTGGCGGCGGGCTTCGGCTCCGGGACGTGCTGGAAGAGGATGCGGCGTCCCCGGCCGACGCCGGTGGCCTCGTCGACGGGGTCGTCGGGGTGCCGCACGGCGGCGTAGGCGCGCCAGGCGCGGCGGCCGTGGTGCTCGAAGACGGCGTCCTCGCCGATCTGCCCGGAGCTGAGCAGCCGTTCCAGGAGCGGGCTGTGGTCCTCCAGCTCGTATCCCAGGGCGGCGGCCCAGAGGTCGCCGAGGCGGGGCGCGTCGGCGGCGTCGACGACCAGCTTCCATCCCAGAGTGCGCATGTAACTGTTTATATTGGTTACATGGGAGAGGAGGCAAGGAAGCCCGGCGTGTCACTGCGGTCCGGTACCGGGCTGCGGTACCGGTTCGACCCCGGGACCCTCTGTCTGGAGCTGCTGCCGACCGGCGGCGGTCCGGGCCCCTACGCGCGCTACGAGACGCTGCACGCCCCCGGCGATCTGGTCGCGTGGGCCGGCGAGTGCCGCCTGGGGCCGGTGCCGGACCTGGCCGTGACGGCGGCGGAGGTGGCGGACGCCCGGCACCTGCGGGGCGTGCTGTGGCGCGCGGCCACCGCGCTCGCCGAGGGCCGCGCGCCCGCGCCCGGGGACGTCGCCGCGATCAATGCCGCGGCGGCCCGGCCGCCGCTCGCCCCTGCCGTCGGGCCCGGCGCCCGCCGGGTCTGGGCCCCGGGCGCGACCGGCACCGCCCTGCTGGCCTCGGTCGCGCGCGACGCCGTCGACCTCCTCACCGGGCCGTACGCCCGCCGGGTGCGGGTCTGCGCCGCCGGCGACTGCGCGCTGGTGTTCGTCGACACCTCGCGGCCCGGCCGCCGGCGGTGGTGCGCCATGGAGAACTGCGGCAACCGCCACAAGGTGCGGGCCCTGCGCGCCCGCCGCGCCCCGGCGGAACGGCCGTGACGGGCACCGGACCGACCCGGGACCCGGCGGGCGGCACGATGGGAGAGGCGCGGTCGTTCCGGCCGGCGGCCGGGTGCGTGTGACGCGCTGTGCGCCGGGAGCGGACCACGGCACCACCGTGCGGGTCACCGTGCGCCCCGTCGCGGCTGCTCTCGCCGCGGCACTGGACTGAGGCGCACACGCGGGCGGGCCCGCGACGCCCCGCGGCGTCGTGGACCCGCCCCCGCGTGCGGCTCACCGTCAGCCGACTGGCGCGCCGTCCCGCTGTCCCGTGCGGCGGGCCGCCACCGCCTGGGTGTACCGCTCGGTGGTGAGGTCGTCCTCCTTGATGCCGAGGTCGAGCAGCACCTCACGTACGTCGGCGAGCGCCGCCTTGACGTCCTCACCCTCGTGGAGCAGCGTCTCCAGCTCCAGGTAGGTGGCGTCGAGCTCGGGCAGGTAGGCCAGCGTGGCCAGCAGGTGCCGCTCCCGCGCCTCGAACTCGTAGTTGCGGCACCGCTTCTCATAACTGATCACCGGCCGGTACCCGAGGCCCAGCAGCAGGCCGTGGACCGCGTCCGGATCGGTCACGCGGGTCTCGTGCTCCGGCTTGGAGCCTGAGGACGGGTCGATGACCGCACCCTTGTAGGTCAGCACGAACCGCTGGTCGGTCGGACTGGAAACGCTCCGCACCCGCAGCTCGGCGTCCCGCGCGGCAAGGCTCCCGGTGGCGTCGTCGTAGTAGGTGTCGTGGTACGTCTCCGCGTGCCCGGCCCCGTAACGGTCAAGGCTCTTGATGACGTCCTGGGGATCGTGCACGTGGGCTTTGAGTTCCGCTTCGATCACGGTCGGGCTCTCCGTCCTTGGTTGGCATCAGTGAGCGCTACCCGCTGACACGCGACGGATGCCCCGCGCCGGCAGCGTGCGGTCCGGAGCGGACTCCGCCGCGGCCCCGCTGCCAGCCGGCGGACCCTCACCGTACCCGGGGAAGCCGGTGCCGGGGGTGCCACATGGCTGTTCCGGTCCGGTTCGTTCCGTAAGCTGGCCCCAACAACCGGGGGATGAGGGGGACATGACGTGCGGAGCGGAACGGCCGCGGCGTGGGCGGGGCCACTGATCCTGGCCGCGGCGGCAGGGCTGGCCTGGCTCACCACCCGGGCGGGGCTCGCGCTGCCCTGGGGGCCGGTACTGGGCCTGGCGCTGCTGCCGCTGCTGTACGACGCGGCGCTGCGGCGCTGCTACCGCCGCCTGCGTGACGAGGCGTCACCGGCGGCGCGGCGCGACGACGACGGCCCGCTGCCGTGGCAGCGGCGGATCCAGCACGCGGAGCGGCGGCTGCGCCAGCTCACCGAGCGCCTGAGCGACCCGTCGGTGCGGGCGCTGCTGGTCGAGGCGCGCGGCCTGGCGCTTCAGCTGGCCGGGCAGGCCGAACAGGCCGCCGTCCTCGCCGAGCGGTCCGCCCCGGTGTCCGCCGGCGCGCTGCACGGCCGCCGGGACGCGCTGGCCCAGCGGGCCGCGTCCCTGCCGCCCGGCCCGTACCGCGCCGCCCTGCGGGCGCACCTGCGCGCGCTGGACGCGCGCACCGAGCGGCACGCGCGCCACGGCACCGGCGCGGAGCCGCTGACGCGCGCCCTGGAGTCCGCGACCCAGCGCCTCGAACGGACAGCCGAAGCGGCGGCGCGCCTGCACCAGCGGGGCGGCAGCGGCGAGGCCGCCGCGGTGCGCGCCGCGCTCGACGCGCTGCGCGCCGGCGCCGCCGCGCTGACCGAGACGCTCGGCCCCTGGCGGCGGCTCGACCCCGGCGCGGACCCGCTGTACCCGTCGTTCCCGCGCACGCGGGCGCTGCTGCGCTGCCTGGCCGCGCTGGTTCTGGTCGCGGTGGCGTCCCTGGCGGCCCCCGCCGACCGGCGGCTGTTCGCCTGCCTCGCCGGCCTCGGCTGCGCGGTGCTGCTGGTCTCCCTGTGGCGGGGCGCGCGCCCCGCGCTCCCCGGCCGCCAGCGGCGGCTCGCGCTGACCGCCGTGGCCGCCTCGTCCGTCTCGCTGATCGCCGCGGGCCCGCTCGCCTACCAGCACACCCTGGGGGAGGCGACCGAGGCCACCGTCACCGCCAGCGGCGGCCCCTACCACCTCCGGCAGACAGGCACCGGCCGCGACCTGGGCCGCATGGACCTCGGCCCGCACCAGCGCGCGGCGGCGGGCCAGCGCCTTACGGTCCGCACCGACCCGCTCGGCCTGGTCCCGCCCGTCGCCGAGGAACGCCTCGGCTCCGTGGGCGCCGTGCTGCCGGCGGCCGTCACCGGCGTCTCGCTGGCCGGCCTGCTCGGCGGCACCGCCGTCGCCGCGGCCCGGGAACGCGCCCGCCGCCACGCGCCGGCGGCGGGCGGCTAGCGGCGCGTCAGTCCTGGGCCGCCGCGGTGCCCTCCGGCACGGCGGCGGGGGACGCCGCGGGGTCGTGGCGCGTCACCGTGCGGCGGCGCTTGCGCGCGTGCCGCAGCGCGTCCCAGCTCAGGACGCACAGCGCCGTCCACACCAGCAGGAACCCGGCCCAGCGCTCCGGCGGCATCTCCTCGTGGAAGACCAGGACGCCCAGCAGGAACATCGTGCTCGGCGCGATGTACTGCATCAGGCCCAGCGTCGACAGCGGCAGCCGCACCGCCGCCGCGCCGAAGAAGATCAGCGGCAGCGCCGTGGCCAGCCCCGCCGCGGCCAGCAGCAGCGCGTGCCCCGTGCCCTCGGAGGTGAACGTCGACTCGCCCCGGCCCGCCAGCACCAGCAGATACGCCAGCGCCGGCAGGAACTGGAGGGCGGCGTCGGCCGTGAAGCCCTCCAGCCCGTCCAGGCCGGTTTTCTTCTTCACCAGCCCGTACGCCCCGAAGCTGACGCTGAGCGTGAGCGCGACCCACGGCACCTGCCCGTAGGCCACCGTCATCACCACGACCGCCAGCCCGCCGATCCCCACGGCCGCCCACTGGGCCCGCCGCAGCCGCTCCCGCAGCATCACCACGCCGATGGCGATGGAGATCAGCGGGTTGATGAAGTACCCCAGCGAGGCCTCCAGGACGCGGTCCACCGAGACCGACCAGATGAACAGCCACCAGTTGACCGTGATCAGCGAGGCCGAGACGGCCAGCAGCGCCAGCCGCCGGGGCTGCCGCAGCAGCGGCCGGATCCACGACCAGCTGCGGACGCACAGCAGCAGCGCGACGGCCGTCGGCACCGACCAGACCATGCGGTGGGCGAGCACCTCGGCCGCGGGCGTGGAGTCCAGCTCGTGCCAGTACAGCGGAAGCAGGCCCCACAGGCCGAACGCCGCGAGCCCGTAGGCCATGCCGGCCCGGCCCGCACCCCCACCGCTCGAACTCACTGATGCCTCCCGTCCTCACGCACTCCTGACGCGACCGGCGCCAGCCAACGACGACGGTAACGCCGCTGGGCGAACCTGTCATTCCCGTTACCACGTTACGGTCCTGACAGCGCGCCCCCATACGCACTCCGGCCCTTCCCGCGCGGCGGGAAGGGCCGGAGTGCGTATGGGGAGGGCCCGGGGCCCGGGCCCGGAGGCGTCAGCCCGCGACCGTCCAGGTGTCGTTGCCGGCGAGCAGCGCCGCCAGGTCACCCTTGCCGTGGCGCTCCACGGCGGCCTCCAGCTGCTCGGCCATCTGCTCCTCGTACACCGGCCGGTCCACGTCCCGGAAGACCCCGATCGGCGTGCGGTGCAGCGTCTGCGGGTCGGCCAGCCGCGACAGCGCGAACGCCGTGACCGGCGACGGCGCGTGCGCGTCGTGGACGAGCAGCCCGTCGGTGCCCGCCTCGGCGACGTCCACCACGCGCAGCTCCCCGGTGGCCGGGTCGCGCACCACGCCCTGCGAGCCGAGGCCGTCCTCGGCGGGCAGGCCGAACCGCACCGGCTCGCCGTGCTCCAGCCGGATCACGGCCTCCTGGGCCTGCTTCTTGTCCTTCAGCACCTCGAAGGCGCCGTCGTTGAAGATGTTGCAGTTCTGGTAGATCTCCACCAGCGCCGAGCCGTGGTGGTCGGCGGCGGCCCGCAGCACGCTCGTGAGGTGCTTGCGGTCGGAGTCCACGGTCCTGGCGACGAACGACGCCTCCGCGCCGAGCGCCAGCGACACCGGGTTGAACGGGGTGTCGAGCGAGCCCATCGGCGTGGACTTCGTGATCTTGCCGGTCTCCGAGGTCGGCGAGTACTGGCCCTTGGTCAGCCCGTAGATCCGGTTGTTGAACAGCAGGATCTTGAGGTTGACGTTGCGGCGCAGCGCGTGGATCAGGTGGTTGCCGCCGATGGACAGCGCGTCGCCGTCACCGGTGACGACCCACACCGACAGGTCGCGGCGGGCGGCGGCCAGGCCCGTGGCGATGGCCGGGGCGCGGCCGTGGATGGAGTGCATCCCGTAGGTGTTCATGTAGTACGGGAAGCGCGACGAGCAGCCGATGCCGGAGATGAAGACGATGTTCTCCCGGGCCACGCCCAGCTCGGGCAGGAACCCCTGCACGGCGGCGAGTACGGCGTAGTCGCCGCAGCCCGGGCACCAGCGGACCTCCTGGTCCGTCTTGAAGTCCTTGGCGGTCTGCGGGGAGTCGGCGGTCGGGACGAGAGCCAGCGACGTGCGGGCCGGACGGTCCGCCGTGGCTGCCGCGCTGGGCGCCTCACTGGGCATTGTCGAGGGCCTCCTTGAAAGCGGACGCGAGCTGCTCGGCCTTGAAGGGCAGGCCGGTCACCTGCGTGAGGGGCGTGATGTCGACCAGATACCTGGCCCGCAGCAGCGTGGACAGCTGACCGAGGTTCATCTCGGGCAGCAGCACCCGGTCGTACGCGCGCAGCACGTCGCCCAGGTTCGCCGGCAGCGGGTTCAGGTGACGCAGATGGGTCTGTGCGATGCTGCCGCCCGCGCGCCGGATGCGGCGCACAGCGGCCGTGATCGGGCCGTACGTCGAACCCCAGCCCAGCACCAGGACCTTCGCGCCCTGTCCGGGCGGGCCGTCCGGGTCGTCCACCACGGCGTCAGGCACGTCGATCCCGTCCACCTTGGCCTGGCGGGTGCGCACCATGTGGTCGTGGTTGGCCGGGTCGTAGCTGATGTTGCCGGTGCCGTCCTGCTTCTCGATGCCGCCGATGCGGTGCTCCAGGCCGGGCGTGCCGGGGACGGCCCACGGGCGGGCGAGCGTGCGCTCGTCGCGCTTGAACGGCCAGAACACCTCGGTGCCGTCGGCCAGCGTGTGGTTCGGGCCGCTGGCGAACTGCACCCGCAGGTCGGGCAGCTCCTCGATCTCCGGCACCCGCCACGGCTCGGAGCCGTTGGCCAGGTACCCGTCGGACAGCAGGAAGACCGGTGTGCGGTACGTCAGCGCGATGCGCGCCGCGTCCAGGGCGGCCGTGAAGCAGTCGGCCGGCGTCGCGGGCGCCACGACCGGCACCGGCGCCTCGCCGTTCCGCCCGTACATGGCCTGGAGCAGGTCGGCCTGCTCGGTCTTGGTCGGCAGCCCCGTCGACGGGCCGCCGCGCTGGATGTCCACGATCAGCAGCGGCAGCTCCAGCGAGACCGCGAGGCCGATGGTCTCGGACTTCAGCGCCACGCCCGGCCCGGAGGTCGTCGTCACTCCCAGCGCGCCGCCGAAGGAGGCGCCGAGCGCCGCGCCGATGCCGGCGATCTCGTCCTCGGCCTGGAAGGTGCGCACGCCGAAGTTCTTGTGCTTCGACAGCTCGTGCAGCACGTCGGAGGCCGGGGTGATCGGGTACGAGCCGAGGAACAGCGGCAGGTCCGCCCGGTGCGCGGCCGCGATCAGGCCGTAGGCCAGCGCCAGGTTGCCCGAGATGTTCCGGTAGGTGCCGGGCGGGAAGGCGCTGGCGGCCGGGGCCACCTCGTAGGAGACGGCGAAGTCCTCCGTGGTCTCGCCGTAGTTCCAGCCCGCGCGGAAGGCCGTGATGTTGGCCTCGGCCAGCTCGGGGCGCTTGGCGAACTTCGTCCGCAGGAACGCCTCCGTGCCCTCGGTCGGCCGGTGGTACATCCACGACAGCAGGCCCAGGGCGAACATGTTCTTGGAGCGGCCCGCCTCCTTGCGGGTCAGGCCGTACTCCTTGAGCGCCTCGACGGTCAGGGTCGTCAGCGGCACCTTGTGGACGCGGTACCCGTCCAGCGAGCCGTCCTCCAGGGGGTTGCCCGCGTAGCCGACCTTCGCCATGGCGCGCGAGGTGAACTCGTCCGTGTTCACGATGATCTCGGCGCCGCGCGGCAGGTCCGGCACGTTCGCCTTCAGCGCCGCCGGGTTCATCGCCACCAGCACGTCGGGCGCGTCACCCGGCGTGAGGATGTCGTGGTCCGCGAAATGCACCTGGAACGAGGACACACCCGGCAGTGTCCCGGCGGGGGCACGGATTTCCGCGGGAAAGTTCGGCAGGGTCGACAGATCATTTCCCAGCGAGGCCGTTTCTGAGGTGAAACGATCGCCGGTAAGCTGCATCCCGTCTCCGGAATCACCCGCGAAACGGATGATCACCCGCTCCAGGCGCCTGGTGCTCTTGCTGCTGTCCCGGGTCGCCTGGTTGACCTCAGTGGTCACTGCTGTAGCCCTCCTTCGAGGCGGCTCGTGCCAGCCATCGTACGCGGGTAAGGTTCACCTTCCTGAAGGTGATCACATGATGGACGCGCGACGTCACCTCACCGCGGCGGAGATCGCCTCCCCCCTTGGTCCTGGTTCTTCCCCCCGCAGCCGCCCCTAAGTCCCCACCGGCACGCCGCATCTGTTGCGCAATGGGGGGTTCTGACTCCAGGCTCGCAGCCGTTCAGGAATTGAGGTAGGTCAGAACCGCCAGAACTCGCCGGTGATCTGTGTCACTCTGGGCCAAGCCGAGCTTCATGAAGATGTTGCTCACGTGCTTTTCCACGGCGCCGTGGCTCACCACGAGCTGCCTGGCGATCGCCGAGTTCGTCCGGCCCTCCGCCATCAGGGCCAGCACCTCCCGCTCGCGCGGCGTGAGCCCCGCCAGCACGTCCTGCTTCCGGCTGCGGCCCAGCAGCTGCGCCACGACCTCCGGGTCGAGCGCGGTGCCGCCCTGCGCCACCCGGGTGACAGCCTCGGTGAACTCACTCACGTCCGCCACCCGGTCCTTCAGCAGGTAGCCCACACCCCGGCTGGACCCGGCGATCAGCTCCGTCGCGTACTGCTCCTCCACGTACTGCGAGAGCACCAGCACCCCCAGGTCCGGGTAGCGCTGCCGCAGCCGCACCGCCGCCCGCACCCCCTCGTCCGTGTGCGTCGGCGGCATCCGCACGTCCGCCACCACCACGTCCGGCGGCTCGCCCGCGTCCGCCAGGTCGCTGACGGCCTTGATCAGCGCCTCCCCGTCCCCGACACCGGCGACGACCTCATGCCCCCGGTCGTGGAGCAGGCGCCGCAGCCCTTCCCGCAGCAGCACCGAATCCTCGGCGATGACCACCCGCACGTCTCAGCTCCATTCCCCGTTGCCGCTCGCCCGCCCGCGCCGGGCGGGCGCCGGGGACAAGCATCTCACCTGCGGGCAGCCTCCCGGTCCCGCCAGGGCAGTTCGGCGGTGATGGTGGTGGGGCCGCCCACCGGGGAGCGCACCGCGAGGAGGCCGTCGACGGCGGCGAGACGTTCGGACAGGCCGGCCAGGCCGCTGCCGGCGGAGGGGTCGGCGCCGCCCACGCCGTCGTCGGTGACCTGGAGCATCAGCCGGTTGTCCGCGCGCCAGACCTCCACCGCCGCCCGCGTGGCCTGCGCGTGCTTGCTGACGTTCTGCAGCAGCTCGGAGACGGTGAAGTACGCGATGCCCTCGATCGCCTCGGCCGGGCGCTCGTCCAGCTCCACGTCCACCGTCACCGGCACCCCGCAGCGGGCCGCCACCGCCGACAGCGCCGGCCCCAGCCCCCGGTCGGTGAGGACCGCGGGGTGGATGCCGCGGGCGAGGTCGCGCAGCTCCTGGAGCGCGAGCTTCACCTCGCCGTGCGCCTCCTCGACCATCTTCGCGGCGGCCTCGGGGTCCTCAGCCAGCTTCTCCTTCGCCAGCCCCAGCTCCATCGCCAGCGCCACCAGCCGGGCCTGCGCCCCGTCGTGCAGGTCGCGCTCGATCCGCCGCAAGTCCGCCTGCGTGGTGTCCACCACCTGCGAGCGGTCCGACTCCAGCTGGCGCACCCGCGAGGCCGCGGCCGACGGGCCCAGCAGCCCGCTCACCAGCACCCGGTCCACCTGCGCCATGCCCCGGATCACGGGCGCCGCCAGGTACAGCAGCAGCAGCCCCAGCACGGCGGCCAGCAGGAGCTCCAGCGGCGAGTCCCACACCCAGCCGCCGCCCTCGCCGTCCGTGTTGATCCCGATGCCGTCCACATCGCCGCTTGCCCGCAGCGGCCAGTACCACACCGGGTAGGTCAGCAGGCCCAGGCCGCCGGCCCACAGCACGCACATGATCGTGAAGGTGCACAGGCCCCACCACCCGTGCAGCAGCGCGTAGGCGGCCGAGCGCCAGGAGACGTTGCTGCGCAGCAGCGCCCCCAGCCACGCCAGCGCGGTGTTCTGCACGTTCGGGTCACCCGGGCGCTGCCGGGGCCGCAGCGGCTCCGGCTCGGCGACGTCGTGCCGCAGCAGCAGCCGGGCGCGGGCCCGCTCCAGGCGGCCCCACTGCCGCAGCAGCACCAGCACGAACCCGAGCAGCGGCAGCCCCACGACCAGGATCAGCATCGACAGGGAGACGGCCAGGCCGGAGAACGCCAGCAGGAAGCCGGTGATGCCCAGCGGCAGGTTCAGCAGCGCGTACAGGCCCTCCCGCAGCGTGCGGCCGCTGAAGGGAGTGAGCAGGACGCGGGCCAGCAGCGGGCGCTGGTCCGGCGCGGACGGCGCGTGCGTGGTGCGGATGGTCGTCATCGCGGGGCCCTCCCCGTTCGGTCGGTGCCAGAGCGCTCCCGCCACGGGAGCTCAGCGGTGATGGTGGTGGGGCCTCCCTGGGGCGAGTGCACCGCGAGGAGGCCGTCGACGGCGGCGAGGCGTTCCGCGAGGCCGGCCAGGCCGCTGCCGGCGGAGGGGTCGGCGCCGCCGACACCGTCGTCGGTGACCTGGAGCATCAGCCGGTCATCCGCGCGCCAGACCTCCACCGCCGCCTGCGTGGCCTGCGCGTGCTTGCTGATGTTCTGCAGCAGCTCGGAGGCGGTGAAGTAGGCGATGCCCTCGATCGCCTCGGCCGGCCGCTCGTCCAGCTCGGCCGTCACCCGCACCGGCACGGTGCAGCGCGAGGCGACGGAGGACAGCGCGGGGCCGAGCCCCCGGTCGGTGAGGACGGCGGGGTGGATGCCGCGGGCGAGGTCGCGCAGCTCCTGGAGGGCAAGCTTCACCTCGCCGTGCGCCTCCTCGACCATCTTCGCGGCGGCCTCGGGGTCCTCGGCCACCTTCTCCTTGGCCAGGCCAAGGCCCATCGCCAGGGTCACCAGCCGGGCCTGCGCCCCGTCGTGCAGGTCGCGCTCGATGCGCCGCAGGTCGGCGCTGGCGGCGTCGGTGACGGTCATCCGGTCCGACTCCAGCTCCCGGATGCGGCGCTCCAGCGAGTCCGAGGGCGACAGCAGCACCCGCACCAGGGCCCGGTCGACGTTGGTCATCCCGCGCGTCAGCCACGGCAGCAGCCACCACAGCAGGAAGAACGCGCAGCACATCACCGTGAAGCACACCAGCGTCCACGGCAGCCGCACCACGAAGAAGAGCGCGGTGCGCCACCCCACCGGGTCCTTCAGCGAGGACCACAGCCACGACAGCACCCCCGCGTCCCGCCGCACCGGCAGCGGGCTCGGCTCGTCCACCGCCACCTTCAGCAGCCGCCGGGCCCGCATCCGCTCCCACTTGCCCAGCCAGCGGCAGCCGACCAGCCCGGCGGCCAGGATCGGCAGGCCGACGATGGTGATCGACAGCGGCACGCCGAACGCCAGCCACGCCGCCACGTAACAGAAGCCGATGATGTCGAGCGGGAAGCTCGACAGCAGGTAGCCGAACTCCCGCCAGGTCTGCGCGCTGAGCGCGGCCCGCGGCGGTGGCAGTGTCTCGGTGGTGGCCCCGGAGTCCCTCGTCATGGCACCAAGACTGCACGTCGCGCGCGGGCGCCTGCCATGGGGCTGGTTGGTCAAGCCGAGTGGGGATATCCCCACCCCCCGCCCTGGTCACAAGGCGACCCTCACCCCCTAAACTCCGGTGCTGATACTTCGCTGGGGAGGCCTCACGTGCCCGACTACTTCCACGGCTACGCGGTCGTCGGACTGGTCGCGGTCGTTGGCGTGCTGTTCGTCCTCGTCGCCTTCACGGCCGGACGGCTGCTCCGCCCCGTGGCGCCCACGCCCGAGAAGCTGCTGGCCTACGAGTGCGGCGTCGACCCCGTGGGAGAGGGCTGGGCGCATACGCAGGTGCGGTACTACCTGTACGCCTTCCTGTACGTGATCTTCGCCGTGGACGCGATCTTCCTCTTTCCCTGGGCGACGGTCTTCGCCGGGGAGCACTTCGGCGGCGTGACGCTGACCGAGATGTTCGTCTTCCTCGGTTTCCTGGCGACAGGGCTCGTGTACGCCTGGCGGAAGGGCGTCTTGGCATGGACGTAAGACCGTCGCTCGGCCCGCTGGCACGGCTGGCGCCCGAGCCGATGAAGGTCATCCTCAACTGGGGCCGCCGCTACAGCCTCTGGGTGTTCAACTTCGGGCTGGCCTGCTGCGCCATCGAGTTCATCGCCGCGTCGATGTCGCGGCACGACTTCATCCGGCTGGGCGTCATCCCGTTCGCGCCCGGGCCCCGGCAGGCGGACCTGATGGTCGTCTCGGGCACCGTCACCGACAAGATGGCGCCGGCCGTCAAGCGGCTGTACGAGCAGATGCCGGAGCCGAAGTACGTCATCTCCTTCGGTGCCTGCTCCAACTGCGGCGGGCCGTACTGGGACTCGTACGCCGTGACCAAGGGCGTCGACCAGATCATCCCGGTCGACGTGTATGTGCCGGGCTGCCCGCCCCGGCCCGAGGCGCTGCTGCACGGGATCCTCACCCTCCAGGAGAAGATCGCCGCCGAGTCGACGGCCGAGCGGTACACCGCGTCGCCGTCGCCGTCGTCGCCGTCCCCGGCCGCGCTCAGCGGCGGCCTGGTCGCGCCGCCGGAGCGGACGCCCGGTGCGGCTGGCGAGTCCGGTGAGTCCGGTGAGTCCGGTGAGTCTGGTGAGCCTGGTGAGGGGGAGCGGGCGTGACGGAGGCGGGCTGGCTGCCCCGGCCGGCCGAGGAGATCTTCGGCGACGGCGCCCGCGCCGAGGAGGCGTACGGGCTGCTGACCGTGGACGTCGAGCCGGGGGAGGGCTGGACGCGGGCGCTGCGCGCCGCGCGCGACGACCTGGGGTGCACCTTCTTCGACTGGCTCAGCGCCGTGGACGAGCCGGGCACCGGGCTGCGGGTGTGTGCGCACGTCGTGGCCCTGCCGGGCGTGCGGCGGCTGCTGCTGCGCACCACCGTGCCGCGCGACGGCGGCTCGCTGCCCACGGCGACCGGCGTGTACGCGGGCGCCGCCTGGCACGAGCGGGAGACGCACGAGATGTTCGGCGTCGGCTTCGACGGCCACCCCGGGCTCGAACCGCTGCTGCTGCCCGAGGGGTTCGAGGGGCACCCGCTGCGCAAGGACTTCGTGCTCGCCGCCCGCGTCGCCAAGGCGTGGCCGGGCGCCAAGGAGCCGGGCGAGCCGTCGCACGGCGGGCCCCGGCGCCGGCAGATGCTGCCGCCGGGCGTGCCGGACCCCAACGAGTGGGGCCCGCTCAAGGGCCAGCTGCCCGCGGCGCCCGCCGCGCGCCGCCGCGCCGGCGCGGCCGGCGGGACCCGGCCCGCCCGGCCCCGGCGGAACCGGTCGGCGAGCGAGGGCTCGGCCAGCCAGCGCGCGGCGGCAACCGGGCCGGCGGAGCCGGGTGCGCCGGCGCCCCGGCCGCGCCGCAACCGGTCGGCCAGCGAGGGCTCGGCCAGCCAGCGCGCGGCCGCGTCCAGGCCGGCCGCACCCTCCCGGGGCCGGAACCAGGACACGCCCTGGCAGCGCGCCGCCGGGGCGGAGACCGACGCCGGAGCCCCTGCCCAGCCTGCGCCCCAGCCCGGGACCGGGGAGGGCCCGGCGCCCGCACGCCGCCGGAACCAGCCGGCCGGCGAGGGCCCGGCCGGCCCGCGGGACGAACCGGCGGCCGGCCCCGCCGGCAGCGGCCCGGAGCACCGCGAGGACCAGGCGGACCGCGACGGCGGCCCCGGCCGGGGCCCCGGCAGCGGGCGGCAGGACGACGAGGCCGGTGACGCCGGTGCGCAGGACGCCGGACCCGGCGACGGGGCCGGCGGAGAAGGGGGCGGGTGATGGACGTGCTCGACGTGGCGGTGCGCGTGGCCGCCGTGCTGGTGGCGTTCCTGCTGCTGCCGCTCCTCGTCGGCCAGACCGAGCACAAGGTCATGGCCCACATGCAGGGCCGCGTCGGCCCGATGCACGCCGGCGGCTTCCACGGCTGGGCGCAGCTCGTCGCCGACGGCGTGAAGTTCGCGCAGAAGGAGGACACCGTCCCCGAGGGCGCCGACCGGCGGGTCTTCCAGCTGGCCCCCGCCCTCGCCCTCATCCCGTACCTGATCGTCCTCGTCGCCATCCCGCTCGGCCCCGGTGGCCTGGTGGGGGAGACCCTGGACGCGGGCATCTTCTTCGTGCTGGCCGTCCTCGGCATCGGCGTGCTCGGCTCCCTCATGGGCGGCTGGGCCTCCGCCAACAAGTACGCGCTGCTCGGCGGCCTGCGCACCGCCGCCCAGCTGATGGCCTACGAGCTGCCGCTGCTGCTGTCGGCCGCGTCCGTGGCCATGGCCGCCGGAACGCTGAGCCTGACCGGCATCCTCAGCGAGTTCGAGTGGTGGTGGGTGCCCTGGCAGCTCATCGGCGCCTTCGTGTTCTTCACCGCCGGGCTCGCCGAGCTCCAGCGCCCGCCGTTCGACGCGCCGATCGCGCCCGAGGAGATCATCTTCGGCGCCTTCACCGAGTACTCGGGGCTGCGGTTCGCGCTCTTCCTGCTCGCCGAGTACGCGGGCATCGTGGTCATCTCGGCGCTGACGGCAGTGCTGTTCTTCGGCGGCTGGCACGGCCCGTTCCCGGACCAGCTCGGCTGGCTGTGGATGCTGCTGAAGACCGGCGCGCTGAGCTTTGCCGTCATCTGGGCGCGGGTGGCCTGGCCGCGGCTGCGGGCCGACCAGATCCAGCGGTTCGCCTGGACGGTGCTGGTGCCGCTGGCGCTGGCGCAGATCGCGCTGACCGGCGTGTTCAGGGTGGTGACGTCATGAGCTTCGGAACGGGCCTGGCCAAGGGGCTGGCGATCACGCTGCGCACCATGACGCGGCGGGCCGTCACCCAGCAGTACCCGGAGACCAGCCCCGAGCTGCCGCCGCGCAGCCGGGGCGTGATCGGGCTGTTCGAGGAGAACTGCACGGTCTGCATGCTGTGCGCCCGCGAGTGCCCCGACTGGTGCATCTACATCGACTCCCACAAGGAGACGCTGCCCCCGGCCGCCCCCGGCGGGCGCGAACGCAGCCGCAACGTCCTCGACCGCTTCGCCATCGACTTCGCGCTGTGCATGTACTGCGGCATCTGCGTCGAGGTGTGCCCGTTCGACGCGCTGTTCTGGTCGCCGGAGTTCGAGTACGCCGAGACCGACATCCGGGAGCTGACGCACGAACGCGACCGGCTCCGGGAGTGGATGTGGACCGTCCCCGAGCCCCCGCCGCTCGACCCGGGCGCCGAGGAGCCCAAGGAGCTGGCCGCCGCCCGCAAGGCCGCCGAACGCCTGGAGCGGGAACGGGGTGACCGCCCGTGACGCTCCCGCTCAGCGGCGCCCTGGCCGCGGCCGCCCGGTCGCAGGACGGCGGGGACCTGCTGTCGCCCACCGGGCAGGAGATCGTCTTCGTCCTCGTCGGCCTCGTCGTGCTCGGCGCCGCCGTGCTGTGCGTGACCAGCAGGCAGCTGGTGCACGCGGCGCTGTGGCTGGTCGTGGCGCTCGGCGGGCTCGCCGTCCACTACCTGATGCTGACCGCCGAGTTCGTCGCCTGGGTGCAGGTGCTCATCTACCTCGGCTCGGTCGTCGTGCTGCTGCTGTTCGGCCTGATGCTGACCAAGGCGCCCATCGGGCCCTCACCGGACGCCGACTCCCGCAACCGGCCCGTCGCGCTCGCCGTGGCGCTGGCGGCGGCCGCCACGCTCGTCACGCTGGTCGTGGACGCCTTCCGCACCGCGTGGATCGACCTGGACACCCCGCACGGCGCCTCCGGGCAGGTCGGCGAGAGCCTGTTCCGCCACTGGGTGCTGCCGTTCGAGGCGCTGTCCGTGCTGCTGCTGGCCGCGCTCGTCGGCGCGATCGTGCTGTCCCGGAAGGGCGGTGACCGCTGATGCACCTGCTCTACCCGGCCGTGCTGGCCGCGCTGCTGTTCTGCACCGGCCTGTACGGCGTGCTGGCCCGGCGCAACGTCATCCTGGTGCTGATGTCGGTCGAGCTGATGCTCGCCGCCGTCAGCCTCAACCTCGTCGCCTTCGACGTCTGGCTGCGTGACGCGCTGCGCTCGGGGCAGGTCTTTACGCTCTTCCTCATCGCCCTGGCCGCCGCCGAGATCGGCATCGGCCTGGCCATCGTGCTGATGGTGTACCGCAACCGCGGCGTCTCCGCCGTCGACCGCCTCCGCGACCTCCGCGAGGGGGAGAAGACCGTCACGTGAACACCGCCACCGCCGCCGCCCTCGTCCCGCTGCTGCCCTTCGCCGCGGCGGCGCTCATCCTGCTCACCGGGCGCACCGCGCCCGGCTTCGTCCGGCCGCTGGCCGTGCTGCCGACGCTGGCCGCCGCCGTGCTGGCCGGCTACGTCGCCGTGCGGCAGGGCGGCGGTGATCCGGTCACCGCCGCGACGACGCTCGCCGACGCCGGCGACCCCGCGCTGGCGATCTCGCTGGCGTTCCACCTCGACGGCTTCGCCGTGCTGGTGGCCGTGCTGGTCGCCGTCGTCGCCACGTGCGTGCAGGTGTACTCCACCGGCTACATGCGCGGCGACGTCCGCTACCCCTCCTACGCGGCGCTGGTGTCGCTGTTCACTGCCGCGATGCTGCTGGTGGTCTACGCCGACGACCTGATCGTGCTGCTCGTCGGCTGGGAGGTCATGGGCATCTGCTCGTACTTCCTCGTCGGCCACTACTGGGAGACCTCCGCCGCGCGCGCCGCCTCGCTGAAGGCGTTCCTCGTCACCAAGCTCGGCGACGTGCCGTTCCTCATCGGCATCCTGGCGCTGGCCACCGAGGCCGGCACGTTCCGCATCAGCACGCTCGTCGCCCGCCTGACGTCCCCGCTGTCCGGCACCGAGCTCGACCACCCCACGGTCATCGCGCTGCTGCTGCTCGCCGGCGTGGCGGGCAAGTCCGCGCAGGTGCCGCTCCACACCTGGCTGCCCGACGCCATGGCCGGTCCGACGCCGGTCTCGGCGCTCATCCACGCCGCCACGATGGTCGCGGCCGGCGTCTACGCCATCGCCCGGCTGCTGCCGGTGTTCACCGCCTCGGCCGCCGCGCTGGTCGTGCTCGCCGTGGTGGCCGCCGCCACCATGCTGCTGTCGGCGCTCGCCGCGCTCGCGCAGGACGACATCAAACGCGTCCTGGCCTACTCGACGATCGGCCAGCTCGGCTTCATGACCGGCGCGCTGGCCGTCGCCGACCGCGAGGCCGCCGTGTTCCACCTGCTGAGCCACGGCGCGTTCAAGGCGATGCTGTTCCTGGCCGCCGGGGTGCTCATCCACACCGCCGGCACCGGCTCGCTGACCGCCATGTCCCGGCTGCGGGACCTGGGGCGCCGCGCCCCCGACGCCTACTGGGCGATGACGATCGGCCTGCTGGCGCTGGCCGCCGTGCCGCCGTTCGCCGGGTTCTTCTCCAAGGAGGCCGTGATAGGGGCGGCCGAGCACGCCGCGCTCGACCCCGGCCACGGCGTGCCCGCGGCCGCCGGCTGGACCGTGCTGGTCGCCGGGCTGCTCACCGCGCTGCTGACCGCCGCCTACGCGGCGAGGCTGTGGCTGCTGGCCTTCCACGACCCGGTCGGCGCCCGCACCGAGCCGCTGCCGGTGCACGAGGGCGCCAGCCCGGCGATGACCGCCGTGCTGTGGCTGCTGGCCGTGCCGTCGCTGGCCTTCGGCCTCGCCTACCAGGTGCTGCCCGACTGGTGGGACGGCGGCTCGCTCGGGCCCGAGCTGACCACGTCCCTGCTGGCGGCCGGCGCGGCCCTGGCCGGCGGCGCCGTCACCTACGCCGCCTGGCGCCGCGCCTACGAGAGCGACTTCGGCGACGCGGACGCGGCGACCGACCCGGCGCCCGCCCTGCTGGGGCCGCTGCTGCCGCACGCCCGCGCCGGGTTCCACCTGGACGCCGCCTACGCCGCCGCGTTCGTCGCCCCGGTGCGGGGCGCCGCCCGGCTCGTGCGGTTCCTGGACCGGGCCGTCCTCGACACCTACGTGCGGGGCGCCGCGGCCGCGCCCGGCTGGCTCGGCTTCCTCACCCGCCGCGCCCAGACCGGCAACGCCCAGACCTACCTCAGCGCGCTGGCCGCCGGCTCCCTGCTGCTGGCCGCCGCCGTCCTCGTCGCCGCCGGAGGCTGAGCCGTGATCGAGCTGAACGACACCGCGATGAGGCTGCTGCTCGCCGCCGTCATCGTGCTGCCGTTGCTGGGGGCGCTCGCCGCGCTGCTGCCCGCGCCGCCCGGGCTGCGCGGCAAGCACGGGCCGGAGCAGGACGTGCTGCGGCACGGCGTCACCGTCACCGGCGCGGTGCTGGCCGGCACGCTGCTGCTCGCGGCCGGCTTCGACCACGACCGGCCCGGCGTGGTGCAGGCCGAGACCGACCTGGACTGGATCCCCGCGCTCGGCGTGCGGCTGCACCTGGGCGTGGACGGCGTCTCGCTGCCGCTGCTGGTGCTGACGGCACTGCTGTCGTTCCTGTGCGCCCTCTACAGCTACGCCCGGCCGCCCGAGCGCCCCGCCGCGGTGTTCACCGCGCTGACGCTGCTGCTCCAGGCCGGCACGATGGCGACGTTCGCCGCGCTCGACCTGGTGCTGTTCTTCCTGGCCTTCGAGACGGTGCTGGTCCCGATGTACTTCCTCATCGCCCGCTGGGGCGGCGAAGGGCGGGCCCAGGCGGCCTGGAAGTTCGTGCTGTTCACGGTCCTCGGCTCGGCCGTGATGCTGCTGGGGCTGCTGCTCATCGGCGTCACGGCGGGCACGTTCGACATGGTCGAGCTGGCGGCGCGGCAGGGCGACGGCCTCAGCCACGGCACGCAGGTGCTCGCCGTGCTGGCGCTGGGCATCGGCCTCGCCGTCAAGACGCCGATGTGGCCGCTGCACAGCTGGCTGCCGGACGCCCACACCGCCGCCCCCACCACCGGCTCGGTGCTGCTGGCCGGGGTGCTGCTGAAGATGGGCACCTACGGCCTGGTGCGCATCGCGCTGCCGATGGCGCCCGAGGGCATGGAGACCTTCGCGCCCTACCTGGCGGCGTTCGCCGTCACCGGCATCGTCTACGGGTCGCTGGCCTGCCTGGCGCTGGTGCGCGAGGGCGCGGGCGGCGACCTGAAGCGGCTGATCGCGTACTCGTCGGTCGGCCACATGGGCTTCGTGCTGCTGGGCATCGCCACCCTCACCCACACCGGCGTCAACGGGGCGCTGTTCGCCAACATCGCGCACGGCCTGATCACCGGCCTGCTGTTCTTCCTCGTCGGCGCGCTGAAGGAACGCACCGGCTCCACCGACCTGGACCGGCTCGCCGGCGCCACCGGCGCCGCGCTGTACGGGCGCACGCCCCGCTTCGGCGGGCTGCTGGCGTTCGCGGCCGTCGCCTCCCTCGGCCTGCCGGGGCTGGCCGGGTTCTGGGGCGAGCTGCTGGCCATGCTGGGGGCGTTCCGCCCGGCCGACGGGCTCAGCCGCCCCGCCTACCTCGTCTTCCTCGCCGTCGCCGCGTTCGGCACCCTGCTGACCGCCGCCTACCTGCTGCTGGTGGTGCGCCGGGTGTGCATGGGCGAACCCGGGGCGGCGCGCGAGGAGAACGGGGCGCTCGTTGACCTGCGGCGGCACGAGTACGCCGCGTTCACGCCGCTGGCCGCGCTGACGCTGCTGGCCGGGCTGTGGCCGGCGCTGCTGCTGTCGCTGACCGATCCCGCCGTGCAGAACCTCCTGCCGGGAGTCGCCCGATGACCGTGATCCAGAGCGTGGACTGGGCGGTGCTCGCCCCGGCGGTGATCCCCGCGGCCGCCGCCGTGGCGGTGCTGCTGGCCGACCTGTTCGTGCCGCCCGCCCGCAAGCCGCTGCTCGGCTGGCTGGCCGCCGCCGCGCTGGCGCTGGCCGCGCTGTCCCTGCTGCCGCTGCGCGACGGCGACCGGGCCACGTTCTGCCAGCAGGAGCTGTGCGCCTACGGCGCCGACCGCTTCGCGCTGATCGTGCAGCTGCTGGTGCTGGGCGGCGCGCTGCTGACGGCGCTGCTGTCGCTGCCCGAGCTGTCCCGTGACGACGGCGGCCGGCTGCCCGCCGGCGAGTTCTGGTTCCTGCTGCTGGCCTCCGCCTCGGGCGCGGCGCTGCTGCCCGCCGCCCGCGACCTGGCCACCCTCGTCATCGCGCTGGAGGTCACCACTCTCCCGGCGTACGCCCTGGTCGCGCTGCGGCGCGACGGCGCCGGCGGCGAGGCCGCCGTGAAGTTCTTCCTGTCCTCGGTCACCGCCACGGCCGTCGGCCTGCTCGGCATCGGCTTCGTCTACGCCACCAGCGGCAGCCTGTTCTTCGCGGCGATCGCGGACGGCCCGCTGGACCCCGACCCGCGCCTGGACACCCTCGCCCAGGCGGGCGTCGTGCTGACGCTGGTCGCCTTCGCGTTCAAGGCGGCGGCCGTGCCGTTCCACTTCTGGGTGCCCGAGACCTACGCCGGCGCGCCCGTGCCCGTGGCCGCCTATCTGTCGGTCGTCGGCAAGACCGCGGGCCTGGCCGGCCTGGCCCTGGTGACCGCGCGGGCCTTCCCCGGCCACGGCGACCTGTGGGGGCCCGCCCTCGCCGTGCTCGCCGGGCTGACCATGACCGCCGGGAACGCCGCCGCGCTGCGCGCCGACCCGCGCGCCCCGCACGGCGCCGTCCGGCTGCTGGCCTGGTCGTCCGTCGGGCAGGCGGGCTACCTGCTGGTGCCGCTGGCGGCTGCGGGCTACGCGGACGGGCCCGGCGACGTCTCGGCGGCCGTCGGCACCACCGTCGCCTACGCTCTGATGTATGGCGCGGTCAACCTCGGCGCGTTCGCCGTCGCCGCGCACGTCGAGCGGCAGCGGCAGGCGCACCGGATCGAGGACTACCGCGGCCTGTACGCCCGGCAGCCGCTGGCCGCACTGGCCATGGCGTTCTTCCTGCTGTGCCTGGCCGGGCTGCCGCCGGGCGTCATCGGGCTCTTCGCCAAGCTGGCGGTCTTCGAGTCGGCCGTCGGCGCGGGCCTGGGCGTGCTCGCGGTCGTCATGGCCGTGAACGTCGCCGTGGCGCTCGTGTACTACCTGCGCTGGACGGCGCTGCTGTTCCGCGGCGCCGGGGAAGCGGCGGCGGAGCGGGTGCCGCTGCCGCTCGGCGGGGCGATAGGGCTGGCCGCGGGCATCGCCGTGGTGCTGTCCGGCGCCCCCCAGCTGGTCCTCACGTTCGCCTCCGGCACCCTCCTGTA
This sequence comes from Streptomyces sp. 7-21, assembly GCF_016741785.1. GTDB lineage: Bacteria > Actinomycetota > Actinomycetes > Streptomycetales > Streptomycetaceae > Streptomyces. Next base: position 65,901 of record NZ_JAERRL010000002.1, read on the forward strand.
GGGGGAGTGTGAGGGAACGGTTCACTGGAGTATGGCGTTGTGCAGTCCGGGAGTGTCCACTGTTAGTGGAGAAACTCCGGCATCCGGAACATCCGGAGTCCCCCCACCGCTCAACCTGGAGGGCACACCGTGCACCGCCGGCACAACGGACTGCGGACCGCCGCCCTGCTGGGCGGGATGTCCGCGCTGATCTTGCTGATCGGCAGTTTCTTCGGCCGCACCGGACTCCTCATCGCCCTGTTCGCCGCGCTCGCCACCAACGGCTACGCCTACTGGAACAGCGACAAGCTTGCGCTGCGTTCCATGCGGGCCCGGCCCGTCAGCGAGTTCGAGGCACCCGGTCTGTACCGGATGGTCCGCGAGCTGGCCGGGGCCGCCCGGCAGCCCATGCCCCGCCTCTACATCTCCCCGACCGAGGCACCCAACGCCTTCGCCACCGGCCGCAATCCCCGTAACGCGGCCGTCTGCTGCACCGAGGGCATCCTGAACCTGCTCAACGAGCGCGAGCTGCGCGGCGTCCTGGGGCACGAGCTGAGCCACGTCTACAACCGCGACATCCTGATCTCCTCGGTGGCCGGCGCCATGGCCGCCGTGATCATGTTCCTGGTCAACTTCGCGTGGTTCATCCCCATCGGCCGGGACGACGAGGACGGCCCCGGCATCCTCGGAATGCTGCTGGTCATGATCCTCGGCCCGATCGCCGCGTCCCTGATCCAGCTCGCCGTCAGCCGGTCCCGCGAGTACGAGGCCGACGCCAGCGGCGCGATCCTCACCGGCGACCCGCTGGCCCTGGCGAGCGCGCTGCGGAAGCTGGAGACCGGCACGCAGCTGCGGCCGCTGCGCCCGGAGCCGCAGCTGGAGACGGCCAGCCACATGATGATCGCCAACCCGTTCCGGCGCGGCGACGGCCTGGCGCGGATGTTCGCCACCCACCCGCCGATGGCCGACCGCATCGCGCGCCTGGAGCACATGGCGGGCGGCCCCAGATGAGCACGGCCGGGGCCGCGACCGGGGCGGAGGACCGGCCGGCCCTCCGCGCGCTGCTCAACGGGCTGTGGTTCGTCTTCTCCGGCCTGTGGCTCGCGGTCCTCTACGCCCTGGCCGGGGTGATCGCCTGCCTGCTGGTCGTCACGTTCCGCTGGGGCCTGGCCTCGTTCCGGCTGGCTGCCTATGTGCTGTGGCCCATGGCCTACGCGCCGGCGCCGCTGCCCGAGGACGAGGCCGGGCCGCCGTGGTACGACCCGAGGAACCTGCTGTGGCTGCTGGCAGGCGGCGTGTGGATCATCCTGGCGCACGTCGTGCTCGGGCTGGTCTTCGCCGCCACCCTGATCGCCTTCTTCTTCGCCAGCGAGCACTTCAAGCTGCTCCCGGTCGTCGTCAGGCCCCGCGCCTGGACCATCACGCGCGACATCTGACCTGCGGCGGTCCAGGGGGCTGTGCCTCGGCGTTCGAGGCGGTCTGGGAGCGTGCCACGTCTCACGCGCCAGCCATCCAGCGCCGGCAACGCCTGCGGGGGCGGTAGCCGCGCGGGCTGCGGCTCACGGCCGCCGACGACGGCACGGCCAGCGGACCGTATCCGGAGCGGCCGCCCGCGCCGCGGAGGCGCCCCGCTCCTCCGTCGTCCCCCGTGGCGGATGGGCGGGGCTTCCTTTCGCGCTGGCGGAGAAATCTCCCCGGCCCGGTTCGTCAGCGGTAGTTCACGAACTGCATCGCGAAGTCGAAGTCGGCCTCCCGCACCAGGCGCTGCACGGCCTGGAGCGCGTCCCGGCTCTTGGAGCTGACCCGCAGCTCGTCGCCCTGCACCTGGGCCTTCACGCCCTTGGGGCCCTCGTCGCGGATGAGCTTGGCGACCTTCTTCGCGTTCTCCGGGGAGATGCCCTCCTTGATCGTGCAGAACAGCTTGAACTCCTTGCCCGAGGGCTGCGGCTCGCCGGCGTCGAGCGCCTTCAGCGAGATCCCGCGCTTGACCAGCTTGGACTGGAAGATGTCGAGCACGGCCTTGGCGCGCTCCTCGGCGTTGGCGCGGATCTCGATCCGCTCACCCGACCAGGCGATGGACGCCCCCACACCCCGGAAGTCGTAGCGCTGGGAGATCTCCTTGGCCGCCTGGTTGAGGGCGTTGTCGACCTCCTGCCGGTCGACCTTCGAGACGATGTCGAAACTGGAGTCGGCCATGGTTGTGGCTCCTCACACACTGTCGCAGGGCTGGGTCGGCGACAGCCTAACCACCCCCGCCGTCTGGCCTCCCAGCACAATCCAGGTCAACCGAGTGGCGGACCACCCCGGGGGATCAGGTATCGTTTACGGCGTCCCGAGGCGGTGTGCCCGAGCGGCCAAAGGGAGCAGACTGTAAATCTGCCGGCTCAGCCTTCCCAGGTTCGAATCCTGGCGCCGCCACCACCGGACGAAGGCCCCTGGTCTGCACCTCCGCAGGCAGGGGCCTCCGCCGTTTCCAGGGACCTGCTGGTCTTCCTCACACCGCCAGCAGCGGGACCGCCGCCCCGCACCGGCTCCGCCCCGACGGCCCGAGACACTGCCTGCCGCCAGCGAACCCCGACGGACTACTCTCGTTGCCGCTCACCTGGCTAAATGAAAACGACGGTGTCCCGAGGCAACGCCGCAGGTCATCAAGTGTGCTCCCCGCGCCTGCGGGGATGGTCCCCCACACGCCTTGATCGCCTCGGCCAGCACACCGTGCTCCCCGCGCCTGCGGGGATGGTCCGTCCGGCACGTACGGTGCGGGGGTCCGGTTCCCGTGCTCCCCGCGCCTGCGGGGATGGTCCGGCGCTGCTGGAGGCCGCCGCCAGGAGAGCCTGGTGCTCCCCGCGCCTGCGGGGATGGTCCGACCTGCGTCACCTGCGGCAAGGGACCCAAGAAGTGCTCCCCGCGCCTGCGGGGATGGTCCCATCTTCATCCTGCTGCTGGCCGCCCGGTCCGTGTGCTCCCCGCGCCTGCGGGGATGGTCCGGCTTCCACCTCGTCGAGCAGCGCGGCTCCGTCGTGCTCCCCGCGCCTGCGGGGATGGTCCGCCGGACGGCGCGGCCTCGTCCTGCTGCCGAACGTGCTCCCCGCGCCTGCGGGGATGGTCCGTGCCGCAGTCCGGGCACACCAGCTGCCAGACCGTGCTCCCTGCGCCTGCGGGGATGGTCCTACCAGGGTGACCATGGCGGCGCCGGTGGCGTGGTGCTCCCCGCGCCTGCGGGGATGGTCCTACTCATCCTGGCCGACACGGTCCCAGCGGGAGGTCTCCCCGCGTCTGCGGGGGGTGGTACCGCGTGGAGTGGAATGAGTGCTCCCCGAGCCGGCGGGAATGACTACTGGGCCGTCGGGATGGGCGTCAGCGGCAGAGGTTTCACTGCCGTCGTGCGGGGACGGCAGCCGAGCGCGACCTTTGTGTAGTCGGCCTACCCGGACAGTTCCTTGCCACGGGCCGGGTGGGCTCGTCGAGCCGCGCCGACTCACCGTCTGGCGTGACGGTGAGGCCGAACCGTTCGGCTTCGGGGGGAGCCCGCCTTTTCCCTCCAGCGCCACACGGCTTCCACCTCGTTCCACAGCAGGCGTGGCCCGCCCTGGTACGCCACCGTCCGGTCGCCGAGCGCGGCCAGCATCGCCGAGGACTCCCGGCCATGATGAAGCCAGGCGTTGCCACCGCCCTCGTCGACTGCCGTGAGCACTCGTACCTCGGGCAGCCACCCGCAGCGCGAACGTGAGCCGTGCGTCCTCTCGCAGCGGGGACAGGTCCCACGCAACGCCGCGTTCGTCCTTCACGTCGCCGTGGCCGCGCACTGCCGCGTAGTCCCGCCCTCGGGCGGTCCCACGGGCCGCCATGAAGGTGGCGAGCCCTGCGACGTGGCTGCTAGCTGCCTCACCGTCAGGTGTGGCCGTCAAGGCGACATGCCCCCTCTTAGGGGCGATGAGGACCTGCGTACGAGCTACGAGAGCACGGCTGGTCCCGTGTTGCTATTCCTCTTAGGGGCGCTGAGGACGCCTGGGAAATCCAGCAGCCGCGTTGCTGGTCCGGGGGTTGCTGCCCCTCTTAGGGGCGATGAGGACCCCCAGGGTAAAGGCCCTGGTGATGAGGTTGTCAGCTGGGTGTGGCGGGGTTGGTTTTTCAGCGGACCGGCGGTCGTGCAGCGAACCCGGGAGTGTCGCTGAAAAACGTTGGCTGGGCATGGGGAACGTATAGCACGTGCAGGGGCGTGGGCAACGAGCGGATGAGGGCGGTCCCTGTGGTTGGTGTGGGGTTTGCCAACGTGGTCATGGCGGGGCGGCCTGGCAGGGTGCGGGGGAGTTCTGGTCGTTGCGGCATGGTCCTGGTGGCATTGGTATCGGTGCCGGATGCGGGCCATGAGGGATTGCCGTGTGCGGTGGCTACAGGTGGCAGCCACGGCGCGAGGGGACCATGCCACAACGGCCTGTATCCGGCAGCGGCATCAGCAAGACGCTGACGACGCACGCGCTGCGCGTCTGTTCTGCGAGGAAGGTTCGTCATGATCGACTCCAGTGACGCACTGAGCGCTGGCAGTCACAGAGTGCCCGTGCGAACTTGCCCACGCTTTGCCACGCTGGCATTGCCAGGCTCGGCATGCTTGTTGCGGCTCCCATCAGTCCTGTGTCAGACGCCGCTCCACCGCGCGAACCTTCGCAACGCCTCCGGTGTCCTCTGACGCGCCCGCAACAGCGTCCCCACCGTCTCATGCACGCCCGGGTGGTAACGGGTCATCTGCGGCGCCAGCCGCTTGGCCTCCAGCAGCGACTCCAGTGCCCCATCGTGATCTGCCGTCCAGGTCTGCGACCTGGCCTTGCCGATCCAGAAGCCAGCCGCCCGCATCTGCGGATAGTCCGGCGGCAGCCGTAAACCCTCCGCGCATGCCAGGGCTCCAGCGTGATCGTCAGCGGCGGTCAGTACCGCCATCCGGTTCAGCTGTACGTTCAGTCTGCCGAAGGCCATCGCGAAGTCGTTGGTCTCCTCGCCGATCTGGTCTGCCAGCTCGGCTGCTTGACCAAGCCAGTCCGCTGCTCCCGTCATATTGCCTTGAGTGGCGGCCATCATCGCTGCGCGCAGCTGGAGTGTCCCGCGTACTGCCCGCGTCGCGCGGTCACGGTCGTCGTCCAGGTCCCGCAGCGCACGGCGCATCATGGCCTCGGCACGGTCCGGCCGAGAACTCTCCGCGTGCGACATCTGGGCCCGCTCGTAGCGCTCGATCGCCACCTGTCGTGGATCACCCGAGTGCGGCGCAGCAGCAGCCATACGGGCGAGCGCGAGCCGCGCGAGATCCATGTATCCCAGCCGGTAGGCAACGATCGCCGCAGACCGAGCAACCTCTGCCACCGCCCTGAAGGCCCTCTCCCGCGCGCGGCCAGGGGCCGCATGCGCTTGGGCCATGAGTACGGCCTCGGTGATGAGACCAGGCAGTCGTTCGGCGATCTGCGTGAACTCCGTGCGCACCCGCATGTCGACCAGGCGCGCTACTTCGTGCTCCAGCACGGGTAGTGGCCTGGGCTCCGGCTCGCCGTCCGGTGGCAGGTCCCAGCTATCCAGGGCCGTGCGGATCGGCTGAAGCATGCCGTCGAGCTGGTTCTCCCGGAGTGCGTGGACATACGGCTGCCCGTAGAGAACGGATACGCCTACGCCCAAGGCCCGGGCAATGGCGGCGACCATGCCAGGACCTGCGTGCCGCTGGCCGCGTTCGATGCGGGATAGCTGCGAGGCGGAGACGTGCGCGCGCTGCCCCAGCGCGGTGAGGGACAAGCCTCTGATGGCACGGATTTCCGCGATGCGGGTACCGATGGTCTTCGCTGGGGTGTCGCTGTGGTCAGGCATGCTGGTCTCTTTTCACCGTCTGACTCGGCATCAGGACGGTAGTTCTGCCATAGCGCCGGAGCGCAGCGTTTGGTCGCCGCTTCACCCGTCGGGGGCCGTTGCAGTTTCGGTACCCCCTTCGCTGGGCGTTCAGGCGCTATGGGAAGCAGGCCGGAATCGCGTTTCCCCACTGTGTGGAGGGCTGGCCCCGAGGACTACCTTCACGGTCGGTCCTGCGTCACAGGTCGCGCTCGCTGTCGAGCGTCCTCGTCGACGACCTCGTGCGCGGGCCGGGGTGGCGTGTTGCCACCCCGGCTGTTGGTGGTGGGGGTTGTGCTGGGTGGGTGGGTGGGTTACCAGGTGAGGGCGTCGTTGAGGTTCTGCTGCCAGTAGGTGACGGTGAGGGTGTCGTCGATGTAGACGCCGTTGCCGGGGAGGGCGGGGGTGAGGGTGCCGGTGTTGTCGGTGAGGTGGACTTCGAGGGTGGTGGCGGTGTAGCCGTGGGTGCCGCTGCCGTCGGCGGCGGAGAGGGTCACGCCGGCGTAGGCGGATTCGCCGGGGGCGAGGGTGACGACGGCCTGGGGCTGGGAGTCCTCGATGACCGGGGGGACGGACTGGGCCTGGTCGAAGCGCAGCTGCGGGTAGCCGGGCAGGGTGCAGTCCTCGGTGCTGGTGTTGGTGGCGGTCAGCAGCAGGTGGTTGACGGGGCTGGAGACCTCTGTGGCGGTGATCGTCAGGTCTTCGCTGGTGCAGGGGGCCAGGCTGGTGTCGCTGTCCTCTTCGCTGCTGTTGGCGGTGTTGGTGTGGGGGGTGTCGGCGGTGCGGGTGCCCTGGTGGTCGGGGGAGAGGTTGCCGGTGCTGGAGGTGTTCTCGTCCTGGTTCGGGGTGCTGCTGTTGCTGGTGGTCTGGGCGGTGCCCGTGGTGCTGGCGTTGGTGTCGTTGTCGTCGGTGCCGCAGGCGGTGAGGGAGAGGGCGGCGAGGGCGGTGAGGGTGGCGGCGGCGAGCAGGCGAGGGCGGGTGGTGCGGGCGGGCATGGGTGCCTCCTTGTTGGGTGTGTGTGTATGGGGTTGGTGCGGGCCGCTGGGCCGGTGGCCGGGGGCGGCGTGCTTGGATGGCTGACACCTTGCGGGGTTTTCCGTCCCGGCCGCTACGGTCGCCGCAGTTCTCGGGACGCGGGAATGCTGGAACGGCGCTGACCTGCGGGGATGTGGTCTCCCTGGAATGCGTTCGGGGATGTGGAGAGGAGGAGGAACGATGGTGGGGGACGGCTTTGCCGGACTCCTGAAGGAGTTGAAGGAACGCTCCGGCCTGAGCTACGGGGCGCTCGGCAAGCGGCTCCACATGTCCGCCTCGACGCTGCACCGGTACGTCAACGGGGACGCGGTTCCCGTGGATTACGCGCCCGTGGAGCGGTTCGCGCGGCTGTGCAAGGCGACGCCCGAGGAACTGGTCGAGCTGCACCGCAGATGGGTGCTGGCCGATGCCGCCCGCCGCAAGCAGAAGGGCGCGGCAGCCGCCGCCGCGGCGGAGGAGAAGCGGAAGCCGGAGCAGGACGCGGAACCCGCCGACCGCGACCGCGCACCGGAGCCCGAACCGGAGCAGACACCGAAGCAGCAACCGGAGCCGGAGCCGGAACCCGCATCCGAACCGGAACCCGCACCGCAGCCGGAGCCGGTGGCCGCCGCCGCGCCGGACAGGCCGGAGGCAGACCCCGCACCCCGGCCGCCGTGGCGTCGCCGTCGCATCGCCCTGGCGGGCGGCGGCGTGCTCGCCGTCGTCCTGACAAGCGCGCTGGCCGTGGGCCTGCTGACGGGTGGTGACGACGGCGGCGACGGCAGCGGCGACGCGGCGGCGGAAGCCACGGCGGGCGCGGGCGGCCCAGGCGACGGAGACGAGGGCAGCGGCGGTAAGCGCGCCGACGCCAGCGCCTCGCAGGACGGCGGGGAACGGGACTCCGGCGACGGCGAGTCCGGTGCCGGGGCCGGCTCGGACGGCGGTGGCGGGGAGGACGCCGCGGGCTCCGCCGGCGGGAACGACGGCGCGGCGGACGGCGGCACCGTCACCCCGCCCACTGTGGTCGCCGAGCCGTACTACTGGGACGACCCCTGCTCCCAGCACTACCTGGTGAACCAGGAGCCCAGCCAGGTGCCCCCGCCGCCGGTCGCGGACGAGGCGCGCGGCTGGGTCAGCGCGCTCGGCGGGGTCACCGGCGGGGAGCACTGGGTGCGGCTGACGGTGCAGGGCAGCGGCGACCACACGATCGTCCTGGAGGACCTGCACGTGCGCGTGGTCGGCAGGGACGACCCGCTGCCGTGGAACGATTACGTCATGGCCACCGACGGCTGCGGCGGCGGCGTGCAGACGCGCCACTTCGACCTGGACCTTGACGCCGGGCGGCCCGGGATCGAACCCGCTGCCGGGGAGGAGGACTTCCCCTACCAGGTGAGCGAGGACGACCCCGAGGTGTACTACGTGGTCGCGCGCACGCAGGAGCACGATGTGCGCTGGTTCCTGGAGCTGGAGTGGTCCAGCGGCGGTGAGCGCGGCACGGTGCGGATCGACGACGGCGGGCAGCCGTTCCGCACCAGCGCCAACGAGGACCGGCCCGCGTACGACTACCCGCTGGGCTTCAACGACCGCTGGGAGGTCAACGACGGCATCCCGGGCGCGCCGGAGGACTGACGGCACGGCGGCCAGCGGCGGCGGCGCGGCACCGCGCCGCCGCCACACGTGTGACACCTATGTACAGCGGATCATTGCCGTGGTGCCATGAGAGATCGTCAACCGACGCCGTCAGCGCGTCCACACGACGCGAGAGAGACGAGGGAGCCGCTGATGCGCGCGCGAACCGGAATCCCGTTGGTCATGGCACTGCTGTCCCTGCTCGCCGGCCTGCTCTGGGCCCCGCAGGCCACCGCCGCCCCGGCGGCGTCACCCGCCGCCGGTACCTTCCGCAACCCGCTCAACCCCGGGGCCGACCCGTTCCTGGTCTACGCGAACGGGCAGTACCACCTCACCACCACCCAGGGCGACAGCATCCGGATCTGGAGCTCGCCCTCCCTGGCCACGCTGCTGACCGCCGACCCCGTCACCGTGTGGACGGACACCGACCCCTCGCGGAACCAGAACATCTGGGCGCCCGAGCTGTACCAGTTCGGCGACCGCTGGTACCTCTACTACACCGCTGACGACGGCGTGGACGACCACCACCGGCTGTACGTGCTGGAGTCTGAGGGCGACGACCCGACCGGGCCGTACCACTTCAAAGGGCAGCTCGTTCCGCCCAACCACGCCGACGACTTCTCCATCGACCCCGGCATCCTCCAGCTCGACGGGCGGCTCTACCTGGCCTACAGCGGCGTCAACGTCTACCAGCACAACGGCCTGAACATCGCGCCGATGTCCAACCCCTACACGGTCTCCGGCGACGCGGTCGCGCTGGACGCCGCCGGCGGCTGCCCCGAGGTGCGCGAGGGCCCGGCGTTCCTGTACCGCAACGACCGGGTGTGGATGACGTACTCGGCCTGCGACACCGGCAAGCCGGACTACCAGGTGTGGATGATGTCGCTGCCGATGGACGCCGACCCGCTCCAGCCGGAGAACTGGGTGCAGCACGACGGCCCCGTCTTCTCGCGCAACGACGCCGCGGGCGTGTACGGCCCCGGCCACCACTCGTTCTTCCAGTCGCCCGACGGGACCGAGGACTGGATCATCTACCACGCCAAGACCACGGCGGAGTACACCTACACGGACCGCACCACCCGCGCCCAGCGCATCAGCTGGAACGAGGACGGCAGCCCTGACCTCGGCACCCCGCTCGCCCTGGGCGCCACGCAGGACCTGCCGTCCGGCGACCCGGGCCCCGGCGCCTACTGGATCAACGACGACGGCCGGTCCAGCGGCGACGGCACGGTCACCTACGAAGGCGACTGGAACTCCGGCACGGGCTGCGCCGCCCAGTGCTTCTGGGGCGATGACCACTTCAGCGACCAGGCGGGGCACACCGCGACGTTCACCTTCACCGGCACGCGTATCGCGCTGCTGTCCGTGCGGGACACCGGCAACGGCATCGCGGCCATCAGCATCGACGGCGGGCCCGAGGAACTCGTCGACTTCTACGGCCCGATCCGCGTCGGGGAGGCGCTCCAGTACCTCAGCCCGCGGCTGCCGTACGGCGAGCACACGCTGCGGATCCGGGTGACCGGGGAGCACAACGCCGGCTCGGGCGCGGCCTACATCAGCGTCGACCGGGCCGAGGTCTACACCGGCTGACGGCCCTCCCGGTACCTGAGGGGCCGCGGCGGCGCGGCCCCTCAGGGCGCACTTGCTGCCCGTGCGGCCCCGGTGGCGCGCCCGTCCGGGCAGCCGGTGTGTGCCCGGATTCCTGTCCCCTCCGGGCACCGCGCCCCGGCCAGCGGCCGTGCCGTTACGGGCGGTTGGCGGCGAGGTGTCCGGTTCCGGCGGGCAGGCCAGCGGCCCGCGCGGCACGGGTGGTGGCCACGCGGGGCGGCCGCAGCCGCGTGCTCGGCTAGGAGTTGTCCGTCAGCCAGGGCCTGACCTCGCGCCTGGCCTGGTGCAGCCGGGACTTCAGCGTGCCGAGCGGAATGCCCTCGCGCTGGGCGATCTCGGAGTACTCCAGCTGGCAGATGTCCCGGTAGACCAGCGGGGCCACCAGGTGGGGGTGCTTCTGCTCCAGCCGTTCCAGCGCCTCAAGCAGGTCGATGCGCGAACCGGCGATGACGCTGGTCGTGCGCGGATCCACGTGCCGCGTGGGCTCGATCGTGTCCGGCTGCTCGGCCGAACGACGCTTCAGCTCGCGGTACTTCTGCCGGGAGCAGTTGGCCACGACCATGTACAGCCAGGTGCTGAAGCGGCTGCGTCCCTCGAAGGTGTTGATCTTCCGCGCCACCCGCAGCAGGGTGTCCTGCGCGGCTTCCTCGGCATCCTCCCGGCAGGGCAGGAACCGCCCGCAGCGCCGCAGGACGTCCGGTCTGATGGTCTCCAGCAGGGTGTTCAGCGCCTCGCTGTCCCCTTTGGCCGCGCGTAGTGCGAGTTCTTCGGTGGAGTCCGCGGTATGCGGCACGAGGTCTCCCCCCGGTAGCTGGGCCATCCAAGACGGCATGATAGTCGCATGAAAGCCACGGAGCGGATCGGTCGCTACCGCCTGGACCGACGCCTGGGAGCTGGTGCTTTCGGGGTCGTCTGGCTCGCCCACGACGACGTCCTGGAGGCCCCTGTCGCGGTGAAGGTGATGGCCGACAACTGGTCGCACCGCCTCGACATCAGGGAACGGTTCCTGTCCGAGGCGCGGCTGCTGCGCCGGGCCGACTCCAGCCGCGTGGTGCAGGTCTTCGACATCGGGGAAACGCCGGATGAGCGCCCGTACTTCGTGATGGAGTACGCCGACGGCGGCACCCTGGAGGACCGGCTGGCGGACGGTCCGCTGCCGCTTCCCGTGGCGCTGCGCCTGACGGCCAGGACCGCCCGCGGCGCCGCCGCCCTGCACGCGGCCGGCATCGTGCACCGCGACATCAAGCCCTCGAACGTGCTGTTCCGCAGCTCCACCGACGGCGAGGACGAGGACGGGGACCGGGTGCTGCTGGCGGACCTGGGCCTGGCCAAGAGCCTCGCCCAGGCGTCCGGTCTGACGATGGCCGCCGGGTCGGCCGGCTACCAGCCGCCCGAGCAGGCCGAGCCCGGCGCCGGCATCGACGCGCGCGCCGACGTCTACAGCCTGGGCGCCCTCGGCTACCACCTGGTCACCGGCTCGGTGCCCGGCCCGCCGGGGAAGGTCGTGCCGCCCTCCGAGCTGCGGCCCGGACTGCACCCGGACATCGAGCGCGCCCTGATGCGCGCCATGGAGCCGGAGCGGGAGCGGCGCTGGCCCACCGCCAAGGACTTCGCCGACGCGCTCGAGCGGCTCGCGGCCGAGGCCGCTGACACCGGGGAGCCCGCCGGGGAGCCCGCCGGCGAGCCCGCGCGCCCGGCCGAGTCCGGGCCGCCCACGCAGCCCGCGTCGTCCGGCGCGTCGGAGCCGCCCACCGAGCCGGTGGCGCCCCGGCCGGGGCGTTTCCGGCGGAAGGCGCTGCTGGTGGCCGCCGCCGTGGTCGTGGTGGCCGGCGGAGGCACGGCCGCCTGGCTGCTGGGGCAGTCGTCCGGGGACGACGGGGACGGCGGCGGTGCGGTGCGCGTGGCCGACACCACCGGCCAGATCACGGCGGAGGTGCCGCGGGAGTGGGCGGGCCAGCTGCGCGACTCCGGCTGGAGCCCGCAGACGCTCGGGCTGGGGGCCGAGAGCGCGCCCGGCCTGGCCGTGGCGGACGACCTCACCGGCTGGCTGGACCTCGGCGCCGCGGTCAACGGCCTGTTCGTCGGCCTCAGCGAGCGGGGCGACGTCGCGGCCCAGGTCAGCGAACTGACCCACGACTCCTGCCGCTTCGCCGGGAGCCGCGACTACGAGGGCGCCGACTGGCAGGGCACGGTGCACACCTGGGAGGAGTGCGAGGGCGGGTCCGGCACCTTCACGGAGGCCGCGCTGGCCCCAGCGGACGGGAGCGACCAGCCGCAGCTGTTCGTGCAGATCCGGCAGCACGGCGGCGGCGACGCCACCGACCGCATCCTGGACGGCCTGCGCGTCGAACGCTGAGGTCCGGTTACACCCGTGAAGTTGAGCCAACCTGCCAGAACCGCCGAGCATGGGAGGCGGAGGGGGCCGTGCACGGGCGCCGGCAGAAGCGATCCTCAAGGAGCAAGGACATGAACGACCTCCGCAGGGCGGGGCGCGCACGGCGGCGTCACTCCAGGGCCGGAACCGCACGGCCGGGCGGCGCCCGCGCCAGCCGGGCGGCGCTGGTCTCCGGCACCACCGTGCTCGGACTCCTGCTGTGCGCCTGCGGATCCGAGGGGGACGCGGCGAGCGGCCCGGAGCAGCTGCCCGGCCTGGCGCAGCCCGTGCCGGCCGACAACAGCCCGGACGGCGGCGGCGAGCGGGAGCGGGACGGTGCGGTGCCGGCGCCCGACCTGACCGTCCCGGAGGGCGTCGAGCCGGACGAGGGCGGGGACGGCGGCTCCGCGGGCGGCGGTGACGGCGCGGCCGGGGACACGGGCGACGGTGACGGCGGCGGAGCGGACGACGGCCCGGGCGGAGGCGACGACGGGGAGGCGGACGGCACGCAGTGCTCCGCCAGCGACGTGGAGGCCACGGTGGGGGAGCCCGAGATCACGGCGGGAAACTGGAACTACCCCATCGTCCTCACCAACGTCTCCGGCGAGACGTGCACGCTGTACGGCTATCCGGGCGTGGCCTTCCAGGACGCCGACTACCAGCCGGTCGGCCAAGACCCGTGGCGCGACCAGACCAGCCAGGCCACGACGGTCTCGCTCGGTCCGGGCGAAAGCGGCTACGCCGTGCTGCGGTTCGGCAATCCGGGCGTCACTGGAGCGCCCACCGAGGTGCCCAGCTACCTCGCCGTCACGCCGCCGGACACGACCATCACCCTGACCATTCCCTGGAACGGTGACCCGGTGCCGGTGACGTCGGGCAGCGTGAAGGTCGGCACCTTCCAGCCGGGCACGGGCTAGGGGGGCGGCGCACGAGGTCTTGTCGGGGGCAGGCCGCCCGGTCATGATTGGGAGCGCTCCCACGACGTCGAGGGAAGGAAGTGCCCCGTGCTGACACGCCGTTGCTCCCGGCGGGCCGTGCTCGCGTCCGGCGCCGCGCTCGCGCTGGCCACCGCCCTCCCGGCGTCCGCCGCCGCGCCGCAGGCGCACACCGCCGGCCGGGTCCGGCGGAACGGCGACACCTGGGAGTACTCCTGGCCCGGCATCTACTTCGAGGGCCGGTTCCAGGGCACAGGCGTCGGCGTCGTCCTCGACGACGCGGACAACGACTACGACATCCAGGTCGACGGCGCGACCGTGGCGACGCTGGTGACGCCGGGCCGGGTCACCCACTGGATCGAGGACCTGCCCGACGGCGAGCACGAGGTGCGGCTGGTGAAGCGGACGGAGAGCACCTGGGCCGCCGGCCGGTTCGGCGGCTTCCGCGCGGCCAGCGGCGGCACGCTGCTGGAGCCGCCGCGCCCCCGGCAGCGGCAGATCGAGTTCATCGGCGACTCCTACACCGCCGGGTACGGCAACATCTCCGGTACGCGGGACTGTTCGGCCAACGGCGGGGTCAACCGCAACACCAACGCCGACCTGTCCTTCGGCGCCCTCACCGCCCGCCGCCTGGACGCCGACTACCAGCTCAACGCGTTCTCCGGCCGGGGCATGGTCCGCAACTACAACGGCACCGACCCGGGCACCGACTTCCGCACGTACTACGAGCGTGCCCTGATCCACGTCGAGGGCGACGTGTGGGACCGGCCCGCGAGCTGGCAGCCCGGCGCCGTCGTGATCGGCCTGGGCATCAACGACTTCTCCACGCCGCTCAACCCCGGCGAGCGGTGGGCGACTTCTGAAGAGCTGGTCGCCGACTACACCGAGGCGTACCACGGCTTCCTCGACCTGCTCCGGGCCCGCTACGGCAGCGGGACGGCGCTGGTCGTCAGCGCCACCCACGTCGACGGCAGCGGGCGGTTCGCCGACGCCGCCGATGCCATCGTGCGCGAGCGCCGCCAGGCGGGCGACGACCGCGTGCACTTCTGGTACTACGACGATCCGCGGCTGGACCGCATGGGCTGTGACTGGCACCCCTCGCGCGCCGACCACGAGATCATCGCGGATCTCCTGGACGGTTTCCTCGCCACCATCCCGATCGACTGGTAACGCGCCTGTCCGGCAGGGGTATCCGGCCGGCCGCGGGCCCCGCGCCCGCGGCGGGCGGGGCGCGGGGCCGCCGGCCCTCAGCCGGGCAGCCGGCCGCCGATCAGAGCCAGGTTCTGGATGGCGGCCAGGCCGTACTGGGCGGTGTCGTTGGTCGCGACCTTGCCGCACCAGTCGGTCGGGTTGAGGGTATGCGTGACGCGCTCGGTGCGCAGTTCGGTGTCCTCGCCGTACTCCCAGTCCGCCTGCGGGTGCAGGAAGGCGTCCCATATCCGGTCGGCCAGCGCGTCGTCGCCCAGGCGGGCGGCGGCGTACGCGCCGAGCCGGGTGTGGGCCTGCCGCAGGCTGCGGTTGCCGGGCAGGGGGCCGCCGAGTTCGGCCTCGGCCTCCTCGTCGGTGCCGTTGTACAGCCGGCAGTACTGGAGCCACGCGGCTTCGAACTCGGGCATGTCGATCTGCTGGAGCAGCTCGGCGTTGATCTCCACCAGGCCGAACACCGCGCTCAGGTGGGAGACGTCGATGCGCGGTTCCTCCTGCACCGCGAACCGGCCGGTCTCGGTGTCGTACCGCGCCTCGCCCTGGAAGAAGCCGTTGGGCTGGGCGGCGATCGTCTCCATCGTGCCGAGCAGCTTGTCGCGGCACTCCTCCCAGCGCGGGCCGCGCCGTTCCCACTCGGTGAGCCAGGCGGCGGCCAGGCCGCTCCAGTCCGTGCCGAAGCCGATGGACAGCGCCCGCGGGTCGGGCTCGTAGGGCTCCTCGCGGATCTTGCGGAGCGGGTCGAGCACGACGAACGTCTCCTCGCTGCGGGCGAGCGCGCGCATCAGGTCGCCGGTGCGCTCGTCGGCCGTGAGGTAGTAGTAGAAGCGGCGGTAGGCGGCGGTGGAGATGCGCTGCTGCTTGGCGCTGTCCGCCCAGTGCTGCACGCCGTGGCGCGTGCCCAGCCCGGCCCACGGCCCGGCGTGGTAGACGTCCACCTCGCCGGTGTGGCGCGTCATCGCCTCCGCGAAGCGGAAGATGTCGGCGCGGCCGCTGCGCAGGTAGGCGTACCACAGCCACAGGTCCGGCGACAGCTCGGAGTTGTCCCAGGCGTAGCCGCCGATGTCGTAGCGCCAGACCTGGCGGTCGCTGTCCTGGCTGTGCATGACGTCGCCGTAGTTCCAGAAGCCGTACCAGTGCCGCTGCTCGCGCTGGGTGACGTAGTAGTCGAAGAGGAAGTCGAGCCGGTCCTCGATGCGCGCGCGGGCCGGGGTGGAGCGGTCCACGGGGCTGAACAGGCCGCCGAACGCGCCGGATTCGACCATGTGGGCCACGGGGCTGACCAGCTGCGGCGTGGCCCGCACGGCGTCGGCGATCGCGCCGAGCTGCTCCCGGCCGGGCGTGGACGCCAGGGCCCAGAAGGTGAGTTCGGTGGTGCGGGCGATGCCGTAGGGGGTGCCGAAGTCCGGTTCGTAGTCCTCGTAGGTGATCTCCAGGCCCTCCAGCTGCTCCGCGTAGGTGTCCTGGCCCATCCCGTCGTGGTAGAAGCGGGTGTCCATCGGCGGGGCGTCCGGTGACCACAGCCACACCGTGACCTCACCGGTGCTGGTGTGGGCGCCGCGGATGTCCAGCTGGGTGGGGTGGAGCTGCCAGAAGTCCTTCATGCCGAAGGCGAATCCGCCGCTGGGGCCGCCGAGATAGCCGCAGCCGGCGGCGCGGCGGCCCTGGTCCACGTCGATCCAGCCGTGCCCGGCGCGGGTGCGCTTGCGCACGGTGAAGCCCTCGGAGTTCAGCTGGGACAGCGAGTAGTCGCCGAAGGCGGGGATGAGGTGGACGCGGTCCGCAACGCGGGGGTCCCAGGTGTCGATGCCGGGCGTGCGCTGGCCCGCCACCTGCGCCCGCCGCACCTCCTCGCCGGGGTCGCGGCGCAGGCCCGTCAGCGGCTTGACGGCCTCGGCCAGCGCGCCGTGCCCTTCGCCGACCAGCCGGACGTGGCGGTCGTACAGCTCGTCGCGCAGCGGCACGGAGAACCGCACGCCTAGCCCGGCGATGAAGTGTTCCTGGCCGTCGGAGTCGAAGACGAAGCTGTGCACCATCCGGAAGCCCTCGGCGCCCGCGTGGAAGCAGAGGCGGACGGTGAACGGCAGCCAGGACAGGCCGCGGCGGGTGTGGCGTCCGGTGATCTTGATGACGGCGCGGACGGGGCCGGACTGTTCGACGGTCACCTCTTCGACGCTGCTGCGGAGCTGGTCGCGGCGCACGGTGCCGACGCCGTCGTCGGGCAGTTCGTGCTGGACCAGGTTGACCAGGTGGCCGTCGCGCGCGATGACCGTGGTCCCGCGCCGGACGCGGCTGATGAGATGGGGGCCGCTGGTGGGGATGCGGGCGTTGATGACGCCGGTGTCCACCTCGACGAAGCCGCGGTGTTCCCGGACGGTGACGGGCGGTTCGGGGGCGGCGGGTTCGCCGCCGGTGAGGGTGTAGGAGCCGGCGGCGGGCGCCGCGCCGGGGATGGCGTGCGCGCTCCACTTCAGGGAGCCGTCGGGCCAGTAGGCCAGCGGCCAGGACTGGAGCGGCACAGCGGTGCCGTCGGCGGCGGTCAGCGCGAAGGACTGGTCGCCGGGCACGGCGCCCTGGGGCCACGGCGTTCCCCAGGTGGCGCCGGTGAGTGCAGCGGGGCGGTCTTCCAGCCAGTGCACGGTCACCTCGCCGGGGCCGGGCCGCCGGGCGGGGCGGCTGGCGGCGGAGGCGGCGCCGGAGGCGAGCGCGGAGTGCAGGGGGCCGGCCGTGCCGAGGGCGGCCGCGGCGCCGAGGACGGTCCTTCTGGTGGGGCCCGAGGGGGCGGCCGGCGTCTGGGAGGAGGGCGTGGGGGGTGTCATGGCGAGCACCTCACAGTGACGCGTCGAATGAATCGTTTCACTGAAGGGGTGGGCGCGGGTCAGACACGGGGCCGCGGTGGCGGTCTCACGTGGCGGGGGCGGTCAGGGGAGCGGCTCGCGGGCTCCGGCGCAGCGGGGGCGGGCGCCCGGCGAGGCGGAAGAGAACGTCAGGTGGTGTGTGGTAACGAGCTGATCGAACAGCTGTAGCAACATATTTACACGCAACTGCACGATCAGGCCAGGGGGTTGCCGTGACTTTCCGGCCAGCGCGCGCCCGGCCCGCAGCTCAGCACGGGGCCGCGGCGGCCGGATCCAGCGCTGTGGGGTGCTGGGCACTCGTGAACGGAACTGGTGGATCCGGCGCGCTCGCGCGGCCCTCGCGCCCGCGCACGGAAAAACCGGCCCCGCCGAGCGGCGCGCTCGGCGGGGCCGGTCCGGTCGCCCGTGTCAGGCCCTCACCCGCGGGGCCGGTGAACCCGCCCAGGGGAGAGGCGGGTTCACCACGCGAGGCCCGCCAGGTGTCCGGCGACCCGGTCCTGGTCCCACGCGCCGTCGGCGACGACGATGCGGTACCGGAAGGCGAACGACTGCTGCGGCTCCAGCGCGAACTCCTCGAAGAACGCCCAGGAGAACGCCACCGTCGGGATGGGAACCGACCGCACGAACCAGTGCGAGGGGTGGATGGCGTCCTCGCCGAGGTTCTCCGGGGCATGGGCGAAGACCAGTGTCGAGTGCGCGTCCACGTCGTCGTGTTCGGCCGTGAACGCGATCCACGGCATCTCCGCGGCCGGGGTGCCCATGGTCTCCTGGTCCGTGGACGGGCCGGCGGGCGTGAGCACCTGGCCGCCGGTGAAGTCGCGCGGGCCGCGCCACTGCAGGCCGGTGTACCCGGCCATCTCGCGCCCCGCCGTCGTCGGGGAGCCGAACCGCAGCGGTTCGCTGCGGATGTTGGTCAGCCGGATCGACCAGTCCAGCACGTAGGCGCCCGCGGCCTCGTCGACCGAGTGGACGGCCACGCCCCGCTGTTCACGCGCCCACTCCTCGCCGCCGTAGCTGATCCAGGTCAGGTCCTCGGCGATGTCCAGCCGGCCGCCGGCCGCATCGACCGCCGAGAAGCCGTCGTGCCGCATCCAGCCCACCCGCTCGGGCACGCGCTGGTAGCCCTGGTCGGGGCCGAGGTAGGAGTTGCCGCCCCAGAAGTTCTGCCCGGACAGGTGGCTGGCGGTCATCTGGACGCCCTTGTGCCAGCGGTGGTCGCTGGGCCGGTAGCCGGTGACCAGGTTGCCGGCGAGGGTGCGCAGCGGGTGGATGTAGGGCTTGCGGGACTCGTAGGGGTCGGGGTCGGGGCGGTAGACGTACGCCAGCAGGTCAGCGTCGCCGGCGCTGACGGTGACGCGGTCGCCGTGGACGTGGGTGACGTTCAGCGTCATCGGCTCGGGCTCCAGTCCGGGTGGTTGCCGTGCATCGCTTCGTAGTAGGGGTCGCCGGGCTTGATCTCCCCGGCGCGCACCGGGGCTCCGGTGAACGCGGACTTGTACAGCGCCGCGGCGAACTCGATGGTGCGGCGGGCCTCCTGGCCGCTGCCGGGCGGGCGCTCGCCGCGCTCGTAGGCGTCGAGCACGGCGCCGAGCTGCACGGTGTGCGAGCTGGGCACGTCCTCGGCCGGGGTGCGCCAGCGGGCGACGCGCTCCTCGTCGTCCAGGCCGGGGCGGGGGGTGTAGACCCAGTCCTCGTTGCGGTGCCCGTACAGGTGCGTGAGTTCGACGGTGGCGTCGGCGCAGTCGATGCGGATGCGGCTGACCTCGTCGGGCGACAGGACACTGTTGACGACCGTGGCCATGGCGCCGCTGGCGAAGCGGACCAGGGCGGTGGAGACGTCCTCGCTCTCGACGTCGTGCACCAGGCGGGCGGCCATGGCGCGGATCTCGGTCCAGTCGCCGAGCAGGTGCAGCAGCAGGTCGTACTGGTGGATGCCGTGGCCCATGGTGGGGCCGCCGCCCTCGGTGGCCCAGCGGCCGCGCCAGGGGACGGCGTAGTAGGCGGTGTCGCGGTGCCAGGTGGTCTGGCAGTGGGCCACCAGCGGGGCGCCCAGCTCGCCGCTGGCTATCAGCTGGCGGGCGTGGACCGCGCCGGAGCCGTAGCGGTGCTGGAAGACCACCGAGGCGTAGACGCCGGTGGCCTGTTCGGCGGCGGCGATCTCGTCGTACTCCGCCAGGGAGAGGGTGAGGGGCTTCTCGCACAGCACCCAGGCGCCGGCCTGGAGCGCGGCGATGGTCTGCTCGCGGTGCAGCGAGGGCGGGGTGCCGATCAGGACCAGGTCGGGCCGGGCCTCGGCGAGCATGGCGGCCAGGTCGGTGTAGCCGCGCACGCCGGGGAGGCCCGCGGCGGCGGCCGCCTCGCGGAAGGCGTCCAGCCGTGCGGCGTCGATGTCCACCGCGGCGACCAGCTCGACCCGCTCCGCGTGCGCCGCAAGGGCGGGCAGGTGGCTCCCGGTCACGATGGCGCCGGTGCCGATGACGGCCGCGCGCAGACGGGTGGGAGGGGAGGGCATGAAGAAGCTCCTCAGCTGGTCAGTAAGCGCTTGCAGTCTCGCTGCACTCTATGCTTGGGTGATCGATCACACAAGCCCTTGGCCAGCCGGATCGCCCGCCGCTGCGGGGACCGGCGCGGGCCGGGGCCTACCCCGCCGCGTTGATGGAGTCGCCCAGCTCGCTGAGGAACGCCTCGGCGGCCTCCTCGGGCGACGTCTCTCCGAACAGTACCTGCTGGTTGTACCGCACGAGCAGCAGCTCCACGTTGCTGGCGCCGTTGGGCGTGATCGGCGGCGTGTCGCCGACCTTCCCGGCCATGGTCTCGGTGAACTCCAGCGACTCCCGGCCCGCTTCGTCGAGGTGGGGCAGCAGCGCCTCCTGGAAGGCCGGGTTGGCGGGCTCGCCGCGGTCGAGGCCGAAGATCTCGGCGACGCGGGTGTCGTTGGTGAGGAAGTCGATCAGCAGGGCGGCCTCGGCGGGGTGTTCGGAGGTCGAGGCGCCAGCCCAGTACATGGAGGGCTTGAGGTACTGGAAGCCCTCGGGGGTGCCCTCGTCCCGGGGCCACTCCGCCAGCGCGTAGTCGAAGTCGGGCGCGGCCGACTGGTAGGCGAGGAACTGCCCGGCGGGGATGAACGACATGGCGGTGACGCCGGTGACCACGTGGGTCTGGTCCAGGGGAAGGCCCTGCACCTCGCTCAGCCGCCCGGCTGAGGGCGAGGCGCCGCTGTCGATGAAGTCGAGTTCGCGCTGCCAGTAGCTGGCCAGCAGCTCCGGGTCCAGGGCGAGTTCGCCGCTGGCGTCGAACAGCTCGCCGCCGTGCTGGCGCGCCCAGACGGTGAGGCTGAAGGAGTCGCCGCCCAACGGGCTCAGGCCGTACACCTCGCCGCCGGACGCCTCGGTCAGCTCGACCGCCACCTGCTCGAACTCCTCCCAGGTCCAGGAGGTGGTGTCGGGCAGCTCGACGCCGTAGCGCTCGAAGAGCGTGGTGTTGATCAGGATCGCGTTGGTGGTGGCGCCGGTGGGCACGGCGTAGAGGTCGCCGTTGACCCGGCCGGTGTCCAGCGCTTTGTCCGGGAGCGCGGAGACGTCGAGGATGTTGTCCACCGTGGACAGGTCCAGCAGCGCGCCGCGCTCGGCGTACGAGGCCAGGTACAGCTGGTCGAACTGGATGACGTCGGGCATGTCGCCGGCGGCCGTGGTCGTTGCCAGGCGGTCCCAGTAGCCGGCCCAGTCGGCGTACTGCGGCTCGACGTTGATGTTCGGGTGCTCGCGCTCGAACAGCTCGATGGCCTCCAGGGTCATCTGGGTGCGGGCGTCGGCGCCCCACCAGTTCATGGTGATGGTGACCTCGCCATCGGAGAGCTCGGGGTGGTACACGGGGTCCGCGCCCACCCCGCAGGCCGCGAGGGTGAGACCCGCGGTCGCCGCGGCGATGCCCGCGCGTGCGGTACGGGACATGTTCTTTCCTCTCTGGCTCGCTCTTCCCTCACCGCCGGCCGCTGCCGGGGAACCCGGTTATTTCCCGCCGGTGGTGGCGATCCCGCGGAGCAGGAACCGCTGGCCGAACAGGAAGACCAGGAAGACCGGGATCAGGGAGACGACGCTCATGGCGAACATGGCGCCGAAATCGGACTGGGACTGGGCGTCGATGAACGACCGCAGCGCGACCGGAACCGTATACAGATCGGGCTCGGTGACGAAGATCAGCTGGGTGAAGAAGTCGTTCCAGGTCCAGATGAACGTGAAGATGGTGGTCGTCGCGAGCGCCGGGATCATCAGCGGCAGCATGATCTGCCCGTAGATACGGGCGTGCCCGGCGCCGTCGATCCGCGCGGCCTCGTCGAGTTCGCGCGGGATGCCGCGGATGAACTGCACCATCAGGAAGATGAAGAAGGCGTCGGTGGCCAGGAACTTCGGCAGGATCAGCGGCAGGTAGGTGTTGATCCAGCCCAGCTGGGCGTAGACGACGTACTGCGGGATGATCAGCACGTGGATCGGCAGCATGATCGTGACGAGCATGATCATGAATGCCCACCGCCGGGCCCGGAAGCGCAGGCGCGCGAAGGCGTAGGCGGCCATCGAGCACGAGATCAGGTTGCCGACCACCGAGCCGAGGACCACCAGGAACGAGTTCAGCAGGTACGTGGAGAACGGGCGGCTGAGCGCGTTCCAGCCGTCCGGGTAGTGGCTGAAGTCGAAGGTGTCGATGAAGAGGCCGAAGTTCGAGAAGATGTCCTCGTTCGGCCGCAGCGAACTGGCCACCATCCACAGCAGCGGGTAGATCATCAGGAACACGATGATGACCAGCCCGGTGTGCTTGAGGACGCTGGCGACGCGCCGCCGCGCGGAGCGGGATATCGAGGGCTGAAGGGCGTCAGTCATTGTAGAAAACCCAGTACTTGGAGGCCCAGAAGTTCAGCGCCGTGAAGGCCCCGATGATGACCAGCAGCAGCCAGGCGAGGGCCGAGGCGTAACCCATGCGGAAGCCCGTGAACCCTTCCTGGTACAGGTACAGCGAGAAGAAGAGCGTGGAGTCGCTCGGGCCGCCGGTGCCGCCCGAGATGATGAATGCCTGCGTGAACGACTGGAAGCTGCCGATCAGGCCCAGCACCAGGTTGAAGAAGATGATCGGGCTCAGCAGCGGCAGCGTGATGGAGAACAGCTGCCGCGTCCGCGACGCCCCGTCGGTGGCCGCGGCCTCGTAGAGCTCGCGCGGGATCTGCCGCAGCCCGGCCAGGAAGATGACCATCGGCGCGCCGAACGTCCACACGTGCAGGATGATGATCGTTCCCAGCGCGGTGTCCGGGTCGGAGACCCAGCCCATCCCCTCGA
This sequence comes from Streptomyces sp. 7-21, assembly GCF_016741785.1. Lineage (GTDB taxonomy): Bacteria > Actinomycetota > Actinomycetes > Streptomycetales > Streptomycetaceae > Streptomyces. The sequence continues at coordinate 88,687 of NZ_JAERRL010000002.1, forward strand.
TGCCGAAGACGCCGAGGAAGGAGTTGACTAGCCCGTCGGTGCCGAAGACCAGGCGCCACAGCACGGCGATCGCGACGCTCGCGCCGAGCAGCGACGGCAGGTACAGCACCGACCGGTACAGCGGCAGCCCGCGCACCCCCCGGTCCAGCAGCAGCGCCAGGCCCAGCGCGACGATCAGCTGGAGCGGCACGCCCACGAGCACGTACGTGAAGGTGACCTTGAGCGACTGCGCGAGGCGGTCGTCGGAGAGCATCCGGCGGAAGTTCTCCAGGCCCGTGAACTCCGGGTCCTGGAGCAGGTTGTAGTCGGTGAACGCCAGGTACAGCGAGGCGATCATCGGGCCGACCGTGATGCCCAGCAGGCCGATCAGCCAGGGCGCCAGGAAGACGGCGGCGGCCTTGTTGTCGGGCGTCTCCTCGCGTGCGCCTGGCCCGCCCCGCCGGAACCGCGACCGGCTCAGTGTCCTGAATTCGCCCAGCGCGCTCAACGGGACCACCCCGTCCGCCGCCACCGACCGGCCGGCGCGACGCTCCAGCGCCGATGAGGCGTGTGCACACGCATACCAGTGAGTCCTCTCCGGTGCGAAGGGGGAGGTTGCGCGCGAGGGGGCTCCCGTGCCGGGGCCCGCGCAACGTGGCGCGACTCTATGGCGAGGGTGATCGATCACACAAGGGCTGTGCGTCACCAATCCGCGAAGAATCCGAGAGCGTCACGGGCGGCGCCGGGGCCGCCCGGCCGGACCGGCGGCTTCGCTGTGCGAACGGTCAGGCGGCGGACGGCGGCCGCGGGTGCCAGCCGTCCGGGAGCGGATAGTTCCAGCCAGGCTGCCAGGCGAACGGCTCGCGGAGCGGCTCCGGCAGCGAGGCCGGCCAGCAGGCAGCCGAGCGCCCACTGGTTGGCGGTCTGCGCGGTCAGCGGCACCCGGCGGCCGTCCCGCTCAGCGGGAGAGGCCGCGGCGGAACGCGTCGGTGGCGGCCACCGCCAGCCGGCAGCTCAAGCCGCCGGGAACGGCACGCCGATGCGGTGCGGGCGCTCGGCGGCGACCAGCTCGGCGGGCTTGCCGTTCAGTTCGCCGTAGTCGCATCCGCAAAGCCGCGCGTCTCGGTGCACACGAGCGCTGCGGCCATGGCTGCCGTCCGCTAGCGGGCGCCGCCGGGGCGGTAGCCGGGGGCCGGGCCGGTGGACTCCCGCAGGACGATGCGGTTGAGCTCGGAGAAGTCCGTCCGCTGCACGTCCGGTTCGCCGCGCACCATCGCCAGCAGCCGGTGCACGGCCTCGCGGCCCTGCCGCTCCCGGTCCACGGCGATGGTGGTCAGCGACGGCCGGAAGTACTTGCTGAGGTCCGCGTCGTCCCACCCGAACACGCTGACCTGGCCGGGGACGTCGATGCCGAGGCTCTGCAGGCCGGTGATCACGCCGTACGCCACGTGGTCCGAGGCCGCGAACACCGCCGTCGCCCCCGAGCCGGCGATCACCTCGCGCGCGGCCCGCCACCCCGAGCCGGCGCTCCAGTCGCCCTCCACCACCGCGCACGACTCCAGGCCCAGTTCGGCGATGGTCGCCTCGTACACCGCCCGCCGGTGCCGCGCCGAGGCCCACCCCGGCGCACCGGTGACGTGCGCGAACCGGCGGTGGCCCAGACCGGCGAGGTACCGCAGCACGTCGGCGGCCAGGGAGGAGTCGGCGAACGCGCCGACCGACCGCATGTTATCGTCGTAGACCCCGTCGATAAGGATCGGCACCCGCGACTGGGCCACCGCAGCGGGCAGCTCGTCCCCCTCGCCCAGCGTCGTGAACGACAGGATGCCGTCGGCGCTCTCCGGTTGCAGCAGCGCCTCCAGCCGCTCCGCGCGCGCGGCGGCGTCGCCCTCCAGGCTCACCACGTCCAGCAGGTATCCCGCCTCGTGCGCCGCTGCCGCCGCGCCGCCGAGGATGCGCGCGGGCAGCCGCTCCGTCGAGCCGGGGAAGATGACCGCGATGCGGTTGGTCCGGCGGGTGCGCATGGTCCGCGCCGCCCGGTTCGGCCGGTAGCCGAGCTCCGCGACAGCGCGCGCGACCCGCTCCGTCGTCTCGGGCCGCATGGCCGGATCCTTGCGCAGGAAGCGGGAGACGGTCTGGTGGGACACCCCGGCCAGCCGCGCCACCTCGTAGATCGTCGGCGGCTTCTTCCCGTTGTCGTTCCCGTTCCTGGCGTTCCCGTTCTGCGCGCCGCGCGGGCGCGGTACCTGCCCGTCCGTCACCCGCCGCCTCCTGCCACCGCCGTGAACAGGGGAAGTGTAAGGCCTGCGGCGCGTGAGGTCGCGGGCTTGGTGCGGGCCGGTTTCCCGGGGGCAGCGGCCGGTCAGCGGCTGGTCAGTGCCGGAACAGCGCGTTGTCCAGGTCGTCGTCGAGGCACTGGCGGACCTTGTCGGTCAGCGAGCCGCTGGTGGCCTCGTCCACGACCTGGAGCACGCAGCGCGCCTCGTACGCCGCCTTCGACGGGTCGGCGCCGCTGCGCTGCGCGACGCGGTCGAAGAACTCCTGGCGGCTCATCCGCACCCCGGTCCGGGGCTCGTCGGCCGCGAACGCGACGCGGCGCAGGTGCTCGCCCACCTCGGTCGGCAGCTGGGAGGCCAGGTTGACCGCGAGCGTCGACGGCACGCGTTCGGCCAGCGTCTCCAGGCTGGCCCGGGTCGCCGTCTCCGCGGCGCCGCGGCTGCCGAGCCGGGCCCGGGCCTGCACCTGTCCCACGAACTGATCATGTTGCACGGCGGGTCTCCTCGGTTCGCATTCGCATCCGTGATGCCGTCGCTCGGCCGAACGACGAGGCAGCTCCTGGTGCCGGAGTTCCCCGCCGCCCGCGGCGGAAACCGCTGCTGCCGGCGAGGGACCCGGCACGCCGCGCCACCGCGCCTCACTGCTGGCGGTGTGCCTCGCGCAGGCTGGCGGCCAGCTCTTCCTTGTCCATGTCCGACCGGCCGGCCACGCCCTCCGCCTGGGCGCGCTCGTACAGCTCCTCCCGTGTCAGGCTCGCCAGCGCCTCCTCGCCGCCGGGCGCCTCCTGGAGCACCTCGGTGCGGCGCTGGCTGAACTCCTCGCCGAGCCGCGACAGCCCGTCGTCGCCGACGGCCTCGCGCAGCGCGGGCAGCACCTCGGACTCCTCGGTCTCCACGTGGAGGGCGACGGCGCTGACCAGCTCGTCCAGGACCGAGGCGAAGTCGTTCCCGCCGGGGTCGAGGCGGGTGAGCCGCTGGGCCAGCTCCTCGGCTTCCTGGTGCTCCTCCTCGCTGTGCCGCACCAGGTCCTTCTCGCCGGGCGCCGCCTTCGCGATCACCGGGTAGACCCGTTCCTCCTCGGCGCGGGAGTGCGCCATCAGCAGCGCGCACAGGACGCTGGCCAGCCGTGCCCGGTCCCCCTCGCCCGACCGCAGCGCGTCGAACAGCCGCTCGACCTCCCGGTGGGCGGAGGTGATCAAGGTGATGACGTCCTTGGCCATGGTTGCGCTCCCTTCGTCCGGTCCGGGTTCTCCGCCCGGCTGTCATCGACGGGTGGCCTCGGGGAGCGCGGCGGCGGGCGCCGGACAGCCACGCCCCGCGGCAGGCGCGTTCCACCTGAATACCCGCCGTCTGGCGCAGAGGTGCATGTGGTGGGGGCAGCCGCGCGGGGCGGGACGTCACGGAGCCCCGCCGCTCCGCGAGCCGGGCGGCGGGGCTCCGCCGGGTCGCGTCATCCCTTGAGATAGTCGACGAACGCCTGCCAGGCGCCGGCGGACACGGCCAGGGCGCGTTGAGGGTTCTTGGAGTCGCGCACGGGCACGACGCCGGGGATGTTCCGGGCGAACTCGACGCACTGCTCGCCGTTTCCGTTGCTGTAGCTGGACTTCGCCCACACGGCGTGGGACAGACCGAAGCCGGTGCTCATGTGGTGGTACCCCCCCTCAACCGGGTGCTGGCTTACACACGATCACAGATCAGCGCGAAGAGGTCGACCGTGCCGTCGCCGTTCGTGACACACCTGCCCGCCGCCCGTTCTCCGCGTGCCGGGCGGTGGCCGGTCTTCAGCCGGCGCCGATGTCCGGGCGGCAGGCCGCGCACCGCTCGATGCGGTCGCCGTGCTCGGCCAGCAGCCGCCGCACCTCCTCGGCGCGCAGGTCCGGCTCGCCGGGGCACCAGCAGCCGCGCCGGTGCAGCACGCCGCCCCGGGGCTGTCCCGGCACGCGCCGCCGCCACTGCACCCACCACCCGGGCCGCGCCGCCTCCTGCGCCTGCCGCCGTTCGGCCTCGGCGAGCGCGCCGCGCACGGCGTTCAGCTGGAGCTGGAGCCAGGCGGCGAGCACGCGCAGCCGGGCAGGATCGGGCGGCAATTCGGACACGTGTGCGATTCTAGGGATGGTCCTCCGCCCGGACCCGCCGGACCCCGCCGTGAGCCGGCGGCGGCCCGCGGCGGCCCTAGAAGCCGTACGGGCCGAACGGGATGTCCTCGGGCATCGCCGCTCCAGGCGGGAGCCGAAGGCGGCGCCGCTCAGGCCGAACGCGGCGCTGCTGAAGCCGGCCGCCACCAGCTGCTCGCGCACGCCCGCGGGATACCCCTCCCAGCCGGCCAGCGTGGGGTACTGCCACGTCCCCGCGTGGGTCTCCGGCGGCTCGTCGCCGGTGCCCGCCGGGCGGAAGCAGTGGGTGCCGATCCCGTCCTTGTGGTAGACGGTCTTCGGGTGGGTGCCGTCCCACTGGATCTCATCCCGCGGGTGGACGTCGAAGCCGCCGTGTGCCGAGGTGGCGACGTAAGCGGCCCGCTCCGGCTCGTCCTGCGGCACCCACACCACGACGTGCTCCCAGCCGTGCCGGTGCCCGCCGAGCCCGGTGCAGGGCAGCGCACAGCGCGTACATCACGGCGCACCGGCCGTTGTTGCATGCCTGCCGGGAGTAGCCGTTGGTGGTGTCTGGGTCCCAGGCGTCGTCCCAGGCGTCGTCCCGGGCGTCGTCCCGGGCGTCGCGGCACTCGCCGTTGAGCGCCCCGCCCGGTGCGAGGCCGCCGTTGCGGTGCCGTCCGGGCCGATGGCGGGCGGTCGGGCAGCAGCCGTCGGTGTCGTAGCCGCAGGCGGGCTGGAACGCCAGCTCCCGCGCGCTCGCGTTGCCCGGCAGCGCCTGCGCGGCTCCGCGAGCGCGGTGCCGGGCAGCCCCAGCACGAGCGCCAGCGCCGCGCCGCCGGCGGCCACCGCCCGGCCGGTCCATCCCTGTCGCCGCACCGCGTCCCTCCCGATTCCCCGCGCCAGCCGGCCTGCCCCGCACTTCCTCGGGGCGTGGCGGCATCCGCCAGGTCCTCCCGGGTGAGGGGCCGGTGAACCAACGAGGGATGACTGGCGCCCGTGCGCCCCGGGCGTGCGCCGTGCCGCCGCCCCCGGGCGGTGGGAAAGCGCAGGTATGGACCAGCTCAGCAGGCGCGTGTACCGCACGGCCCTCTACGACAGCACCCGGTGGGACCGCTTCCGGCCGCGCCCGGACGACATCGTCATCGCCACCCCGCCCAAGTCCGGCACGACCTGGACGCAGCGCATCACCGCGTGCCTGGTCTTCGGCGGCACCGCGCTGCCCGGGCCGCTGCGGCAGCTCTCTCCCTGGCTGGAGTTCCGGCACGACGACGACAGCCTTGAGACCGTCCTCGGCCGGCTCCAGGCCCAGCGGCACCGCCGGTTCCTCAAGACCCACCTCCCCGCCGACGGGCTGCCGCCGCTGCCGTCCACCGTCTCCTACCTGGTCGTCTTCCGCGACCTGCGGGACGTCGCTCTGTCGTTCCACCACCACATGCGCGCCAGCGGGGTGCACGGCCCGCTGCCGAGCGATCCGCGCGCCTTCTGGCGGGCGTTCTTCTCCGGCCAGTCCTTCGGGCGCGGCGGCACGATCACGCTGGAACGCTTCACGGCACACCTGACATCCTGGTGGCCGCTGCGGCACGAACCGCGCGTGCTGCTGCTCCACTACCAGGACCTGCTGGAGGACCTGCCGGCGCAGATGCGGCGCGTCGCCGCCCACCTGGGCATCACGGTGCCCGAAGCGGCCTGGCCCTCACTGGTCGCGGCCTGCCGACTCGACGCGATGCGCGCCGAGTACGACCGTGTGCTGCCCGCCCTCGGGCCCGGCGCCCGGCCCGGCCCGTGGTTCTTCCGCCGCGGCACCAGCGGGCAGTGGCGCGGCACCGTCACCGCCGGCGACCTGGTGCTGTACGAGCGGGCCGTCAGCGCGCTGCCGCCCGACCTGCGCGCCTGGCTGGAGCGCGAGCCGCCGGGCGCCTGACCGGCCGCACCGGCCTGGCCCCCGGGGGTGACGGCCTTCGCTGCTGGCAGATCCAGGCGGCCTGCGAGGGGCCGCGGGTCTACCGTGGCCGGATGCGCCCACCGCTGACCGGCACGGCCGCCGGCGTGCCCTTCACCGCGCTGCCCCCGGACAGCGGCGGCGCCGCGCCGCTGATCGTCACCTGGCACATGCACGCCCCGCCGTGTTCTGACGCGGCGTTCGCCGCGGCGCTGCCGATGCACGGCCTGCCCGCGTGGCGGGTGCACCTCGGCATGCCGGGGTGCGGGGCGCGCATGGCCGGCGGCCGCATGGACGCCGTGCGCCAACTGGTGCGCGACGACGCCCTGAGGTCCTACCTGGACCCGCTCGTCCGGCAGGCGGCCGCGGAGTTCCCGGCGGCGCTGGCGTCCCTCCGGGCACAGCTGCCCGTCAGCGGCGGCCCGGTCGGCGTGCTCGGCGGCTCGCTGGGCGGGGCGGTCGCGCTGCGGGTGCTCGCCGACTCGGACGTGCCCGTCTTCGCCGGTGCCGTGGTCAACGCCGCCATCCGGGCCCGGTCCGTCGTCAACCTGCTGACCGGCGGCTATCGGTGGGACGCCGAGTCCGAAGCGGCCGCCGCGGCCCTGGACTTCCTCGCCCGGGCCGACGCCGTGGGCCGCGCGCCGCTGCTGGTCGTCAGCGGCGAGTGCGACTATCCGCCGCTGCGCGCCGACGCCGCGCGCCTCGCCGGAGCGCTGGGGGAGCGCGGCGAGCTGCTGACGGTGCCCGGGCTGGCGCGTCCGCTCGCCGAGGAGCCCGGCACCGGGCCGGCACCGCAGCTGCCGCTGGCCCGCGAGGTGGACTCGGCGCTGACCGCGTGGTTCCGGCGGCACCTCGCGGGCGGGGGCTGAGGCGGGCGGGGCCGCCGGGGCGTGTGCGCTGGGAGCCCGCCGTGCGGCGACGCGCACCCTGATGCGCCAGCGCCACCCCGGCCGGGAGTCTTAGATGATGAGTGGACGGTAAGCCATTCGGCATGCGTACGGGTGTGGCGGCAGCCGCGAGCGCTGCCTTCTTCGTCGTGCCGTTGTTCATCGTCGGCGTCGTTCCCTGGCTCCTCACGGGGTGGGACTCGCCCTACGACTGGTCCAGCCCCGGCCTGCTGCCGCTGCGGGCGGTGGGCGTCGTCCTGATAGTGCTGGGCGCGCCCAACCTCATCCGGGCGTTCGCCCGCTTCGTCACGGAGGGCCATGGCACACCCATGCCTCCCGCCCCCTGCGACCGCCTGGTCATCGGCGGGCCGTACAGCCGGGTCCGCAACCCGATGTTCGTCTCCGCGCTCGGCGTGATCTTCGGGCAGGCGCTGCTGTTCGCCGACCCCGCGCTGGGGATCTACGGCGCGGGGGTGTGGGCGTTCTTCGCCTTCTACGTCTACGTCCGGGAGGAGCCCAAGCTGAGCCGGATCTACGGCGAGCAGTACGACGTCTACCGGGCGGCCGTGCCCGCGTGGCGGCCGCGCCTGCGCCCCTGGCGGGGGCCGGGGGACGGCGGCGCCGCGGCGAGCGGCTGACGGGGACCGGCCGGGGGGCGGCGGGGCCCTCGGCCGGATGCCCCGCCGCCGCCCGCCGTCAGGCCCCGGCCTGCCGCTCGATCGCGGCGGGCCGCAGCTGGGCGGCGCGGACCCGCTCCACGTCGAGCTTGGTGGTGCGGTCGAAGCGGTAGATGCCGTTCTGCTCCTGGAAGACGTCGGTGAGCTGCGTGTAGCAGTAGCCGAACATCCGCGGGTCGTCGAGCAGGACACCGGTCAGCCCGGCGAACCGCGCGTGGAACTCCTCCTCGTCGCGCGGCCGGTCGCCGTAGCCCCAGGAGGTGGAGCGGTCGGTCCCGGCGGCGTCCGCCGCCTGCGGGTCCCACCAGATGCCGCCGAACTCGCTGACGAAGTAGGGCTGGCCGCGGTACGGCAGCGAGTACGGCGCGCCGGACTCGTGGGCGTTGGTGAACGGCTCGCCGCGCTCCAGCCCCGCCATCAGCGCGCGGAACTTCTCCGGGTCCTGCTCGTAGTGGTGCGAGTCGTAGACGTCGGTCTCGGCCACGCGGTGGCTGTAGCCGGAGGCGTCGATCACCGGCCGCGTCGTGTCCATCGCCTTCGTCGCCAGGAACATCGCCCGGGTGACCGAGTCGAGCTGGGTGAGGCGGTCGTGCAGCTTCTGGTAGGTCTCGTTCAGCGGGCACCAGCCGATGATCGAGGGGTGGGAGTAGTCCCGCTCCAGGGCCTCTAGCCACTGCCCGGCGTAGGAGGCGTCCGGCTGCTGGTTGTCGCCCGAGGAGCCGCCGACCTCGCAGCCCCAGTCGCCGAACTCGCCCCAGACCAGGTAGCCGAGGCGGTCGGCGTGGTACAGGAACCGCTCCTCGAAGACCTTCTGGTGCAGCCGCGCGCCGTTGAAGCCGGCCGCCAGGGACAGTTCGATGTCCTTCACCAGCGCCTCGTCGCTGGGCGCGGTCATCAGCCCGTCGGGGTACCAGCCCTGGTCGAGGACCAGCCGCTGGAAGACGACGCGCCCGTTGAGGGTGATCGCCTTGCCCTGGATCGCGACCGCGCGCAGCCCGGCGTAGCTCTCCGCCGAGTCGGCCACCTCGCCGGTGTCGTCGAGGAGTTCCAGCCGCAGCCCGTACAGGTGCGGGTCCTCCGGGCTCCAGGGGCGGCGCCGGCCGTCGGGCACCGGCAGGTGCAGCCGCGGCGCGAGGTCGAGGTCGGCGCGGGCCTCGGCCCGGCACACCTCGCCGTCGCCGTCGGTCAGCACGGCCCGCACCCGGTAGCCGGGACGGTTGCCGGACAGCGGCAGTTCGAGGTGGAACGCGGACCCGGCGAGGTCCGGGGTGATGCGGGGGCGCCGCAGGTGGATGTCGGGCACCGGCTCCAGCCACACGGTCTGCCAGATGCCCGTGGTGCGGGTGTAGTGGCAGGCGTAGTTGTCGTAGCGCATGGTCTGCTTGCCGCGTGCCTGCGGGCCGGACTTGGGGTCGCGGGCGCGCACGGTGATGACGGCCCGCTCGCCGGGCCCGGCCACGCCGTGCAGGTCGGCCGTGAACGGCGTGAAGCCGCCGCGGTGGCGGACGACCTCGGTGCCGTTGACCCAGACCGTGGTGTCGTAGTCCACGGCCTGGAAGTGCAGCAGGACGCGCCGACCCGCCCATTCCCTGGGCAGCGTCACCTCGCGCCGGTACCACACGGCGTGGAAGAAGTCGGTGTCGCCGATGCCGGAGAGCTCCGACTCCGGGCAGAACGGCACGAGTATCTCGCCCGTCAGCTCGCGGCCGAGCAGGCCGCGTTCCAGGCCGCTGTCGCCCCGGTCGGGCTCGAACTGCCAGGTGCCGTTGAGGTTGAGCCAGTCGCGGCGGACGAACTGCGGGCGCGGGTACTCCGGACGCGGGAGCGCGGAGGCGGAGTGAGAGGGCACAGATGCTCCTGGTGGGACACGGTGCTGCGATACGGCGTGCGGGCGCTCAGCGGCCCGTCCGCCGTATCGCAGCAGAGATGTACAGCGATGTAAAGGTATTTTTGCCGGACATAACACCGTGAACGGGGTGATCCGGCTGGGGCTGGCGGTCAGGTGCCGCCGAGCCCCGTGGTGGCCACCGAGCGGACGATCCGCCGCTGGAAGAAGAGGAAGACCACGATGAGCGGCAGTGCCGCCAGCGTTGCCGAGGCCATCGACTGCGCGTACTGCACGCCGTAGCTGTCCCGCACCGTCGCCAGGCCCACCGGCAGCGTCATCAGGTCAGCGTCGTTGGTGACGATGAACGGCCACAGGAAGTTGTTCCACGCCCCGATGAAGACGAAGATCGACACGGCCGCGACGATCGGCCGCGACAGCGGCAGCACGATCGACCAGAACACCCGCAGCTCCGAGGCGCCGTCGATACGCGCGGCCTCCTCCAGCTCGCGCGGCACCGCGTCAAAGAAGCGCTTGAGGATGAAGACCATCATCGGCGCGACGACCTGCGGCAGGATGACGCCCCAGTAGGTGTCCACCAGGCGGAACAGCAGCATCTGCTGGAACAGCGGCACGATCAGCAGCTGCGGCGGCACCATGATCGACGCCACCGTCAGCCCCAGCAGCACCTTGCGGCCCCGGAAGACGCCCCGGGAGAAGCCGTACGCCGCCAGCGTGGAGACCGCCACCGTCAGCAGCGTGACCAGCGCCGCGATCAGCACGCTGTTGAACGCCCACAGCGGCAGGTTGCCCCGCTCGAAGACCTCCCGGTACCCCTCCAGCGTGAACGCGCCCTTGATGGGCCACACGCCCGGCGAGGTGGCGTCCGCCTCGCTCTGGAACGAGGTGGCCAGCGCCCAGAGGAAGGGCACCAGCCACAGCGCCGCGAACACCACGAGCGCGGTGCCCGCCAGCACGCGCGGCAGCCGGCCGTGCCCGAGCAGCATGGTCGTCTCCCCGGGCCGCCGCCCGGCGCGCCGGGCCCGGCCCGGACGTGCGGTCGTTGCGGATGCGGACACGGTCAGCCCTCCTGCCGGAAGAATCGGAGCTGCGCGATGGATATGATGATCACGATCGCGAAGAACAGGTACGAGATCGCCGAGGCGTAGCCCAGCCGGTACCCGGTGAAGCCGACGTCGTAGATGTACTCGAGGATCGGCCGGGTCGAGCCGTTGGGGCCGCCCCTGGTGAGGATGTAGATCTGGTCGAACACCTTCAGCGAGGCGAGCACCTGGAGCATCGTGACCAGGGCCAGCGTCCGCCGCAGCTGCGGCAGCGTGATCGACCACAGCCGCCGCCAGGCGCCCGCGCCGTCCAGCGCGGCGGCCTCCTGGAGCGTCTCGGGCAGCGACTGGAGCGCGGCCAGGAACAGCAGGAAGTTGAAGCCCACCGTCCACCACACCGTCAGCGCGGCGATCGACCACATGGCCACGTCCTCGTCGGACAGCCAGCCCACCGGCTCCATCCCCAGGGCGGTCACCAGCTCCGTGGCGAGCCCCACCTCCGGCTGGTACAGCCACGACCAGATCAGCGTCACGACCGTCACCGGCAGCAGGTACGGCGCGAAGAACGCCAGCCGCCACACCCACTGCCCCGCCAGCCCGGTGTGCACCAGCAGCGCCATCCCCAGCGCCACCACCACCAGCGGCACGCTGGTGATCAGCGTGAACACCACGGTGTTGCCGAGGCTGCTCCACACCTCCGGATCGCCGAACGCCTCCGCGTAGTTGCCGAAGCCGACGAAGCTGGTGCCCCTGGCCGTCAGCGACTCGTCGGTGAAGCTCATCCAGATGCCGTGGAGGATCGGCCAGACCATGAACAGGCCGAAGACCAGCAGGAAGGGCAGGACGAAGAGCAGCCCGCCCCCGCGCCGGCCCCCGGGCGCGCCGCCCGCGCGCCGTGCGGCACGCGCGGGGGCGGTGGCGGCGCGGGTCTCCTTCCCGGCCGCGGCACCCGTCGAGGCGGTGGTCGTCACGTTGTCGCTCCTTTGTGTGCTGTGCGTCGCGGTCAGCCGACGGGGTTGGGCTTCGACAGCAGCGTGTCCGCCTCGCGGATCATCCGGTCCACCGCCCGCTCGGCGGACAGGCCGCCCAGCAGCGCCGTCTGGAGCGGCTGCGTCATGCGGCTGTGGAAGTCCGAGCCGGCACCGGTGAACCAGGCGGGCGGGTCGAGCACGACGACCTCCATGGCCGAGGCATAGGAGGACTGCGGCTCCAGCTCGGCGTACTCCGGCTCGGCCAGCACCGGCTGGTACGCCGGGATGTGGCCGGCGGTCGCCCAGGTCAGGCTCTGGCGCAGGATCGCGGCCACGTAGCGGTGTGCCTCGCGGCGGCGCTCGGGGTCGGGGTTGTCCTGGTGCGGCAGCACGAACGCGTGCGAGTCGGCGTAGACGGCGGGCTCGCCGAACAGCGTCGGGAGCGGCGCCGCCCCCAGGTCGATGCCGGACTCACGCAGCGTCGGCAGCTCCCACGCGCCGGACAGGTACAGCCCGCCGCGGCCGCCGAGGAAGCTGGCCATGGCGGACGCGTAGTCGAGGTTGTTGGGGTTGGTGCGGCCGTCGAACAGCCGCTGGAGGAACGACACCACGCGGACCGCCGCCTCCCGGTCGACCTGCGGCTCCCCGCCGTCCGGCAGGCCGAACGTGCTGCCCGTCTGCGCGTACAGCCCGGCGAACAGCCGCCAGTTCTGCGAGGTGTCGGTGACGTGGCCGAAGAGCACCCCGGACCGGCCGGTCTCCGCCGCGAGCGCCTCACCGGCCTCGATCATGACCTCGGGCGAGTCGATCGGGGCGAGCGCACCGGAGGAGTCCAGCAGCCCGGCCCGGTCGGCGACCTGGCGGTCGTAGAAGACGATGAAGGGGTGCGTGTCCAGCGGGATCGCGTAGACCGTGCCGTCGTGCTGGGCGCGCCGCCACACCGCGGGCGCGAAGTTCTCCTCGGTGACGCCGAACTCGGCGAGCAGGTCCAGGTCCCACGGGTCGAGCAGCCCGCCCGGCGCGTACGCGGCCAGCCGTGACAGGTGGAGCGCGGCCACGTCCGAGGCCCGCCCGCCCGCGGCCGACATGGCCAGCTTCGTGTAGTACGAGGCGCCCCAGTCCAGGATCGTCCGGTTCACCGAGAAGCCGGCGTCCCTGCCGGATCCACCGGAAACGGCGCTGATCATCTCGTCCATCAGCATCCCGTCGCCCCCCGAGAACAGGTCCCACACGGTGAGGGCGGAGGGATCCGACGAGGAGGCGAGCGGATTGCCGCACCCGGCGGCCGTCCCGGAGACCAGCAGCGCCCCCGCGCCCGCCAGCCCGGCGCGCAGCAGCTTGCGGCGGCTGAAGCCCGGGGCGGTGGATTCGAAGCTCATCACGGACCTTTCGGTGGCCGGATCGGGCTGCCGCGCCAGGCATGGAGGTAGCCCGCGGACAGCCGTCGTCCCTGATCACCGCCTCGGCGATGCGACGCGGTAGGCACGTTTTACATCGATGTACATGGCTTGTAAAGAGTGCTGTCACACCGAGGAGAAGTCGATCACGGGGCGCACAGTACGATCGGTTACCGCTCAGGGAGGTAGGCGTGACCCGGCCGAGGATCAAGGACGTCGCCAGGCGCGCTGGCGTCTCGGAGAAGACGGTCTCCAACGTGCTCAACAACTACGTGCACGTCTCCGAGCGGACCCGGCAGGTGGTCCGCGAGGCTATCGAGGAGCTGGGGTACCGGGTCAACCTGGCCGGACGCCACCTGCGCCGGGGCCGCACCGGCATCATCGCCCTGGTGGTGCCGGAGTTCGACCTGCCGTACTTCGCCGAGCTCGCCGCGCACGTGATCCGCGAAGCGGAACAGCGGTCACTGACCGTGCTCGTGCACCAGACCGGCGGCGACCGCGACCGCGAGCTGGCCGCCCTGGCCGGCTTCGGCTCGGACTTCGCCGACGGCGTCATCCTCAGCTCGCTCGCCCTGACCCCGCGCGACCTGGAGGAACGCGACGGCAGCCTGCCCGTGGTGCTCCTGGGCGAACTCCTGGAGGAGGGCGCCGACCACGTCGCGATCGACAACGAGGCCGCCGCCCGCGAGGCCACCGCACACCTGCTCCAGCTGGGCCGCCGCGACATCCTCGTCCTCGGCGGCCGCGACGCCCCGCGCTCCGCCGGAACCGCCGAGGTCCGCACCCGCGGCTACCGCGCCGCCCTGGCCGCCGCCGGACTGCCCTACGACCCGGCGTCGGTCCGCCCCGTGCCCAAGTGGCGCACCCCGGACGGCGCGGCGGCCGTCGCCGGGGTGCTGGCCGAGGGGCGCCGCCCGGACGCGCTGCTGTGCCTCAACGACCAGCTCGCCCTCGGCGCGCTGCGGGCGCTGCACGAGCACGGGCTGGCCGTCCCGGACGACGTCGCCGTCGTCGGCTTCGACGACGTGGACGCCGGGCGGTTCAGCGTCCCTACCCTCACCACGGTGGCGCCGGACAAGACGGCGGTGGCGCGGGCCGCCGTCGAACTGCTCACGCGCCGCATCGAGGAGGCCAGTTCATCCGGCGGCGCGGCCGGGCAGCGCCCGGCGGCGGAGCAGTCGCCGCAGGACCGCGTCGTTCCCCACCGCCTGGTGATCCGCGAGAGCACGGGCGGCGCCGCCTGAGCGGCCACCGCACCCGGGGTCTGGCGGCGGCGATCGTGCCGATGACCTCCGTGCACGCCGCCGGGGTCCCGGCGGTCCACCAGGCGGGCATCGACGAGGGCGACGCCACGTTCGGGACGGCCGCGCCCGGCTGGGCCGCCTTCGACGCGGCGGAACTCCCCGGCTACCGCTTCGTCGCGCTCGGCGCGGACGGCTCGGTCCTCGGCTGGACCGCCGTCAGCCCGGTCTCGGCGCGCACCGGTGACGCCGGGGCGGTGGAGCACCCCGTCTCCGTCCGCCCCGACGCCCGGGGCAGGGGAGCGGCGTCCGGGCTGCTCGCGACGCTGATCAGGTCGACCGAGGCGGCGGGCATCTGGACCCTCCAGGCCGGGATAGGCCGGGATCTTCCCGGAGAACGCCGCCAGCCTGGCCCTCCACCGGCGCGCCGGGTTCCGCGAGTGGTTCTGCTCGAGCGGCGCAGCCGGGTCATCACCTGACACGAACGGCCGACCGCCCGGCGATGAGTCCGCCCGCGGCGGCGGGTCTCTCCTGTGCACGTGACCCGCGTCCGGGAGGAGCACGCCATGACCGCCACCTACACCTTCGACGTCTTCGTCAGCCTCGACGGCTACGGCTCCTACGGCGAGGGCGGCGACTGGGGAGGCTACTGGGGCAAGCAGGGCCCTGAACTTCTCGACCACCGCCTCGCCCTGTACGGCCAGGAGCAGCGGATGGTCTTCGGCGCCCGCACCTACCGTCTGTTCGCCGAGATGGTGGCCGCCAGCGACGAGCAGCCGGAGGTGCTCGACCCGTGGGTCACCCGGATGCGGCACCTCCCGGCGACCGTGGTGTCCACGACGCTGACGGAGCCTCTCGACTGGCCGGACGCCACCGTCGTCAGCGGCGACGCCGTCGAGGTCGTCGCCCGGCTCAAGGAGGAGTCCGCCGTGCCGCTGCGCTCGCACGGCAGCCTGTCGATGAACCGGGCGCTGATGGCCGCCGGTCTGGTCGACCGGGTGCAGGTGACGATCTTTCCCGTGCTCACCGGCCGGACCGGAACGGAGCCCGTGTTCCGGGGCGCGGCCGACTTCGACCTCGACCTGCTGGAGACCCGCACCCTCGACGGCCGCACGCAGGAACTCATCTACCGGCCCCGTCTGCACGCCTGAGCCGGGGCCGCCACGGTGGGCGGCTCAGCCGGACCGCCCGGTGGGAAGGGTGACGCGACGCGCTCAGCCCGGCAGGAGACCTTGCCGGCCGACGGCCCGGACGAAGGTCTGCCACGCAGCGGCGGAGATGGTGAGAACGGGGCCGCCAGGGGCCTTGGAATCACGCACCGGCACGCTCTCGGCTGCCTTGTCGATGCGGATGACCCGCCAGGAGATTCTGCGCCGAGACGAGGCGCCCCAGCTGGTCTGCGTCCTTGGCGAAGCGGTACTGCACCGCCAGATCGGCAGCCCGGCGACGCTTGCGGGCCAGCTGAAGCGGCTGCGCGAGGTGAATTTCCCCGCCCGGGCTGCCGATCCAGGTCGTACTCTTCGCGCAAGGCTGGTACGCCGGGCTAGAAGGAGGCCAGCTAGGTCTGGTTGGCAAGTCGCGGTTTAGGCCCGGGCGTTGACTACTCGTGACCGCGTCCTCCTTGCTGTCGCCCGGCGTGGGCACGCGGCTCAGCCGGCGCCTCGCACCCGCACGCGCGGTCACGCCGTCCGCATCCGGTTCCCCGGCGTGACGTCCCGCCTGGTTTGGCGCGGCAGAGCCGTCGAACGTTTCGAAGGCCGGGGCGAACGTTGGGGCCCGCCGGTCAGCGGCGGCGCTCCGGGGGCGGGGCGGTGCTGTCCCGCACGACCAGCTCAGTGGTGAGCTCCAGGCGCTTGTGCGGCAAGGGCTCGCCCCGGGCCAGCGTGACCACCATCCGCGCGGCCTCGGCCGCCATCTCCATCAGCGGCTGCCGGACCGTCGTCAGCGGCGGCGTGGTCCACTCGGCGGGGTAGAGGTCATCGAAGCCGACGACGCTCAGGTCGTGGGGGATCCGCAGCCCCGCCTCCGCCGCCGCCCGGTACACACCCAGTGCCTGCGCGTCGTTGCTGGCGAACACCGCCGTCGGCGGGTCGTCCAGCGCCAGCAGGTCCCGGGTGTGGCGCAGGCCCGTCTCCACCACGAAGTCGCCGGTGCGCACCAGCGCCTCGTCCACCGGCACGCCCGCCGTGTCCAGCGCCGCCCGGTATCCGTCGAGCCGGGCGCGGCTGGCCAGCGCGTGCGGCGGTCCGGTGATGACGGCGATGCGGCGGTGGCCGAGCTGGAGCAGGTGGCGCGTGGCGGACAGGCCGCCGCTCCAGTTCCCGGCCCCCACCGAGGGCGACTCGTGGCCCGGCTCCCCGGTCGGGTCGATGATCACGAACGGGATACCGCGCGAGCGCAGCTGGTGGCCCTCCTCGTCGGTGGGGCCGGTGAAGACGGAGATCACGCCGGTCGGGCGGCGCGCCAGCACCTCCTCGACCCAGCTGTATCCCGGGGCCTGGCCGCGCAGTTCGGACACCACCGTGGCGAGGCGGTGCTGCCGCGCCACCGTCTGGACGCCCTGGAGCACCGCGTTGGCGTAGACGCCGCTGAGGGTCTGGAACACCAGCTCCAGCAGGGCGGCCGGGCTGGCCGCCTTCTTCCGGCGCCGGTAGCCGTGCTGGCGGATCACGTTCTCGACGGTCGAGCGCGTCGCGCGTGATACGTCCGCCCGGCCGTTGACCACCTTCGAGACGGTCGCGACCGAGACGCCCGCGCGTTCGGCGATCTGCGCGATGGTCAGCGGCCCGGAACCCGTGCCGTCCGGTGAGGCGGTTCTGTCCGCAGCGGTCATGACGGGAAGTGTAACGAGAGTTACCGGTGCCGAACCTTTCGAAGACCCCGTTCGCGCTCGTCGTGTGCGATGTCTTGACGCTGTCTGGGGCCATTTCTACAGTTGCCGAGGCCGTAAAGTTCGGACTTTGGCCTGAAAGTTTCTGCCCGAGCCCCTCACCACGACAGGAGAAGGCAGAACGTGGCATCCGAGGAACGACAAGCACTCGTGGTGCGCGGCGGCTGGGAGGGCCACCGCCCCGTCGAGACCACCGACCTGTTCATCCCCTTCCTCACCGGCGCTGGCTTCCGGGTCCGGACGGCCGACACGCTCGACGTCTACGAGGACGCCGCCCTGCTCGCCGCCACCGACCTGATCGTCCAGTGCTGGACCATGGGCGAGATCACGCCGGAGCAGTGCGACTCACTCACCGCCGCCGTCCGGGCCGGCACCGGCTTCGCCGGCTGGCACGGCGGGATCGTGGACTCCTTCCGCGGCAGCGTGGACTACCAGCTGCTGACGGGTGGTCAGTTCCTGTTCCACCCGCCGGGCTTCCAGCGCCACCGCGTCAGCCTCGACCCCAAGCGGGCGGACCACCCCGTCATCAGCGGCCTGTCGGACTTCGAGGTCGACACCGAGAAGTACTGGCTGGCTACCGACCCGCTGATCGACGTCCTCGCCACCATCACCTTCGAGCCCGACGAGACGCGGCCCCGCGCCGCCGAACACCCCGCCGTCTGGACCCGCCAGTGGGGCCGGGGCCGGGTCTTCGTCTCCACCATCGGCCACAAGCCCGACGACTTCGACACGCCGGAAGTACGCACCATCACCGAGAGGGGAATGCTGTGGGCCAGCCGCTGAACGTGGGGATCATCGGTGCCGGTGCGATCAGCGGCGCCTACCTCACCACCCTGGAGCGCCTCGGCGCGCTGCGTCTGACGGCCGTCACCGACCTCGACCGCGCCCGCGCCGAGCGCCTCGCCGAACGGGCGGGCGGCGGCGTCGCCGTCGCCGCTTCCAGCGACGAACTCCTCGCGCGCGACGACGTGGAGGCCGTGCTCAACCTCACCCTGCCCGCCGTCCACGCCGAGATCAGCCTGGCCGCCCTCAACGCCGGAAAGCACGTCTACAGCGAAAAGCCGCTGGCAGCCACCCGCGAGGACGCCGACGCCCTGCTGGCGGCCGCGTCCGCCACCGGGCTGCGGCTGGGCTGCGCCCCGGACACCGTGCTCGGCGCGGGCACGCAGACGGCCCGCAAGGCGGTGGACGACGGCCTCATCGGCACGCCCGTCGCCGCCACGGCGTTCATGACCAGCTCCGGGCCCGAATCCTGGCATCCGGACCCGGAGTTCTACTACCAGCCGGGCGGCGGGCCGCTGCTGGACATGGGCCCGTACTACCTGTCCGCCCTCGTCCACCTGCTGGGCCCGGTCGTCCGCGTCACCGGCGCGGCCTCCCGCCCCCGCCAGATACGCACCATCGGCAGCGGCCCCAAGGCGGGCACCCGCTTCCCAGTGGCGGTCGACACGCACGTCACCGGGATCCTCCAGCACGCCAGCGGCGCGCTGTCCACGCTCGTGATGAGCTTCGACGTCCCGGCCTCGCAGCTGCCGCGGATCGAGGTGTACGGCACGGCGGGCAGCCTGTCCGTGCCTGACCCCAACCGGTTCGACGGCACCCCCGCGCTCAGCCGGGGCGACGCGTGGGAGGCGCTGCCCTACTCGGCCGGCCACCAGCCCGGCGGACGCGGCACCGGCCTGGCCGACATGGCCGAGGCGATCCGCGACGGCCGCCCGCACCTGGCCTCGGCCGAACTCGCCGCGCACGTCCTGGACACCATGCTCACTCTCCTCGACGCCGCCCGCGACGGCGGCACCCTGCCGGTCTCCCGCACCACCGAGCGGCCGCCCGCCATGCCGGGCGTGGCCACGGCCGCCTGACCAGGTGCGCGTTTGCACCCGCCCGGCCGCCCGGCCCAACCGGGCGGCCGGCTCGCCCCCGCCGCCCGCACCCGCTGGGGTCCGCGGTCCGCTCCCGTCGCCGTTGTGCTGACGTTCTGTCACATTCCTGCGTCAGAACCGGTGAGGAAGAGGGCCTGGACATGGTGAAACCCCCAGGTAGATGGGAGAGTTGCACCGACCCAGACATACGAGGTGAGGACGCGCCCATGTCTCCATCACGGATCGCATCCGTTCTTTCCGTCTCCGGCCTGACCGTGCTGGCCACCGCCACCCTGACGGCTGCCCCCGCCGCTGCCCAGGAACCCGCCACGGTCAGGGTCGACACCGACGCCCAGTCCATCGCCTACCTGGCCGCCGACGGGCAGGAAAACGACCTGTACGTGACGTCGATGGGCACCGGTGACGGCGTGCGCTACGTCGGTTTCAACGACGTGGTGCCCATCCAGGCCGGCGACGGCTGCGAGTACGCCGACCCCGGTGACGACACCATGGTCATCTGCGCCCTGCCGACCGACAGCGAGCTTCCCGACGACATCCTCATCTACCTTGGCGACGGCGACGACCACGTGTTCACCAGTGACCCCGGCGTCTCGCTGGTGCACGGCGGCCCCGGCAACGACGAACTCCACGCCCACTCCGCCGCGATGGTGATGGGCGACGAGGGCGACGACCTGGTGATGGGAGCCCTCGGCCTGATGGGCGGTGACGGCGACGACCACCTGATCGGCGACCCGGGCGACCAGGTCATGCGCGGCGGCCGCGGCAACGACGTCATCGAGGGCATGGACGGCGACGACGTCATCTACGGCAACTCCGGTGACGACTACATCACCGGTGGCCGGGGGAACGACTACATCTCCGGCGGCCCGGGCGACGACATCATCTACGGCAACAGCGGCGACGACACCATCCTCGGTGGCGGAGGCAACGACACGATCTCCGGCGGCCCCGGCAACGACTCGATCTCCCCCGGCCCCGGCAACAACGACGTGCGGCAGTGACGTGACACCGTAACTGCCCCCAGCGCCCCGGGGCACGGGCCACCGCCAGGCCGGCCCGTGCCCCGGGGCGGCTCGTTTCGGGAGTCCCATAACTCGCTTTCTGGAAACGGCTGTTCGCAGGGTGGTGGCCGAGTAGGGTGCTGCTCGCGCTCTTGTACCCGGTCCGGCCGCGCGGCGGTCCCCGCCGCGGCTCCAGGGAGGAGACGGTGCCGGCCGGAGCTTCGGAACCGCGCCCGCACGACCGTCCTCCAGGGGAGGGACTTTCCGTGGCCACCCGTCACCAGTTCGCGGCAGCGTCCGCCGCGTGCCTCAGTGCCGTCCTGCTGCTGTCCGGCTGCTCTGACGACCGTGACTGCGACTCATCGCCCCGGCGTTCCGGCGACAGCGGCACCGGCCAGGAGTACGAGGTCCACAAGGCCGCCGACCCCGGCCGCAGCGTGGGTGGCCGGGGCGGACGCGGTGGCCGCCGGGGCGGCGGTTACCACCACTACAACAGCGACGACGACTGCGACGAGGACGACGACCTGTTCGACTGAGATGCGCGCACGCCTCGCCGCGGGCGCGGGCCGGAAACCGCGAGGGGCGGGCCACCGGGCGACCGGCGGCCCGCCCCCGTTCGCGGGACGCCGCGCGAGGACCCCGCCGCGTCGATGCCCGGCACCACGCCCGCCGGGGAGGAGACTGCGGCGCGACGGCCCTCGCAGGACCCCTCGCACCACCAGGAGGAACCATGCGCCTTCCCGCGCCCCTGACCGGCGTCATCCCGCCGGTGTGCACCCCGCTCACCCCCGACGGCGACGTCGACACCGACTCCCTGCTGCGCCTGGTGGACTTCCTGGCGGACGCGGGCGTCGACGGCCTGTTCCTCCTCGGCTCCACCTCCGAGGCGGCCTTCCTGACCGACGCCCGCCGCCGCGCCGTCGTTGAGGCCGTCGCCGGGCACCTCGCCGGGCGGCTGCCGCTGCTCGCCGGGGTCATCGACATGTCGACGCCCCGGGTGCTGGACCACGCCCGTGCGGCGCTCGACGCGGGCGCCGACGCGCTCGTGGCGACCGCGCCGTTCTACACCCGCACCCACCCCGCCGAGATCGAACGCCACTACCGGCTGCTCGCCCAGCGCACCGGCGCGCCCGTCCTCGCCTACGACCTGCCAGCCTCCGTGCACACCAAGCTCCCCACCGAGCTGGTGCTGCGGCTGGCCGAGGACGGCGTGCTCGCCGGCGTGAAGGACTCCAGCCAGGACCAGACCGGGCTACGCTCCCTGGTGACGGGCGTGCGCTCCGGCCCCGCCGGGCAAGCCGGTTTCAGCGTCCTGACCGGCTCGGAGAACCTCGTGGACACCGCCCTGCTCATGGGCGCCCACGGCGCCGTGCCCGGGCTGGCCAACGTCGACCCCCACGGCTACGTGCGGCTGTACGCCCACTGCGCCGCCGGCGACTGGCGGGCGGCCCGCGCCGAGCAGGAGCGGCTGCTGGAGCTCTTCGCCATCGTCCGCGCCGCCAGCCCGGAGCGGATGGGCGGCGGCTCGGCGGCCATCGGCGCGTTCAAGACGGCGCTGCGGCTGCGCGGCGTCATCGCGCACGCCACCACCGCGGAGCCGCAGCTCCCGCTCACCGCGGCCGAGACCGAGGCGGTGGCCGCCCGGCTGGCCACCGCCGGGCTGCTGTCCTAGCCCGGCGGCGCGTCCCTACAGGTCCGCCAGCGGCACGCGGCGCAGCTCGATCGACTCGTACGGGCCCAGCTGGCCGGTCTCGTACAGCACGCCCACGGTCGCGGCGTCCAGCTGCACCAGGTCCGAGTAGGCGGCGGGCAGCTCCGACAGCACCAGCGCCTTGCGGAACGTCTGCCCGCCGTCGTCGCTGCGCCACAGCGCCATCGCCTTGCGGGCGTCCGGCACCGAGGGGCCCGAGAACAGCAGCGGCCCGTCCGCGGTCTGGAGCACGCTGGCCTGCACGACGGGCACGTCGTCCAGGGTGGGCTGCGGGGCGTACGGGTGCTGGAGCGTCTCGCCGCCGTCGAGGGAGTAGGCGTCCAGCCGCGCGCCCGGGGCGGTGCCGTTCTGGTCGCGGGAGTTGAAGTAGATCCGGCCGTCGGGGAGTTCGGCGGCGATCGACTCGTTCGGGTTGACCGTGCCGTCGTAGGCGCCGTCCGTGAACCCCAGCTGCCAGGTCTGGCCGCCGTCGTCGCTGTACAGGGCGTGGGCGCCGTAGTAGCGGTCCTCGTCGCCGAGGTCGCCGGAGCCCTCGGGCGGCACCACCGAGTGGTTGGCGGGCACCACCAGCCGCCCGGCGTGCTCGCCGTGCGTCAGGGCGATGGCGTGGCCGGGGCCGGTGGCGTACCAGCGCCATTCGGGCGGCTTGACGTCCGCCGTGATCTCGCGCGGCGCGGTGAAGGTGAGGCCGTCGTCGTCGCTGGTCTGCACGAACACCCGGCGGCTGTCCTCCGGGGGCACCTCGCCCCGGGTGATCTCGCCCTCGGTGGCGTCACCGGCGTTGTAGCAGGTGACGAGCACGATCCGGCCGGTCGCCGGGTCGACCACGGGCGCCGGGTTGCCCCGGGTGTCGCCCTCGCCGGCGGCGACCACGGCCAGCGGCCCCCAGGTGCAGCCGCCGTCGGTCGAGCGCTTGACGACGACGTCGATGTCACCGGTGTCGGCGGCGCCGCTGACCCGGCCCTCGGCAAAGGCGAGCACGGTGCCGGAGGCGGTGGTCACCACGGCGGGGATGCGGAACGTGTCGTAGCCGTCCTCGCCCGCGGCGAACGGGACCGAGGACGTGCACTCCTGCTGCCGGCCCGCCGGCGAGCCGGGCGCGGCGGCGGCGGGCGTCATCGAGGCCAGGACGCCGAGCACGGCGGTCGTGGTCACGGTCAGCAGCCGCAGCGTCGGGGAGACGGCGGCGATCACCTGGCCGGACAGCCGGGAACCGGACAGGCGGGGGACAGACAGGCGGGAGAACCCGCAGGGAGAACGGAGGGAGGGCGCGCGCATGAGGAGGCTCCCTGGCTGGAGAAGCGTCGCTTGTCGGCGGTGCGGAGGGACGTTCGGACCATAGGACGATTACGCCCCGTGGGCAAGACATCGCGCGGTGCTGTCACCCGCCGGCGGGCCCGGGTACCGCCGCACGGTCCGGGCCCGCCGGGTCCGCCCGTCAGCCGGCGGCCGCGGCCACCGCCTCGGCGACGGGCGTGTCCCCGCTGGTCAGGTCGAGCGTCAGCCGGGCGGTGCGCGGCTCGTCCAGCAGCGCGAGCAGCACGGCCGCCACGTCGTCCCGGGGCACGTCGCCGCGCGGCAGCGAGGGCGCCAGCGCGACCTTGCCGGTGCCCGGCTCGTTGGTCAGCCGCCCGGGGCGCAGGATCGTCCAGTCCAGCGCGGTGCGCTGGCGGATGTCGGCGTCGGCGGCGCTCTTGGCCTTCAGGTAGGCGGCGAAGACGGGGTCGGTGCCGGGCGGCGGCGGGGAGTCGACGCTGATCGCCGACACGACGAGCAGCCGCCGCACGCCGGCCCGCTCGGCCGCGTCGGCGAGGAGCACGGCGGCGGCGCGGTCCACCGTCTCCTTCCGGGCGGCGCCGCTGCCCGGGCCCGCCCCCGCCGCGAAGACGGCGGCGTCGGCGCCTTCCAGGTGGGCCGCCACGTCCTCGACGGACGCCGCCTCCAGGTCGCACACGACCGGCTGGGCGCCCGCCTCCCGCAGGTCGTCGGCGTGGGCGGGGTTGCGGATCAGGCCCGCTGCCTCGTCCCCGCGCGCGGCGAGCAGCCGCTCCAGCCGCAGCGCGATCTGACCGTGTCCTCCAGCGATGACGATACGCATGGTCCGACGGTACGCGGTGTCATCCCGCCGTTCACCCGTGCCGGGCTCACTCGCCGGTGGCCTGGCGCGGCAGCCCGGGCCGCACGGGCGGCACGGCGCCGCCCGGCGTCCCCCGGTACTCGCGGACTGCGCTGGTGCGGGCTACGACCCGGCCCTGGTGGATCACCAGGCGGCTGTAGGCCAGCGACAGCGCGCCCGGCACGGTGTCGCCGCGCACCGCGAGCAGGTCGGCGGGGAACCCGGCCGCCACCCGCACCTCGGGCAGCCCGAGCGCGGCCCGGGCCCGGGCGCTGACCGCCTCGTAGGCGGCCTGCGCCGTCAGCTCCCCGCGCGTGGCCAGCAGATACGCGGCCTCCAGCGGGTCGCCGCGGCCGACCGGGTTGGCGGCGTCGCGCAGCGTGCCGCTGCCGGCGGTGACCGGCACCCCCGCCGCCGCCAGCAGCCGCACCGGCGCGGCGGGAGGCGGGCCGGGCGCGGCCAGGGAGCACGGCCCCTGCGGCAGGCACGCCACGGTGACCCCGGCGGCGGCGAGCTGTTCGGCGGCGCGGGCCGCCACGTCGGCGGGCAGCCGGGCCAGCCCGGCGCAGGGGCCGAGGGTGACGCCGCCGGGGCAGGCGGCCACGGCCGCGGCCAGCCGGTGGAGCCGGGCCGGGTCGGCCGCGTCGGTGTGCAGGTCGAGCGGGCGGCCGTGCTCCTCGGCGACGGCCCGGACCGCCTCGGCGTAGCCGGCCGGGTCGGGATCGAGGTCGGGGGTGCCGCCGAGCGCGTCCGCGCCCATGGCGGCGGCCTCGCGCAGCATGGCCCGGTTGTCGGCGCCGCTGCGTCCGGTGAGGCGGCGGGGCGCGGCCACGGTGGTCAGGGTGGCCAGGCCCCGCAGCGCCCGCCGGGCGGCGAGGGCGGCCTCCAGCGCGGCCAGGCCGTGGGCGTCGCCGACGCGGATGTGGGTGCGCTGTGCGGTGGCACCGTGCCCGAGCTGGACGAGCGCGGCCTCGGTGATGCGGCGCCGCAGCGCGGCCGGGCCGCCGGGGACGGGCTCCGGGCCGGTGCCGGTCAGGGCGCTGTCGAGGTGGGCGTGCGGTTCGGCGGGCGCGGGCAGCAGCAGGTAGCCGGAGAGGTTGAGCCGGGCGGGCGTTCCGCGCGCTCCCGGTGCGGCCTCGCCGGACACGGACGGCGGCACGGACCGGGACACGGACGGGGGCACGGGCAGGCTGCCGGGGGTGCCGACGGCCTTGACGCGTCCCGCGCTGAGCAGGACGTCGACGGTGCGGCCGTCGGCGAGCCGGGGGCCGGACAGCACGAGGACGGTGGCGTCGGCGGCCAGGCTGGGGTCGGGCACGAGGCGAGCGTACGGCGGCGGGTCCGTGGCGCCGGGGCAGCGGCCGCCTCGGGCGCCTCGTGTCGGGCGGGAAACGGGCCCGCGGCGGGGGCGCCAAGGGTGGCTGTGACGACGGGCACGGGGTCCGGTGGCGTTACCGATTTCGCCTCTGGCGCCGGAACGTGTAATCTCTTCAGCGCTCGCCCCAATAGCTCAGTCGGCAGAGCGTCTCCATGGTAAGGAGAAGGTCAACGGTTCGATTCCGTTTTGGGGCTCTAGGGTGCGGGATCTCTCGCCCGTGGGTGGGAGGTCTCCCGCTCTTGGCGGCGTAGCTCAGTCGGTAGAGCAAACGGCTCATAATCGTTGTGTCACCGGTTCGAGTCCGGTCGCCGCTACACCAGGTAGCCGATTACGGGGTCGCACCTCGGGGTCGGCTACTGACTCTGTTTCGACCCAGTCGTCCCGGCAAGGAGCACCCACGTGGCTGCCACCGATGTCCGCCCGAAGATCACGCTGGCATGCGTGGAGTGCAAGGAGCGGAACTACATCACCAAGAAGAACCGGCGCAACGACCCGGACCGTCTTGAGCTGAAGAAGCACTGCCCGCGCTGCAACGCGCACACCACGCACCGCGAGACGCGCTGACCGCACCGCGTGCGTTGGCCCAAGGCGCCAAAGCCGCCCGGCCTGACGTTGTACGAGGCCGCTCCCGCCAGCCGGGGGCGGCCTCGTTACATTGGCGGAGCCTGACCCGACCAGCCGACCAGGAATGAGGACGCTCGCCCATGGCGCTCGATCAGTCCTTCGTGGGCCGCAGCTACCCGCCCACCGAGCCCTACGAGGTGGGGCGGGAGAAGATCCGCGAGTTCGCTGAGGCGATCGGGGACCCGAACCCGGCGTACCGGGACCCCGAGGCGGCGCGGGCCCTGGGGCACGAGGATGTCATCGCGCCCCCGACGTTCGTCTTCGTGATCAGCTACCGGGCGGCCGGGCAGGTCATCCGGGACCCCGAGCTGGGGCTCGACTTCACCAGGGTCGTCCACGGCGACCAGCGGTTCAGCTACACCCGGCCGGTGCGGGCCGGGGACCGGCTGACCGTGACGTCCAGCATCCATTCGATCAAGTCGCTGGCGGGCAACGAGGTCCTGGAGATCAGGGGCGAGGTGCACGACGCCGCGGGCGAGCACGTCGCGACCGCCATGACCAAGCTCGTGGCACGCAAGCGGGAGGACGCCGGCGGGGAGGCCGGCGAGGGCACGGGGAGCGAAGAGGCATGACCGCGAAGATCGCCTACGCCGACGTCGAGCCGGGCACGGAGCTGCCCGCCCAGGTCTTCCCCGTGAACCGGGAGACGCTGGTCCGCTACGCCGGGGCGTCAGGGGACTTCAACCCCATTCACTGGAACGAGCGATTCGCCCGTGAGGTGGGGCTGCCGGGCGTGATCGCGCACGGCATGTTCACGATGGCCCAGGCGATCCGCGTGGTCACGGACTGGGTGGGCGACCCGGGCGCGGTGGCCGAGTACGGCGTGCGGTTCACCAAGCCGGTGGTGGTGCCCGACGGGCCGGCCGACGCCCCCACCGCCGAGATCGAGGTCACCGGCAAGGTGGCCGCGAAGCTGGACGACGAGGCCCGGACGGTCCGCGTGGACCTGGTGGCCCGCAGCGGCGGGCAGAAGGTGCTGGGCATGTCCCGGGCGGTCGTCCGGCTGGCCTGAACCCGCCGCCCTTGCCAAGGAAGTAATCAGTCACTAACTTACTCGCCATGGCCAAGGAGAGCGCGCGCATGAGCGCCGAGGAGCGGCGCGAGGCCGTGCTGTCCGCCGCCATCAAGGAGTTCGCCCGCGGCGGGTACGCGGGCACCGCGACGGCCGCCATCGCGCGGCGCGTCGGGGTGTCCCAGCCGTACCTGTTCCGCCTCTTCCCCGACAAGCGCGCCCTCTTCCTCGCGGCGGCCAAGCGCTGCACGGAGGAGATCCGGCAGGTGCTCCTGCGCGCCGGTGAGGGGGCCGAGGACCCGGAGGCGGCACGGGCGGCGATGGGCGACGCGTACGTCGAGCTGGTCGCCGACCGCGACCGGCTGATGTTCCAGCTCCAGATGTACGTGGCCGTCCACGCCGCCGAGGTCGCGGGCGACAGCGAGTTCGGCGCCGAGGTCCGCGCCTCGTTCCGCGAGCTGTGGGAGACGGTGCATCTCGTGCTCGGTGGGCAGGACGAGCACACCTGGGACTTCGTCTCCTCCGGCATGCTCGTCAACGTGCTGCTGGCGCTGGGTTTCCCGCCCGGCGGCGACCTGTGGGGCGCCTGCGACGTCTTCGAGGCCCATGGGGTGACGTCTGGCCCGGGGACCTGACCGGCGCTGGCGCCCGGACCGGGCGCCGCCGTGTGCCCGCGGAAGTTATTGACTGATCACTACTTTAGGGAGGGGGAGGCTGTGGCCTCACCACCACAGACCAGCGCCACCGCACCGGGCGCCAGCCGCGCCGCCATCGTCTGGACCCTGATCCTCACCAGCGCCGCCGCCTTCATGGCCGCGCTCGACAACCTCGTCGTCACCACCGCCCTCCCCGTCATCCGGGAGGACATCGGCGGCGGCATCTCCGCCCTGGAGTGGTTCGTCAACGGCTACACCCTGCCGTTCGCCTGCCTGCTGCTGCTCGGTGCCGCGCTCGGCGACCGCTTCGGCCGCCGCCTGCTCTTCGGCATCGGCGTGGCCGTCTTCACCGCCGCCTCGGCCGCCGCAGCCCTCGCCGGCTCCTCCGGCCAGCTCATCGCCGCCCGCGCCGTGCAGGGGACGGGCGCGGCCCTGATCATGCCGCTGGGCCTGACGCTGATCTCCGCCGTCGTCCCGCCCGGGCGGCGCGGCGCCGCCTTCGGCGTCTGGGGCGCCGTCCAGGGCCTGGCCATCGCGGGCGGACCGCTCGTCGGCGGCACCATCACCGAACACCTCTCCTGGGAGTGGATCTTCTGGCTGAACGTGCCCATCGGCCTCGCCCTGCTCCCGCCGCTCTTCCTGCGCCTCCCCGAGAGCAAGGGCCCCAACGACCGGCTCGACCTGCCCGGCACCGCCCTGGCCAGCGCCGGCCTGTTCGGCATCGTCTTCGCCATCGTCCGGGGCAACGACCACGGCTGGACCTCCGCCGGCGTCCTCGGCGGCTTCCTGCTCGGCGGCCTGCTGCTGGCGGCCTTCACCGCCTGGGAGCTGCGCACGCCGCACCCGATGCTCCCGATGCGGTTCTTCCGCTCCCGCACCTTCAGCACTGTCAACGCCGTCAGCCTGCTCACGCTGGCCGGCATGTTCGGCTCCATCTTCCTGCTGACGCAGTTCCTCCAGCTCATCCAGGGCTACTCGCCGCAGGAGGCCGGGGTGCGGATGCTGCCGTGGACCATGATGCCGATGGTCGTCTCCCCGCTCGCGGGCACGCTCAGCGACCGCGTGGGCGGGCGGCCGGTCGTCGCCGCCGGGCTGGCGTCCATGGCCGTGGCCATGGGCTGGCTGGCGCTGATCGCCGAGCCGGACATCAGCTACCCCAGCCAGGTCCCGGCGCTGATGCTCGCCGGCGCGGGCATGGCCATGTTCTTCGCGCCGACCGGCGCCATGGTCATGGGCGCCGTGCCGGCCGCCGAACAGGGCATCGCCTCGGGCGTCAACAACGCGCTGCGCGAGATCGGAGGAGCGCTCGGCATCGCCGTGCTCGCCGCCGTCTTCTCCGCCCAGGGCGGCTACGAGACGCCGCAGCGGTTCACCGACGGGCTCGTGCCCGCCCTGTGGGTGGCCGTGGCCGCCCTGGTGGTGGCGGAGGCGGTGCTGTTCCTCGGGCCGCGGCGGCCGGCCCGGCAGCGCTCCGGCGACGGGAACGGCGACGGGCCGTCCGCCGCCGTCCCGGCCGAGGCCGGCGCGGGCGTCTGACCCGGCCGCCCCGGCCGCCCCGGCCGCCCCCTTCCGGAACCGGGCCGGGCAGCTGCCGGTTCCGGAAGGGGAGGCGGCGTCCGGCCTATCCTGGCCGGGTGAACGAGACCCTCGACGCCCCGCTGGCCGGGCTGACCACGCTCCGCCTCGGCGGCCCCGCCCGCCGCCTCGTCACCGCCACCACCGACGAGGAGATCATCGAGGCCGTCCAGCGGGCCGACACCGACGGCACCCCGCTGCTGCTCATCGGCGGCGGCAGCAACCTCGTCATCGCTGACGAGGGCTTCCCCGGCACCGCGCTGCGCATCGCCACCACCGGCTTCCGCCTCGACGGCACAAGCCTCGAACTCGCCGCCGGCGAGGACTGGTCCGCCGCCGTCGCCCGCACCGTCGAGGCCGGGCTCGCGGGCCTGGAGTGCCTCGCCGGGATTCCCGGCTCCGCCGGCGCCACCCCGGTCCAGAACGTCGGCGCCTACGGCCAGGAGGTCTCCGCCGTCCTCACCGAGGTCGTCGCCTACGACCGCGCCACCCGCACCCGCGTCACCATCCCCGCCGCCGAGTGCGGCTTCGCCTACCGCCACAGCCGGTTCAAGGCCGAACCAGACCGGCACGTCATCCTGCGCGTCCGCTTCGCGCTCGAGGACGCCGGCGGCCTGTCCGCCCCCATCCGCTACGCCGAGACCGCCCGGCTGCTCGGCGTCAGCCCCGGCGACCGCGTGCCGGCCGCCGACGCCCGCGAGGCCGTGCTGAAGCTGCGCACCGGCAAGGGCATGGTGCTCGACCCGGAGGACCACGACACCTGGTCGGCGGGCTCGTTCTTCACCAACCCCGTGCTCACCGAGGCCGAGTACGCCGCGTTCCTCGACCGCGTCGCCGCCCGCCTCGGCCCCGGCACCCTGCCGCCCGCCTACCCGGCCGGCGAGGGCCTCACCAAGACCTCCGCGGCCTGGCTGATCGACAAGGCCGGGTTCCCCAAGGGCTACGGCACCGGACCCGCCCGCATCTCCGGCAAGCACACCCTCGCGCTTACCAACCGGGGCGGCGCCACCACCGCCGACCTGCTCGCCCTCGCCCGTGAGATCCGCGACGGCGTGCGCGAGGCGTTCGGCATCACCCTCGTCAACGAGCCCGTGACCGTCGGCGTCAGCCTGTAGCCTCCGCGGGCTCCTCCGCGCCGTCGACCGGAACGGCCAGCCAGGCGTCGATCTCCAGCAGCAGCTTCTCGCGCACGTCCTCCGGCGCCGCGCTGGCCCGCACCGACTGCCGGGCCAGCTCCGCCAGTTCCGCGTCCGTGAAGCCGTGGTGCTCCCGCGCGATCTCGTACTGGGCCGCCAGCCGGGAACCGAACAGCAGCGGGTCGTCCGCCCCCAGCGCCACCGGCACGCCCGCGTCCCACAGCGTCCGCAGCGGCACCTGCGCGAGCGTGTCGTACACCCCCAGCGCCACGTTCGAAGCCGGGCACACCTCGCACGTCACCCCCGCCTCCGCCAGCCGCCGCAGCAGCCGCTCGTCCTCCACCGCCCGCACCCCGTGCCCGATCCGGGCCGCGCGCAGGTCGTCCAGGCAGTCGCGCACGCTGGCCGGCCCCGCCAGCTCGCCGCCGTGCGGCGCCGACAGCAGCCCGCCCGCCCGGGCGATCGCGAAGGCACGGTCGAAGTCGCGGGCCATGCCCCGCCGTTCGTCGTTGGACAGGCCGAAGCCCACGATGCCGCGGTCCCGGTAGCGGACCGCGAGCCGCGCCAGCGTGCGGGCGTCCAGCGGGTGCCGGATCCGGCTGGCCGCCACCACCACCCGCATCCCCAGGCCGGTCTCGCGGGACGTCGTCTCCACCGCGTCCAGGATGATTTCCAGCGCGGGCGTCAGGCCGCCCAGCATCGGCGCGTACGACGTCGGATCGACCTGGATCTCCAGCCACCGCGAGCCGTCCCGCAGGTCCTCCTCGGCCGCCTCCCGCACCAGCCGCTGGATGTCCTCCGGGGCCCGCAGGCACGACCGGGCGATGTCGTACAGCCGCTGGAAGCGGAACCAGCCCCGTTCGTCCGTCGCGCGCAGCCGCGGCGGACGGCCGCCGCTGAGCGCCTCGGGCAGGTGCACCCCGTATTTGTTGGCGAGCTCAAGCAGCGTCCCCGGGCGCATGGAACCCGTGAAGTGCAGGTGGAGATGGGCCTTGGGCAGCGAACGGACATCGCGGACACGAGCCATCCACCGATGGTAGAGCCGCTGGCGGGGTGCTCCGTCCCGCCAGCGGCTCCGTCACGTCCCGTCCGGCCCGCCGGGCAGGCGCGCGAAGCGGGCCCGGCGGCGGCGCCTCAGTCCCTGGCCTCGGCCAGCAGCTTCTGCATCCGCGACACGCCCTCGGCGAGGTCCTCGTCGCCCAGCGCGTAGGAAAGCCGCAGGTAGCCGGGGGTGCCGAACGCCTCGCCCGGCACCACCGCAACCTCGGCGTGCTCCAGCAGCACGCCCGCCAGCTCCAGGCTGGTGGCCGGGCGCGTACCCCGGATCTCCTTGCCCAGCAGGTCCTTCACCGAGGGGTAGGCGTAGAACGCGCCTTCGGGCTCCGGGCAGGTCAGTCCCTCGATCTCGTTCAGCATGCGCACGATCGTGCGACGCCTGCGGTCGAACGCCTGACGCATCTCCTCGACGGCTTCCAGGCCGCCGGAGACGGCAGCGAGCGCCGCGGCCTGGGCCACGTTGCTCACGTTCGAGGTGGCGTGCGACTGGAGGTTCGAGGCGGCCTTGACCACGTCCTGCGGCCCGATCATCCAGCCCACGCGCCAGCCGGTCATGGCGTACGTCTTGGCGACGCCGTTGACGACGACGCAGCGGTCGGCCAGCTCGGGCACCAGCACCGGCAGCGACGAGAACTCCGCGTCGCCGTAGACCAGGTGCTCATAGATCTCGTCGGTCAGCACCCACAGCCCGTGGGAGGCGGCCCAGCGGCCGATCTCCGCGACCTGCTCGCGGGAGTAGACCGCGCCGGTCGGGTTCGACGGGGAGACGAACAGCAGCACCTTCGTCCGGTCGGTGCGGGCGGCCTCCAGCTGCTCGACGGAAGCGCGGTAGCCGGTGGTCTCGTCCGTGACCACCTCCACGGGCACGCCGCCCGCCAGCCGGATCGACTCCGGGTAGGTCGTCCAGTACGGGGCGGGTACCAGCACCTCGTCGCCCGGGTCGAGGAGCGTGGCGAACGCCTCGTAGATCGCCTGCTTCCCGCCGTTGGTCACCAGCACCTGGGAGGCCCCGACGTCGTAGCCGGAGTCGCGCCGCGTCTTGGCGGCGATGGCCTCGCGCAGCTCGGGCAGGCCGGCGGCGGGGGTGTACCGGTGGTACTTCGGCTCGCGGCACGCCGCCACCGCCGCGTCGACGATGTAGTCCGGCGTGGGGAAGTCCGGCTCACCCGCGCCGAAGCCGATCACCGGACGGCCGGCGGCCCGCAGGGCCTTGGCCTTGGCGGTGACGGCGAGGGTCGCGGACTCGGAGATGGCGCCGACCCGGGCGGAGACCCGGCGCTCGGCGGGGGCGGAGGAGGGTGCGGAGGGTTGTGCGGCACTCATAGGGGCATGGTCGCAGACCGGTTCCCGCGCTGGCATCCGGGATCTCACGCCGCACCGTTCGACGCCGGAGCGATCAGCACGTACACTCATGCCTCGTTGGCTCTCACCGGCTGTCGTCGGCTGGATAGGGTAGGTTGAGGCACACACCTAGGGTCGTAGCTCAATTGGTAGAGCACTGGTCTCCAAAACCAGCGGTTGGGGGTTCAAGTCCCTCCGGCCCTGCTAGCAGCACGGGTATGTATCGCGACGCGTGGCCGTCCGGGCAACCGGACGGCCTATGGCCATGACCGGGATCGGGTGAGGACGAGTGGCTGGGATCACAGACTCCGTGGAGGCACCGGAGCCCCGGGGGGACGGCGCCGGCCGCCGCGGCAGGCGGGCCAAGCGGGGTCCGCTCGGCCGGCTCGCCCTGTTCTACCGGCAGGTCATCGCCGAGCTGCGGAAGGTCGTCTGGCCCACCCGCAACCAGCTGACGACCTACGCGACCGCGGTGATCACCTTCGTCGTCATCGTCATCTGCATCCTGACCGTGCTTGACTGGGGACTGAGCCGGGCCGTCGAGTGGGTCTTCGGCTGATCACGTTCCATCCCTTTTCTGAAAGCCCAGGAAGAAGCCAGCTACCGTGTCTGAGCCGACTGACCCGAACCTGAACGACACCGCGCCCGCCGCCGAGGGCGACGACTCCGAGCGCGACATCGTCGAGGCGGCGGACACCGTCGACCAGACCGAGGCCGCCGACGCGGCGGCGGGGGAGCCCGCCGAGGAAGCCGCCCTCCACGAGGAGAACGCCGCGGCCGAGTCCGGCGAGGAAGAGCCCCAGTCCGAGTCCGAGGACGACGAGGAAGAGCAGCCCGACCCGGTCGCCCAGCTCCGCGAAGAGCTGCGGAACCTGCCCGGCGAGTGGTACGTCGTCCACACCTACGCGGGCTACGAGAACCGCGTGAAGACCAACCTGGAGCAGCGCGCGGTCTCGCTGAACGTCGAGGACTACATCTTCCAGGTCGAGGTGCCGCAGGAAGAGGTCGTCCAGATCAAGAACGGCGACCGCCGCACCATCAAGCAGAACAAGCTGCCCAGCTACGTGCTGGTGCGCATGGAGCTGACCAACGAGTCCTGGGGCGTCGTGCGCAACACCCCGGGCGTCACCGGCTTCGTGGGGAACGCCTACGACCCGTACCCGCTGACGCTCGACGAGGTCGTCAAGATGCTCGCCACCGACGTCGAGCAGAAGGCCGCCGCCGAGTCGGGCGAGGACGGCGCCGCCCCGGGCCGCAAGGTCGAGGTCCAGGTCCTCGACTTTGAGGTCGGCGACTCCGTCACCGTCACCGACGGCCCGTTCGCCACGCTCCAGGCGACGATCAACGAGATCAACCCCGACTCCAAGAAGGTCAAGGGCCTCGTCGAGATCTTCGGCCGGGAGACCCCGGTGGAGCTGAGCTTCGACCAGATCCAGAAGAACTAACGCGGCGCCGCCGCGCCAGAAAGCCCCCGCCAGCCCGTCGCGCGCTGGCGGGGGCTTTCCCGTGGTTCTCCCCGTCCGCGGCCTCGGCGGCGCGTCCCCGGGCTGCGCCGGGAGGAGCTGGTCCAGCTCGCCGGGGTGAGCGTCGGCTATGACATCCGGCCTCCGACTCCGTGCTGGACGCGCTGGGCCGCGCGCTGCGGCTCAGCGAGGACGAGCGGGCATACCTGCGCTGCCTGGCCCGGCCCCAGCCGTGTCCCCGCCGGCGGCCGCAGGCCGAGCGGGTCCGCCGCGCCGACGTCCTCGCCTGGAACCGCCCCGCGCACGGTTCCTCGTCCGAGGACGCGCTGCGGCTGCTGAGCGACCTGAGCCGGGAGAAGACGGCGGAGCCGGACCACCACCACCGGGCCGTTGCCGCCGTCGAAGGAACGCCGAATGAACGCCGGGCTGCATGAGCGGAAGCAGCCGTAGGCCGTGCCGCGCGGCCCTGGCCGCGGCCCCGGATTTTGGCCCCGGCGGCACAGCGGCTACCGTGGTCCGGTATGCCTCCGCGCGGCTGACGCGGGCACGCCCGCCGGCGGGGGCTGGTTTCACCTCTCGTTCTAGGACCCGGAGAGAGCATGCCTCCCAAGAAGAAGGTCGCTGGGCTGATCAAGCTCCAGATCCAGGCGGGTGCGGCCAACCCGGCGCCGCCCGTCGGTCCGGCGCTGGGCCAGCACGGCGTCAACATCATGGAGTTCTGCAAGGCCTACAACGCGGCGACCGAGTCGCAGCGTGGCTGGGTCATCCCGGTGGAGATCACGGTCTACGAGGACCGGTCCTTCACCTTCATCACCAAGACGCCGCCGGCCGCGAAGATGATCCTCAGGGCCGCGGGCGTGGAGAAGGGCTCCGGCGAGCCTCACAAGAACAAGGTCGCGAAGATCACGCGTGAGCAGGTCCGTGAGATCGCCAGCACCAAGATGCCCGACCTCAACGCCAACGACCTCGACGCCGCCGAGAAGATCATCGCCGGCACCGCCCGGTCCATGGGCGTGACCATCGAGGGCTGAGACAAGGGCGTAACCGAGGGTTGAACGCCCCGCCCAGGCGGCCCCCACCGTGGCAGGGCCAGGCGCTGGCCCGGACCACGACTCCGACCTCCCGTTACCAGGTTTTCCAGGAGCAGCAGTGAAGCGCAGCAAGAGCCTCCGTGGCGCCGACGCCAAGGTCGACAGGACCCGCGTCTACGCGCCGCTGGAAGCCGTTCGTCTCGCCAAGGAGACGTCCACGACCAAGTTCGACGCGACCGTCGAGGTCGCCTTCCGGCTGGGTGTCGACCCCCGCAAGGCCGACCAGATGGTCCGCGGCACCGTGAACCTGCCGCACGGCACCGGTAAGACCGCCCGGGTCCTGGTCTTCGCGACCGGTGACCGTGCCGCAGCAGCCGAGGCCGCGGGTGCCGACATCGTCGGCTCCGACGAACTGATCGAGGAGGTCGCCGGCGGCCGTCTCGACTTCGACGCGGTGGTGGCCACCCCGGACCTCATGGGCAAGGTCGGCCGTCTCGGCCGGGTGCTCGGTCCCCGCGGCCTGATGCCGAACCCGAAGACCGGCACGGTCACGCCGGACGTGGCCAAGGCCGTCAGCGACATCAAGGGCGGCAAGATCGAGTTCCGCGTGGACAAGCACGCGAACCTCCACTTCGTTATCGGCAAGGTGTCTTTCGAGGACACCCAGCTGGTGGAGAACTACGGCGCCGCGCTGGAGGAGATCCTGCGGCTGAAGCCCTCGGCGGCCAAGGGCCGGTACCTGAAGAAGGCCACCATCACCACCACGATGGGCCCCGGCATCCCCGTGGACACCAACCGCACCCGCAACCTCCTGGCGGAGGAAGCCGCTGCCTGAACTGGCTAATACTGAGCGGTAGTTGACGTGCCTGTCGTCGTTCTGTCACAGAACGACGACAGGCATAGTCATGCTGTGACCAGGCTGCCAACGTTGATCCTGGCTGGCTTGTCTATCACTCGTACTCCGATGATTCGGGGGGGGACTCATGGGCACCATTCGCAGGATCAGCGTCGGCGTCGCCGCGGCGGCGCTGCTTGCCGGCACAGCCGCGTGCGGCTCCGAGGAGACGGACGACCGCTCCCAGGGCAGCGGCGGCGAGAACACCTCCGCCCGCGCCGCCTTCGAGGCGCTGTCGGCCGCGGCGGAGTCCACCGAGAACGTCACCTCCGCCGACTTCGAGGGCGTGACCCGCTCGCCCGACACGATGGGCGGCGAGGTCGAGATAACCGGCTCGATGAGCTGGGAGTCGACGCTGGTCATGGAGATGTCCATGACCGGCGAACAGTTCACCGCCGACCCGAGCGTTCCCTCGGTCATCGACGTCGTCTGGCTCGACGGCGTGATGTACATGGACATGGGCGAAGAGTTCGCGGCCGAGACGGGCGGCCGGAACTGGATGCGGATGGACCTGATGGCCATCGCCGAGGCGAGCGGCGACCAGGACACCGCTGACACCCTGTCCTACGGCCTCTCCGAGAGCAACCAGGACCCGGCGCAGCAGGTCGCGCTGCTGCTGCAGTCACCCGAGATCGAGCACGTCGGGCAGGAGACGCTCGACGGCGCCACGGTCGACCACTACCAGGGGACGATCTCCGTTGAGGACGCGCTGAATGCCGACTCCGACGCCCTGACCGACGAGGAGCGCGAGACCATCGTCGGCTTCATGGAGTCCCAGGGCATCGACAGCTACGACATCGAGGTCTGGCTCGACGAGAACGACTTCCCCATCCAGATCCACCAGTCCTACGAGACGGCCCTGGGCCCGGTCGAGTCCGAGATGCGGTACAGCAACCTGGGCACCGAGGTGTCCGTCACCGAGCCGCCGGCCGACGCGGTGGTGGACTGGCTGGACCTGCTGGAGCAGCTGGAATAGGCCGCCTGACGCCCATCCGCTGACCGCCGTTCGCCGGGGCCGATTTGCCCGGCGAACGGCGGCTGTCGTACGCTGCCGCAGAAGCCAGAGACCGCTGGTTGTTGCCCCGGGCGATCCGGAGGCGGCCGAAGGATCCGCAGATCGCGGACGACCCGCGCAGGTGACCGTGGAAGACGCATACGTCGTGCTGTGTCCGCCCTGAGCGCCTGCGCCAGGGCGTTTGTTGTGTATCCGGTCCCCTTCCGTGCGGTCCGCTGCAACCGGTCGTTACCGGCAAGCTACCCGGAAGGAGGGCAAGAGGTTTATGGCGAGTCCCGACAAGGTCGCGGCCGTCGCGGAGATCCGCGAGAAGTTCGAGAACGCGAACGCCGCCGTGGTCACCGCGTACACCGGCCTCACCGTGGCACAGCTCAAGGAGCTGCGCCGCGCGCTCGGTGAGAACGCGCAGTACCGCGTGAGCAAGAACACGCTGACGAAGATCGCGGCGAACCAGGCCGGGGTCGACAGCCTGGACGAGTACCTCACGGGCTCGACGGCCGTCGCCTTCGTGACCGGCGACCCGGTCGAGGCGGCGAAGGGCCTGCGTAACTTCGCCAAGGAAAACCCGGCGCTGGTCATCAAGGGCGGCGTGCTCGACGGCAAGCCGCTCAGCGCCGACGAGATCGACAAGCTGGCCGACCTGGAGCCGCGCGAGGTGCTGCTCGCCAAGCTGGCAGGCGGCATGAAGGCGTCCATGGCCAAGGCCGCGGCGACCTTCGAGGCCCCGCTCACGAAGCTCGTCCGCACGGTGGACGCGCTCCGCGAGAAGGCCGAGCAGGGCGGCGGCGACGCGTCCGCGTCCGCCGGCGCCGAGTAGCACCCCTCCGGGCTCCACCCGGAACATCCCGCCCCACGAGTGGAAGGACCGCCATCATGGCGAAGCTGAGCCAGGACGAGCTGCTTGAGCAGTTCGCCGAGATGACCCTGCTCGAGCTCTCGGAGTTCGTGAAGAAGTTCGAGGAGAAGTTCGACGTCGAGGCCGCCGCCCCGGCCGCCGTCGCCGTCGCCGCCCCGGGCGGTGGCGCTGGCGGTGCCGCCGAGGCCGAGCCGGAGAAGGACGAGTTCGACGTCATCCTCACCGGCGCCGGCGACAAGAAGATCCAGGTCATCAAGGTCGTGCGTGAGCTGACCTCGCTGGGTCTGAAGGAGGCCAAGGAGCTGGTGGACAACCCGCCGAAGCCGGTTCTCGAGAAGGTCAACAAGGAGACCGCCGACAAGGCCAAGGAGCAGCTCGAGGGCGTGGGCGCGGGCGTCGAGGTCAAGTGACCCGCTGACGTCCTTCCGCCCGCAGCGGCGGCCGGGGCGATCACCCGATAGGGTGGTCGCCCCTTCGCGTTGCCGTGACCCCTCGCGGCCGCGGTGCCACCGAACGGTATGGTGGCCTACGGCCCTTCCTCCGGCGCCGTTGGTGCCGCTGACGGTCCGCCGGGTGGCCCCCGGACGGGTGGCGAGGAGGCCGGGGCCTTGACGAACCGCGGACGAGCACGCGATTCTCGGGTCGGTCGCCAGATCATTCATGATCCGAGGCATGGATTCACGGCGAAGCGGGAAGTGATGCGGCAGGTGGGTCCGAGCCCGGGACCGAGGCGACCGGGAGCGGTGCTCACGCAACGCCGAGGGTGCCTCCTCGACGCTTGATAGCGGCATTGGACATCAGTGTGTCTTGTGGCTACACTGACCCTTTGCGCTGCCTGTAAGCTTCCCCTACCCGTCACCAGGGAGCCTCAGGAGCAAGCGCGCAGAGAGTCCGAGCCCTCGGAAGGACCCCCTCTTGGCCGCCTCGCGCAACGCCTCGACTAGTACGAACAACGGCACCAGCACCGCACCTCTGCGTGTCTCCTTCGCGAAGATCAAGGAGCCGCTAGAGGTTCCCAACCTCCTCGCGCTACAGACGGAGAGCTTTGACTGGCTCCTCGGTAATGACGCCTGGAAAGCCCGCGTCGAGGCCGCGCTGGAGAGTGGACAGGACGTTCCCACGAAGTCGGGTCTGGAGGAGATCTTCGAGGAGATCTCCCCGATCGAGGACTTCTCGGGGTCCATGTCGCTCACCTTCCGCGACCACCGCTTCGAGCCCCCCAAGAACTCGATCGACGAGTGCAAAGAGCGCGACTTCACCTACGCCGCGCCGCTCTTCGTCACCGCGGAGTTCACGAACAACGAGACCGGCGAGATCAAGTCCCAGACCGTCTTCATGGGTGACTTCCCCCTGATGACGGACAAGGGCACCTTCATCATCAACGGCACCGAGCGCGTCGTTGTCTCGCAGCTGGTCCGTTCCCCCGGTGTCTACTTCGACAGCACCATCGACAAGACCTCGGACAAGGACCTCTTCTCCGCCAAGATCATCCCGTCCCGGGGTGCCTGGCTGGAGATGGAGATCGACAAGCGCGACATGGTCGGTGTCCGCATCGACCGCAAGCGCAAGCAGTCCGTGACCGTGCTGCTCAAGGCGCTGGGCTGGACCTCGGACCAGATCCTTGAGGAGTTCGGCGAGTACGAGTCCATGCGCGCCACCCTGGAGAAGGACCACACCCAGGGGCAGGACGACGCGCTGCTCGACATCTACCGCAAGCTGCGCCCGGGCGAGCCGCCGACCCGTGAGGCCGCGCAGACGCTGCTCGAGAACCTCTACTTCAACCCCAAGCGGTACGACCTGGCCAAGGTCGGCCGCTACAAGATGAACAAGAAGCTCGGCGGGGACGAGCCGCTGGACGCCGGCGTGCTCACCGTCGAGGACATCGTCGCCACGATCAAGTACCTGGTCAAACTGCACGCGGGTGAGACCGAGACGGTCACCCCGTCGGGCCGGACCATCGTCGTGGAGACCGACGACATCGACCACTTCGGCAACCGCCGGCTGCGCAACGTCGGCGAGCTGATCCAGAACCAGGTCCGCACGGGTCTGGCGAGGATGGAGCGCGTCGTGCGCGAGCGCATGACGACGCAGGACGTCGAGGCGATCACGCCGCAGACGCTGATCAACATCCGGCCGGTCGTCGCCTCCATCAAGGAGTTCTTCGGCACCAGCCAGCTGTCGCAGTTCATGGACCAGACCAACCCGCTCTCCGGGCTGACCCACAAGCGCCGCCTGTCGGCGCTGGGCCCCGGCGGCCTCAGCCGTGAGCGGGCGGGCCTGGAGGTCCGTGACGTGCACCCCTCGCACTACGGCCGCATGTGCCCGATCGAGACCCCCGAGGGTCCGAACATCGGTCTCATCGGCTCCCTCGCCGCCTTCGGCCGGGTCAACGCGTTCGGCTTCGTCGAGACGCCCTACCGCAAGGTCGAGAACGGCGTCGTCACCGACGAGGTGCACTACCTGACGGCAGACGAGGAAGACCGGTACGTCATCGCCCAGGCGAACGCGCCGCTCACCGACGACTACCGCTTCGCCGAGTCGCGCGTGCTCATCCGCCGGCGCGGCGGCGAGATCGACTACGTCCCCGGGACCGACGTCGACTACATGGACGTCTCGCCGCGCCAGATGGTGTCGGTGGCCACGGCCATGATCCCGTTCCTCGAGCACGACGACGCCAACCGCGCGCTCATGGGCTCGAACATGATGCGCCAGGCCGTGCCGCTCATCCAGGCCGAGGCGCCGCTGGTCGGCACCGGCATGGAGTACCGCTCGGCCGTGGACGCGGGTGACGTGATCAGGGCGGAGCAGGACGGCGTCGTCACCGACGTCTCGGCCGACTACATCACGGTCGCGTACGCCGACGGCACGAACGTCACCCACCGCCTGGCGAAGTTCCACCGCTCCAACCACGGCACCTCCTACAACCAGAAGGTGCTCGTCGAGGAGGGCGAGGAGGTCAAGGCCGGCCAGGTCATCGCCGACGGCCCCTCCACCGACCACGGCGAGATGGCCCTCGGCAAGAACCTGCTGGTCGCGTTCATGCCGTGGGAGGGCTACAACTACGAGGACGCGATCATCCTCTCCCAGCGCCTGGTGCAGGACGACGTCCTGTCCTCGATCCACATCGAGGAGCACGAGGTCGACGCCCGCGACACCAAGCTGGGCCCGGAGGAGATCACCCGGGACATCCCGAATGTCTCCGAGGAGGTGCTGGCCGACCTCGACGACCGCGGCATCATCCGCATCGGCGCCGAGGTCGAGGCCGGTGACATCCTCGTCGGCAAGGTAACCCCGAAGGGTGAGACCGAGCTGACCCCGGAGGAGCGCCTGCTGCGCGCCATCTTCGGTGAGAAGGCGCGCGAGGTCCGCGACACCTCCCTGAAGGTGCCGCACGGTGAGACCGGCAAGGTCATCGGCGTGCGTGTCTTCGACCGCGAGGAGGGCGACGAGCTGCCCCCGGGCGTCAACCAGCTGGTCCGCGTCTACGTCGCGCAGAAGCGCAAGATCACCGACGGCGACAAGCTGGCCGGGCGTCACGGCAACAAGGGCGTCATCTCCAAGATCCTGCCGGTCGAGGACATGCCGTTCATGGAGGACGGCACCCCGGTCGACGTCATCCTCAACCCGCTGGGCGTGCCGTCCCGTATGAACCCCGGCCAGGTGCTGGAGATCCACCTCGGGTGGCTCGCCTCGCAGGGCTGGAAGGTCGAGGGCCTGGACGCCGAGTGGAAGCGGCGGCTCGCGAGCATCGGCGCCGACGACGTCGCGCCGCGCACCAACGTCGCCACTCCGGTGTTCGACGGTGCGCGCGAGGACGAGATGCGCGGCCTGTTCGAGTGCACGCTGCCCAACCGCGACGGCGACCGGCTGGTCATGCCCAACGGCAAGGCCCGGCTCTTCGACGGCCGCTCCGGTGAGCCGTTCCCGGACCCGATCTCCGTCGGGTACATGTACATCCTCAAGCTGCACCACCTGGTCGACGACAAGCTGCACGCGCGTTCGACCGGTCCGTACTCGATGATCACCCAGCAGCCGCTGGGTGGTAAGGCACAGTTCGGCGGGCAGCGGTTCGGCGAGATGGAGGTCTGGGCGCTGGAGGCGTACGGCGCCGCCTACGCGCTCCAGGAGCTGCTGACCATCAAGTCCGACGACGTCACGGGCCGCGTCAAGGTCTACGAGGCGATCGTCAAGGGAGAGAACATCCCGGAGCCCGGGATTCCGGAGTCCTTCAAGGTGCTCATCAAGGAGATGCAGTCTCTCTGCCTCAATGTGGAGGTGCTGTCCAGCGACGGCATGTCCATCGAGATGCGTGACACCGACGAGGACGTCTTCCGCGCCGCGGAAGAGCTCGGAATCGACCTGTCCCGGCGCGAGCCGAGCAGCGTCGAAGAGGTCTGACGGGTCTGGTTCCAGGGGGAGGGCCGAGCGCCCTCCCCCGGACAGTCCCCGGACCCCGAAGACCGTGACTGACACGACCCGAAAGAGGGATTGACGAGAGTGCTCGACGTCAACTTCTTCGACGAGCTGCGGATTGGCCTGGCCACGGCTGACGACATCCGTCAGTGGTCCCACGGCGAGGTCAAGAAGCCGGAGACCATCAACTACCGCACCCTCAAGCCTGAGAAGGACGGACTCTTCTGCGAGAAGATCTTCGGCCCCACCCGGGACTGGGAGTGCTACTGCGGCAAGTACAAGCGCGTCCGCTTCAAGGGCATCATCTGTGAGCGCTGCGGCGTCGAGGTGACCCGCGCCAAGGTGCGCC
Organism: Streptomyces sp. 7-21; assembly: GCF_016741785.1. Taxonomy (GTDB): domain Bacteria; phylum Actinomycetota; class Actinomycetes; order Streptomycetales; family Streptomycetaceae; genus Streptomyces. The sequence goes on from NZ_JAERRL010000002.1 coordinate 131,437, forward strand.
GGGAGCGGATGGGCCACATCGAACTGGCCGCGCCCGTCACGCACATCTGGTACTTCAAGGGTGTGCCCTCGCGCCTGGGCTACCTGCTCGACCTCGCCCCGAAGGACCTGGAGAAGGTCATCTACTTCGCCGCGTACATGATCACGTACGTGGACGAGGAGCGCCGCGCCCGCGACCTGCCGTCGCTGGAGGCCCACATCTCCGTGGAGCGCCAGCAGATCGAGCAGCGCCGCGACGCCGACCTGGAGGCCCGCGCCAAGAAGCTGGAGGCCGACCTGGCCGAGCTCGAGGCCGAGGGCGCCAAGGCCGACGCCCGGCGCAAGGTGCGCGAGAGCGCCGAGCGCGAGATGAAGCAGATCCGCGACCGCGCCCAGCGCGAGCTGGACCGCCTGGAAGAGGTCTGGAACCGTTTCAAGAACCTCAAGGTCCAGGACCTTGAGGGCGACGAGCTGCTCTACCGCGAGCTGCGCGACCGCTTCGGCACCTACTTCGACGGTTCGATGGGCGCCGCCGCGCTGCAGAAGCGGCTGGAGACCTTCGACCTGGAGGAGGAGGCCGCCAAGCTCCGCGAGATCATCCGCACCGGCAAGGGCCAGAAGAAGACCCGCGCCCTCAAGCGCCTGAAGGTCGTCTCGGCGTTCCTCCAGACCTCCAACAGTCCCAAGGGCATGGTGCTGGACTGCGTGCCGGTGATCCCGCCGGACCTGCGCCCGATGGTGCAGCTGGACGGTGGCCGCTTCGCCACCTCCGACCTGAACGACCTGTACCGCCGCGTCATCAACCGGAACAACCGCCTGAAGCGGCTTCTCGACCTCGGCGCGCCCGAGATCATCGTCAACAACGAGAAGCGCATGCTCCAGGAGGCCGTCGACGCGCTGTTCGACAACGGCCGCCGCGGGCGTCCGGTGACCGGTCCCGGCAACCGGCCGCTGAAGTCCCTGTCCGACATGCTCAAGGGCAAGCAGGGCCGCTTCCGCCAGAACCTGCTGGGCAAGCGCGTCGACTACTCGGCCCGTTCCGTGATCGTCGTCGGCCCGCAGCTGAAGCTGCACCAGTGCGGTCTGCCCAAGGCCATGGCGCTCGAGCTGTTCAAGCCGTTCGTCATGAAGCGCCTGGTGGACCTCAACCACGCCCAGAACATCAAATCGGCCAAGCGCATGGTCGAGCGCCAGCGCACCGTCGTGTACGACGTCCTCGAAGAGGTCATCGCCGAGCACCCGGTGCTGCTCAACCGTGCGCCGACGCTGCACCGGCTGGGCATCCAGGCGTTCGAGCCGCAGCTGGTCGAGGGCAAGGCCATCCAGATCCACCCGCTGGTGTGCACGGCGTTCAACGCGGACTTCGACGGCGACCAGATGGCCGTCCACCTGCCGCTGTCCGCGGAGGCACAGGCCGAGGCCCGCATCCTGATGCTGTCCTCGAACAACATCCTCAAGCCGGCCGACGGCCGCCCGGTCACCATGCCGACGCAGGACATGGTGCTCGGCCTGTTCTTCCTCACCACGGACGAGGAGGAGCGCGAGGTCATCGGCGAGGGCCGGTCGTTCTCCTCCACCGCCGAGGCCATCATGGCCTTCGACGCGGGGGAGCTGTCCCTCCAGGCCAAGGTGGACATCCGGTTCCCGGTCGGCGCCGTGCCGCCCCGCGGCTGGACCCCGCCGGAGCCGGAGGATGGTGAGCAGACCTGGCAGCCGGGCGACCCCTTCCGCCTGCGCACGACGCTGGGCCGCGCGCTGTTCAACGAGCTGCTCCCGGAGGACTACCCCTTCGTGGACCAGACCGTGGACAAGAAGCGCCTGAGCCAGATCGTCAACGACCTGGCCGAGCGTTACCCCAAGGTGGTCGTCGCCGCCACGCTGGACAACCTGAAGTCGGCGGGCTACTACTGGGCGACCCGTTCCGGCGTCACCATCGCCGTCTCCGACATCGTGGTGCCCGACGCCAAGCCGGAGATCCTGGCGACCTACGATGCGCAGGACGAGAAGCTCCAGAAGCAGTACGAGCGCGGTCTGATCACCAAGGACGAGCGGACCCAGGAGCTCATCGGCATCTGGACCAAGGCGTCCAACGAGGTCGCCGAGGCGATGAGCCGGAACTTCCCGAAGACCAACCCGATCTTCATGATGGTGGACTCGGGTGCCCGAGGGAACATGATGCAGATGCGCCAGATCGCGGGTATGCGCGGTCTGGTGTCGAACGCGCGGAACGAGACGATCCCGCGTCCGATCAAGGCATCGTTCCGCGAGGGTCTCACCGTGCTGGAGTACTTCATCTCCACGCACGGCGCCCGCAAGGGTCTGGCCGACACCGCCCTGCGGACCGCCGACTCCGGTTACCTGACCCGGCGCCTGGTGGACGTCTCGCAGGATGTGATCATCCGCGAGGAGGACTGCGGCACCGACCGCGGCCTGAAGCTGGCGATCGCCACCAGGGGCGAGGACGGCGAGCTGCGCAAGGCGGAGAACGTCGAGTCGAGCGTGTACGCCCGCTGCCTCGCCGAGGACGTCGTCGTCGACGGCAAGGTGCTGGCCCCCGCCGGGACCGACCTGGGCGACGTGCTCATCGACGAGCTGATCAGCCACGGCGTCGAGACCGTCAAGACCCGCTCGGTGCTCACCTGCGAGTCCGCGGTCGGCACCTGCGCCATGTGCTACGGCCGCTCGCTGGCCACCGGCAAGCTGGTGGACATCGGCGAGGCCGTCGGCATCATCGCGGCGCAGTCCATCGGTGAGCCCGGTACGCAGCTGACGATGCGGACCTTCCACACCGGTGGTGTCGCCGGTGAGGACATCACGCAGGGTCTGCCGCGTGTGGTCGAGCTCTTCGAGGCCCGCACGCCCAAGGGCGTCGCGCCGATCTCCGAGTCGGCCGGCCGGGTGCGGATCGAGGAGACCGAGAAGACCAAGAAGGTCATCGTCACGCCGGACGACGGCTCGGACGAGACCTCCTACGCGGTGTCCAAGCGCGCCAGGCTGCTGGTGGACGAGGGCGACCACGTGGAGGTCGGCCAGCCGCTGACGGTGGGTGCGGCCAACCCGCACGACGTGCTGCGCATCCTCGGCCAGCGCGCGGTGCAGGTCTACCTGGTCAACGAGGTCCAGAAGGTCTACAACTCGCAGGGCGTGTCCATCCACGACAAGCACATCGAGATCATCGTCCGGCAGATGCTGCGCCGGGTGACGATCATCGAGTCCGGCGATGCCGAGCTGCTGCCCGGTGAGCTGGTGGAGCGGTCGAAGTTCGAGGCCGAGAACCGCCGTGTCGTGGCGGAGGGCGGCCAGCCGGCCTCCGGCCGTCCGCAGCTGATGGGTATCACGAAGGCGTCGCTGGCCACCGAGTCGTGGCTGTCGGCGGCCTCCTTCCAGGAGACGACCCGGGTCCTGACGGACGCGGCGATCAATGCCAAGTCCGACTCGCTGATCGGCCTGAAGGAGAACGTGATCATCGGTAAGCTCATCCCGGCCGGAACGGGTCTGTCCCGGTACCGGAACATCCGGGTCGAGCCGACCGAGGAGGCGAAGGCCGCGATGTACTCGGCCGTCGGGTACGACGACATCGACTACTCGCCCTTCGGCGCCGGATCCGGCCAGGCCGTCCCGCTGGAGGACTACGACTACGGCCCCTACCAGGGCTGACAAGGCGCTGCACGGCCCTGTGCGGCCCGGCCACCGGCACCCGCCGGCGGCCGGGCCGTTCGTCTAGAGCGGAGCGGGCAATCCCATTTTGACCCTGGCCCTTGCGCTCGGTACTCTCTGACCTTGTGCCTGGGGTGTTCCCTGCGCTTATTCGGCGTTAGCCGAGGCGGCAGCCAGAACTCCGGGATCTGCATTACTACCGCGCTCGCGGGGTCCCGTGCAGTCTTCGACACGCCCGACCGCGTGGGTCGGGGAGTGTTCCAGGTTAGCTTTACCGAGATCGGCACAGAGAAACCGGAGAAACGGTGCCAACGATCCAGCAGCTGGTCCGGAAGGGCCGGCAAGACAAGGTCGAGAAGAACAAGACGCCCGCGCTTGAGGGTTCGCCCCAGCGCCGTGGAGTGTGCACCCGTGTGTTCACCACCACACCGAAGAAGCCGAACTCGGCCCTGCGCAAGGTCGCGCGTGTGCGTCTGAGCAATGGGATCGAGGTCACCGCTTACATTCCTGGAGAGAACCACAATCTCCAGGAGCACTCCATCGTGCTGGTGCGCGGGGGGCGTGTGAAGGACCTGCCGGGCGTGCGTTACAAGATCATCCGCGGTTCTCTTGACACCCAGGGCGTCAAGAACCGCAAGCAGGCTCGCAGCCGCTACGGCGCCAAGAAGGAGAAGTAAGCATGCCTCGCAAGGGCCCTGCCCCGAAGCGCCCGGTCCACGTTGACCCGGTCTACGGGTCTCCTCTGGTGACGTCTCTCATCAACAAGGTGCTGCTGCACGGCAAGCGCTCCACCGCTGAGCGCATCGTGTACGGCGCCCTTGAGGGCCTGCGGGAGAAGACCGGCAACGACCCGGTCATCATCCTCAAGCGTGCCCTGGAGAACGTGAAGCCGACCCTTGAGGTCCGCTCCCGCCGCGTCGGTGGCGCGACCTACCAGGTGCCGGTCGAGGTCCGCCCGGGCCGCTCGTCCACGCTCGCGCTCCGCTGGCTGGTGGGCTACGCCCGTGCCCGCCGTGAGAAGACGATGACGGAGCGGCTGATGAACGAGCTGCTGGACGCGTCGAACGGCCTCGGCGCTTCTGTCAAGAAGCGCGAGGACACCCACAAGATGGCCGAGTCCAACAAGGCCTTCGCGCACTACCGCTGGTAGTCGCGGCCCACCGAGACCGAGAGAAGAGCAAGCCAGATGGCTACCACTTCACTTGACCTGGCCAGGGTCCGGAACATCGGGATCATGGCCCACATCGACGCGGGCAAGACGACGACCACCGAGCGGATCCTCTACTACACCGGCATGAGCTACAAGGTCGGTGAGGTCCACGACGGTGCCGCCGTCACCGACTGGATGGAGCAGGAGCAGGAGCGGGGGATCACCATCACCTCCGCCGCTGTCACCTGCCACTGGACCGTCGATGGCGTCGACAACACGATCAACATCATCGACACGCCCGGTCACGTGGACTTCACCGTCGAGGTGGAGCGCTCGCTGCGCGTCCTGGACGGCGCGGTGACGGTGTTCGACGGCGTCGCCGGTGTCGAGCCCCAGTCCGAGACCGTCTGGCGTCAGGCCGACCGCTACGGCGTGCCGCGGATCTGCTTCGTGAACAAGCTGGACCGCACGGGCGCCGACTTCTTCCGCTGCGTCGACATGATCGTGGACCGCCTCAACGCGACTCCGCTGGTCATGCAGCTGCCTATCGGTGCCGAGGCCGACTTCCAGGGTGTCGTGGACCTCGTCCAGATGAAGGCGCTGGTCTACTCGCCCGAGGCCAAGCTCGGCGAGATGTACGACGTCGTCGACATCCCCGAGAACATGCGCGAGCAGGCCGACGAGTGGCACAACAAGCTCGTCGAGGCCGTCGCGGAGAACGACGAGGAGATGATGGAGCTGTACCTGGAGGGCGGCGAGCCCTCCGCGGAGCAGCTCGCGGCGGCGATCCGCCGGGTCACCCTCGCCTCCACGGGCGGCGACGACGGCATCACCGTCACTCCGGTGTTCTGCGGCACCGCGTTCAAGAACAAGGGCGTGCAGCCCTTGCTCGACGCGGTGGTGCGCTACCTGCCCTCGCCGCTCGATGTCGAGGCCATCGAGGGGCACTCGCCGAAGGACGCCGAGGAGATCATCGCCCGCCGGCCGTCCGAGGAGGAGCCGCTCGCGGCCCTGGCGTTCAAGATCATGAGCGACCCGCACCTGGGCAAGCTCACGTTCGTCCGGGTCTACTCCGGTGTGCTCACCTCCGGCGCCCAGGTCATGAACTCCGTGAAGGGCAAGAAGGAGCGCATCGGCAAGATCTACCGGATGCACGCGAACAAGCGTGAGGAGATCGAGAGCGTCGGTGCGGGCGACATCTGCGCCGTCATGGGCCTGAAGCAGACCACCACGGGTGAGACGCTCTCGGACCCGAACAACCAGGTCATCCTGGAGTCCATGGACTTCCCGGCCCCGGTCATCGAGGTGGCCATCGAGCCGAAGTCCAAGGGTGACCAGGAGAAGCTGGGCGTCGCGATCCAGCGGCTGGCCGAGGAGGACCCGTCCTTCCAGGTCAAGGCCGACGAGGAGACCGGCCAGACCATCATCGCCGGCATGGGCGAGCTGCACCTGGACGTGCTGGTCGACCGCATGAAGCGGGAGTTCAAGGTCGAGGCCAACGTCGGCAAGCCGCAGGTTGCCTACCGGGAGACGCTGCGGCGCCCGGTCGAGAAGGTCGAGTACACGCACAAGAAGCAGACCGGTGGCTCCGGCCAGTTCGCGAAGGTCCAGATCAGCCTGGAGCCCCTGGAGGGCGACGGCTACGAGTTCGTCAACCAGATCACCGGTGGCCGCATCCCCCGGGAGTACATCCCCTCGGTGGACGCGGGCTGCCAGGAGGCGATGGAGTTCGGCGTGCTCGCCGGCTACCCGCTGACCGGTGTGAAGGTGATCCTGACCGACGGCGCGTACCACGAGGTGGACTCGTCGGAGATGGCCTTCAAGATCGCCGGTTCCATGGCGTTCAAGGAGGCCGCGCGGAAGGCCAGCCCTGTCCTGCTCGAGCCGCTGATGGCCGTCGAGGTCACCACGCCCGAGGAGTACATGGGTGACGTCATCGGTGATATCAACTCCCGCCGTGGCCAGATCCAGGCCATGGAGGACCGCAGCGGCGCCAAGGTCGTCAAGGCGCTGGTCCCGCTGTCGGAGATGTTCGGTTACGTGGGTGACCTGCGGAGCAAGACCTCCGGCCGTGCGAGCTACAGCATGCAGTTCGACTCCTACGGCGAGGTACCCAAGAACGTCTCCGAGGAGATCATCGCGAAGGCGAAGGGCGAATAACCCTTAAGCTGGAGCAATGGGGTGATCGGGGGCCTTTGCGGCCCCCGGCCGCCGGCCCTTAACAAGCGAAACGGTCAAGGGCGTCCCCTCGGGGTCCTGACCGGTTCGGTACGACCACCTGAAACCTTCCGCAAGACGCGGAGGGCGTACAGCACCAGTCCACAGGAGGACCCCAGTGGCGAAGGCGAAGTTCGAGCGGACTAAGCCGCACGTCAACATTGGCACCATCGGTCACATCGACCACGGCAAGACGACGCTTACCGCGGCGATCACCAAGGTGCTGCACGACACGTACCCGGAGCTCAACGAGGTTTCGGCGTTCGAGAACATCGACAAGGCGCCTGAGGAGCGTCAGCGCGGTATCACCATCTCCATCGCGCACGTCGAGTACCAGACGGAGTCCCGTCACTACGCCCACGTCGACTGCCCGGGTCACGCGGACTACATCAAGAACATGATCACCGGTGCCGCTCAGATGGACGGCGCCATCCTCGTGGTCGCCGCCACCGACGGCCCGATGCCGCAGACCAAGGAGCACGTGCTCCTGGCCCGCCAGGTCGGCGTGCCGTACATCGTGGTCGCCCTCAACAAGGCGGACATGGTGGACGACGAGGAGATCATGGAGCTCGTCGAGCTCGAGGTCCGTGAGCTGCTCACCGAGTACGAGTTCCCGGGCGACGAGGTTCCGGTCATCAAGGTCTCCGCTCTGAAGGCCCTGGAGGGCGACCCGGAGTGGTCCAAGAGCATCCTCGAGCTGATGAAGGCTGTCGACGAGTCGATCCCGCAGCCGCAGCGTGACATCGACAAGCCATTCCTGATGCCGATCGAGGACGTCTTCACCATCACCGGCCGCGGCACCGTGGTCACCGGCCGCATCGAGCGCGGCACGCTGAAGGTGAACGAGAACGTCGACATCGTCGGTATCCGCGAGGAGAAGGTCTCCACGACCGTCACCGGCATCGAGATGTTCCGCAAGCTGCTCGACGAGGGCCAGGCCGGTGAGAACGTCGGTCTGCTGCTCCGTGGTGTCAAGCGCGAGGACGTCGAGCGCGGCCAGGTTGTCATCAAGCCGGGCTCGGTCACCCCGCACACGGAGTTCGAGGGCCAGGCCTACATCCTCTCGAAGGACGAGGGGGGCCGCCACACCCCGTTCTTCAACAACTACCGTCCGCAGTTCTACTTCCGTACCACGGACGTCACCGGCGTGGTGCACCTCCCCGAGGGCACCGAGATGGTCATGCCGGGCGACAACACCGAGATGCGCGTCGAGCTGATCCAGCCCGTCGCCATGGAGGAGGGCCTGCGGTTCGCCATCCGCGAGGGTGGCCGCACCGTGGGCGCCGGCCAGGTCACCAAGATCATCAAGTGACCCGGGCCGCCTGAGGGCGGCAGAGCCTCACGGCCTGCGCAGGGCCCCGCTCCCGTACCGCACGGGGGCGGGGCCCGCTGCCTTTCCGGTGTCGCCGGCTGGGCGCCGGCAGGTGCCGTCCCGGCGAGGGCTGCCCGCCCTCCCTTCCGCCGTCCCCCCGTCGCCCGCTCGGCGCGCAATCCGACCGTTCGCCGAGTGGCGGCGTCGGCCGCCTGCCCGTGTCGTGTGACGCTCCTTACATTTCCCGGAGCAGTCCCCGACAGGAGCCGGTAATGACGACGACGCGTTCCGTCCCCGAAGGAACAGAACCACCGCCGGGCGAGGACCTCACGGCCCGCTCGGTGGCCATGCACGACGACCCCCGCTTCCACGATCTGCGCGCCCGGCTGCTGCGGTTCGTGGTGCCCGTGAGCATCGGCTTTCTCGCCTGGTACCTGCTGTACGTGCTGATGTCGGCCTATGCCCGCGGCGTGATGGCCACGGACATCGTCGGCAGCTTCAACGTGGCTCTGGTGTTCGGCCTGCTCCAGTTCGTCACGACGTTCGGCATCGCGATCGCCTACTCCCGTTACGCCGGCCGCCGGTTCGACCCGCTCGCCGACGAGCTGCGCGGGGAACTGGAGTCCGGCGGCCCGGCCGTGCCGCCTGCCAGGAAGGGGGACGAGGCGTGATCACGCTGGCACAGGCTTCCGGCTCGCAGGAGCGGCTGATCACCGTCATCCTGTTCGGCCTGCTCATCGCCACCACCATCGGCATCACCGTGTGGGCGAGCCGCCGCACCAAGTCGGCCACCGACTTCCACTCCGCCGGCCGGGGCTTCAGCGGCATCCAGAACGGCTTCGCCATCGGCGGCGACTACATGTCGGCCGCCTCCTTCCTCGGCATCGCCGGCATGATCGCCCTCTTCGGCTACGACGGCTTCCTGTACTCGATCGGCTTCCTCGTCGCCTGGCTGGTGGCGCTGCTGCTCGTCGCCGAGCTGCTGCGGAACTCCGGCCGGTTCACGATGGCCGACGTCGTGTCGTACCGGATGCGGCAGCGGTCCGTCCGCACCGCCGCGTCGGTGTCCACGCTGACCGTCTCGATCTTCTACCTGCTGGCCCAGATGGTCGGCGCGGGCGCGCTGGTCGCGCTGCTGCTGGGCATCGAGGAGGGCGAGACGTACCTCGGGATGAGCGCCGACACCACGAAGATCGTCGGCATCGTCGTCGTCGGCATCCTGATGGTCATCTACGTGTCGTTCGGCGGCATGACCGGCACCACCTGGGTGCAGATCGTCAAGGCCGTCATGCTCATGGGCGGCGCTCTGCTGGTGACCCTGCTGGTGCTGGCGATCTACGACTTCAACCTCGGGTCGCTGATGAACGACGCCGCGGCGGCCAGCGGCGCCGGCGACGCGTTCCTCGAACCAGGGCAGCGGTACGGCGTCGAGGTCGCGGGCGACGCCTGGCAGACCATGGTCAACAAGCTGGACCTGATCAGCCTCGGCCTCGCCCTGGTGCTGGGCACGGCCGGACTGCCGCACATCCTGATCCGCTTCTACACCGTTCCGGACTCCCGGACCGCGCGGAAGTCGGTCAACTGGGCCATCGGCATCATCGGCTGCTTCTACCTGCTGACCCTGGTGCTCGGCTTCGGCGCCGCCGCGCTGGTGGGAGCGGAGGCCATCGCGGGCCAGAACAGCGCGGGCAACACCGCGGCGCCCATGCTCGCCCAGGAGGTCGGCGACCACTTCGGCGGCGAGTTCTGGGGCGCGGTGATGCTGGCGTTCATCGCGGCCGTCGCCTTCGCGACCATCCTGTCCACGGTCGCCGGGCTGACGATCGCCTCCTCGTCCTCGCTGGCGCACGACTTCTACAACGCCGTGCTCCGCAAGGGGCAGGCCTCGGAGAAGGAGGAGGTGCGGGTCGCCCGGTTCGCCGCCATCGGCGTGGGGGCGGTCGCCATCGTCCTCGCCGTCTTCTCGCAGAACCTCAACGTCGCCTTCCTGGTCGCCCTGGCCTTCGCCATCGCGGCCTCGGCCAACCTGCCGGTGATCCTGCTCAGCCTGTTCTGGCGGCGGTTCAACACCACCGGTGCGCTGGCCGGCATCTACGGCGGCCTGATCAGCTCCGTCGGCCTGGTGTTCTTCTCGCCCGTCGTCTCCGGCAAGGGCGTCGACGCCGAGGGGAACAGCCTGTCCCTCTTCCCCGCGAGCGTGGACTTCCACTGGTTCCCGCTGGAGAACCCGGGCCTGGTGTCCATCCCGCTGGGCCTGCTCTGCGCCATCGTCGGCACCCTGCTGTCGAAGGAGTCCGACGACGAGCGTTTCGCCCGTCTCCAGGTGCGCGCCCTGACCGGCGCGGGAGCCGAGCGCGCGTCCTCCCACTGACCTCCGCGCGCCTCACCGCGCTGCAACGCACCACGAGACCGCCGGGCCTCCCACCCGGCACCCTCCCCGGGGCCCGAGTGCCCTCCTCGGGCCCCGGGCGTCCCCCTCCGGTCCGCCGCCGGGGACGCCCCGCCGCCGCGCCTCCCGGCAGCAGAATTCGGGTAATCGGGTGACCTGGCCACGAGGTTGCCGTCACACTGGGCACATGAGGGATCACCCGTGGAACACGCCGCGTCACCTGACCATCAGGGTCACCCGGCGCGACGACCCCGTCTCCGCCGTCACCGAGCAGGACGCCTGCCGCGCCGCCGTGCGGTACCCGAGCATCGTCATCCGCGGCCCCGTCTTCGGCTACGCCGAGCAGCGCCCCGAGGACGCCCCCGCCTGGCGCCTGCTCAGCGACGTCGCCGACGGCTATCCCCAGCACTCCCGCGACGGCCTCATCTCCCATCTGTGGACCAAGGCCCAGACCGAGACGCGCCCCGGCGACCGGCTGCGCGCCCACCTGATGGCCGCCATCGCCCGCCTCCAGCGCGAGCCGCCCGCCAACGAACTCACCGCGGGCACCACCCGCTATCGCGTCGTCCGCGCCGACGAGTTCGCCCGCATCGGCCCCGACGGCATCGAAGGACCCCGCCCCACCGACCCCGACGACCCCCGCCGTGACATCGGCGCTCCCGGCCGCCGCCCCAGCTGCCGCACCACCGGCTTCCTCATCGACCACGCCCGGGCCACCGGCATCGCCGAGTCCATCCAGCGCATGGAGCTGCTCGCCCTGCGCTACCGCTCGCCCCGCATCCCCCGCGCCGCCCGCGAGGACTCACGCCGCGCCGTGCGCACCCACCCCGGCGTCGTCCTGCTGCCCGCCGCCTTCACCTTCGCCGAACGCAAGGGCACCTCCTGGGAGCCGATGGCCGGCCTGCTGCCCACCCCCCAGGACGCCCGCGCCGTGCTCTTCAGCTACCTCACGGAGTTCCTCCCGGCCCTCGAACGCGACGTCCCGCACGAGCACGCCCGGCGCTACGCCGCCGCCGCCGAGGCGTACCGCTCCGGCCCCCCGCGCGACGAACTGCGCGTGCTCGGCCGCCGCTTCCGCGTCATCCGCGTCGAACGCATGATGCGCATCGGCCCCGACGGGCCCGAGCCGCCCCGCCCCAGCGACCTGGACCCCTACGGCCCCACCCGGCTCGACCCCTACCCGGGCGCCCCGCCCGCACCGCCCGCCGGCGGCTGAGCGGGCGCCGCCGCGCGCCCCGTCCGGATCGACCAGACCGCGTCCTAGCCCTACAAGCCGGGCACCCGCCTGGACTACCGTGCGGGCCATGCTGGACCGGATGCGAGCACGCAGAGCCGAGTCGCGCCCCGGGGCGGACCACACCGTGCGCGTGCTGCGCGCGGTCGCCGGCCTCGGCGACGACCTGCGCGAGGGCCTGTCCGGGCGCGGCGGCACCCAGGCCGCCAAGCGGCTGCGCCGGCTGCTTCAGGCCCGCACCGTCGTCCTGGCCGATCTCGACGGACCCGTCGCCACGGCGGGCCCCGCGCCCCAGGGCGACGAGGCCGACGCGCTCGCCGCGCTGCTGGCCCAGACCTACGAGCAGGCCGCCCTGGCCCGGCGCCCGCCCTGGTGCGCCGTGCCCCTGCTCGTCGCGGACGACCTGACCGGCGCGATCGCCGTCCGCTACGGCGACGGCCCGGCCGGCAGCGCCCGCGACGGCGACCCGGCCCGCGAAGCCGAACTCGACGCCCTCGCGCCCCTCGTCGCCCGCGCCCTCGACCACGCCGCGCTGCGCCGCGCCCGCAGCCGCATCGCCCAGGCCGAGCTGCGCACCCTGCGGGCCCAGATCTCCCCGCACTTCCTCCACAACGCGCTCGCCGTCATCGGGGCGCGTATCCGCACCGACCCCGACCGCGCCCGCACCCTGCTCAACGACTTCGCCGACTACCTGCGCTACAACTTCTCCACCAAGGGCGACTACGCCACCGTCGCCGACGAACTCCAGGCCATCCAGACCTACCTGGAGCTCCAGCGCGCCCGCTTCGACGACCGCATGGACCTCACCGTCCGGATGGCCCCCGAGATCCTGCCGGTCGCCATCCCGTTCCTCGTCATCCAGCCGCTCGTGGAGAACGCCGTCCGCCACGGCCTGGAGCCCAAGCCTGGCCCCGGCTCCATCAGCGTCTCCGGCTACGGCGAGGGGCCGTTGTGCGTGATCGAGATCGAGGACGACGGCGTCGGCATGGACCCCGCCTACGCCCAGGCCCTGCTCGCCGGGACCGGCCCGCCCAAGGACGCCGCCGGCGACGTCGGCCGCCGCCGGGTGGGCCTGGCCAACGTCGACGAACGCCTGCGCACCGTGTACGGGCCCGAGTACGGGCTCGTCATCGAGACCGCGCCCGGCAGCGGCACCAAGGTCGTCGTCCGGGTGCCCCGGTTCCAGCGAGGGGTGCTGGCCACATGACCGGAATCACGGGAATGACCGGGACGGCCGCGCCGGCGCGGTCCGCCCGGCTGCGCGCCCTCGTCGTCGAGGACGAGGCGTCCACGCGGCAGGAACTGGCGTCCCTGCTCGCCGCGATGCCGGAGATCGCCACCGTCCGCGAGGCGGACAGCGGCGAGTCGGCCGTGCGGCTGCTGGGCACCGAGACGTTCGACGCCGCGTTCCTCGACATCTCCATGCCGGGACTGGACGGCATGGAACTCGCCCGCCTGCTGGCCGTGCTGTCCTCGCCGCCCGCCATCGTCTTCGTCACCGCCTCCGAGTCCCACGCCGTCGAGGCGTTCGGTATCGGGGCCGCGGACTACCTCCTCAAGCCGCTGCGGCCCGAGCGCCTGGCCGAGGCCGTCTCCCGCGTCCTGGCGCTGCGCCGCCCCGGGCGCGGCCCGGCCGCCCCGGCCGCGCCGGCGCAGCAGCCCGCCGACGAACTGGCCGTCGTGCAGATCGAGACCGGGCGCCACACCCTGTTCATCCACCGCGACGACATCCAGTTCGCCGAGGCGCACGGCGACTACGTGCGCCTGCACACCGCCGAGGGCAGCCACCTCATCCGGCTGTCCCTGTCCTACCTGGAGGAGGTCTGGGCGTCCGCCGGGTTCGTGCGCGCCCACCGCGGCTACCTGGTGTCCGTCAACTGGGTCCGCGACCTGCACGTCACCAGCTCCTCCGGGCTGCTCGCCCGCACCCCCGCCGGGGACGTTCCGGTCAGCCGCCGCCACGCCAGGGAGCTGAAGGAACGGCTGCTCGCCGCCGTCCGGGACGAGCAGCGGTGAGCCAGCAGCGGCGGGTGCGGATCACCAGCCCGCAGACCCGGATCGCGCTCTCCCGGCGCCACCGGCCGGCCCAGCACCTGGTGCCGCTGCCCGCACCCGGCACCGAGGACGAGGCGCTCGACGCCCGGGCCCGGGCGGTCTTCGCGCGGCAGCGGCGGCTGGCCGTGCGCACCATGGCCGCGCTGGGCACGCTGCTGTTCGGCCTGTCCGGCCTGCTCGGCGCCTTCCCCGGGCTCGGCGATGTCGCCGTCGCGGGCATCCCCGCCTCCTGGCTGCTGCTGATGACCGCGTCCTATCCGCTGCTGCTGCTCATCGCGGCGCTGCACGTCCGCGCCGCGGAGCGCATCGAGGACGACAGCCGCCGCGGCGGCGGACAGGGCACATGACCGGCCTGCTCGCCATCGGACTGCTGCTGGCCGCCAGCATGGCCATCGGCGTCTACGGGGTGCGCGCCGCGCGCACGACGCCCGACTTCCTGGTCGCCTCGCGCCGCATCGCCCCCGGCTGGAACGCCATGGCCATCGCGGGGGAGTACGTCTCGGCGGCCTCCGTGCTGGGGCTGGCGGGCATGATGCTCAAGGACGGCGTGGGCAGCCTGTGGTACGCGGTCGGCTTCACCGCCGGGTACGTCGCGGTCGTCGCCCTCGTCGCCGGGCCGATGCGCCGCTCCGGCGCGTACACCGTGCCGGACTTCGCCGACTACCGGCTGGGCTCGCAGGCCATCAGGAAGCTGTGTGCGGTCATCGTCCTGGTCATCATGTGGATGTACCTGGTGCCGCAGTTCAAGGGCGCCGGGGTGGTGCTGCACCTGGTCAGCGGCACGCCCTACTGGGTGGGCGTGGTGCTCGCCGGGTTGGTGGTCTGCGTCTCGATCGCCGCCGGGGGCATGCGCTCGGCCACGTACGTGCAGGGCTTCCACTACCTGGTCAAGCTCGTCTTCATCGCGGTGCCCGCCGTCTTCCTGTTCGCGCACGCGGGCCCGGAGGCCCGGCAGCGGGCGCTGACCGTGGAGACCGGCGAGTGGAGCAGGCCGCTGCTCGACCTGGCCGGCGCCGGGGAGCCGCTGCTGTCCACGTGGTCCGTGCTGCTCGCCACGACGCTCGGGGCGGCCGGGCTGCCGCACGTCATCATGCGGTTCCACACCAGCGCCACGGCGCGGGTGGCCCGGCGGGTGGCGGTCGGCGTCATCGTGCTGCTGGGGCTGTTCTACCTCTTCCCCGCGGTGTACGGGCTGCTCGGCCGGGTCTTCACCCGCGATCTGGTCGGCAGCGGCGACACGGACACCGTCACGGTGGTGCTGCCGGGCGAGATCATCGGCGGGGTCTTCGGAGAGGTGCTGACGGCCGTGGTCGCGGCGGGTGCCTTCGCCGCCTTCCTGTCCACGTCCTCCGGGCTGCTGATGGCGCTGGCCGGCGGGCTCTCGCACGACCTCTCGCGCGCCAGCCTGCCGCGGCTGCGGGCGGCGGTGGCGGCGGGGGCGCTGGTCGCCGTCGTGCTGTCGCTGCCGGCGGAGCGGGTGGACATCAACGTGCTCGTCGGCTGGGCGTTCGCGGTGGCCGCCTCGACGTTCTGCCCGCTGCTGGTGCTGGGCATCTGGTGGCGCGGCCTGACGCTGGTGGGGGCCGCCGCCGGGCTGACGACGGGGGTGTGCGCGGCGTCGGGGGCGGCGCTGGCCTCGGTCGTGTGGGACCCGGGGCCCGGCTGGCTGGTGGTGCTGCTGGCCCAGCCGGCCGCCTGGACGGTGCCGCTGGCGTTCGCGGTGATGGCGGGGGTCTCGCTGCTGGGCACCCCGCCCGACTGGGCCGAGCGCGCCGTGCTCCGGCTGCACGTCTAACGTGGAGATGAGCGGGGAGGCGCAGGGCCGTGACCGGCGCCCGGCGGGTAGCCGGCGGGCGGTCCGCGGCGGCGGTCAGCAGGACGTCCGCGGTAAGCGGGGCGCTGTCCGGCCGATTGGCGGGCGTCGCGCCTCCTGTGGCACACTGACCAGGTTGCTCGGTTGAGAGCTGATGTCGCGCGCCTCCCGCCGGGAGGACTGGAAGCGAGTCCCACTGTATTCGTCGCGCCTGATCAGGCGCGGAAATACCGGGATCTTCCGGGAAGCGCTGGCGGAGCTTGATACCAGGCACCCGGTGGAAGTTCTCCCCCCACTCCTCCCCGAGGAAACACCCTGCGGTGAAATCCGGGGTCGGGCGCGACACGCCCGACCGCGTGGGTCGGAGAGGAAGGAGCCCGGACACCGGGTCCAGAGCGTTGACCACGAAGACAGGACTGCGAAGTAGCCATGGCGGGACAGAAGATCCGCATCCGGCTCAAGGCCTACGACCACGAGGTCATCGACAACTCGGCGAAGAAGATCGTCGAGACGGTGACCCGCACGGGTGCGTCGGTCGCGGGCCCGGTGCCGCTGCCCACGGAAAAGAACGTGTACTGCGTCATCAAGTCGCCGCACAAGTACAAGGACTCGCGCGAGCACTTCGAGATGCGTACGCACAAGCGTCTGATCGACATCCTCGACCCGACCCCCAAGACCGTTGACTCGCTGATGCGCCTGGACCTGCCCGCCGGCGTGGACATCGAGATCAAGCTCTGAGAGGTGCGGAGAAGATGACTGATCACACCACTCGGAAGGTCAAGGGCGTCCTCGGTCACAAGCTCGGCATGACCCAGGTCTGGGACAGCGAGAACCGCGTGGTCCCGGTGACCGTGGTCAAGGCCGGGCCCTGCGTCGTTACGCAGGTGCGCACCAAGGACCGCGACGGCTACGAAGCTGTCCAGATCGCCTACGGCGAGATCGACCCGCGCAAGGTGAACAAGCCCATGAAGGGCCACTTCGCCAAGGCCAACGTCACGCCGCGGCGTCACCTCGTCGAGATCCGCACCGGCGACGCCAGTGAGTACACCGTCGGCCAGGAGCTCACGGCCGACGTGTTCGAGTCCGGCACCAAGGTCGACGTGACCGGCAAGAGCAAGGGCAAGGGCACCGCCGGTGTCATGAAGCGCCACGGCTTCGGCGGCCTCGGCGCCTCGCACGGTACCCAGCGCAAGCACCGCTCGCCCGGCTCCATCGGTGGCTGCGCCACCCCCGGCCGTGTGTTCAAGGGCCTGCGCATGGCCGGGCGCATGGGCAACGAGCGCGTGACCACCCAGAATCTGACCGTCCACGCCGTCGACGCGGAGAAGGGCCTGCTCCTCATCAAGGGCTCCGTCCCCGGTCCCAACGGCGGCCTCGTCCTGGTCCGCACCGCGGCCAAGGGGGCCTGAGGTTCACATGAGTACCCCAACCACCATTGACATCCTGTCGCCCAAGGGCGAGAAGGCCGGGACGGTCGAGCTGCCCCCGGAGATCTTCGACGCCAGGGTCAGCGTGCCGCTGATGCACCAGGTCGTCGTCGCGCAGCTCGCCGCCGCCCGCCAGGGCACGCACAAGACGAAGACCCGCGGCGAGGTCCGCGGCGGTGGCAAGAAGCCGTACCGCCAGAAGGGCACCGGCCGCGCCCGCCAGGGCTCGATCCGCGCGCCGCAGTTCACCGGCGGTGGCGTCGTGCACGGTCCGGTGCCGCGCGACTACTCGCAGCGCACCCCGAAGAAGATGAAGGCGGCCGCCCTGCGCAGCGCCCTCACCGACCGGGCGCGCAACGACCGCATCCACGTCGTGACCGGTGTGGTGGACGGCGGCATCTCCACCAAGGCCGCCCGTGCCCTGCTGGAGAAGATCAGCGACCGCAAGAAGCTGCTGCTCGTCGCCGACCGCACGGACGAGACGTCGTGGCGCTCGGCCCGCAACCTGCCGCAGGTGCACCTGCTCGACCCGGGCCAGCTCAACACCTACGACGTGCTCGACTCGGACGACGTGATCTTCACCAAGGCGGCGTTCGACCGCTTCGTGGCCCGCGCCACCGGCAAGGCCCGTGAGGCCGCGGCGACCACGCTGGACAAGCAGCCTGAAGGGAGCGACGCCTGATGAGCGAGCCCGTCAGCGAGGTGATCTCCAGCAAGGAGTTCACCGACCCGCACGACATCCTGGTCAGGCCGGTGGTCTCCGAGAAGAGCTACGGACTGCTGGACGAGAACAAGTACACGTTCATCGTCGATCCGCGTGCCAACAAGACGCAGATCAAGCAGGCCGTCGAGGAGATCTTCTCCGTCAAGGTCACCAGCGTGAACACGATCAACCGGCAGGGCAAGCGCAAGCGCACCCGCACCGGTTACGGCCGGCGCCCCAACACCAAGCGCGCCATCGTGACCCTCGCAGAGGGCGACAGCATCGACATCTTCGGCGGCCCGTACGTCTCCTGACGGGGACACGGCCGTCCGATACCGGACAGGACTGAAGAGAAGATGGGTATCCGCAAGTACAAGCCGACGACTCCGGGCCGTCGTGGCGCCAGTGTCGCCGACTTCGTCGAGATCACGCGGTCCACGCCGGAGAAGTCGCTGGTCCGCCCCCTGCACAGCAAGGGTGGCCGTGACAACGCCGGCCGCGTGTCCGTGCGCCACCAGGGCGGTGGCCACAAGCGCGCGTACCGCCTGATCGACTTCCGGCGGCACGACAAGGACGGCGTGCCGGCGAAGGTCGCGCACATCGAGTACGACCCCAACCGCACCGCGCGCATCGCGCTGCTGCACTACGCGGACGGCGAGAAGCGCTACATCCTCTGCCCGGCCAACCTCAAGCAGGGCGACCGCATCGAGAACGGCCCCGGCGCCGACATCAAGCCGGGGAACAACCTCCCGCTGCGGAACATCCCGGTGGGTACGATCATCCACGCCATCGAGCTGAAGCCCGGTGGCGGCGCGAAGTTCGCCCGCTCCGCCGGTGCCTCCGTGCAGCTGCTGGCGAAGGAGGGCCGCATGGCCCACCTGCGCATGCCCTCCGGTGAGATCCGGCTGGTCGACGTCCGCTGCCGCGCCACCGTCGGCGAGGTCGGCAACGCCGAGCAGTCGAACATCAACTGGGGCAAGGCCGGCCGCATGCGCTGGAAGGGCGTCCGCCCGAGCGTCCGCGGCGTCGTGATGAACCCGGTCGACCACCCCCACGGTGGTGGTGAGGGCCGCACCTCCGGTGGCCGTCACCCCGTTTCGCCCTGGGGCAAGAAGGAAGGCCGTACGCGTTCGCCCAAGAAGGCGAGCAACAAGTACATCGTCCGTCGCCGCAAGACGAACAAGAAGCGCTAGGAGCAGGGCCGATGCCGCGCAGTCTGAAGAAGGGGCCCTTCGTCGACGACCACCTGATGAAGAAGGTCGAGTCGCAGAACGAAGCGGGCACCAAGAACGTCATCAAGACCTGGTCTCGCCGCTCGATGATCGTCCCGGCCATGCTGGGCCACACGATCGCGGTGCACGACGGCCGCAAGCACGTCCCGGTGTTCATCACCGAGTCGATGGTCGGCCACAAGCTCGGCGAGTTCGCGCCGACGCGCACCTTCCGCGGCCACGTCAAGGACGACCGCAAGTCGCGTCGTCGCTGACCAGCGGGTGTGAAGCCAAATCGACATGAGTGACACCGAAGGGACAACCATGGAAGCCAGGGCCCGCGCGCGGTACATCCGCGTCACGCCCATGAAGGCCCGCCGGGTGGTGGACCTCATCCGTGGCAAGGACGCCACGGAGGCTCAGGCGGTCCTGCGTTTCGCCCCGCAGGCCGCGAGCGTTCCGGTGGGCAAGGTGCTCGACAGCGCCATCGCCAATGCCGCCCACAACTACAACCACACGGACGTCGACACGCTCTACGTCAAGGAGGCGTACGTCGACGAGGGTCCGACCCTGAAGCGGTTCCGCCCGCGCGCCCAGGGCCGCGCGTACCGGATCCGCAAGCGGACCAGCCACATCACGGTGGTCGTCGGCAGCAAGGAGGAGTCCCGGTAATGGGTCAGAAGGTCAACCCGCACGGGTTCCGCCTTGGCGTGACCACCGACTTCAAGTCGCGCTGGTACGCCGACAAGCTGTACAAGGACTACATCAAGGAAGACGTCGCGATCCGCCGCATGCTCACCCAGGGCATGGAGCGCGCCGGTATCTCCAAGGTGGAGATCGAGCGCACCCGTGACCGGGTCCGCGTCGACGTCCACACCGCCCGGCCGGGCATCGTCATCGGCCGCCGCGGCGCGGAGGCCGACCGGCTGCGCAGCAACCTGGAGAAGCTGACCGGCAAGCAGATCCAGTTCAACATCCTTGAGGTCAAGAACCCGGAGCTGGACGCGCAGCTCGTCGCCCAGGCGGTGGCCGAGCAGCTGTCCTCCCGCGTCTCCTTCCGCCGTGCGATGCGCAAGTCGATGCAGAGCACGATGAAGGCGGGCGCCCGGGGCATCAAGATCCAGTGCGGCGGCCGTCTCGGCGGCGCCGAGATGTCCCGCTCGGAGTTCTACCGCGAGGGCCGCGTGCCCCTGCACACGCTCCGCGCCAACGTGGACTACGGCTTCTTCGAGGCCCGTACCACCTTCGGCCGGATCGGTGTGAAGGTCTGGATCTACAAGGGCGACGTCAAGAACATCGCCGAGGTCCGTGCCGAGAACGCGGCTGCCCGCGCGGGCAACCGCCCGGCGCGCGGTGACCGCTCCCGCGGGCGCGGGGAGCGTGGCCGCGGACGCAAGCCGCAGCAGCAGCAGAACAACCAGCAGAACAACGAGGCCAGGGGTGCCGAGGCGCCGAAGGCCGAGAACGCTGCTGCTCCGGCCGCCGAGACCACCACGGGAACGACGGAGAGCTGAGCCATGCTGATCCCCCGCAAGGTCAAGTACCGCAAGCAGCACCACCCCAAGCGCAGGGGCATGGCCAAGGGCGGTACCGAGGTCGCCTTCGGCGAGTACGGCATCCAGGCCGTTACCGGCGCTTACGTGACGAACCGGCAGATCGAGGCCGCTCGTATCTCCATGACCCGTCACATCAAGCGCGGCGGCAAGGTCTGGATCAACATCTTCCCGGACCGTCCGCTGACCAAGAAGCCCGCGGAGACCCGCATGGGTTCCGGTAAGGGCTCGCCCGAGTGGTGGGTGGCGAACGTCAAGCCGGGCCGGGTGATGTTCGAGCTGTCCTACCCGAACGAGAGAATCGCTCGTGAGGCGCTGACCCGCGCCGCTCACAAGCTTCCGATGAAGTGCCGGATCGTCCGGCGCGAGGCAGGTGAGTC
Source organism: Streptomyces sp. 7-21 (assembly GCF_016741785.1). GTDB lineage: Bacteria > Actinomycetota > Actinomycetes > Streptomycetales > Streptomycetaceae > Streptomyces. The sequence continues at coordinate 152,516 of NZ_JAERRL010000002.1, forward strand.
CTGATGGCCGTCGGTACCAAGGTTTCCGAGCTGCGGGAGCTGAACGACGAGGAGCTCCTCGTCAAGCTGCGCGAGGCCAAGGAGGAGCTGTTCCGCCTCCGCTTCCAGGCGGCGACGGGGCAGCTGGAGAACAACAGCCGCCTGAAGGCCGTCCGCAAGGACATCGCCCGGGTCTACACGCTGATGCGGGAGCGCGAGCTCGGCATCGAGACGGTGGCGCCGGTGGCCGGTGGCGACGCTGACAAGACCGCCGAGTCCGCCGGCCAGGACGAGGCGGTGGAGAACGCCTGATGAGTGAGAGCACTGTGACCGAGACGAACGCGCGCGGCCGGCGCAAGACCCGCGAGGGCCTCGTGGTCAGCGACAAGATGGACAAGACCGTCGTCGTCGCCGTCGAGGACCGGGTCAAGCACGCGCTGTACGGCAAGATCATCCGCCGCACCAGCAAGCTCAAGGCGCACGACGAGCAGAACGCCGCTGGCGTCGGTGACCGCGTTCTTCTGATGGAGACCCGTCCGCTGTCCGCGACCAAGCGCTGGCGCGTCGTGGAGATTCTGGAGAAGGCGAAGTAACCAATGATCCAGCAGGAGTCGCGACTGCGAGTCGCCGACAACACGGGCGCGAAGGAGATCCTCTGCATCCGTGTGCTCGGTGGTTCCGGCCGCCGCTACGCGGGCATCGGCGACGTGATCGTGGCCACCGTCAAGGACGCGATCCCCGGTGGCAACGTGAAGAAGGGCGATATCGTCAAGGCCGTCGTCGTGCGCGCCGTGAAGGAGCGCCGCCGTCCGGACGGTTCGTACATCCGCTTCGACGAGAACGCCGCCGTCCTTCTCAGGAACGACGGGGATCCCCGCGGCACCCGCATCTTCGGGCCGGTCGGCCGTGAGCTGCGCGAGAAGAAGTTCATGAAGATCATCTCGCTCGCGCCGGAGGTGCTGTGAGCATGAAGATCAAGAAGGGCGACCTGGTTCAGGTCATCACCGGCAAGGACCGCGGCAAGCAGGGGAAGGTCATCAAGGCTTTCCCCCGCGAGGAGCGTGTCATCGTCGAGGGTGTCAACCGGGTCAAGAAGCACATCAAGGCGGGCCAGACGCAGCGCGGATCGAAGACCGGCGGCATCATCACCACGGAGGCCCCGATCCACGTCAGCAACGTGATGCTGGTCGTCGAGCAGGACGGCAAGAAGGTCACCACCCGCGTCGGCTACCGCTTCGACGACAACGGCAACAAGATCCGCGTTGCCCGGCGGACCGGTGAGGACATCTGATGACCACTGCCACTGTCCCTGTGCCGCGCCTGAAGGTGCGGTACCGCGAAGAGATCTCCGGCAAGCTGCGTGACGAGTTCGGCTACAAGAACGTCATGCAGATCCCGGGCCTGACCAAGATCGTGGTCAACATGGGCGTGGGCGAGGCCGCCCGCGACTCGAAGCTGATCGAGGGCGCCGTCCGCGACCTCGCCACGATCACCGGCCAGAAGCCGGTTGTGACCCGGGCCAGGAAGTCCATCGCGCAGTTCAAGCTGCGTGAGGGCCAGCCGATCGGCGCCCACGTGACGCTGCGCGGCGACCGGATGTGGGAGTTCCTCGACCGCCTGCTGTCGCTGGCGCTGCCCCGCATCCGTGACTTCCGTGGCCTGTCGCCCAAGCAGTTCGACGGCCGGGGCAACTACACCTTCGGCCTGACCGAGCAGCTGATGTTCCACGAGATCGACCCGGACCACATCGACCGGGTGCGCGGCATGGACATCACCGTGGTCACCACGGCCAAGACCGATGAGGAGGGGCGCAGCCTGCTCCGCCACCTCGGATTCCCGTTCAAGGAGGCATGAGCCGTGGCTAAGAAGGCTCTGATCGCCAAGGCGAGCCGCAAGCCGAAGTTCAAGGTGCGCGCCTACACGCGCTGCCAGCGCTGCGGCCGTCCGCACTCCGTGTACCGCAAGTTCGGCCTGTGCCGTGTGTGCCTGCGACAGATGGCCCACCGCGGCGAGCTGCCGGGCGTGACCAAGAGCTCCTGGTAACCCTTACTACGCCGCAGGTCCCGGAGGGGAAACCGCGGCGAGAGAGGCCGAAGGCCGTTTCATGACCATGACCGACCCGATCGCAGACATGCTGACCCGTCTGCGGAACGCTAACTCGGCGTACCACGACACCGTGGTCATGCCGCACAGCAAGATCAAGTCGCACATCGCGGAGATCCTCCAGCAGGAGGGCTACATCACCGGATGGCGGACCGAGGACGCCCAGGTGGGCAAGAACCTCGTCCTGGAGCTGAAGTACGGCCCCAACCGCGAGCGTTCCATCGCCGGCATCAAGCGGATCTCGAAGCCGGGCCTGCGGGTCTACGCGAAGTCCACGAACCTGCCGAAGGTGCTCGGCGGTCTCGGGGTGGCGATCATCTCCACCTCCCAGGGCGTCCTCACCGACAAGCAGGCACAGCGCAAGGGCGTGGGCGGGGAAGTCCTCGCCTACGTCTGGTGACGGAAGGGACTGACGAAGCATGTCGCGCATCGGCAAGCAGCCCATTCCCGTTCCCTCCGGCGTTGACGTCACCATCGACGGCCGCACGGTGGCCGTGAAGGGCCCCAAGGGGTCCCTGAGCCACACCGTGGCCGCGCCCATTGAGGTCTCCCGCGCCGAGGACGGCACGATCGTCGTGACGCGGCCGAACGACGAGAACCGCAACCGGGCCCTGCACGGCCTGTCCCGGACCCTGGTGGCCAACATGATCACCGGGGTGACCGAGGGCTACGTGAAGCGCCTGGAGATCAGCGGCGTCGGCTACCGCGTGCAGGCGAAGGGCTCCAACCTGGAGTTCTCCCTCGGCTACAGCCACCCGATCGTGGTGGAGCCGCCGGAGGGCATCTCCTTCAAGGTCGAGTCCCCGACCCGCTTCAGCGTCGAGGGCATCGACAAGCAGAAGGTCGGCGAGGTCGCGGCCAACATCCGCAAGCTGCGCAAGCCCGACCCGTACAAGGCCAAGGGCGTCAAGTACGAGGGTGAAGTCATCCGCCGCAAGGTCGGAAAGGCGGGTAAGTAAGCCATGGCATACGGTGTCAAGGTCGCCAAGGGCGACGCGCGCAAGCGGGCCGCCGTCAAGCGGCGCCACATCCGTGTCCGCAAGAAGGTGTCGGGCACGCCCGAGCGTCCGCGCCTGGTCGTGACCCGCTCCAACCGCCACATGGTGGCGCAGGTCATCGACGACACCCAGGGCCACACCCTGGTCTCCGCCTCGTCCCTGGACGCCTCCATCCGTGGCACCGAGGGGGACAAGAGCGCCAAGGCCAAGCAGGTCGGCGCCCTGGTCGCCGAGCGGGCCAAGGCCGCTGGCATTGAGGCCGTCGTGTTCGACCGTGGCGGCAACAAGTACGCCGGGCGCGTCGCCGCGCTGGCCGACGCCGCCCGTGAGGCGGGGCTCAAGTTCTGAGCCGGTCCCGTCGAGAGAGATTGGAAAGGTAGATCATGGCTGGACCACAGCGCCGCTCTGGCGGCGGCGGTGGCGGCGAGCGGCGGGACCGTAAGGGCCGGGACGGCGGCTCCGCCGCTGAGAAGACCGCGTACGTCGAGCGCGTCGTCGCGATCAACCGCGTCGCCAAGGTAGTCAAGGGTGGCCGTCGCTTCAGCTTCACCGCGCTGGTCGTGGTGGGCGACGGTGACGGCACCGTGGGTGTCGGGTACGGGAAGGCCAAGGAGGTGCCGGCCGCCATCGCCAAGGGCGTTGAGGAGGCCAAGAAGCACTTCTTCAAGGTCCCGCGTATCCAGGGCACCATCCCGCACCCGATCCAGGGCGAGGAGGCCGCGGGCATCGTGCTCCTCAAGCCGGCCTCTCCCGGTACCGGTGTGATCGCCGGTGGCCCGGTGCGTGCCGTGCTGGAGTGCGCCGGCATCCACGACGTGCTCAGCAAGTCGCTCGGATCGGCGAACCCGATCAACATCGTGCACGCCACGGTGGCCGCTCTTAAGGGTCTTCAGCGGCCCGAGGAGATCGCTGCCCGCCGGGGCCTGCCGCTCGAGGACGTCGCCCCCGCGGCTCTGCTGCGGGCGCGTGCCGGGGTGGGGGCGTGATGGCGCGGCTGAAGATCACTCAGGTCAGGTCCCGTATCGGGGCGAAGCAGAACCACCGTGACACCCTGCGTTCACTGGGGCTGCGGAAGATCAACCAGTCGGTCATCAAGGAGGACCGTCCGGAGATCCGCGGCATGGCCAACACGGTGCGGCATCTCGTGAAGGTCGAGGAGGTGGACTGAGATGGCGGAGCTCTCCAAGGAGCCGAAGGACGGCGAGCAGCCGGGCAGTGGCCCGATCAAGCTCCACGACCTCAGGCCCGCACCCGGCGCCAAGAAGTCCAAGATCCGTGTGGGTCGTGGTGAGGCGTCCAAGGGCAAGACGGCTGGCCGGGGAACCAAGGGTTCCAAGGCCCGCAAGCAGATCAGGACGGGCTTCGAGGGCGGGCAGCTGCCGCTGCACATGCGGCTGCCCAAGCTCAAGGGGTTCAACAACCCTGCCCACAAGCAGTACCAGGTCGTCAACGTCGAGAAGCTGGCCGAGCTCTACCCCGAGGGCGGCGAGGTCACGATCCCGGACCTGGTGGCCAAGGGCGCGGTGCGCAAGAACGAACTGGTCAAGGTGCTCGGCCAGGGTGAGATCTCCGTGGCGCTTCAGGTGACGGTGGACGCCGTCTCCGCCTCCGCCAAGGAGAAGATCACCGCGGCCGGTGGCTCCGTGACCGTGCGTTCCTGATCCGGCCCCGCGTTGGCCTGATCGCCCGTGACCGGGGATGTCCACCGATGGACGTCCCCGGTCAGTCATTCCGGCCTGGCGTCAACGCCGGTAAGGTGGCGTTCGTTGTCGCCACCGCAGCCTTTGAACTGTCACCTGTTGGACCTCACAACCGTCACCTCTCGCGCACGACGCGGGGGGCGCAGGAGGAGCCGTGCTCACCGCGTTCGCCCGGGCGTTCCAGACACCCGACCTGCGTAAGAAGCTGCTCTTCACCCTCGGCATCGTGGTGCTGTTCCGGATCGGACAGCACGTGCCGGTACCGGGCGTCAGCTTCCCTAACGTCAATACGTGCGTGGAGGAGATGGAGGCGAGCAGCGGCGGCTCCAGCCTCTTTGGCCTGGTCAACATGTTCAGCGGCGGGGCACTGCTCCAGCTGACCATCTTCGCGCTGGGCATCATGCCCTACATCACCGCCAGCATCATCCTCCAGCTCCTCGTCGTGGTGATCCCTCGCCTCGAGGCCCTGAAGAAGGAGGGCCAGAGCGGGCAGGCGAAGATCACGCAGTACACCCGGTACCTGACGCTCGCCCTCGCCGTGCTCCAGGCCACCGGCCTGGTCGCGACGGCCCGCAGCGGCACCCTCTTCCCGAACTGCTCCGTCGGCAGCGAGATCATCCCGGACGACTCGATCTTCGCGACGCTGGTCATGGTCATCGCCCTGACCTCGGCCACCTCGCTGATCATGTGGATGGGTGAGCTGATCACCGACCGGGGCATCGGTAACGGCATGTCCATGCTGATGTTCGTGTCCATCGCCGCGGGCTTCCCTGCCTCGATGTGGCAGATCAAGCAGCAGGGCAGCCTGGCGGGCGGCTGGCTCGAGTTCGGCGTGGTCGTCATCTGCGGCCTGGCCATGGTCGGCCTGGTCGTCTTCGTCGAGCTGGCCCAGCGCCGCATCCCCGTCCAGTACGCCAAGCGCATGATCGGCCGCCGCTCGTACGGCGGCACCTCGACCTACATCCCGCTCAAGGTCAACCAGGCGGGTGTGATCCCCGTCATCTTCGCGTCCTCGCTGCTGTACATCCCGCAGCTGCTGGTGCAGTTTGCCGGGGACTCGGACTCAGGCTGGGCGGACTGGGTCAACCGCTACTTCACGGGCGGTGACCACCCGTACTACATCGCCACCTACTTCCTGCTGATCGTCTTCTTCGCGTTCTTCTACGTGGCCATCACGTTCAACCCCGAAGACGTCGCTGAGAATATGAAGAAGTATGGTGGTTTTATCCCGGGCATCCGGGCGGGCCGTCCCACCGTGGAGTACCTGAGCTACGTGCTGAACCGCATCACCTGGCCGGGCTCGCTCTACCTGGGCCTGATCGCCCTGGTGCCAACGGTGGCGCTGGTGGCGTTCAACGCGCAGCAGGACTTCCCGTTCGGAGGCACCTCCATCCTGATTATCGTGGGCGTCGGCCTGGAGACGGTTCGCCAGATCGAGAGCCAGCTCCACCAGCGAAATTACGAAGGGTTCCTCCGCTGATGCGAATCGTCCTCACCGGACCCCCCGGCGCGGGCAAGGGCACGCAGGCCGCGCTGCTCGCCGAGCACCTGTCCATCCCGCACATCTCCACGGGCGACCTCTTCCGCGCCAACATCCGCCGCGGCACCCCGCTGGGGCGGAAAGTCGAGTCGATCCTGCGTGATGGCGGACTGGTGCCGGACCAGGTCACGGTGGAGATGGCGGCGGACCGCATGCGCCAGCCCGACGCGGCGAACGGCTTCCTGCTGGACGGCTTCCCGCGCAACATCGCCCAGTCCGAGGCGCTGGACGCGCTGCTGCGCGAGTGGGGCGTCAAGCTCGACGCCGTCCTGGACCTGGAGGTGCCCGAGGCCGAGGTGGTCAAGCGCATCGCCGGCCGCCGCTCGTGCCGCAACGACAGCAGCCACATCTTCCACGTGGAGTACAACCCGCCGAAGACCGAGGGCGTCTGCGACGTGTGCGGCGGCGAGCTGTACCAGCGCGAGGACGACCAGGAGGACACGGTCCGCCGGCGGCTGGCGGTCTACCACGAGGAGACCGAGCCGATCATCGACTACTACCGCGCCCAGGGCCTGGTGGTGACGATCTCCGCGCTCGGGACGGTCCCCGAGGTGACGCGGCGGGCGCTGGACGCCCTGCCGGAGCGCGACTAGGCCGTCCGGGGGAGGGACGTCACACAGATGGTCGAGATCAAGACGCCGGAGCAGATCAGCCGGATGCGGGCCGCCGGGCTGGTGGTCGCCGAGATCCACCGGGCCACCGCCGCGGCGGCCGTGCCCGGCGCCACGACCAAGGACCTGGACGACATCGCCGCCCAGGTGCTGGCCGATCACGGCGCCAAGCCGAACTTCCTGGGCTACGGCGGCTACCCGGCCCACATCTGCACCTCGGTGAACGACGTGGTGGTGCACGGCATCCCGGACCGGGAGACCGTGCTGAAGCCGGGCGACATCATCTCCATCGACGCCGGCGCGATCGTGGACGGCTGGCACGCCGACGCCGCCGTGACCGTGTTCGTCGGGGAGGGCCACCCGCCGGAGGTGCGTGAGCTGAGCCGGGTGACCGAGGCGTCCCTGTGGGCGGGCCTCGCCGCGGTGCGGCGGGGCAACCGGCTGGTGGACATCTCCAAGGCCATCGAGGGGTACATCAGGCGCCAGCCGCTGCCGCCGTCCGGCAAGTACGGCATCATCGAGCAGTACGGGGGCCACGGCATCGGCTCCGCCATGCACATGGACCCCCACATCCTGAACTACGTGGACCGCGGCCGCGGCCGCGGTCCGAAGCTCGTGCCGGGCATGTGCCTGGCGATCGAGCCCATGGTGTCCCTCGGGACGCCGAAGACCCACGTGCTGGCCGATGAGTGGACCGTGAAGACGGACGACGGCACGTGGGCCGCGCACTGGGAGCACTCCGTGGCGCTGACCGAGGAGGGCCCCCTGGTGCTCACCGCGCCCGATGGCGGCCGGGAGCGCCTCGCGCAGCTGGGCGTCACCGTGGCGCCCGATCCACTGGCCTGACGCGGGCGCCGGGGCCCGCCCGCGCCCGCCCTGACCCGCGGGTGGCATAACCCGGCGCCTCGCTGGGCATGGATCATGGATTCGTCTTTTCGGGTGGGGTGCCGTAGACTGGTGCGTCGGTCCTGGTACACCCGCGTGTCAGGGCTGTCCAGGTAGCCGATCCCGGAAGGTGAAGCGCTCAGGCATGGCCAAAAAACAAGGGGCCATCGAAATCGAGGGCACCGTCGTCGAGTCTCTGCCGAACGCGATGTTCAAGGTGGAGCTTCAGAACGGGCACCAGGTCCTCGCGCACATCAGCGGCAAGATGCGCATGCACTACATCCGCATCCTCCCCGATGACAGGGTCGTGGTGGAGCTGTCCCCCTACGACCTGACCCGAGGGCGGATCGTCTACCGCTACAAGTAGATCGTTCGAGACCCGGAGAGCCTCATTCCATGAAGGTCAGGCCGAGCGTCAAGAAGATCTGCGACAAGTGCAAGGTGATCCGCCGCCACGGGCGGGTCATGGTCATCTGCGAGAACCTGCGCCACAAGCAGCGCCAGGGCTGACCGCGGACCAGTACTCACGCAGAGTCTTCGCGCGACGCGCAACGACAACAGAACACGTCCATGCGCAGTCACCCGACCCCCCGCCGCGCGCGGGGACGATACCCCCGGTCGGAGGCCGGGGACCCTCGGAGCCCACAGCCCGGGGGAACGGTGCTGCGCCAGACCTCCGACTAGCACACAGGAGTAGCAGTAGTGGCACGCCTCGCAGGCGTCGATCTCCCGCGCGACAAGCGCGTCGAGGTCGCTCTCACCTACGTCTTCGGCATCGGGCGCACCCGTGCCAAGGAGACGCTCGCCGTCACCGGGGTCAACCCGGACACGCGCGTCCGCGATCTTGCCGAGGAGGACCTCGTCAAGCTCCGCGAGTACGTGGACAACAACCTCAAGGTCGAGGGTGACCTCCGCCGTGAGATCCAGGCCGACATCCGCCGCAAGGTCGAGATCGGCTGCTACCAGGGCCTGCGCCACCGCCGTGGCCTGCCCGTCCACGGCCAGCGCACGAAGACCAACGCCCGCACCCGCAAGGGCCCGCGCCGCGCCATCGCCGGCAAGAAGAAGCCGGGCAAGAAGTAGTCCGCTTCGGGTACGGACCGACCACCTCCAGGGAGTTTGATACATGCCTCCGAAGGGCCGCGGCGCCGGCGTCAAGAAGGTGCGCCGCAAGGAAAAGAAGAACGTCGCCCACGGGCACGCTCACATCAAGAGCACGTTCAACAACACGATCGTCTCGATCACCGACCCCAGCGGGAACGTGATCTCCTGGGCCTCCGCCGGCCACGTCGGCTTCAAGGGCTCGCGCAAGTCCACGCCCTACGCGGCGCAGATGGCGGCCGAGAACGCCGCCCGCCGCGCGCAGGAGCACGGCATGCGCAAGGTGGACGTCTTCGTGAAGGGTCCCGGCTCCGGCCGTGAGACCGCGATCCGTTCCCTCCAGGCCACGGGTCTCGAGGTCGGGTCGATCCAGGACGTCACCCCCACTCCGCACAACGGCTGCCGCCCGCCCAAGCGCCGGCGCGTCTGAGCGCGGAACCAGCCCTTTCCAGCAGGAGCAGGAGACCTAAGAGACAATGGCGCGTTACACCGGGGCCGACTGCAAGCGTTGCCGTCGGGAAAAGCAGAAGCTCTTCCTCAAGGGAGCTAAGTGCGAGAGCGCGAAGTGCCCGATCGAGATCCGTCCTTACCCCCCGGGTGAGCACGGGCGCGGGCGCACCAAGGACAGCGAGTACCTGCTGCAGAAGCGCGAGAAGCAGAAGTGCGCGCGCATCTACGGCGTCCTTGAGAAGCAGTTCCGCGGGTACTACGAGGAGGCCAACCGCCAGCAGGGCAAGACCGGCGAGAACCTGCTGCGCATCCTCGAGTCCCGCCTGGACAACGTGGTCTACCGGGCCGGCTTCGCCAAGTCCCGCGACCACGCCCGCCAGCTGGTCCGGCACGGCCACATCATGCTCAACGGCCGGAAGACGGACATCCCCTCGGCGCGGGTCGCGCCGAACGACATCGTCGAGGTCCGCGAGTCCTCCCGTAACCTCACGCCGTTCCAGGTCGCGATGGCCGAGGCGGGGGAGAAGAACGTGCCGGCGTGGCTGGAGGCCATCCCCTCCCAGCTGCGGATCCTCGTCCACTCGCTCCCCGAGCGCCAGGTGATCGACACCCAGGTGCAGGAGCAGCTCATCGTCGAGCTTTACTCGAAGTAACGAGGGGCTCGTTCCGGCGGGCGGGAGCCGTGTCGTCCCGTACGGCCCCGCCCGCCGGCGCACAATCGCATACAGCACTGTTGTCTGGCTCGGCATCAAATAGCGGTTGCCGAAGACTGGAGTCATCCCCATGCTGATCGCTCAGCGCCCCACCCTCACGGAAGAGGTCGTCGACGAGTTCCGCTCACGGTTCGTGATCGAGCCGCTGGAGCCGGGCTTCGGCTACACCCTCGGTAACTCCCTGCGGCGTACGCTGCTCTCCTCCATCCCTGGCGCGGCCGTCACCAGCATCCGCATCGACGGTGTGCTGCACGAGTTCTCGACCGTGCCCGGCGTCCGGGAGGACGTCACCGACCTCATCCTCAACATCAAGCAGCTCGTCGTCTCCTCCGAGCACGACGAGCCCGTGGTGATGTACCTGCGCAAGCAGGGCCCCGGCGTGTGCACGGCCGCGGACATCGCCCCGCCGGCCGGCGTCGAGGTGCACAACCCCGACCTGGTGCTCGCCAGCCTGAACGCCAAGGGCAAGCTGGAGATGGAGCTGACGGTCGAGCGTGGGCGCGGGTACGTGTCCGCCGTGCAGAACAAGCAGGCGGGCCAGGAGATCGGCCGGATCCCCGTGGACTCCATCTACAGCCCGGTGCTGAAGGTGACCTACAAGGTCGAGGCCACCCGTGTGGAGCAGCGCACGGACTTCGACAAGCTGATCGTCGATGTCGAGACCAAGGAGTCCATGCGTCCCCGCGACGCCATGGCCTCCGCGGGCAAGACCCTCGTCGAGCTCTTCGGCCTGGCCCGGGAGCTGAACGTGGACGCCGAGGGCATCGACATGGGCCCGTCCCCGACGGACGCCGCCCTGGCCGCCGACCTGGCCCTGCCGATCGAGGAGCTGGAGCTGACGGTCCGCTCCTACAACTGCCTCAAGCGCGAGGGCATCCACACGGTCGGCGAGCTGGTCGCCCGTTCCGAGGCCGACCTGCTCGACATCCGCAACTTCGGCGCCAAGTCGATCGACGAGGTGAAGGCCAAGCTGGCCGGCATGGGCCTGTCGCTGAAGGACAGCCCGCCCGGATTCGACCCGACCTCGGCTGCCGACGCGTTCGGCACCGAGGACGAGGGCGACACCGGCTTCGCCGAGACCGAGCAGTACTGACCCGCGCCCCGTCCGGGGCGCCCCCTGACACCGGTACCTGATACGGCCGGTGCAGAGACACGAGGAGAGACACCATGCCGAAGCCCACGAAGGGCCCCCGGCTGGGCGGTAGCCCTGCCCACGAGCGGCTGATGCTGGCGAACCTCGCCACGTCGCTGTTCGAGCACGGCCGCATCACCACCACCGTGGCCAAGGCGCGCCGGCTGCGCCCGGTCGCGGAGCGGCTGATCACCAAGGCGAAGAAGGGCGACCTGCACAACCGCCGCCAGGTCATGCGGACCATCCGGGACAAGAGCGTGGTGCACACGCTGTTCACGGAGATCGGCCCGCAGTTCGCCAACCGCCCCGGGGGCTACACCCGCATCACCAAGCTGGGCCCGCGCCGCGGCGACAACGCCCCGATGGCGGTCATCGAGCTCGTCGAGCCGCTGACCGTGCAGCAGGAGGCTGTGGGCGAGGCCGAGGCCGCCACGCGGCGTGCGGTGAAGGAGGCCGACGAGGCGAAGGCGAAGTCCGCGGAGCAGGACGCCGCCGACGCCGAGACCGAGGCCACCAACGACGAGGCCAGCGAGTCCAAGGACTCCTGACCCGGCGTGTGCGTACCGCTGGGCCTGTCCCGTTCCCCGGGGCGGGCCCAGCGGCGTTTCCGGGTCGGCGTGAGAAGGAATGCGGCTTGACGACGCACAGGAACGCCATGAATCCCACGGACGCCGCGGCCACCGCGGATCCCGCCGGCCAGGTGCGGGTGCGGCTTGACCTGTCCTACGACGGGCGGGAGTTCTCCGGCTGGGCCCGGCAGCGGGGCCTGCGGACGGTGCAGGGCGAGATCGAGGACGCGCTGCGCGTGGTCATGCGCACGCACCAGACGTTCGAGCTGACCGTGGCCGGCCGGACCGACGCCGGGGTGCACGCCCGGGGCCAGGTGGCGCACGTGGACCTGCCCCGGGAGCTGTGGCGGGAGCACGGCCCGCACCTGCTGCGGCGCCTGGCGGGGCGGCTGCCGCACGACGTGCGGGTGTGGCGCGTCACCGAGGCGCCACCGCACTTCGACGCCCGCTTCTCGGCGGTCTGGCGGCGGTACGCCTACCGCGTCAGCGACCACCCGGGCGGCGTGGACCCGCTGCGGCGCGGCATGGTGCTGTGGCACAACCGGCCGCTGGACGTGGCCGCGATGAACGAGGCGGCCGTGCTGCTGCTGGGCGAGCACGACTTCGCCGCCTACTGCAAGCGGCGCGAGGGCGCCACGACGATACGGACGCTGCGGGAGCTGCGGTGCGAGCGGCTGCCGGACGGGATCGTGGAGATCACGGTCCGGGCCGACGCCTTCTGCCACAACATGGTGCGCGCGCTGGTGGGGGCGCTGCTGTTCGTGGGGGACGGGCACCGGGAGCCCGCCTGGCCCGCCGAGGTGCTGGCGCGCGGCGTGCGGGACTCGGCCGTGCACGTGGTGCGGCCGCACGGGCTGACGCTGGAGGAGGTCGGCTACCCGCCGGACGAGCTGCTGGCGGAGCGCAACCGGGAGGCGCGGCAGGTGCGCAGCCTCGGCACCGCCGGGTGACCCGCCGGGGGAGTCTCCCTCACCCGGGTCAGGACTGGTTCTCGCGCTCTTCCACGAGCGCGCTGGCCGAGGCCGAGGCCTGCGCCTCGCCGCGCTGCACGATCAGGTTGAAGGCGATGGAGTCGCCGTCGCGGGCCGCCTGCTGGGCCGGGGTGTCCTCGCCGCTGTCCGGGGAGCCGTCGGCGTTGCCCGCGATCGTGAAGTAGGCGTAGCGCCCGGTCTGGTTGCTGGTGGTGCGGCAGCCGCCGCCCTGGCAGAACGACGGGGCGTCTCCGCTGGTCAGCGGCAGCAGGTTCGGCACGGCGGCGTCGCGCGCCGCGACGGCGTCCTCCTCGCTGGGGAACTGGGCGACGCCCACCGTGACGGCCACTCCCTCCCGGGTGAAGGTGGCCCGCAGCAGGGCCTCGCAGCCGTGCTCCTCCAGCACGGCGCCCAGCTCGGGGCTGGCCGCCGCCGCGCAGTCGTTGACGCCGTGCGTGGCGACCTGGTCGTACGTGCGGTCGGAGATGGTCGCCGTCTCGCTGGGGAAGAAGTCGTCGGCGCGGAAGGGCGCGGTGTCCTTCTCCGGGTCGGCGATGAACTCGCTGGGCGAAGGCAGCGGCGGCAGCGAGGTGTCGTCGAACGACGGCGTGGCCCCGCCGCCCTGCGGCTCCTCGGCCGGGTCGGGCAGGGCGGCGGCACCGCTCGTGGTGCCGCCGTCGCTGTCGTCGCTCTGCGTGACGATGGCGAGCGCCACGACCGCGCCGACGGCGATGGCGGCCACCGCGCCTCCGGCGATCGTGGCCCACCGCTTGCGGGCACGCTGGCGCTCCGCTTCGGCCGCCAGTGCACTCCAGTCAGGCGTCTGCGACCCCCCGGGACCCCAGCTGGGTCCCCCCTGCCCAAAGCTCATGGGGGGAGGATAACCGGCAATCACCGGCTGCGACGCGGGGCGGGGGCGGATCCCGTTTTGACCCGCGTCCCGGGGGGCAGGTACGCTGCTTGGTCGATAATGCGTATGGCTTGCTCGATCTCACGTGAGGGGCCTTGCGCCGGTCCACCAGGACGGTTGCCAGCGGACAGCACCGGGTCGCGTCACCGTGTGCTCGTCCGCTCTGTACGTGATCGCCGGGTGGCCTTGTCAGGATTTCGACATCAAAGACAAGCGAAGGCTACGACCGTGCGTACGTTCAGCCCTAAGCCCGGCGACATCCAGCGCCAGTGGCACGTCATCGACGCCACCGACGTCGTGCTGGGTCGCCTGGCCTCACAGGCCGCCTCCCTGCTGCGGGGCAAGCACAAGCCCGTGTACGCGCCGCACGTTGACACTGGTGACTTCGTCATCATCATCAACGCCAGCAAGGTGCACCTCTCCGGCAACAAGCGGACCCAGAAGCTGGCCTACCGCCACTCCGGTTACCCCGGTGGTCTGCGGTCGGTCCGCTACGAGGAGCTGCTGGAGAAGCACCCGGAGCGCGCCGTGGAGAAGGCCGTCAAGGGGATGCTGCCGAAGAACACGCTGGGCCGCCAGATGTTCTCCAAGCTGAAGGTGTACGCGGGCCCCACTCACCCGCACGCCGCCCAGCAGCCCGTCCCGTTCGAGATCACCCAGGTCGCGCAGTAGTCGGCCATCCCTAGACGAGAAGAATCAAGGAGAACCGTGGCCGACCAGCACACCACCGAAACCCTCGACGCCGAGGTCCCCGAGGTCGAGGAGTACACCACTGAGAGCTCTCCTGAGGACTTCGCCGCCACCGACGAGTCCTTCGGCAGCTTCGGTGACCCGCTTCCCGGCACCGGCACCGGCCGCCGCAAGAGCGCGGTCGCGCGCGTGCGCATCAAGCCCGGCAGCGGCAAGTGGAAGATCAACGGGCGCTCTCTGGAGAGCTACTTCCCGAACAAGGTGCACCAGCAGGAGGTCAACGAGCCGTTCAAGGTTCTTGAGCTCACCGACCGGTACGACGTCGTGGCCCGCATCAGCGGCGGCGGCATCTCCGGCCAGGCGGGTGCCCTGCGGCTCGGTGTGGCCCGTGCCCTCAACGAGGCCGACGTGGAGAACAACCGCGGCCCGCTGAAGAAGGCCGGTTTCCTGCGGCGCGACGCCCGTGCCGTGGAGCGGAAGAAGGCCGGTCTGAAGAAGGCGCGCAAGGGCACGCAGTACAGCAAGCGCTGACCAGCCGCTTCCATCCTTTCAGCGTTCTTTGCTGATGCCCCGGCAGCACGTTCGGCTGCCGGGGCATTGCTTTTTATACGGTTAACGCTGCGGGGGGTACTGTGACGGGCCGCTCAAGGGTGTACGACTCGGAGGACAAAGTGGGACGACTCTTCGGTACGGACGGCGTGCGCGGCGTCGCCAACGCGGATCTCACGGCCGAGATGGCGCTCGGTCTGTCGGTCGCGGCGGCCCGCGTCCTCGCCGCCGGGGAGGGCGGTGCCCACGGCAACGGCGGCCGGCCGGTCGCGGTGGTGGGCCGCGACCCGCGCGCCTCCGGGGAGTTCCTTGAAGCGGCCGTGGTGGCGGGTCTGGCCAGCTCGGGCGTGGACGTGCTGCGCGTCGGCGTGCTGCCGACCCCCGCCGTGGCCTACCTGACCGGCTCGCTGGGCG
Source organism: Streptomyces sp. 7-21 (assembly GCF_016741785.1). Taxonomy (GTDB): domain Bacteria; phylum Actinomycetota; class Actinomycetes; order Streptomycetales; family Streptomycetaceae; genus Streptomyces. The sequence continues at coordinate 167,831 of NZ_JAERRL010000002.1, forward strand.
CCGACTTCGGCGTGATGCTGTCGGCGAGCCACAACCCGATGCCGGACAACGGCATCAAGTTCTTCGCGCGCGGCGGGCAGAAGCTCGCCGACGAGGTGGAGGACCGCATCGAGGCCGCGTACCGCGCCCATGCGGCCGGGGAGCGCTGGGAGCGCCCGGTCGGCGCGGGCGTTGGCCGGGTCACCGATTACGGCGAGGGCTTCGACTCCTACGTCTCCCACCTGGTCAGCGTGGTGCCGAACCGCCTCGACGGCCTGCGCGTCGTCATCGACACCGCGCACGGCGCCGCCTCACGCGTCGCGCCGGAGGCGTTCGCGCGCGCCGGGGCGGACGTGGTGACCATCGGCGCCGACCCGGACGGCCTGAACATCAACGACGGCTACGGCTCCACCCACCTGGACGCGCTCCGCTCCGCCGTCACCGCGCACGGCGCCGACATGGGCATCGCCGTCGACGGCGACGCCGACCGCTGCCTGGCGGCCGACGCCGAGGGGCGCGAGGTGGACGGCGACCAGATCATGGCGGTGCTGGCGCTGGCCCTGCGCGAGGCGGGAGCGCTGCGGCACGACACCCTGGTCGCGACCGTGATGTCGAACCTGGGGCTGACGCTGGCGATGGAGCGCGCCGGGGTGCGGCTGGCGCGCACCCAGGTCGGCGACCGGTACGTGCTGGAGGAGATGAAGCGCGGCGGCTTCGCCCTCGGCGGGGAGCAGTCGGGGCACGTCATCGTGCTCGACCACGCCACGACGGGCGACGGCACGCTCACCGGGCTGCTGCTGGCGGCGCGGGTGGCGGCCACGGGCCGGCCGCTGGCGGACCTGGCGTCGGTGATGGAGCGGCTGCCGCAGGTGCTGATCAACGTGCCGGACGTGGACCGCAGCCGGGTGTCGGAGTGCCGGGAGCTGGCCGACGCCGTGGCGGAGGCCGAGCGGCAGCTGGGCGAGACCGGGCGGGTGCTGCTGCGTCCCTCGGGGACGGAGCCGCTGGTGCGGGTCATGGTGGAGGCGGCCGACGCCGACCAGGCGCGGGCCGTCGCCACGGTGCTGGCCGATGTCGTGAAGTCGCAGCTGGGCTGAGCGCCGCCGCCCGGCCCGGTCACAGCCGCCGCAGGCGGACGCGGCGCACCGCGTGGTCGGCGCCCTTCCGCAGGACCAGCGTGGCCCGCCCCCGGGTGGGGGCGATGTTCTCGGCGAGGTTGGGCCCGTTGATCCGTTCCCATACGCCCTGCGCGTAGGCGAGCGCCTCCTCCTCGGGCATCGCGGCGAAGCGGTGGAAGTAGGACCGCGGGTCGTGGAACGCGGTGGCGCGCAGCGTCAGGAAGCGGTCGAGGTACCAGCGGCGGATGTCGTCGGGCCGGGCGTCCACGTACACGGAGAAGCCGAAGTAGTCGGCCAGCCCGAGCCGCCCCGGCGGCGCCTGCTGGAGCACGTTGAGGCCCTCCAGGATCAGCACGTCGGGGCGGCGCACGACCTGCCGCTGCCCCGGGACGATGTCGTACCGCAGGTGGGAGTAGACCGGGGCGCTGACCTCCTCGCGCCCCTCCTTCACCTGCGCGACGAACCGGGTCAGCGCGCGCCGGTCGTAGGACTCGGGGAAGCCCTTGCGCTCCATCAGCCCGCGCCGCCGCAGCTCGGCGTTGGGCCGCAGGAAGCCGTCGGTGGTGACCAGCGCGACGCGCGGGTGCTCCGGCCAGCGGGCCAGCAGCTCCCGCAGCAGCCGCGAGACCGTGGACTTGCCGGCGGCGACGCTGCCGGCGACGGCCACCACGAACGGCGTGCGCAGCCGCGTCTCCTCGGCGCCGAGGAAGGTGCCGACCGCGCCGCGCAGCCGCTCGGAGGCCGTGACGTACAGGTTCAGCAGCCGGGACAGCGGCAGGTACACCTCGCGCACCTCGTCCAGGCCGATGACGTCGCCGAGTCCGCGCAGCGCCGCCACGTCGGCCGCGGTGAGCGGCAGCGGGGTGCGTGCCCGCAGGGCGCTCCACTGCTGGCGGCTCAGCTCTATGAAGGGTGAGTCTGACGAGGTACCCACGTGATCATTGTCCGGTTCCGGATACGCTTCCCGCATGTGCGGCTTCGTCGGTTACGTGGGAACCCAGTCCGGTGCCCGTTCCGCCCTCGACGTGGTCCTGACGGGCCTGGCGGGACTGGAGCGGCGGTGCGGTGAGCGGCCGGGCTGCGACGCGGCGGGGGTGGCCGTGCTGGCCGACGGCGGCCTGGCCACGGCCGCGACCCCGGGCCGCCTGCCCGAGCTGCGGGCGCTGATCGACCGGCGGCCGCTGCCGTTCGGCGGTATCGCCATCGGCCACCTGCGGCGCGCCGCCGGCGCCCCGGCCACCGGCGAGGACGCGCAGCCGCAGCTGGACAACGCCGGGCGGGTCGCGGTCGTCCAGGACGGCGAGATCAGCAACACCGCCGAGCTGCGCACCGAACTCGTGGAACGCGGCCACGAGTTGGTGTCCGACACCGGCGCCGAGGTGGTGGCGCACCTGCTGGCGGAGGCGTTCTCCTCCTGCTGGGGGCTGGATGAGGCGATGCGGCAGGCGTGCCGCTCGCTGCGCGGCACGTTCGCGCTGCTGGCGGTACACGCCGACCAGCCCGACACGCTGGTCGCCGCCCGGCGAGGGCTGCCGCTGGCGGTGGCGCTGGGAGCCGGCGAGGCGTTCGCGGGCCCGGACGCGGAGGCGTTCGACGGCCTGGCGGCGCGGGAGGTGCTGGCGTTCGGCGCCGGTGAGCCGGAGCACGTGGCGCTGCTGCGGCGCGAGTACGACGAGGTGCGCTGCGAGGTCACCGACGCCGATGGCGCGGTGGTGCTCGGGTGATCGTCGGGGTCGGCATCGACGTGGCGGGGATCGAGCGGTTCGCCGTGTCGATGCGCCGCACGCCGCAGCTGGCGCGGCGGCTGTTCGTGGAGGCGGAGCTGTGGCTGCCCAGCGGCGAGCGGCGCGGCATGGCGTCGCTGGCGGCGCGGTTCGCCGCCAAGGAGGCCGTGGCCAAGGCGCTGGGGGCGCCGCCCGGCCTGCGGTGGACCGACGCCGAGGTGTGGCAGGACGGCTCGGGGCGCCCGCACCTGAAGGTGCGGGGGAGCGTCGCCGAGCGCGCTGCCCTGCTGGGGGTCAGGACCTGGCATCTGTCGCTGAGCCATGACGCGGGTGTGGCCTCGGCGTTCGTCATCGCCGAGGGCTGACGGCGCGGGGCCGGTTACCCCGACGGCGTAGCTCAGGGGGCGCGAAACGGACGGCACGCCAAGACTTGAGGCATGCCAGACGTTGAGGAGAAAAAGGACGGCGCCAGGGATGAGGACGCCCGCAGCGGATCCGGTCCGGTGCGCGGGGCCTCCTCGGCTGCCCGACGTGCCTGCCGCCGCCTGGAACGGCTCACCGGCCACGCGGTGGACGGCGTGTGCGGCGTCACCCGCGAGGAAGACGGCTGGTGCGTGGACATCGACGTCGTCGAGGTCGCGCGCATCCCGGACACCACCAGTCTGATCGCTACCTATCAGGTGCACGTGGACGACGACGGCACGTTGCTGGGGTGCCGCAGGGTGCGCCGGTTCCGCCGCTGTGCCACCGACTGCTGAGGGCGAGGGCCCCGGCGTGAGGAGAACCCCGCTATGACCGTCACCACGACCTACCGGGACGAAGTCGCCTGCGTCCCCCGCGCGGGCACCCTGTACGACGTCATCGACATCATCCTGGACCGGGGCATGGTCATCGATGTCTTCGTGCGGGTCTCGCTCGTGGGCATCGAGATTCTGAAGATCGACGCACGGATCGTGATCGCCAGCGTCGACACCTACCTGCGTTTCGCCGAGGCGTGCGACCGCATCGACCTGGAGACGGACAGCCGCAGCCGCACCGTGCCCGAGCTGTTCGGCGGCGCCGGGCCGGCGAAGGCGGCGGCCGGCAAGGGCCTGAAGAAGGCCGCGCGCGGCACCGGCAAGAAGGCCAAGAAGGCGCTGACCGGCCACGACGGCGACGAAGAAGACACGGACGACCAGGAACAGGAGGGGCACGAGGACGGGCCCGAGGACGGGCACGAGGAATCGTCCAGCCACCGCACGCGGAAGCGCACCGCCAGCCGCCGTGCCCGCGAGGAGTCGAAGGGGTCGCGGAAATGAGCGGAGCGGGGCTGTACGTCTACGGCGTCGTCCGGGCGGGCCACCCGGTTCCGGCCGGGCTGGGCGGCGTGGGGTCGCCGCCCGCGCGGCTGCGGCTGCTGACGGCGGGTGAGCTGGCGGCCGTGGTCAGCCCGGTGCCCGCGGAGCTGCTGGCGCGGCGGCGCGACGTGATGGCGCATCAGGACGTGCTGCTCGCGCTCGGCGCCGACGGGCCCGTCGCCCCGATGCGGTTCGGCGCCGTGGCGCGCGACGAGGAGGCCGTGCTGCGGGAGCTGGCGGCCAACGAGCCCGGGCATCTGCGGACGCTGGAACGCCTCGACGGACGGCTGGAGATCAACGTCAAGGCGTTCCCGGTCGAGGGCTCGCTGGCGACGCTGCTGCAGCAGGACCCGCAGCTGCGGCGGCTGCGGGAGGCGGCCCGGGAGCGGCCCGGCTACCACGCCCGGGTGCGGCTCGGCGAGGCGGTCGCGGGCGGCCTGCGGCGCCGCGCGGCGGACGCGGCCAACCGCGTGCTGCGCGCCCTGACACCGCTGTCGGAGGCGGTGGCCGAGGGGCCGGAGGTGGCGAACTGCGTGCGGAACACCTCCTTCCTGCTGCGCCGCCGCGACGTGACGGCGTTCCGGGAGGAGGCCGCGCGCCGGGCGGCGGCCCTGGCGGAACGGGCGGAGGTGCGGGTCAGCGGCCCGCTGCCCTGCTTCAGCTTCGCCGCGGACCCCGGCGGGAGGACCTGACATGGGGCTGTTCAGCCAGCTGCTGCTGCTGCCGCTGGCGCCGGCCCGCGGCACGGCCTGGTTCGCCCAGAAGGTCGCCGGGGAGGCCGAGCGGCAGTACTACGACCCGGCGCCGCTGATGGAGCAGCTGGCCAGCCTGCACCGGGACCTGGAAGACGGCCGCATCAGCATGGCCGACTTCGAACGCGAAGAGGAAGACCTGCTGCGGCGCATCCAGCGGACGCAGACGGCCGTGAGCCGCGAACTCCCCGAACCCCCACCGGAAGGCACGCATGACTGACAACAGCACGACAGCCCTGGCCGCCGGGCTCGTGGGCGGCTATCTGCTGGGGCGTACGAAGAAGACGAAGATCGCCCTGGCCCTCGCCACGTACGCGGCCGGACGGGCGCTGGGGAGCCCGCGCGAACGGGTCATGTCCGGCCTGCGGACGGTGGCCGAGCAGGCCGGGCTGACCGGGCTCGGCGACCAGCTGCGTGAGGAGGTCAGCCGCGCGGGCCGCGCCGCCGCGACGGAGGCCGCCGAGCGCAGGCTCGGCACGCTGGCCGAAACCCTCCAGGCCCGGACCAAGGCGCTGCGCGGACCGGAAGCCTCCGGAAACGGCTCGGAGGAACCGGGCGAGCCGGATGAGCCGGAGGAGCCGGAGGACGCAGCGGAGCCGGAGAAAACAGAGAAGCCGCGCAGGTCGCAACAGCGCCCCACGGCGGGCTCACGAAAGGGCGGGTGACGGACCGTGACGGAGGAGAACCGGCAGGACGGCGGTGGCGACGGGGCCCTCTCGAGCAGCCTGGAGCGGGTGGCCAAGGAGCTGGTGGAGTTCGCCGCGGCGCAGGTGCACCACGTGGTCAGCAAGGCGGGCGGCCGGGTGACGGACGTGGCCGAACGCGCCGGGGAAAGCGTGCAGGGGGCCGCCTCGCTGCCGAAGCTGGGCGCGCGGATGGCGGGCGGCGCCACCAAGAAGGGCGCGAAGAGCGTCGCGGGCACGGTCAAGCAGGCCGTGGGCGGCGGGGGCGGTGACGGAGACGACGGCGACGGCGGGGGTGGCGGGGGTGGCGGCGGCAAGGGCAAGGGCGGCGGCACCAAGGTCACGAACATCATCGAGACCATCGACGTCGGCCTGCCGCTGCGCGACTGCTACAACCACTGGACCGAGTACGAGAGCTTCGGCGACTTCATGAAGGGCGTGCAGGGCGTCCAGCGGTCGGACGAGGTGGAGAGCGACTGGAAGCTGAAGATCGGCCCCTCCAGCCGCGGCTGGCACGCCACCGTGCAGGAGCAGGTGCCCGACGAGCGCATCGAGTGGACCTCGGAGGGGGCTAAGGGCAGCACGCGGGGCGTGGTCACGTTCCACGAGCTCGCCCCGCGCCTGACGCGGATCGTGGTGGTCGTCGAGTACTACCCGGCGGGGTTCTTCGAGAAGACCGCGAACCTGTGGCGGGCGCAGGGGCGTCGGCTGCGGCTTGACCTCAAGCACTTCCAGCGCCACGTGACGCTGGAGGCCGATGAGGTGCCGGAGGGCTGGCGCGGCACGATCCGGGACGGCGAGGTCGTGGTCAGCCATGAGGACGCGCTCGCCGACGAGAAAGGCGGGGACGAGGAGGAAGACGGCGACAGCGAGGACCGCGAGGAGGACGGCGAGCACGAGGACGAACACGACGGCGAAGACAGCGAAGACAGCGAAGACAGCGAAGACGACGAAGGTGACGAGGACGACGAGGACGAGGACGACGAGGACGAAGACGAAGACGAAGAGGACGACGACGAAGACGACGAAGACGACGATGAGGAGCGTGAGCGGTGGTAAACCGTGCCTCGCGGCCGCCGGAGCCGTACGGCGTCGTCGAGCCGGTGGAGCCCTGCCCGCCGCGCCCTGACACGCTCGCCGACATCCTCGAACGCATTCTCGACAAGGGCATCGTCATCGCGGGCGACATCAAGATCGATCTGCTGGACATCGAACTGCTGACGATCCGCCTGCGCCTGTTCATCTCCTCCGTCGAGACCGCCAGGAAGGCAGGGATCAACTGGTGGGAGACGGAGCCGTCCCTGTCCACCCGCGCGGCGAACGACTCGCTCGCCGACGAGAACCGGCGCCTGCGGGAGCGCCTCGCGTCGCTGGAGAACCGCGACACCCGCAAGCGCAAGGAGCAGGAGCCGACATGACCGACGCCCGCACGACCGCCCCCGCCACCTGCGTCTTCGCCGTCTGCCCGGCGGGCCGGGCACCGGACCTCGCGGGCGTGCCCGGGCACGCCGAGGCCACGGGCCGCCTGCGGGTGCTGCGTGCTGGGCCGCTGGACGCCGTGGTCCAGTCCGTGCCCGCCGCTGCCTTCTCGCAGGAGGAGCTGCGGCGGCGGCTGTCCGATCCGGTGGCGCTCGAGGTATGCGCCCGGGCGCACCACGAGGTCGTCGCGGCCGTGGCGAAGTCCGCGCCCACCGTGCCGCTGCCCCTGGCGACGCTGTACTTCGGCGACGACCGCGCCGCCGAGGCGCTGGCGGCCCGGACCGAACGCTTCCTCGCGGTGCTTGACCGCGTCACGGGGCGCGAGGAGTGGGGCGTGAAGGTGTCGTTGGCCCACGCGCCGCCCGCCGACGCGCCCGCCGGGGAGGACGGCCCGGCGCCGCCGCCGTCCGGACGCGCCTACCTCGACCGGCTGCGGGCCCGCCGCGACGCCCGCGCGGCCCGCCGCGACGCCGCCGCGGCGGCCGCCGAACGCGTCGACGCCGCGCTGCGCCGCCTCGCCGTGGCCGCGCGCAGGCTGCGGCCGCACGAGGCGGCAGCCCGTGCCGGACGGCCGCAGGTGCTCAACGCCGCCTATCTCGTGGACACCGCCAGGGCGCCCGAGCTGGTCGCCGCCGCCGACGCGCTGGCCCGCGAGCCGGACGTCGCCGCGCACGTCACCGTCGAGGTGACCGGGCCGTGGGCGCCGTACTCGTTCGCCTCAGCCGACGAGCCGGATGAGCCGGACGGGCCCGAGGGACCGGACGGTCCAGGGAGCGAGGACGCCGGATGACGGCCGGTGAGACCGTTCCGTGGCACGGGCCCGACGGGCCGTACGGGCCGGTCGGCGTGCCGCTCGTCGACCTGCTCGACCGGGTGCTCAGCACCGGCATCGTGATCACGGGAGACGTCGTGATCGCGATCGCTGAGGTGCCGCTGATCCGCCTGTCGCTGCACGCGCTGCTGTCGTCGGTCTCCGACCGCGTCGCCGCGCCCTTCGCCGATGGCGGGCCGCTGTGACGGCCGGGCGCGTGGACCTCGACGCCGACACCGTCGGCCGCGACCTGGCCGCGCTGGTGATGACCATCATCGAGCTGCTGCGGCAGCTGATGGAGCGCCAGGCGCTGCGGCGGGTCGAGGCGGGGGAGCTGACGGACGAGCAGGTCGAGCGCGTCGGCACCACCCTGATGCGGCTCGACGGCTGCGTGCGTGAGCTGTGCGACCGCTTCGGCCTGCGCCCCGAGGACCTCAACCTCGACCTGGGCCCCCTCGGCACCCTGCTGCCCCGCGACGGTCTGTGACGCCGCGGCGGACGGCAGCGGCGTTCAGCGGGCCGCGTCCCGCAGCCGGGACCACGCCGCCGGGAGGGCCTCGGCGACCGACGAGGCCGTCGGCGGCGCCGGAGCCAGCGAGCCCGCCAGGCCGTGGAGGAAGGCGGCGACCGAGGCGGCGTCCAGGGGCGCGAGCCCGGCGGCCAGCAGCGAGCCCGCCAGGCCGGAGAGCACGTCGCCGCTGCCCGCCGTCGCCAGCCAGGGCGTGCCGGTGGAGTTGACGCGGACCGGGCCGGTGGGTCCGGCCACCAGGGTGGTCGAGCCCTTCAGCAGCACGGTGGCGCCGAACCGCTGGGCGAGCTGGCGGACCGACGCCAGGCGGGAGGCCTCCACCTGCTCGCGGTCGACGCCCAGCAGCGCCGCGGCCTCCCCGGCGTGCGGGGTCAGCACGGTCGGAGCGGACCGGGCGCGCAGCCGCTCGGGATCGAGCAGCCGCAGTCCGTCGGCGTCCACCAGCACCGGCACGTCGCTGCGCAGCACGTCGTCGACCGTCTCGTGCGCCCCGGCGTCCGTGCCGAGCCCCGGGCCGACGACCCACGCCTGCACGCGGCCCGCGCGGTGCGGCGGCCCGTCCGACACCAGCGTTTCCGGGTGGCGCGCCAGCACCCCCGGCCCGGCGGGCCCCGCGTACCTCACGGCGCCCGCGCCGCCGCGCAGCGCCCCGGCGACGGCCAGCACCGCCGCACCCGGGTAGCGCGCCGAGCCGGCTGCCACGCCTACGACGCCGCGCCGGTACTTGTCGCTCTCGGCCGACGGCAGCGGCAGCAGCGCGGCCGCGTCCGCCTCGTCGAGCGCCTCGGCGTCCGGCTCGCCGGGGAGTTCCGGCGCCAGGCCGATGTCGGTGAACCGGACCTCGCCGGCGTGCTGCCGCGCCGGGTCGATGAGCAGCGCTGGCTTGTACGCGCCGAACGTCACGGTCAGCGTGGCCCGCACGGCCTGGCCGTGCACCTCGCCGGTGTCCGCCTCGACGCCGCTGGGCAGGTCCACGGCGACCACGGGCACGCCGCATTCGGCCGCGGCGGCGGCCAGGCCGGCCGCCGGGCCGGGCCGCAGTCCGCCGCGCCCGCCGATGCCGGTGATGCCGTCCACGACCAGGTCGGCCCGGCGCACCAGCGCGGCGCTCGCGGCGTCCGCCGCGTCCCGGGCCGTGCCGCCCGCCGCGCGCAGCGCCGCGAGCCCGGCGGGGTGGGCGCGGCCGGGCGCCAGCAGCAGCGCGGTGACCCCGGCGCCGCGCCGGGCGAGCCGGGCCCCGGCGAACAGCGCGTCGCCGCCGTTGTCGCCGGCGCCGACCAGCAGCACCACCCGCGAGCCGTACGGGGGAACGACCCTGGCGCAGGCGGCGGCGAGCCCCGCCGCCGCGCGTGCCATCAGCGTGCCCTCGGGAAGGCGGGCCATCAGCGCCCGTTCGGCGGTGCGGACGGTGTCCACGCGGTAAGCAGTCCTCATGGGCACCAGTGTGGCGGCCACGCCGGGGCGCGGCCGCGCTGGTTCCTGCGACACTGGGTGACGATGAGCGAGCGAGTACCGTCGCGGCTGCGAGCCGAGATCGACCTTCAGGCGCTGCGGGCGAACGTCCGGGCGCTGCGGGAGCGTGCCGCCGGCGGCGCCGGGGTCATGGCCGTGGTCAAGGCGGACGCCTACGGCCACGGCATGGTGCCATGCGCCCGCGCGGCCCGCGAGGCGGGCGCCGCCTGGCTGGGCACGGCGACGCCCGAGGAGGCGCTGGCGCTGCGCGCCGCCGGGGACAGCGGGCGGCTGCTGTGCTGGCTGTGGACGCCGGGCGGGCCGTGGCGCGAGGCCATCGAGGCGGACGTGGACGTCTCGGCCAGCGGCCTGTGGGCGCTGGCGGAGATCACCGCCGCGGCGCGTGCCGCCGGCCGGGTGGCGCGTGTGCACCTGAAGGCCGACACGGGCCTGGGCCGCAACGGCTGCCAGCCTGCCGACTGGCCGGAGCTGGTCGCCGCGGCGCGCGCCGCGGAGGCCGAGGGCACGCTGCGGGTCACCGGGGTGTGGTCGCACTTCGCACGCGCGGACGAGCCGGGGCATCCGTCGATCGCGGCGCAGCTGGACGCGTTCACCGAGGCGCTGGCCGTGGCGGAGCGGGCCGGGCTCGACCCCGAGGTGCGGCACTTCGCCAACTCGCCGGCCACGCTCACGCTGCCCGCCTCCCACTACGACCTGGTGCGGCCCGGCATCGCCGTCTACGGCCTGTCGCCCTCCCCCGAGCTGGGCGCGCCGCAGGACTACGGGCTGCGGCCGGTGATGACGCTGCGGGCCGCGCTCGCCAGCGTCAAGCGGGTGCCGCGCGGGCACGGCGTCAGTTACGGCCACCAGTACACGACGCCCGGCGACACCACCCTGGCGCTGGTGCCCGCCGGGTACGCCGACGGCATCCCGCGTCACGCCTCCGGCACCGGCCCGGTGCTGGTGGCGGGCAAGTGGCGCACGGTCGCGGGCCGGGTGGCGATGGACCAGTTCGTGGTGGATCTCGGCGGCGACTCGGCCCGGCCGGGCGACGAGGCCGTGCTGTTCGGCCCGGGGGACCGCGGCGAGCCGACCGCTGAGGACTGGGCGCGCGCCGCGGGGACGATCGGCTACGAGATCGTCACCCGCATCGGGGCCCGCGTGCCGCGGGTCTACCGGGGGGAGCGGGCGTGAACTGGGCGCGGGGCGCGGGCATCGCGGGCATCGCGGGCATCGCGGGCGCCGCCCTGGGGGCGGTGGCCACGGGCGTCGCCGTGGAACGGCTGACCGGGCACCGCTCGGTGCGCCGCCAGGCCCGGATGACGCTGGACGCGGCCGGGCCCTACGGCACGCTGCGCGGCACGCCGGGCACGGCCGTCGCCGAGGACGGCACCGAGCTGTACTACGAGATTGACGAGCCGGACGTGCCGGACGTGCCGGACGGGCAGCCGGGCGGCGGGGCCAGGGGGGTGACCGTGGTGTTCAGCCACGGCTACTGCCTCAGCCAGGACGTGTGGCACTTCCAGCGCGCCGCCCTGCGCGAGGCGGGCGTGCGGGCGGTGTACTGGGACCAGCGCGGCCACGGCCGGTCCGGCTGGGGACCCGCGCCGGGCGGAGGCAGCGCGCCCGTCAGCATCGGCCTGCTGGGCCGCGACCTGCGGGCCGTGCTGGACGCGGCGGTGCCGAAGGGGCCCGTAGTGCTGGTGGGGCACTCCATGGGCGGGATGACGATGATGACGTTCGCCGGGCAGTTCCCCGGGTACGTGGCGCGGCGGGTGCGCGGCGCGGCGTTCCTGGCCACGTCGGCCGGCGGCCTCGGCGAGGTGACGTACGGGCTGCCCGCCCCGGCGGTGCGGGCGGCGCGGCGCGCGCTGCCCGCCGTGCTGCGGGCGCTCGGCTCCCGCCCCGCCCTGGCGGAACGCGGCAGGCGCGCGGCCAGCGACCTGTACGCGGGGCTGATCAGGCGGTACGCGTTCGGCCAGCCGCGTCAGGTGGATCCGGGGGTGGCGCGCTTCGCGGAGCGGCTGATCGAGTCGGTGCCGATCGACGTCGTCGCCCGTTTCTACCCGGCCTTCGCCGCGCACGACGCGTTCGCGGACCTGGCCGTCTTCGACGGGCTCAGCGCCGGCCTGCCGCTGCTGGTGCTGGCCGGCGACCGGGACGAGATCACCCCGCCCGCGCACAGCGAGCGGATCGCGGCCCGGCTGCCGCGGGCCGAGTCGGTGACGCTGCCCGGCGCCGGGCACCTGGTTCTCCTGGAGCGGCCCGGCGAGGTCAGCGCACGCCTCGCCGCGCTGCTGGCACGTAGCATCCCCTCCCATGAACCTGCGGTCTGACGACTCCCCTGGCGCGTCCCCCGGCGCGCGGCCCGGCGGCGAAGCGGTCACGGTCACCGTCACCTCGGCCGGGCGGATGGTGCAGCTGGGCCGGTCGCTCGCCGCGCTGCTGCGCGCGGGCGACCTGGTCGTGCTCTCCGGCGAGCTGGGCGCCGGGAAGACGACGCTGACCCGCGGCATCGGCGAAGGACTGGGCGTGCGGGGCGCCGTGACGTCCCCGACGTTCGTGATCGCCCGGGTCCACCCGCCGCTGGGCGACGGGCCGCCGCTGGTGCACGCGGACGCCTACCGGCTGGGCGGCGGCCTGGAGGAGATGGAGGACCTGGACCTCGACGTGGCGCTGCCGGAGTCGGTGGTGGTCGTGGAGTGGGGCGAGGGCAAGGTGGAGGAGCTGTCGGAGGACCGGCTGCACGTGGAGATCCACCGGCCCCGGGGCGCCGACGCCGCCGACGCGGACGCGCGCACGGTGACACTGACCGGCCACGGCCCGCGCTGGCGCGGCGCCGGGCTGGCCGCCGCGGTGCGCGCCTGAACCGCGGCCGCGGGGTGAGCACGCCGCCGGCGCTACAGGGGCAGCGGCCCGTGCTTGCGCGCGGCCGCCGCAGCACCTCGGTCTCGGGCGTGCGCCGAGGGGCGTGAGCGCCACCCGGCGGCTGGTCCGTTCGAAGAGCGCGCCGCCGATCCTGCGCTCCAGCTTCCTGAACACCTGGCTCACCCGGGGCTGGGTGACGTGCAGCCGCGCGGCGGCCGCCCGAAGTGCGGCTCGTCCGCCAGGGTCAGGAAGATCTCGATGTCGCGCAGCTCCACACCGCCCGCCCCCTCCGGCGCGCCGGGGTGCGCGGCGATCACCTCTGGCTTATGGCACGGTATCCGATCCGGCGTTGTTCACCGCCCCGGCGGCTGCAATGGTGGGCGTGCCCGACGCCGTCCCCGTACGCCGATGAGGAGTGCCGTGACCACCAGCCCGTCCGCCGCCGTCGCGCCGCCCCTGCCGCCGCTCGCCGACCAGGCGGAGCGCCTGATCAGCCTCGGCGTGCCCGAGGCCACCGCAATCACCGCCGACGAGCTGCGCGCGTTCGCGTCGGCGGCCACGGGCGACGGGCGCGAGGCGCTGCTCGCCGTCCACCCGGACCGGGCCCCGGCCTCCGCCCTGGCGCCGCTGCTGCGCCACGCCGGGAAGCCCGGCTTCGTCGTCACCGACATGGCCGACGTGGACCGGTTCACCCCCTGCGGTGCCGACCTGCCCGGCCCGCCGCTGTACCTGGTCACCGGCCTGGACCGCGGTGACCGCTTCGCCAACTGGAGCCCGGAGGAGGCCCTGCCCGTCCTGCGCGCGGAGGGGCGCACCCCGCTGCTGCTCACCGAGGGCATCCACTGGCTGCTGCAACGGCCCGAGGTGCTCCAGCGGAACCACTGCTTCATGACCATCGGCTCCCGGCTGCGGAAGGCCAGCGGCGCGCTGGACGCCCGCACCCCCGCGATCTGGATCAGCAACGGCACGGGCCGGGACGGCCGCGAGCGGCGCGACGCCCCCAAGGTCGGCTGGTGCTGGTGGCGCAACCGCCACACCTGGCTGGGCATCGCCTCCGCCGCCGGCCGCGCCGCCGGGCTGCCTACGGGGTGACCACGACCGGGACGCCGACGTCCGCGAAGGACCACATGGCGTCGCCGTCGTCCCGGGACTGGCGCACGCCGCCCGTCCGCGGGCCCGACTCCGGGTCGGGCACCGACCCGTCCAGCGCCGAAGAGAAGCCGAAGACCGTTCCGTCGTCGCCGACGTGGAAGACGACGACGTGCTCCACCGGCACCCCGTCGGATCCGGTGATCTCCGCGGTCCGCGAGGTCACCTCGTACTCGCCGGGCGCCGGGTCGACGGCGCTGGGGAAGACCTCGTAGGTCTCGGTGACGACCTCGCCGGTGCCGTCCTCGCTGATGTCCACCAGCCACACCCGGTCCTGCTCCAGCGAGTACACCACCCGGCGTCCCTCGCCGGACTCCGGCGGCAGCGCGGGCGTCTCGGGCTGGCCGCCCTCCCCGCCGGAGCCGCCCCGCTCCCCGGCCGGGGTCTCCTGGTCACCGGACGCGGCGGGCGGCCGGTCCTCGGCCGCCGAGGCCTGGTACGCGAAGAAGGCCACGACGGCCAGCGCCGCCGCCGTGAGGCCGGTCACTACGACTCCGGGACGTGTGCCCGCGGAACGACGTGTCACCTGCCCACCGCCTTTCCGTCTGTATGTCCGTCTGTATGTCCGTCTGTATCGTCCGTCCGTGCTGTCCGGCTGTGCGCGTACCGGCCCGTGAGGCCGGGTGCCCCCAGGAGTGCCGAACCTTACTGACGCTACCAGGGCACCGGGTGTCCCTCAGCTGGCCGTAGGCTTGCAGGCGTGCTGCTGCTCGCACTCGACACCGCGACCCCCGCCGTCACCGCCGCCCTGCACGACGGCACGCGCGTGCTGGCCGCCGCCGCGCAGGTGGACGCCAGGCGCCACGGAGAGCTGCTGCTCCCGGCCATCGACCGGGTGCTGGCCGAGGCGGGCCGGAGCCTGGACGACGTCACGGCGCTCGTCGCGGGCACCGGGCCGGGGCCGTACACGGGGCTGCGCGTCGGCCTCGCCACGGCCGCCGCGATCGGCGCCGCGCGCGGCCTGCCGGTGCACGGCCTGTGCACGCTGGACGGCATCGCGTACGCGGCGGGCCTCGCCGGGGTGGCGGGGCCGTTCACCGTGGCCACCGACGCCCGGCGCAAGGAGGTGTACTGGGCCCGCTACGCCGACGCCCGTACCCGGGTGGCCGGGCCCGCCGTGGACCGGCCCGCCGACGTGCCCGCCGAGGCGGCGTCGCTGACGGCCGTGGGAGAGGGCGCGCAGCTGTACCCGGACGCGTTCCCCGCCGCCCGGGGCGATCTGCCGGGCCACGCCTCGGCCGCCGCGCTGGCCGCGCTGGCCGCCGAACGGCTCGGCGCCGGCGAGCCGCTGGACGAGCCGCTGCCGCTGTACCTGCGCCGGCCCGACGCCCGGGTGCCCGCCGGGTACAAGGCGGTCCTCAGGTCATGACCGGCGGCGCGACCGGGACCGCGGGGCCCGCGGGGGAGCCGGCCGGGCTGCCGCCGCTGGCGGAGCTGCGCTGGTGGGACCTGGACGACGTGCTGGCCCTGGAACGGGAGCTGTTCCCCGAGGACGCCTGGACCCCGGGCATGTTCTGGTCCGAGCTCGCGCACGCCAGGGGGCCGCGCCGCACCCGCCACTACGTGCTGGCCCGGGACCCGGACGGCACCCTGGCCGGATACGCCGGGCTGGCGGCGGCCGGGGACGCGGGCGACGTGCAGACCATCGCCGTGGCGCCGCGGCGGCAGGGCCGGGGGCTGGGCGCGCGGCTGCTGGCGGAGCTGCTGCGGGCGGCCGAGGAGGACTTCGGCTGCCGGGAGGTGTTCCTGGAGGTGCGGGTGGACAACGACCGCGCCCGGCGGCTGTACGAGCGGTTCGGCTTCGCGCCGCTCGGCGTCCGCCGCGGCTACTACCAGCCCGGCGGCCACGACGCCCTGGTGATGCGCCGGGGCGGGCCCGCGGGCGACGACACGCGGGGAGAACACTGAACGATGACTTCCGTGAAGGTGCGACATGGCTGACGAGCCGCTGGTGCTCGGCATCGAGACGTCCTGCGACGAGACCGGCGTCGGCATCGTGCGCGGGCACACCCTGCTCGCCGACGCCGTCGCCTCCAGCGTGGACGCCCACGCCAGATACGGCGGCGTCGTCCCCGAGATCGCCAGCCGCGCGCACCTGGAGGCGATGGTTCCCACGATCAAGCGCGCCCTGGCCGAGGCGGGCGTGGCCCCCGGCGACCTCGACGGCATCGCCGTGACGGCCGGGCCCGGGCTCGCCGGGGCGCTGCTGGTGGGCGTCTCGGCGGCCAAGGCGTACGCGTACGCGCTGGGCAAGCCGCTGTACGGCGTGAACCACCTGGCCTCGCACGTCTGCGTGGACCAGCTGGAGCACGGGCCGCTGCCGGAGCCGACGATGGCGCTGCTGGTCTCGGGCGGCCACTCCTCGCTGCTGCTGGCGCCGGACATCACCGCGGACGTCCGGCCGCTGGGCGCGACCATCGACGACGCGGCGGGCGAGGCGTTCGACAAGGTGGCGCGGGTGCTGGGCCTGGGCTTCCCCGGCGGGCCGGTCATCGACCGGTGGGCCCGCGAGGGCGACCCGGACGCCATCCGCTTCCCGCGCGGGCTGACCGGGCCGAGGGACGCCCCGTACGACTTCTCGTTCTCGGGGCTGAAGACGGCCGTGGCGCGCTGGGTGGAGACGCGGCGCGCGGCGGGCGAGGACGTGCCGGTCGCGGACGTGGCCGCCTCGTTCCAGGAAGCCGTCACGGACGTGCTGACGCGCAAGGCGATCCGGGCCTGCAAGGACGAGGGCGTCGACCACCTGATGATCGGCGGCGGCGTGGCGGCCAACTCGCGGCTGCGGGCCATGGCCGAGGAGCGGTGCGAGGCCGCCGGGATCCGGCTGCGGGTGCCGCGCCCGAAGCTGTGCACGGACAACGGCGCGATGGTCGCCGCGCTCGGCGCCGAGATGGTGGCGCGGGGCCGGGCCGCCTCCGCGTTCGACCTGCCCGCCGACTCCTCGCTGCCGGTCACCCAGCCGCACGTGCCCGGGCCGCACAGCCACAGCAGCCAGGGCCGCCAGGGCGGCGGCCACGAGCATGTGCACGAGATCAGCCGCACCAACCTGTACGAGCCCCGGCCTGAGCCCGCGGAGCGCGCGTGACGATCGCCCTGATGTGGGAGGCCCGCGCCCGCGCCGGCGCCGGCGCTGAGCTGCTCGCCTGGGCCCGGGCCCAGCAGCTCACCCCGCCGCCCGCGCGGCGCGAGACGTTCACGGCCGACCCCGACCGCGTGCTGGTCATCACCTGGTGGGACACCGGCGACCTCGCCGCGCCCGTGCCCGAGCTTCCCGACCCCCCACCGGAGCTGCTGCACCGCCCGGTCCACCGCTGGCGCTTCCGCCGCGAGCCGTCTCCTCCCGCCTGACCGGCCACGGCGTGGCCTCCGCGCCCGGGGCGCGTCCCCCGGACGGCCCAGGGCAGCGGGTCCCGGACGGCCACCGGTGATACCAAGGCACAGGGGGGATGACACCGCGGCTCTCCCCGTGGCCTTCCGCAGCGGCCCGCCCCCCGGGCCGCGCCGCGAGCCATGCGGCGAGTCACGCGCGACCGACGCGACTGAACCGCGACTGAACCGCGACTGAACGGAGCCGCCTCATGGGCGACATAGCGCCCGCCCCCGCCAGCGGACCAACGACGGCACCCGCGGTCTCCGCCCCGGTCGAGGCGGTGGAGGCCGCCGCGTACCGGGTGCCGCTCCCGGTCCCCGACGGCGGCACGGTCCTCGGCTGGGACGCCCTCACCGTCGTCGTCGTGCGGCTGCGCACCGCCGGGGTGACGGGCCTGGGCTACACCTACGCCGACGCCTCCTGCGTCCCGGTGCTCCAGGGCCCGCTGGCGGGTGCCCTGCGGGGAGCGGACCCGTGCGACGTCCCGGCCGCCCGGGACCGGATGCGCGCCGCCCTCGCCGGCCGGGCCCGTCCCGGCACGGCCGCCCGCGTCCTGGCCGCCGTCGAGACCGCCCTGTGGGACGCCAGCGCCCGGCTGCTGGACCTGCCGCTGTACCGGCTGTTCGGCGCCGCCCGCGACCGGGTGCCGGTCTACGGCTCCGGCGGCTTCACGCCGTTCGACGACCACCGGCTGCTCGGCGAGCTGGACGACTGGCTGGCGCGCGGCATCACGATGGTCAAGATCCCGATCGGCGAGGGGTTCGGCCGCGGCGTCGACCGGGACCTGCGCCGCGTCGCGTGCGCCCGCCGCGCCGTCGGCACCGCCGCCGAGGTGTTCGTCGACGCGCACGGCGGCTACGCCGCTGACCTCGCCGTGCGGGTCGGCGAGCGGCTGGCCGAATGGGGAGTCAGCTGGTACGAGGAGCCGGTGGCCTGCGACGACCTCGACGGGCTGCGGTCGGTGCGCGAGCGGGTGGCGGCGGACGTGACGGCCGGCGAGTACGGCCAGGACGCGCGCTACTTCGACCGCATGCTGGCCGCCGGGGCCGTCGACTGCCTCCAGCTCGACGTGACCCGCTGCGGCTTCGGCGAGTGGCGGCGCGCCGCGGCCCTCGCGCAGGAGCGCGGCACCGACGTCTCCGGGCACGGCGCCCCCAACCTCGCCGCCCACGTCGCCGCCGCCACGCCGGGGCTGCGCCACCTGGAGTGGTTCCGCGACCACGAGTACGCCGAGACGCTGCTGTTCGACGGCGCGCTGACGGTCCGCGACGGCGCGGTGCGGCCCGACCCGTCGGCGCCGGGGCACGGCCTGGCGCTCCGCGAGGCCGACGCCGAGCCGTTCCGCGTCGCCTGACGGCGCGTGCCCGGCCCGGTCACAGCCCCTGCTGGCGGGTGTACGCCGCGACCGTGTCCGTGATGGCCCGCCGCTCGCGCCGCACGGCGCGCTCCAGCATCCGCGCGGCGCCCTCCGCGTCGCCGCGTGCCCGCAGCAGCGCCGACAGCGCGTGCGCGGCCCGCGGATAGCCGGCCCCGGCCGCCGCCGCGAACCACGCCTCGGCCGCCTCCTCGTCGCCCCGCTCCCGCAGGCTGGCCGCCAGCAGGTGCATCCCCTCGGGGTCCAGCGCCGCGGCCGCGCGCGCCAGCCAGGCCGCCGCGCCCTCGCGGTCCCCGTCCCGCCGCAGCCGCCGCGCCAGCTCGGTCATGGCCCGGGCGTGCCCCGCCTCGGCCGCGCGCCGCAGCCACGTCTCGGGCCCCTCGTCCGTGCCGTCCCACCGGCCGGGGAGCCTGCCCAGCTGGTACATCGCCTCGACGTGCCCCGCCTGCGCCGCCCGGCGGAACCAGTACCGGGCGCGCACCGCCGCGAACCCCGTGCCGAAGGCGTTGCGGCGGTGGTACGGGCTCTGCCGCAGATACTCCAGGCCCAGCTCGTACATGGCCGTGTCGCTCTCGGCGTCCGCCGCGCGCGCCAGCCACGCGTCGGCCCCGGCGAGATCGCCCCGCGCCCGCAGCAGCTCGGCCAGATCGCTCATGGCCCGGGTGTCACCGGCCTCCGCCAGCGGCAGCCACGCCGATTCCGCCACCCGGGGGTGACCGGACCGCCAGGCCGTCCGGCCGACCAGCCACCGCTCCTCGCCGTCCTTCGCCTGGTCCAGCGCCGTGTCCCACACCAGCTCCGGGACGTCGCGGGCGGGCGGCGCCTCGTCGACCAGGTAGTCGAACGCCCGCCACACCGACTGCTCCAGGTCGCCGGGCACCAGCAGGCTCGCCGCGCCCAGCCGCTGCCGGACCGCCCACGCCCACGCCTCGTCCAGCGGCTCGGGCCGCAGCGTGGCCATGCCCGCGAGGTAGGTGACGTGCAGCAGGTCGAGCAGCCGCCGGGGCACGGGCGAGGCCAGACCGGTGCGCGCCAGGTCCACGGCCGCCGCCACCAGGGCGTGGCCGCGCGGGTGCCCGCCCTCCTCCGCCGGGATCCGGGCACTCCGCCACTCGCGCAGCAGCTCCGGGCCCGCCGCCAGGTACTCGGACACGCCGAAGTCCCGGTGCGGCAGCGCCTGCGCCAGCAGCGGGTCGCCGGTCGCTTCGGCGCGCCGCCGCTCCTCGCTGGACCACTCGCGGCTGACCAGCAGCGGCCGGGCGGCGTTGACCACCCGCATGCCCAGCGCCTCGCCGGACTCGCGCAGCTCGCGGTAGTACTGGGTGCGCAGCGTCGCCACCACGGGCACGCGCGTACCCGTGAGCCAGTCGAGCAGCACGGGGCTGAGCGCGTCAGGACCCAGGTGCGACTGAAGGTCGTCGAGCCACAGCAGCCACGCCACGTCCCGTTCGGCGTCGTGGAGTCCGGGCAGCTGGGTGAGGTCGGAACCCGGATCGGGCGCGAGCACCCGGTGGTCCGGCAGCACGTCGCGCACGGCTTCGAACGCCGCGCGCGTCTTCCCCGCCGTGGACGGGCCGACGAGCAGCACCAGGCCGCCGTGGGCCGCCGACTCCCGTACCAGGCGGCGGAGTTCCCCGTCGATGTCGCGCGGCACGTACGCCGGCAGGCCGGTGCCGCCGGGCCCGGTCCTGGCGCGGTGCACCCCGGCGAGGAACGGGTCCCAGTCGCGGGCGGCGGGCAGGCCGGACAGCGCGCGCAGCGGATGGCGCCCGGTCTCCGGCAGCGTCAGCCACACGCCGCCGTGGATCTCCCCGGCCTGGACGACCGGGCCGCGGACGCCGTGGGCGGTGTTCTGCACCCGGCTCATCCGGCGCGCCCGGTCCGCCGCCCCGGTCACCACTCGTCCTCGAAGTAGCCCTCGGGCGCGGGCGTCGAGGGCAGCGGGCTGCGGTCGACGTGCCGCTGGGGGGTGCAGTCGCGGAACGGCCCCTCGGGGGACAGCAGGATGGGCAGCTGGAGGTCGAGATGGTCGCGGTACCAGACCGCCATCCCGGTCCCCGGCTCCCACCGCAGCACCTCCCAGGCGTGCCACAGCGCAGTGAACCGCGAGACCGCCTCGGCATGCCGCCACCACTCGGCGCACCAGCGGACGTCCTCGGCGGAGCGCACGTACACCGGAAGGAAGCGGTAGACGACGAACTCCTCGACGTTTCTGAACACCGGCTCCGGCGCGGGCTCGTCCTCCCCGCCCCGCTGTCCCCGCACGCCGCCGTCCGCCATGCCGCCCTCCCGCACGGTCCGTCCCCCCGACATGCTCTCACGGGCACAACCGGGCCGCGGGGCGCGGCGCAGGCAGGCGCGGGCGCGGGACGGCCGGGGCCGCTCCGGGCCCCGGCCGCTTCGCCCGGGAGGCGGGCGCGGGCGGCGGCCTGGCCCGTCAGACCAGGCCGCCCGCGGCGCGCAGGTTCTGGCCCGTGACCCACCCGCCGTCCGGCCCCACGAGGAACGCCACGACGCTGGCGATGTCGGCCGGCTGGCCGAGCCGCCCCAGCGGCGTCAGCCTGGCGACCTGGTCCAGTGCCTCGGGCGGGTTGACGGACCGGAGCAGGTCCGTGTCGGTCGCGCCGGGGGAGACGCTGTTCACGGTGATGGCGCGCGGGCCCAGCTCCAGGGCGGCGGCCGCCGTGAGCTGCTCGAGCGCGCCCTTGCTGGCGACGTAGGGGCTGATGCCGGGGGCGGGGCGCACGGTGTTCATCGTCGAGACGTTCACGATCCGCCCGCCGTCGCGCATGTGCCGGGCGGCGTAGCGGAGGGTGAGGAACGCGGCTCGCGCGTTCACGGCCATCACGCGGTCGAAGTCCGCCGCCTCGGTCTCGGCCAGCGGGGCAGGGGAGAAGGGGACGGCGGCGTTGTTCACGAGGATGTCGAGGCCGCCGAGCCGTTCCTCGGCCTGTGCCATCAGCTGCTCGGCGGCCTCGGGTTCGGCCAGGTCGGCCCGCACGGCCCGGGCCCGGCCCGCCGTGGCGCGCGCCACCTCGTCGGCGCTGCCGGCGCCAGAGACGTAGGAGAAGACTACGTCCGCGCCGTCCCGGCACAGCCGCTCGACGATCGCCCGTCCGATCCCCCGCGACCCGCCGGTCACGACGGCGGCCTTGCCCGCCAGGATCCCGCCCTCGCTCACGCGGCACCTCCGGTCCCGGGCAGCGACGGCGTGCGCCGGATGACGCGGGCAGCGGATGAGTCGGGGTGTATCACGGTCCCTCCCTCACAGCGTTCACAGCGTTGCTGGGTGCTTCCGGCTGGCGCTGTGTCAGCGCCGAGCCCGCCAACCGCTCAAGTGTGTCGCGGAGGTGAGCCCGCAAGGACGGGGGCTACGCCCGCAGGGGCTGCGCCAGCAGCATCATGCGGGCGCCCGCCACGCGCGTGAGGATGAGCGTGCAGGAGTTCGCTCCGGCCAGACGCAGCTTCGACCGGAGCTCCTCCGGGGTGATCGCGAAGCCGCGCTTCTTGATGGTGAGGGTGCCGACCCGGCGCTCGCGCAGCAGTGCGCGCAGGCGTTTGAGGTGAAACGGCAGGGCGTCGGTGATCTCGTAACCGGTGGCGAGCGGCGTCTCGCGCGGGCGGTCCGCCGTCACGTAGGCGATCGACGGGTCCGCGAGCCGTCCGCCGAGGAGCCGGGCCGCCTCGGCGACCAGCCCGGCGCGGATCACGGCGCCGTCCGGCTCGTACAGGTAGCGGCCCAGCGGGCCCACTGGCGCGGCGGGGCCGGTGCCGGTCAGCGTGTGCGGGCCCGGCAGCAGCGTCGCGCGGCGCGGTCCGGACGGGCCGCCGCCGCCCGTGCCGAACCACAGCACGGCCTCCTTCACGTCCCCGCCGGCCGAGACCCACTCCGCCTCGGCGCCCTGGGGCACGGCCTCGTGCGGCAGGCCCGGGGCGACCTTGAGCGCCGCGAGGGGCGCGCGTCTGGCAAGGGCCACGGCCCGGGACAGCGGCGGCGCGTACGCCTCCGGGTCGAAGACGCGGCCGCGCCCGCCCCGCCGCGCCGGATCCAGGAACACCGCGTCCCAGCCCGTCAGGTCGACGTCCGCCGCGTCCGCGCACCGCACGGTGACGCGGTCGGCCAGGCCGAGCGCCGCCGCGTTGGCCTCGGCGATGGCGCAGGTGAGCGGATCGCGGTCCACGGCCAGCACCTCGCAGCCCGCACGCGCCAGCGCCACGGCGTCGCCGCCGATCCCGCAGCACAGGTCGGCCACGCGCCGCGCGCCGAGGGCGGTCAGCCGGCTGGCCCGCCAGCCGGCGACGGAGCCGCGCGTGGCCTGCTCGACGCCGTCGGGCGTGAAGTACATGGACGCCGCGTCGCCACCGAACTTCGCCGCCGCCCGCTGCCGCAGCCGGGCCTGGGTGAGCGCGGCGGCCACCAGCGGTGCCGGGTGGTCGCGCCGCAGGCGGGTGGCGGCGGCCAGTTCCTCGCCGGGCGCGAGGTCCCTGAGGTCAGCCAGCAGGCGCTGCCCGCGCTCGGTCAGCAGGTCGCGGAACGCCTCGGCGGCGGGGGAGTCGTCAGATGCGGCCACACGGGTCATTCTCGCGCGGCGACGGAGTGGCGTGCCGGGGGAGCGGGACGCCGGATGGAAGCATCCCACGCCATGGAGATTATCGGACAAGTAGGACAAGATGCCTGTGCCGCTCGCCGGGACGCCGCGCCTCCCCCGTACCCCGCATCCCGTCCTCACCACGGCACCCGCCGTCCGCGTCGGCTCGTGGGCGTGTTCGCCGTCGCGTGCGCCGCCGCGGGGCTCCAGTCGCAGGCGATCGCCACCGGTCCGCCGGACGTCCCGTCATGGCGCCCGCCCCCGGCGGTCAGCCACGCGCCCGGCCCTCCCGGCGGTGCCCTCGCCGGTGCAGCGCCGCCCGCGGACCTTGGGGCCGCGAACCCGGTCACCATCCCGGCCGCTGCCTGGGGCACTGCCGGGAACCCTGCCCCGGTCACTGTCCCGGTCACTGCCCCGGTCACTGTCCCGGTCACCGCGGCGACCGGGCCGTGGCTGCGCGAGGCGGCGTGCGCGGTGCGCGCCTACGCGGAGCGGCTGGCGCCCGGCGGCAAGGCGCCCCAGGGCGACGGCGCCTGCGCCGCCGCGCCCGGGCTGCCCGCGGCGGCGGGCCCGCGCGCCGGGGTGACTCCGGCCCCCGCGCCGCAGGCGAATCCCGGCGCGGTGACTGGCCCGGTCACCGGCTCAGACGCGGGCGTCGACGGCGAGGGCGGCGCCCCGGCGCCCGGCGCCCCCCACGCCGCGGCAGGGCTCCCGCTCGGCGTGGCGCAGCGCGTGCAGGCGCAAAGCGCCGCCTACGCGCTGAGCGCGTACGCCGAGCGCCTGGCGCACGCCGAACAAGCGCGCATCACCGCGGCGGGGACGTGGGGACTGCGCCAGGTCCCGCTCCGCCCTCCGCCGCCCCCCGCGCCCGAGGAGAAGCCCGGTCTCGTCGCCGAACCGGGCCAGCTGGCCGCCCCCGGCCTGCCACCCGTCCTCACGCGCGTCCCCACCGACGACCCGGTCGTCTTCCTGACCATCGACGACGGCGCCGAGAAAGACCCCGAACTCCTGCGGATGCTGGACGAGCTGGACGTGCCCGCCACGGGCTTCCTCTCCGACTACCTGGCGCGCGAGGACTACGACTACTTCCGCCAGGCGCACGACCAGGGCGTGGATCTCCACAATCACACCCTGAACCACAACGAGATGCCCCGGCTGAGCTACGAGGAGCAGGAGCGCGAGATCTGCGGCCAGCAGGACCGGCTCGCCGCGGAGATCGGGGAGCGCCCGGAGCTGTTCCGGCCGCCCTACGGCGCCTACAACTACGACACGCTCCGCGCCGCCGCCGCGTGCGGCATCGAGGCCGTGCCGCTGTGGGCCGAGGAGGCGTTTCCCGACCGCATCGAATGGCGGCGCGCGGACCAGCGGTTCCATCCGGGCGACATCATCCTCACGCACTTCCGCGGCGAGGAGCACTGGGACGGCACGATGACGGACGTGCTCAGGCGGGTGATCGACGAGGTGACCCGGCAGGGTTTCGCGCTCGCGCGGCTCGACGACTATCTCTGAGCCGGCTCTGGGACCCTTCCGGGGCATCCCCGGAAAACCGCTGGCGGCGGGCCTGGTGACGGGGCGGGAAACCGCTGCGGACCGCCGCTGATCCGCCGCTGGCAGCCGCCGCGCGGCGCCCCGGCGCGCGCCCCCGCCGCGCTGGCACTCTGGTTGACTGAGTGCTAACGAGGGGCCTAATCTCGACGCTGGCACTCTCGATAGCCGAGTGCCAACGTTACACGCGCGACGGGCGGATCCGGCACCCGCGACGACGGGTCCACCAGGTCGCCATCCATCCAGACAGACAAGACCCCGTGAGATCTCCGAAGGGGGAGGTCGGATCGTGACGACCGCCAGTTCCAAGGTTGCCATCAAGCCGCTTGAGGACCGCATCGTGGTCCAGCCGCTCGACGCCGAGCAGACCACGGCCTCGGGCCTGGTCATCCCGGACACCGCCAAGGAGAAGCCCCAGGAGGGCACCGTCCTGGCCGTGGGCCCGGGCCGCTTCGAGGACGGCAACCGCCTTCCGCTCGACGTCAAGGTGGGCGACGTCGTCCTGTACAGCAAGTACGGCGGTACCGAGGTGAAGTACAACAACGAGGAGTACCTCGTCCTCTCCGCGCGCGACGTGCTCGCCATCATCGAGAAGTAAGGGCAGCCGACGCTTCCGCAGCCGCGCCCCGGGCAACCCGCGTCACCTCGACGGCCGGGGCCGGGGCGCGGTTCGTTTACCCCCAGTCACGAGACAACCACGAGGGACACCCACATCCATGGCCAAGATCCTGAAGTTCGATGAGGACGCCCGCCGCGCCCTCGAGCGCGGTGTGAACAAGCTGGCCGACGCCGTGAAGGTGACCATCGGTCCGCGCGGCCGGAACGTCGTCATCGACAAGAAGTTCGGCGCGCCCACCATCACCAACGACGGTGTCACCATCGCCCGCGAGGTGGAGACCGAGGACCCGTACGAGAACCTCGGCGCCCAGCTCGTGAAAGAGGTGGCGACCAAGACCAACGACGTCGCCGGTGACGGCACCACCACCGCCACCGTGCTGGCCCAGGCGCTCGTCCGCGAGGGCCTGCGCAACGTCGCCGCCGGTGCCTCCCCCGCCGGGCTCAAGCGCGGCATGGACGCCGCCGTCGAGGCCATGGCCAAGGACCTGCGCGAGAGCGCACGTCCCATCGACTCCAAGGAGGACATCGCCGCCGTCGCCGCGCTGTCCGCCCAGGACAAGCGGGTCGGCGAGCTGATCGCCGAGGCCATGGACAAGGTCGGCAAGGACGGTGTCATCACCGTCGAGGAGTCGCAGACCTTCGGCCTGGAGCTGGACTTCACCGAGGGCATGGCCTTCGACAAGGGCTACCTGTCGCACTACATGGTCACCGACCAGGAGCGCATGGAGGCCGTCCTCGACGACCCGTACATCCTCATCCACCAGGGCAAGATCTCGGCGATCCAGGACCTGCTGCCGCTGCTGGAGAAGATCATGCAGGCGGGCTCCTCGAAGCCGCTGCTGATCATCGCCGAGGACGTCGAGGGTGAGGCCCTGTCCACCCTCGTGGTCAACAAGATCCGCGGCACCTTCAACTCCGTCGCCGTCAAGGCCCCCGGCTTCGGTGACCGCCGCAAGGCGATGCTGGGCGACATGGCGACGCTGACCGGCGCCACCGTGATCTCCGAGGAGGTCGGCCTCAAGCTCGACCAGGTCGGCCTGGAGGTGCTCGGCACCGCCCGCCGTGTGACCGTCACCAAGGACGACACGACGATCGTCGACGGCGCGGGCAAGGCCGAGGACATCGAGGCGCGCGTCGCCCAGATCAGGGCCGAGATCGAGACCACCGACTCCGACTGGGACCGCGAGAAGCTCCAGGAGCGGCTGGCGAAGCTGGCGGGCGGCGTGTGCGTCATCCGCGTCGGTGCCGCCACCGAGGTGGAGCTGAAGGAGAAGAAGCACCGCCTGGAGGACGCCATCTCCGCCACCCGCGCGGCCGTCGAGGAGGGCATCGTGCCCGGCGGTGGCGCCTCCCTGGTCCACGCCTCCAAGGTGCTGGCCGACGGCCTGGGCCGCACCGGCGACGAGGCCACGGGCGTCGCGATCGTGCGCCGCGCCGCCGCCGAGCCGCTGCGCTGGATCGCCGAGAACGCGGGCCTGGAGGGCTACGTCATCACCGCCAAGGTCGCGGAGCAGGAGAAGGGCCAGGGCTTCAACGCCGCCACCGGTGAGTACGGCGACCTGGTCAAGGCCGGTGTCATCGACCCGGTGAAGGTCACGCGCTCGGCGCTGGAGAACGCGGCGTCCATCGCCTCGCTGCTGCTGACCACCGAGACGCTGGTCGTGGAGAAGAAGGAGGAGGAGCCGGAGGGCCAGGCCGCCGGTCACGGCCACGGCCACGTGCACTGACCTCGCGTTACTCCGTCTGACGGCGTCACTGAGCGTCTGTCGGTGCCTGTTCAGCGACGGCGGCCCCGCGCGGCGGGGCCGCCGTCGTCGTGCGTGTGCCCGGGCCGCCGCCTAACGCCGGTCAGTCCTCCGCCCGGCGGGGGCCGTAGCTGCGGCCGGCCCGCGCGGAGACGTTGCCGAGGACGCCGCGGGGCAGCAGCTTCGACGCGCCCAGCAGTATCTTGTAGCGGGCGCCCGGCACCGACACCTGCTTGTTCCGCGCCAGATCGCGCAGGGCGGTGTCCACCACCCGGTCCGCGTTCAGCCACATCCAGCGCGGGATCCGGTCCGTCCGCATCCCCGCCCGCTCGTGGAACTCCGTCCGCACAAAGCCCGGGCACAGCGCCATCAGCCGCACTCCGCTGCCCGCCAGGTCCCGCGCCGCGCCCATCGTGAACTGCACCACCCACGCCTTCGACGCCCCGTAGGTGCCGCGCGGCACGAACGCGGCGACCGAGGCCACGTTCACCACCTGCCCCCGCCCCCGGCGCCGCATCCCGGGGACGGCGGCCGAGGTCAGGCGGAGCACCGCCTCGCAGTGCACCTTGATCATCCGCAGCTCATCCGCCAGCGGGACGTTCAGGTAGCGGCCCTTCAGGCCGAAGCCCGCGTTGTTGATGAGCGTCTCGACGGGCCGGGTGGCGTCGGCCAGCCGTGCCTCGACGGCCGCGATGCCCTCTTCCTCGGCGAGGTCGGCCGTGAGCACCTCCGCCTCGATGCCGTGCCGGTCGTGCAGGTCGGCGGCCTGGCGCCGCAGCGCGTCCGTGTTCCTGGCGACCAGCACCAGGTCGTGGCGGTCGCGTGCCAGCCGCTGGGCGAACGCGGCGCCGATCCCGGCCGTGGATCCCGTCACCAAAGCTGTCGTCATGCGACGACGGTAGGCCGAGGACGCCGCGGACCGCTAACGCTTCGCGGCCTGCGCGGACTTCGAGCGTGCCAGATCGCGCCTGGCGCGGCCGAGCAGCTCCTCGCGCTCGTCCTCGGTCAGCCCGCCCCACACCCCGTAGGGCTCGCGCACGGACAGGGCGTGTGCGGCGCACTCGGAGCGGACGGGGCAGCGCATGCATACCTCCTTGGCCGCCTCCTCGCGAGCGCTGCGCGCCGCGCCGCGTTCTCCCTCGGGGTGGAAGAACAGCGAGCTGTCCACGCCCCGGCAGGCCGCGAGGAGCTGCCAGTCCCACAGGTCGGCGTTCGGGCCCGGAAGCCGGGAGAAATCTGCCATGACGGTGTCCCATCGAGACTGCGGAAGCGGATGTAAATATGACTACCAGCCGAATATAGTCTTAGTCATCTCGAGAAGGGCAAAAAGGTCAAAAACCGGCAAATGGCGAACGGGTGTGTCCCGCTGTCCGGGGCCGTGATCCGCTGTGACCGCCTCGTGCACCCTGCGTATCCCGGAGGGCTGGCGACCGTAACTCTTTCGGGTGACCGTCGTTGAGAGGGCGTAGGCGGTTGACGTAGAGCGCGGTTCCGTGCGGGCTCGGGGCGGTCAACCGCGACCGGTGAGACACATAACTGCCTGGAGGCTCAAGGTGATGCGCATCAGCTGCGGAGGACGGCCATGACTTCCGTCCTCGTCTGCGACGACTCCCCGCTCGCCCGGGAGGCGCTGCGCCGCGCGGTCGCGACGGTGCCCGGCGTCGAACGGGTCACGACGGCGGCCAACGGCGAGGAAGTCCTCCGCCGCTGGGGCGCCGACCGCTCCGATCTGATTCTGATGGACGTCCGGATGCCCGGCCTGGGGGGCGTTGAAACCGTCCGGCGGCTGCTCTCCGCCGATCCCGGCGCCCGCATCATCATGCTGACCGTCGCCGAGGATCTCGACGGCGTGGCGCTGGCCGTCGCCGCCGGGGCACGCGGCTACCTGCACAAGGACGCCTCGCGCGCCGAGCTGCGCGCCACCGTGACGCAGGCGCTGGCCGACCCGACGTGGCGGCTGGCCCCGCGCCGGCTCCGTTCCTCGGACATGGGGGCCGCGCCGACGCTCACCGCGCGCGAGATCCAGGTGCTCGAGGGGATGAGCCACGGCCGGTCCAACGCGGAGATCGGCCGCGAGCTGTTCCTGTCGGAGGACACGGTGAAGACGCACGCCAGGCGGCTGTTCAAGAAGCTCGGCGCCTCGGACCGGGCGCACGCCGTCGCCCTCGGCTTCCGCTGGGGTCTGGTCCGCTGAGCCGGACGGGGCGGCCGGGCCGCCCCGTCCGGAAGTTCCTGCCCTCCCCGGCCCCGCCGCAAAAGATCCGGCGTTGCCGCATGCTTGAAGCATGACGCTCAACGGGGACGAGCCGGTTAGGTGCGAGGGGAGTGCCCAGACATGACCCGGAACACGACCCGGATGACGGCGGTCGGCGCTCCCGCCGCCGCCTGCGGCGACGCACACGGCGGATCCGCTCATAACGCTTCGGTGCACAACTCGGCACGCGACGGCGCGGAGCGGGAGGGGTCGGTGCACCATGGACCGATGCGCGATGACGATGCCTCCGTGATCGGCGCGCTCGTCCACCGCGCGGCCGAGGGGGACGCCCAGGCCACGCACGACCTGCTGGCCCACGTGCATCCGCTGGCGCTGCGGTACTGCCGGGTCCGTCTGGCCCGCCTGCCGGTGGAGGCGCGGCACTTCGTGGATGACCTCGCACAGGAGGTCTGCCTGGCGGTGCTCTGCGCGCTGCCGAGGTACCGGGACACCGGGCGGCCGTTCGACGCGTTCGTCGTCGCGATCGCGCAGCACAAGATCGCGGACCTGCAACGGGCCGCGCTGCGCCACGGGGGAAGCTGGGCCGTGCCGTCGGACGAGATGCCCGAGCGGCCGGACGACTCGCTGGGGCCCGAGGAACACGCCCTGCTGAGCAGCGACGCGGAGTGGGCCCGCAAGCTGCTGGCCAACCTGCCGCGGCACCTGCGCGAGCTGCTGCTGCTGCGGGTGGCCGTCGGCCTGACCGCCGAGGAGACCGGGCGGATGCTGGGGATGTCGCCGGGCGCGGTGCGCGTCGCCCAGCACCGGGCGCTGAGCCGGCTCCGCGCGCTCGCCGGGCGCTGACGCCGGCCATGCCGCGGCGGGCACCGCCGTGTGGTGCCCGTCCGGCGCTCGGCCCACGGCGGTAGCTGCCTGAGGACGTGCCCGTGCCCGCCGGGCGGGCAGGGTCCGGCGGGCACGGAGGTGCCGGGGGCACGGGGAACCACGGGGAATGCGCGGCCGCCGCCCGTCGTGAGCAGTGCTCACGGGCCGGACGGCCCGGACGGGGCTGCCGGCGTGAGGCCGTAGCATGGACAGCCCGGTTCGGGGGTGCCACCACACACAGATCGCGAGAGGTGCGGGAAGACCTGCCATGACTGACGACGTCACGGGAGTGCCGGAAAAGTTCGCGGCCCTGGGGCTGACCTTCGACGACGTGCTCCTGCTGCCGGGGCCCTCCGACATGGCGCCGCAGGACATCGACACCACCTCCCGGCTCTCGCGCAACGTGACGGTGAACATCCCGCTGCTCTCCGCGGCCATGGACAAGGTCACCGAGGCCCGCATGGCCATCGCCATGGCCCGCCAGGGCGGCGCCGGGGTGCTCCACCGGAACCTGTCCATCGAGGAGCAGGCCGCCCAGGTCGACCGGGTCAAGCGGTCAGAGTCGGGCATGGTGACCGACCCGATCACCATCCGCCCCGACGCGACGCTGCGTGACGCGGACGAGCTGTGCGCCCGGTTCCGCATCAGCGGCGTGCCGGTCACCGACGAGTCCGGGAAGCTGCTCGGCATCGTCACCAACCGCGACATGGCGTTCGAGCCCGACCGCGAGCGGCGCGTGCACGAGGTGATGACGCCGATGCCGCTGGTCACCGGCCCGGTCGGCATCTCCGGCGAGGCCGCCATGGAGCTGCTGCGGAAGCACAAGATCGAGAAGCTGCCGCTGGTGGACGCCGAGGGCAAGCTGCACGGCCTGATCACCGTCAAGGACTTCGTCAAGGCCGAGAAGTACCCGCGCGCGGCCAAGGACGCGGAGGGGCGGCTCATCGTCGGCGCCGCGGTCGGCGTGACCGGTGACGCCTTCGACCGTGCCCAGGCGCTGATCGAGGCGGGCGCCGACTTCATCGTCGTGGACACCGCGCACGGTCACTCCCGCCTGGTCGCCGACATGGCCGAGAAGATCAAGTCCAACTGCGACCGCGTCGACGTCGTCGCCGGGAACGTCGCCACCCGCGACGCCGCCCAGGCCCTCGTCGACGCCGGGGTGGACGGCATCAAGGTCGGCGTCGGCCCCGGCTCCATCTGCACCACCCGCGTCGTCGCGGGCATCGGCGTGCCGCAGGTCACGGCCATCTACGAGGCGTCGCTCGCCGCCCGCGAGGCGGGCATCCCGGTCATCGGCGACGGCGGCCTGCAGTACAGCGGCGACATCGCCAAGGCCCTGGTCGCGGGCGCCGACACGGTCATGCTGGGCAGCCTGCTGGCCGGGTGCGAGGAGTCCCCGGGCGAGCTGCTGTTCATCAACGGCAAGCAGTACAAGTCCTACCGGGGCATGGGCTCGCTCGGCGCGATGCAGTCGCGCGGCGACCGGCGTTCCTACTCCAAGGACCGCTACTTCCAGGACGAGATCGGCGACGACGACAAGCTGATCCCCGAGGGCGTCGAGGGCCAGGTGCCCTACCGCGGCCCGCTGGCGTCGGTGGTGCACCAGCTGGTCGGCGGCCTGCACCAGTCGATGTACTACCTCGGCGGCACCACCATCCAGGAGATCAAGGAAAAGGGCCGCTTCGTGCGGATCACCGCCGCCGGGCTCAAGGAGAGCCACCCGCACGACATCCAGATGACGACGGAGGCGCCGAACTACTCCGGACGCTGAGCGGATAGCCTGATGCTCCACTCGGTGAAATTCAGCGAGGAGGCGGCGCGTGTCCGGGACGAGCTCCCGGCCGACCGCCGGGCCCTCCTCGAACGGGGCCTCGCGGTCCTCGCCCAGGACCCCAGGCCGAAGATGTCCGTGGCGGTCTCGGACGACGAGTCCACCAGGTCCCTCGCGCTGACGCCGAACATCGCCGTTGAGTACGTGGTGAGTGACGGTCTCCTGCTCGTCCTCGTCATCCACGTCGTGGACTTCACGCAGGTGCTCCTGGAGGAATGACGTGACTGAGATCGAGATCGGGCGCGGCAAGCGCGGCAGGCAGGCCTACGCCTTCGACGACATCGCCGTGGTGCCCAGCCGGCGGACGCGTGACCCGGAGGAGGTGTCGATCGCCTGGCAGATCGACGCCTACCGCTTCGAGCTGCCGTTCCTCGCCGCGCCGATGGACTCGGTGGTCTCCCCGGAGACGGCGATCCGCATCGGCCAGCTCGGCGGTCTCGGCGTGCTCAACCTTGAGGGGCTGTGGACCCGGTACGACGACCCGCAGCCGCTGCTCGAGGAGATCAGGGAGCTGGACGAGGCCGAGGCCAACCGGCGCCTGCAAGAGATCTACGCCGCGCCGGTGCGGGAGGAGCTGATCTTCGAGCGCATCCGCCAGGTGCGTGAGGCCGGCGTCGTCACGGCCGCCGCGCTGTCGCCGCAGCGCACGGCGCAGTTCTCGAAGGCCGTCGTCGACGCCGGGGTGGACCTGTTCGTCATCCGGGGCACCACGGTCTCGGCGGAGCACGTCTCGGGCCGGGCGGAACCGCTCAACCTCAAGCAGTTCATCTACGAGCTGGACGTCCCGGTGATCGTCGGCGGCTGCGCCACGTACCAGGCGGCGCTGCACCTGATGCGGACCGGCGCGGCCGGGGTGCTCGTCGGCTTCGGCGGCGGCGCGGCGCACACCACGCGGAACGTGCTGGGCATCCAGGTGCCGATGGCGACCGCCGTGGCGGACGTGGCCGCCGCGCGCCGCGACTACCTGGACGAGTCCGGCGGCCGGTACGTGCACGTCATCGCGGACGGCGGGGTCGGCTGGTCCGGCGACCTGCCGAAGGCGATCGCCTGCGGGGCGGACGCCGTGATGATGGGCTCGCCGCTGGCGCGGGCCACGGACGCGCCGGGGCGCGGCCACCACTGGGGCATGGAGGCGGTCCACGAGGAGCTGCCGCGCGGCAAGAAGGTGCGGCTGGGGACCGTGGGCACGACGGAGGAGATCCTCACCGGGCCGTCGTACCGCCCGGACGGCGCCATGAACTTCTTCGGCGCCCTGCGCCGGGCCATGGCGACGACGGGCTACTCGGAGCTGAAGGAGTTCCAGCGCGTCGAGGTCACCGTCGCGCCCGGCCGCTGACCGCCCGGCCCCGGCCGGGGAGACGGCCAGTCCGGCACGGCTACAGGCGGTGCGCCGTCCCCGCCGGCGTGACGCCGCGGGTGTCGAACAGCAGCTGGGCCTTGGCGGCGAGCCCCTGGAGGTCGTACACGCTGTGCGGAGCCAGCAGCAGCGTCAGGTCGGCGTCGGCTGCCGCCTCGTACGGCGAGGCCGCCCGGGCCACGGGACGCCCGGCGACCTGCCAGCGCGGCAGGCGCGGGTCGTGGAAGCCGAGGTCGGCGCCGAGCTGCCGCAGCCCGGCCGCGATCTCGGCGGCGGCGGGGTCCGGCTCGCCGGGCGCGCCGTCGTGCCCGGAGACGCCCAGCAGCAGCACGCGGGCGCCGCGCGCCGACTTGCCGTGCTCGTTCAGCAGGGCGGCGGCGCGGTCGGTGACGTAGCCGGGCATGCGGGCGTTGATGCTCTTAGCCCGGCCGACGAGGGTGAGCCGGCCGCCCGGATTCACCGGTCCGGCCGCGTCCGCTGGGGCAGGGCCCGGCCGCAGCGCCGCCGCGGCACCGGTCAGCCGGGCCTCGGCGCAGCGCAGCACGTCCCACAGGTCGATGCCGAGGTCGTGGCAGAGCATCGCCGTCTCGTTGACCAGGGCCGTGGTGACGTGCCGCAGATTGGCCTCCAGCGCGGCGAGCGTCTCGGCCTCGGCGATGCCCCGGGCGCGGATGACCTTGTCGCCCGTCGCGCGGCGGCCGGCCGCCCGGCCGTCGGCCAGCCGCGCGTAGAACGCGGCGGCGGCCTCCGTGCAGGCGGGCGTCAGGCCGCCGATGACGCGCGCGGCGCGGGCGGACGGCGTGCCGCGCTCCGGCCGCTCCAGGGCGCAGGCGAGGTGGAAGCCCCGTCCCGCGCGCAGCCCCGACGCCTCCTCCAGCAGCGGCAGCAGCACCTGCCGGGTCAGCCCGGGCTCGCCGGGCGACTGGAGGACGACGAGCGAGCCGGGCCGCAGCCGCGGCCCCAGCACCCAGGCCGCCTCCCGGGCGTCCTCGGCGCCGGGCGCGCAGACCAGTGCCGTCCGCACCCGCCACAGCGCCGCCGGGTCGCTCGTCGCGGAGAAGCCGGCGGCCA
The DNA here is from genome assembly GCF_016741785.1 of Streptomyces sp. 7-21. GTDB lineage: Bacteria > Actinomycetota > Actinomycetes > Streptomycetales > Streptomycetaceae > Streptomyces. The sequence goes on from NZ_JAERRL010000002.1 coordinate 202,295, forward strand.
GCATGCGGCGCAGCTCCGGGGCGGTGAGGGGCCCGCCGGCGGGCGGGCGTCCCGCGTTCAGGCCGGCCGCCGCGCGGGGCTCCGGGATCACGGCGACGGTCTGGATGCCAGCGGCGGTGGCGGCCCGTGCGGCAGGCAGCGCCAGGCGTCCGGGCCCCAGGACGGCGAGATCGGCAGGCATGCTCCCCGGCTCCCTCCTCGCGCCTTCTGCGCGGCGGATGTGACGGAAGTCAGCTTAGGGGCATATAAGACTGATATGGACGTAATGCCACTCGCGGCGGGGCGGCGGCGCGCCAAACCGAGGGAATTGGGGGAACATCGGTAGGACGAGTCGCGGCAGGCCGCCGCGGCGACTGAGTCACACGAGGCAGCGATGATGCTGAGCGAGCACGGGAGGCAGCGGTGAAAACGGCGGCACTGGGGCCGGAGAACCGGGCCGAGGCACTGGCACGGATGGCGGACCGGGAACTCGACGTGCTGGTCATCGGCGGTGGTGTGGTCGGGGCGGGCACCGCCCTCGACGCCGTGACCCGTGGCCTGACCACCGGGCTCGTCGAGGCGCGGGACTGGGCCTCGGGCACGTCCAGCCGGTCCAGCAAGCTGATCCACGGCGGGCTGCGCTATCTGGAGATGCTGGACTTCGCCCTCGTCCGCGAGGCGCTGAAGGAACGCGGGCTGCTGCTCCAGCGCATCGCCCCGCACCTGGTCAAGCCGGTGCCGTTCCTCTACCCGCTGCGCCACCGCGGCTGGGAGCGGCTGTACGCCGGCACCGGCGTCGCCATGTACGACACCATGGCGATCTCCTCGGGCCACGGCCGCGGTCTGCCGACCCACCGGCACCTGACCCGCCGCCAGGCGCTGCGGGTGGCGCCGGCGCTGCGCAAGGACGCGCTGGTCGGCGCGCTTCAGTACTACGACGGCCAGGTCGACGACGCCCGGTACGTCGCCATGCTGGTGCGCACGGCGGCCAGCTACGGCGCGATGGTCGCCAACCGGGCCCGCGTGACGGAGTTCCTGCGGGAGGGCGAGCGCGTCGTCGGCGTCCGCGTCACCGACCAGGAGCGCGAGGGCACCTACGAGATCCGCGCCAAGCAGGTCGTCAACGCCACCGGCGTGTGGACCGACGACACCCAGGGGATGATCGCCGAGCGCGGCCAGTTCCACGTCCGCGCCTCGAAGGGCATCCACCTGGTGGTGCCCAAGGACCGGATCCACTCCTCCACCGGCCTGATCCTGCGCACCGAGAAGAGCGTGCTGTTCGTCATCCCGTGGGGCCGCCACTGGATCGTCGGCACCACAGACACGCCCTGGGACCTGGACAAGGCGCACCCGGCGGCCTCCAGCGCCGACATCGACTACCTGCTGGAGCGCGTCAACGACGTGCTGGCCGTGCCGCTGACGCGCGATGACGTGGAGGGCGTCTACGCCGGGCTGCGCCCGCTGCTCGCCGGGGAGTCGGACGCGACGAGCAAGCTGTCCCGCGAGCACACGGTGGCGCACCCGGTGCCGGGCCTGGTGGTCGTGGCGGGCGGCAAGTACACGACGTACCGGGTCATGGCCAAGGACGCCGTGGACGCGGCGGTGCACGGCCTCGACCAGCGGGTCGCGCCCTGCTGCACGGAGGAGATCCTGCTGGCGGGCGCCGAGGGCTACCACGCGCTGTGGAACGCCCGTGCCCGCCTGGCGGCCCGGGCCGGCCTGCACCAGGCACGCATCGAGCACCTGCTGAACCGTTACGGCTCGCTGACGGAGGAGATTCTCGAGCTCATCGCCGAGGATCCCTCGCTCGGCGAGCCGCTGCCCGCCGCCGACGACTACCTGAAGGCCGAGATCGTCTACGCCGCGACGCACGAGGGCGCCCGCCACCTGGAGGACGTGCTCACCCGCCGCACGCGCATCTCGATCGAGACGTTCGACCGCGGCACGCGCAGCGCCCGCGAGTGCGCCCAGCTGATGGCGGGCGTGCTGGGCTGGGACGACGAGCAGGTGGACCGGGAGGTCGAGCTGTACGAGCGGCGGGTCCAGGCCGAACGCGAGTCGCAGCTCCAGCCCGACGACCAGACGGCCGACGCGGCCCGGCTGGACGCCCCGGACAGCGTCCCGATGTGAACGGGCTGTCCCCCGGATAGGTCACAATGGGCGGGGAAGTGGAGGGGACGCGACCTATGGCCCAGGACCGCAACGGGGACACGACTCGGCCGCGCGCGGCGCAGGACGACACCACGGACGGGGAGTCCGTTCCGCCGGAGCCGGAGGACGGTCCTGCCCTGGCGTCAGAGCCGGAAGAAGAGACGGCGGCCGCCGGTCCGGACGGGGACGGCACGGCGGACGCCGCCGGCGCTGACGAGGCCGGCGGCGGAGCCCGCGATCGCGAAGCCGGCGATGACGAGGGCGAAGCCGGCGAAGACGAGGGCGGGGCCGGCGCCGCTGACGGCGTGCCAGACCCGCGCGCCCAGGACCCGGCCGCGGCCGAGCGCTCCCGGGAGGCGAAGGCCACCGGGCGCCGCCTGGCCGGGCGGTACCGGCTGACCGACGTGGTCGGGCGCGGCGGCATGGGCACGGTCTGGCGGGCGCGCGACGAGACGCTCGGCCGCTGGGTGGCCGTCAAGGAGCTGCGCCTGCCCAGCGGTATCGAGGACGCCGAGCGCAGACGCCTCGTCACCCGCACCATGCGCGAGGCCAAGGCGATCGCCAGCATCCGCAGCCGCGGCGTTGTCACGGTCTATGACGTCGTGGAGGAGCACTCCCGGCCGTGGATCGTGATGGAGCTGATCGAGGGCCGCTCCCTCGCCGACGTCATACGCAGCGAGGGCCCCATGCCCCCGGCCCGCGTCGCCGCCATCGGTCTGGCCATCCTCGACGTGCTGCGCGCCGCGCACGGCGCCGGCATCCTCCACCGTGACGTCAAGCCCTCCAACGTCCTCGTCGCCAGCGAGGACAACCGGGTCGTGCTCACGGACTTCGGCATCGCCAAGGTCGAGGGCGACCCGTCGGTCACCTCCACCGGCATGCTCGTCGGGGCGCCCTCGTACATATCGCCGGAGCGCGCGCGGGGCCAGAAGCTGGGCCCGCCCACCGACATGTGGTCGCTGGGCGCACTGCTGTACTGCTGCGTCGAGGGCCGTCCCCCGTACGACGAGGGCGGCGCGATCGCCACGCTCGCGGCCGTCATGCACGACCCGGTCCGTCCGCCCCGGCAGGCGGGCCCGCTGACGGATGTCATCACCGGGCTGCTGGAGAAGGTGCCGGAGGACCGGCTGGATGAGCCGCGCGCCCGCGAGATGCTGCGCGCGGCGCTGGCCGCCGCCGAGAGCGGGGACGACGCCGACGAGGGCGAGGGCAGCGACAAGACGCTCGTCGTCGGTCTGCCCGGCGGCAAGCGCCCGGCCGCCCCGGCGGAACCGGACCGCCCGGCTCCCGCGCCCGCGGCGCCGGCCGGCGCGGCCACGCCCGCTCCGCCGCCCCCGCCGGCGGCGCCCGCCGGGCGTCCCGCCTCCACCGGGGAGCGGAAGCTGACGCCGCGTCAGCTCACGCCGCGGCAGCGGCGGCTGACCATCATCGCCCTGGTCTCGGTCGTCCTGCTCGCCCTGCTGGGCACGGCCATCGCCACCACCCTCGGTGATGACGGCGACGGCGGCGGCCAGGGCGGCGACGCGCGGCAGGACGCCCAGGAGAACCCGGAGAACCCGGAGAACCCGGAGAACCCGGAGAACGAGGACGGCGCCGGCGGCGGCGACGGCGAGGAGCCGGCGGACGACGGGACGTCCGGCGGCCAGGACGAACCCTCGCCGGAGGACCAGGACCCGGGCGACGCGCCGCCCGGCACCTCGCCGGAGACGGACCCCGGCGCCTCGGTGCCCGGCAACCCGGCCGGATACGCCGAAGTCACCGACCCGGACTTCCACTTCACCATCTCGCTGCCCGCCGGCTGGGAGCGCACGGGCATCGCCGGGCAGAACTCCGGCGGCATCTACAGCGCGCCCGCCGGCGGCCCGCCCAAGGTCCAGGTGGACTTCACCAGCGAGCCGGGCGACAACGCGCTGGCCGCCTGGCGGTCGCTGGAACCGTCGGTCCGGGAGACCAGCCGCGGCTACGAGCTGCTCGGTATGGACACCGTGGCGTGGCGCGGCTATCCGACGGTCGCTGACTGGGAGTTCGAGCGCGTGGAGAACGGCGAGCGGGTGCGCGTGCTCAACCGCGGCTTCCGCGTCGACGCCGACCACGGCTACGCCATCATGATCACCTGTCCGGTGGACGAGTGGAACGGCGACGAGTGCACCACGCTGCGGGAGACGGCGTTCAACACCTTCCAGCCGTGGGACGGATAACGCCTGCCGCCCTCACCGGCACCCGCCGCCGTAAGCCGCGGCCCCGCACGAGGGGTTGACGGACCGTGGCGGGGGCATATCCGTGCCACGTATGGTGAAGGACCGGATGCATGGCGGCTCGTGCGGTGGGGAGGCGAAGTGGACGGCTACACGGGGCGGCTGCTCGCCGACCGGTACCGGTTGCCGAAGGCTCCGTCCGAGGAGTTCGAGCTCGTCGAGTCCAGGGCGTTCGACACGGCCAGCGGCCAGGAAGTCCTGGTCAGGCAGGTGCCGCTGCCCGAGATCGTCGAGGCGGAGACCCTCGACGCCGACGGCAGGCCCCGGCCGCCCCGGCCGCGCCGCGACGTCGGTGACCGCGCCACCCGCACGCCGGACGACCCCGTCGTGCGCCGCGCCGTCGAGGCGGCGGCAGCGGCGGCCACGCTCCCGGACCATCCGCGGCTTGACCAGGTCTTCGACGTCTTCGTGCAGGGCGACGGCCTGTGGATCGTCAGTGAATTACTGAACGCCAGGCCGCTCGCCGCGGTGCTGGCGGAGGAGCGGCTCACGCCGTACCGGGCCGCCGAGGTCGCCGCCGACCTGCTGGCGGCGCTGCGCATCGTGCACGCGCACGGCTGGACGCACCGCAACCTGACCGCGCGCACGGTCCTCATCTGCGACGACGGGCGTGCGGTGCTGACGGGGCTCGCCGTGGGCGCGGCCGAGGAGGTGCTGTGCGGCTACGACCCGCTGCCCGCCGAGCCGGAGGACGACTTCGCCGTTGTCCGCCGCGAGGAGCCGCCGTCCGGGCCGGCGCCGGACCCCGGACCTGATCCCGCTTCGGAGCCGTCCCTTGCGCCAGCCCCGGACCCAGCCCCGGAACCCGGGCCCGGCCCGGCGCCAGAGCCCCGCCCCGGCGAGCCGGGCAGCGGCGCCGCGTCCCTCGTCGCCCGGCTCCGCCAGCAGTCCGGCCAGCCGCCCCAGCCCGGCGGCAGCGGGCAGGGCACCACTGGCGGCCTGCCCACGACGTGGAACTTCGAGGGCGAGCAGCCGCCCTCGCGCGCGGCCGAGCGCGCCGCGCGGAGCGGCGCCATCGCCGCCTACCGGGCCGGGACCCAGGCGGGCGCCAGCGCCGCCAGCCGCCAGGCGCACGGCCAGCAGCCCGCCCGCCGGTCCGACGGCCCGGTCGTCCCCGGCCCGAGCACCGGCGCGGCCGAACTGCCGGGTGCCAGCCGCCCCGGCCACCCCGTCCGCACCGGCTGGGAGCCGGCTCCCCTGCCCGGCCGGCGCCAGGAGCGGCCCCCGGCGGAGCAGCGGCCCACCGAGCGCACCCCCGTCCCCGGGCCGCGCCCGGTTCCCAGGCCCGCGCCGCACGGCCAGCGCGCGGACGGCGGCTCCGGGCGTTACCGCGGCCCCGTCACCGCGCTCGCCGCCGAACGGGCGCGCCAGGCCCGCATCATGACGGTCGGCGCGGTCACCGAGCGGTGGGCGCCCGAGCAGGCGGGTCCGGTCTACGAGCACTGGCGCCTGGCGCCGCCCGTGGGCCCGGCCGCGGACTTCTGGGCGCTGGGGGCGCTGCTGTTCCGCGCCGTGCAGGGCTACCCGCCCTACCCGGAGGACAACGCGGCGGAGCTGGTGCAGGCGGTGTGCGCCGAACAGCCCGCGTTCGCCGAGGACTGCGGGGCGCTGCGCCCCATCGTGGAGTCGCTGCTGCGCCAGGACCCGACCGAGCGGCCCAGCGCCGAGGAGCTGCGCGGCTGGCTGCGTTCGCTGCTGCGCAGCGCGCCCGAGCCCGAGGTGGGGCGCAAGACCGTGACCGCGCCCGCCGCCGCGCTGGAGGCGGGGCGGCCGGCCGACCCGCTGCGGCTGCCGATACTGCGCCGGCGCGGGCCGCTCGTCGGGCCGCTGCGGCGGCGCCGCGCGCGGGGCGGGGGCCGCCCGGCGCCCGGGCCGCGCCGCCTGGGGCGGCTGCTGCTCACGCTGGTGCTGCTCGGCCTGGGCGGCGCCATCGCCGCGATCCTGCTGTTCATGCCGGAGCCCGGGGAGAACGACGCCGCTCCCGGCGGGCCGGAGCCCGCCCCGGGGGCCGGCGCGTCCGGCCCGACCGGTGCCCCCGGCGACGGCTCGCAGGCGGGCGGCCGCGGCGACTCCGGCGAGCCTACGGGCGATCCCGGCGAGGGCCGGGACGAGGACGGCGGCGCGGAGGACGGCGGCGGCGACGGCGGCGGGTCCGGCACCTCCCCGACCGGCGAGGCCAGCGACCCGCCCCCGGCCCCCGAGGGGTACCGGACCGCGGAGGACCCGGCGGGCTTTTCGCTCGCCGTTCCCCAGGGGTGGGACCGGAGCGCGCCGGGCAACGGGCGCGTCACGTACTCCGGCGACGGCATGGAGATCATCGTCGTGGCCGGCCGGGACAGCACGGGCGAGTTCGGTGACGACCCGATGCGGTACCAGCTGCGGGACCAGCCGGAGCTGGCGGACTTCCGCGCCGATCCCTACGGCACCTCGAGCGGCCTGTACGAGACGCGGGTCGGGGACTCCGTCGTGATGGCCGAGGGCGTCTTCACCTGGGACGGCGGTGAGCGCGTCGCCCACAACATGGCGGTGATCATCGACGACGCCTACCACGTGGTGATGGTGACGGGCCCCGCGGGTGAGCAGTCCCGCCTCAGCGACATCTACGACGTCGTCGCCGAGAGCTACCGCCTGACCGGCTGACCGGCCCGCCTCGCCGGGCACCCCGCAGGTGACGACCGGGCTACGGATGGGGCACGGGTGCGGACCCGGGCGTGGGCCCGGCCCGGGGGGACCGGTAAGGATGGTGGGCATGAGCAGCGAGGGGGAACGGGCGGGCGAGCCCATGGCCGACGCACTCCAGCCAGCCACGGCGGAGAGAGCCGTCAAGGACCCGGAGACCAGCCAGGTGCCGCGCGGGCGTGCGCCGGAACGCGCCGGGTCCGGCGGTGAGCCCTCCCGTGAGTCCCGCGGCGGGGACGGCTCCGGCGCCGGCCGGCTGCTCGGCGGCCGGTACCGGCTCGTCACCCGCCTCGGCCACGGCGGGATGGGCACCGTGTGGCGCGCCCACGACGAGGTCGTCGACCGTGACGTGGCGGTGAAGGAGCCCCGGCTGCCGAAGGACGTCGCGGAGCGGCAGCGGGCCATGGTGCATGAGCGGATGCGCCGCGAGGCCCGCGCGGCCGCCCGCATCGCCCACCCGAGCGTCGTCACCATTCACGACGTGGTGATCGAGGACGGCCAGCCCTGGCTGGTGATGGAGCTGGTGCGGGGCGAGTCGCTGGCCGACGTGCTGGAGACGGGGACGCTCGCGCCCCGCGAGGCCGCCCGGATCGGGCTCGCCGTGCTCGACGCGCTGGACGCCGCCCACGGTGCCGGGGTGCTGCACCGCGACGTGAAGCCGGCGAACGTGCTGCTCGGCCAGCACGGGCGGGTCATCCTGACCGACTTCGGCATCGCACAGGTCGAGGGCGAACCGGGCCTCACCGACACCGGCGCGTTCGTCGGCTCGCCCGAGTACACCTCGCCGGAGCGGGCGCAGGGCCAGCGGCCCGGGCCGCAGTCCGACCTGTGGTCGCTCGGCGTGCTGCTGTTCACGGCCGTCGAGGGCTTCTCGCCGTTCCGCCGCAGCACCACGCCCGCCACCGTGCAGGCCGTGCTGACCGCCGAGGCGCCCCGCCCCGCGCGGTGCCCCCAGCCGCTGGCCGACCTGGTCACCCGGCTGCTGGCCAAGCAGCCCGCGGCCCGCCCCGACGCCGCGGAGGTCCGGGCGGTGCTGCGGGAGTTCCTCGCGGCGCCGGAGCCCGGGCCGGGGCCGGAGCCGACCCGCGCCCTGAGCGGCGCCGCCGGGGGCGGGCAGACGGCCACCGTGCGGCTGCGCGCGGCGGCCGTGCCCGCCAGCCGCAAGGGCCGCCTCGCGCTGGCCGGCGGGCTCGCGGCGGCGGCCGTGGCCGCCGCCGGCTTCGCCGTCGTCAACCCGTTCGGCGGCGGTGGCCCGGGGCTGCCCGAGGGCTGGCGCGAGCGGACCGAGGACTCCCTGCGCATGGACATCGCCGTGCCCGCGTCGTTCGAGCGCACCGTCGACCCCGACAGCGGCCAGCTCACGTACGCCTCGCGCGACGGCATCTACGCCATCGAGGTCTGGCTGTCCGACAACGACCCGGACGAGAGCCCGCTCCAGGACGCCGTGACCGCGCTGGAGGAGATCGAGAGCGACTCCCACAGCGAGGTCGAGAGGGGCACCTTCCACGAGGCCGAGTTCCAGGGCCGCGGCGCCGCCGAGCTGGAGGTCGTCACGCGACCCCGGTACGTCTACGACGAGGAGGACGACCGTCTCAGCCGGCGGCTGGCGCTGTTCTACGCGACCGAGGACGGTTCCGAGATGTGGCAGGTGCGCGTGTCCATGCCCGGCGAGCGCGGCCCGGCCCGGGACTACGGCGAGGAGCTGTACGCCACGGTGCTGGAGCACCTGGAGCTGCGGGAGCCGCAGGAGGGCGCGGGGGAGCCGTAAGAGCCCAGGGAGCCGGGGGAGGAGCGCCCCGCGGCGCAGGCGCGCGGCCGCAGGGGCCCGGGAGAAAAGTAGTTACCTACGGGTAGTCACGCGGCGGCGCCCGGCCGTACCCTCCGCCTATGACGACAGCGGAGTCTGATGCCCAGGCTGCCCTGCGCGCACACGCCGCGCGCGTGGTCACTCCCGGGCTCGTGGACCGGCTGACGCGCGGCGTGCCGGGCGCGGCCGCGGCCACCGCCTGCCACAGCCCGCTGACCGGTGAGCGGCTCGCCGAACTCCCCGAGGCGGACGCGGAGGACGTCGCCGCCGCCTTCGACCGCGCCCGCGCGGCCCAGCGCGACTGGGCCGCGCGCCCGGTGCGCCACCGCGCCGCGGTGCTGCTGCGCTGCCACGACCTGCTGCTGCGCCGCCAGGACGAGATCCTCGACCTCATCCAGCTCGAAACCGGCAAGGCGCGGCTGTCCGCCCACGAGGAGGTGCAGGCCGTCGCCGCGGCGGCCCGCCACTACGGCCGCGCCGCGCCGGGTTACCTGCGGCCCCGCCGCCACACCGGCGCGTTCCCCGTGCTGACGCGCGTCCGCGAACTGCGCCACCCCCGGGGCGTGGTGGGCCACATCGCGCCGTGGAACTACCCGCTCGAACTGTCCGCCGGGGACGCGCTTCCCGCCTTCGCCGCCGGGAACGCCGTCGTGATGAAGCCGGACACCGAGACGGCGCTGACCGCACTGTGGGCGCGGCGCCTGCTGATCGAGGCCGGGCTGCCGCAGGACCTCTGGCAGATCGTCCTGGGCCCGGGCCCCGTCGTCGGTGCGCTGGTCATCCGCCACGCCGACTACGTGACGTTCACCGGCTCCACGCGCACCGGCCGCGAGGTCGCCACGGCCGCCGCGGCCCGCCTGGTCGGCGCCAGCCTGGAGCTCGGCGGCAAGAACCCGATGCTGGTGCTCGGCGACGCCGATCCCGACAAGGCGGCGGCCGGGGCGGTCCGCGCCTGCTTCTCCTCCGCCGGGCAGCTGTGCGTCTCGGTCGAGCGGATCTACGTGCACGCCTCGCTCGCCGACGCGTTCCTGCGCCGCTTCGCCGCGCGCACCAGGGCGCTGCGCCTGGGCGCCAGCCTCGACTACGGCACGGACGTCGGCGCGCTGGCGTCCCCGGAGCGCCTGGCCGCCGTCGCAAGCCACGTGGACGACGCCGTCGCGCGCGGCGCCACCGTAATCGCCGGGGGACGGGCCCGCCCCGACCTCGGGCCCTGCTTCTACGAGCCGACGATCCTCACCGGCGTCACCCCCGCCATGCGGGTGTACGAGGAGGAGACGTTCGGCCCGGTGGTCTCGGTGTACCCCGTCGCCGACGACGACGAGGCCGTGGCGCGCGCCAACGCCAGCGACTTCGGCCTCAACGCCTCGGTGTGGTCCCGCGACGCCCGCCGCGCCCGCCGCGTCGCCGCGCGGCTGCGGACCGGCACCGTCAACATCAACGAGGGGTACGCGGCCGCCTACGGCAGCGTCCAGTCGCCCATGGGCGGCATGCGCGACTCCGGGCTCGGCCGCCGCCACGGCGCCGAGGGCCTGCTGCGCTACACCGAGCCGCAGACCGTCGCGCAGCAGCGGCTGGTGCCCATGGCGCCCGCCTTCGGCCTCGACGACCGCCGGTACGCCGCGGTGATCACCCGTTCCCTGAAGGCACTCAAGACGCTGAGGTTCCGCTGATGAGTACGCCCGCAGACCCGCACTCCGGCTCCCCGGATCCGTCCGGCCCGTTCGACTACGACGTGATCGTCGTCGGCTCGGGCTTCGGCGGCTCGGTCTCCGCGCTGCGCCTGACGGAGAAGGGCTACCGCGTCGCCGTGCTGGAGGCCGGGCGCCGCTTCTCCCGCTCCGAACTGCCGAAGAACTCCTGGGACCTGCGCAGGTACCTGTGGGCCCCGAGGCTGCGGCTGTACGGCATCCAGCGCATCCACCTGCTCCGGAATGTCATGATCCTGGCAGGTGCCGGGGTCGGCGGCGGCTCCCTCAACTACGCCAACACCCTCTACGTGCCGCCCGACGCCTTCTTCACCGACCGGCAGTGGGCCCACCTCACCGACTGGCGCGACGAACTCGCCCCCCACTACGACCAGGCGCGCCGCATGCTGGGCGCCCGCCTCAACCCCACGATGACCCCCGCCGACGTCCACCTGCGCGCCGCCGCCGAGCGCATGGGCGCCGGCGACACCTTCCACCTCGCGCCGGTGGGCGTCTTCTTCGGCGACGCCGACGACGCAGACGGCAGGAGCACCGCCCGCCCCGGCGAGGAGGTCCCCGACCCGTACTTCGGCGGCGCCGGCCCCGCCCGCCGCGCCTGCCTCCAGTGCGGCGAGTGCATGACGGGCTGCCGCCACGGCGCCAAGAACACCCTCAACGAGAACTACCTCTACCTGGCCGAACGCGCCGGCGCCGAGGTGCACCCGCTCACCACCGTCACCGCCGTCACCGAACTCCCCGGCGGTGAGGGCTACGAGGTCGTCACCGTGCCCACCAACGCGTCACCGCGCCGCCGCCGGCGCCGCCAGCGCGTGCTGCGCGCCCGCCGCGTCGTCCTGGCCGCCGGCACCTACGGCACGCAGACGCTGCTCCACCGCATGCGCGCCACCGGGCAGCTGCCGCGGCTGTCCGACCGCCTCGGCACCCTGACCCGCACCAACTCCGAGGCCCTCGTGGGCGCCCGCACCAGCCCGCGCCGCTACCGCCGCCGCCACGGCCGCGACGCCACGCTGGACTTCACGCGCGGCGTCGCCATCACCTCGTCGATCCACCCCAACGAGCACACGCACATCGAGCCCGTCCGCTACGGAAAGGGCTCCAACGCCATGGGCTTTCTGTCCATCAAGCAGTTCCGGCAGGGCGGCCGGCTGCCGCGGCTGCTCGCCTACGCCCTCACCAGCCTGCGCCACCCGCTGGTCTTCCTGGTCTCCCTCTCCAACCGCCGGTGGTCGGAGCGCACCATCATCGGCCTGGTGATGCAGACCCACGACAACTCGCTGACCACGCACCTGCGGCGGCGCCGCCCCGGCCGGGGCCTGCTCACCGCCCGGCAGGGCCACGGCGCGCCCAACCCCGACTGGATCCCCGAGGGCGCCGAGGCCGCCCGCCACCTCGCCGATGACATCGGCGGCTTCGCGGGCACCAACGTCGGCGAGCTGGTCGGCATGCCGCTCACCGCCCACTTCCTCGGCGGCTGCCCCATCGGCGGCGACCCCTCGCAGGGCGTGATCGACCCCTACCACCGGCTGTACGGGCACCCCGGCATCTCCGTCGTCGACGGCTCCGCGGTCTCGGCCAACCTCGGCGTCAACCCGGCCCTGACCATCACCGCCCAGGCGGAACGGGCCATGTCGCTGTGGCCCAACAAGGGCGACGCCGACCCCCGGCCGCCGCAGGGCGCCCCGTACCGGCGCCTGGCGCCCGTCCCGCCCCGCTCCCCGGCCGTTCCCGGCCACGCCTTCGCCGCGCTGCGGACGGCATGCGGCGGCGGTACGCGCCAGCCCGGCCCGGCGGACGGCCGGGCAGCCGCCACGGACGCCAGGGATACCAGGGCTGCCAGGGATGCCAGAGAAGACGCCGGGAACGCGGGAACGCCAGCAAAGAATGAAGAGGGGCTCGCTCCCCGGGGGAACAGGAACGAGCCCCGGTCTGATGCGTGACCTGCCTGGTGTGACTCCCGCGCGGGCCGCGAGGTTGTAAGCACCACGGTCACGAAACGGACACACCGCCGGCACGTGCCGGGCCCCGGCCGCCGTCACGGAGGTAAGGCGGCGACCGGGGCCCGTCATCAGCACCGGTGACAGGGCGGCGCCGGTGCTGGGAAGCGGCGCCCGGGGGGAAAGCACCGCTGCCATGGCCTGCGCGCACACGCCGCGTGAAGACGGTGCGTGCGGCGGCCGGTTCCCGGCGTCCCGGGAACCGGCCGCCCAAGCGTGACCGGCCCGCTGTCCCCTGCTGCCCGGCCACCGCACCGGAGCGAGGTCCCACGACGCTGAAGCCCTCGCCACACCGGGAAGGTCCGCTACGTCTCTTCGCTCCGGAGACATCCCGTTCAACGAAGCCCCGCCCGGCCCGGTCACGCGCCGTACGGGTGACACGCGCGCGGCCGCGGGCTCACGCCGGGCCGCGGCACAGCTCCAGCAGCGTCATGGCCAGCTGCGTGCCGGCCTTGCCCAGTTCGCCGTGGTACCGGCGCAGGATCTCCATCTCGCGCGCCAGGTGCAAACGGCGCCCGCCCGAGGCGATCCGGATCCGCTGCACCTCGTCCGAGACCGTCATCCGCTCCTTGATCAGGCCGATGATGCGGGCGTCGAGCTCGTCGATGCGCGCGCGGAGGTCGGCTATCGCGGCCTCGGCGGCCTTCGGATCGTCGATCGCGGCCGTGGCCTGTTCGCTCATGTCTCCAACTCCCGGTGGCATGAGGCCCGCCGGACGCCCACGGCCCGCAACACCACCAGGCGCCCCGGACCGTGAGGCCCGGGGCGCCTGGTGGGTTAAGTCGCCTCGCTCGTCAGCGCGCGCGGCATCGCCCATGGCAGCCGGCCGGGCCGGTGCCATAGGTAAAGAAGCGCGTGGCGCGCGGGGTGACGAGCACGCCCCCGAGTATGCCAGACGGGTCAAGCCGGGCCGCACCGCGTCTTCAGTAGACTCGGGGGTGCGCGGACTCCTTGCCCGCTCTCCGAAGATCACCGCTCCACCACCGCAAAGGCATCCCCCGTGGCAGACGCCCGCTCCGGCCCGGACACCGTCCTTGTCGTCGACTTCGGCGCCCAGTACGCCCAGCTCATCGCCCGCCGGGTCCGCGAGGCCCGCGTCTACAGCGAGATCGTGCCGTCCACGATGCCGGTCGCCGAGATGCTCGCCCGCCGCCCCGCGGCGATCATCCTCTCCGGCGGGCCTGCCTCCGTGTACGCCGAGGGCGCACCCGGGATCGACCGCGAGCTGTTCGAGGCCGGGGTGCCGGTCTTCGGCATGTGCTACGGCTTCCAGCTGATGGCGCAGGCGCTCGGCGGCCGGGTCGACAACACCGGCGCCCGCGAGTACGGCCGCACCTCGCTGCGGGTCTCCAAGCCGGGCTCGACCCTCTTCGAGGGCACCCCGGCCGAGCAGCAGGTGTGGATGTCCCACGGCGACGCCTGCTCCGCCGCGCCCGAGGGCTTCACGGTGACGGCGTCCACGGACACCGTGCCCGTCGCCGCGTTCGAGGACGACGCGCGCCGGCTGTACGGCGTCCAGCACCACCCCGAGGTGATGCACTCCACCTACGGGCAGCAGGTGCTGGAGCACTTCCTGTACCGGGGCGCGGGCATCACCCCGTCGTGGACGGCGGGAAACATCGTCGAGGAGCAGGTCGCGGCCATCCGCGCCCAGATCGGCGACAAGCGGGCCATCTGCGCGCTGTCCGGCGGCGTGGACTCCGCCGTGGCCGCCGCCCTCGTCAACCGCGCCATCGGGGACCGCCTGACCTGCGTCTACGTGGACCACGGGCTGATGCGGCAGGGCGAGACCGAGCAGGTCGAGAAGGACCTGGTGGCCGCGACGGGCGTCTCGCTGCGGGTCGTCGACGCCTCGGAGCGGTTCCTGGCGGCGCTGTCCGGGGTGACCGACCCGGAGCAGAAGCGGAAGATCATCGGCCGCGAGTTCATCCGCGTCTTCGAGCAGGCCCAGGCCGAGCTGATCGCCGGCGAGGAGGGCGCCGACTACTCGTTCCTGGTGCAGGGCACGCTCTACCCCGACGTCGTCGAGTCCGGCGGCGGCACCGGCACCGCCAACATCAAGTCCCACCACAACGTCGGCGGCCTCCCCGAGGACCTGGAGTTCGAGCTGGTCGAGCCGCTGCGCAAGCTGTTCAAGGACGAGGTCCGCATGGTCGGCCAGGAGCTGGGCCTGCCGGACGAGATCGTCCACCGGCAGCCGTTCCCCGGGCCGGGGCTGGCCATCCGCATCGTCGGCGAGGTCACCCGCGAGCGCCTGGACACGCTGCGGCAGGCCGACGCCATCGTCCGCGAGGAGCTGACCGCCGCCGGGCTCGACCGGCAGATCTGGCAGTGCCCCGTGGTGCTGCTGGCCGACGTCCGCAGCGTCGGCGTGCAGGGCGACGGCCGCACCTACGGGCACCCGCTGGTGCTCCGCCCGGTCACCTCCGAGGACGCCATGACCGCCGACTGGTCGCGGCTGCCGTACGACCTGCTGGCGAAGATCTCCACGCGCCTGACCAACGAGGTGCCCGAGGTCAACCGCGTCACCCTCGACATCACCAGCAAGCCGCCCGGCACCATCGAGTGGGAGTGAGCGTGAGCCCGTGCCTGGCCCGGAGGAGATCGACTGGGACGAGCTGGCTGACCAGCTTGAGGCGCGGGCCGAGCTGAGCGCGCGCTTCGTCGACGAGGCCGCCGCCTGGCTGGCCGGGCGGCGGCCGGAGCCGGTGACGCGCGTGCTCGACGCGGGCAGCGGCCCGGGCATCGCCGCCGCCCGCTTCGCCCGCTGCTTTCCGGCGGCCGAGATCATCGCGGCGGACGGCAACCCCCGCTTGCTGGAGCGCGCCCGGGCGCGCGGCGGCGGGCGCGTCACGACCCGTGTGGCCGAGCTGCCCGGTGACCTGCCCGCGCTGCCGGATGCCGACCTGGTGTGGGCCAGCAACGTCGTCCACCACCTCGGCGACCAGCGGGCCGGGCTGCGGGCGCTGGCCGGCCGGGTGCGGCCCGGCGGGGTGCTGGCCGTGTGCGAGGGCGGGCTGCCGCTGCGCTGCCTGCCGCGCTCTCTCGGCGTCGGCCGTCCCGGGCTCCAGGCCCGGCTGGACGCGGCCAACGAAGACTGGTTCGCCGCCATGCGCGCCGCCCTGCCCGGAGCGCGCGAGGAGACCGACGACTGGCCCGCCCTGCTGGCCGCCACCGGCCTGGAGCCCGGGCCCAGCCGCAGCTTCCTCATCGAGCTGCGGCCGCCGCTGTCCGGCGCCGCCCGGGAGGCGGTGCGCGGCTACCTCGCCACGGCGCGCGAGAAGCTGGCGGACCGCCTCGACGCCGACGACGTGCGCACGCTCGACGCGCTGCTCGACCCGCAGTCGCCGCACGCCGTCGACCGCCGCCCCGGCGTCTTCTTTCTCACGGCGCACACGGTCCACACCGCCACGCGGCCCCGCGCGGCGGCCTGACGCGTCCGGCCGCGCGGGCGCTCCCGGCGGCTCACACCAGGCGGCGGGCGGTGGCCCAGCGGGTCAGCTCGTGGCGGTTGGACAGCTGGAGCTTGCGCAGCACGGCCGAGACGTGGCTCTCGACGGTCTTGACCGAGATGAACAGCTCCTTGCCGACCTCCTTGTACGCGTAGCCGCGCGCGATCAGCCGCAGCACCTCGCGCTCGCGCTGCGTGAGCCGGTCCAGGTCCTCGTCCACGGGCGCGGTGTCGCTGGAGGCGAAGGCGTCGAGCACGAAACCCGCCAGCCGGGGGGAGAACACCGCGTCCCCTTCGGCGACGCGGAAGATGGCGTCCACCAGGTCCGCGCCCGTGATCGTCTTCGTCACGTAGCCGCGCGCCCCGCCCCGGATGACGCCGATGACGTCCTCGGCGGCGTCCGACACCGACAGCGCCAGGAACCGCACGGGGGACTGCGGCGGCGCCGCCGACATCAGCGACGCGCAGCGGCGCAGCACCTCCACCCCGCCGCCGCCCGGCAGGTGCACATCCAGCAGCACGACGTCGGGCCGCACGTCCTTGATGACGGCCACCGCCTGGTCCACGTCGCCCGCCTCGCCGGCGACCTCCACGCCCGTGTCCTCGGTGCGGCCGATCTCCGCGCGGACGCCCGCCCGGAACATCCGGTGGTCGTCGACCAGCACGACGCGCGCCCGGCGCGGTTCTCCGCCCGGCCCGCGCTCACCCATCTGCTCAGCCATCCGTTCGCTCCATGGTCAGCTCGACCTCCGTGCCCTCGCCGGGCGCGGACTTCACCCGGGCCGTGCCGCCGTTGCGCCGCATGCGGCCGATGACGGACTCGCGCACGCCCATCCGGTCGGCGGGCACCGCGTCCAGGTCGAAGCCGGGCCCGCGGTCGCGCACCGATATGAAGACCGTACGCCCCTCGACTTCGGCGAAGACCCGGACCGGTCCGCCCTCGCCACCGTACTTGGCGGCGTTGACCATGGCTTCGCGCGCCGCCTGGAGCTGCGCGCCAAGCGCCTCGTCCACGGGGCAGTCGCCCACGCAGACCACCTCGATCGGCACCCCGTGCAGGTCCTCGACCTCGGCGGCCGTGGCCCGCACCGACTCGGCGAGGGAGCGTTCCGACCGCTCCTCGTCCTCTGGGTCGGCCGCGGGCTCCGCCGACTTGTACAGCCAGGCCCGCAGATCCCGTTCCTGTGCCCGCGCCAGGCGGGCCACCTCGCGCGGCTTGTCGGCGTTGCGCTGGATGAGGGTGAGGGTGTGCAGCACCGAGTCGTGGATGTGGGCGGCGAGTTCGGCGCGCTCCTGGGCGCGGATGCGCATCGTCCGCTCCTCGGACAGATCCTGCATCATCCGCACCAGGTAGGGGCCCGCCAGCAGCGCGATTCCGACGACGACCGCGAGGGCGGCCCGCGCGACGTGGCTGAGATTCTCCGTGGTCTCCGGGGTCCCCTGGACCACGACGAAGCCCGCGACGCCGCCGCACACCAGCACCGCGCCCGCCGCCGCCCGCAGCAGCGGCAGCCATCGGCTGCGGCGGGTGGCCTCCGCCCATTCGGCCCGGCGTGAGTTGTCCGCCTGCCGCCACACCACGGCCACCCCGACGCCGACGATCAGCATCGGCCACAGCGCGGCACCCGAGATCGGCACCCGGAGGTTCACGCCGAGCACGGCGACGGTCACCAGCAGCATCAGCAGCGCCGCGAGCTGCCGCTTGTCCGGCCGGTGCAGCAGCCGCCGCAGCCCCCGGTACCGGAACTCGGCGGCCGGCCCGGCCGCCGCCGTCGAGCCCAGCGGCACGATGAACCAGAACACGCCGTACAGCAGCACGCCGAGGCCGTTGACCATGCACAGCACGAAGAACACGGCCCGCACCCACGAGACCGGCAGCCCCAGGTGGCCGGCGAGGCCCACGGCGACCCCGCCCAGCCAGCGGCCCTCCGCGCTGCGGTACAGCTTGCGCGGCGCTGGCGGCGCTTCCGTCGTCATGTACTGATCGTCACACGCGCCGGCCCTCGCGCACATCAGGGGTGTCCCCCCTAACCGGAGTGAGGGTCGTACCAGGGAGCCCCCGGATTCCGGCGCGTGCGCCCGGGCGTCACCATGGAGTCCATGACCGAGGAGACGACCGGGAAGCGTCCGACGCGCAGCCGCCACCACAAGGTGGTCGGCGGCGTGTGCGGGGGCCTGGGCCGCCACTACGGCATCGATCCCGTCGTCTTCCGGGTGCCGCTGGCGGTGATCTCGGTCCTCGGCGGCATGGGGCTCATCGTCTACGGCGTCGCCTGGCTGCTCATCCCGTTCGAGGACGAGGAGGAGAACGAGGGGCGGCGGCTGCTGTCCGGCCGGGTGGAGGGGCCGGGGCTGACCGCGCTGCTGCTGGTCCTCGTCGGCTGCGGGCTGATGCTCGCCTCGCTCGGTGACCAGGACGGCGAGGCCACCGGCTTCTCCCTCATGGTGCTGGCCGCGCTCGCGGGAGCCGCCTACTGGTCGCGCCACCGGGGCGAGGCCGCGCGGGCCGCCGAGAGCGGCACGGCCCGGGTGGACGCGGTGACGGCGCAGGCCGTGGCGGACGCGCCCCCCGAGGCACAGCCGCCGCCCGCGCCCGCCGGGCCGTCGTGGTGGCGGGGACCGGCCGCCGACGGCGCGGGCGCCTCGGCGGCGGAGCGCGCCAGCGGCTACCTGTGGGGTCCCGCGCACGCCCGGCCCGGGGACCAGACCGCCCCGGCCGGACCCGGCGGCCCGCAGGGCGGCCCGGCCTGGAGCGGCCCGGCCGGACCCGCAGCGGCGGCGGCCCGGCCCGTGCCCCGCGAACGGCGGCTCGGCGGCCTGCTGCTGCTCCTCGCGATGGCGGCCTGCGTCCTCGGCACGGGCGCGGCCTGGCGGAACGACTCGCTGGGCGACGCCGCCGTCACCGGCCTGGCCTGCGCGCTCGGTGTCTTCGGGGCGGGCCTGGTGGTCAGCGCGTTCTGGGGCCGGGTCGGCGCGGGCACCATCGTCTCGGCCGTGCTGACCGCCGGCCTGCTGACCCTCGCCGCCGCGCTGCCGGAGGGCATCACCACCAGCTGGAGCGAGCCCGACTGGCGCCCGGCCAGCGCCGCTGCCGTGCGCGACCACTACGAGGTGGGCAGCGGGCTGGCCCACCTGGACCTGTCCGGCATCGACGTGCCGCAGGGCGAGACGGTCGCGACACACGTGGAGGCCGGCGCCGGGCAGATCGAGGTCGTCGTGCCGCCGGAGGTGGAACTGACGGTGACAACGGAGATCGCCCTCGGCGGCTTCTACTACGACGGGCGCCCCCCGGGGCAGGACACCGGCACGACCGAGGCGTGGGGCGGCCTGGCCCAGGAGCACACGGACACCTACCCGCCGCTCGACGGGGCCGGCGAGCCCGGCGGCACCATCGAACTGCGCCTGGAGATGGGGCTGGGACAGGTGACGGTCGAGCGCGCGGAGGTGCGGCCGTGAGCAACGCCAGGCGCCATCGCTTCGAGCCGGCCCGGCTGGTGCTGGGCCTGGGGCTGCTCCTGACCGCCGCGCTGCACCTGGCGCGGCTCGGCCAGGGCGGGCCGCCGCTGCTGCTGCCCGTGCTGCTGGTGCCGGCCGTGCTGCTGCTCTCGGCGGCCGTGGGCGTCACCACGCACCTGGTCCGCCGGCGCCGCCGGCCCGTGGACGCGTCCCGGGACTGACCGCCGGCACCGGCGTGCGCGGGGAGTACGCCGATTACAGAGCGGGGTCGTATTGTCACTCGTTTGGGCGAATCGCCGCCTAGCGGCCCGGGGCGGGGGGTACATCCTCGGCATCAGCCGCAATTGCCCAACTGGAGGCGATCATGAGCGAGTTGCCCCTGACCTGGATCCTCTTCATCCTCCTGCCCGCTGACGAGACCGCCGCCGTGGCGGACTGGCAGCAGTCGCTGGTCGAAGGCGACGTCGACTGAGCGAGACGTGCGACGGCGGCCGGCCCGCAGCGGGCCGGCCGCCCCGTCTGTGTCAGCGGAGACGAAGGGCCAACGCGTGGAAACGCAACCGATGGCGCGGCGCGTGCCGGTGGTGGAGGAGATCGGCGGCCACCGGGTGGCCGACCCGTACCGGTGGCTGGAAGAGGGCTCCCCAGACGGCGGGACGGACGGCGCGGACGACGGGGCAGCGGCCCGCGCCGAGTGGCTCGCGCGGCAGCAGGCGCTGTTCGAGGAGTGGTCCCGGGAGTGCGCGGGCCCGCGCGCCGCGTTCGGCGACGCGCTGCGGCGCCTGGCGGACGCCGGCGGCACGGCCGCGCCCGCGCTCACGCCGCCGGTGTGGCGCGGCGCCCGGCGGTTCCGCATGCGCCGCCAGCCCGGGCAGGAACTGCCCGTCCTCGTCTGCCAGGACACGGACACCGGCGAGGCGGAGCGGGTGCTCGTGGACCCGCTGGAGCTGGACGCCACCGCGCGCACGGCCGTGGCCGCGTGGCGTCCCTCCCGCACCGGCGCGCTGCTGGCATACCAGACCAGCGCGCAGGGCAGCGAGGAGCCGCTGCTGCGCGTGATCGGCGTCGCCGACGGCAAGCCGCGGGGCCCGGCGCTGCGCCCCGGCCGGTTCACGCCGGTGGTCTGGCTCCCCGACGATTCCGGGTTCTTCTACGTCACCTGCCCGCCCGGCGGGGCTGCCCGCGAGGTCCGGCTGCACCGCCTCGACGGCGGGCCCGGCGGCACCGCGGACGACACCGCGGAGGGCTCTGTGCGCGACGGCCCGCGCGACGCGCTGGTGTTCGCCGCCGACGCCCGGCAGATGTCGCTGTGGTCCAGCCCCGACGGCCGGTGGCTGGCCGTCAGCACCGCGCCCGGCGCGCAGACCGGCAACCGGATCCTGCTGGCCGACCTGGCCGCCGGCCCGGTGGAGTCGCCCGCCTGGCAGGAGGTGTACGACGGAACGGCCACCGGCGCGCAGGCCGTCCTGCGTTTCGGCCCCGCCGGCACCGTGTACGCGCTGACCACGAGCCGCGCCGCCGGCGGCCGGGTCTGCCGCGTCGACCCCAGGCAGCCCGGCAGCGCCCACTGGACGCCGCTGCTCACGCCGCCGCCCGGCGAGGTGCTCACCGGCTGCGTGCCGCTGACCGACCCCGCCACCGGCGCCGTCCGGCTGCTGGCCGCCACCCAGCGCGACGGCGCCGCCGTCCTGCGTCTGCACGACGGGGACGGCGCTCCGCTCGCCGGCATCCCGGTGCCGGGCCAGGGGCCCGGCACCCTCAGCAGACTGACGGCTCCCCAGGACGGTTCGTCCCAGGCGTGGTTCCTGTACACCGACTTCGTGACCCCGCCCACCGTGCACCGCTTCGACCTGGCCACGCGGCGCTGCGTCGCCGAGGGCGCCGCCGCCCCCGCCGTAGCCGCCGTCGTGCACCGAAGCGCGGTCCCGGCCGACGACGGGACCGAGGTGCCGGTGTACCTGATCGCTCCCGCCGGCCACGACCCGGCCCGCGGGCCCCGCCCGGCGCTGCTCCACGCCTACGGCGGCTTCGGCGCCACCGCCGCCCCCGCCTACTCGCCGGCCATCATGGCCTGGGTCGAGGCCGGCGGGCTGTACGCCATCGCCGCTGTGCGCGGCGGCGGCGAGCGCGGCACGGCCTGGCACGCGGCGGGCCGGGGCCGCAACAAGCCCACCGCGTTCGCCGACTTCGCCGCCGTCGCCCGCTGGCTCATCGCAGCGGGCCACACCGCGCCCGGGCAGCTGGCCGTCAAAGGCGGTTCGCACGCGGGGCTGATGGCCGCCGTGGCGCTCACCCGCGACCCCGGTCTGTACGCCGCCGCCGTGTGCTCCGGTGCGCCCACCGACATGGTCCGCTACCCGCACCTGGGCATGGGCCGGTGGTGGCTCGCGGAGTTCGGCGACCCGGCCGACCCCAAGGACCTGGAGGTCCTCCTCAGCTACTCCCCGTACCACCGGGTGCGGCCGGGCACCCGCTATCCGGCCGTGCTGCTGACGACCGGCCGCACGGACGAACGCGTCGGCTCCGCCCACACGTTCAAGCTCACCGCCGCGCTCCAGCACGCCACCGCCAGCGGCCGGCCCGTGCTGCTGCGCTGCGAGGACGGCGTCGGCCACGGCATGCGGGCGGCGTCCCGCCACATCGACGCCGAGGCCGACGCCCTCGCGTTCTGCGCCGTCCACACCGGGCTGCTGGCCGGCTGACCTCAGCGGCCAGCCGGAGACCGCTAGCCGAAGAGCCGCTGGTCCTGGCGGGAGCGGCGCGCGGCGAGCAGCGAGTCGAACGCCAGCGGGCCGCTGCCCGCCAGCACCAGCGTGATGAACCCGGCAGCGAACGGCAGGTCCGCACCGAAGTAGTAGGGATCGGTTGACCAGCTGACGGTCAGCCAGAACGACAGCGACAGCAGGGCTCCGCCCGCCGCCGCCAGCCGCGTCAGCAGCCCGAACAGCACCCCGGCGCCCACCGCCATCTCAGCGAGGGCGACGCCGTTCCCGAAGAGGTCCGGATTGTCCAGGGCCAGATCCGCCAGCCACGCCGCGGCCGCGTCGTCGCGTGCGAACTCCAGCATGGCCTCCATGGTGTCGCGGTCCATGGCGCTGCTGAACGGCGTGGCGTCCGTGAACTTGTCGATGCCCGCGTAGAGGAACGTCAGGCCCAGGAACAGCCGCAGCGGCAGCAGCGCGTACCGCGCCGCCATCTCGCGCGGCCCGCCACCGGGGCCCCCGGTGCCGGGCAGCGGACCGCGCGCGGCCGGGCCGCCCAGTTGATCCGTCACTGACATGATCGGTGCCACCTCCTTGTCGCCCGAGCGGCCAAGTCTGCCAGCGGGCCAGGAGAACCGGCCAGGGGCACGCGAGCGGGCGGCCGCTCCGGACAAGGGGAAGGAACGCATCAGGCTGGCCTCACAGCGCCCGCGAAGGGCATCGAGTCGACGGGGGCGAACCGCACCGGCGCACCGGAGCGGGAAGCGTGGATGATCTGGCCGTTGCCCACGTAGATGCCGACGTGGCTGACGGACGGGTAGTAGAACACCAGGTCTCCCGGGGCGAGCTGGTCACGGGAGACCGGCGTGCCCGCGCCGGACTGCGCCTGGCTGGTGCGCGGCAGCGACACCCCGGCGGCGGCCCAGGCGGCCTGGGTGAGACCCGAGCAGTCGTAGGCGTGCGGCCCGGTGGCCCCCCAGCCGTACGGCTTGCCCAGCTGGGCGTAGGCGAAGGCGACGGCGGCCGAGGCCCGGGCCCCGGGCGCGGGCACGTCGGGCAGTGCCCCGGCGCCGGGGTAGGCGCCGGGGCCGGCCGCTGGCCCGCCGCCCGTGCCCTCCTCGCGCAGCAGCCGCTCCCGTTCCCGCGCGGTGAGCGTGTCCATCAGCTCCTCGGCCTCCGCGAGTCTGGCCTCGACGGTCTGGCGCTCCTCGCGCGCGGTGTCCTCGGCGTCGCGCAGCCGCTCGGTCTGCTCCTCGGCCTCGGCCAGCAGCCGTTCGATGTCGCGCACCTGCTGCTGGACGGCCCGCACGGCACGCGTCTGCCGGTCGCCGCTGCGGTCGAGGACGGAGGCCCCCGTCAGGAAGCCCTCGGGGTCGGAGGAGAACGCCAGCTGCACCGAGGGCGGCAGGCCTCCGGCACGGTACCGGGCGGTGGCGTGGGCGCCGAGCAGGCCGCGGGTGTCGTTCAGCTCGTCGGTGCGGCGGGCCGCCTCGTCGCGCAGCCGGTCCAGCTCCTCGCGGGCGGTCTCGGCCCGCTCGGTGGCGGCGTTGTACCGCTCGGTCGCCTCCTCGGCCTGCCGGTGCAGGGTGTCCACGCGGTCCTCCACTTCCGCGAGGGTGGGCTGCGGGTCGGCGAGCGCGGCGCCGTCCAGGACCGCCGTGGCCGAGGCGGCGCCGGTGACGGCGAGGGCGAGGGCGGGACCGCGCCGCCACCGGAAGACCGGCCGGGAGGGTTTTCGATGTCGCGCCATGAACCTGGACGGTAATCCCGGAGTGCCCCATGACAGGGCCATCTGAACGGCACTGATCGGGAATGACCCAAGGTGAGTGGGGCTGTCCTTGCTGGCACGCTGTGTGGCGGAGGATGAGCGCTTGGTGTACCGCCCTGAGAGGTCCGGCCACCGGCGGGGCGGCTCGAGGCCCGGCCGGGACGGACGGTTACACTCCCGGCATGGACGCCCTCATCAACGTCTTCCTGGCCTTCCACATCATCGGCATCGCGGCCCTGCTCGGCGGTTTCCTGACGCAGATGAAGCTGATCGGTGCGGGCGAGGCCCGTGTGCTGCCGGGGATGATGCACGGCGCGTGGACGATGCTGGTCACCGGCCTCGCCCTCGTGGGGCTGAACGAGGCCGACGACCAGGAGGTCAACAACCTCAAGATCGGCGTCAAGCTGGCGGTGCTGCTGGCCGTTCTGGTGCTGGCCTATCTCAACCGTGACGAGGAGCGCGTCGCCGCGCCCGTCTTCGGCGCCATCGGCCTGCTCACCACGCTCAACATCTTCCTCGCCACCCTCTGGTGACCACCGCGCGCGGGCGCGCGCACACGAACGGGCGGCCGCCCGCTCCCCCGTGAGGGAGGGACGGCCGCCCGTTCGGTGTCAGGCGCGTCGCGCCGGGGGGCGCCGCCGGCCGTGTCGCCGGCCGGGCGGTCACGGCTCAGGCGTTGCCGCCGGACTCCGCGCCGCCGCCGGCCAGGTCACCGGCGAAGGACGACAGCCACACCAGCGGGGCGTTCCAGTTGATGGTGATCTCGTTGGTCGAGTAGGACTCGATGTGGTCGATGTAGCACATCGCGGGCGGGCAGCCCTGGAGCTCCTGCTCCGCGACCGGGTCCTGGAGCGCCTCGTTGGGGCCGCCGGCCAGGGAGCCGGGGGCCGGGTTGGGCAGGCTGGCGTCGAGCTGGTTGGCCCAGAACCGGTGGTGCTGGTTGTGGGAGTCACGCTCGCCGTAGCCCGTCACGTACGACTGGTTGAGCGCGTTGCGGCCGAGCACGTAGTCCAGGCCGCCGAGGGCCGCGTCGCGGTAGGCCGCCTCGCCCGTCAGGTCGTAGGCGACACCGAGCACCACGGCGTTGTTCAGCACCTGGCTGTTGGAGCCCCACACGAACTCACCCTGGAACGGCAGGCCGTACGCCTGCGCCTGCGCGTCCGCCGCGTAGCCGTCGGCCGCCTCGGTGACCATGGCGCGCACGTCGGCGAGCTGCTCGTCGGTGAGGTCGTTGGGAACGGTGGCCAGGCTCAGCGCGCCCAGGCCGGCCGTGGCGCCCCAGGACAGGCCGCCGCGCGGGAAGACCGCGTCGGTGTCACCGTGGAGCGGGGAGTTCAGCAGGTAGTCGCGGTACTGGTCGGCACCGGTGGTGACGAACAGCTCGGCGGCGGCCCAGTAGAACTCGTCGCTCACGTCGTCGTCGCTGTAGGCGCCGCCGCCCACGCCGTCATTGGGGTCGGCGTAGACGTCCGGGTTGGCCACGGCGGCCTCCCAGGAGCGCTCGGCGGCGCTCAGGCACTCGGCGGCGAACTCCTCGTCGTAGGGCGCGAACAGGCGGGCGCACTGCGCGGCCGTGGCGGCCACGTTCAGCGTCGCGGCCGTCGACGGCGGGTGCAGCTCACGGGCCTGCGGGTCCTCGTGCGGCAGCAGCGGCAGCCCGGTCCACTCGGCGTCGTGGAGCTTGTGGTGGGCCATGCCCGCCAGCTCCTCGCCCTCGGGGACCATCATGGACAGCAGGAACTCCAGCTCCCAGCGGGCCTCGTCCAGGATGTCCGGGACGCCGTTGCCCTGCTCCGGAACGGCCAGCGAGCCGTCGCCGAGGTCGCTGCCGTCGGCGCCCGCAGCCGTCAGCGTCCGCTCGTAGGTCTGCATCAGCTGGGCGACGGAGATGCCGCCGTTGACCACGTACTTGCCGTGGTCGCCGGCGTCGTACCAGCCGCCGGCGGCGTCCAGGGTGTAGTCGCACTCGTTCTGCCAGCAGGTCACGCCGTCGTCGCCCTGGTTGGGCTCTACGTTCACGTGGCCGGCCGGGCGCGCGTACTCCTCACCGACGAGGCTGGCGTCGATCTCGATGCCGCTGCGGTTGTGGTAGTAGTACGCGAGCGCGTCGGTCAGCAGCGAGTCGTAGACGTCATCGCCGATGGTGAACGGCTCGCTGGTGTCCTCGCCGATGGTGACGGTGTAGTCCTCGCCCGGTTCGGTGACCTCGCTGAAGTCGAAGGTGTGGACGTTCTGCAGCGAGGTGCTGTCGGTGCCGGCCGGCGTGGTCTCACCGGAGAAGACCTCGGTGCCGTCGGCCGCGGTGACGGTGAAGGGCAGCGGGTCGGTGGCCTCGGTGACGTAGGTGCCGGCCTTCACCGCGCCCGTCAGGTACCCGTGCTGGTTGACGCGCACGGGTGAGCCGGTGTCGGGGTCGAACGGGGGACGTTCGGCGCCGCCCGTCAGCGAGATGTCGTCCAGGCAGAAGGTGTAGGGCTCGTCGCTGCCGCCGACCTGGAAGACGAGCTGGGCCTCCTCGATGGCGGTCGAGGCGGTGAAGACGTGGCTGATGGGCTCGGCCGCGTCGGTGATCTGGTCGACGGCGGCCAGGACGGTGCCCCAGGGCTCGACGGGCTCCTGGACGTTGGTGCGGATGGACACCGGCGCGGTGGCGGTGGCCGTGTAGACCAGTTCGTAGGTCTCGCCCGCCTCGATCGGCAGGCCGTCCTGGCCGATGATGACGTCCCAGGCGTTCTGCGTGCCGCCGGGAATCTCGGCGCACAACTGGCCGTCGACAACGGTGCCTTCGGTGTTCTCGGTCCACCACCAGGGCGCGGTGGTGCCGTCCTCGAAGTCGCCGTTGGAGATGAGTTCGGGTCCCTGCTGGGCGCTGGCGTGGGGCAGGGCCAGCGCGCCGGCGAGCAGACCCGCGGTGGCGGTGGCGGCCAGTCCCAGCGCGCGTCTGCTGCGCCGGCCGTCCTTCCGGTGACGGGAGCGGGGTGGATAGGTCACGGCTCAAGTCCCCTTGGGAAAGTGATGAGATGATGGCCACATGACATGGGAGCGCTCCCAGAGCATCCTGCGGGAAGGTCATGTCACCGTCAAGACAGGCGACGCCAGGCAGGAGGCGTCCCCTCAGCACAGCCGGAGCCGGCCCGGCGCGCGTTCCTCGGCGGTCCTGACCAGCCAGTCGAAGACGGTCGTCCCCTCGCCTGCCTGCGCCGCGCGCAGTTCGGCCGCGATGCGGTCACGGTTGCCGGGATGGGCGCGCTCCAGGCGCCGCCGCAGCTGACGGGCGGTCTCGGCGTGGCCAAGACGCCTGCGGGAGACCTCGTGGTCGTGCCATTCCAGGACGAAGTCGCCGTCCTCCGGGGTGCCGTAGCCGCCGGAGAGACAGTCCGCGAACGCGTCGAGGTTGTGCCCGAAGTAGCCGCCGGGTCCGTTGACGGCCTCCCCGGCCTCGCGCCAGAAGTCCTCCAGCGTGGCGATTCTCGCGCCGCGCAGCACGTACCTGGTGGTCACGGCCCCAGCCTAGGCCGGGAAGCCGGGGCACCAGCGCGTGCCGCCGCCGCGTAAGGCCGGACCGTCCGCGCACGTGGGGGGTCCCCGGTGCGCGGGGGAGCGCGGACGGTCCGGCAGCGAACCCCTCGGCAGAGGGGAGTTCACGGGCCCGGGTCAGGCCGGACGGACGTAGCTGTGGATCGGCATCACGTCGATCGACTCGTACTTGACGACGTCCCCCGGCTTCGGGGCGTGGATCATCTGGCCGTCGCCGACGTACAGCCCGACGTGGCTGATGTCGTCGTAGAAGAACACCAGGTCGCCCGGCTGGAGCTGGTCGCGCGTGACCTGGGTGCCGATGGTCACCTGGTCCCAGGTGACCCGGGGGATCTCGACGCCGGCCGCGCGCCAGGCGGCCTGGGTCAGCCCCGAGCAGTCGTAGGAGTCGGGGCCGGTGGCGCCCCAGACGTACGGCTTGCCGAGCTGCGCCTCGGCGAAGGCGATGGCCTGGTCGGCGAGCGAGGCGTACGAGCCGTCGGCCGCGCCGCCGCCCGCGTCCTGGCCGGCGTCCTGCTGCTGCTCCTGCTGCTGTTCCCGCTCGCGGCGCTCCTGGGCCTCGCGGGCCCGGCGCTCGGCCTCTTCCCGCTCCAGCCGCTCCAGCTCCTGGTAGGCGGCCTCTTCTTCCTCGCTGAGCTGGTCGAGCAGGGCCTGAGCGTTGGCGAGCTTGTTCTGGACGATCTCCTTCTGGCGCTGGAGTTCGGCCTCGCGTTCCTCCAGTTCGGTCAGCGCCTCGCTGGCCTCCTCGCTGCGCTCCTCGGCCTCGCGCTGGCGGACCGTGAAGTCGGCGAGCGCCTGCTGCTGCCGCTCGCCGAGGCGTTCGAGCGCGTGGCTCTGCGAGAAGTACGCCTGCGGGTCGGTGGCCAGCAGCAGCGTCGCCGTCGGCGGCATGCCGCCCCCGCCGTGACGGTACTGGGCGGCGGCGAACGCGCCCAGCGCGCGGCGGGCCTCGTTGACGTCCTCGGTGGCCTCGGCGGCCGCTTCGAGCAGGCGGTCCACGCGCTCCTGCTGCTCGTCGGCCTCTTCCCGGGCCTCGTTGTACCGCTGGGTGGCGACGCCCGCTTCGCGGTAGAGACGGTCCACCTCGTCGCGGACGTGTGCCGCGCGCTCGGCCGCGGCCTCGGCGCGCTCACGCTGTTCCTCGAGGGAGGCGGCACCGCCGTCGGGGTCGTCCGCGTGCGCGGACTGCGAAAGCAGCGTCACCGACACCAGGGCGGCGGCGCCGACACCGATGGCTCCCCGGCGTGCGGCGGGGCGTTCGAGCAGACCGGTGCGGGGCTTGCGGTGGGAACCCATGGGCGGGTGTCTCCTTCCCTGACCCTGAACAGCGGTGGCGGCGGCACGCGGCCACCTGCCGCCGCACGCTAACCACCCGCAGGGGCTCTTGTGAAGGCTGGTGTGCGATTTATCCGCGATGTGACCGACACCATTTCGTGATCAAATGGCGGGGTCGCGGGCCGGTTCCCGGGCCGGAAGAAGAGGACAACACGGGCCTGGGACAAGGTCGTTCGGGGCCGGCACGAGGGGGCGGCGGCTGCGGCGGGCCGGCCGGGCGGAAGACACCGACAGCCGGCCGGGGAACGTGACGCTCGCCACGCCCCGAGGCGGGCGGCAACTGCCGCCCGCCCGGCGGCTCATGGCGCGCCGTCCGGCACGCCACCCGTGCCCTGGCGCGAGGGCACGGCCATACCGGGGACGCCGGCGACGGCGCCGGTGGCCGCCCGCGCCAGCGGCGGGCTGACCAGCAGGTCCGTGCTGTCCGCGAACTGGTCGACGGTCCCGGTCAGCGGCAGTGCCCGCAGCGCGGGATCGGTCAGCCGCGCGGTGAGGGCGGCGACGAACCGCTCGGCGTGCAGCACCCGGTAGGGCCGGGCGTGGTACGGGCGGGTGGCCGGGTCCACGTGGCCGGTGAGCCCCAGCCGGTTGTGGAGCGCGCCCACCGCCTCGTAGGCACGGGTCAGATGCGCCTCGCGCGTGGGCCAGTCCACCGCCGCCAGCGTCCCCGTCAGGTGCGGGCGCAGCGCGTCCGCCTCCGGCAGCCGGGCGAACGCCGAGCCCAGCCACTTGCTGTACGGCGGATAGCGCCGCGCCATCAGCAGGCACAGCCGCATCAGCTCCCGCACCAGCCGCGCCGCGACGACAGCCGAGCCCAGCTCGTCGCCAGCCTCGCCGCAGCGGCCCGGGAACGCCTCCTCCTGCGCGATCCGCTGCCACTGGCAGGCCAGCACGTACCGCCACACCTCGGGCGGGTACCAGGCCAGCCGGGCGCGGGCCGGGCCGAGGGTGCCGAGCCCGTCGTGGAACACCGCACCGCCCGTCACCTCGGCCAGCCGCTGCGCCGGGGTGGACAGCCAGTCGGCCAGCGTGGGCGCACCCGCCAGCGGGTCGAAGCCGAGCAGCCCGGTGAACCAGCGGCCGGGCTCGGTGATCTCGACGCGGTGCGCCACCGGCCCGGTCGTCTCCCGCATCACGCCGATGCCGGCCTCGCCGGTCGGCGCAAAGTGCGTGGGGTAGCCGAGGAACGTCTTCGGCAGCTGCTCGGCCAGCAGCTGGTGCAGCCGGGCGCCGTGGCGCTCCGCGTCGCCGGGGGACAGGAACAGCGTCAGGCGCGGTCCCCACTCGTGGTCCGCCGAGCGCGCCGTGTCGAAGCCGAGCACCTCGGAGCCGGGGCCGAGCCGGGCGGCGGAGTGCACCAGACCCGGCGCGGCCTCGTCCAGCAGCGGCCGGACCGCCTCCTGGTAGAAGCGGCGGGACAGTTCGAGACCGGGAAGGAACGGGGGTGTGGTCATTCCGGTCAGCCTGCTACGGGGAGGCGGCGGCCGGCGAGCGGTTTTCCCCGTGTTCTTCCCCGTGTCCGGCCGGCCGCCGCCCCCGTGCGTCCCTCCGGACCTCAGGCCGCCGCGGCGGCGGGCGGGTGGCGGAGGGTGACGTTGACGGTGTTCCAGGCGCTGATCTGGGCCAGCGCCACCACCAGGACCGCCAGCTGCTGCTCGTCGTAGTGGCGTGCCGCCTCCTGCCAGACGTCGTCCGGCACGCCGGCCGGGTTGTCCGCGAGCCTTGCGCTGGCCTCGGCCAGCGCGAAGGCCGCGCGCTCGGCGTCCGTGAAGAACGGCGCCTCGCGCCAGACGGCCACGGCGTCGAGCCGCTGGTCGGTCTCGCCGGCCTTCCGGGCGTCCCGCGCGTGCATGTCCACGCAGAAGGCGCAGCCGTTGATCTGGCTGACGCGCAGCTTGACCAGGTGGAGCAGGTTGTCCGGCAGCGTGCTGTCGTGCAGGAACTGCTCCACCGACAGCCAGGCGCGGTAGACAGCGGGGGCCTTGTCGGCGAGGTTTACACGCGGTCCGTGTCCCATGGGACTCTCCTCAGTTTCTCGGGGTTGCGGACCAGGTCGATCGAGGTGACCCGGCCGTCGGAGACGGTCACCCCGGCGACGCCGCTGAGGTCATCGCCGCAGCCGTACGCCAGCCCGGGGCTGCCGTTGACCGTGACAGGACGGACACGGCACCCCGCGCGCAGGTAGCGCCCGGCGAGCCGGGAGATGAACAGCGCTGTCTTCGCGGATCCCAGCACGGGCCGCCGGGCCGCCAGGACCCGGCCGCCGCCGTCGGCGCGCAGCACGACCTCGGGATCGAGCAGTTCCAGCAGCGCGTCGTAGTCCGCGCCCTCGACGGCGGTCGCGAACGCGGCGACGACCCTCCGGTGTTCCGCTTCGGACACCTGGACGCGCGGCGCGCGCGCCGCCAGATGGCCGCGTGCCCGCGCCGCGAGCTGGCGGCACGCCGCGGGGGTGCGCCCCACGGCGCGCGCCACCTCGGGGAACGTCAGCCCGAAGACGTCGTGCAGCAGGAACGATGTGCGCTCGGCCGGTGTCAGCGACTCCAGGACGACGAGCATCGCCATGCTGAGCGACTCGTCCAGCGTGATCCGGTCCGCCGGGTCCGCGCCGTCACCGGCCACCACCGGTTCCGGCAGCCACGGGCCTACGTACCGCTCGCGCCGCACCCGGGCCGACTTCAGGTGGTCCATGGCCAGCCGCGCGACCGCGACCACCAGCCAGCCCGTGACGTCCCGGATCTCCTCCCGCTCGGCCGCCTCGCTCAGCCGCAGCCAGGACTCCTGCACGACGTCCTCGGCGTCGTCGACCGTGCCGAGCATGCCGTACGCCACGGCCATCAGCCGTGGCCTGGCCGCGGTGAACTCCGCGGCGAGCCGTGATCTTCCGTCCTTCACGCCACTAGGACGAGACAGCCGGGACAGGTGTGACATGCGGGCATCGCTGCCGCCGCCGCGGCTGCCCGGCCACGGCTCAGGCCCTGCCCGCGGAGCCGCGCAGCTTGCGGCGCTCCCACAGGTTGGGGTTGCGCACGGTGACGCCTCCCGCCCCGCCGGAGCCGGTGAGGCGCACCAGTGGCGTGCGGGGCAGCCGCTCGCCGGAGGTCTTGTCCTTCACGCCGCCCAGGCCCTGCGAGAAGCCCGTCACGTCCACGGCCCAGCCCTCGGGGACGACCACCGTCACGCCGCCCATGTCGCCGTACGCCTCGATCTCGACCTCGGGCAGGCGGCACTCGGTCCGCGTGAAGTCCAGCTTGACGCCGCCGAGCCCGCCGCGCGCGGTGATCTTCGCGGGCACCTCCCAGCGGCCGGTGCGTTCCTCGCCGTGGAGGCCGCCCTTGACGACCAGCGGCGGCGCCGGCTTCTCCCAGGCGGGCTGGGGCAGGTCGGCGGTCAGCGGCTCCAGCTCGCCGTAGGTCTTGGCCGCGAACGCCTTCTCCAGCCGCTCCTCCAGCTCCTCCAGGTCCAGCCGCCCCTCGCCCGCGGCCTCCCGGAGCCGTTCCGCCACCGCCTCCCGGTCCTCGTGCGAGGCCCGCATCTCCGGGCGGGGCCGGGACGGCTCAGGAAGCTGCGAGGTCATGCGTGTGATTGTAGGAGCGGAGACGGGCGGGAGGGAGCCGGTCCTAGACTCGGTGCACGATGAGCGGCATGTTCGACGACCACGCGCTGGCGGCCTTCGGCCCGCCGCCCCCCGATGACGCGCCAGAGCCGGAGCCGGACGAGGGCCCCGGCGCGGCGGAGCGGGCGGAGGCGGACGCCCTGTTCGACGACGCCGGCGCGTTCGCCGGACCCGGCCGCGCCGAGGAGGACGCCTACTACCGCAACGGCGCCCCCCGGCCCGTCACCGACCCCGCTGCCCTGCTCGACGGCCTGAACGAACAGCAGCGCGCCGCCGTCACCCACAGTGGCTCGCCGCTGCTGATCGTGGCGGGCGCCGGTTCGGGCAAGACCAGGGTCCTCACCCACCGCATCGCCTACCTGCTGGCTGAGCGCGGCGCGCACCCCGGCCAGATCCTCGCCATCACCTTCACCAACAAGGCCGCGGGCGAGATGAAGGAGCGCGTCGAGCAGCTCGTCGGCCCGCGGGCCAACGCGATGTGGGTGATGACGTTCCACAGCGCGTGCGTGCGCATCCTGCGCCGCGAGAGCAGGAAGCTCGGCTTCACCTCCAGCTTCTCGATCTACGACGCCGCCGACTCGCGCCGCCTGATGGCGCTGGTCTGCCGCGACCTCGACCTGG
Source organism: Streptomyces sp. 7-21 (assembly GCF_016741785.1). GTDB lineage: Bacteria > Actinomycetota > Actinomycetes > Streptomycetales > Streptomycetaceae > Streptomyces. The sequence continues at coordinate 235,352 of NZ_JAERRL010000002.1, forward strand.
ACCCCAAGCGCTTCCCGCCCAAGTCGTTCAGCGCCAAGGTCTCCAGCCTGAAGAACGAGCTGATCGATCCCGAGGACTTTGCCGCCCAGGCCGGCGATGGGTTCGAGAAGACGCTCGCGGAGGCATACACGCTCTACCAGGCGCGGCTGCGCGAGGCGAACGCGCTGGACTTCGACGACATCATCATGACGACGGTGCACCTGCTCGACGCGTTCCCCGACGTGGCCGAGCACTACCGGCGCCGCTTCCGCCACGTGCTGGTCGACGAGTACCAGGACACCAACATCGCCCAGTACATGCTGGTGCGGCAGCTCGTCGGCGACGGCGAGGGCCTGTGCGTCGTCGGCGACGCGGACCAGTCCATCTACGCCTTCCGCGGCGCGACGATCCGCAACATCCTGAAGTTCGAAGAAGACTACCCCAACGCCACGACGCTGCTGCTGGAGCAGAACTACCGCTCTACGCAGACGATCCTCTCCGCCGCCAACGCCGTCATCTCCCGCAACGAGGACCGCCGCCCCAAGAACCTGTGGACCAACGCGGGCCCCGGCGCCCGCATCACCGGCTGGGTCGCGGACAGCGAGCACGACGAGGCGCAGTTCGTCGCCGACGAGATCGACCGCCTCACCGACGCGGGCGAGGCCAAGCCCGGCGACGTCGCCGTCTTCTACCGCACCAACGCGCAGTCCCGCGTCTTCGAAGAGGTCTTCATCCGCGTCGGCCTGCCGTACAAGGTCGTCGGCGGCGTCCGCTTCTACGAGCGCCGCGAGGTCCGTGACGTGCTCGCGTACCTGCGCGTGCTGGCCAACCCCGAGGACACCGTCCCGCTGCGCCGCATCCTCAACGTGCCCAAGCGCGGCATCGGCGAGCGGGCCGAGGCGATGATCGACGCCCTGGCGCAGCGCGAGCGGATCTCGTTCGCGCAGGCGCTGCTCCGCGTGGACGAGGCGTACGGCATGGCCGCGCGCTCGGTCAACGCCGTCAAGCGGTTCAACACGCTGATGGAGGAGCTGCGCACGGTCGCCGAGTCCGGCGCCGGCCCGGCCACCGTGCTGGAGGCCGTGCTGGAGCAGACCGGCTACCTGGCCGGACTCCAGTCCTCCAGCGACCCGCAGGACGAGACGCGTGTCGAGAACCTCCGGGAACTCGCCGCCGTCGCCCTGGAGTTCGAGCAGGAGCGCGGCCCGGACAATCCTGGCACGCTCGCCGAGTTCCTCGAGCAGGTCGCGCTGGTGGCCGACTCGGACGAGATCCCTGAGGACGGCGAGGGCGACGGCGTGGTCACGCTGATGACCCTGCACACCGCCAAGGGCCTGGAATTCCCGGTGGTCTTCCTGACCGGCATGGAAGACGGCGTCTTCCCGCACATGCGCTCGCTGGGCAAGACCAAGGAGCTGGAGGAGGAGCGGCGGCTGGCCTACGTCGGCATCACGCGTGCCCGGGAGCGGCTGTATCTCACCCGCTCCCAGCTGCGCAGCGCGTGGGGGCAGCCGCAGCACAACCCGCCGTCCCGGTTCCTGGAGGAGATCCCGGATCAGTACGTCGACTGGCGCCGCACCGGCACCGGTCTGGGCGCCAGCGCGCCGGTGCGCACGGCGGCCACGCCGTCCTCGGGCGCCGGGGGCGCGCGCCGGGGAACTGGCGGGTTTGCGACGCGGCGGACGAGTGACCGGCCCGTCATCTCCCTGTCTCCCGGTGACAGAGTGACGCATGACACATTCGGCCTGGGAACGGTCATTTCGGTACAGGGAGAGGGCAGCCGGGCTGAGGCTGCGATCGACTTCGGCGGCGACAAACCCAAGCGCCTGCTGCTGCGTTACGCACCAGTAGAGAAGCTGTGACCAGCCGCTGACAGCCGTGGTGGCGAGTGTCGCGCTCGTGTCACAGACCGGAGAAAAGTCTTGTCGAGACGGACGCGGGACGATTAGCTGCTTGGCGGCATGAGTTAATGATTCGTACTCCAGTTCTGACCGACCTGGAGCCACGTACCGCACTTCGAATCCCAGGGGGAACGAGATGAGCCAGCCCTGGCAGCAGCAACCGGGTGGGGGCGGCCAGCCTCCACAGCAGCCGGGCGGGTACGGGCACCCGCCGCAGCAGCCGGGCTACGGTCAGCCGGGCGGTTATGGCCAGCCGCAGCCTGGTTATGGCCAGCCGCAGCAGCCGCAGCCGGGCTACGGCTACCCGCAGCAGCAGCCCGGCCCCGCAGGGCCCCCGCAGCCCTTCGGCGCCCCGGGCGGCGGCTACCCGGCTCCGGCTCCGCCCCCGCCGGTCCCGGGCGGCGGGAACAGGATGTTCCTCGCCGTAGTGGCGGGCTTTGTCCTGATGGTCGGGCTCCTCTTTGCCTACGGCTACATCGTCGGCGACGTGCTCTTCGACGCCAGGGACGCGATCGAGGAGGCTGGTCTCAACGAAGAAATCGAGTATCCGCAGTACACGTGGGCCGCGGCGGTCATCGGTTTGCTGATCGCTCTGCCCTTCGCGAAGCTGGCGCCTCGCAACTGGGGGCTGGGCGCAGTGGGGGCAGTCTTCTCCTTTCTCGCCATCTTCCTCGGTGAGCTGTTCACCAGGGCAGTGATCTGGGTGGGCATAGAGGAGGCGGCTATCGGTACCTCGCAGAAGAGCGCCTTCGGCTATTTCTTCGAGGACTTCGGGGACTTCCTCGAAGCCTGGACCGACACGGCGTCGGCACTCAACTGGATCTTCCTCTTCTTGGCTCCATTCGCCTTCTTCCTCTTCTTCAAGCTGCTCAGCGACCGCTCCACCTCGATCGTGCGGTAGCGCGCGATCCGTTCGACGGCGGAACGAGACAGGACCGGCATCCGGTAACCGAGGTGCCGGTCCTGTTGCCGTTCTCGCCTCGCACCGCCACCGGGCGGCGGCGACACGCGGTGCCTGTGCTCCCGGCCGGCCTGGGATCGGCCCGTTGCCGTTCCAGACAACGTTGCGGGCGGCTCTCTCTTCGACGCGACGGCTGCCGTATAAGGAGGGACCGCAGAGGGAGTGCTCCTGGAACATGCGCTGCGGCTGGACGGCGTCGGCCGGTGGGATGACAGATGACAGACGTCGTCATCGCCGCCGAGCGGCACGGCCCGCCTCGCTTTCCAGGGTGACGTCAGGTGTGACGGTGGAGGCGGGCCGCTCGCTTCTTTCGCAGCTGGCCGCCGGACTCCCGGGTGTGTCCGGCGCACTCGGGGAACGGACCGCGGCGAGCGGAGGTTCCCGCTCCGTGAGGCCGGGCGGTCCGTGCGGTCCGTCAGGTCGGTTCGAGGCCGTGCTCGCGGAGCCAGGCGAGGGGATCGACGGCCGAGCCGCCGCCGGGCCGGACCTCGAAGTGCAGGTGCGGTCCGGTGGAGTTACCGGAGTTGCCGGAGTAGGCGATGACGGTGCCCGCCTGGACGTAGCCCGAGGTGTACACCGACGAGCTGAGGTGCGCGTACCAGGTCTGCGTGCCGTCCTCGGCGGTCACGATCGTGAGGTTGCCGTAGCTGGGGTGCCACTGCGTGGAGACGTAGCCGTCGGTCGCGGCCATGACCGGGGTGCCGTAGGCCACCGGGAAGTCGATGCCGGTGTGGGTCGACATCCAGTTGACGCCGGAGTCTCCGAAGTAGGCGCTCAGGCCGCGCTGTTCGACGGGCACGAAGAACTTGGGCCGCAGCGCCTCCTGCCGGGCCGCCTCCCGCTCCTCCGCCTCGCGTTCGGCCTCGCGCTGGCGCTCCAGGTCGATCTCGCCCTGGGTCTGGCCCGCGCGCTCCCCGTAGTCCGAGGCGGCGGCGGACAGCCCGGCGAGCTGCGTGTCGAGTTCGGCGTTGGCGGCGGCGTACTGGACGCTGCCGGGGTCCGGCGCCGCGACGGGCGCGGGGTCCCCCTCGGAACCGGAGCCGGAGTTCGACTCGGTGACGGTGGCGGCGGTGGCGACGGCGGTGACGCCGAGGACGCACAGGGAGGGGGCGGCGACGCTCAGGAACGCGGAGCGGGCGCGCGGCGCGTTCTTGCGCCGGCTGCGCGAGCGGGCGCGTGGGGGAGCGGCGGACGGCTGCCCGCCGGAGTCCGCCTCCAGGGCCGGCTCCTCGGCGGTCTCCACGCGGGCGAACTGGCTGGTGTCGCAGTCGGTTTCGACCTGGCCGCTGAACTCGGCGGCGGGCATGGCCGCCGTGGCCTCGAACGCCACTTCGGGCTCCGGGCCGGCGGGCGCCGTCCCGGCCTCGGCCTGTGCCGCGTAGCCGTTGGCGTCGTACGCCTGCGCCGGCTGGGCCGTCTGCCCGGGGTAGGGCTCGTACTGCTGCTGCCCGGTGGTGTAGGAGTCGTACGTCCCGTAGTCCGGCTGCGCCGGGACGTGGTGGTACTCCCCGCTCCACTGCTCTCCCGTGCCTGATACCGGCACCCCGGATTCGCCGTACCCCTGGTAGGAGGCCCACTGGTCGCCCCAGGCGTGCTGCTGGGGCTGGTGCGGCTGGTACGGCTCGTGGGAGAGGGGGAAGCCGAGGTCGTCAGTGGGGGCGGTCGGAAGCGAGACTCCCGACATCTGACGATCTGTCACCGACTTGCCTTTCGGCTCGACTAACAGGAGCGGGACGTGTCCCGGCGGCTGCGTGCGGCGACTGTACCCGGCGGTATGCGGCGCCGACAATCTTCTGGCGAGGTCTTCCACGTTTCGGGGGGTCCCGAATCGGGCATTCACCTCTCTTTCGGGGGAGAGGATCATCAGGTCATCACCCTTTGTTCGATCTCAGTTCGATGACAACAGGGCTTGAGGAAAGCGGGGGGCGGGCGTGATGCTGGGGTTAACGTGCGTTCGCTTGGAGGGTCAGATGGCTGTGTCAGGTCCGATCCGCGTCGTGGTCGCGAAGCCCGGTCTCGACGGGCACGACCGGGGCGCCAAGGTGATCGCCCGCGCGCTGCGCGACGCAGGCATGGAGGTCATCTACACCGGGCTGCACCAGACGCCGGAGCAGATCGTGGACACCGCGATCCAGGAGGACGCCGACGCCGTCGGGCTCTCGATCCTCTCGGGGGCGCACAACACGCTTTTCGCGCGCGTGCTGGAGCTGCTGCGCGAAAGGGATGCCGACGACATCACGGTCTTCGGGGGCGGCATCATTCCCGAGGCGGACGTTCCGCCGCTGAAGGCCATGGGCGTGGCGGAGATCTTCACGCCGGGGGCCTCCACGGGTGAGGTGGTGCGCTGGGTGCGCGAGCACGTCGGCCTGGCCGGCCAGGCGGGCTGACCGGGCACGACCAGGGCCGCGGAGGCGGCCGGAGGCGGGCGCGGACCCGGTCCTGTGACAGGTTTCACCCGGGTTGTACCGGCCTGGATTCCTGCGCGTCGCCGGCGCCCGATACGCTCGACTCCGGACATGCCGCGTGCCCCGGCCACCAGCCGCGCGCGGCCACGCGGCACGCCCACGCTGACAACGAACCGCGAAGATCACCAGTGAGGGACGGACGCGCGTGGACCTGTTCGAGTATCAGGCGAGGGAACTCTTCGCCAAGCATGATGTGCCGGTACTGGCCGGAGAGGTCATCGACACGCCGGAGGCCGCGCGCGCCGTGGCTGAGCGCCTCGGTGGCCGTGCGGTGGTCAAGGCCCAGGTGAAGACCGGTGGCCGCGGCAAGGCGGGCGGGGTGAAGCTCGCCGCCGACCCGGACGACGCGGTGGCCAAGGCCGAGGCGATCCTCGGCATGGACATCAAGGGCCACACGGTCCACAAGGTCATGCTGGCGCAGACCGCCGACATCGCCGAGGAGTACTACGTCTCCTTCCTCCTCGACCGCGCTAACCGCACCTTCCTGGCCATGGCGTCCGTTGAGGGCGGCATGGACATCGAGGAGGTGGCCGCGACCAAGCCGGAGGCCCTGGCGAAGATCCCGGTGGACCCCATCGACGGCGTGACCGAGGCCAAGGCCCGCGAGATCGTCGAGGCCGCCCGCTTCCCCTCCGAGGTGGCCGACCAGGTCGCGGAGGTCCTCGTCAAGCTGTGGAACGTCTTCGTCAAGGAAGACGCCCTGCTGGTCGAGGTCAACCCGCTGGTGAAGACCACCGACGGCGCAGTGCTGGCGCTGGACGGCAAGGTCTCCCTCGACGCCAACGCCGAGTTCCGCCAGCCGGAGCACGAGCGCTTCGAGGACAAGGCCGCCGCCAACCCGCTGGAGGCCGCGGCCAAGGCCAAGGGCCTGAACTACGTGAAGCTTGAGGGCGGCAACGTCGGCATCATCGGCAACGGCGCCGGCCTGGTGATGAGCACGCTGGACGTGGTCGCCTACGCGGGCGAGAAGCACGGCGGCGCCAAGCCCGCCAACTTCCTGGACATCGGCGGCGGCGCTTCCGCCGAGGTCATGGCCAACGGCCTGGAGATCATTCTCGGCGACCCGGACGTGAAGTCCGTCTTCGTCAATGTCTTCGGCGGCATCACCGCCTGCGACGCGGTCGCCAACGGCATCGTGCAGGCGCTCGACCTGCTCTCGTCCCGGGGCGAGAACGTCACCAAGCCGCTCGTCGTCCGTCTCGACGGCAACAACGCGGAGCTCGGCCGCAAGATCCTCACCGACGCCGGGCACCCGCTCGTCGAACAGGTGACCACCATGGACGGGGCGGCTGAGCGCGCCGCCGAGCTGGCCGCGAAGTAACGAGGGGACTCACTCACACCATGGCTATCTTCCTCACCAAGGAGAGCAAGGTCATCGTCCAGGGGATGACCGGCTCCGAGGGCCAGAAGCACACCCGTCGCATGCTGGCCTCCGGCACCAACATCGTGGGCGGCGTGAACCCGCGCAAGGCCGGGCAGAAGCTCGACTTCGACGGCACCGAGGTTCCGGTCTTCGGCAGCGTCAAGGAGGCCATGGCGGCCACCGGCGCCGACGTGACCGTGATCTTCGTGCCGGAGAAGTTCACCAAGGACGCGGTCATCGAGGCCATCGACGCCGAGATCCCGCTCGCCGTCGTGATCACCGAGGGCATCGCGGTCCACGACACCGCCGCGTTCTGGGCCTACGCCGGGAAGAAGGGCAACAAGACCCGCATCATCGGCCCGAACTGCCCTGGCCTGATCACCCCCGGTGCCTCCAACGCCGGGATCATCCCCGCGGACATCACCAAGCCCGGCCGCATCGGCCTGGTCTCCAAATCCGGCACGCTGACGTACCAGATGATGTACGAGCTGCGGGACATCGGCTTCAGCACCTGCGTGGGCATCGGCGGTGACCCGGTCATCGGGACCACCCACATCGACGCCCTCGCCGCGTTCGAGGCGGACCCCGACACCGACCTGATCGTCATGATCGGCGAGATCGGCGGCGACGCCGAGGAGCGGGCCGCGGAGTACATCAAGGCCAACGTCACCAAGCCGGTCGTCGGCTACGTGGCGGGCTTCACCGCGCCCGAGGGCAAGACGATGGGGCACGCCGGCGCCATCGTGTCCGGCTCCTCCGGCACTGCCCAGGCCAAGAAGGAGGCCCTGGAGGCCGCCGGGGTCAAGGTCGGCAAGACCCCCTCGGAGACCGCGCGGCTGGCGCGTGAGGCCCTCGCGGCGGCCTGATTGCCGGCGCCGCCGCCCCCGGCCGCACCTCCGCGACGGCGGTGACGCGAGCGCTGGAGCGCGAGCGTCACCGCCGCCGTCGTTCGCGGCCCCGGCGGCAGGCAATACGACAAGCTGACCAGCTGACCATAAGTCTTCTGTTCATCGACGCGGCGCGCATACGTCATTACAGCCGCAAAACAGACATTCTTGGCAGCATGGCGGGGTGAGCCATCCGCGCCACTTCGACGATTCCGGCCGGTACGCCGCGAGCTGCGTGGCCGAGGGCGCGCTCGCCGCCGTGCTCGGCCTCGCCGTGCTGGGCGCCGGCGTCCTGCTGCTGTGGGCCATCTCGCCCTACCCCGACGACAGCGCCGACGGCGCCCTGCGCATCGCCGCCGATCTGTGGCTGGCCGCCCATGGCGCCGCGCTGGCGCGCGACAGCGGCCTCCACGGCGGCACTGTGCCCGTCGACCTCGCGCCGCTGCTGCTGACCGCGCTGCCGTGCTTCCTGCTGCGCCGCGCCGTGCGCCCCTACACCGGGCAGCACCTGCCGCCGCGGGAGGGCGTGACCGTGGCCGCGCTGCACGGCGGCGGCTATCTGCTCGTCGCAGCCGCCGCCGTGGTGTTCACCGTCCCGGCACCGCTGCGGGCCGACCCGCTGAGCGCCGTGCTGTGCCTGCCGCCGTTCGTGCTCCTGCTGACGCTGCCCTGGCCCGCCTGGGCCAGCCGCGCCGCCCGCGCCGCGGCGGCGGGCGTGGTCGCGGCCTGCGCCGTGGGCGGGGCGCTCGCCGCCGGGGCGCTGCTGGCACGGGCCGGCGAGGCGGGCGCGGCGTTCGGGCGGATCGGCGGCGCCTGGGCGGGCGGCATCGCCGTGGCGCTGCTGTGCGCCGTGCTGCTGCCGAACGCCGCCGTGTGGGCCGCCGCCTACGGCCTCGGACCGGGCTTCAGCGCCGGGGCGGGCACCGTGCTCGCGCCGCTCGCCGCCGCGCCGGAGCGGCGTCCCGCGCTGCCCGCGTTCCCGCTGCTCGCCGCCGTCCCGGCCGGTCCGCCCGCGGACGTCCTGACGTGGTCCGCCGTCGCGGCCGTGCCCGCCGCCGCCGTCCTGACCGGCGCCTGGTACGTGGCGCGGGACGCCGGCGCCGTGCGGGAGCCCTGGCGCGTCACGGCGCGGAACGCGCTGCTCGCCGCCGCCGGCAGCGGCGCGGCCTTCGGCGCGCTCGCCGCCTTCGCCGGGGGCTCGCTCGGCACCGGCGGGCTCGCCGCGTTCGGGCCGAGCCCCTGGCTGACGGCCGGGGCGGCCACCGCCTGGCACGCCGTGCTGGGGGTACCGCTCGCCCTGCTCATCCGCTGGCGGCTGCTGCGCCACCACCGGCTGCCGGTGCCGGCCCCGGCGCAGCGGCGGCCGCGGCTCGCCGTGCCGCGGGTGGCGCAGCGCTGGCTGCCCGAGCGGCGCCAGGCGGCGGACCGCTGGCACGAGACCCGCGCCCGCCGCACCCGCTGGGCGGCGCTGCGCGCCAGCTCCGGCGTCCTCGTGCCCGGTTTCCCCGCTGAGCACCGGGACCCTCCCGGCGGCCAGCCGCCGGTCCTGACGCGGGACCGCCCCGGCCCGTGAGACGCGCGCTGAGGCGGGCGGGCCGTCAGTCCTCCTCGCCCAGCAGCGGGCGCAGACGGCTGGGCAGCAGCTCCTCGCAGGACTGGCGGGACGGAGTGGTCAGGGCGTCCTCCCGGCAGTCGTAGTAGTCCTTGTAGACCAGGTGCACGGTGTAGCTGGCGATGACGATCGCCAGCGCCGCCGAGGCCAGCACGACGCCCGCGACGGCCGCCGCGAACTGCGGCCGGTCGCCCGGCCGGCGCCCCTTCCCGGCCGCCGGGGCCGGCGCGGCGCCGCCCTGCGGCTGGTCCCCGCGCTCGTCCCGCCCGTTCTCCCGGCCCTCCCGCTTCGGGCCGCCGCGCAGCCCGCTGATGCCCCAGTACAGGGCCAGGGCGCCGAGCAGCAGGCCCAGCCACTCCCAGCCGAGCAGCCCGGCGAAGACGCCCCACATGCCCGCGAGCACCGCGTACCTGGCGTGGCGCTGGCCCGGGTCCGTCGGGTCCCAGCGGTGGTTGCCCAGCCCGCCGCCGCGCCGCCCGTCACGGCCGGGCGGCGGGGCGCCGAACCCGCCGGACTGGCGTCCCGGCTGCCGTCTGCTCCAGTAGCTTCCCCAGCGCTGCCGCTGGTCGCCCTCGCCATCGGCGTCACCGGCGGCACGCGCGTCGTCGCCGTCCTGGTGGCGCGGGCGCCAGGGCCGGTCCGGCTGGTCCTCCGGCGGCGGAGCGAACGGATTGTCCTGTGGGTCGTCCCGCTGGCCTGGATCACGGCGTCGGTCAGTCATCTCGCTCGTCGTGTCTCCTCGTTCACGCCCACAGGCTTGGTGCAGCTCCTCCGACGGTACCTGTCGCGCCCAGCCCCGTGGCACGGGGGGAGCGGGGCGCCGGTATGGTGGGCCCCGCCGCCAGCGCCGCCGGAACCCGCACCCGCCCACTCCGCACCCGCCGCCGTCACGTTGCCCGTGGCCCTCCCGCCTCCCGCTTAGCCGTTCCGCATCCGAGAAAGACCCTGCCGTGGCACCTCCCGCTGAGCCCGCGTCCCCGGCGCGCCTGGTCGTGCTCGTCTCCGGCTCTGGCACCAACCTCCAGGCGCTGCTCGACGAGATCGCCGCGCGGGGACCGCACGCCTACGGAGCCGAGGTCGTCGCCGTCGGCGCCGACCGCGGCGGCATCGAGGGGCTGCGCCGCGCCGAGCGGGCCGGCCTGCCCACCTTCGTGTGCCGGGTGCGGGACTACGCCACCCGCGAGGAGTGGGACGCGGCGCTGACCGAGGCCGTCGCCGCGCACCGGCCCGACCTGGTGGTCTCCGCCGGCTTCATGAAGATCGTGGGCGCCCGCTTCCTGGCGGAGTTCGGCGGCCGGACCATCAACACCCATCCCGCGCTGCTGCCCAGCTTCCCCGGGGCGCACGGGGTGCGCGACGCGCTCGCGTACGGGGCGAAGGTCACCGGCTGCACCGTCCACTTCGTCGACGCGGGCGTGGACACCGGGCCGATCATCGCGCAGGGCGTGGTCGAGATCAGGGACGAGGACGACGAGGCCGCGCTGCACGAGCGGATCAAGGATGTCGAACGGCGGCTGCTCGTCGACGTCGTGGGGCGCCTGGCCCGCGACGGCTACACCATCGAGGGACGAAAGGTCAGTATCGGTGACTGAGGAGACGAAGCGGCCGGTGCGCCGCGCGCTGGTCAGCGTCTACGACAAGACGGGCCTGTCCGAGCTGGCGCGCGGCCTGCACGCGGCCGGCGTGGAACTGGTCTCCACCGGCTCGACGGCCCAGCGCATCGCCGACGCCGGGGTGCCGGTCACGGCCGTGGAGAAGCTGACGGGCTTTCCCGAGTGCCTCGACGGGCGCGTGAAGACGCTGCACCCCCGCGTGCACGCCGGCCTGCTCGCCGACCAGCGGCGTGAGGAGCACCGCGAGCAGCTCGACGAGCTGGGCATCGCGCCGTTCGACCTGCTGGTGTCGAACCTCTACCCGTTCAGCCAGACGGTGGCGTCGGGCGCCTCGTTCGACGAGTGCGTCGAGCAGATTGACATCGGCGGCCCGGCGATGGTCCGCGCCGCGGCCAAGAACCACGCGTCCGTCGCCGTCGTCACCGACCCGGCGCGCTACCAGGAGGTGCTGGACGCGGTCGCGGCCGGCGGCTTCGATCTGGCGGCCCGGCGGCGGCTGGCCGCCGAGGCGTTCCGGCACACGGCCCGCTACGACGCCGCCGTCGCCGAGTGGTTCGCCCAGCAGGAAGCTGGCGAGGGGGAGTTCCCCGAGTTCACCGCCGTGTCGCTGTCGCTGGCCAGCACGCTGCGGTACGGCGAGAACCCGCACCAGGCCGCCGCGCTGTACGCCGACGGCAGCGGCACCGGCCTGGCCGCCGCCGAGCAGCTGCACGGCAAGGCCATGTCGTACAACAACTACGTCGACACCGAGGCCGCCCGCCGGGCCGCCTACGACCACGACGAGCCGTGCGTCGCGATCATCAAGCACACCAACCCCTGCGGCATCGCCGTCGGCGCCGACGTCGCCGAGGCCCACCGCAAGGCCCACGCCTGCGACCCGCTGTCCGCCTACGGCGGCGTGATCGCCGTCAACCGGCCGGTGTCGGCCGCCATGGCCGAGCAGGTCGCCGAGATCTTCACCGAGGTCATCGTCGCCCCCGGCTACGAGGAGGGCGCCCTGGCGGCGCTGTCGCGCAAGAAGAACATCCGGGTGCTGCGCTGCCCCGAGCCGCCGGCCGCCGGCCGCGAGTTCCGGCGGATCGACGGCGGCGCGCTGGTGCAGGTCACCGACCGCCTCCAGGCCGAGGGCGACCAGACGGCAACCTGGCGGCTGGTGGCCGGCGAGCCGCTGGCCGAGGCGGAGCTGGCCGAGCTGGCCTTCGCCTGGCGCGCCAGCCGGGCGGTGAAGTCCAACGCCATCCTGCTCGCCAAGGACGGCGCCACGGTCGGCGTCGGCATGGGCCAGGTCAACCGGGTGGACTCGGCGCGGCTGGCGGTGCAGCGGGCCGGGGAGGAGCGGGCCAGGGGCTCGTTCGCGGCGTCGGACGCCTTCTTCCCGTTCCCCGACGGGCTCCAGGTGCTGGCCGAGGCGGGCGTGCGGGCCGTGGCCCAGCCGGGCGGCTCGGTGCGCGACGAGGCCGTCATCGAGGCCGCGAGGGCGGCCGGCGTCACCATGTACCTGACGGGGACGCGGCACTTCTTCCACTGACCTCCCGCCGTCCCCGGCGCGCCGGCGCCACGCCGCGCGTCAGGGATGGTCGCGGTGGAGCAGCGCCACCAGCACCTCGTGGAGCACCTCGTGGTCGCGCGGGTCGTGCAGCCGGAACGGCCCGCCGTCGACCGTGTACCACTCGGCGGCGCCCGCGTACCGCACCCGCAGCGTCAGGGTGCCGTCCTCGGCCGCCGCCGTGTGGAGCTCCAGCTCGCCGGTGATCACCCCGGCCTCCCGCGTCATCACCCCGCCCTTGGGCGCGGTGAAGACGGAGTACTTTCCGGCGGCCTCGCGTGTGCCGTTCGTCACGTTCATGCGGCGTATTCCAGCACACGCGCCCCGCCCCGGCGTGTTGCTCCGGGCACCGCTCAGGCCGCCGTGTCGGCGCGCGCCGTCAGGAGCGCGCCCGGGAGAACCACGCGCGCGCCGGTGCCTGCGCCAGGAAGACCACCACCAGCGCCGCCAGCAGGACGTTGACCAGCCCGACCGGCGCCGACAGCATCCCCAGGAACACCGCGAACACCGCCCACACCGTCGTGCCCACGCGCACGCCGTTGCCGCCCCGCGCGAACAGCCAGCCAAGGCCCGCGCCCACGCCGCCGTGGGCCAGGAAGAAGAAGCTGGCGCCGATCAGCGTGGACGCCCGCACGTCGTACTCGCGCTCCAGCTCCTCGCCGCTGGACAGCCCGGTCGACAGCGTCATCAGGCCGAGCAGCAGATTGAGCCCGGCCACCGCGAACGTCATCGCCCGCGCCGCTCTGGGCGGCCCGGACTCGCCCGGGCCGGACGGCGAGGGAGACGGTGAAGCGGACGGTGACGACGGGAAGAGCGGCATCGGTGCGGGCCCCTTCGCGGCTCGGGTACGCGGCGGTCCGGGGGAGGATAACCGGGGACCGGTTGGGCCTGGCGGCGCGGTATCCGCGAGGATAGGGGCATGAGCGCGCAGATTCTCGATGGCAAGGCGACCGCCAAGGCGGTCAAGTCCGACGTCGCGGCCCGCGTCGCCGCGCTGAAGGAACGCGGCGTCACGCCCGGCCTCGGTACCGTGCTCGTCGGCGACGACGTCGGCAGCCAGAAGTACGTCGCGGGCAAGCACCGCGACTGCGCCGCCGTCGGCATCGCCTCCATCCAGCGGGAGCTGCCCGCCACCGCCTCCCAGGAGGAGATCGAGGCGGTCGTGCGCGAGCTGAACGAGGACCCGGCCTGCACCGGTTACATCGTGCAGCTGCCGCTGCCGCGCGGCATCGACGCCTTCCGCGTGCTGGAGCTGATGGACCCGGCCAAGGACGCGGACGGCCTCCACCCGGCCAATCTCGGCCGCCTCGTGCTCGGCGAGCCCGCCCCGCTGCCCTGCACGCCCAACGGCATCATCGCCCTGCTGCGCCGCTACGACGTCCCCCTCGCCGGCGCCCACGTCGTGGTCGTCGGCCGCGGTATCACGGTCGGCCGCTCGCTGCCGCTGCTGCTGACCCGCCGCAGCGAGAACGCCACCGTGACGCAGTGCCACACCGGCACCCGCGAGCTGGCCGCGCACCTGCGCGAGGCCGACATCGTCGTGGCCGCGGCGGGCGTGCCGCACCTGATCAAGCCCGAGGACATCAAGCCGGGCGCGGCCGTGCTCGACGTCGGCGTCAGCCGCGACGAGAACGGCAAGGTCGTCGGCGACGTCCACCCCGGCGTCGCCGAGGTCGCCGGCTGGGTGTCGCCCAACCCGGGTGGCGTCGGCCCCATGACCCGCGCCATGCTGCTGGTGAACGTCGTGGAGGCCGCCGAGCGCGCCGCCGCGGCGGGCGGAGCCTGACGACGGAGGGAGCGGACGTGCCGAGCTACCCGACGAGCTCCACCGCCCGTCCCGAGGGCGGGGAGCGCACCGCGCCCGGCAGCGCGCCGGCGCCGATACGCCAGTGGCCGCTGCTCGCCGTACTCGGCGCGACGCTGGCCGGGCTGCTCGTGACCATCGCCAGCTTCCGCCCGGGGCTGCTCATCGTGGGCGGTGCGCTGCTGGGCGGCGCCGTGCTGCGGGCCTGGCTGCCGCAGGTCGGCATGCTGGCGGTCCGCTCCCGGACCACGGACGTGGCCACCTACGGGATACTCGGCGCGGCGATCGTCGTGCTGACCCTGATGGCGCAGCCCGACCCGCTGATAGAAGTGCCGTTCCTGCGGGACCTGCTGCGGTTCTCCGCCGGCTGAGGGCCGGCCGGCCCCGCGGGACGGCTCATCCGGTGGCCCCGAGCCACTCCGCGACGCGCTCGGGGTGGTCCCGGGCCCACTCCTCGGCGGCGGCGCGGGGCGTGAGCCCGCGGGCGATGAGGCGGGCCACCTCGTTCTGCTCCTGCTCGGTCCAGGTGAAGTCGCGCAGGAACTCCGCCGGCTCGCCGCGGGTCTGAAGGAAATACCGGTTCAGGTACTTGTGCAGCGGCCGGTCGGGGTAGTACTCCGCGGGCAGTTCCACCTCGGCGAGGTCCGTCTCGGTGTGCAGCCAGTGCGGCCGCCAGAAGTACGCCAGCAGCGGCTCGCCCGCCTCGTCCGCGGCCCTGATCTCCTCGATCAGCGCGTCCTCGCTGCCGGTGGGGGCGGGGCGCAGCGGCAGCCCGAGGCCGGCGATGATCTCCTCGTCATGCGTGGCGTGGTACGGGTCGCCCTCCAGCACCTCGCCGCCGAAGTCGCCGGCGAACTCGCCCAGATTCTCAGCCCGCAGCACGCCGGGGTGCGCGTCGGCGTACGCCTGCGGTACGTACCAGCCGACGCGCCCGGTGATGCCCAGCTCCCCGGCGTCCGTGACGTTCCGCTTCTCCTCGACGTAGAGCTCCCGCCGGTCCGGGAGCGCGCCCCAGTCCTCCATGAGGGCGTGGACCTGACCGGTGGCCAGGGCGTCCCAGGCCTCGGCCTGGCCGAGGTTCACCAGCTCCACCGACACGTGGTCCCACTTCGCCTCCAGCAGGTACCTCGCCATGCCGGCGGTGGCCTGGCCGCCTGTCCAGTCGGGAAGCGCGATGACGATGGTCTCGGCAGTCTCCTCGCCCGCCGCCTCGTTCAGCACGCCGCAGGCGCTCGTGGCCAGCAGGCCGAGCGCGCTGGCGGCGGCCAGAACGGGGCGGCGGGGCTTCAGCCGGGACTGCCGCCGGGGCACCAGCCGGGCAAGCTGGGACGCCAGCCTGGCGAACCACCGGGGAACCAGCCGGGGAAGCAGCATGCGGGTCAGGCTAGATCAGGCCGAGCGACTTGACCGCCTCGCGCTCGTCCTTCAGCTCCTGCACCGAGGCGTCGATGCGGGCGCGGGAGAAGTCGTTGATCGACAGGCCCTGGACGATCTGGTACGAACCGCCCGAGCAGGTCACCGGGAACGAGGAGATCAGGCCCTCGGGAACGCCGTAAGAGCCGTCGGAGGGCACGGCCATCGAGGTCCAGTCGCCCTCGGGCGTGCCGTTGACCCAGGTGTACACGTGGTCGATGGCGGCGTTGGCGGCGGAGGCGGCCGAGGAGGCGCCGCGGGCCTCGATGATGGCGGCACCGCGCTTGGCGACCGTCGGGATGAACTCGTCGGTCAGCCACGCCTCGTCCACGGCCTCGGCGGCGCTCTTGCCCGCCACCTCGGCGTGGAAGACGTCCGGGTACTGGGTCGCGGAGTGGTTGCCCCAGATCGTCAGCTTGCGGATCTCGGAGACGGACACGCCGGTCTTCTTCGCCAGCTGGGTCAGGGCACGGTTGTGATCGAGGCGGGTCATCGCCGTGAACCGCTCGGCGGGCACGTCCGGGGCGGCGGACTGCGCGATCAGGGCGTTGGTGTTGGCCGGGTTGCCCACGACCAGGACGCGCACGTCGTCCGCGGCGTGGTCGTTGATGGCCTTGCCCTGCGGCTTGAAGATGCCGCCGTTGGCCTCCAGCAGGTCGCCGCGCTCCATGCCCTTGGTGCGGGGCCGGGCGCCTACCAGCAGGGCCACGTTGGTGCCGTCGAACGCGGTGGCCGGGTCGTCGGTGATGTCGATGCCGGTCAGCAGCGGGAACGCGCAGTCGTCCAGCTCCATGGCCGTGCCCTCGGCGGCGGGCAGCGCGGGAGTGATCTCCAGCAGGCGCAGCCTGACCGGCACGTCCTGGCCGAGCAGCTGCCCGGAGGCGATCCGGAACAGCAGGGCGTACCCGATCTGACCGGCCGCGCCGGTGACGGTGACGGTGACGGGAGTGCGGGACATGGCTACCTCCAGGGGGTGGTCCAAATGGCGGCGTCCTAGCACGGCGACCAGCGTTCAGGCTATCTAAGGGCGCGCTCACGCCCGCTGCACACCCCCGCGCGGGCCGTGGCGGACGGGCCGTCAGAGGTCCGGCTGCTCCGGTCCCACGCTGGCCCAGTGGGTGCAGACCGAGGTGCCGTCGGCGAGGGTCACGCAGGCGCGGGCGCGCGCGGGCCGCTCGAAGCCGATCATCAGCGTGTGCATATAGCGGTTGCGGGCCGTGGCCCGCATCGCCTGCCGCTCGTCGCCCGCCTCGATCCACACCTGGTCGCCGGACCGGGGCTCGGTCAGGCGGGCCCAGGCCGCCTGGCAGGCGGCGCTCGCCCGCAGCTCCACCGTCCGGCCGCCCGCCGTCAGCCGGGCGCGCGTGCCGGCGTCCGCCCAGCAGGCCGTGCCGGCCGAGTCGGAGTCGCGGCCGGTGCAGGAGGCACCAGCGCACCGGCCGGTGGCCGTGGCGGCCGGGGCCGGCGGCGCGGCGGGCGGGCCGGTCCCGGCCGGCCGCCACAGCACAAGCACCCCCGCGAGCACGGCCACCGCCGTCGCCAGGCAGGCCAGCGCCACCCGGGCCGTGGCGGTGTGCCCGCGGTTCCCCGCCGGCGGCGCGGCGGCGGGCGCGTGCCCGGCGTCACCGGCGTCACCGGCGTCGTCGCGGCGCCGCCAGGCGCGTTCGGCCAGCTCCCACAGCGCCACCAGCCGTTCGGGGGCCTCGCCGCCCAGCCGCGCCAGGTCCTCGACGGCCTCGCGGGGCGGCAGCGTCCGGCCGCACAGGTACCGCTGCCAGGACGACTTGCTGCACCGGGTCCTGGCGCCGAGCGCCGCGTAGCTCAGCCCGGACCGCTCCTTCACCTCGCGCAGCCGCGCGAGCAGGTGTTCCACCTCCGGCGCCGCCGGCCGCCGCCGTGTCTCACCCACCGCGCAGCGCCCGCCACGTCTGGGGCCCGACGATGCCATCGCCGGCCAGGCCCTGGTCCCGCTGGAACGCGATGACCGCCGCCTCGGTGTTGGGGCCGAAGATGCCGTCGATGGCGCCGGGGTCGAAGCCGTGCCGCTTGACCAGGCACTGCACCTCGGCGATCGGCTCGCCGTTGGACCCCAGGCCGAACTCGGTGGTCAGCGTCGTGCTGTGGCCCGCGTAGTCGAGCCCCTCGTACTCGTAGAACTGGCACGGGTAGGTGACGGGGGACGCCCCGGTGGTGCTCGGTACGGGCGTGGGCGTGCCGGACGGCGCGGAGGCCGCCTGCCCCGCGCCGCTGTCCCAGGGGCGCACCGCGCTCAGCGCCAGCAGCCCGGCGGCGAGGGCGACGAGCAGCGCGGCGGTCACGCCCAGGCGCCAGCGCCGCCATAACGGCCACCGCGTGTCGTTCCCCGTCGCTGCCGGTGACCCGGCCGCGAGCCCGCCGGGCCCGGCCCGTGCCGCCACCGGCTCGCCGGCCCCCGGCGCCGAGGCGGCGGCCAGCTCCCACAGCGCCAGCAGCTGGCTGGGGGCGGCGGCGCCCGTGGCGCGGGCGAACCGCTCCACGGCGTGACGGGACGGCAGGCCGCGGCCGTTGAGATACCGCGCCCAGGACGACTTGCTGGTGCCGGTCCGGGCCGCGAGCGCGTCCAGGCTCAGCCCGCTGCGGTCCTTCAGCGCGCGCAGCTCCACCACGAGCCGCCGGGCGTGCGGATCCAGCGACCCGGATAACGCCTTCCAACGGGACATGCTCCACCCCCGGTCCGCCTCGCGCCCCCTCCATCGTGGGCAACGGCACCCACCAGGGCAATGGCGCCGTCCCGCTCCGGTGCCAGTTCGCGCCGCGTCCCAGCAGGTCAGTGGCTGGGACGTCCCGGGTTTTCCCCCGCCCCGCCCCGAAGCTGGCGGCCGGCCGCCGCCCGGCGCACCATGGGCCGGCGGCGGTGTTGCGTCCTCGCGGGGGGAGGACGGAACACCGCCCGGCCGCCCGGCCCCCGGCCGCCGGGCCGTCACGCCACGCCGAGGACCTCGCGCAGCCGGGCCAGCCCCCAGTCCAGGTCGTCCTTGGCGATGACGAGCGGCGGCGCCAGCCGGATCGTGCTGCCGTGGGTGTCCTTCACCAGCACGCCGCGCTCCATCAATCGCTCGGAGATCTGCCGTCCGGTGCCGTGCTCCGGCGCGATGTCCACGCCTGCCCACAGCCCGCGCCCCCGCACCTCGGTGACGGCGCCCCTGGCCGCGCCCGCCAGGGCCGCGAGCTCCTGGTGCAGGTGCTCGCCCAGCTCCGCCGCCCGCTGCTGGATCCCGCCCTCCCGCAGCATGGCGATGACCTCGCAGCCGACGGCGCACGCCAGCGGGTTGCCGCCGAACGTCGAGCCGTGCTCGCCGGGCCGGTAGCGGCCGAGGATCTCCGAGGAGGAGACCACCGCCGACACCGGCACCACTCCGCCGCCCAGCGCCTTGCCGAGCACGTACACGTCCGGCACCACGTCCTCGTGTTCGCAGGCGAACGTCCGCCCGGTCCGGCCCAGGCCCGACTGGATCTCGTCCGCCATGAACAGGACGTTCCGCTCCCGCGTGACACGGCGCACGCCCGCCAGGTAGCCCGGCGGCGGCACCCGCACGCCGGCCTCGCCCTGGATCGGTTCGAGCAGCACCGCCACCGTGTTGCCGCCGCCCGCGCCGTCCCCGTCGATGGCGGCCGTGAGCGCGTCCAGATCGCCGTAGGGCACGACCGTGAACCCCGGCGTGTAGGGGCCGAAGCTGCGCCGGGCCTCTTCGTCCGTCGAGAAGCTGATGACGGTGGTGGTGCGGCCGTGGAAGTTGCCCTCGGCGACGATGATGCGGGCCTGGCCCTCGGGCACGCCCTTGACCTCGTAGCCCCACTTGCGCGCCGTCTTCACGGCGGTCTCGACCGCCTCCGCGCCGGTGTTCATCGGCAGCACCATCTCCATGCCGCACAGCTCGGCCAGGCCGGCGCAGAACGCGGCGAAGCGGTCGTGGTGGAACGCCCGCGACGTCAGTGTCAGCCGCGTGAGCTGGGCGCGCGCCTCGGCGATCAGCCGGGGGTGGCCGTGCCCGAAGTTGAGCGCCGAGTACCCGGCGAGCATGTCCAGGTAGCGGCGCCCCGTGACGTCCGTCATCCACGCCCCCCGTGCGCTGGAGATGACGACGGGCAGCGGGTGGTAGTTGTGCGCGCTGTGCGCCTCGGCGGTGGCGATCAGCTGGTCCGGCAGCCGCCCTCGGGCGGTGGAAGATTTTCCTGTGGCGGTCACGGGTAACCTCCGATCTTGCGGCCAAGCGGCGGTATGTCCCTCTTTTTACCGCTGGCCTGGGGTGCTGAGAAGAAAAACTGATCGGCCCTTGCCGGACCTGCGAGAATGGGCGGCATGGCCACTGACCGAACTGCGGAACGCCCGCGCGTGCTCTCCGGTATCCAGCCCACGGCCGGCTCGTTCCACCTGGGCAACTACCTCGGCGCGGTGCGCCAGTGGGTGGCGCTCCAGGAGACCCACGACGCGTTCTACATGGTCGTGGACCTGCACGCCATCACCGTCCCCAAGGACCCCGAGGAGCTGCGCGAGTCCACGCGGCTGGCCGTCGCACAGCTGCTCAGCGCGGGGCTCGACCCCGAGCGGTGCACCCTCTTCGTGCAGAGCCACGTGCCGGAGCATGCCCAGCTCGCCTGGGTGCTGAACTGCATGACGGGCTTCGGCGAGGCGTCCCGCATGACCCAGTTCAAGGACAAGTCCGCGAAGGAGGGCGCCGAGGGCACCACCGTCGGCCTCTTCACCTACCCCACGCTGATGGCCGCGGACATCCTCCTCTACCAGGCCGCGCAGGTGCCGGTCGGCGAGGACCAGCGGCAGCACATCGAGCTGACCCGCGACCTCGGCCAGCGGTTCAACGCGCGGTACGGCGAGACGTTCACGCTGCCCGAGGGCTACATCCTCAAGGAGGGCGCAAAGATCTACGACCTCCAGGACCCGGCCGTCAAGATGAGCAAGTCGGCCTCCAGCCCCAAGGGCATCATCTGGCTGATGGACGAGCCGAAGACCTCGGCGAAGAAGATCCGCAGCGCGGTCACCGACACCGACACCGTCATCCGCTACGACCCGGCGGCCAAGCCGGGCGTCAGCAACCTGCTGGTGATCTACTCGGCGCTGACCGGCATGAGCATCCCGGACATCGAGGAGAAGTTCGCCGGGCAGCTGTACGGTCCGCTGAAGAAGGAGCTGGGGGAGATCGTCGCCGACTGGGCCGCCCCGTTCCGGGAGCGGACGCTGGAGTACCTGAAGGACCCGGCCGAGCTGGATGCCATCCTGGCCAGGGGCGCTGAGAAGGCCCGCGCCGTCGCCGCGCCGGTCCTCGCCGACGTCTACCGGAAGGTGGGCTTCCTCAGCCCCGCCGGCGCCTAGGCAGGAGACATTCGGAGGGAGACGAGCTGTGGGGACCGTCACGCTGGGCGTGTCGATAGCGGTCCCGGAGCCGCACGGCGGCCTGGTCCAGCGCTGCCGCCTCGGCTTCGGCGACGCCGCGGCCGCCGGTATCCCCACGCACGTCACGCTGCTGCCGCCGACCGAGGTGGACGCGGACGCCTGCCCGGAGATCGAGGACCACCTGGCGGCGGTGGCCGCGGCGGGCAGCCCGTTCCGGCTGCGGCTGTGCGGCACGGACACGTTCCGCCCGGTCACGCCCGTGGTCTTCCTGCGCGTCGCCGGCGGCGCCGAGAGCTGCGCGCGGCTCCAGGAGCGGGTGCGCGACCCGGCGGGGCCGCTGGCGCGCGAGCTGCCGTTCCCGTACCACCCGCACGTGACGCTCGCGCACGGCATCGCCGAGGAGGCGATGGACGCCGCGCAGACGTCGATGGCCGGCTACCAGGCGTCGTGGACGGTGCCCGGGTTCGCCCTGTACGAACAGGCGGGGGACGGCGCGTGGCGGCTCCAGCGGGAGTTCCGGTTCGCCCGCACGCCCTCCCCGCGGCCCGGCGCGCTGCCGGGGCCGGTCTCCGCCTGAGCCCTTCCGGGAGCTAGCCGGCCGCAGTGCCGCGGTGGTCCGGGCCGCCGGTTCCGTCGGTCCCGTCGGTCCCGTCGGACCCGTCCGGCTCGTCCTGCGGCGTGCGGCGCCCGGCGGCCGGCAGCGGGTTGCGCCGGTGGAAGAGGTAGGCGGCTGCGGCCAGGACCGCCATGCTGACCGCCGCGACCACCAGCACGGTCATGCCGCTGGCCGACCCGCCCTCGCCGCCGGAGGCGCCGTCTCGCGGGGCGGTCTCGCCGTTGCTCCCGTCGCCGGCTCCGGCGTCGTCGCCCCCGCCCGCCTGCGGGCCCTGCGCACCGGTCCGCTCCTCCAGTTCGCTCAGCGGCGGCACGAGTTCGCCCACCGGCTCGACCATGTCGGCGGCCCGGAAGCCCCAGTCGAGCAGGTCGGCCGCCTCGCGGTACACCTGGAGGCCGTCGCCGCGCGGGTCCATCACCGTGACGAGCAGCACCCGCCCGTCGCGCTCCGCGACGCCGGTGAACGTGTACCCGGCGGAGGAGGTGTAGCCGTTCTTGATGCCGGCGATGCCGGGGTACGGGTCCAGGCCCTGGTCGCCGACGAGCAGGCGGTTGGTGGACTGGATCTCGTACGAGCCGCGGTCGGGTCCGGAGCCCGCGCCCGGGAACTGGGCGGTGGGCGTGGCCGCGTACTCCCGGAAGTCCGGGTTCTGCATGCCGGAGCGGGCGATGAGCGTCAGGTCGTAGGCCGAGGACACCTGGCCGGGGGCGTCGTAGCCGTCGGGGTTGATGACGTGGGTGTCGAGGGCCTGGAGCTCGGCGGCGCGCTCGTTCATCTCCTCGACGGTGCGTTCCTTGCCGCCGTTGAGCGCGGCGAGCGCGTAGGCCGCGTCGTTGCCGGACGCCAGGAACACGCCGTGCCACAGGTCCTCGACCGTGTAGGTCTGGTAGTCGGCGATGCCGACGGCGCTGCTGCCGGGGCCCATGTCCGCGAAGTGCTCCGGGCGGGCCCGGTACAGCTCGTCGCGGTCGAACTTGGGTAGCAGCGTGTCCGCCAGCAGCATCTTGATGGTGCTGGCGGGGGCCAGCGGCCAGTGCGCGTTGTGTGCCGCCAGCACGTCGCCGCTCTCGGCGTCCGCCACGATCCACGACTTGGCGGACAGGTCCTCGGGCAGCTGCGGCGCGCCCGTCAGGGGCTGGACCTGCGTGCCGGGCCGGGAGAGGAGTTCGCCGCCGATGGACGACATCTGCGACGGCGGGGCCGTCTCGCCGGCCGGGTCGGAGACGGCCGGGGCGGGCGGGAGCAGGAAGGGGATCGCTATGGCGCACGCCAGGACCAGCCCGGCGCGTGCGGTGAGGGCGAATCGCGGGCCGCGGCCCGCGGCGCGGCGAGGGGTCCGGCGTGCGGACCAGGGATTGAACGGCACACCGTGAACTTACCGGCCCAGCGGCGACTTGGGGCGAGGGGGCGGGCCAAACCGGTGAGTGACCGGCGCTGGTAGGGCGAAGGGCGTGCCACATACTGAGGCGGTACCGAGCGAGAGGATTCCCGATGGCCCTCATCCCCGTCCTGGTGCTGCCGCTGCTCGTGGCGGCGGTGCACCGGTACCTCTGGATACGGCTGGTGCGCGACGTGTCGTCGCCGGGCGGCTGGTACCGGCGCGTGGGCACAGTGCTCGCGTTCGTGCTGCCCGTACTGGCGGCCGTCAGCATGGCGGGGAACGCGGCCGGGCTGCCGTTCCGGGTGCTCCAGGTGGTCTCACCGCCGGGCTTCTACTGGCTGGCCGCCGTGCTGTACCTGGTGCTGGCGCTGCTGGTGGGCGAGATCGTGCGGTTCCTGTGGCTGCGTCAGCTCCGGCGGCGGGACGGCGCCGCCGTGCCCGCCGAGCGCGCCGGGGAGGCCGAGGACGCCGGGAATGACGGGGGCGCGGAAGAAGACGCTGTGCTGGCGCCCGCGGCCGCCGCTGCCGCCCGGACGGCGGACACCGCACCGCACCAGGCCGCTGGCGCCGGCGGCACGCCGCGCCGGACGCCGGGCGAGGACGGTGCCGGGAACTCCGGGGACGGCCCCGGAGGTGAAGAGCGGGACAGCGCCCCGGCCGCCGGAGCCTCTCAGCTGCGGCGGCGCCAGTTCGTGTCGCGGGTGATCGGCTCGGGCGCGGCGCTCATCGCGGGGACGACGGTCGGTTACGGCGCCTATAACGCGCGGCAGCTGCGCACCAAACGCGTCTCCGTCACGCTGGCGAACCTGCCCCGCGCCGCGCACGGCTACCGCATCGCCGTCGTCAGCGACATCCACCTGAGCGCGGTGCTGGGCCGCTCCCACTGCCAGCGCGTCGTGGACGCCGTCAACGCCACCCAGCCCGACCTGGTGACGGTCGTCGGCGACCTGGTGGACGCCGAGGTCGGCGACCTGCGCGCGGCCGCCGAGCCGCTCACCCAGCTGCGGGCCCGCGACGGCCAGTTCTTCGTCACCGGCAACCACGAGTACTACGTGGACACCGAGGAGTGGATCGCCCACGTGCGTGAGCTGGGCCTGACGCCGCTGGAGAACGAACGCCGGGAGCTGCCGTACTTCGACCTGGCCGGGGTCAACGACCTGCGCGGCGAGGACACCAGCCACGGCGGCCCGGACTTCGAAGCGGCGCTGGGCGACCGCGACCCGCGCCGGACGTCGGTGCTGATGGCCCACCAGCCGGTGCAGATCCACGAGGCGGTCGACTACGGCGTGGACCTCCAGCTCTCGGGTCACACGCACGGCGGGCAGCTGTGGCCCGCCACCTACGTCGCCGGCCTGGCCAACCCCACCCTCGCCGGGCTGGAACGCTACGGCGACACCCAGCTCTACGTCAGCCGGGGCGCCGGGGGCTGGGGCCCGCCCGTCCGGGTCGGCGCGGACCCGGATATCACGGTCATCCGGCTTGAATCGGGCGAAGCATAACGCCTCCAATCGGTTCTTTGTGCGTTTTCTGTTTCAGTTCCGCCGAGCTGTCAACTCAAGCCCCCCGTTGTGGTGTCCTTGATAACGACAAGAACACGAACAGACAGCGTGACGGGAACGAAACGCGTCGTCGAAGGAGGCGTGGGGCATGACGGACTCCCTCTCGCACGGCATCGGCGGGGGCCAGACAGGTGAGAGCGAGAGCGGGGCGGGCCGGACGGCGGAGACGTCCCCTGCCGAGGCAGACCCCCTGGTGATCAGGGGCACCGTGCGGGACTCGCTCGGCGTGGCGCTGCCCCGCGCGGTGGTCACCCTCACGGCCGCCTCCGGCGGCCGGAGCCTGGCAAAGACCCGCAGCGGGGCCGACGGGTCGTTCCGCGTCACCGCCCCCGGCGAGGGCGAGTACCTGCTGGCCGCGTTCTCGCCGCAGCTCGGCACCCAGAGCGTGCAGGTGCGGCTGAACGGCAGGCCGGTGGAGGTGGAGTTCCGCATCGACGTCCCGGGCTCCGTCACGACCTGACACCACCGTCGTGTGATGATCTGACCCGATCGGAAGTACGCCGCGGGTCAGGAGTGACGCCACGTGAGGGGCAAACGCACACGTGCCTGGATAGCCGGGCTGGCCGGGGCGGCCGTCGTCGCCGGAGCGGCCACCGCCGTCGCCGTCCTTCGCACGCAGGAGGAGGAGACGCCGCCGCTGCGGATCGGCTCGGCCTACGCCCCGGCCAGCCTCGATCCGGCGGTGGCCACCGATCCCGGCTCGCGTGCCCTGGCCGGAAGCCTGTACCAGTCCCTGCTGTCCTATCCCCCCGGATCCCAGCCCGGCGCCGAGCCGGTGCCCGACGCCGCCGAGTCCTGCGGCTTCGACGGCGAGGAGCTGACCGTCTACCGGTGCACGCTCCGCGACGGCCTGACGTTCAGTTCGGGCCGCCCGGTCACGCCGCACGACGTGCGGTTCTCCGTCGAGCGGGCCATCGCCCTGGCGGACCAGGCCGGCGATCCGGGCCCGCTCGCGGGCGTGCGCGAGGTCCGGGTGGACGGGCAGGACGTCGTCTTCCGCCTCGACGGCCCGGACGCGACGTTCCCCCACGCCCTGGCCAGCGGCGCCGCGGCCGTCGTGGACCGGCAGGACTACGAGGCCGGCCAGCCCCGCACGGACGGCCAGGTCACCGGCTCCGGCCCCTATCTGCTCGCCGGCTACGAGCCGGGCGAGTACGCCGAGCTGGAGCCCAACCCCGACTACCGCGGCGCCGCCCGGGTGCCAGCACAGCCGGTTACCGTCCACTACCTGCCGGCCGGGCGCCTCGCCGACGCCTGGCAGGACGACGAGTTCGACGTGCTCGACGGCAGCCTGCCGCCCGAGGAGCTGGCGGCCGCGAACCAGGGCGGCGGAGACTACCGGGTCCAGGAGTCGGCGGCCACCGTCACCGAGGTCCTCGCCTTCGACACAGCGGGCGACGGCCCGATGGCCGAGCCGGCCGCCCGCCGCGCCGCCGCGGCGCTGCTGGACCGCGAGGCCCTCGCCCGGCACGTGCGGCACGACACGGTCGAGGCGCTCTACGCCCTCGTCCCCGTGGGCTACGCCGGACACGGCACGCCCTACTTCGACGCCTACGAGGACCGCCCGTCCGCCGGCGATCTGAGCCGCGACCTGCGCCAGGCCGGGCTGACCGTGCCGGTCGCCCTCGACCTCGCCTACCCGGCCGGCCCGGGCGAGGCCGCCCGCGAGGCCGAGGCCCAGCTCATCGCCGCCCAGCTCGGCGCCGAAGGGCTGTTCGACGTGACGGTGCGCGCGCACGAGCCCGGCCAGCCGCGCGACGCCGACGCCTACCTCACCGAGTGGTGGCCCCAGTCGCCCGACCCGGCCGCCTTCGCCGACGCGCTGCTCGGCCCGCGCGACGCGCTCGGCACCGGCTTCACCGACCCGGACCTCGACCGGCCGCTGGACGCGGCGCGCGCCGAACCCGACCGCAGCCGCGCCGCCCGGGACCTGGCGGAGGCCGACCGGCTCGCCGCCGACGAGGCGCCGGTCCTGCCGGTGTGGCAGGCCGAACGCCTCATCCTCCACCGCCCGGGCGTGACCGGCGCCGACCGGCTCACCGACGCCAGCGGAGCCTGGCGGCCGTGGGAGCTGGCCCGGGAGTGAACGGCCCCGCGCGCTACAGCAGCTTGCCGGGGTTGAGCAGCCCGAGCGGATCGAACACGCCCTTCAGAGCACGGTGCAGCGCCAGGCTGTCGTCGCCCAGCTCGCGCGCCAGCCACTCCCGCTTCAGCACGCCGACGCCGTGCTCCCCGGTGATCGTGCCTCCCAGCCGCAGCCCGAGGTCCATGATCTCCGCGAACGCCTGGCGCGCCCGCCGCGTCTCGTCCGGGTCGCGGGAGTCGAAGCAGACCGTGGGGTGCGTGTTGCCGTCACCGGCATGCGCCACGACACCGATCGTCAGGCCGTTGCGCTCGGCGATCTCGGCCGTGCCGGTGAGCATGTCGGCCAGCCGGGAGCGCGGCACGCACACGTCGTCGATCATCGTCGTGCCCTTCACCGCCTCCAGCGCCGGCATCGTGGCGCGCCGGGCGGCCAGCAGCATGTCCGTCTCGGCCGCGTCCTCCGCCGGCACCACGGAGGTGGCCCCGGTCTCCTCACACAGCGCGCCGACGGCGGCCAGGTCAGCCGCCGGGTCGGGCGTGTCGAACGCCGCCACCAGCAGCGCCCGCGTCGAGTCCGGCAGGCCCATGCGCGTCAGCCGGTTGACGGCCGCCACGACCGTGGCGTCCATCAGCTCCAGCATCGCCGGGGTGTGGCCCTCGGCCATGATCCGGGCCACCGCCTCGCCCGCGGCGGCCTCCGTGGTGAACTCCGCGGCCAGCGCCAGCCGGGGCGGCGGCGCGGGCCGCAGCGCCAGCACGGCGCGGACCACGACACCGAGCGTGCCCTCCGAGCCGACGAACAGCCGCGTCAGGTCGTAACCGGCCACGCCCTTGGCGGTGCGCCGGCCGGTCCGCAGCAGCCGGCCGTCCGCCAGCACCACGTCCAGGCCGAGCACGTACTCGGCCGTCACGCCGTACTTCACGCAGCACAGACCGCCCGCGCCGGTGGCGATGTTCCCGCCGATCGTGCACTGCTCCCAGCTGGACGGGTCCGGCGGGTACACCAGGTTGTGAGCGGCGGCGGCCTTGGACAGGTCGGCGTTGACGACGCCCGGCTCGACCTCCGCGATCCGGTTGACCGGGTCGATCGACAGCACCCGGTTCATGCGGACCAGCGACAGCAGCACGCAGCCGTCGACGGCGTTGGCGCCGCCCGACAGGCCGGTGCGGGCACCCTGCGGCACGACCGGCACGCGCAGCTCCGTCGCGGTGCGCATCACGTGCTGCACCTGCTCGGTGGTCCGGGGCAGCACGACCACGGCGGGCGTGCCCGCCGGGCAGAAGCTGGCCATGTCGTGGGCGTAGGAGGCGGTGACGTCGGGGTCGGTGAGAACGGCTTCGTCCGGCAGCCCCTCAAGGAGCCTCGCGGCAAGAGTGCTCATGACGGCAGCTTGGCACCCCGCCGCCGGAAAGCCCACGGCCAGGGGGTCTTCCGTCCCGGTTCCCCGCGGTGTTCGCCGAGGTGGCGGGGCGTCAGAACCGCCGCGTGATGAGCGCCCGCTTGACCTCCTGGATCGCCTTGGTGACCTCGATGCCGCGCGGGCAGGCGTCGGTGCAGTTGAACGTCGTGCGGCAGCGCCACACCCCGTCCCGGTCGTTGAGGATCTCCAGCCGCTGCTCGCCGCCCTCGTCGCGCGAGTCGAAGATGAAGCGGTGGGCGTTGACGATGGCCGCCGGGCCGAAGTACTGGCCGTCGTTCCAGAACACCGGGCACGAGGACGTGCACGCCGCGCACAGGATGCACTTGGTCGTGTCGTCAAACCGCTCGCGGTCCTGCGGCGACTGGCGGCGCTCCCGCGTCGGCTCGTTGCCCGTCGTGATGAGGAACGGCATGACGTCGCGGTACGCCTGGAAGAACGGCTCCATGTCCACGACCAGGTCCTTCAGGACCGTCATGCCCTTGATGGGCTCCACCGTGACCGGGCGCGTGCCCCGGCCGCCGGAGATCTCGGCGATGTCCTTGATCAGCGTCTTGCAGGCCAGCCGGTTGCGGCCGTTGATCCGCATCGCGTCGGAGCCGCAGATGCCGTGGGCGCAGGAGCGGCGGAACGTCAGGGTGCCGTCGAGCTCCCACTTGATGTGGTGCAGGGCGTCAAGGACGCGTTCCTTGGGGTCGATCGCGATCTCGAAGTCCTGCCAGGTGGCCTCGGCCGACACCTCGGGGTTGAAGCGGCGGATCCGGAAGGTCACGGTCACCAGGTGGCTGGTGTCCGGGGCGGCTGACTCGCCGGACTTCTCCAGCGTCGGGGTAGACATCAGTACTTTCGCTCCATCGGCTGGTAGCGGGTCTGGACGACCGGCTTGTAGTCAAGCCGGATCGACTCGTTGCCGTCGGCGTCCACCTCGCGGTAGGCCATGGTGTGGCGCATGAAGTTGACGTCGTCGCGGTTGGGGTAGTCCTCGCGGTAGTGGCCGCCGCGGGACTCTTTGCGCGCCAGTGCGGAGGTGACGAGCACCTCGGCCAGGACCAGGAGGTTGCCCAGCTCCAGCGCTTCCAGCAGGTCGGTGTTGTACCGCTTGCCCTTGTCCTGGACGGAGACGTTCTGGTAGCGGCGGCGCAGCTCGGCGATGTCCTCCAGCGCCTCCTTCAGGGTCTGCTCGGTACGGAAGACCATGGCGTTCTTGTCCATCGTCTCCTGCAGCTCGCGGCGGATCTCCACGACCCGCTCGCTGCCCGTGGAGCTGCGCATGCGCTCCACCTCCTCGGCGACGAACCGCTCCGGCTCGTCCGGCAGGTCCGCGAAGTCCGCGGTGGCCGCGTACTCGGCGGCGGCGATGCCGGCGCGGCGGCCGAAGACGTTGATGTCGAGCAGGGAGTTGGTGCCCAGGCGGTTGGCGCCGTGCACGGACACGCAGGCGACCTCGCCGGCCGCGTACAGGCCCGGCACGATGTCGGTGTTGTTGGCCAGCACCTCACCGCGCACGGTCGTCGGGATGCCGCCCATGGCGTAGTGCGCGGTCGGCTGGATCGGGATCGGGTCCGTGTACGGCTCGATGCCCAGGTAGGTGCGGGCGAACTCGGTGATGTCGGGCAGCTTCGCGTCGAGCTGCTCCGGCGGCAGGTGGGTGAGGTCGAGGTACACGTGGTCGCCGTCGGGCCCGCAGCCGCGGCCCTCGCGGATCTCCGTGTAGATGGACCGCGAGACGACGTCCCGGGAGGCGAGGTCCTTCATGACGGGCGCGTACTTCTCCATGAAGCGCTCGCCGTTCTTGTTCCGCAGGATGCCGCCCTCGCCGCGCGCGCCCTCGGTCAGCAGGATGCCCATCTTCCAGATGCCGGTGGGGTGGAACTGGAAGAACTCCATGTCCTCCAGCGGCAGGCCGCGCCGGAACGCGGCGGCCTGGCCGTCCCCGGTGAGGGTGTGGGCGTTGGAGGTGACCTTGTAGAACTTGCCGTTGCCGCCGGAGGCGAACACGACGGCCTTGGCGCGGAAGATGTGCAGCTCGCCGGTGGCCAGCTCGTAGGCGACGACGCCGGCGGTGGTGCGGACGCCGTTGACCTCGGTGAGGAGGAGGTCGAGCACGTAGAACTCGTTGTAGAACTCGACGCCCTCCTTGACGCAGTTCTGGTACAGCGTCTGGAGGATCATGTGGCCCGTGCGGTCGGCCGCGTAGCAGGAGCGGCGCACGGGAGCCTCGCCGTGGTTGCGGCTGTGGCCGCCGAAGCGGCGCTGGTCGATGCGGCCGTCGGGGGTGCGGTTGAAGGGCAGGCCCATCTTCTCCAGGTCGAGGACCGAGTCGATGGCCTCCTTCGCCAGGATCTCCGCGGCGTCCTGGTCGACCAGGTAGTCACCGCCCTTGACGGTGTCGAAGGTGTGCCACTCCCAGTTGTCCTCCTCGACGTTGGCGAGGGCTGCGGCCATGCCGCCCTGGGCGGCGCCGGTGTGGGAGCGGGTGGGGTACAGCTTGGTCAGGACGGCGGTGCGGCTGCGCTTGGTCGCCTCGATCGCGGCGCGCATCCCGGCTCCGCCGGCGCCGACGATGACGGTGTCGTACGAGTGGGTCTGCATGGCGGTTCCGTTCAGCGGATGTCCGGGTCGAAGGTGAAGATGACGAGCGTGCCAAGCAGCACCGTGAACACCGTGGCGGTGTACAGCAGCATCTTCAGCCAGAAGCGGGTGCCGTCGCGCTGGGCGTAGTCGTTGATGATCGTCCGCAGGCCGTTGCAGCCGTGCAGCATCGCCAGCCACAGCATGATGAGGTCCCACGCCTGCCAGAACGGGGAGGCCCAGCGGCCGGCGACGAAGGCGAAGCTCACCTTCGACACGCCGCCCTCCAGCACCAGCTGGATCAGCAGGTGGACCAGCACCAGGACGACGAGCAGGATGCCGGACAGCCGCATGAACAGCCAGCCGTACAGCTCGAAGTTGGTGCGGGTCGCCTTCGGCGTCCTGCGGGTGCGGGCGCGGGGCGGCTCGATGACGGGCGCGGGGTTGTCGGGGCTGTATGTCCCTTCGCCGCTCGCCGTGCTCTTGGTGAGGTCAGTGGACATGTGATTCAGCTCCCGAACAGCTCACGGAACGCGTGCCCGAGCACGGGGTAGGCGGCCCCGGCCATCAGCACCAGCCAGACGCCGACGACCGTCCACAGCATCTGCCGCTGGTAGCGGGCGCCCTTCTCCCAGAAGTCGACGGCGACGACGCGCAGCCCGTTGAGGGCGTGGAAGAGGACGGCGGCGACGAGGCCGTACTCCATGAAGGCCACGATCGGTGTCTTGTAGACGGCGATGGTGTCGTCGTACGCCTCGGGCGACACACGGACGAGCGCGGTGTCCAGCACATGGACGAACAGGAAGAAGAAAACGAGGACACCGGTGACGCGGTGCGCCACCCATGACCACATGCCTTCCCGGCCGCGGTACAGCGTTCCTGCCGGCACGGAAGAAACCCTCCGGAAGCGGTGTGGGGCCTGCCGGCAGCTCCTGGCGTGTCACCAGTCGGGGACGTCGGCCCGGCCCGGCCGGATCACGGTCCACCGGCCGCGGGCCATGCTAGCCGCGCCCTCCCGGCGCGCCCCGCGCGGGGGCCGGGATGGGGGCGTTCGGGGGGCCAGACGTCATCCGTTCGGGCACCCGGGCGGGCACCGCCGCCGCCCCTGGGGGCAGCCGGGGCCGCCACCCCCCACAGGAGAGACCCCGGCTGCCGCACCACGAGCCCAACGGGGCGTGGGCCCGCATTCCCTACAGCGACAGCGGCCGAAAATCTGTTACTGAGCGGATACGGCCGGATGCGCCATGGACGACGGAGGTGAACGACGCGTAGCGTTCGACGCGAGAGACACACAGTGACCATCGCTGGGAACGAAGTGGCTGGTGGCCGCAAAGGGGGGCACGCAGTGCAGGGGGAAGACAGGGAACTGACCGCCGCCGTCCGCGCGGCCCAGAAAGGCGACGAGTTAGCGTTCTCACGCGTGTTCAGGGCCGTGCATCCACGGCTGCTGGGGTATGTGCGGACCATGGTCGCCGGGCCGGACGCCGAGGACGTGGCGGCCGAGGCGTGGCTGCACATATCCAGGGATCTCTCCCGTTTCCACGGCGACGCCGACCGGTTCCGCGGCTGGACGGCCCGGATCGCGCGCAACCGGGCACTGGACCACCTCAGGTCGCGGGCCAGGCGGCCGCAGGAGTGCTCCGTGGAGGAAGCCGGGCTGACCGACCTGCCCGGCGGCGCCGACACGGCGGAGGAGGCCATCGCCGCGCTGGCCACGAGCCGGGCGTTCGCGCTGGTCGGCAAGCTGCCGCACGAGCAGGCCGGGGCGGTGGTGCTGCGCACGGTCTTCGGCCTGGACGCCAAGCGCGCCGCCGTGCTGCTGGGCTGCCGTCCCGGGGCCGTGCGGACCGCGACGCACCGGGGCCTGCGCCGGCTGGCGACGATGGTGGAGCCCCGCGCCGACGCGGACGTGTAACGGAAACCGCACCGCCGACGCAGTATGAGACAGGCCGACTGGTCATCGGCCGTCAGGGCTCCGAGGTCCCCCCCGTACCTCGCGGAGCCCGATGGCGCGGGCGGGGTGGCATTCCCCCTAGCCCCGCCCGCGCACCCCCTCCCGCCGTGCTCTCTTCACTGGTCGCTCGCTGCGTCCCGCCGCTCGCCGTCCGCGTCCCCGCACCCGCTCGCTCTCACCGGGCGCGGCGGTCATGTGAGACATCTCCCAGCCACTTTCCCTCCCGCCTACCGTCGCGTAGTCGCTACAGTCCGTGGCGGACGCGAAGGCGCGACGAGGCGGGAGGCATGCGCATGGTGCGCGAGTCGCAGTCAGGACGGCCGATCGAACCGGTCTACGGCCCGCAGACGCTGAAAGACTGGGATCCCGCCGAGCGTCTGGGAAGCCCCGGGGAGTACCCCTACACACGCGGCGTGTACCCCACGATGTACACCGGCCGCCCCTGGACGATGCGCCAGTACGCCGGGTTCGGCACGGCGGCCGAGTCCAACGCCCGCTACCGGCAGCTCATCGAGCACGGCACCACCGGGCTGTCCGTGGCCTTCGACCTGCCGACCCAGATGGGGTACGACTCCGACGCCCCGCTCGCCCACGGCGAGGTCGGCAAGGTGGGCGTGGCCATCGACTCGGTCGAGGACATGCGGGTCCTGTTTGACGGCATCCCGCTCGGCGAGGTGTCGACCTCGATGACGATCAACGCTCCCGCCGCCCTGTTGCTGCTGCTGTACCAGCTCGTTGCCGAGGAACAGGGCGTCAGCCCCGCCCGGCTGTCGGGCACCATCCAGAACGACGTGCTCAAGGAGTACATCGCCCGCGGCACGTACATCTTCCCGCCCAAGCCCTCGCTCCGGCTGGTCTCGGACATCTTCCGGTACTGCGGGGCGGAGATCCCCCGCTGGAACACGATCTCGATCTCCGGCTACCACATGGCGGAGGCGGGCGCGACCCCGGCGCAGGAGATCGCGTTCACGCTGGCCAACGGCATCGAGTACGTCCGCACGGCGGTGGCCGCGGGCATGGCGGTGGACGACTTCGCGCCGCGGCTGTCGTTCTTCTTCGTCGCCCGCACCACGCTGCTGGAGGAGGTCGCCAAGTTCCGGGCCGCCCGGCGGGTGTGGGCGCGCGTGATGCGGGAGGAGTTCGGCGCGCGGAACCCTAAGTCGCTGATGCTCCGTTTCCACACCCAGACGGCCGGGGTGCAGCTGACGGCGCAGCAGCCCGAGGTCAACCTGGTCCGGGTGGCGGTGCAGGCGCTGGCGGCCGTGTTCGGCGGCACCCAGTCGCTGCACACCAACGCCTACGACGAGGCGATCGCGCTGCCCACCGACAAGTCCGCCCGGCTGGCGCTGCGGACCCAGCAGGTGCTGGCCCACGAGACCGACGTCACGGCGACGGTGGACCCGTTCGCGGGCTCCTACGCGATCGAGGCCATGACCGACGACCTGGAGGAGGCCATCACCGCGCTGATGCGCCAGGTCGAGGAGCGCGGCGGCGCCGTGGCCGCGATCGAGCAGGGTTTCCAGAAGACGGAGATCGAGCGTTCGGCCTACCGCGTCGCCCAGGAGACCGAGGCGGGGGAGCGGGTCGTCGTCGGCGTCAACCGCTTCACCATCGACGAGGAGGAGCCGTACGAGCCGCTGCGCGTGGACCCGGCGATCGAGGAGCGCCAGGCCCGGCGGCTCGCGGCGCTGCGCGCCGAGCGGGACGGGGGCGCCGTCAGCGCGGCGCTCTCCCGGCTGGCGCGGGCGGCCGAGCGGCGCGAGGAGAACGTGCTGTACCCGATGAAGGAGGCGCTGCGGGCGCGTGCGACCGTGGGGGAAGTGTGCGACACGCTCCGCGGTGTGTGGGGTGCGTATGTGCCCTCGGAGACCTTCTGAAGCCAGTCGCCGTTCCTGCCCGTATGATGAGACGAATTCGGCGTACGGGTGTCCTTTCCGTGAACTGCCGTGAAAATGTGGAGGAACGCGTGTGCTCACCGGGCGAGTTGGTTTTCCGGCGGCATGCTGTTAACTGGTTGTTGTGACTGAGTTGGCCCGGCGATCGGCACCCTTGCCTAGCGTTGACGATGTGCCCGACCGATCCCCTGCCCCACCCCGCGTGGCCGTGCTGGCGGATTCCGATACCCGGTGGAAGTGGGGCGCACTGACCGCACGCCGGATAGCGCCCGGGTCACAGGTGCACGGTTTTCTGCTGCGTGGCCGCGCCACCCCCACCGAGCGCCAGCTCGCCGAGACCGGTGCGGAGGCCGACGAGCTGCGGGAGATCGACGCACACAGCTTCCTCGCCCGAATGGCCCAGTGCGCACCCGCTGCCGGCAGCAGCGCGGACGGTTCGCCGGACAGCCTCCCCAGCGGCACTGACACGGGCAGCCAGGGCTACGACGTGGTCGTCCTCGCCTGCGTCGGCGGCACCATCCAGGCCATGCTCCACGGCCTCGCCCGGGCCTGGCACGGCGCCCGGCGCCGCCCCGTGATCGTCACCGGCTACGTCGGCGTGGTCTACGAGAAGCTGACCGACGGCCTGCTGCTGCGCCACGGCGCCGACATGATCCTCGCCAACAGCCGCTTCGACGCCGAGCGGTTCCGCGCCGTCTACGAGGGCGTGCGCGCCGACGCCTCCGCCGTCACCGAGTGCGCCCTGCCGTTCCTGGGCGGCGACCCGTACGACCCCGAAGCCGTCGAACGCGGCGAGCGGCCGTTCCGCGTCGTCTTCGCCGTGCAGCCCTCCGTGCCCGACAGCCGCCGCGACCGGGTCTACCTGCTGGAGCGCGCCATGGACCACGCGCGGGCGCACCCGTCGCGCGAGGTCGTGCTGAAGCTGCGCAGCAAGCCGGGCGAGCACACCACCCATGTGGAGGAACTGCCCTACCAGCGTCTCGCCGACCGGGCCAAGGACCGCCAGCCGCCGAACTTCCGGCTGTCGTACGGCAACATGGGCGAGGTGCTGGACGGCACCGACCTGCTGGTCACCGTCAGCTCCACCGCGGCCCTGGAGGCGCTCCAGCGCGGCATCCCCGCCGCGATCCTCACCGACCTCGGCATCCGCGAGCCGCTCGGCAATCACTACTTCGCCGGCTCCGGCTGCTACGCCTCCTGGGACGAGCTGGACAGCGGCTACCTGCCGCGTCCCGACGCCGGCTGGCTGGAGCGGCAGGGCATCGGCGCGTCGCCCGACGAGGCGTTCACCGAGGCGCGCAAGCGGCTGAGCGAACTGGTGGCGGCCGCCCGGGAGGGCGAGCTGCTGCCGATCGCGCCCTACTACACGGTCAGGACCGCCCCCGGCTACCTGCCGCACGTCCTGGCGCGGCACGGCCTCGACGTCACGGGCGAGCCGGACGCCAGCCGCGCGCCGCAGCCCGCGACCGGGCTGCGCGGCGCCTCCCGCCGGGTGCTGCGCCGCACCGCCCGGGGCGCCTACCGCGCCGGTGTGCAGCGTGTGGCGCCCGTGATCCGACGGTGGGGGCAGCTGTGAGGCAGCGTGAGCGCAACGGACCGGGCCGGTGGAGCGTCGAACAGAAAGACAACAATGGGCGAAGCCGTGAGGCGGTCAGCGAGACTGTGCGATGTGATGAGCTACAGGACGTCTGTGTCCTGACCCTCGCCCCGCTGCCCGCGGACACCAGCCAGACGACACCGGAACGAAGGCAAGAGCCATGAGCACTGTGCTCGCAGTCATCCCCGCGCGAGGTGGTTCGAAGGGGGTGCCAGGCAAGAACATGGCCCCCGTCGGGGACGCCCCGCTGATCACCCGCGCCGTGCGCGAGTGCCGCGCTGCCAAGCTGCTGACCGCCGTCGTCGTCTCCACCGACGACGAGCGCATCGCCACCGCCGCCCACGCGGCGGGCGCGGAGGTCATCGAGCGCCCCGCCCAGATCTCCAGCGACACCGCCACCAGCGAGTCCGCGGTGCTCCACGCGATGGACGTCTACCAGGAACGCCACGGCGTCACCGTGGACGTGGTGCTGCTCGTGCAGTGCACCAGCCCGTTCCTGACGAGCGAGGAGGTCGACGGGGTGGCCGCCGCCGTCCTCGACGGCGCGGACACGGCGCTGACCGTCGCGCCGTTCCACGGCTTCGTCTGGCGCGAGGACCCCGGGGCCGGGGCGCACGGGGTCAACCACGACAAGTCGCACCGCCCCCGCCGCCAGGACCGCCCCGAGGACCTGCTGGAGACCGGCGCCGTCTACGGCATGCGCGCCGAGGGCCTGCGCACCGAGAAGCACCGTTTCTTCGGCCGCACCGAGCTGGTCCGCACGGACCCGGCCCGGGTGCTGGAGATCGACGACCCGCACGACCTGGCCCGGGCCCGCGCGCTGGCGCCGCTGCTGGACGGCGGGCGGAGCGACGCGCCCGCCAGGCCGTTCCCCGACTACCTGCCGACCCGCGACGACATCGACGCGGTCGTGCTCGACTTCGACGGCACCCAGACCGACGACCGGGTGCTCGTCGACTCCGAAGGACGGGAGATCGTGGCCGTGCACCGCGGCGACGGGCTCGGCATCGCCGCGCTGCGTCGCGCGGGCATTCCGCTGCTCATCCTGTCCACGGAGGAGAATCCGGTCGTCGCCGCACGGGCCCGGAAACTCCGCATCCCCGTGCTGCACGGCGTCGAGCGGAAGGACCTCGCGCTGAAACAGTGGTGCGAGGAGCAGCACATCGCGCCAGAGCGCGTGCTCTACGCGGGCAACGACGTCAACGACCTGCCATGCTTCGGCCTTGTGGGCTGGCCGGTCGCCGTCGCGAACGCCCATGACATCGTTCGCGGCGCCGCCCGCGCGGTCACCTCCGCACCGGGAGGGGCCGGCGCGATCCGCGAGATCGCCTCGTGGATCCTCGGAAAGGAACTGACAGCATCATGACCCCAGGCAACCGTCTGCGTAAGCTCGGCGACCGCATTGTGGGCCCTGGCCGCCCGGTCTATGTCACGGGCGAGATCGGCATCAACCACAACGGTGATCTGGAGAACGCCTTCGCGCTCATCGACGCCGCTGTGGAAGCGGGCTGCGACGCCGTGAAGTTCCAGAAGCGCACCCCGGAGATCTGCACTCCGCGCGACCAGTGGGACATCGAACGGGACACCCCGTGGGGCCGGATGACGTACATCGACTACCGGCACCGCGTCGAGTTCGGCGAAGACGACTACCGGGCGATCGACGACTACTGCCGCCGCAAGGGCATCCACTGGTTCGCCTCCCCGTGGGACACCGAGGCGGTCGCGTTCCTGGAGCAGTTCGACGTGCCGGCGCACAAGGTCGCCTCGGCGTCGCTGACCGACGACGAGCTGCTGCGGACGCTGCGGGCCACCGGCCGGACCATCATCCTGTCCACCGGCATGTCCACCCCGAAGCAGATCCGGCACGCGGTTGAGGTGCTCGGCAGCGAGAACATCCTGCTGTGCCACGCGACGAGCACCTACCCGGCGAAGGCCGAGGAGCTGAACCTCCGGGTGATCCACACGCTCCAGCGTGAGTACCCGAACGTGCCGATCGGCTACTCCGGTCACGAGACCGGCCTGCAGACGACGCTGGCCGCCGTCGCGCTCGGCGCCGTCTTCGTCGAGCGTCACATCACGCTCGACCGCGCGATGTGGGGCTCCGACCAGGCCGCCTCCGTCGAGCCGCAGGGCCTGGCCCGGCTGGTGCGGGACATCCGCATCATCGAGGAGTCCCTCGGTGACGGCGTGAAGAAGGTCTACGAGAGCGAGCTCGCGCCGATGAAGAAGCTGCGCCGCGTCAAGGGTGTCGTCGCGGAGCAGGAGGAGGCGGCCAAGGGCGACGAGCTGGAGCACGCCTCCGTCTGATCCGTCGGAGTCGGCCACACGGGAGAACGGACGTATGTCGCATGCGTGACCATTCGGCACGGACGCTGGCCTTCGCCGAGAGCCCGGTCCAGCTCCTCAACATCCTGGAGTGGTCCCACGCGGCTGATCCGGGTGCCTTCACGGTGGTCATCCTGCCGCCGCACGGCACGCGCGGCGCCGCGAGCCGCGGGCAGCTGCGCCGCATGGCGCAGCTCGCCCGCGGCGCCGGCTGCCGGGTGCTGTGGCGCGAGGCGCGCGGCGGCGCGGTGACGCCCTCGCGGGCGCTGGCCGCGCTGGCCGGGCCGCTGCGCCGGGCGCGGCGGCTGGTGCTCGGCGATCCGTTCTCCCGTTACCTTCAGCTCCTGCTGTCCATGGCGGGCCGCTGCGACGTGGTGGTCGTCGACGACGGCACCGCCACCATGGAGTTCACGGCGCAGCTCGGCCGTGGCGAGCGGCTGGTGCGCTGGCACCGCGGCGCCCCCCGGGGCGCGGCGGCGGCGCTGTTCGCGCCGGTCGCCCGCCGGGCGGTGCGGCGGCTGACGCCCGGAGCCGGGCAGCGCGTCGAGGTGTTCACGGCGATGCCGGTGCAGCCGGTGGACGGCGTGACCGTCGTCGCCAACGACTTCGCCTGGACCCGCTCCCGCTTCGGTCCGCCCGAACTGACCGGCGGCGCTGACCTGGTGGGCACCTCGCTGGTCGAGACGGGGGTGCTGCACGAGAGCCGCTACCTGGCCGCCGTCGCCCAGCTCGCCCGCGCCCACGGCGTCACGCGTTACTTCGCGCACCGCAAGGAGAGCCCGGAGAAACTGCGGCGGCTGACCGACGAGACGGGCATGGAGATCCTCCGCCCGGACCTGCCGCTCGAACTCATCGCCCGCAAGGGGCCGATCGGCTCCCGCATCCTCAGCTTCCCCTCCACCGTGGTGCATACGCTGCCGCGCGTGCTCGCGGGCACCTCCGTCGGCGTGGCCGTCATCGACATATCCGAGGCCTGGCTGACCGACCGCGTCTCCGACCGGGCCAGCGGCTTCCTCGCCACGGTGACGACCTCCGCGCTCACCCGCGGCGTCACGTCGCTGACGATTCCCAGCTGACCCAGCTGACCCAGCTGACCCCAGCCGAGCATCAGCCGCGCAGCGCAGAACGAAGGCGCAGTAATACCCCAACGCGCCCACCGTTATGCGCGCGAGCTCCGTCCAGCGAGTGAACTTTCCGTAACGAACGGGCGGTTGATCGCTGAAGAGGGTTAGTCTCGATTCGTGAGTGATCCGCTGTCTCTCCCCGGCACCCTGGACGAAGCCCTCCGCGCTGAGCTGATCGCGTTCCGCCGCGACCTGCACATGCACCCGGAGCTGGGCCACCAGGAGGTGCGCACGACGGCGGTACTCCGGCAGCGGCTGGAGCGGGCCGGACTGGCCCCGCGCGTCCTCACCACCGGCACCGGCCTGGTGTGCGACATCGGCGCCGCCGAGGGCGTGGCCAACGCCGACGCCCCGCTGCTGGCGCTGCGCGCCGACATCGACGCGCTGCCCATCCCCGACACCAAGACCGTGCCCTACCGGTCGACAGTCTCCGGCCGCGCCCACGCCTGCGGACACGACGTGCACACCACGGTCGTGCTCGGTGCGGGCCTGGTGCTGGCCGCGCTGGCGCGCGAGGGCCGCCTGCCCCGCCCGGTGCGGCTGCTCTTCCAGCCCGCCGAGGAGGTGCTGCCCGGCGGTGCGACCGATGCCATCGACGCCGGCGTGCTGGAGGGCGTCGGCAGCATCTTCGCGCTCCACTGCGATCCCCGCGTGGACGCCGGGCGCATCGGGGTCCGCACCGGCGCGATCACCTCGGCGTGCGACCTGATCAAGGTCAAGCTCAGCGGCCCCGGCGGTCACACCGCCCGGCCGCACCTGACGACCGACCTGGTCACGGCCGCGGCCAGGATCGCCACCGAGGTGCCCGCGCTGCTCGCCCGCCGCGTCGACACCCGGGCCGGCCTGGCCGTCACCTGGGGCCGCCTGTGCGCCGGCGACGCCCCCAACGTCATCCCGCAGACCGCCGAGCTCTCCGGCACCATGCGCTGCCTGGACCTCGCGGCCTGGCGCACCGCCCCCGACCTGGTGCACGCCGCGATCGACGAGGTCGCCGCGCTCTACCGGGCCAAGACCGAGCTGCAGTACGTCCGGGGCGTCCCGCCGGTGGTCAACGACGCCGCGGCCACGGACCTGCTGACCCGCGCCATGACCGCCCGCTACGGCGCGGACGCGGTGGAGCCGACCGAACAGAGCCTGGGCGGCGAGGACTTCTCCTGGTACCTGGAGCACGTGCCGGGCGCCATGGCCCGGCTGGGCGTGCGCACCCCCGGCGAGACCACGGCCGCGCCGCGCGACATCCACCAGGGCGATTTCGACATCGACGAGCGCGCGATCACCACGGGTGTCGAACTGCTCACCGCGGTGGCGCTGCTCGGCTGACCCGCCGCGCGGACACCGGGCGGCGGCCCGCGCTATGTTGCGCCGCGGTTGCGTTCACACCGATCTGATAACGGGCCTTGAACGCTGCTTTACGGCTTTTCTACGCGCGTTACGATCGGCGCACCAGCGCCGTGGGAGGCGCTAAGTCGACCGAAGGGATCGTTCCTCTTGCGCCGCGTACCCAGACTCGCAGCGATGATCGCCAGCACGGCGGTCCTGGCGCTCACCGCCAGCGCCTGCGGAGAGAGTTCCACGGAAAGCAACTCGGGTGAGGACCTCGGTCCCGCCATCGCCTTCGACGTCGGAGGCCGCGACGACGCCTCCTTCAACGAATCCGCCGCCCGCGGCGCCGACCAGGCCGCCGACGAGCTCGGCCTGGAGATCGAGTACGCCACGGCCCGTAACGAGGAGACGGACGCCGACCGCGTCCAGCGCCTGGAGTCCCTCGCCAACGCCGGCCACAACCCCGTGATCGCCGTCGGCTACCTGTACGGCAACGCCGTCGAGCGGGTCGCCGCCGACTACCCGGACACGACGTTCGGCATCGTCGACGCCACCGCCGAGGGCGACAACGTCTACAGCATGGTCTTCGCCGAGCACGAGGGCTCCTACCTCGCCGGCGTCGCCGCCGCGCTGAAGACCGAGTCGGGCCAGGTCGGCTTCATCGGCGGCGTCAACAACCCGCTGATCCAGAAGTTCGAGGCCGGGTTCGTCCAGGGCGTCCAGGACACCGACGACAGCATCGACGTCCAGGTCGAGTACCTCTACGAGAACGACGACCGCGGCTTCAACGACGTCGCGCGCGCCGCCGACAAGGCCAGCGGCATGCTGGACCGCGGCATCGACGTGATCTACACCGCCGCGGGCCAGTCCGGCATGGGCGCCATCGAGGAGGTCGCCGCGGCCGACGGCGCCTGGGCGATCGGTGTGGACTCCGACCAGTACGAGCAGCCCGGTCTGCGCGACTACCGCGACTCGATCCTGACGTCCGTCGTCAAGAGCGTGGACCTGGCGGTCTTCGACCTCATCGAGCAGGTGGAGAACGGCGAGTCCCCCTCCGGCGTCCACGAGTACACCCTCGCCGAGGGCGGCGTCTCGCTGGCCACCTCCGGCGGGTTCATCGACGACATCAGCGACGAGATCGAGGACGCGCAGCAGCGCATCACCGACGGCGAGACCGAGGTCAGCGAGACCCCGTAACCCGCCGGCGGCACGCCGCGCCGCCCCCTCCGGGCGAGGGAGCGGCGCGGCGACCCGTGCCCGTTCCGTTCACCGTCCCCCACAGGAGCGTGCGTCATCACAGCCTCCAGCAGCCCGCCAGGGCACGGCAGTACCGCGGCCGTTGAGCTGCGCGGCATCACCAAGCGCTTCCCCGGTGTGGTGGCCAACCACGACATCAACATCACCGTGGAGCGCGGCACCGTGCACGCCCTCGTCGGCGAGAACGGCGCGGGCAAGTCCACCCTGATGAAGATCCTCTACGGGATGCAGCGTCCCGACGAGGGCACCATCACCATCGACGGGGAGACGGTCGACTTCCGCAGCCCG
The DNA here is from genome assembly GCF_016741785.1 of Streptomyces sp. 7-21. Classification (GTDB taxonomy): domain Bacteria; phylum Actinomycetota; class Actinomycetes; order Streptomycetales; family Streptomycetaceae; genus Streptomyces. Next base: position 277,678 of record NZ_JAERRL010000002.1, read on the forward strand.
GCCGACGCGATCGCCCGCGGCATCGGCATGGTGCACCAGCACTTCATGCTGGCCGACAACCTCACCGTCCTGGAGAACACCGTGCTGGGCGCCGAGCGCCTGTACGGCATCGGCCAGCGCGCCCGCGAACGCGTGCTGGAGCTGTCCGAGACGTACGGCCTGGCGGTGCGCCCCGACGTGCTCGTCGAGGAGATCGGCGTCGCCGACCGCCAGCGCGTGGAGATCCTCAAGGTCCTCTACCGGGGCGCCCGCACCCTCATCCTCGACGAGCCCACGGCGGTGCTGGTGCCGCAGGAGGTGGACGCGCTCTTCGAGAACCTCCGCGGCCTGACCGACGAGGGCCTGACCGTGCTGTTCATCTCCCACAAGCTGGGGGAGGTGCTGTCCGTCGCGGACGCCATCACCGTCATCCGGCGCGGCACCACGGTCGCCTCGGTCACGCCCGCCGAGACCACGCCGAAGCAGCTGGCCGAGCTGATGGTGGGCAGCCAGCTGCCGACGCCCGAGACCCGCGAGTCCACGGTCACCGACGAGCCGGTGCTGACCGTCTCCGGGCTGAGCCTGAGCGGCAGCGACGCCGACGGCGTGCCCCGGCGGATCCTGTCGGACATCGACTTCACCATCCACCGCGGTGAGGTGCTCGGCATCGCGGGCGTCGAGGGCAACGGCCAGGCCGAGCTGGTCGAGGCGATCATGGGCATCCGGCAGCCCGACGCCGGGACCATCACCCTCGCCGGGGAGGACCTGACCCGGGCCTCGACCCGGACCCGCCGCGAGCGCGGCATCGGCTACATCCCCGAGGACCGCCACCGCCACGGCCTGCTGCTCCAGGCGCCGCTGTGGGAGAACCGCATGCTGGGCCACGTCACGCAGCCGCCCAACAGCCGCGGCCCGTGGCTGACGGCCGGCCAGGCCCGGCGCGACACCGAGCGCATCGTCCGCGAGTACGACGTGCGCACCCCCGGCATCGAGGTCACGGCGGGCAGCCTCTCCGGCGGCAACCAGCAGAAGCTGATCGTCGGCCGCGAGATGAGCCACGACCCGCGGATCCTCATCGCCGCCCACCCCACCCGCGGGGTGGACGTCGGCGCGCAGGCGGAGATCTGGGACCGCATCCGGCAGGCCCGCTCCGACGGCCTGGCGGTGCTGCTGATCTCCGCCGACCTGGACGAGCTGATCGGCCTGTCGGACAGCCTGCGCGTCATCTACGGCGGGCGGCTCGTCGCCGACGCCGATCCGGCCACGATCACGCCGGAGCAGCTGGGCACCGCCATGACCGGCGCCGCCACCGGGCACCTTGAGCAGCCGGGCGGCGAGCCGGGAGCGGGGGAGGAGAACGAGTGAGCGCCCCGACGACCACCGGCCCGGCGAAGCGGCCGGGCCTGCGGCTGCCGCGCCTGGACCGGGACCGCCTGGTGCTGGCGCTGGCCGCGCCGCTGCTGGCCATCGTCACCGCCGTGGTCATCACCTCGGTGGTGATGTCCATCACCGGGCAGGACCCGTTCCACGCCTACCAGGTGATGCTGGACTTCGGCAGCAAGAGCGACAGCCAGGTCTGGATCATCAACCGGGCCATCCCGTACTACCTGGCGGCGGCGGCCGTGGCCATCGGCTTCCGCATGAACCTGTTCAACATCGGCGTGGACGGCCAGTACCGGGTCGCCGCCTTCTTCGCCGCGGCGGTCGGCGGCTCGCTGTCCCTGCCGGGGCCGCTGGCGACCGTGGTGATCATCGTGACCGCCATGGCGTGCGGCGCCCTGTGGTCCGGCATCGCCGGCTACCTGAAGGCCACCCGGGGCGTGAACGAGGTCATCACGACCATCATGCTCAACTTCCTGGCGGGCGCGCTGATCGGCTACTTCCTCCAGGAAAGCCGCCTCGGCGAGCGGGAGGGCAACATCATTCACACGCCCGACCTGCCCGAGTCGGCGATGTTCTTCGAGTTCGCCACGCAGGTGCAGCCCATCCACGGCACGGTGCTGCTGGCCGTGGCGGCGGGCCTGGCCTACTGGTTCGTACTCGGCCGCACCCGCTTCGGCTTCGACCTGCGGGCGGTGGGCCGCTCCGAGCCGGCCGCTGAGGCCAGCGGCGTGAGCGTCAAGCGCACCGTCGTCACGGCGATGCTGCTCTCCGGCGCGGTCGCGGGCCTGGTCGGCATGCCGACCCTGCTGAACGAGTCTGGCAACTACGGCAACGACTTCCCCGAGGGCATCGGCTTCACCGGCATCGCCATCGCGCTGCTCGGCCGCAACCACGCGATCGGCATGGCGTTCGCCGCCCTGCTGTGGGGCTTCCTGGAGCGCACCGGCACGCAGCTGGAGATCGAGGGCTACGCCCAGGAGATCGTCGGCGTCATGCAGGGCATCATCGTGCTCTCCGTCGTCGTCGCCTACGAACTCGTGCGCCGCTGGGGCGTGCGCCGCCAGCAGCGCCTGGTGGGCGAGCGGTCCGGCAAGGCCACCCCCAGCACCCCACCCAGCACCGACGACTCGGCGGAGGTGTCCGCGTGACCAGCGTTCCGAACGCCGTCTCCCAGCGGCTCCGCCCCGGCAAGGAGCCCGCGCCGGGCGCCCCGGTGCGCCGCCGCGTGACCCTGCCCGTCGTGCTGCTGATCCTCGCGGGCGGCCTGCTGCTGTTCTCCGTCGCGCGCGTGGTCACGGGGGAACAGAGCCTGACCCAGACCGCGCAGTGGAGCAGCGCGCTCAGCTACGCCGTGCCGATCGGCCTGGCCGGTCTCGGCGGGCTGTGGGCCGAGCGCGCGGGCGTCATCAACATCGGCCTCGAGGGCATGATGATGCTCGGCATGTTCGCGGCCGGGTGGATCGGCTGGCAGTACGGGCCGTGGGCGGCCGTGGTGGCCGGGATCGTGGGCGGGGCCCTCGGCGGCCTGCTGCACGCGCTGGCGACGGTGACGTTCGGCGTGGACCACATTGTCTCCGGTGTCGCCATCAACATCCTGGCGCTGGGCGTCGTGCAGTTCCTCGCCAAGCTGTGGTTCGGCGCGGAGGGCAGCGAGGCCGCCGCGCTGGGCGGCAACGACAAGCAGTCGCCGCAGATGGACCCCATGACGCCGTTCACGGTGCCGGGGGTCTCCGACTGGCTCGGCGACCTCGCGGCCAAGCGGTGGTTCCTGGTCTCGGACGCCGCCGGGATACTGGGGGCGGCGGTGCGCCAGGTGTCGTGGCTGACGCTGCTGGCGGTGGCGCTGTTCGTGGTCTCCTACGTGGTGCTGTGGCGTACCTCCTTCGGCCTGCGGCTGCGGTCGTGCGGCGAGAACCCGCAGGCCACCGAGTCGCTCGGCGTGAACGTCTACGTCTACAAGTACGCGGCGCTGGCGGTCTCCGGCGCGCTGGCCGGGCTCGGCGGCGCCTACCTGGCGGTGCTGATCCGCATGTACCAGGACGGCCAGACCGGCGGGCGCGGCTACCTCGGCCTGGCGACGATGATCTTCGGCAACTGGCGGCCCGGCGGCGTCGCCACCGGCGCGGGCCTGTTCGGCTTCACCGACTCCCTCCAGAACCGCGGCGGCGGCGACACAGTCCACGCGGCGCTGCTGCTGTTCGCGCTGGCGCTGGCGGCCTGGGCGGTGTGGCAGTTCACGCGCGGCAGGCACCGGGCCGCGGCCGTGTGCCTCGTGGTGGCGGCGCTGCTCGCCCTGTGGTACGCGACGACCGACACCATGCCCAGCGAGATGGTCTCGGCCACGCCCTACCTGACGACGCTGCTGGTGCTGGCGCTGTTCTCGCAGCGGCTGCGGCCGCCCAAGGCCATCGGCAAGCCGTACCGCAGGGGCGAGGAGTGATGAGCGAGCACCCCGCGGCCCCGCTGCCGCCCGCGGAGTGGGACGCGCTGCGCCGCGCCGCCCGCGAGGCCATGAGCCGGGCGTACGCCCCGTACTCGCGGTACCCGGTGGGCGCCGCCGCCCGGGTGGACGACGGCCGCACCGTGACGGGCTGCAACGTGGAGAACGCCTCGTACGGCCTGGGCCTGTGCGCCGAGTGCGGGCTGGTCTCCGCGCTGCACGCCACCGGCGGCGGCCGGCTCACCCACTTCACCTGCTGCGACGGGCAGGGCCGTGTCATCACCCCGTGCGGCCGCTGCCGCCAGCTGCTGATGGAGCACGGCGGGCCGTCGCTCGCCGTGGACACCCCCGACGGCGTCCGCACCCTCGCCGAGCTGCTGCCCGGCGCGTGGACGCTGGAGCGTTAGGAACAGAGCGGAGCAACCGTGGACGCCATCACCGTCATCCGTGCCAAGCGCGACGGGCACGCGCTGACGCCCGAGCAGATCGACTGGGTCATCGCCGCGTACACCCGGGGCGAGGTCGCCGAGGAGCAGATGTCCGCCCTCGCCATGGCGATCCTGCTCAACGGTATGGACCGCGCGGAGATCGCGCGCTGGACCGCCGCGATGATGGCGTCGGGGGAGCGGCTGGACTTCTCCGGCCTGGACCGGCCCACGGTGGACAAGCACTCCACGGGCGGCGTCGGCGACAAGATCACGCTGCCGCTGGCGCCGCTGGTCGCCGCCTGCGGGGCGGCCGTGCCGCAGCTGTCGGGCCGGGGCCTGGGCCACACCGGCGGGACGCTGGACAAGCTGGAGGCCATCCCCGGCTGGCGGGCGCGGCTGTCCACGGCGGAGATGACCCGCCTGCTGGGCGAGGTGGGCGCGGTGATCTGCGCGGCGGGCGAGGGCCTGGCCCCGGCCGACCGGAAGCTGTACGCGCTGCGGGACGTGACGGGCACCGTCGAGTCGATCCCGCTGATCGCCTCCTCGATCATGTCGAAGAAGATCGCGGAGGGCACCGGCGCGCTGGTGCTGGACGTGAAGGCGGGCTCCGGGGCGTTCATGAAGTCGCGCGAGGACGCCCGCGAACTGGCCGAGACGATGGTGAGCCTGGGCACCGACCACGGGGTGCGGACGGTGGCGCTGCTCACCGACATGTCCACGCCGCTGGGGCTGACCGCGGGCAACGCGCTGGAGGTCAGGGAGGCCGTGGAGGTGCTGGCCGGCGGCGGCCCGCGGGACGTGCGGGAGCTGACGCTGGCCCTGGCGCGCGAGATGCTGGACGCGGCCGGGCTCGGCGACGCCGACCCGGAGCGGGCGCTGGCGGACGGCTCGGCCATGGACGTGTGGCGCCGCATGATCGCCGCGCAGGGCGGCGACCCGGACGCGCCGCTGCCCTCGGCGCGGGAGCGGCACACCGTGCCTGCCCCGGCCAGCGGGGTCCTCACCCGGCTCGACGCCTACGGGGTGGGCCTGGCCGCGTGGCGGCTGGGCGCCGGGCGCGCCCGCAAGGAGGACCCGGTGCAGGCGGCGGCCGGGGTGGAGCTGCACGCCAAGCCGGGCGACCGGGTCACCGAGGGGCAGCCGCTGCTGACGCTCCACACCGACACCCCGGACCGCTTCCCGGCGGCGCTGGCCGCGCTGGCGGAGGAGGACGCGGTCCGCGTGGAGCGGGACGTCCCCGAGGGGGACACCGGCTCGGTGGTTTTCGGCCGCGTCACTGCCTGAGGGCGGCCCGGCGGTAAGCCTCCGCTCGTGCAACGTTCATGCTACGGACGGCCAGCGGTGTCCTGAATGTCTGATTTTTTGTCATGATCGTTGCTGATGGCTAGTACCCTGAAGAACGGTTGTGGCGGAGCGACACGACGGGAGGTGAGGCTGCGATGCGCAGTGACCCTCCTAGTCATCCCCCGCGCCGCGTCCACGAGCCCAGGTAAGGAGACGGCCCGGGGCTCCCGGCGCGTGCGCGGATTCCGGATGCCCGTGACCGCCTTCCGTTCTCTGGGGGTTCCTCCGTCATGACGCACCTGCCTGCCCTGCTCGAGGACCACGACCTCGCGGGCGCCCTGGAGTGGCTGGAGACCCAGCCGCCCTACGCCATCGCCGACGAGATCGCCCGTATGGACGAGGTGAACTCCGTCGTCACCTTCCGGCTGCTGGACAAGGACCGCGCGCTGGAGGTCTTCGAGGAGCTGGATCCCGTCGACCAGCAGCAGATCCTGGAAGGGCTGCGCGACCAGCCGTTCCGCGAGCTGGTCGAGAACATGGACCCCGACGACCGGGCGCGGATGCTCAAGGAGGCGCCCGCCAAGGTCGCCAAGCGGGTGCTGGCCGGGCTAAGCGCCCACGAGCGGCAGATGACCGCCGCGCTGCTCGGCTACCCCGAAGGCTCGGTCGGGCGGTTCATGACGCCCGAGACCGTGGCCTTGCAGCAGGAGCTGACGGTCTCGCAGGCGCTGGAGACGGTGCGCCGCCGCGGCGCGCAGGCCGAGACGATCTACACGCTGCCCGTGGTGGACCGGGGGCGGCGGCTGACCGGCATCGTCGAGCTGCGGGAGCTGGTGCTCAGCGAGCCGGAGACGCAGGTGGCCTCGCTGGTGGTGACCGAGCCGCCCAAAGCGCGCGCCACCGACCGGGCGGAGGACGCGGCCCGCCTGATGCGGGAGACCAACGTCCTGGACCTGCCGGTCGTCGACAGCGAGGACCGCCTGGTGGGCCTGCTGACGATCGACGACGCGGTGGAGGTGCTGGAGGCGGCCGACACCGAGGACGTGGCGCGGCAGTCGGGCGCGGAGCCGCTGGAGCGGCACTACATGTCGGCGTCGGTGTTCCAGCTGTCCCGGACGCGGCTGATGTGGCTGATGCTGCTGATGCTGGCCGCCACGCTGACGGTCTCGGTGACGCAGGCGTTCGAGAGCGAGCTGAACGCGGTGACGCAGCTGGCGCTGTTCGTGCCGCTGCTGATCGGCACGGGCGGCAACTCCGGTGCCCAGGCCGCCACGGCGGCGGTCCGCGCGCTGGCCGTGGGGGAGGTGCGCGTCGGCGACCTGCTGAAGGTGGTCTGGCGCGAGTGCCGCACCGGGCTGCTGCTGGGCTGCATGCTGGCGGCGGTCGGCATGCTGGTGGGGTCGTTGTTCGTCGGCTGGGACGTCGCGCTGGTGGTGGCGCTGACGCTGGTGGCGATCTGTACCTGGGCCTCGACCGTGGGCGGCACGATGCCGCTGCTGGCCAAGCGGCTGCGCATCGACCCGGCGGTGGTGTCCGCCCCCATGGTCACGACGCTGGTCGACGCGACCGGCCTGGTCATCTACTTCTCCATCGCCAAGGTCGTGCTGGGCATCTGACGCGTCATCGATCCGTCATGGCCCCTCGTTAGCGTGCGGGGCACGTGCCGCCTGCGGGGTGCAGACCGCGGACGCAGAACGACCACACCACCGGTGCGGCGCGCGCGCTGCCCTGTGCGCACCCGTGGGCGGGCTGCCCGCCGCCCGGTGCCATCCACGAGGGAAAACGACACATGCGCAAGACGATCCGGCTGGCCGTCCCCGCCGTCATGGCGGCGGCCGTCATCCTGACGGGATGCAACGAGGACGAGGAGGCCGCCGCTCCCGGCGGGGAGAGCGGCGGCGAGCAGACGGAGGAGACGGGCGGCGACGGGCAGGACGCCGGCTCCGGGGATGCCGGGGGGGTCCCCGACCTGAACACGTCCTGGTACCTCATCGAGGACGGCCACGCCAAGCAGCTGACGCTGTACGCCGAGGGCGGTGTCACCGTCGACGCCACCAGCGAGGAGGGCAACGACTGCGGGGGCGCCTACGAGGAGCACCCGACGGTGGAGGTCTGGGAGGACGGCTCCCCGGACACGCCGTGCCCGATCTACTCCGGGGCCGACGGCCAGACGCCCTCGGTCGCGACCATCGCGTCGGCTGACGAGGAGACGCTCGTGCTGCAGTGGGAGAGCGGCCAGTCGGAGACGTTCCAGCGGCTGCCCGACTCGCTGTACGGGGAGAGCGTGGCCGGCCTGGCCGAGGACGAGCTGGAGCAGCTGCTGAACGACGCCGGGTAATCGGGCGCCGCCTGGCGGACGCCGACATGGGGCCGGGGGCCGCGCGTGCGCGCGGCCCCCGGGTGCGATCAGCAGGTATCAGAGGGTAATGGTCGTGCTGCCCAGCGGCTGGCCGTCGGGGCCGAGGGCGGTGACCTGGTAGACGGTGGCACCGTCCGGCGGAGCGATCTCCGTCGTGGTCTCGAAGCCCGCGTCCGGCACGGTCTTCAGCGTCGTGAGGTCGTTCTCGCCCGGTCCGGCCGCCACGCTCCAGGAGGCGACGTCCGTGGCGCCGTTCCAGCTCATGTGCAGCTCGACGCCGTCCTCGGTCGTCTCGCCGATCACGGCGTCGGGGTCGGTGGCCGGGGTGGCGTGCCAGTCGCCGCGCTCGGCGCGGTAGCTGGACCAGCCCTGCTCGAACACGCCGGTGAAGACCGGGCTGCCCGAGGAGAACTCGACCATCTGGCCCGTGATGCCGAAGTTGACCAGCTGGTTGCCGTTCGGCAGGTGCCGGTTGGAGCCGATGTACGGGGTGAACAGCGGCGCCGAGGGCCGGAGTTCCTCGACCAGCTGCGCCGTCATGGCGTTCTCGTCCAGCACGTACGACACGCCGCGCGACAGCGGCGGGACGTGGTTGTTGCCGTTGTCGAACACCGACAGCCGCCCGTCGGGCAGCCGGCGGGCGTCGTGCTGGAAGCTGGGCATGTCGGCGGGGTTGGCGAACGTGAAGTCGCTGTTGTTGCCGCCGAAGCGCCAGATGATCTCGCCGGTGTCCGGGTCGAGCTTGTAGACGGTGCTGGTGCCGCGCGCGCTCACCAGCAGGTTGCCGTCGGTGTCGTACTCCAGCGAGTTGGTGTGGAACAGGTCGAAGGCCTGGCCGAAGCTGGGCTGGGACAGCGACAGCTGGCTCTCGGTCACCGGCAGGTTCTCCAGCGCGGACCACTCGAAGGTGATCTCACCGGTGTCGATGACCTGTTCCTGTATGACGGAGTCGAGTATGAGGGCGTTCTGCGGGCCGCCGTACGGGCTCAGGTCGTACTGGACGGGCACGTAGCTCTGGAGCACCACGCGCTCCCCGTCCGGGCTGAAGGCGAGGTCGTGCGCGTCGGTCGCGTAGCCCTGCACGGAGAAGGTCCGGATCTCGTTGTACGACGTGTCCAGCAGGATGGCCTCGCTCTGGCTGGCGTCGCCCGGCGTGCCCGTCAGCGCGATGCGGAACAGCAGGAGCGCGGGCTGGCCCTCGTACTCGACCTGCCGGAGGTTCATGTAGTTGGTGCCGAACTCCGGCTCCTGCCACCAGACCAGCTCGCCGTTGTTGTCGTAGATCGCGGCGGCTCCCATGCCGGTGCCCAGGCTGCTGGGAGTGGTCATCAGCAGTCCGGGGTCCTCCAGGCCGGTGGGGGTGGTCGTCAGCTCCGCCACGTCTCCCTGGAGGGTGTGGAAGTCGGGGGCGGAGGACGGGGACGGCGCGGTGCCAGCGTCGGGAGCGGCGGCGCTGGCGGATGTCGCGGGGGCGAGAGCGGTGAACAGCGCGGCGGCAGCGGCGACTGCGGCGCCACCGCGTAACTGACGGATCATGAGTCAAGCTCCTTGGATGTGGGGGATGGGCGTCCCAGGGGGGACTTCGCTCACTCATGACGCTTTGTTTCCCACGATGAACTTCTCGTATCAACGTTCGGATTAAAGGAAGAGTAAAGTCGCTGCCTGGAAGTGGTGAACGCGTTTCTACCGAACGGTTGCCCGGCCTCTGTAAAGTTTGGGCGGGAGTTTACGCGAGTTGCGCTGACGCCACCGGGTATGAAAAGGTCCCGCGATTCCGGAAAGCCTCGGATAAAGAACTCCATGCGGGGACACGCTCTTCGCCCCCGCACCCGTACCGCCGTCCCGTCCCGCCGGATGGGGTCGCCCCCGCCCCCTCGGCGGCCCGCAGGGCGGTAGCGCGGGCGCTCAGGTCGTTGGCTATCCCAGATGGCGAGGCAGGCGCATCGTCGTCCGACTGCCGTTCGCTCCGGCAACACATGCACGAGTGATAGGCCGTTGGAGGCCAGCGAACAAGAATCGTCAGGTAGCGGCCGTTGCGACACGTTCGCGTAGTCCGCGCACGGCCGGGGACACGCTGGTTGCGCTCATCCGGTGAGCGAGGTCGCGGACCGATCTGGGCACTGTCACCGGGGCCACGCTCGGCTGGTGCAAGAAGGACAGGGCCGACCAGGACGAGTACTGGTACTGATTGCCGCCTGCGCTCTCCGAGCAGTGCGCGGCGTGCCGGAATGGTCACTGAATTGCCCTGGGACGCCGCGCCACTGCACTCGAACACCAGCGCAGGGGCCGATGAGAGGGAAGAGCCGGTGGAACGCTTCGTTGTTGGATTCATCGGTACCCGGCCTGGCGCCCAACCCTTATCCGTGCGCGAGATCTGTGGCGTGCCGGGGGTGTGGCTATGGGAGGCCGGCCATAACCCGGGTGAGATCGAGGTGACCGGGGCGCCAGGCCGCATCGACACATTACTGACGGCTGGGAGCTGCCTGGCCACTGCGACAGAGCGTCGTCGCGCTCTCCAAGCCGCCGCCCGTGGTGAGCTGGGACCGCTGCGCCGATTGCCTGGCAGCCATCTCATCGTCGTGCGCACTGAGTCTGGTGCATTGGTGGTCGGGGACCGTGCCGGGGTGGTTCCGGTGTATTGGCTGCCCACCTCCGATGGAGTGTGGTGGAGCACGGCGGCTGCGGTGTTGGCCGCTCGGGCCGGTACTGAGGTCGAGCTTCCGCTGCTGCTGGGCGAAATGATGCTGTCTGGTGTCGATGTCCTGGCCGACCGGTCGTTGTTCAGATCGGTCAGGCGTGTCCCTCCTGGCGGTGTGCTCCGAGTGCCCGGCGAAGCTGCGCCCGTTGTCAAAACCGCCTCAGAACCGCCAGGTCCGGTGTCAGCACGTGAAGGCGCTCTGGAGCTGTGCACGGCGCTGTTTGAGGCAGTCGCCCGCTGGGGGCAGCGGGCTCAGCGGCTTTCTGCCGATCTGTCCGGCGGTGTGGACAGCGGCATCGTCTGCTGCCTAGCTGCCACCGTTCGGCCGCTGCTGGCCGTCACCTACACCGATACACACCTCATCGACGATGATGACAGTCATTACGCCCGGCGCCTCGCTGATGCTGTGCCCTCGCTCACCCACCGCATTGTGTCCGGCCAAGGCGTCTATTTCGACGGTTTGGAAGATCCTGCGGCGTTGCCGTTGACGGACAGCCCGACCTTGACCGTGGGGGCCTTGACGGTCAAAGACCCGCAGATGCGGGCCGCAGCGGAGGTCGGCAGCACGATGCACCTGACGGGGCGAGGCGGTGACAACGCGTTCTGTGTCGCTCCGACGTACGTGGTGGACATGCTGCGCGCGGGACGCTGTGCCCAGGCACTGCGCCAGGCGGTCGACCTGGCCCGCCAGCAGCGCACAGCCGTGTGGCCGGTGTGGCGGCAGCTCGCCCAGACAGCCGCCATCAGTTACCGTGCCGCGCTACGCCAGCTCGCTTCGCGCCTGGCACGGCCAGCTGCAACGCCGCAGAATCCCAGAGGCGGTGAAAACCTGGCCTGGTGCACCACCACCCCCGCTGCACGCTGGCTCACCCACGACGGCCGCGCCGTCCTGTCGCACCTGGTGGCCAACCGCGCCGCGTCAGCACCCTCTAGCGGCGTGTCAGCGGCCGCTCTCCATGAACGGCTGGCGGTGGAGGCGATGGGCGCCGCGCAGAACGCCTTTCAGGACATCGCCCGCGCTCGATGGGGCCTGGCTGTGCACGCGCCGTTCCTCGACAACACGGTGGTCGATGCCTGGCGGCTTATCCCGTCGGCCCAGCGGACCGCCCCGGGCGTGTACAAACCACTCGCCCGCGCCGCCTTCACCGGGCTGGTACCCGATTTTCTCTTGAGACGACATTCCAAGACGGACTTCATCGATAGCGTCACTACCGGGCTGATCCACAACGCCCGTCCGGCTGAAGCGATCTTGCGTTCCTCCCGCCTTGCCGCCGCTGGCCTGATCGATGGTCTAGCCGCTGTGGCGGACCTGCGCGCCGCTGTCGCTGGGGCGCCGGTACCGCTGGCCCCACTGCACCATCTCCTCGCCGTCGAGACCTGGCTGGCCCACTACGACACCGCTCTGTCTCCCGCTGCATGGAGCCCGCACCCCGCAGCAACCGACACGGAAGGAACAGCATGATGACCGGGCCAACAGTGTTCACCGCCCGTCTGCCGGATGGTGCCGCGGCCGTGATGGATATCCGGACCGGCCGTGGCCGCTGGTGCCACCTCAACCCCACCGCCGCTGCTCTATGGCTCGCGCTGGCCGCCGGCACACCCGCTCACCAGGCGGTCGATGACCTCACCACCCGCTGTGCCGCCCGCGGTGCTGACCCGGCCAATGTGCGCACCGACCTTGCCCACCTCGTTGCTCGCTTCCAGGCCCTGGGATGGCTCTCTACGTTGGCGGCACCAGTCTCCCAGCCGCCCGCCCCTACCGTGCGGCCGTGTCCGGGGGACGTTCGACTCACTCCGACCGACCGCATCATCGCGTTCCTCGCCCTTACCGCAGCGCTGGCAATGCTGCGCCTGGTACCCATACGCGTCACAATCGCAGCGCTACGTGCCCTGCGAAACGTCGTGCCCGCCGCACCGGCCAGCGCCGATGTGGCCGACAAGCAGCTCGTCGCAGTCCGGCATGTCGCACGGCACTGGCCGATACGGCTGGCCTGCCTGGAGGAATCCGCCGCCTGCTTCCTGGCCGCACGGCTGCGCCGTCGCGGCGTCACCTTTGTGTTAGGAGCACGCACCGCCCCGGCCGCCGCTCATGCCTGGATCGAGACCGAGGATCAGGTCATCGGCCAGCACTCCTCGAACCGCGCCTGGCCCTACGTACCGGCACTGCGCATCTGAAAGCAGCCAAGGGCGGAGCAAAGTCGGTTGACGCACGACGCCGGGGTTGTCCACAGACCTAGCCACCACACCGTTCGTTCGGCAGGGCATGACCGCATCGACATCCGACCGCCCTCGACGTGGCAAGGGCAGCAGCGACGCACCGCAGCTTCCCCTGCCGAGGATGAGCAACAGCGCCGAACGGCACGACGACGCTCTGGCTGCTGGGTGGTGGACCACCCTTCGCCGTCTGCCTCACCTCTCGGCTATCGCACTACGTCTGGCATGGTCCGCCGACCCATATGCCGTCGCGCTCACCGGACTGCTTCAGCTGCTGACCGGCGCCGTCACAGTTGTGGGCCTGTACGCCACGACCAGCGCCCTAACCCCCCTTCTCCTGCCTGACCACGGTTCCCGTCCCCTCGCTGACCGTCTGATGCAGGCGCTGCCGGCTCTCCTGATCGTCACCGCCGCCGGCTGTGCCCGCGCCCTGGTCAGCGCGCTGACCATCGCCACCACCGCCCGCATCGGCCCACGAGTGAACGGACTGGCCGAAGTCCGCTATCTGGCCGCCGCCACCCAGGCACCTTTGATCTGCTATGACGACGCGGCTTGGGCTGATCAGTCCGAAGCGGCCAGCCGGGCCGCCAAGGACGCCCACCTGATGGTCGAGGCGCTGACAGCGGTGACCGCCTCCCTCCTCGGACTGGCCGCGGCCGGCGGAGTCCTTGCCCACCTGCACCCCCTGCTGCTTCCGCTGCTCCTGCTGGCCGTCATCCCCCGCGGGTTTGCTGCCGTGCGGGCGGCCCGCGCTGCCTACCTCGCCGACCGTCACACCCTCGCTGACCGTCGCCTGCGCCACCTGTGGATGTTCCAGACAGCCGGCCGCGATCATGCCCTCGAAGTCCGCGCCTACACGCTCCGGCCCTGGCTCCTGGGCCGCTTCCGCGAGGTCGCCACACACTTGGAGGACGTCGCCGCCCAGGTGGGGCGGAGGGCAGCCCGCTACCAGCTGGCTGGTGACGCCGCCGCTGGCATCGCCATTGGCCTCGTCTACGCCGTGCTGCTGTGGCTGACCGCGACCGGGCGCATTCCACCACCCGCCGCTGGCACTGTCGTCATCGCCGTCCAGACCAGCCAACGCCTGCTCGCGAGCCTCGTCCAAGGCATCAACAACGCTTACACCACCGGTCTTTACCTGGCCGACTGGCATGACTTCCTCATCGATACGGCAGCCCGTACCCGCCTACCGGCAGCCTGTGAACCTGTGCCGGACAACCCCAAGGTGATCGAGGCCAAGGGCGTCACCTTCGTGTATCCCGGCAGCGAACATCCCGCCCTGCGCGATATCACCGTCACCATTCATCGCGGGGAGGTTCTGGCCATGGTCGGCCCCAACGGGTCCGGCAAGTCCACTCTCGCCAAACTGCTGGCAGGCCTGTGTACCCCGACGAAGGGAACCGTCACCTGGGATGACACCGACGTCTCGCGAGCTGACCCCGAACACCTCTGGCAGCGCCTGGCCATGTTCCCTCAGATCTGCGCGCGCTGGCACGTCACCGCCCGCGAAAACATCACTCTCGGTCAGGGTGACCAGGATGAACGCAGCATCGCCGCCGCTGCGGCGGCCGTCGGCGCGGACAAGGTTCTTGAAGATCTGCCCGAAGGCCTGGACACCAACCTCGCACCCTCCTGGTGGGGCGGACGCGACCTCTCTGGCGGTCAGTGGCAGCGCATCGCTGCTGCCCGCGCCGTCTACCGCAACGCCCCCGTCCTCGTCTGTGATGAGCCCACCTCAGCGCTGGACCCGCTCGCCGAGGAAGCCGTCTACCGGCGTATCCAGGCCCTCGCTGAGGGAAAGACCGTCATTCTCATCAGCCACCGTCTCGGCGCCACCCGCACCGCAGACCGCATCCTCGTTCTGGACGGCGGCGTGATTATCGAGGAAGGGACCCATGAATCCTTGCTCAGCCGCGACGGGATGTATGCGGCCATGTGGCGGGCACAGGCAGACACGTACGCAAACAGCCCTGCATGATGACCCTTGGGACCTGGCCGGGCCGTCCTTCGCACGGCCGCACCGGCCGCACCGCGCAGGTTGTCCGCCCGCCCGCCGCCCGCGCTCCGGTGCCGGGACGTTGGTCCTTACGACGCCAGCCCGTCGATGAGCGCCTTGGTCACGTCCGCCGTCGAGGCGGTGCCGCCCAGGTCGCGGGTGAGGATCCCGGCGCGGGTGGTGGCCGCGGCGGCGCGCTCCAGGCGGGCGGCTTCCTCTGGCAGCCCCAGGTGGTCCAGCATCATTGCGGCGCTGCCGACGGCCCCGAGCGGGTTGGCCCAGCCCTTCCCGGCGATGTCGGGGGCCGAGCCGTGCACCGGCTCGAACATGCTGGGGAAGCGGCGCTCGGGGTTGAGATTGGCGCTGGCGGCCAGGCCCAGCGAGCCGGCCAGGGCGCCGCCGAGATCGGACAGGATGTCGGCGAAGAGGTTCGAGGCGACCACGACGGACAGCTCCTCGGGCCGGAGCACGAACTTCGCCGCCATCGCGTCCACGAGCACGCTCTCGGTCTCCACGTCGGGATAGTCGGCGGCGACCCGGCGGAACACCTCGTCCCACAGCACCATGCCGTACTGCTGGGCGTTGCTCTTGGTGACGCTGGCCACCCGCTTGCGGTCGCGGGTCCGGGCCAGGTCGAACGCGAACCGCATGATCCGCTCGCAGCCCGCCTCCGTGAACAGCGCCGACTGCACGGCGACCTCGCCGCCGGGACCGCGCGCGGCGAGATTGCGGCCGCCGAGCCCGGCATACTCGCCCTCGCTGTTCTCGCGGACCACCACCCAGTCCAGGTTCCGCTCCTCCGCGTCGCGCAGCGGGCTGCGCACGCCGGGCAGGAAGCGGACGGGGCGGACGTTGGCCCACTGGTCGAAGCCCTGGCAGATCGCCAGCCGCAGCCCCCACAGGCTGACGTGGTCGGGCACGCCGGGCCAGCCGACGGCGCCGAAGTAGACCGCGTCGAAGGAGCGCAGCCGCTCCAGCCCGTCCTCGTCCATCATCCGGCCGGTGCGGGCGTAGTGGTCGCAGCCCCAGCCGAACTCCTCCCATGCGAAGGCGAACCGGCCGCCCGAGCCGTCCGCCAGCGCGTCGAGCACGGCCCGCCCGGCGGCGACGACCTCGGCGCCGGCACCGTCTCCGGGGATGGCGGCGATGCGGAACGTACGGGGGGTCTGCGGCGGGGTGTGGTCCTGCGTCACGGTCGTCCTCCTCACGTGCCGGATCTCCCCCGAGTCAACCCACCTCGCCCGCCGGACGCCAGGGACCGTGCGCTGCCGGGCACGGCACCGCGATGTGTCCGGGAAGGCAACGGGAGGGTGCGGCGTGCCTTTCTCGCACAGCTTGCGGAGGAAGCGGGGGCCACTGACCTGGGCTGTCCCCGGAGGAGAACCGGGCGGCCTCGGTCAGGAGGTTCCTCAGGGATAACGAGCCGCTCCGTCGCATGCTCGACCGCCTGGTTGCCCGGCAGGACTGCTGACGAGGTGCGCGCCCGGCCTCGCCGGAGGCCGGGCGCGCGTGCGGTGCCGCTCTCAGGCGGCGGTGGCGAGTTCGCGGCGGCGCAGCTGGGCGGAGCGGGCCGTGGCGTAGAGGGTGATCAGGCCCGCGCCCACCAGGGCCGCGAGGGCGAAGCCCACCAGCCCCGGCCACTCGGCGTGCCGGTACAGCGCGGCGCCCGCCGTGCCGCCGGCGCTCGCGCCGAGGTAGTACGCCACCTGGTACAGCGCCGACGCCTGTGCCCGCCCGGCGGTCACGGCACGGCTCACCGAGCCGGAGGCCACGGCGTGGCCGGCGAAGAAGCCGCCGGTGATCAGCACCAGCGACACCAGCACCAGCGCCAGGTGGTCCACCAGGCTCAGCAGCAGCCCGGCGACGACCGTGGCCATCGCCGCGTACAGGGCGCCGCGCCGTCCGAGGCGGTCCACCAGCGGCCCGGCGGCCGCCGAGGAGCCGGTGCCGACGAGGAAGATCACGAAGACCGACCCGGCCAGGCCGGCCGACAGCCCGAACGGCTCGGCCACGAGCCGGAAGCCGACCACCGTGTATACCGCGCTGAACGCGGCCATCAGCAGCAGGCCGATCAGGTACAGGCGCAGCAGCAGCGGCCGGCCCAGGTGGCAGCCGACGGTGCGCAGCACCAGCCGGGGCCGCAGCGGTGCCGGGGTGAAGTTCCGCTGCGGCGGCAGCAGCACGTGGTAGGCGACCGCCGCCAGCAGCGCCATGGCCGCCAGCGCCGCCAGCGCGGCGCGCCAGTCGTGCGCCTCGGCGATCCAGCCGGTCAGCACGCGGCCGGTCATGCCGCCCACGCTGTTGCCGGCGATGAACAGCCCGACCGCGCCGACCGTGGCGCGTGGCGGAAGCTCCTCGGACAGGTACGCCACGGCCGACGCCGGGATGCCGGCGATGGCCGCGCCCTGCACGGCGCGCAGCGCGATCAGCGCGCCCAGGCCGGGGACGAACGGCATGACCAGCGCCAGGGCGACGGCGACGGACACGGAGATGGTCATCACGCGCCTGCGGCCGAAGCGCTCGGAGAGGACGCTCAGCGGAAGGACGGCCACGGCCAGGCCGATGGTGGCGGCGGAGACCGTCCAGCTCGCGTCGTGCGGGTGGACAGCGTGGGCCGCGGCGATGTCGGGCAGCAGCGCCTGGGTCGAGAAGAGCATGGCGAACGTCGCCAGGCCGAGCGCGAAGAGCGCCAGGTTGACCCGGGCGTGGCCCCTAGGGGTGGCAGGGGACGTCTGGGTAAGGGCCTCCGCGGTGGCGGAAGCCCTGGTAGTCGCTGAGGGCATGGCTCCACCGTAGGGAAGCCCATTTTATGCGTCCAATACATGGTTGCTGGGATAAACATGTTCTGTACGCATGAACGAAGGCAGGAGGCGCCAGTGTCATCACCACGCAACGGAAGCGACAAGTCCGTAACAGCGGACACAGCGGGCACGGCCGACCTGTCCGGCGATTCGTGGGCCGCGCTGCTGGCACCCCGGCTCGCCCAGTTCGCGGCCATCGCGCGCCACGAGCACATCACGCGGGCCGCGCAGGACCTGGACCAGCCGCAGCCGACGCTCAGCCGCGCCGTCGCGCGCCTGGAGGCCGACATGGGCGTCGCCCTGCTCGCGCGCCACGGCCGCACCGTCTCCCTCACGCCCGCCGGGCGTGCCTTCGCCCGTTCCGTCGAACGCGCCCTCGGCGAGGTCGAGCGCGCCGCCGAGGCCATCCGCACCGACGCCGACCCGGCGGCCGGCAAGGTGGCGTTCGGCTTTCTGCACACCATGGGTCCCGAGACCGTGCCCGAGCTGATCCGCGAGTTCCGCACCGACCATCCCAAGATCCGCTTCTCTCTGGTGCAGAGCTACGGCGAGGACATGATCGAGCGGATGCGCCAGGGCGAGCTGGACCTGTGCCTGACCTCGCCCGTGCCCGACGCCCCCGACCTGGTGACCCGGCGCCTGGGCGAGCAGCGGCTGTACCTCACCGTGCCCGGCGACCACCGCCTCGCGGCGCGGCGCCGCGTCCGGCTGGCGGAGGCCGCCAACGAGCCGTTCGTCACGCTGGAACCGGGCTACGGGCTGCGGCGCCTGACCGAACGCCTGTGTGAGCAGGCCGGGTTCAAGCCGCGGATCGCGTTCGAGGGCGAGGAGCCGGAGACGCTGCGCGGCCTGGTCGCCGCCGGGCTCGGCGTCGCGCTGCTGCCGCCGCCGACGGTGCCGCGCCCCGGCGTGCGGGAGCTGTCGGTCACGGCGCCGCGCGCGGTGCGCGAGATCGGTGTCGCCTGGATGGCCGGGCACCCGGACCCGCCGCCGGTGGCGGCCTTCAAGCGGTTCCTGCTCGGCCGCCGCGGCCAGTTCGCCGCCACGCGTCCCGCCTGACGCCGGCCGGACCGTGATGCCGCGTCAGCCACGGAAGCGCCTCTACGCGCGTAGGAGATAGGGTTCGCGCATGATTGCCAGCAGCCAGGCACCGCAGCAGCCGACACCCGACCAGATCCGCCGCGCGCCCAAGGTCCTGCTGCACGACCACCTCGACGGCGGCCTGCGCCCGGCCACGGTCATCGAACTCGCCCGGGAACAGGGGTACGACGCCCTGCCCGAGACCGATCCCGAGCGGCTGGGCACGTGGTTCCGCCAGGCCGCCGACTCCGGTTCGCTGGAGCGGTACCTGGAGACGTTCCGGCACACCTGCGCCGTGATGCAGACCCGCGAGGCGCTGCGGCGCGTCGCCGCCGAGTGCGTGCGCGATCTCGCCGAGGACGGCGTGGTCTACGCCGAGGTCCGGTACGCCCCCGAGCAGCACCTCGAGGGCGGGCTGAGCCTGGAGGAGGTCGTCGAGGCCGTCAACGAGGGTTTCCGCGAGGGCGAACGCCTCGCCGCCGCCGACGGCTACCGCATCAGGACGACGGCGCTGCTGACCGCGATGCGGCACGCCGCGCGCGCCCTGGAGATCGCCGAACTCGCCAACCGCTACCGGGACCGGGGCGTCGTCGGCTTCGACATCGCCGGCGCGGAGGCGGGCTACCCGCCCACCCGGCACCTGGACGCCTTCGAGTACCTGAAGCGGGAGAACAACCACTTCACCATCCACGCCGGCGAGGGCTTCGGCCTGCCGTCGATCTGGCAGGCGCTCCAGTGGTGCGGCGCCGACCGGCTCGGGCACGGCGTGCGGCTGATCGACGACATCGAGGTCGGGGACGACGGGCGGGTGCGGCTCGGCCGGCTCGCCGCCTACGTGCGGGACAAGCGCATCCCGCTGGAGCTGTGCCCCACGTCCAACATCCAGACCGGCGCGGCCGCTTCGTACGCCGAGCACCCCATCGGGCTGCTGCGGCAGCTCCGCTTCCGCGCCACGGTCAACACCGACAACCGCCTCATGAGCGGTACGAGCATGAGTGCGGAATTCGGTCATCTGGTCCGGACTTTCCAGTACACCCTGGACGACCTTCAGTGGTTCACGGTCAATGCGATGAAATCCGCGTTCATTCCTTTCGATGAACGTCTCACGATGATCAACGAAGTGATCAAGCCCGGTTACGCGCGCCTGAAGTCCGAATGGCTGTTTGCCTCCGGCAGTCGTAATCAGCCCGTGACCAGCGAGGATTGACGGCCGGGGAGCCCATCTGGCCGTCCCGGTATGAGGAGAATGAAGAAGGGGGCCAGGAGGGTTACGGGCGGCGGCGCGCTTTTCCCTGTGATTGCGGGACGGCCGTGCCTGTGGCTACGGTCACCATCGCCGCTCGGCCCGAAACCCATTCCCACACAAGGACGTAGTTACCCATGAAGCAGGCAACACTGAAGACCATCGGCGCTGCCGCCCTGGGCGCCGCGCTCGCCTCGGCCGCGGGCACCGCCTCGGCCGCCGGGCTCGACGGTGTCCAGAGCACCGCGGGCGACCTGGTGGGCACGCTGCCCGTCGAGTCGGCCGTGCAGACGCTGCCGGCCGGGAGCGGCCAGCTGCTGAGCAGCGGCGCTCAGGCACTGAAGGGCAACGAGGTGCCACTGGTGGAGGACACGCTGGCCGCCGTCGGACAGGCCGACGCCGGGGCCGTCACCGACACCACGCAGCAGCTGCTCGGGGGCCTGCCCCTCGGCTCGGCCGGGGAGATCGTGAGCGGCATCAACCTCCAGTGAGCCCGCGGGGGTGAGCCGAGGCGGCCAGCCGGGAACCGGCGCGCCGACCGGTGCCAGCGGGGCCGGGTCCGGGGGCGTTTCCCCGGCCCGGCCCCTCCCGTTACCCGCCACCGCCGGGCGTGGTACGGCGGCGGGTGGGTCCGCGGCGGCCCTCGCGTCCGCGCCTACGGACGGCTGGACAGCGCGGGAG
The DNA here is from genome assembly GCF_016741785.1 of Streptomyces sp. 7-21. Lineage (GTDB taxonomy): Bacteria > Actinomycetota > Actinomycetes > Streptomycetales > Streptomycetaceae > Streptomyces. The sequence continues at coordinate 298,264 of NZ_JAERRL010000002.1, forward strand.
CCGCGGCTGTCATCCCGGCCTTCCCCGGCGGGGCGTCCGTGCCGGGCAGGCACCACCGCGTGTCCCAGGGCGAGCCCGGCGGGGTGTCCCAGAAGGAATCCCAGGGCGCCCCGTCCACCGCGCCGCCGGATGTCTCGTCCCCCCGCGCGGGCGGCGCGGACGGGCCGCCCAGCAGCAGGGCGCGCAGCCGCCCGTAGCACAGCAGGTGAGTCACGCCGATGCCGCAGGTGCTGAGGATGATGGTGTCCACGTCGGCGACGCGGCTGGGCACCAGCGACTGCGACCACTCCAGCGCCGCCGTCAGCAGGAAACCGCCCGAGACCGTGCGGACCAGCGAGGCGAACCGCCCCCCGCCCAGCCGCGGCGACAGCAGGGGCAGCAGCACGCCCAGCGGCGCCAGGCGCAGCATCCCGGCGCCGATGGTGCGCGCGCCCTCCACCGGGCCGCGTGCGAGATCCGCTCTGATGGTCGCCAGGGGTTCCAGGTTGTGGGGCTCGACCCACATCACGGACAGCGGACGCAGCGCCAGCCAGCCGACGACGAGCAGATAGACGCAGAGCACAGTGAACGCCCCGGCGCGCACGCGCGAGGGGACACTCCTTGCCCGGCCGTCGCGGGCGGACGCTCCGCGCGCGGGCCGGAGAGGCTCAGTGGAGCCCACAGGGTCATGCCGCACGCTCACCAGGACGCCGGTGCCGAGGAGGCGGTTCCACCGTCCCGTTGTGACGTACGACGCCCTGTCGTTCCGTCCCCGGCGGGTCCCGCCGCGTCGCGGCCGGCTGTCACCGCAGGGGGGAGCTGGCGCGCATGGCGTTGCTGCACGAGTACGGCTTGGGGCGCTCGGTGGTGGAGCCGGGCGGGCCGCTGAGGACGACGGAGTGGCCATCGCCCAGCTCACTGCGGGCGAAGGTGCAGACGATCTGGACGAGGGCGAACGCCGGCAGGTCGGCAGGGTCCTGGCTCAGACGCAGCCCGGTGCCTATCTCCCCGCCGTGCACGACGCCGGAGACCTCCAGGTTCGGCGGCACGTCGCTGCTGAACCCCGCGGCCTGCTCGGCCTGCCCCGGATCGGACTGGAGCTCTGCCAGCAGCGCCTGCGCGACCGCCACCGGATCGCCGCTGACGCTCGTCATGTCCAGCGAGCGGGTCACCGCCTCGACGCTGGTGCCGCACACCAGGTACACCTCGGTGCCCTCGCCCTGGCCGGGCGACTCGCACGTCGCGCGCGTCGGGGCCGGCCCGCCGTCCACCGGCACGTCGGTCGACTGGATGCCGCAGGCGGTGCCCGCCGTCACCAGCAGGGCCAGCAGGCCGGCGCGCGCCCGCCTGGCCGCCCGGCGGCCTCTCGTGCCGTGACTGCCGGTGCTCAACGGGTCCCCTCCTCGGCTTCCTCCGCTTCCCTGCCCGCCTCGTCGCGGCCGCCGTCGCCGGACTTCTTCTGGCCGGGCACCCGCGCCTCGCGCGGCAGCCGCAGTGTGAACACCGCGCCGCCCTCGGGGGAGTTGCGGGCGGTGATGTCGCCGCCGTGCAGATGGGCGTTCTCCAGGGCGATCGACAGGCCCAGGCCGCTGCCGTCGGAGCGCGGCCGGGAGGCGCTCGCCTTGTAGAAGCGGTCGAAGACGTGCGGCAGGACGTCCTCGGGGATGCCGGGGCCGTTGTCGGCGACCTCGACCACCACCTCGTCGGGCCGGTCCGGGTGCCGTTCCTCGCGGATCGTCACCCGCACCGGCGAGCCGCCGTGCTTGAGGGCGTTGCCGATGAGGTTGGCGAGGATGACGTCCAGGCGCCGCGGGTCCAGGCGCGCGATGATGCCGCGGTCGCCGGAGACCTCGACGGCGTCCAGCCAGGCGCGGTCGTCGATGCAGGCGGTGACCTGGTCGGCGATGTCCACGTCGTCGAGCACCATCCGGGCCGTGCCGGCGTCGAAGCGGGTCACCTCCATGAGGTTCTCCACCAGGACGTTCAGGCGGCGGGTCTCGCTGACGACGAGCTGCACGGCGGGCGCGATCATCGGGTCGAGGTTGTCGACCTCGTCTTCCAGCACCTCGGTCACGGCCGTGATCGCCGTCATCGGGGTGCGCAGCTCGTGCGACATGTCGGCGACGAAGCGGCGGCTGGCGGCCTCGCGGGCCGACAGGTCCTGCACCCGCTGTTCAAGCGAGGCGGCGGCGCGGTTGAACGTCCGGGTGAGTTCGGCGAGTTCGTCGGCGCCACGCTCTTCAAGCCGGGTGTCGAGCTTGCCCTCGGCCAGGCGGCTGGCCGCGTCGCTCAGCCGCTGCACCGGCCGCAGCACGGTCGTCGCGGCGGCCTGCGCCAGCAGCACGGAGCCGAAGACGGCCAGCGCGGTGGCGATGCCCAGGGAGACGACGAGCGAGTCCAGGTCGTCGCGCTCGGCGGACAGCGACAGCAGCATGTAGCCGGTCGGGCCGTCGTCCATCACCTGCGAGCCCGCGACCAGGTACGGCTCGTCCTCGTACGTGATGCGCTGCCAGTACAGGTGGTAGGGCGAGGTGCCGCTCTCGCTGTCACGCCGCTTGTAGACGGCGTCCACCAGCGAGGAGGGCACCATGTCCAGGCGGAAGAGCGAGGGCTCCGACTCCGCGACGCACACCGGCTGGCCGTTGCGCTGGTCCACCAGCACGACCTGGTAGCGCTGCGAGTTCTTCGCCATTGCGGCGGCCATGGCCCGCAGGTCGTCGCAGCTGGCGTTCTCCGGGAGCGAGCCGGCGTTGGCGCCGAGCGACTCGCGGAAGTCGTCCAGCGCGCCCTGCTGGGCGCGGGTCAGTACGGCGTCGCGGGTGAGCCAGTACGCGATGCCGGAGACCGAGACGGCCGCGGCCAGTGCGACGAGCGCGAAGACGGTGACCAGGCGCAGCCGCAGGCTCGTGATGCGCAGCAGCGAGCCCAGCCGGCTCCGCACGCGGCCCACGGGCCGGGCCGCGGTGTCGCCCGCCGTGTTCTCAGCGGTCATGCGATTGCCTCACGCCCCCTGTCAGGACGGGGCGTCGAGCCGGTAGCCGACCCCGCGCACGGTGCGGATCAGCTTGGGCGACGACGGCACGTCCTCGACCTTGGCGCGCAGCCGCTGCACGCAGGCGTCCACGAGCCGGGAGTCGCCCAGGTAGTCGTGCTCCCAGACCAGCCGGAGCAGCTGCTGCCGCGACAGCGCCTGGCCGGGACGGCGGCTCAGCTCCAGCAGCAGGCGCAGCTCGGTGGGCGTGAGCTGCAAGTCCTTGCCGTTCTTCGTGACGGTCATCGCGGCGCGGTCGATGACGATGTTGCCGAACGTGGCCGAGTCGTTGGCTTCCCGCTCGCCGCGGCGCATCACCGCGCGGATGCGGGCGTCGAGGACCCTGCCCTGCACCGGCTTGACCACGTAGTCGTCGGCCCCGGACTCCAGGCCCACCACGACGTCGATGTCGTCGCTGCGGGCCGTGAGCAGAATGATGGGCAACTGGTCGGTGCGGCGGATGCGGCGGCACACCTCGAAGCCGTCGATGCCGGGCAGCATCACGTCCAGCACGATGAGGTCGGGGCGCTGCTCGCGCAGCATCTTCATCCCGTCCTCACCCGTGGCGGCGGTCACGACACGGTGCCCCTGACGGGTCAGGCTCATTTCCAGAGCCGTGCGCACCGCCTCGTCGTCCTCGATCAGCAACAGGAAAGCCACGCGGCTCATTGTGGCCCATACACCCATCCGAGTTCGACCGCCCGGGTCGTGCGACTTCCGGGCCCGGCGGCCGAACGCGCCCCGTAGCCGGTTCCCACGCCCCCGGCGCGACCCCTCCGGGCGCACGACGGCTGAGCGTGAACTCACCACCGCAGGGGGCCCGTCGGACGTCTCAGCGCCCTGGCGGGCCAGCCAGACACGCGGGTGTGATGAACATCAAATTCCTCCCGGCGACTGGGTGCTGTGACAGCGCTGTGACAGTCAGAGGACCCCCTCATGAAACTGGCCCGGCAGTGTGATGACCAACAGATCGCACGGACGGACTCCACGAGGGGGAGCGGGATGAGGGCATCGCACGGCATCAGCGACACGACAGCCGCTACGACGCTCACGCCCGCACACGTGGTTCCCGTCCGCTGCGCCGAATCGTCCGGCGGCGCGAACCGGCTGGGGGGCCGCCGTTCCGCCGGGCACAAGCACCGGGCGCGGCTCGCGGCTGTCGCCCCGGTGACGGGGGAACGGGGGAACCGGGGGAACACGGGGGACGGCGTCCACGGGGAGGCCGGGGGTGCGCGGCGCGAAGGGCGCACGGAGGCGGAGTTCACCGCCTACGTGCGCGAGCGCCGGGCCTCCCTGTACGCCACCGCCTACCACCTCACCGGCGACCGGCACGAGGCGGAGGACCTGCTGCAGAGCGCGCTGCTGTCGACCTACCGCGCCTGGGACCGCATCGCCGACAAGGCCGCCCTCAACGGCTACCTGCGGCGCACCATGACGAACCTGCACATCAGCGCCTGGCGCCGGCGCAAGCTGAACGAGTACCCGACCGAGGAGCTGCCCGAGGCGCCTGGCGAGCAGGACACCATGCGCGGCACGGAGCTGCGCACGGTGCTGTGGCAGGCGCTGGCCCGGCTGCCGGAGCAGCAGCGCACGATGCTGGTGCTGCGGTACTACGAGGGCCGCACTGACCCGGAGATCGCGGATACGCTCAACATCAGCGTCGGCACGGTCAAGAGCAGCATCTGGCGCACCCTGCGGCGGCTGCGGGACGACCAGTCACTCAGCCAGGGCCGCGACCGCGAGGAGTCCTTCGGCGAACTGGTCGCCTGAGGCACGGGGGAAACACGGGGGAGTGCGCAAACGGGGACAACGGGGGAAGTAACGGGGGACATAGCGGGGGAAATACGGGGGAAGGCGGGAAACCCGAGGGAAGGGGAAAACCGGGAGAAACCGGGGGAAACGGGGGAGTACGGGGGAACGAAAGGGCGCGGGGTCCGGCGACCGGGGGGTCTGGCCGGGCCCCGCGTCGCGTCTCCGCACGCTGCGCCAGAGCCGTTTGGCCGCCGCACCGGAGTTGCCGGCGCCCGCCGGCCCGCTCGCTGGCCGGTGGTGACGGCCGCGGCCGTCACCACCGGCCGTCACAGCCCCTGCGGGTGCCAGACCGTCTTGGTCTCCAGGAACGCCAGCAGCCGCCCCGTGCCCGGGTCGGCGTGCCAGTCCTCACCGTCCGGCGCCGGCCGGCGGACCCGCTTGAGCGTCTCGGCGGCGGTAGCCTCCAGCTCGGCGGCGAGCTGAGGGTCCTCGACGCCCGTGAGGTCCAGCGCGTTGACGTCCCGGTGCGCCGCGAGCACGGGCGCGAGTTCGGCCGTGCGGCCCGAGAGGATGTTCACCACGCCGGGCGGCAGGTCCGAGACGGCCAGCACCTCCGCCAGCGTCAGCGCGGGCAGCGGCGACGGCTCGCTGGCCACGACGACCGCCGTGTTCCCCGAGACGATGACCGGGGCCAGCACCGACACCAGCCCGAGCAGCGAGGAGCGCGGCGGCGCCACGACGGCGACCACACCCGTCGGTTCGGGCACCGAGAGGTTGAAGTACGGCCCTGCCACGGGATTGGCGTTGCCCGCCACCTGCGCGATCTTGTCCGACCAGCCCGCGTACCACACCCAGCGGGCCAGCGCGGCGTCCGTCTCCGCGCCCGAGGCGTCGCCGCTGTCCGCCGCGAACTCGTCCCGGCGGCTCTGCATCATCTCCGCGATCCGGTACAGGATCTGGCCGCGGTTGTAGGCGGTCGCCTGCGACCACGGGCCGAACGCCTTGCGGGCTGCGACGACCGCGTCCCGCGCGTCCTTCCGCGAGGCCAGCGGCGCGTTGGCCAGCCAGGTGCCTGCCTCGTCGGTCACCTCGTACACCCGCCCGCTCTCTGACCGGGGGAAGCGGCCCCCGACGAACAGCTTGTAGGTCTTCCGCACGGGCAGCGGGCCGGCACCGCCGCCCGCCGCCGGGCCCAGAGCCGGACCGGCCACCGGTTCAGTCGCCTGCTCAGACATCGAGGTACGCCTCCAGACCGTGACGGCCGCCCTCCCGGCCGTAGCCCGACTCCTGATAGCCGCCGAACGGCGAGGCGGGGTCGAACCTGTTGAACGTGTTGGCCCACACCACGCCCGCGCGCAGGCGCTGCGCCATCCACAGGATGCGCGAGCCCTTCTCCGTCCAGATCCCGGCCGACAGCCCGTACGGCGTGTTGTTCGCCTTCGCCACGGCCTCCTCCGGCGTGCGGAACGTCAGCACCGACAGCACCGGGCCGAAGATCTCCTCGCGCGCGATCCGGTGCGCCTGCGTCACGTTGGTGAACAGCGTCGGCGCGAACCAGTAGCCCGACGACGGCAGGTCGCACGGCGGGGACCAGCGCTCCGCGCCCTCCGCCTCACCGGCCGCCGCCAGCTCGCGGATGCGGGCCAGCTGCGCGGCCGAGTTGATGGCGCCGATGTCGGTGTTCTTGTCCAGCGGATCGCCCACCCGCAGCGTGGTCATGCGCCGCCGCAGCGCCGCCAGTAGCTCCTCGGCCACCGACTCCTGCACCAGCAGCCGCGATCCGGCGCAGCACACGTGCCCCTGGTTGAAGAAGATGCCGTCGACCACGCCCTCCACGGCCTGGTCCAGCGGTGCGTCGTCGAAGACGATGTTGGCTGCCTTGCCGCCGAGTTCGAGCGTCAGCCGCTTGCGCGTGCCCGCGACCGCGCGGGCGATGGACCGGCCGACCGCCGTCGAGCCGGTGAACGCCACCTTGTTCACGTCCGGGTGCCGCACCACGGCCGCCCCGGTCTCGCCGTCGCCCGGCACGATGTTGACCACGCCCTTCGGCAGCCCGGCCTGCACGCAGATCTCCGCGAACCGCAGCGCCGTCAGCGGGGTGGTCTCGGCGGGCTTGAGGACGACGGTGTTGCCGGTTGCCAGCGCCGGCGCGACCTTCCACGCCAGCATCAGCAGCGGGAAGTTCCACGGGATCACCTGCCCGGCCACGCCCAGCGGCCGGGGATCGGGGCCCAGGCCCGCGTGCGCCAGCTTGTCGGCCCAGCCCGCGTAGTAGAAGAAGTGCGCGGCGACCAGCGGGATGTCCGTGTCCCGTGACTCGCGGATGGGCTTGCCGTTGTCCAGCGACTCCAGCACCGCCAGCTCGCGCGAGCGTTCCTGGATCAGCCGCGCGATGCGGAACAGGTACCCCGCGCGCACCGAGCCCGGCAGCCCCGACCAGCCGGGGAACGCCGCGCGCGCCGCCGCGACCGCCGCGTCCACATCCGACTCGCCGCCGTGTGCGACCTCGCTGAGCACCTCCTCGGAGGCGGGCGACAGCGTCTTGAGCACCCGCCCGTCCGCCGCCTCGCGGAACTCGCCGTCGATGAACAGCCCGTAGGACGGGGCGATGGGGGCCACCGCCCGGGACTCGGGCGCGGGCGCGTACGCGAAGACCTCGCTCGTGTCGTTCATCTCGATCAGTCCACCGTCACGTAGTCGGGTCCCGAGTAGCTGCCCGTGCGCAGCTTCTGGCGCTGCATCAGCAGGTCGTTGAGCAGGCTGGAGGCGCCGAACCGGAACCAGCGAGGGCTCAGCCAGTCCGGCCCCGCCGTCTCGTTGACCATCACCAGGTACTTCACCGCGTCCTTGCTGGTGCGGATGCCGCCCGCGGGCTTCACGCCGACCTGGCGGCCGGTCGCCTCGCGGAAGTCCCGTACCGCCTGGAGCATCAGCAGCGTGTGGGCGGGCGTGGCGTTCACCGCCGTCTTGCCGGTCGAGGTCTTGATGAAGTCCGCTCCCGCCAGCATCGCCAGCCAGGAGGCGCGGCGCACGTTGTCGTCCGTGGCCAGCTCGCCGTTCTCCAGGATCACCTTCAGGTGGGCAGCGCCGCCCAGCGCCTCGCGCACCGCGGCGATCTCCTCGAAGACCGCCAGGTACCGCCCGGCCAGGAACGCCCCGCGGTCGATGACCATGTCTACCTCGTCGGCGCCCGCCGCCACCGCGTCGGCCGCGTCCGCAAGCTTCACGGCCCGCGAGGCGCGCCCGGCGGGGAACGCCGTGGCTACCGAGGCCACCGCGACCCCGCTGCCGCGCAGCGCCTCCTTGGCGACGCCCGCCAGGTCCGGGTAGACGCAGATCGCCGCGACGGCCGGAGCCGAGGGGTCGGAGGGGTCGGGCGCCCTGCCCTTGGCGCACAGCGCCCGCACCTTGCCCGGGGTGTCCGCCCCCTCCAGCGTTGTCAGATCGGTCATCGAAATCGCCAGGTCGAGGGCGCGCGCCTTCGCCGTCGTCTTCACCGACCGCGTTCCCAGCGCGGCCGCCCGCGCCCGCAGCCCCACCGCGTCCACGCCGGGCAGCCCGTGCAGGAAGCGGCGCAGCGACGACTCGGAGGCGGTGACGTCCGTCAGATCCCTCAGCTCCGCCATGCTCACCAGACCAGCATATCTACGCGGGTAGTGCGCGGGTAGAGGATCGGCGGTGACGATGGGTCCCCACGGCGGCCACGCCGGGTCTACGGTGGTGCCCGAATGGGGAAGACCGCCCGTGAGGCGGACACGGAACGGGCACAGATCGGGGGCGGACCCACGGATGGCGCAGACACCGGAACCGGCGGGCACGGCGGACGGGGAGCGGGGCGGCTGCCCGGGGCCCCACCGGCAGTGCCACGCCTGCGCGGGCCAGCGGCTGGAGTTCCGGGAGACGCTGTACGTGCCGGCGTCGGGGCGCGCCCAGGGCGTCGCCGCCGCCCACACCTGCTGGCACTGCAAAGGGCTGGGCTACCACTGCAAGGCCCGCCGCCGCTGCACCCCGCCGCACCAGTGACCCGCTCCGGCGCGCCCGTCCGGCAGAATCGGGGGCATGAGTGAGCCCGTGAAGTACGCCGACCGCGTCTACCGGTCCGGTTCCGCGCTGGTCGCGGGCGTGCTGCTGCTCGGCCTGGTCGGCTGGCTCGGCGGCGACGCCCTGCTGCGCGGGGACGGGCGCACGCCGGTGACCGCCGTGGCGGCCATGCTGTTCGCCGCCCCGCTGATCACCGCGTTCACGCTGCGGCCCGCCGTTTTCGCCGGCGACGAACGGCTGCGCGTGCGCAACCCGTTCCGCACGATCGTGGCGCCGTGGGGGTCGGTGGAGGAGATCCGCGCCCGCTACTCCTGCGAACTTCTCGCCGGGGGCCGGAAGTACCAGATGTGGTCGATCCCGGTCTCGCTGCGCGCCCGCAACCGCGCCAACCGCTTCAACGAGCGCGCCGAGTCGGGCCAGCCCTCGCGCGGCGGCCTGCTGGGCCTGGGCGCCGGTGCCCAGGCCGCCGAGGGGCCGAAGACCGCGCCGGCCGACGCCGCCGTCGCCGAGCTGCGGGAACTCGCCGAGCGCCACGGTGAGAAGGAGTCGGCCCAGGGCCCGGTCACGGTCCGCTGGTCCTACGCCATCCTCGTGCCGCTGGCCGCCGGCGCCGTCGCGCTGGCCGTCCTCTGGCTGACGGCCTGAGGCCGGGCGCGCCGGTGTCTCACGGCGTGGGCAGCCGGCCGGCGAGGTCCGCGCGCAGCGCGGCCAGGAGCGCCGCCGCCTCGCGCCGGGCGGCGGGCAGCGCGTCGCGGCCGGACACGGGCACCACGGCCTCCAGGTAGCACTTCAGCTTCGGCTCGGTGCCGCTCGGCCGCACGAGCACCCGGGCGCCCTCCATCACGTACCGCAGCCCGTCGGTGGGCGGCAGCCCGCCCGCGCCCTCGCGCAGGTCCTCGGCCCGGATCACGGCGCGGCCGCCCAGCTCGGCGGGCGGATCGGCGCGCAGGCCGCGCATGGCCTCCTCGATCAGGGCGAGGTCGGTCACCCGCAGCGACAGCTGGTCGGTGGCGTGTACGCCGTGCCGCACCGCCAGGTCGTCCAGCAGCGACAGCAGGGTGCGGCCCTCCGCCGCCAGCACGGAAACCAGTTCCGCGGCGAGCAGCGCGGCGGTGATGCCGTCCTTGTCGCGCACGCCGCCGGGGTCGACGCAGTAGCCGAGCGCCTCCTCGTAGCCATAGGCCAGCCCGGGCACGCGCCCCAGCCACTTGAAGCCGGTCAGCGTCTCCTGGTACGGCCGCCCGGCCGCCCGGGCCATCTCGCCGACCAGGGAGGAGGAGACGATGGAGGCGGCGAAGGTGCCGGTGACGCCCTTGTCCAGCAGGTGGGCGGCGAGCAGCGCGCCGGTCTCGTCGCCGCGCAGCATGCGCCAGCCGCCCTCGGCGGCCGGGTCGGGCACGCCCAGCGCGCAGCGGTCGGCGTCCGGGTCGTTGGCGATCACCAGGTCCGGCGGCGGATCCAGGGCGCGGGCGGCGGCGAACGCCATGTCCATCGCGCCGGGCTCCTCGGGGTTGGGGAACGCCACGGTCGGGAAGTCCGGGTCCGGCTCGGCCTGCTGCGCCACCTCGGCGGGCGCCGGGAAGCCGGCGCGGGTGAACGCCTCGGCCAGCACGCGGCCGCCCACGCCGTGCAGCGGGGTGTAGACGACGCGGGCGGTGCGCGGGGAGCCCGGCGTCAGCGCGGCGGCGGACCGCTCCAGGTAGGCGGCGAGCACCTCGTCGCCCAGCACCTCCCAGCCGGTGTCGGGGCGCGGCACCGAGGACAGCGGGCCCACGGCGTCGATGGCGGCGGCGATGTCCCGGTCGGCGGGCGGCACGATCTGGCTGCCGTCGCCGAGGTAGACCTTGTAGCCGTTGTCGCGGGGCGGGTTGTGGCTGGCGGTGACGGCCACGCCCGCGACCGCGCCGAGGTGGCGGATCGCGAACGCCAGCACGGGCGTGGGCAGCGGGCGCGGCAGCAGGGCGGCGCGCATCCCGCCGCCCGCGCCGGTGATGACGGCGGCGGTGTCGCGGGCGAAGTCGGCGCTGCGGTGGCGCGCGTCGTAGCCGATGACGACGAGCCCCGGGGTGCGGGCGTGGTCCCGCAGGTAGGACGCGAGGCCGGCGGCGGCGCGGATCACCACGGCGCGGTTCATGCGCATCGGGCCCGCGCCCATTTCGCCGCGCAGCCCGGCGGTGCCGAACCGCAGCGTGCCGGAGAACCGTTCCGCCAGGGCGGCGGTGTCGCCCGCCTCCAGCAGCGCGGACAGCTCCGCGCGGGTGGCCGGGTCGGGATCCTCGGCCAGCCAGGCGCGGGCCCGGGCCAGCAGGCCGTCGCCGTGACCGCCGTCGTTACCGTCGTGCCGCTGCTGCTCCTGCGTCATGCGTCCGGTCTCCTGTGCTGTCGGTGTGCCTCGGTCGTCCCGTGCCGTGCGTCCCGGTCGTCTACCCGTTCCGGTCGCGCGCCGCGCTCAGATGCGGGTAAGCACCTGTGCCAGCAGGGCCCCCATCCGGGCGGCCGAGTCGCGGCCCGCCTGGAGGACCTCTTCGTGGTTGAGCGGTTCGCCGGTCAGCCCGGCCGCGAGGTTGGTGACGAGCGAGATGCCGAGCACCTCCGCGCCCGCCTCGCGGGCGGCGATGGCCTCCAGCACGGTGGACATGCCCACCAGGTCGCCGCCGATGGCCCGCACCATGCGGATCTCGGCGGGCGTCTCGTAGTGCGGCCCGGGGAACTGGACGTAGACGCCCTCCTGGAGCCCGGGATCGATCTCGCGGCACAGCGCGCGCAGCCGGGGCGAGTACAGGTCGGTGAGGTCGGTGAAGCGGGGGCCGGTCAGCGGGGAGGCGGCCGTCAGGTTGATGTGGTCGCTGATCAGGACCGGCTGTCCCACGTACATGCCCTCGCGCAGCCCGCCGCAGCCGTTGGTCAGCACGACGGTCTTGCAGCCGGCGGCGACCGCCGTCCGCACGCCGTGGACGACGGCGCCGACGTCGCGGGACTCGTAGTAGTGGGTGCGGCCGAGGAACACCAGGGCCCGGCTGTCGCCGAGGACGTAGGAGCGGACGGTGCCCGCGTGTCCCTGGACGGCCGGGGGCGGGAAGCCCGGCAGCTCGGTGACGCGGAACTCGGCCCGCGGCTCGCCGAGCGCGTCCGCCGCGGGGACCCATCCCGAGCCCATGACAACGGCCACGTCGTGGCTGGCCTGACCGGTCAGTTCGCGCACCTTCGCGGCTGCCGCGCTGGCCTGCTGGGCGTGGTGCTCGTTTCCTGAAGCGTTCACGCGCCGAGCCTAACCAATACGTCCCTACGCGCGTAGACGGCCTCCGGGTTCCTTTCCGGCTCCTGGCGCGATCACGCCGTCGTGTACGCCGCGTACAGCCCCGCGGAGACGGGCGCTGACCCCGTCCCCGGCCCGTTCTCCCGGGGCGCACGGCCCCCCTGCGCACGGTTCGCGGGGCCGTGCGGGACACTGGAAACGTGACTCGAATCGTGATCATTGGCGGCGGTCCCGGCGGCTACGAGGCAGCGCTGGTGGCGGCGCAGCTTGGCGCGGAGGTAACCGTCGTGGATCGCGACGGGCTCGGCGGGGCGTCGGTGCTGACGGACTGCGTTCCCTCCAAGACCCTCATCGCCACGGCCGAGGTGATGACCGGCTTCGACTCCTCGCACGAGGAGCTGGGCATAGAGATCGACCACGACGGCGACGGCATCGGCGACGAGGTGCGCGGCATCGGCGTGGACCTCGGCAAGGTCAACCGCCGGGTCAAGCGCCTGGCGCTGGCGCAGTCGGAGGACATCATGGCCTCCGTCACCCGCGCCGGCGTGCGGGTGGTGCGGGGGCGCGGCCGGATCCGGCCGGGGCAGGCCCCCGACGGCACGCGCACGGTCGAGGCCGAACTCGCCGACGGCGGCACCGCCGAGCTGGCGGCCGACGGCGTGCTGATCGCCACCGGCGGCCACCCCAGGGAGCTGCCCGACGCGCGGCCCGACGGCGAGCGGATCCTGACCTGGACGCAGGTCTACGACCTCCAGGAGCTGCCGCGCGAGCTGATCGTCGTCGGCTCCGGGGTCACCGGCGCGGAGTTCGCGGGCGCCTACCAGGCGCTCGGCTCGCGGGTGACGCTGGTCTCCTCGCGCGACCGCGTGCTGCCGGGCGAGGACCCGGACGCCGCTGCCGTGCTGGAGGACGTCTTCCGCCGCCGCGGGATGAACGTCATGTCCCGCTCCCGGGCCGCCGCCGCCAAGCGGAACGGCGACACGGTGGAGGTGACGCTGACCGACGGCCGCGTCATCACCGGCAGCCACTGCCTGATGGCGGTCGGCGCGGTGCCCAACACCCAGGACATGGGGCTGGAAGAGGCCGGGGTACAGCTGACGGACTCCGGCCACATCGTCACCGACAAGGTCTCCCGCACCACCGCTCCCGGCATCTACGCGGCGGGCGACTGCACCGGCGTGCTGGCGCTGGCGTCGGTGGCCGCGATGCAGGGCCGCATCGCCATGTACCACTTCCTCGGCGACGCGGTCGCCCCGCTGGATCTGAAGACGGTCTCGGCCAACGTCTTCACCGACCCCGAGATCGCCACCGTCGGCTACTCCCAGGCCGACGTGGACGAGGGGCGGATCGACGCCCGGGTGGTGAAGCTGCCGCTGCTGCGGAACCCGCGGGCCAAGATGCAGGGCGTACGGGACGGCTTCGTGAAGCTGATCTGCCGTCCCGGCACCGGCATCGTCGTCGGCGGCGTGGTCGTGGCGCCGCGCGCCAGCGAGCTCATCCATCCGATTTCGATCGCCGTGGACAACAGTCTGACGGTGGAACAGATCGCAAAGGCGTTCACCGTGTACCCGTCTCTGTCCGGGTCGATCGCGGAGGCCGCGCGGCAGCTCCACACGCGGAAAACCGCCGAGGAACAGTAGGCACTGGTCAGCGCGGGGCTCACACGGGTGCGCGCGGGGCGTATATCACGCCGGGGGCGTGCACGCAGACAACTTCGGTAATTCCAGGGAAGCGGCTGAAAGCAGACGGTCGTAGGGGTTACTGTCGGTTCCGTGTTCGCTGCTGAACGTCGTCAGATGATCCTTGAGATGGTGCGAGCCAACGGAGCCGTGTCGCTCCGCGAACTCGCCCGCGTTGTCCAGACCTCCGAAGTGACCGTGCGGCGCGATGTGCGCGCCCTGGAGGCGGAAGGACTGCTGGACCGCAGACACGGTGGCGCGGTCCTGCCCGGGGGCTTCACCCGGGAAGCCGGATTCCCTCAGCGGGCGATGGCCGCCACCGCTGAGAAGACCGCGATCGCCGAGGTGGCCGCCGGGCTGGTGCGCGACGGCGAGGCCGTCGTCGTCGGCGCTGGCACCACGACGCAGGAGCTGGCCCGCCGCCTCGCGCGCGTGCCGGGGCTCACCGTCGTGACCAACTCCCTGCTCGTGGCGCAGGCGCTGGCCCACGCCAACCGCGTCGAAGTCGTCATGACCGGCGGCACGCTGCGCGGCTCCAACTACGCGCTGGTGGGCAGCGGCGCCGAGCAGTCGCTCCAGGGGCTGCGCGTCAGCCGGGCGTTCCTGTCCGGCGCCGGGCTCACGGCCGAACGCGGCCTGTCCACCCCCAACATGCTGGCCGCCAGCGTCGACCGGGCGCTGGTGCGCGCGGCGGCCGAGGTCATCGTGCTCGCCGACCACACCAAGATCGGCACCGACACGATGTTCCAGACGGTGCCGCCGGACCAGATCGACCACCTGGTCACCGACCAGCCGTCGACCGAGTCCGAGCGGGGCGCCGCCCAGCTGGAGGCGCTCGCCGAGCGCGGCGTGCGGATCTCCGTGGCGGGTGGCCAGGGCACGGCGCCCGGCCGCGTCGGCCCGGCAGCCGAGCGGCCCGAACGCGCCGACCGGGCGCCGGAGCGGGGTGACCGCGCCGAGCGGGCCGACCGGGGAGAGCCCCGGGCGCCGGAGCGGGGCGCCGACGGCCCGCCGCAGCGCCGCGACCTCGCCGTGCCGGGCCCGCGCCGCGTCGTCGGGCAGGTGCCAGGCCGCCGGTGACCGGTGCGGCGCGGCCCGCGGCCCACCGGCAGGCGGGCCGCGCCTCCCGGGACGCTGGCGGCGGATCAGCGCGGGCAGGACACGGAAAGGCGCCCCCCGCCCGTGGGACGGGGGGCGCCTGGCCGCGCGACCGGCGCGCCGGCCGGCGGTGTCAGTCCTTGATCTCGCAGATGACGGCGCCCGCCGAGACCGAGCCGCCCACCTCGGCCTTCAGGCCGCTGATGGTGCCCGAGCGGTGGGCGTTGATGGGCTGCTCCATCTTCATCGCCTCCAGCACGACCACCAGGTCCCCCTCGGCGACCTGCTGGCCGTCCTCGACGGCGACCTTCACGATCGTGCCCTGCATCGGCGAGGCCAGCGCGTTGCCCGAGACGGTGCTCGCCGCGCGCCGCCCCGCGCGCCGCCGCGCGGGCTTGGCGCCCCCGGCGACGGCCGCGCGCGCCAGCGGCATCGCCAGCGTCGCGGGCAGTGAGACCTCCAGCCGCTTGCCGCCCACCTCGACCACGACGGTCTCGCGCGGCGCGGCGTCGCCCTCCTCGGGTCCGGCCGGGGCGCCGAAGGGCTTCAGCGGGTTGCTGAACTCCGTCTCGATCCACCGGGTGTGGACGTCGAACGGCTGGCCCTCGCGGCCGTTCACCTCCGGGGCGAAGGCCGGGTCGGTCACCACGAGCTGGTGGAACGGGATCGCCGTCGCCATGCCCTCGACCCGGAACTCCCGCAGCGCGCGGGCCGCCCGCTGGAGCGCCTGCTTGCGGTCGGCGCCCGTGACGATCAGCTTCGCCAGCAGCGAGTCCCACGCCGGGCCGATCACCGAGCCGCTCTCCACGCCCGCGTCGAGCCGCACGCCCGGGCCGCTGGGCGGCGCGAAGGTCGTGACCGTGCCGGGAGCGGGCAGGAAGTTGCGGCCCGGGTCCTCGCCGTTGATGCGGAACTCGATGGAGTGGCCGCGCACCGGCGGGTCGTCGTAGCCCAGCTCCTCGCCCTCGGCGATCCGGAACATCTCGCGCACCAGGTCGATCCCCGTGACCTCCTCGGTCACCGGGTGCTCCACCTGGAGGCGGGTGTTGACCTCGAGGAAGGAGATCGTGCCGTCCTGGCCGACGAGGAACTCGCAGGTGCCCGCGCCGACGTAGCCCGCCTCGCGCAGGATCGCCTTGGAGGCGCGGTACAGCTCGGCGTTCTGCTCGGGCGTCAGGTAGGGGGCGGGCGCCTCCTCGACGAGCTTCTGGTGCCGCCGCTGGAGCGAGCAGTCCCGGGTGGAGACCACGACCACGTTGCCGTGCTTGTCGGCCAGGCACTGCGTCTCCACGTGGCGCGGGCGGTCGAGGTAGCGCTCCACGAAGCACTCGCCGCGGCCGAACGCCACCTGCGCCTCGCGGACGGCCGAGTCGTACAGCTCCGGGATCTCCTCCAGCGTGCGGGCCACCTTCAGGCCGCGCCCCCCGCCGCCGAAGGCCGCCTTGATCGCGATCGGCAGGCCGTGCTCGCGGGCGAACGCGATGACCTCGTCGGTGCCGGACACCGGGTCCTTGGTGCCCGCGACGAGCGGGGCGCCCGCGCGCTGCGCGATGTGCCGGGCGGCCACCTTGTCGCCGAGCGCCCGGATGGCGGCGGGCGGCGGGCCGATCCAGGTCAGGCCCGCGTCGATGACGGCCTGCGCGAAGTCGGCGTTCTCCGACAGGAATCCGTAGCCGGGGTGCACGGCGTCGGCGCCCGCGTCGGCGGCGGCCTTGAGTACCTTGTCGATGTCGAGATAGCTGGTGGCCGGGGTGTCACCGCCGAGGGCGAACGCCTCATCGGCTGCCCGGACGTGGACGGCGTCCCGGTCCGGGTCGGCGTAGACGGCGACGCTGGCGATGCCGGCGTCCCGGCAGGCCCTGGCGACGCGAACGGCGATTTCGCCACGGTTGGCGATGAGCACCTTGCGCACGATGGCTCCTTCCTCGGAACAAGGCGAGTTTAGGTACTAGCGACACCTTGCAACGAGTCGCCCACATGGGTGACCGCGCGCAAGCGGAGGGTGAGCGACGGTTAGCGGTGTCCGCGCGAACCGCTGGTGGCCTTGCAAAACCACGGTACGCGCCGGGTTGGCGTCTGCCACGGCGTTGGTCCAAGGCTGCTGGAATACAGGCACCCCATCACAGCGCTCGGGAATGGGCATTGTGGGGTTCCGCCAATATCGGGGGCCGAACTTTGCGTGCCGCGCCTCCGCTGGCCCGGCGGTCCGCCCAGCCGCCCCGCGCGGCGGCGCACCCGCCGCTGCCGCCCGTGCGCGAGGTCTTGCCCAGTCCTTTACCCGGCAGTAACGTGCGCCCCGTGAACCGGGGCAGACGAAGCGTGGCCGCGATAACGGCGGCCCTCGTCATCGGCGGCGCGGTGGTGCTCGGCACCGTGCATCTCGTCCTCGGCATGGCCGCGGACCGCCAGCAGATGTCCGTGGCCGGGATCTCCCCGGCCACGATGAGCGTGTCCGCCTGGTCGGCCGGTGCCGTGCTGGCCGCCTTCCTGCTGCTGTGCGCCGCGCTGCTGCTGCGCACCGCGCTCACCGACCGGTCGCCCGCCCGGCTGGGCCGGGCGCTGCTGACGGGCGCCGCCGTGCTGCACGCGGCGCTCGCCGCGCTCGCCGTCGGGCTCGTCGGCTGGGGCGCCTTCGCCGCGCTGATCGCCGTGTTCGTCCTGCTGATGCTCACGCTGACGCTGTATCCGCCGGGCGGTGCGGCGCCGCGCCGCACGCCGTCCGTTCCCGCGTCAGACCCACAGGTCGGTCAGGGCGACGCCGGCCTTCGCGAGCAGGCGGCGCAGCAGCGGCAGTGACAGGCCGATCACGTTGCCCGCGTCCCCGTCGATACCGTCCAGGAACGGCGCGGCCCGCCCGTCGAGGGTGAACGCGCCCGCGACATGGAGGGGTTCGCCGGTCGCGACGTAGGCGGCGATCTCCGCGTCGCTGGGCTCACCGAACCGGACGGTCGTGGACGCCACCGCCGTCTCGCGGTGGCCGCTGGCGGTGTCGACCAGGCAGTGCCCGGTGTGCAGCACGCCCGCGCGTCCGCGCATCGCCTTCCAGCGGGCCGTGGCCTCCTCGGCGCTGGCGGGCTTGCCGAGCGCCTCGCCGCCGAACTCCAGCAGCGAGTCGCACCCGACGACCAGCGCGCCCGCCGCCTCCGGGCGGGCAGCCACCGCCGTGGCCTTGGCCTCGGCGAGCGCCGCGGCCAGGCCGGTGGGCGTCGGGGCGCTGATCGCGTCCTCATCGACGCCGCTGACGACGACCTCGGGGGCGAGGCCCGCCTGCCGCAGCAGGCCGAGGCGGGCGGGCGAGGCGGAGGCGAGCACGAGCCGCCGCGCCGGGCTGGAAGTACCGCTCATGGCAGGCGAGCCTACGGCCTTGGGCCGGACGCCTGGGCCGCGGGTCAGCGCCACAGCACCAGCAGGGCGGCCGCCACCATGGCGGCGGCCAGCACCCAGCTCGCGCGGCGCAGTTTCCGGGCGGTGGCGCGGGGCACGTCATCGGGCTCCCGGCGCAGGTCGGACCACAGCATGCGCCCGATCCTGCCCGCCGGGCGGCGGGCACGCCTGAGTACGCGTACTCAGATTGGTGCGGCGTTCAGGCCGGCCAGCAGCTCGCCCGCCACGCCCCGGGGCCCGGCGCGGGCAGCGGCCGGGGCAGCGTGCGCGCCGGATCGTGCCAGGCGCTCGGGCGCCGCCCCGCGCCGGCCTCGGCGCGGGCGGCCTCGCGGGCCAGGGCGGCCGCGCGCGCCCGCACCACCGCCACGGCCGCCGCCAGCTCCTCCGGCGTCGGCCGTCCCCGCACGACCCTTATCTCCTCCACGATCTCCTCCACGCGTCCTCCTCCGTGCCGTCCCTCCCGCCCGCCGGGGACCTACAGGGGAATGTTCCCGTGCTTCTTGGGGGGCAGCTGCTCACGCTTGGTACGCAGGGCACGCAGCCCCTTCACGATCTGCTGGCGCGTCTGCGAGGGCCGGATCACGGCGTCCACGTAGCCGCGCTCGGCCGCCGCGTAGGGGTTGAGGAGAGTGTCCTCATACTCCTGCTGGAGCCGCAGGCGTTCGGTCTCGCGCTCGTCGGCGTCGTCGATGGCGGCGAGGCGGCGGCGGTGGAGGATGTTCACCGCGCCCTGGGCGCCCATCACCGCGATCTGTGCGGTCGGCCACGCCAGGTTCAAATCCGCCCCCAGGTGCTTGGAGCCCATCACGTCGTAGGCACCGCCGAACGCCTTGCGCGTGATCACCGTGATCAGCGGCACCGTCGCCTCCGCGTAGGCGAAGATCAGCTTGGCGCCGCGCCGGATGATGCCCTGGTACTCCTGGTCCGTGCCCGGCAGGAAGCCGGGGACGTCCACGAACGTGAGCACCGGGAGGTTGAACGCGTCGCAGGTGCGCACGAACCGGGCCGCCTTCTCCGAGGCGTTGATGTCCAGGCAGCCCGCGAAGTGCATCGGCTGGTTGGCGACCACGCCCACCGGGTGGCCCTCCACCCGGCCGAAGCCGGTGACGATGTTGGGCGCGAACTGCGGCTGCGTCTCCAGGAAGTCCCGGTCGTCCAGCACCCGCTCAACCGCCTGCCGGATGTCGTACGGATGGTGGTCGGAATCGGGGATCAGGGTGTCCAGCTCCCGGTCGTCCTCGGTCACCGACAGCTCCGCCTCGACCGGGAAGACGGGCGGTTCGGACAGGTTGTTGGACGGCAGGTACGACAGCAGCGCCTTGACGTACTCCACCGCGTCCTTCTCGTCCGCCGCCATGTGGTGCGCCACCCCGGAGCGCGTGGCGTGCGTGCGGGCGCCGCCCAGCTCCTCGAAGCCGACCTCCTCGCCCGTCACCGTCTTGATCACGTCCGGACCGGTGATGAACATGTGCGACGTCTGGTCGACCATCACCGTGAAGTCCGTGATCGCGGGCGAGTACACGGCGCCGCCCGCGCACGGCCCGAGGATCAGCGAGATCTGCGGCACCACGCCTGAGGCGTGCACGTTCCGCCGGAAGATCTCCGCGAACAGGCCCAGCGCGACGACGCCTTCCTGGATGCGCGCCCCGCCGCCGTCGTTGATGGCGATGACGGGGCAGCCGGTCTTCATGGCGAAGTCCATGACCTTGACGATCTTCTCGCCGTACACCTCGCCCAGCGAGCCGCCGAAGACCGTGAAGTCCTGCGCGTACACGCACACCGGCCGGCCGTCCACCGTGCCGTAGCCCGTCACCACGCCGTCCCCGTACGGGCGGTTGTCCGCCATGCCGAAGCTGGTCGAGCGGTGCCGCGCGAACTCGTCGAGCTCCGTGAACGACCCCTCGTCCAGCAGCAGCGCCACCCGCTCCCGCGCCGTCAGCTTCCCCCGGGCGTGCTGCTTGGCGACGGCCCGCTCCGAGCCGGCGTGCGTCGCCTCCCTCACCCGCCGCTCGAAGTCGGCGATCTTGCCGGCGGTGGTGTGGGTGCCGGGCGGCGGGACATCCTGCTGGGACTGCTCGGGCACGGGCCGCGCCTCCTCGAAGGTCCGTCATGACTCGGTACCGCGTGACTACCGAGCCGTAGGGTAACGCTCCGTCGCCGGATCCGGGCCTGCCGTGTTGCTTACACCACTCCGGTCTCCCCGAGCCGCTCCCGAACCGCTCTCGACACCGTGCCCGGGCCGCTGCCCCGGCGGCAGCCGCCCGTACCCGGCGCCCGCCCCGCCCGCTTAGGCTGACGGCCATGAGTCCCCGATCGCGCTGGTCAGACCTGGAGAGGCCACCGCTCAACGCCGCCGCGCTGCGCACCGCACTGGTGCGGGAGGGCGGCCCCTACACCGGGCTGACGGTCACCGAGTCCACCGGCTCGACCAACGCCGACCTGCTGGCCGCCGCCCGCGCGGGCACCGCGCCCGCCGGCACCGTGCTGGTCGCCGAGGAGCAGACCTCGGGCCGCGGCAGGCTCGGCCGGGGCTGGAGCGCCCCGCCCCGCTCCGGCCTGTTCTTCTCGGTGCTGCTGGCGCCCGGGCCCGCCGTGCCCGCCGCGCGGTGGGGCTGGCTGCCGCTGCTCGCCGGGGTCGCCGCCGCCACCGCGCTGTCCCGCACCGCCGGGGTGGACACCGCCCTGAAGTGGCCGAACGACCTGCTGGTCACCGTGGACGGCGAGGAGCGCAAGTTCGGCGGCATCCTCGCCGAGCGCACCGCCGGCCGGGACGGGGACCCCGCCGTCGTCCTCGGCATCGGCCTGAACGTCTCGCTGCGCGCCGAGGAGCTGCCGGTGCCGCACGCCGGCTCGCTGCGGCTGGCCGGCGCCCCGGTCCTCGACCGCGACCCGCTGCTGCGCGCCGTGCTCCGCTCCCTCGCCGACTGGTACACCCGGTGGGCGGACAGCGGCGGGGATCCCGCGGCCAGCGGGCTGGACGCGGCGTACGCGGCAGGCTGCGCCACCCTGGGCCGCCAGGTGCGCGCGGAGCTGCCCGGCGGCGCTGAGCTGCACGGGGAGGCCGCCGCCATCGACGGTGACGGCAGGATCGTGGTCGTCACCGGCGACGGCACGCGCCACCCGCTGGCGGCGGCTGACATCGTTCACCTCCGTGCGACGTGACACACGGCACACTGCCGTAGGGTGGTCACCGACCCGTCCGCGCGCCGCGCGCGGGCGGACCCCGGCCGGGACGTCGCCGTCCGGCGGGGGAGGCGGACAGGCGACGCCGCGCGTGAGCCGCGCGGACGAGCGGAACGGTAGGGCAGTGCACAGCGGAGGGAATCCCACCACGGAGGCCGGCGGTGGCCGTGGCTGAGGACGGGCCAGACGCCCCCGGCCCCGCCGGGCCGGGGCACGAGGACGGCCCGCAGGACGGGGACGAGACGATCGCGCTGCGCATGGAGCAGCTGATCATCGGAGCCGAGCGGCAGTACACCCCTTTCCAGGCGGCCCGCGCGGCGGGCGTGTCCATGGAGCTGGCGGCCCGCTTCTGGCGTGCCATGGGCTTCCCCGACATCGGTCAGGCCAAGGCGCTGACCGAGGCGGACGTGCTGGCGCTGCGGCGGCTGGCGGGGCTGGTCGAGGCCGGGCTGCTGAGCGAGTCCATGGCCGTGCAGGTGGCCCGGTCCACCGGGCAGACCACGGCCCGGCTCGCCGACTGGCAGATCGACTCGTTCCTGGAAGGGCTCACCGAGCCGCCCGAGCCGGGCATGACGCGCACCGAGGTCGCCTATCCGCTCGTCGAGCTGCTGCTGCCGGAGCTGGAGGAGTTCCTGGTCTACGTGTGGCGGCGGCAGCTGGCCGCGGCGGCCGGGCGGGTGGTGCAGGCGCAGGACGACGCCGAGATGGTCGACCGCCGGCTGGCGGTCGGCTTCGCCGACCTGGTGGGCTTCACGCGCCTGACCAGGCGCCTGGAGGAGGAAGAGCTGGGCGAGCTGGTTGAGGCGTTCGAGACCACGGCCGCCGACCAGGTCGCGGCCCAGGGCGGGCGGCTGATCAAGACGCTGGGTGACGAGGTGCTGTTCGCCGCCGACGAGCCCGGCACCGCCGCCGAGATCGGGCTGCGGCTGGTGGAGACGCTCGGCGACGACCCGATGATGCCGGAGCTGCGCGTCGGCATCGCCTTCGGCACCGTCACCACCCGCATGGGCGACGTGTTCGGCAACACCGTCAACCTCGCCAGCCGCCTGACGTCGATAGCGCCCAAGGACATGGTGCTGGTGGACGGGGCGCTGCGAGAGGAGCTGACCAGCGCCGGCCTGGCGCCCCGCTCGGAGAAGGCCGCCGACACCGAGGAGGGCCGGGCGGCGCACTACCGCTACGCGCTCCAGCCGCTGTACCAGCGGCCGGTGCGCGGGCTGGGCATCGTGGAGCCGTGGCTGCTGACGAGGAGAGGGGACAGCGAGCGATGACCGGGGCAGCCGGTGAACTGGCAGGGGAGCGGCGGTACGGCGAGTGGGTGGTGGTGCGGCACGACGCGGCGCACCCGCACGTCGCCGAGCTGGTGCTGGACCGGCCGCGCGCCATGAACGCGCTGTCCGCCGAGTTCTCCCGGCGGCTCGCCGAGGCGTGCGCCGACCTGGCCGGGGAGCCGGGCGCGGGCGTGCGCGCCGTCGTGCTGTCCTCCACGCATCCCCGCGCCTTCTGCGTGGGCGCCGACCTCAAGGAGCGCAACCAGCTGGACGACGAGGGGCTGGCCCGGCAGCGGGAGGTGATGCGCGAGGCGTTCGGCGGGCTGCTCGGGCTGCCGATGCCCGCGATCGCCGCCGTCCACGGCTACGCCCTCGGCGGCGGCCTGGAACTCGCCCTGTCCTGCGACCTCATCATCGCCGACCCCGGCAGCGAGCTGGGGCTGCCCGAGGTGTCGGTGGGCGTCGTCCCCGGCGGGGGCGGCACGCAGCTGCTGCCGCGCCGGGTGGGCGCCGCGCGGGCAGCCGAGCTGATCTTCACGGCGCGGCGGGTGACCGCGGCCGAGGCGCTGGGGCTGGGGCTCGTCGACCGGCTGGCGGCCAGGGGGGAGGCGCGCGCCGAGGCGTTCGCGCTGGCCGACCGCGCCGCCGCCCACTCGCCGGTCGCCGTCCGCGCCGCCAAGCGGGCGCTGCGCGCCGCCTGGGGGCTGCCGCTGGAGCAGGGGCTCCAGGCGGAGGACGCGGCCTGGCGGGACGCGGCGTTCTCCGCCGACCGTGCCGAGGGCGTCGCGGCGTTCAACGAGAAGCGTCCGCCGCGCTGGCCGGGGGCCTAGCCCGGGCCCGCGCCGGCCCGCCTCCACCCAGTGGCCCCCGGGCGGCGGCGCGGTGCGGGGCGCCGCCGTAGCCTGGCCGCATGGAAGAGGTGAGCCGGCTGCGCGCCGTCGCGGAGCTGACGCACCGGATGGCGGCGGCCGCGCCCGACCTTCCGCGGACGGCGCACGCCGCCGCCTCCGCCTGCCGCCTCGCGCTGGGCGGGTCGTTCGCCGCGGTCTCCGCCTGGGAGCGCGGCCAGGGGCGGCTGCGGGTGCTGGCGAACGACGGCGAGCTGGCGCCGGGGGAGCGGGAACTGCCTGCTGACGAGACCTACTCCGTGGACGACTTCCCGGAGATCGCCCGCTTCCCCTCGGCCCCGGCGTGGGTGGCGACGGCCGCTGGTGAGGGCAGCCCGGCGCGGGTGGCGGCGCTGCGCCGCCGCGGGCGCGGCTGCTGCGTGGTGGCGCCGGTCATCGTGCGCGACCGGGCCTGGGGGGAGCTGTACGTGGCGCGCGGCCCGGGGGCGGAGGTCTTCGGCCGGGAGGAGACGGAGTTCGCGGCGATACTGGCGTCGGTGATCGCCGCCGGGCTGGTGCAGCACGAACGGCTGCTCCAGGCACGGCGGCTGGCGTTCACCGACACGCTGACCGGGCTGGCCAACCGCCGGGCCGTGGATGAGCGCCTGGCGGCGGCCCTGGAGCGGCACGGCAGGGACGGCACGGTCGTCAGCCTGGTGATGTGCGACCTGAACGGGCTCAAGCGGGTCAACGACACCTACGGCCACGCCGCGGGCGACCGGCTGCTGGAGCGTTTCGGCTCGGTGCTGTCGCTGTGCGCGGCGCGGCTGCCGGACGGGCTGGCGGCGCGGCTGGGCGGGGACGAGTTCTGCCTGCTGGCGGCCGGGCCGGAGCCGGACCGGGTGTTCCAGGTGGCCTCGGAGGTGTGCCGCCGGGCGCGGACGCTGGGCATGGGCGAGGGCGTGGCGTGCGGCATCGCCTCCACCGGCGTGGGGCTGGACGGGCCCGCCACGGCGCGGCGGCTGTTCCGGATCGCGGACGCGGCGCAGTACCGGGCCAAGACGTCCGGGGCCCGCGAGCCGGTGCTGGCGGGCCGCGGCGGGCCGGAGGACCCGGTGCTGCGGCTGGCGGACGCCCCGCCCGCCCCGCCCTCCCCGACCGAGCGCCGCCGTTTCCGGCCGGGCCGCTGACGGCCCGTCGTCAGCCGACGGTCCCGCCCTGCCGCCGGATCGCGCGCAGCAGGGCGCCGGAGTCGCGGGCGACGCGGTCGGGGTCGCCCGGGCGCAGCAGCCGCCCGGCGCGGTCGCCCCAGCCGGGGGAGACGGTGAAGCGCGTGCCGTTGACGCGGACGCGCAGGGTCCGGCCGCCGGTGAAGGGGGCCGGCCGGGCGCGCACGCGGCTCAGCGGCGCGCGGGCGATGAGCCGGCGGTCGGATCCGAACAGGGCGAGCCGGCCGTTCTCGATGGCCACCAGCCCGCGCTGGGCCAGGGGCCAGATGCCCCTGCCGATGTGCACGTCCTCGAAGACCTGAGCCGTCATGGGCTGTCACCTCGTTCCGTGCGGGAACGTTCCTGATGCCCGGACCAGCGGCAGCCAAACCTGGCGGTACAGCAGGCATTCCTCCGCAGCCGGGCTGGCGGGCGGCGATGAGTTCCGCGGCCCGCGCTGGTCTGTGCAGGTGACCGCGGCTGAGAGGCAGCCCGAGGACACCTGGAGGAGTCCGCTGATGCCCACGTTGATCAGCACGGCCTTCGTTTCGCTCGACGGCGTCGTCGAGGCCCCGGGCGGCGAGCCCGGCTACCGCAACACCAACTGGACCGAGACCTCGGTCGAGCCGCTGCCTGAGGTGTACGCGCTGAAGGAGCGCGAGCAGGAGGAGTCCGCCGCGATGCTGCTGGGCCGGGTCAGCTACGAGGCGTTCAGCCAGGTCTGGCCGGGCATGACGGAGGAGTTCCCGCGCTACAACGCCATGCCGAAGTACGTCGTCTCCACGACCCTCCGCGAGGAGGAGCTGGTGGACAACTGGGGCGACATCACGATCCTGCGGTCGCTGGACGACGTGGCCGCGCTGAAGGAGACCGACGGCGGCCCGATCACCATCCACGGCAGCGCCACGCTCACCCGGAACCTCTCCGACGCCGGGCTCATCGACCGCTACCACCTGCTGGTCTTCCCGGTGCTGCTGGGCGCGGGCAAGCGGCTGTTCAGCACCACCGACAAAGACGCCCAGCGGCTGCGGCTGCTGGAGGCCGAGTCCTACCCCAACGGCGTGCAGAAGAACGTCTTCGAGGTCATCCGCTGAGGGCGGTGCCGGGCTCAGGTGTCCCGGCGCCGGTCCCGGACCTTCGGCAGGCGCTGGAAGCCGGCCGGCTCGCAGGCGGCGACGGCGCCGACGCTGGCGCTGGGCGTGCACACCAGGGCGCTGGAGCAGTCCAGCTCCCGCAGCGCGGCCGCGGCGGCCAGGCTGACCGCCCTGCCGTAGCCGCGGCCCCGGCGGTCCGGGTGCACGCCCATCGGTGCCAGCAGCCCGGGCCGGCCCGGCCCGGCCGACCACACCGTCACGCCGCCACCGCCCGCGTGTCCCGGCCGCGGCCGTCGTACGCGACCAGGCAGCGGGCGTCGGCGTACGCGGGGCCGGCGGCCATCGCCCGCCAGCGGTCGTCGGTGCACGTGGACGTGCGGAACGCCGCCCGCTGCACGGCGGTCCGGCCCGATCACCTCGACGGGCACGCCCGGGCCCGGTACCGGGTCCGCCAGGGGGGCAGCGCAGCGGGGTGAACGCCTGGTCGGCGCTGCCAGCCCTCCCGCTCCAGCCGGTCCGCCACCGCCGTGCCCGCCGGCGCCTCGACGTACGCCGGCCCGGCACCGAGGACGCCGCGCTCCGGGCTGCTGGCGTCCGCCACGACGTGCCCGGCCAGCTCCTCGTCGTGCCGGGCGTCCGGCGCGACCGTCAGCCGCAGCAGGCCGGGGCCGTCCAGCAGCCCGACGGCGACGACGCGCCCGTCGCGGCGCCAGAGCCGGACCGCCTCGGCCGTTGCCCCGGCGCCGTGCCGCCAGTACCAGCCGAGGTCTTTGGGGTGGAGCTGCATGGGTGCCTGGTCGTGCTGCCGCTGCCGCAGTGCGGCCAGGGCCTCGCCCAGCCCGTCGGCCCCGGGCTGGCGCAACGCGATCGGCATACCACGAGGACACCGCCCGGCGCGGGGCGCCCGCACCCGGTTTTCGCCGCGCCTCCCAGGGCGGCCGCCCGGCGCGGGGCCTATCGTCCTGGCATGGTCACCAGCACTGTGCAGCTTGGCAGCTCGGCGCCGACGGCGGAGGACGTGGTCGCGGTCGCGCGCCGCGGTGCCCGCGTGGCGCTCACCGGCGACGCCCTGGCGGCGATGGCCCGCTCGCGGCGCGCCGTGGCGGCGATGGCCGCCGGTCCGGAGCCGGTGTACGGCGTCAGCACCGGCTTCGGCGCCCTGGCGGTGCGTCACATCCCCCCGGTGCTGCGGGAGGCGCTCCAGCGCAACATCGTCCGCTCGCACGCCGCCGGGCTCGGGCCGCGCGTGGAGCGGGAGGTGGTGCGGGCGCTGATGTTCCTGCGGCTGCGGACGCTGGCCTCCGGCCACACCGGGGTGCGGCCCGAGGTCGCCGAGACCGTGGCCGCCGTGCTGAACGCGCAGATCACGCCCGTCGTGCCTGAGTACGGCTCGCTGGGCTGCTCCGGCGATCTGGCGCCGCTGTCCCACTGCGCGCTCACGCTGCTCGGCGAGGGGGAGGCCGAGGGGCCCGACGGCGCGGTGCGGCCCTCGGCGGAGCTGCTGGCCGCACACGGCATCGCCCCGCTGCGGCTGCGCGAGAAGGAGGGGCTGGCGCTGCTGAACGGCACCGACGGCATGCTCGGCATGCTGGTGCTGGCGTGCGTGGACCTGGCGCGGCTGTGCACGGCCGCCGACATCACCGCCGCGATGACCCTGGAGGCGCTGCTGGGCACGGAACGGGTGCTGGCGCCGGAGCTCCAGGCGCTGCGCCCGCACCCGGGGCAGGCCGACAGCGCCGCCAACATGCTGCGCGTGCTGGCGGACTCGGGCCTCACCGGGCGGCACCTGCACGACGCGCCGCGGGTGCAGGACGCCTACTCGGTGCGCTGCGCGCCGCAGGTCGCCGGGGCGGTCCGCGACACCCTGGCGCACGCCCGGACGGTGGCGGAGCGGGAGCTGGCCGCCGCCGTGGACAACCCGGTGGTGGTGGGCGGGCGCGTGGAGTCCAATGGCAACTTCCACGGCGCGCCGCTGGCGTACGTGCTGGACTTCCTGGCCATCGCCGCCGCCGACCTGGCCTCGATCGCCGAGCGGCGCACGGACCGGCTGCTGGACAAGAACCGCTCGCACGGGCTGCCGCCGTTCCTGGCGGCGGACGCGGGCGTGGACTCGGGGCTGATGATCGCCCAGTACACGCAGGCCGCGCTGGTGAGCGAGCTGAAGCGGCTGGCGGCGCCGGCCTCGGTGGACTCCATCCCGTCCTCGGCGATGCAGGAGGACCACGTCTCGATGGGCTGGTCGGCGGCGCGGAAGCTGCGGCGGGCGGTGGACGCGCTGACGGGGGTGCTCGCGATCGAGCTGTGTGCGGCGGCGCGGGCGCTGGCGCTGCGCGAGGACGCCGCGGCGCGCGGGGCGCGGCCGGGCCCGGCGTCGCGGGCCGCGGTGGCGGCGGCGCGGGAGGCGGGGGTCGGCGGGCCGGGGGAGGACCGTTTCCTCGCGCCGGACCTGGCGGCGGCGCAGAAGTTCGTGGCGAACGGCGGCCTGGTGGCGGCGGTGGAGGGGGTGACCGGCCCGCTGGCGTGAGGCGCTGCCGGTCCGGGGCGGTGCCGGGGGTTACTCGTCCTGCGTGGCGACCGGTGCGATGCCGGTGGCGGGCTCGGCGTCGCCGTCCGCGTAAGCGGAGGGGAGCAGCCACCCGGCCGCCAGGACGGCGGCGGCGACGAGGCCGGAGACGAGGAGACGGCGGCTGGACTGGAGCTGCTGGGGGTGCGGGGCGTCCACGGGGCCTCCGGTCTTGCTGGTGGTCGGGGGCTTAGTGGACGATGCTAGGGCCGCAGCGGGTCGTGTGGAAGAGGGGGCGGCGGAGGGATTTACCCTCGCGATCATGAGCGACATCAGCGACTGGGGAGAAGAGGCCGCTCCGGCCGGCGGGCACCATGTGCGGGTCCGCGTCGAGATGGTGCTGGAGGTCGCCGATCCCGACGAGGTGATCCGTGCCGCGTGGGCCCGGATCGAGGAGGACCAGCAGACGCCCGCTGAGGAGCGGGCGCGGGCGGCCCGGGCGGTCTCACAGGACACGGCCGAGGCGGTGGCGTACCTGATCGACCCGGTCGACCTGGTCGGTGACGTGCCGGGCGTGGAGCTGGCGCAGGCGTCGTGGAGCAGTGAGCGCACGGAGTACCACCCCGAGGACGCCTGGGAGATGGACGACGACAGCGACGACTTCGAGGTGGACTTCGGCGACGCCAGCGAACCGGATGAAGGGGGCAAAAGGAATGAAGAGGGCGGGGGAGGCAAAAACGGCTACGGTGGCGAAGACTGGCGAGGCGCATGATATGGGCTTATGCGGCACTGATTGCCCTTTAACTCCCCCAGGTCGCCTGCTGCTCCGAACGTGTGATCTAGCCCTGAGTTTCACCTAGAGTGGAACCAGCCATTGGCGTGCGACGTTCTCCCCGTGTGTCTTCGCGGGGGACACGGCAGTGGATGGAGAAGCGAGAACTGATGACAGCATTGCGGCGCGGGAGCAGGGGCCTGACGGTAGTGGCGGCGCTGCTGAGTGGGGTACTGACGCTGACCGCCTGTTCCGGCGGTGACGACAACGACGACGGAGCCAACCCCGGCGCCTCCCAGGAGGAAGCCGACGACGCGGCGGCGAACGCCGACACCTCGGCGGCGGAGATCAGCATCACGCCCGAGGACGCCGCGGAGAACGTCGGGATCAACAGCGACGTCCAGGTCAGCGTCGAGAACGGCACGCTGGACGAGGTGACCATGACGGCCACCGAGTCGGGCACCGAGGTCTCCGGTACCTTCTCCGAGGACGAGACCAGCTGGACGCCCGACGTCCAGCTGGAGCGCGCGACCCGCTACCAGCTCACCGTCCAGGCCAGTGACAGCGAGGGCCGCGCGGCTCACGAGAGCGTGACCTTCACGACGGTCTCGCCCGAGGACAGCTTCATCGGTTACTTCACGCCCGAGGACGGCTCCACGGTCGGGGTCGGCATGCCGATCTCCCTGAACTTCGACAAGCCGATCACCAACCGGGCCGAGGTCGAGGAGGCGGTGGAGATCACCGCGAGCAGCGGCCAGGAGGTCGTCGGCCACTGGTTCAGCGACACCCGCCTGGACTTCCGTCCCCAGCAGTACTGGGAGGCCAACACGGAGGTCAGCGTCGAGCTGAACTGGGACGGCCTGGAGGGCTCCCCCGGCGTCTACGGCGTGCAGGACCGCTCGTTCAGCTTCACGGTGGGCCGCTCGCAGATCAGCACGGTGGACGTCGAGACGCACCAGATGGAGGTCGTGCGCGACGGCGAGACGCTGCGGACCCTGCCGATCACCGCTGGCAGCCCGGAGACGCCGACGTACAACGGCCAGATGGTGATCTCCGAGAAGCACAAGGAAACCCGGATGAACGGGGCCACCGTCGGCTTCACGGACGACGACGGCGAGGGCGAGTACGACATACCGGACGTGCCGCACGCGATGCGGCTGTCCACCTCGGGCACGTTCGTCCACGGCAACTACTGGGGCGGCGACGTCTTCGGCAACGCCAACACCAGCCACGGCTGCATAGGTCTGGCCGACGTCCAGGGCGCGGACGACCCGGACACCGACGGCGCCTGGTTCTACGAGAACTCGCTGCTCGGCGACGTCATCATCGTCGTCAACTCCCCGGACGAGGTGATGCAGCCCGACAATGGCCTCAACGGCTGGAACATGAACTGGAGTGACTGGGTGGCGGGCAGCGCGCTGTCCTGACTCCGCGACCACGTAAACGGAGACCGGTGCGCACCGCATCCGCAATTCCGGCGCCACGGCGCACGACGCTCGCCGGCGCGGCGATCGTCGTGAGCACGATCATCGCGGTCGTCGCCGGGGCCGCCGTCACCTCGCCCACGGGGGCCACCGAGCCCGCCGAGCCGGTGGCGGCGGTCCACAGCGGCCCGCAGCGTGTCATGCTGCTCACCGGCGACCAGGTCCTGCTCGACGGCGATGGCCGCGTCGCCGGGCTGCTCCCCGCCCCGGGGCGCGAAGACATTCCGGCGCAGATCCACACCGTAGACGACCGGGTGTACGTCGTGCCGCAGGACGCCCTGGGCCTCATCGAGCGCGGCGACCTCGACCCGCGCCTGTTCGACGTCACCGAGCTGGGCCGGGCCGAGTACGACCGGCTGGCGGGCCACGGCGCGCTGCCCGTGATCGTCAGCTATGACGGCGCCGGCGCGCGTGACGAGACCGGCGAACACGCCGCTGAAGACGCCGGGGAGTCCGGGCCGGACAGCGTCCTGCCCGGGGACGTGCCGGTGCGGGCCCGGCTGGAGAGCATCAACGCCGAGGCGCTGACCGTGGACAGCTCCTCGGCCCCCGCTGTCTGGGAGGCGCTGACGACCGAGACGGACGCCGGCGGGCGGTCGCTGGCGCCCGGCGTCTCCTCCGTCCTGCTGGACGGCATCAAGCACGCCAGCGGCCTGCCCGCCGCCGCACCGCACACCGTGCCGCACGCCGTGCCGGCGAGCGGCATCCCGCCCTCCTGGGACCCGCGCCACGACGGCGCCGGGGTGACCATCGCCGTCCTCGACACCGGCATCGACACCGGCCACCCCGACCTGGCGGGCGGCAAGGTCGCCGCCGAGCGGAACTTCACCAGCTCGCCCGGCAGCCACGACCGCAACGGCCACGGCACCCACGTCGCGTCCGTCGCCGCCGGCACCGGCGAGATGTCCGACGGCGCCTACGCCGGCGTGGCCCCCGGCGCGACCCTGCTCAACGGCAAGGTGCTCGGCGACGACGGCTACGGCCTGGACTCGGCGGTCATCCAGGGCATGGAGTGGGCCGTCGCCGAGGACGCCCAGGTCGTCAACATGAGCCTCAGCGGCGGCGACGCCGCGGCCAGTCTCAGCCCCTGGCACCTCCCCGGCGGCAGCCCGCCCAGCGACGCCGTCGAGCGCGCCATCGACCGCCTGTCCGCCGCCAGCGACACCCTGTTCGTCACCAGCGCCGGCAATGGCGGCCCCGGCCCCGGCACGCTCGGCTCGCCCGGCGGCGCCGACGCCGCGCTGACCGTCGGCGCCGTCACCGACATCGACGAGCCCGCGGAATTTTCCGCGAGCGGCCCCCGCGCCGCCGACGGCGCGGTCAAGCCCGACCTGACCGCCCCCGGCGTGGACATCACCGCCGCCGCTGCCACCGGCAGCACCCTCGCCGAACGGGGCGAGCCGGTCGACGACGGCTACGTGGCGCTGTCCGGCACCTCGACGGCCACCCCGCACGTGGCCGGTGCCGCCGCCCTGGTCGCTCAGGAGCACCCCGGCTGGGACGGCGAGCGCATCAAGCAGGCGCTGGTCTCCTCCGCCACCAGCCTCGTCGGCGAGGACTCAGCCTTCCAGCAGGGCGCCGGCCGCGTCGGCGTCGGCGAGGCCATCGGCCAGACCGTCCTCGCCGAGACACCGTCCCTCACCTTCGGCACCGCCGCCTGGCCCCACCGCGACGACGAGCCCGTCACGCGCGAACTGACCTACCGCAACCTCGGCACCGAGGACGTCACGCTCGAGCTGCGGGCCGAGGGCCACGACCCGGCGGGCGAGCCCGAGCAGCGCGGCGTGTTCTCCCTCAGCGCCGAGACGCTGACCGTCCCGGCCGGGGAGACCGCCAGCGTGACGGTCACGGCCGACGCCTCCCGCGGCAGCCGGTCCGGCGCCTACAGCCTCCACGTCACCGCCGTCGCCGACAACGGCCAGACCGTGCGGACCACCGGCGCCCTGACGCGCGAGCCCGAGCGCCACGACCTGAC
The DNA here is from genome assembly GCF_016741785.1 of Streptomyces sp. 7-21. Taxonomy (GTDB): domain Bacteria; phylum Actinomycetota; class Actinomycetes; order Streptomycetales; family Streptomycetaceae; genus Streptomyces. The sequence goes on from NZ_JAERRL010000002.1 coordinate 330,801, forward strand.
CGTCGAGATCACCGGCGCCGACGGCCGCCCGGCCACCGGCTGGTCCGCCACGGCCTACCACTTCGCCACCGGCGAGGTCTTCCCGCTCAGCCCCGGGGACGACGGCGCCGCCACCGTGCGGATGCCGCCCGGCCAGGCCGTGGTGTTCGCCCAGGCGCCCGGCGGCGAGGGCGCGACCGTGCTGTCCACCCGGGGCCTGGACCTCACCGAGAACACCGCCCTGTCCTTCGATGTCCGCGAGGCGGAGGAGACCGAGCTGACGCTCGCCTCACCCCAGGACGCCACGCCCACCACCCTCAGCGTCACCCAGGAGGCCGGCGGCGGCGCCTACCGCTTCGGCTGGCTCACGCAGCGCCCCGGCGACACCCCCGTGCGCACCCAGCACACCGGCGGCGACCTGCCCGCGGACCGGTTCCGCACCGCCGTCGGCGCCAGCTGGCGCACCGGCGGCGAGCGGCCCGCCCTGTACCACGCCTCCTACCCGCACGAGGGCGCGCTGCCGACCGGCTTCCACCACCGGGCACGCCCCGGCGAGTTCGCGGAGATCACTCTCGAGCAGGGCAGCCCCAAGCCCGGCGCCACGGGCCGGCTGAGCTTCGTCGCGGCCGGCGGCCACCCCGCCCTCGGCCCCGCCCGCGAGCTGCCCGCCACCGGTACCGTGCACGTGACCGGCGGCCGCTGGTCGTACGGCCTGTACGTCACCGGGCCGCACGGCGGCGACGAGGCGGCCTTCGACGGTGCCGCTGACGGCTACGAGGCCGGCCGCACGTACGAACGGACCGTCAACACCGGTGTGTTCGGCCCTGCGGCGCCGGCCAGCGGCTACGCCCTCTACCGCGAGGGCGACGAGCTGACCGGTGTCCTGGACCTGCTCGCCGACGGCCAGCGCCACCACGGCGGCCCCCTCCGCACCGGCGGTGCGACCCGGCTGACCAGCGACGGCGAGACGCTGGCGACCGTACGCCAGCCGCTCCAGGCCGGCGCCTCCTTCGGCGGCCTCCCCGAGGAGGAGACGGCCTACGAGCTGAGCACCACGGTCCGGCAGGCGGGCTCCGCGCCCGTCTCCCGCGAGATCTCCCTCGACATCCACTTCACCTCCGCCCGGCCCGAGGACGGCGAGCGGGAGCCCGTCCCGTTCACCCTGGCCCGCTTCACCCCGCGGCTGGGCCCGGACAGCACCGCACCGGCCGGGGAACGCACCGAGATCCCGGTGTCCGTCGAGGGGCCGGCCTCCCCGGACCTGGCCTCCCTCACCGTCGAGGTGTCCTTCGACGGCGGCGAGACGTGGCGCGAGGTCCCGGTGCGGGACGGCGCGGTGACCGTGCGGAACCCGGAGGCGGGCGGCAGCGTGTCGCTGCGCGCCGAGATGACCACCGAGGACGGCACGGTCACGACCCAGACCATCATCGCCGCCTACCGGACCGCGTAGCCGCGCCCGCCGTCAGCTCACAGCTTCCTGACGACCCGGGCCGGGTTGCCGACGGCCACCACGTCCGGCGGCACGTCCTTGGTGACGACGGCCCCCGCGCCGGTCCCGCTGTTCTCGCCGATGGTGACGCCGGGCAGCACGATGGCGCAGGTCACCGGCGAGCATCCGTTCCCGGTGGGTCCGCGGGTCGCCCGCGAAGTAGTCAGGCATGCGGATGACCGCACCCGGCGCCCGTTCCGGCCGCGCGGGTTCCGGAGCCGGCACTGGCGCCGGCGCCGGCGGTGCGCTCCGCGCTCCAGGAGGCGAGCAGCCGCAGCCCGTCCTCGGAAGGCGAGCCGGGGTCGGCGTGCATCATGACCAGCGACTGCCCCGGGTCGTCCGGCAGCGTCAGCGTCTCGTAGCGCAACGTGAGCCGTCCCGCCACCGGGTGTTGCAGCGTCATGGCGCCGTGGTACTGCTCCCGGATGTCGTGCCGCTCCCACAGCTCGCGGAACTCCGCGGACCGCGACCGCAGTTCGTCCACGAGTTCGCACAGCCGCGCATCGCAGGGGTAGCGGGCGGTCTCCTGCCGCAGCGCCGCGACCACGTACGCGGCCTTCGCGGGCCATTCCTCGTACAGGGAGCGGTGGTCCGCGTCGAGGAACGCCAGCCAGGCGGTGTTCCGTTCGGCCGGCGGCAGGGACGGGAAGTCGGCCAGCAGGGCCCGGGCCAGCCCGTTCCACGCCAGCACGTCCAGGGCCGGGCCCAGCACGTAGGCGGGCACCTGGTCGAACCGCTCCAGCAGCAGCCGCAGTCCGGGCCGCACCGGCCTGCCGCCGCCACGCGCCCGCAGCCGCGGCGAGGGCACCGGGCCGACGAGCCGGGTGAGGTGCTCCCGTTCGGCGTCGCTCAGCCGCAGCGCCGCCGCCAGGGCGTCGAGGATCCCCGGTGAGACGTTGTGGCTGTAGCCCTGTTCGAGCCGCGTGTAGTAGCCAACGCTGACGCCGGCCAGCTGGGCCAGCTCCTCGCGGCGCAGGCCCGGCACGCGCCGCCGCCCGTGACGGGGCAGGCCGACATCCTCCGGGCGCACCCGCGCCCGCCGGGACCGCAGGAACTGCCGCAACTCCGTCCGCCGGTCGATACCCATGCCGCCAGTATGGGCCGCGTGCCTGCTAACGGCGTTGGCAGGCACCGGATGCATACCAACGCCCCAGGGCTGGGCATCGTCCCGGCGCCGGCGCAGCATAAGGAGTCATGACCGACTCGATGACCGTTCCCGCTTATGCCGCCCCCGCCGCCAAGGCGCCGCTGGAGCCCACCACCATCCCGCGCCGGGCGCTCGGCGAGCATGACGTGCTGATCGACATCGCCTACGCGGGCATCTGCCACTCCGACATCCACCAGGCCCGGGGCGAGTGGGGAGGCGGCATCTTCCCGATGGTGCCCGGCCACGAGATCGCGGGCGTGGTGGCCGAGGTGGGACCCGGGGTCACACGGCACGCGGTGGGCGACCGGGTGGGTGTCGGCTGCATGGTCGACTCCTGCCGCACCTGCGGGCCCTGCCGCGCCGGGCAGGAGCAGTACTGCGAGCGCGGCAACGTCCCGACGTACAACGGGCGCGACGCCGACGGCAATCCGACCTACGGCGGGTACAGCACGCGCATCGTCGTGGACGAGAACTTCGTGGTGTCCATCCCTGAGGGCATCGCTCTGGACGCTGCCGCGCCGCTGCTGTGCGCGGGCATCACGCTGTACTCGCCGCTGGCGCACTGGCAGGCGGGCCCCGGCAAGCGGGTGGCCGTCGTCGGCATGGGGGGTCTGGGCCACATGGGCGTGAAGCTGGCGCACGCCATGGGCGCCGAGGTCACGGTGCTTAGCCAGACCCGCCGCAAGGAGGAGGACGCGCGGCGGCTGGGCGCCGACCACTTCCACGCCACCAGCGAGCCCGGCACGCTGGAGCGGCTCGCGGGCTCGTTCGACCTCATCCTCAACACCGTGTCCGCCGACCTGGACATGGGCGCCTACCTGAACACGCTCGCCCTGGACGGCACGATGGTGCAGGTCGGCGCGCCGGAGCGGCCGGCGACCGTGCCGCTGTTCGCCCTGCTCGGCCGGCGCAGGTCCCTGGCCGGGACGATGATCGGCGGCATCGCCGAGACGCAGCAGATGCTCGACTTCTGCGCCGAGCACAACCTCGGCGCCGAGATCGAGACGATACCGGCCGAGAAGATCAACGAGGCGTACGAGCGCGTCGTGGCGGGAGACGTGCGCTACCGCTTCGTCATCGACGCCTCGACGTTCGCGTAAGCGGCGCTTCCGGGCGCCCGGACGACGCGACGGGGCGTCCGGTGCCGGGCCCTGGACGGGGGCCGGTGCCGGCCCCCGTCACCCCGGGGCCCGCCCCGCTGGCGGCACCCCGCGGCCGCTGGTCACCCGCCCTGCGCGCCCGGCAGGCCGCCTGCCGGGAGGACACCGTGGCCGGCCGCGGTGAGTCCCCGGGGAACGAGTCCCCGGGACACGAGTCTCCGGAAAGGAGCCCAGCTGATGGCCGCCATCCGCGTCGAGCACACCGGCGAGCAAAGCGAGATCACCCGCCTGACGATCTCCCACCCTGACCACCGCAACGCCCTGACCTGGGAGATGTACGAGCAGCTCTACGCCGCCTGCGAGGAGGCCGACGCCCGCGGCGCCCGCGTCGTCGTGCTGCGCGGCGACCCGGCCGCCGGGGGCGCGTTCGCCGCGGGCACCGACATCCGCCACTTCGCCGCCTTCGCCGACGGGAAGGCGGACGGCGAGGAAGGGCTGGCCTGCGAGCGGCGGATGAGCCGCGTGCTCAACCGTGTGCTGGCGCTGCGCGCGCCGCTCGTCGGCGTCGTGGAGGGGCCGGCCGTCGGCGGCGGGCTGGCGCTGGCCGCCGCCTGCGACCTGCTGCTGGCCACGCCCGCCGCCCGGTTCGGCGTGCCGATCGCGCGCACCCTCGGCAACTGCCTGCCCGCGTCTGTCATCGCCCGGCTCAAGGACCGCCTCGGCGGCGCCCGCGCCATGGCGCTGCTGCTGACCGGTGAGCTGCTCAGCGCCGAGGCCGCCCGGGACGCCGGGTTCGTGTACCGGCTGGTCAGTCCCGGCGGCCTGGAGGACGAACTGGCCGCGCTCACCGAGCGGCTGCGCGGCTGCGCGCCGCTGACGCTGGCCGCGCTGAAGGAAACCGACCGCCGCCTGACCGCGGCCGCCGCCGCGACCGACACCGACGACCTGCTGCGGGCCTGCTATGGCAGCGCTGACTTCCGCGAGGGCGTCCGCGCCTTCCTCGACCACCGCGCGCCCCGCTGGCAGGGACGCTGACATGCCCCGGATGAGCGACGCCCCTCACGACGTGCCCGTCGCCGACGCGCCTGGAACGACGACCGGAAAGGGAAGCCCGATGACCATGCCCGCCCCGCTGCTGCTCGCGCTCGGCGGCCAGCGCCCCCGCCTGGACGGCGACGCCTGGGCCGCACCCGGCGTCACCCTCGCCGGTGCGGTGCGCCTGGCGCCCGGCGCGAGCGTCTGGTACGGCTCCGTGGTGCGCGCCGAAGCGGAGCCGGTCACCCTCGGCGAGGACAGCAACGTGCAGGACGGGTGCGTCGTGCACACCGATCCCGGCTTCCCCGTCGTCCTCGGCGCCCGGGTCTCGGTCGGCCACCGCGCCGTGCTGCACGGCTGCCACGTCGAGGACGACGCGCTCGTCGGCATGGGCGCGGTGCTGCTCAACGGCTGCCGCGTCGGCCGGGGGTCGCTGATCGCGGCGGGCGCAGTGCTGCGCGAGGGCACCGAGGTGCCGCCCGGCTCGCTCGTGGCCGGTGTCCCCGGCACGGTGCGCCGCCCGGTCACTGCCGAGGAAACGGCGCGTATCCAGGCGGGCGCCGCCCACTACCGGGAACTCGCCCGCGTGCACGCCGAGGCGGGTTCGCGTCAGCGGCCGGCGGGACAGTGAGGCCCCGGGAACCGGTCTGCCGTCAACAGCCGCTGTCAGGAGCCGTTGTCGGGAGCGTCCTCGGCGAGGAGCCGCTCGATGGTCTCGACCTTGGTGGTCATGCCGTTGGTGACGCCCTCGTTGATGTCGGCCTTGAGCACCAGGCTGACCCGGCCGGTGCCCGCGCCCGCCGCCTCGGCGGCCCGCCTGACGACGTCCATCACCTCGTCCCACTCGCCCTCGATGGTGGTGAACATCGAGTCGGTGCGGTGGGGCAGCCCGCTGTCGCGCACCACCCGGACCGCGTCGGCCACCTGCCTGCCCACATGCCGTCCCGCCCCGATGGGCGTGACGGAGAACGCGACGATCACGGGCTCCGCCTCCTTAGCCTCTCTCACCGGTCAGCACCGTATGCGATCTTCATCTGATTGTCGTACGAGTGGCGTGGGGCGGTGTGAACGCCATGCGGACGTGCGGTCGCCATTCCTGCGCGATGCCTCCGCTTCCTCCGCTGCCACCGTTGATATGGCGTCATACTGCCGCAGCAAAGGTGTGGTAGCGCGCTCGCGTGGGCACGGAACGGAGCGGCGCGTGTCCCGAGTGGCACGCCCGCCCCTGCCAGGGGCAGAGCCCGTGCCGGTACCGAGACGAAGGAGCCGTGATGACCACGCCGACGCGCCGCTTATACCAGAACCCCATCTTCGACAGCGCGCGCTGGGACTCCTACCGCGCCCGCCCCGACGACATCCTGATCGCCACGCCGCCCAAGTGCGGCACGACCTGGATGCAGCGGATCGTCTCCTGCCTGGTCTTCGGGTCGTCCCGGCTGCCGGACGATCTCGACAGCCTTTCGCCCTGGTTCGACTATCTGCTGCGCGACGCCGACCTGGACGCCCTGCTCGCCCGGCTCGAGGCGCAGCGGCACCGCCGGTTCGTGAAGACCCACCTGCCGGCCGACGGCCTGCCCGAGCTGCCGGAGACCGTCCGGTACGTGTTCGTCGCCCGCGACCTGCGGGACGCCGTGCTGTCGTTCCACAACCAGATGTGGCACAGCCGTGAGGCGTTCCCCGGTATCCCCGGGGACCCGCGGGAGTTCTGGCGGCTGGTGTTCAGCGGCGGCACCATCGCCGGCGACTTCGTCATCCGCGACATGTTCACCGGCCCGCTGGCCACGTGGTGGCAGCGGCGGAACGACCCCCGGGTGCTGATGGTCCACTACCAGGACATGCTCGACGACCTCGAGGGCCAGATGCGCCGGGTCGCCGGCCACCTGGGCATCACCATCCCCGAGGAGACCTGGCCGGAGCTGGTCAACGCCTGCCGCTTCGAGACGATGCGCGCCGACAGCGCCCGCCTGGTGCCGCCGGTGCCCGCCGAGGACGGCGAGCAGTGGTTCTTCCACCGGGGCACCAGCGGCCAGTGGCGCGGCACGGTTACCGCCGAGGACCTCGCGCTGTACGAGGAGACGGTGTCCGCGCTGCCCAGCGGCCTGCGCACCTGGGTGGAGAGCGGCGGGCAGGCCGGCTGACGTCCCGCCCCGGCGCGGGCAGGGCCGGCCGCGACGGCGCGCCGCCCCGTGCCCCCGCCGCCGCAACGCCGCCACAACGTTTCCCCAACATCGTCCGGCCAGTCTTGGACGCACGGGGGATAAGCCCGTGGCGGCAGGCCCTGTGGCCGCTATGGGGCGGACGGGTGCTCTGAGGCTGCCCCCCGGTCTCAGAGCACCCCGCGTTCGAGGGGGGCGCACCGGCCAGCGAGCTACGGGGGACCTCACCGGAAGGAGCGGCTGCCCGGCAGCCTGCCCACCGCGGACCAGCCACGTGCGCCATGCGGCCCGCAGTCCGGTGACGCGTACATCCCGCCTTCGGGGATGCCGCATCCGCGGGCTCCTTACTGGCCGGTACGCGCAGGATCGCCCGCTCAGCCGGAGCCGGTCCGTGTCACTGAGGAAACCGCTCAGGAAACCCTGGCCGCTCAGCTGCGGCGTGGCGTCGATAACTATTCCGGTCAGGATGTTGTACCGCCCGCTTTGCAGGTCGCAGGCGGCCCCCCGCCAGCGAGGCGCCGCAGGCCGCCATGACGTTGCGCCCGACCGCGGGCGTCACCGCCGCTGCGTCCCGTAGCCCAGTACGCGGCCACGGCCGCGCTGGCGACGGCCAGAGATCCAGCGCCCCGGAGCGCTTTACCGCCAAGTCGCCGCCGCCATCCGCCGCTCCATCGCCAGTGGCGAGTACGAGCCCGGCAGCCTTCTCCCCTCGGAGGCTCAGCTCATCGCGCGGTACCAGGTCTCTCGGCCGACCGTACGCAACGCCATCTCTGCTCTCCGGGCTGAAGGACTCATCGAGGTCAGCCACGGCAAAGGCAGCTTTGTCCGTAGCGCACCCACCGCGCTTGCCACCGTCGACCGCACGGTCACGCGTTCCCCCGAGGGCACATTTCACATCGGCCACAAGGAGTGGAAACTGCACGAGCCTCTGGCAGTTCACCGCATCCACACCACCGCCGAGACCGGCCGCTTGCTCGGACTGGCGACGCGCCCCGCACGGTCGACTATGAGGTTACCGGTGTGCGCGTCCCCGTGGAGGGGGCCGACGGGCGACTCGAAGCGCAGTTCACTGAGTAAACCTTCAAGTTCCCGCCCACGCTGTCGAAGGAACGCCAAATCATCCTCCGGCACTCCGATCGCCCGCTCTATCCGGACGGCCGTCCGCCCGAACACAGGCAGCCGCTCCAGCCCTAGCTCATCGGGCACCGCCAGCGCGTGCAGGTCCCGCAGCACCGCGCTCAGCTCCCCGTACGTCGCGTCGCGATCGCCTTCGTTGATCCGGTACCAGAACGTTACCGGGTGGCCGTCCACCACCAGCGGTTGTTCCACGTCATCCAGCACCCGAGCGGCCGGAAAACCCACCCTCTCCAGCCAGCGCGAGACAAGGACCTCCCTGCGCACCGCCGGGAGGTAGTCCGCGGATCGAGCGATGCGAACGATCACACCGGGTGTGTCCAGTCGATACAGCGCGTTCTCTCCGAGCCGGATCAGATGTGCTTCGTCACCATTCAGTCCGACCGCCCGGCACGCCGCCACCATCACCCCCGCAGCCCTCTCGGACGTGAGCCCTACGGATCCCCTTGCCCCGGCAGACGGCATGCTGGACTCATCTCCCCTCACCACGACGCAGCCGCAGCACCACCGCCCAAACAGGCGACGGCGCTGCGGCAAACCACCAGATCGACGGTACCTAGCGCCCTGGCACGAGGGGAGCGGCCAGGACGACGGAGCCTCAGTCTTCAGCCGGAGCGATACCGGTCGGGCAGGAGCCGCCCCCCGACTGGTCACTTAGCTTGATTCCCGTGCCGCCGAGTCCGCAGTAGCCGGCGGGGTTCTTGTCGAGGTACTGCTGGTGGTAGTCCTCCGCCAGGTAGAACGGGCGGCCGTCGGCCGGCAGGATCTCCGTGGTGATCGGGCCGTACCCCGACTCGGTGAGCACCCGCTGGTAGGCGTCGCGCGACGCCTCGGCCGCGGACTGCTGGGCGGGGGAGTGAGTGAAGACCGCCGAGCGGTACTGCGTGCCGACGTCGTTGCCCTGGCGGAAGCCCTGGGTCGGGTCATGCGCCTCCCAGAAGACCTTCAGCAGCGTCTCGTAGCTGACCTGCTTGGGGTCGAACACCACGCGCACCGTCTCGGCGTGCCCCGTCATGCCGGAACACACCTCCTCGTACAGCGGGTGCGGCGTGATACCGCCCTGGTAGCCCACCAGCGTCGTCCACACGCCGGGGGTCTGCCAGAACCGGCGCTCCGCGCCCCAGAAGCAGCCCAGCGCGAAGTCGGCGACCTCCAGGTGCTCCGGGTACGGGCCCTCCAGCGGGTTCCCCAGCACGGTGTGCCGGTCGGCGACCCGGAAGGGGCGCTCCTCGCGGCCGGGCAGCGCCTCCTGCTGGGTGGGCAGGCGGTTCCGGAACGTGTACAGCATGTCGTGGCCTCCTTCGCGGGTCACTGGCGGGCAATGGCGAGGGCCCGGTAGGCCGCGTACTGGCGGGCGGGGTCCTCGCTGTCGACCCAGGGGATCGCCCCCACATAACCATCCACGGCGCGCACCTGTTCCGCCGCCTCCGCGTACCGCTCGGCGAGCACGAGGAAGTGCAGCAGCAGGTGGCGCACGTGCGGCTCCACCGGATGACCGGGGCGGGCGTGCGCCAGCGCGAACTGCGCTCCCTCGATCGCGTCGGCCACCACGGCGCCCTGGTAGACGCCGGGGGAGAGCGTCACGTCGGGCATGTGCTCGTAGGCGGCGAACAGCGGCAGCGCGGGCAGCATGCTGCCCTCCGGGGCGGTGCCCGCGGCGCGCTGGGCGAAGGCGTCAGCCTCCTTGCGGGAGCCGAACCACTTCTCCGACCAGTACGGCAGCGCCGCCAGGTGCGCGCCCATGTGCGCAGGGTCACGCTCGATGATCTTGGCCCACAGCTGCTCGAACTCCTCGCGGCTGTAGCTCAGGCCCCGCGCGATGAACAGCTCCGTGATGAACGGCACCGGGTCGCGGGGCGCCAGCCGGGACGCCTCGCCGCACACCGTGCGCGCCTCCTCCAGCACGATCCGGTACTCGGCAGCCGAGGGATCCGCCATGGCCTGCCAGGTCAGGAACTGCGCGTACACCTGCGCGCCGCCCGGGTCGCCGGGCTCCTCCATGCGCCAGCGGCGCAGCCAGCCGGCGTCCCGCGCCGGACCCTGCTTGCGCAGCAGCGGCGGGGTCGCCCCGGCCTCCGCCTCGGCCTGGCTCTCGCCCCCGGCGCCGCCGCCCGCGCGGCGCCACTCGGCCAGCTCCATGGCCGCCGCGCCCGCCAGCGACTGCACCCGCTGCCAGCGCAGCTCCGAGTCGTCGGTGAGGGCCAGCAGCTGGCCGGCCGGGCGCCAGTCCTGCTCCCGCTGGGCCTCCTCCAGCGCCGCCACCAGCTCCGGGTCCGGGCCGGGCAGCCGCACGTCCAGGTCCTCCACGGGCACCAGCCCCGCCGTCTGCGGCGCGGCGTCCTCGCCGGAGCCGCCGCCCCACGGAAACGGAGACGAGGCCGGAGCCTGGCCCGGCGCCCCCGAGGCGTCGGCCGCGCGCTCGAGCTCCCGGCGCTCCTGCCGCCGGCGGATCGCGGGCAGCACGACCGCGCCGACGATGGCGGTCAGGGCGATGAGCAGCAGCACAGCTTCCATAGCGGAGCGAGTTCCCCCTGTCGCGGTATCCCGGGCCCGGCGGGCCCGCCGGCCGTGTGACGAGCCTACGTCCACGGTACGGCCCACTAGCGTGTACCCATGAACGAGCAGCCGAACGGGCAGCGCTTCGAGACGCTGGCCATTCACGCGGGGCAGGAGCCCGATCCACTGACCGGGGCCGTCGTGCCGCCCATCCACCAGGTCTCCACCTTCAAGCAGGACGGCGTGGGCGGACTGCGCGGCGGATACGAGTACAGCCGCTCGGCCAACCCGACCAGGACCGCGCTGGAGGAGAACCTGGCGGCGCTGGAAGGCGGGCGCCGCGGCCTGGCGTTCGCCTCCGGGCTCGCCGCCGAGGACTGCCTGCTGCGCACCCTGCTGCGCCCCGGTGACCACCTGGTGATCCCCAACGACGCCTACGGCGGCACGTTCCGGCTCATCGCGCGCGTCGTGGAGCGCTGGGGCGTGGCCTGGACGGCGGCCGACACCACCGACCCCGGTGCCGTGCGCGCCGCGCTGCGGCCCGAGACCAAGGCGGTGTGGGTGGAGACGCCGTCCAACCCGCTGCTGGGCATCACCGACATCGCGGCCATCGCCGCGCTGACGCGGGACGCGGGCGTGCGCCTCGTCGTCGACAACACCTTCGCCAGCCCGTACCTCCAGCAGCCGCTGGCGCTCGGCGCGGACGTCGTCGTGCACTCGACCACCAAGTACCTCGGCGGCCACTCGGACGTCGTCGGCGGGGCCCTGGTCACCGCCGACGAGGAGCTCGCCGAGGAGCTGGCCTTCCACCAGAACGCCATGGGCGCCGTCGCCGGCCCGTTCGACTCCTGGCTGGTGCTGCGCGGCATCAAGACGCTGGCGGTGCGCATGGACCGGCACAGCGCCAACGCCGCCCGCATCGCCAGGGCGCTGGCCGCGCACCCGGCCGTGACGTCGGTCGCCTACCCCGGGCTGCCGTCCCACCCGGGGCACGAGACCGCCGCGAAGCAGATGCGCGGATTCGGCGGCATGGTCTCGTTCCGCGTCGCAGGCGGTGAGGAGGCGGCGGTCCGCGTCTGCGAGCGCACGCGGATCTTCACCCTCGGCGAGTCACTCGGAGGAGTGGAATCGCTGATCGAGCACCCCGGGCGGATGACGCACGCCTCGGCGGCGGGCTCGGAGCTGGAGGTCCCCGCGGATCTGGTGCGGCTGTCGGTCGGCATCGAGTCCGGGGACGACCTGCTCGCCGACGTGCTGGAGGCGCTCTCGGGCATCACGCCCTGACGTCACGCCCTGGCGTCACGGTCTGACGCGCGGTCCGGCACGGGGGCCTACTGGTCCCCGGCAGGCCGCTGGCTGAGGTGGGAGATGGCGGAGTTCAGGCGGGCCAGCAGCACGCAGAAGGTCGTCATCTCCTCCTCGGTCCAGTCCTGGGTCAGGGCGCTCATCAGGTCACGGCGCGAGGACCGCACCTCGTCGAGCCGCTCGCTGCCGCGCGGCGAGAGCGAGAGCACCACCGCGCGGCCGTCGTCCGGGTCGGCGCTGCGGCTCACCAGCCCGGAGTCGACCAGCGGCGCGACCTGGCGCGTCACCGTCGAGGAGTCGATGCCCATGCCGGCGGCCAGGGCCTTCACCCCGGTCGGCCCGTCCTGGTCGAGTCTGCTCAGCAGCAGATAGGCGGCGCGGTCCATGGAGTTCCGCGCCGGGCCGAGCCCGGCGAGGCGTGTCTGCTCCGCGCGGCGGGCGAAGACGGCCACCTCGTGCTGGAAGACGTCGAGCAGCTGCGTGGTGTGGGACGCGGGTGCGGTGGGTTCAGGGGTCATGTCCGGAAGAAATCAGTGTCGGCGACTGCGGATATCGCGGGGCGGGGTTGCCAGTTGGGCCACAGAGTACGCCGCCCGGCGGGGGCGCGTAGGCCCTATGCACGAACCCGTTCCGTGCGCGGTGACGACCGGGTGCGCCGCGCTGTCGCGCGCCTGACAGACTGGCGGCATGGCCCAGCCCGGACTCGACGATGTGCTCGCGGCGCAGAAGACGCTCGCGGGCGTGGCCCGCGTGACCGCCCTGGAGGGCAGCCGCCACCTGAGCGCACTCGTCGGCGCTCCCGTCCACCTCAAGTGCGAGAACCTCCAGCGCGCCGGATCGTTCAAGCTGCGGGGCGCCTACGTCCGCATCGCGGGCCTGACGGCCGCCGAGCGGGAGCGGGGCGTCGTCGCGGCCAGCGCGGGCAACCACGCGCAGGGCGTGGCGCTGGCGGCGTCGCTGCTGGGCGTGCGTTCCACGGTGTTCATGCCCGAGGGCGCGCCGCTGCCGAAGATGGCGGCGACGCGGGAGTACGGCGCCGAGGTGCGCACGCACGGCCAGGTGGTCGACGAGGCGCTGGTCGCGGCGCAGGAGTACGCCGAGCGCACCGGTGCGGTGCTGATCCATCCCTTCGACCACCCCGACGTGGTGGCCGGGCAGGGCACGGTGGGGCTGGAGATCCTGGAGCAGTGCCCCGAGGTGCGGACCATCGTGGTCGGCATGGGCGGCGGCGGGCTCGCGGCGGGCATCGCGGTCGCGGTGAAGCGGCTGCGGCCGGATGTGCGGATCGTCGGGGTGCAGGCGGAGGGGGCAGCGGCGTACCCGCCGTCGCTGGCGGCGGGCCGCCCGGTGCCGCTGCCGCGGATGTCCACGATGGCGGACGGCATCAAGGTCGGTTGTCCGGGTGAGGTGCCGTTCCGGATCGTCGCCGGTCTGGTGGACGAGATCACGACCGTCACCGAGGACCAGCTGTCAGCCGCGCTGCTGCTGTGCCTGGAGCGGGCGAAGCTGGTCGTGGAGCCGGCGGGCGCCTCGCCGGTGGCGGCGCTGCTGGCCGCGCCCGAGGCGTTCGAGGGACCGCTGGTGGCCGTGCTGTCCGGCGGGAACATCGACCCGCTGATGCTTCAGCGCATCCTGCGGCACGGCATGGCCGCCGCGGGCCGGTACCTGTCGCTGCGGCTGCGGCTGTCGGACCGGCCGGGGGCGCTGGCCGCGCTGCTGAGCGAGCTGTCCGTGACGGGTGCCAACGTCCTGGCCGTCAACCATGTGCGGACCGATCCGCGTCTTGGCGTGAGCGAGGTGGAGGTCGAGGTGCAGGCCGAGACACGAGGGCCCGCGCACTGCGCCGAAGTGTCCGAAGCGCTGCGCGCGGCCGGCTACCGGATCCTGGGCTGACGGCGGCTGACCGAAAACGGCTAACGCGATACATCGCGACTCTCTACACTGGCGCCACCGCCCCCACGGGGCGACCCTGAAGACCAACCCACCAACTGGGGAGACCACATGCCAGGCGCCATCTACGCCGAAGGGCTGGTCAAGACCTTCGGCGACGTCAGGGCACTGGACGGTGTCGACATCGACGTGCCCGAGGGCACCGTGCTCGGCCTGCTCGGCCCCAACGGCGCGGGCAAGACGACCACGGTGCGGGTGCTGACCACGCTGCTGCGGCCCGACGGCGGGCGCGCCGAGGTCGCCGGGCTCGACGTCCTGAAATACCCCAACCAGGTGCGTCGCTCCATCGGGCTGTCCGGGCAGTTCGCCGCCGTGGACGAGTACCTGACGGGCCGGGAGAATCTCCAGATGGTCGGCGAGCTGTACCAGCTGACCTCGAAGGACGCCCGGCGCCGCGCGGACGAGCTGCTGGAGCGGTTCAACCTGGCCGATGCCGCCGACCGGATCGCGAAGACCTACTCGGGCGGCATGCGCCGCCGCCTCGACCTCGCGGCGGCGCTCGTCGTCAGCCCGCCCGTGATGTTCATGGACGAGCCGACCACCGGGCTCGACCCCCGCAACCGCCAGCAGCTGTGGGACGTCATCAAGGAGCTGGTCGCCGGCGGCACCACGATGCTGCTGACCACGCAGTACCTGGAGGAGGCGGACAACCTCGCCGACACCATCGCCGTGGTCGACCACGGCAAGGTCATCGCCCGCGGCACCTCCGACCAGCTGAAGAGCCAGACCGGGGGCGACGTCGTAGAGGTCACGCTGCACGACCGCGACCGCGTCGAGGACGCCGAGAGCGTGCTGCGCGCGCTCGGCGACGGCGACGTCACCTACACGCCCCACGTCCGCAAGCTCAGCGTCCCGGCCTCGGGCGGCGCGAAGCTGCTGGCGGAGGTCATCAGGGAGCTGGACCACCGGGGCGTGGAGATCGACGACATCGGGCTGCGCCGCCCGACCCTTGACGACGTGTTCATCTCGCTGACGGGCCACGCCGCCGAAGCGGACGAGGCCGCGGACGGCACCGCCGGGACCAAGGAGACCAGCACACCGTGAGCATCGCCACCCAGGACACCACCACCAAGCCGATGGCGCGGTCCGGCGAGTCCATCGGCGTCCGCCAGAGCCTGCACGACTCCCTGGTCGTCGCCAAGCGGAACCTGCTGCGGATGCTGCGCATACCCGAGGTCATCATCTTCAGCCTCGTGCAGCCCATCATGTTCGTGGTGCTGTTCGCGTACATCTTCGGCGGCTCGATCAACCTCCCCGGCGCCGGGCTCGACCCGGGGGCGTACCGCGAGTACCTGATGGGCGGGATCTTCGCCCAGACGGTCACCTTCGCCACCGCGGGCTCCAGCGCCGGCATCGCCGAGGACATGCAGAAGGGCATCATCGACCGCTTCCGCTCGCTGCCGATGGCGCGCGGCGCCGTGCTGACCGGCCGGACGTTCGCCGACACCGTGCAGACGACGGTCATCCTGCTGGTCATGGCGATCGTCGCCTTCCTGGTCGGCTGGCGCATCCACGGCGGCGTGCTCAACGCGCTGCTCGCCTTCGCGCTGCTGCTCCTGCTCGGCTATGCCTTCACCTGGATCGGCGCGCTGATCGGCCTGTCGGTGCGCACCCCGGAGGCGGCGACCTCGGCCGGGCTGGTCTGGCTGTTCCCGCTGACGTTCGTCTCCGTGGCGTTCGTGCCCTCCGAGAACATGCCGGGCTGGCTCCAGCCGGTCGCGGAGTGGAACCCGTTCAGCGCCACGGTGCTCGCGGTGCGGGAGCTGTTCGACAACCTGCCGGCGGGCTACCAGGCGCCGGACGCCTGGCCGATGCAGCACCCGGCGCTGGCGTCGTTCCTGTGGTCGGCCGTCATCATCGCCGTCTTCAGGACGCTGGCCGTACGCAAGTACCGGACCACCGCCTCCCGCTAGCCGCATCACCTCCCGCCCCGGGCCGGCCGGAGTCCCCGCCGGCTCACCCTTGACCGCACCGTTGCCCGCCTGCCCGTTCGGATACGGGCGCCCTCGGGTAGGCGAAGGGATACGCCTGATCACCGGGGAGACCAACGAGGGGGAGGGGTGCCTATGTCCGGACCGTCCGGGCTCGCCGAGCGGCACCGGCCCGACGTGGAGCGGCTGCTGGCCCGGGCCGTCGAGGAGGAGGTGCGGCGCTCCGGGGGGCGCCTCGACCGGGACCGGCTCGTCCAGCGCGCACGGGACACGCTGGACGAGCTGGTACGGCCGGCGCAGGAGGAGTACGAGGCCTTCCTGCGCGCCGAGGCGGAGCACACCCCGGGGCGCCTGGCCGACCGGTTCGCCCCGGCCGCGCTGGGCGCGCCCGCCGCCGCCGCGATCGCCGCGGGCGTGGCGTCGATGCTGCTGATCGGCGGCATCGAGGACTCGGTGGCCACCGCCTGCGCCGACGCCGCCCTCGTCGCCGCCGCCGGCCTGCTCGGCTTCGTCCTGCAGGCGGTGACGGCGCACCTGTGGGCGGCGGAGCGCCACGCCGGCAGCCGCCACCAGCCCGGCGGCGTCGAACAGCTGCGGCTGGCCTGGCTGACCGCCGTCGAGGTCCGCGGCATCCGCCCCTACCTGGAGCAGCAGCGGGCGGTCACCCGGGCCCGGAACACGGCGGGCGGCAGCGGCACCCCGCGGGCCGCCGCGCGCGCCACGGACCGCGGCTCCGCCGCGCGCAGCCGCTCGGCGCTGGCGCGGTCGTTCCGGAGCCTGCCGGAGCCGGGCGACCCGTTCCTCGGCAGGCGCGGCCAGCTCACGCAGATCACCCAGTGGGTCAACCGCGACCGCGCCAGCACGGACACCCGCCCCACCGTCGTCGTCCTCCACGGCCCCTCCGGCTCCGGGCGCACCACCCTGGCCGTCCGCGCCGCGCACGAGATGCGGGAGCTGTTCCGCGGGGCCTGCCTGGTGGACCTGCGCGGCCAGAGCGTGGACCCGCTGCCCACGCGCGACGCCCTGCTGCACCTGATGAACCGGCTGGGCGCCCCGCGCGACCAGCTGCTGTTCCGGGAGAACGCCGGGCGCGGCGCCGACCCCGCGCAGCTGCGCCGGCTGGCCGAGCGCTACCAGCAGCACCTTGCCGGCGTCCCCGTCGTCGTGATCCTCGATGACGCCACCGACGCCGAGCAGGTCGCCACCCTCATCCCGCAGCGCTCCGACTCGCTCGTCCTCGTCACGGCCGCCGAGCCGCTCCCGCTCGATCCCAGCCTGCCGGCGTCCGTGCACCAGCTGCCGCTGGCGGCGCTCGACAGCGACAGCGCCGAGGAGCTGCTGCGCGCCTCGGTCCCCGACGGCGGCACCGTGCCCGGCCCCTACGACGCGGCGAGCTGGCAGCGGATCACCGAGCTGTGCGACGGCCGCCCGCTGCTGCTGCGGCTGGCGGGCTCCGCGCTGGCCGCCCGCACCCCCGCGCAGCTGGTCGAAGACCTCGACGCCTACGGCCCGCCGGGCAGCCTGGATGCGGCCGAGCGCGCGCTGCGCCTGCGCTACGCCGACCAGTCCGAGCCGGCGCGGCGCCTGCTGCGGCGGCTGGCGATCGCGGGCCGCGCCAGCTTCGGCGTCCGGGCCGCCGCCGCGCTGCTGGACACCGGCGAGGAGGAGGCCGCCCGGCCGCTGAACGAGCTGGTGGCCGCCGGGCTGCTGCACCATGTACGGGGCAGCCGCTACCGCCTGCACGAGCTGGTGCGCCGCTTCGCCCGGGCCCGCATGTACGACGAGGAGACCGACGAGGACCGCTCGGCCGCGCAGGAGCGCCTGATCCGCAGCTACGCCGAGCTGGCCGACACGGTCATCCGCCTGGTGGACGGCAAGACCTCCACCCGCGCCGACCTGCTGCCGGCGGCCGCGGGCGGCCACGGTTTCCGTTCCCTGGAGGCGGCCCTGCGCTGGCTCGACGACGAGACCAGCTTCATCACCGCCACCCTGCGGTACGCCGACGAGCGCGTCGACCGCCAGGCCATGCAGCACCTGCTGGGTGCCCTGTGCGACTACTGCCTGCTCCGCGGCGACCTGTACCGGCTCGGCGAGCTGAACGAGCTGGCGCAGGCCGTTGACCAGGGCCTGCTGACGCGCTCGGTGCGGTGGCGCACCGGCGTCGCCGCCCGCCAGCTCGGTGAGCTGGACAAGGCCAACTCGACGCTGACCTCCGTCGTCGACCTGTACCAGAAGGCCCGGCACGACGCGGGCGCCGCCCGCGCCCTGCGGGACCTGGGCATCACACTCCAGCAGCAGGGGCAGCTGCGGGAGGCGGCGGAGCGGCTGCGCCAGGCGCTCGATCTGCAGCAGGGACCGGCGCTCGCGGGCGACCGTGCCTGGACGCTGCACGCCCTGGCCACCGTCGAACGCGAGCAGGGGCGCGTGCTGGCCGCGCGCGAGATGCTCGGCGAGGCGCTGCGGCTGCACCAGGAGAGCGGCAGCGTGCACGGGGAGGCGTGGACGCGCTTCCAGCTCGGCCAGACGCTGCTGCGCACCGGGCAGGTCGCCCCCGCCGAGCACGAGCTGCGCTCGGCCCTCGATCTGTACGAGCGCTCCGGTGACGTGCGCGGCGTCGCCTGGGCCGCCACGCAGCTGGGCCGGGCCCGGCTCCACGACGGCGACGCGACCGCCGCTCTGGAGGAGCTGCGGGGAGCGCTGGCCCGCCACACCGACACCGAGGACGCGCGCGGTGAGGCGTGGACCCTGTACTACCTCGGCCAGGCCATGGAGGAGGACGGCGATCCGACGGGTGCGGTGCGCACGCTGGAGCGGGCACGGACGATGTTCAGCCGCATGCGGGACGTCTACGGCCTGGCGTGCGCACGCCACCATTCGGCGCGGCTGACCAGGGACATCAGCGCCGCCGCCACGGGCTCGCTGCGGAACACCGGCTTCGCCCGCCAGCTGCTGACCGAGGCCCGCCGCGACTTCCAGCGCTCCGGGGTGATCCACGGCGAGGCGTGGACGCTGCTGGAGCTGACGGTCATCGAGGCGGGGAACGAGCGGCTCGGCCAGGCACTGGAACTGGCGGGGGAGGCGCTGCGGCTGTTCGCCGAGGGCTACGGCGAAGGCCGTCCCGACGCCCGGGGCGAGGACTGGGCGCGGCTGCTGCGCTGCACCCTGCTGCCGCTGGCCTCGCCGGGCGGCAGCGACGTCGGCCAGGCGGTGGCGCGGGAAGAGCTCGCCGAGCTGCTGCGCGACGCGCACCCGCTGCGCGACCCGCGGCTGACCGACGCGGCCGGGTCGTTCGCGCTCATGCTGGAGCGCGGCCTGGGCCCGGAGGCGGGCTGGCCCGCCTGGCGTCTGGGCATGGTGCCCCGGCGCGGCGCCCGGGACGTCATCGGCGTGCGGGACGCCACGGACGCCGCGCCGGCGTAACGGCGGCCGGGCCGGGGGCGCGGATCAGGCCGACGCCGACGTGGACGACGACCTGGCTGACGACGGCGTCCCCGGCGCCGGGACCTGTCCGTCCCGTCCGTCCCGCTTGCTGTCCCCGGCCGGCGCAGCGTCGGCGGGGTCCTCGGGAATGGAGATCTTCCCGAGGTGCTTGCTCATGGACTTCAGCAGGATCCATACGCCCACGCCGAGGACGGCGAACACGACGAAGCCCAGCACCCCGGGCGTCACCGTGTACTCGTCAAGCTCCCTGGCGAGAGGCAGCAGCTCGTTCATGCACTCAATTGTCGCGGATGCCCGCGAAGAGGTCGGACTCGGGGAGGGAGGTGGCCACCCGGGACCTGGCCAGCTCGTAGTCCTCGGTCGGCCAGACCTCCTGCTGGATCTCCATCGGCACCTTGAACCAGCCGCCGTCCGGGTCGATCTGCGTGGCGTGCGCGAGCAGCGCCTTGTCGCGGACGGGGAAGAACTCCGCGCACGGCACGCGCGTGGTCAGCTCCCGCTCCTGGCGCTCAGACTTCTCCCAGCGCTCCAGCCACTCCCCGTACGGCGACTCCAGGCCGCGCGCCAGCATCGCCTCGTGGAGCGCGAGCGTGCGGGGCCGGTTGAAGCCCTGGTTGTAGTAGAGCTTCAGCGGCTCCCACGGCTCGCCGGCGTCCGGGTAGCGCGCGGGGTCGCCCGCCGCCTCGAACGCCTCGACGGTGATCTTGTGGGTCATGATGTGGTCGGGGTGCGGGTAGCCGCCGTTCTCGTCGTAGGTGGTGATCACCTGCGGCCGGAACGAGCGGATCAGCCGTACCAGCGGCTCCGCGGCCTCCTTGACGTCCTGCAGCGCGAAGCAGCCCTCGGGCAGCGGCGGCGGCGGGTCGCCCTCGGGCAGCCCGGAGTCCACGAAGCCGAGCCACTCCTGCTTCACGCCCAGGATCTCCCTGGCCTCGGCCATCTCCTTGGCGCGCACCTCGTGGATGTGCTCCTCCAGGTACGGGTCGCCCTGGAGCTTGGGGTTGAGGATGGAGCCCCGCTCGCCTCCGGTGCAGGTGGCGACCAGCACGTCCACGCCCTCGGACACGTACTTGGCCATGGTCGCGGCGCCCTTGCTGGACTCGTCGTCCGGGTGGGCGTGCACAGCCATGAGCCGCAGCTGTTCAGTCAAGGCTCGGTCCTCGTCAGTCCTCGTCATCGTCGGGTCCGGTCCGGGTCTTCCCTCAGCGGACGCGGGCCCGGGGGCCCGTGGGCGCCGTCGGCGGCGCCTCCTATAGTGACTGATAGACCACCCACGCTATTCCCGGCCCGCTGGGGCCGGGTACTCACCGCAGGAATCGCCTCATGGCCAACGCAGGTGCCGGGTTGCCCGAAGGGCGGTACGGCCGCGCTTCCGCGTCCGACCGGGCGCGCACCAACCGCCGGCTGACCATCACGGGCTGCGTGCTCGGAGCGGCGCTGCTGGCGTTCGTCGCGTGGGCCGGGGTGTCCTACGTCGCGGGTGAGAAGGTCTCCGGTGAGCTGACCGCTTTCGACATCACCTCTGACACCAGGGTCGAGGTCAGTCTTGCCGTGCGCAAACCCCCGGGCACGGTCGGCGTGTGCACCGTGCGCGCCCAGGCCGAGGACGGCCTGGAAGTGGGAAGGGCCGATTTCCGTTTCCCTGACGAGGACGGCCAGATCCACCGCTCGGTTACGCTGAATACCACGCAGCGCGCGACCACGGCCGAGCTGCTTGGCTGCTCAGAGGGGTCGTAGGGCGCGCCGCCCCGGGGGCAGCGGGTTTGCCCGCGGTCCCGGAGGGTAATCCTTCCGAACATCGATCGACGTTGTTATGGTCGAGAATTCGATCGATGGTCCGCCCGCCCAGGCGTCAACTTGTCCGGGTCGGGCCTTCGCTTTTTTGCGTTTCCTGTACCAGTCCCTCTCGTACCCGAGGAGCAACCTGTGACCCAGACCAGCGACACTGTCACCTGGCTGACCCAGGAGGCGTATGACCAGCTCAAGGCCGAGCTGGATCACCTGTCGGGTCCTGCCCGCATCGAGATCGCCAAGAAGATCGAGGCGGCCCGCGAAGAGGGAGACCTGAAGGAGAACGCTGGGTACCACGCGGCCAAGGAGGAGCAGGGGAAGATGGAGGCGCGCGTGCGCCAGCTGACCCAGCTCCTGGAGACCGCCCGGGTCGGGGAGCCCCCCGCCGACGACGGAGTGGTCGCCCCCGGCATGGTGGTCACCGTCGCCTTCGACGGCGACGAGTCCGACACGCTGACGTTCCTGCTGGCGTCGCGTGAGTTCGCGACCTCGGACATCGAGACCTACTCGCCGCAGTCGCCCCTGGGCAGCGGCGTCAACGGCAAGAAGGTCGGCGAGTTCGCCGAGTACGAGCTGCCCAACGGCAGCATCAGCCGGGTGAAGGTACTGGAAGCCAAGCCCTACCAGGGCTGAGGCCCCGGCCCGGTACGGCCCCTCGTGCGCCTGGCGCACGGGGGGCCGCGCGGTGGAGCGGCGGCGGGCACCATGGAGGACATGGCTAACCGACTCGCCGCTGAAACGTCTCCTTATCTCCTGCAGCACGCGGACAACCCGGTCGACTGGTGGCCCTGGTGCCGCGAGGCGTTCGAGGAGGCCCGCCGGCGGGACGTGCCGGTGCTGCTGAGCGTCGGCTACGCCAGCTGCCACTGGTGCCACGTGATGGCCCGGGAAAGCTTCGAGGACGAGGAGACGGCCGCCTACCTCAACGCCCACTTCGTCGCCGTGAAGGTAGACCGCGAGGAGCGGCCGGACGTCGACTCGGTGTACATGGACGCGGTGCAGGCGGCCACGGGCCAGGGCGGCTGGCCGATGACGGTGTTCCTGACGGCCGACGGCGAGCCGTTCTACTTCGGGACCTATTTCCCGCCCGAGCCGCGCCACGGCATGCCGTCGTTCCGGCAGCTGCTGGAGGGCGTGCACGCGGCGTGGACCGAGCGGCGGGGCGAGGTCACCGGGGTCGCCGCCCGGATCACGGCGGAGCTGGCCGGGCGGGAGGTGCCGTACGACGCGCCGCACCCGCCGGGCGCCGAGGAGCTCGCGGCGGCCGTGGCGGGCCTGGACCGCGAGTACGACGAGGCGCACGGCGGCTTCGGCGGAGCGCCGAAGTTCCCGCCCGCGATGGTGCTGGAGTTCCTGCTGCGCCACCACGCGCGCACCGGGTCGGCGCGCGCCCTGCGGATGGCCGAGCACACCTGCGAGGCGATGGCGCGCGGCGGCATCTATGACCAGCTGGGCGGGGGCTTCGCCCGGTACGCGGTGGACGCGACGTGGACCGTGCCGCACTTCGAGAAGATGCTCTACGACAATGCGCTGCTGCTGCGCGTGTACACCCACCTGTGGCGGGCCACCGGCTCGGCGCTGGCCGGGCGGGTGGCGCGGGAGACGGCGGACTTCATGCTGCGCGAGCTGCGGACCGCCGAGGGCGGCTTCGCCTCCGCGCTCGACGCCGACAGCGAGGACGCCGCCGGGCGGCACGCCGAGGGGGCGTACTACGTGTGGACGCCCGCGCAGCTGCGCGAGGCGCTGGGCGAGGCGGACGCCCGGGTGGCAGCGGACGTCTTCGGCGTCACCGAGGAGGGCACGTTCGAGGGCGGGGCGTCCGTGCTGCGGCTGCGCGGCGACGAGGCGCCCGCCGGGCTGCGCGCGCGGCTGGCGCGCGCCCGGGCGGCGCGTCCCCGGCCGGAGCGCGACGACAAGGTGATCGCCGCCTGGAACGGCCTGGCCATCGCGGCGCTGGCCGAGACCGGGGCCTGCCTGGACCGCCCGGACCTGGTCGAGGCGGCGTCCGGTGCGGCGTCGCTGCTGGTCCGCGTGCACCTGACGGAGGAGCCCGGGGGCGGCGGCGCGCGGCTGGCGCGCACCTCGCGGGACGGCGTGCCGGGGCCGAGCGCCGGGGTGCTGGAGGACTACGGCGACGTCGCGGAAGGGTTCCTCACGCTGTACGCGGTGACGGGCGAGACCGGCTGGCTGGACCGGGCCGGGGCGCTGCTGGAGACGGTGCTGACGCGGTTCGCGCGGCCGGACGGCGCGCTGTACGACACGGCGGACGACGCCGAGCGGCTGATCCGCCGGCCGCAGGACCCGACGGACGGCGCGACGCCCGCGGGGTGGACAGCGGCGGCCGGCGCACTGCTGTCGTACGCGGCCTACACCGGCAGCCCGCGCCACCGCGAGGCGGCGGAGCGGGCGCTGGGCATCGTCACGGCGCTGGGCGCGCGGGCGCCGCGGTTCACCGGCTGGGGGCTGGCGGTCGCGGAGGCGGCGCTCGACGGGCCGCGCGAGGTCGCGGTGGTCGGTCCCGAAGGCGATGCCGGGCGGCGGGCGCTGCACCTGGCGGCGCTGCGCGCGACCGCGCCGGGCGCGGTGGTGGCGGTGGCGGAGCCGGGGGCACCGGGCGTGCCCGCGCTGCTGCGCGACCGCCCGCTGCGTGACGGCCGGGCGGCGGCGTACGTGTGCCGGCGGTTCGTGTGCGAGGCGCCGGTCACCGATCCGGCGGCGCTGACGGCGCGGCTGGGACGGGAGTAGCGGGCCCGGCCGCCGTACCGGCGCCCCCGCGGGCTCAGTACTGGGCGTAGCCGTCCAGGAACCGGCCGATCCGCTCGATCGCCGCCGCCAGCTCGCTGGCCTGCGGCAGCGTGACGATCCGGAAGTGATCCGGTTCGGGCCAGTTGAAGCCTGTGCCGTGCACGATCATGATCTTCTCGGCCCGCAGCAGGTCGAGGACCATCTGCCGGTCGTCCTTGATCTTGTAGACGTCCGGGTCGAGCCGGGGGAAGGCGTACAGCGCGCCCTTCGGCTTCACGCACGTCACGCCCGGGATCCGCGTCAGCATCTCGTACGCGACGTCCCGCTGCTCTTTGATGCGCCCGCCCGGCAGCACGAGCTGCTCGATCGACTGCCGCCCGAACAGCGCCGCCGCCACCGTGTGCTGCGCCGGCATGTTGGCGCACAGCCGCATGTTGGCCAGGATCGTCAGGCCCTCGATGTAGCTCGACGCGTGGTCCTTCGGGCCGCACACCGCCAGCCAGCCGCAGCGGAAGCCGGCCACCCGGTAGTTCTTCGACAGGCCGTTGAACGTCAGCGTCAGCACGTCGGGCGCGATGGCCGCCATCGACGTGTGCGTGGCGCCGTCGTACAGGATCCGGTCGTAGATTTCGTCCGAGCACAGCACCAGGCGGTGGCGCCGCGCCACGTCCGCCAGCTGCCGCAGCATCTCCTCGTCGTATACGGCGCCGGTCGGGTTGTTCGGGTTGATCACCACCAGCGCCTTGGTCCGGTCGGTGATCTTCCGCTCGATGTCGGCGATGTCCGGCATCCAGTCGGCCTGCTCGTCGCAGCGGTAGTGGACCGCCCGGCCGCCCGACAGCGACACCGAGGCCGTCCACAGCGGGTAGTCGGGCGCCGGGATGAGCACCTCGTCGCCGTCGTCCAGCAGCGCCTGCATGGACATCTGGATCAGCTCCGAGACGCCGTTGCCCAGGTAGACGTCCTCGACGGACAGCTCGATGCCCTTGGTCTGGTAGTGCTGCATCACCGCGCGCCGCGCCGAGAGCAGCCCCTTGGCGTCGCCGTAACCGTGCGCTGAGCCGACGTTGCGCAGGAAGTCCTCGAGGATCTCCGGCGGGCACTCGAAGCCGAACGCCGCCGGGTTCCCGGTGTTCAGCCGGAGGATGCGGTGGCCCGCCGCCTCGAGCCGCTGCGCCTCCTCGAGGACCGGGCCCCGGATCTCGTAGCAGACGCCGGCGAGCTTGGTTGACTGGACCACCTGGTGCATGCCGCCACCTTACGGCCGTGTTACACGGGGTGCGCTGTGATTTTCGCCCGGTGGGGTGCCGCGGGCCGGGCGCGGGAGGCATGTCATCGCACTCCGTTGACCCCGCCTGTACACGGTGCTAGGTAGGGTCTCGCTGAACCTGACGGCAGGTACTCGGTCACCCGGAGTCGCCATGATCACAGCGATCGACAGGCTCGCGCTCGACGCGCTGGCGGAGGAGAAGGTCGACCACCGCTTCAAGGGGCTGCCGCCCGACGCCGCCGGCCTGACCGTCGGCGAACTCGCCGCACAGCGCCGCGACCTGTACGACGGCGGCTTCATAACCCCGGTGCTGACGCTCTCGGCGGAGGCCGTCGAGCACAACCTGCGCAGCTTGGAACGTTTCACCAGCCGCCACGGCATGGCGCTCGCTCCGCACGGCAAGACCACCATGGCCCCGCAGCTGTTCCGCAGGCAGCTGGAGTACGGCGCGTGGGGCATCACCCTGGCCGTGCCGCACCAGCTCCGCGTCGCCAGGGCCTTCGGCGTCAGGCGCGTGTTCCTGGCCAACGAGCTGGTCGACCCGGCGGCCCTGGCGTGGCTGGCGCGGGAGCTGAACGACGACCCGGAGTTCCGCTGCGTGTGCTACGTCGACTCCGTCGCCGGCGTGGCGCTCATGGACGAGGCGCTGCGCCGGGCCGGCGCCCGGCGGCCGCTGGACGTCACGGTCGAACTGGGCGTCCCCGGCGGCCGTTCCGGCGTCCGGGACGCGGCCGCCGCGGGCGCCGTCGCCGACGCGGTGCGGGACGCGGCCACGCTGCGGCTCGTCGGTGTCGCCGGGTACGAGGGCGAGGTGCCCGGCGCCGATGCCGCGTCGGTGCGGGCCTGGCTGGCCGGGCTGACCGCGCTGGCCGTCGAGTTCGACAAGGCGGGCCGGTTCGGGTCGTTGCCGGAGATCATCGTCAGCGCGGGCGGCAGCGCCTGGTTCGACGTGGTCGCCGAGGAGTTCGCCCGCATGCCCGACCTGTCGCGGCCCGTCCTGCGGCTGCTGCGGTCGGGGGCCTACGTCAGCCACGATGACGGGCACTACCACAAGATCACCCCGTTCAACCGGGTGCCCCGCGAGGGGTCGCTGCTGCCCGCTTTCCGCCTGTGGGCGCAGGTCGTCTCGCGCCCCGAGCCCAGCCTCGCGCTCGTCAACGCCGGCAAGCGCGACCTGGCGTACGACCTCGGCATGCCGCAGGTGCAGGCCATCCGCCAGGCCGACGGCACCGTGCGCGGCAGCCGCGGCCTGCGCGTCACCCGCCTCGCCGACCAGCACGCCTTCCTCGCCGCGGCCGAAGGCGCCGAGGACGAGACACCGGACGTCGGCGACTGGGTGGCCCTGGGGATGTCCCACCCCTGCACCATCTTCGAGAAGTGGCCGCTGATTCCGCTGGTCGCCGGGGACGGCACCGTCATCGACTACATCCGGACGTTCTTTTAGCCCGGTTCTGCCCGGGACACTGACCGAATCCTGCCCGGATCCTGACCGAAACCTGACCCAACGATCTCGTCCGTCAGCGCATCCCTCATCACGGGCATGTGGTGGGGTACAGGGGGTCCCGGCGCATGCCCCCCATTCATGCCGTCGCCGCGCGCTCTTCTCCCGTGCGGTTTCCCGCCGGATTCCCGCCCGGCCTGCCGCCCGGCGGCCCGCTCCCGCTCCGTCCGCGCGCTGTTTCCCGGCCGTCCGGTGTCGATAGGCTGCCGAACTGGCAGACTCACCTCACGACGAGACGGCCCGTCACGCGGATCACGCAAGGGGGAGCGCCATGCCGATTGCCATCGCGGTCACCAGCCCCGACATGGTGCTGCCGCCCACCGACCAGCACACCCCCGGCGCGCACGTCCTCACTCCGCCCGATCAGCAGGACTTCGCCGCGGCCCTGGCCGAGACCGGCGCGCTGCTCGACCGGTACGGCTACGTCATCGCGCTCTACCCCAGCACCACCCCTCGCCCGTATGTCCAGCGGCTCCACGCCGTGCGAGCCATGCTGGAGACCGACCGCATGGCGCTGCTGCCCAGCGACCTGCCGCCGCTGGGCACCGCCGTGCTGGTGCGGCAGCTGCGGCAGCTCTCCGCCTGCGACTTCAGCCCGGGCGTGCTCGGATCGTCCGCGCGCCTCCTCGCGCACTACATCTACGCCGGCGCGCTTCTCGGCTCCGGCGCGCGGCCCGACCGCCTCCCCCTCACGCTGCCCGCCACCGGATCCGCGCGCTCCGGCCCGTGCGCCGTGCTCGCCGCGCCCACACCGCAGCTGGTCCGCCCCGACGGCGAAGCCGTGCTGAGCGGCCCGCAGTTCGCGACGGCGCTCACGTACGCCGCGGGCGGGCTGGGCAGCGACTGGGTCACCGGACGGCTGGCGCGCCAGTGGCAGGTCCAGCAGGTGCACCCGGTGCCGGTGCCCGCCACCTCGGCGGCGTGGTGGGGCACCTCCAAGCTCGTCGAGTTCGCCGCCGCCATTCCCGACGTCGTCCTGCTGTACCAGATGGTCAGTTCGGTACGGCAGGAGGCGTGTCACTGGTGCGGCCTGAGCCTGATAGGCGACCGGTGCGCGTTCTGCTCAGCCCCCGTGGCCACGCAGGACCGCCGCCCGCGCGCCCTCGGCACCACGCGCCGCCGTGCCCTGGCCTGACCCGGCGGACCGGCGCGGCCGAACGGCCCGCGCGGCCGCCCGGAGCCGGCACGGGGCCTGACGGACCCAACCAAGCCCAGCGAAGAAGGTGGAACAGACCTGATGAACGCCCGCCAGCGACGCGGCCTGCTGCTGCTCGCCGTCTCGGTCGTGCTGGCCCTGGCCGCCTTCGGCGGGGTCGTCGCGGTCATCAACGACGTCGAGTCCAAGGTCGGCCCCGAGTCCGTCGTCTACGAACTCGCCGAAGACATCGAGCCGTACGAGGAGGTGACGGCCGGCCAGGTCCGCCAGACCACCATGCCCGACCGGTACATACCCGACTCCGCCGTCACCGACCTGTCCCAGCTCGAGGACAAGGTCGCCGCCGGGCCGCTGCGGGAAGGCTCGCTGCTCCAGACCGACATGCTGGCCGACCGCCCGGACCTCGCCGAGGGCCAGCAGGAGATCGCCGTCATGATCGACGCCTCCACCGGCGTGGCCGGCAAGATCTATCCGGGGGCCAGGATCAACATGTACGCCGCCTTCCGGGGAACGACTGAAGAAGGCGGATCACGGGAGGGCAACGAGTACGAGTTCGTGCAGCTGATGGTCAACAACGCGGAGGTCATCGAGGTCGGGGACCTCACCGAGATCGAGGACGACGACAGCGACGTCACCGAGGCCGTCCCGATCACCTTCGCCCTCGGCCACCAGGACGCCCAGCGCGTCACGTTCGCCGAGGCGTTCGCCGAAGAGGTCCGCCTGGCACTGGTCGCTCCCGGCGACGAGCAGGAGATCCCGGAGGACGAGCGGACGTACACCATCATCGGTGACATCCTCGGCGATCCGAACGCCGCCCCCGGCGAGCTGCCGTGAGCAAGCCGACCACGCACCGACCGAGCAGGTGGGAGAGATGACGACCCGGATTCTGCCAGCCGTGGGTGACCCGGACGCCGCACGCGCCCTGATCACCCTGCTGAGCCAGCTCCCCGGCAGCGAGCCCTTGCGCGCCGTTCCCGACTCCGCCACGCTGCTCGACACCCTGGCCGCCCTCACCCACGAGTCCGTCGCCAGCCTGCCCGAGGTCGTCGTCGTCCATGAAGGCATCGGCCCGCTGCCCGCGCTGGAGCTGATCCGCGAGGTCGCGCTCCGCTTCCCCGCCGTCGGCGTCGTCCTCGTGACCGCCGACCCCACCGCCGGGCTGTACTCCGCCGCCATGGACGCCGGGGCACGCGGCCTCGCCGGCCTGCCGCTCAACCACGAGGAGCTGGCGGCCCGCGTGGCCGCCGCCGCTCAGTGGGCGGCCGGGATGCGGCGCCACCTCGGCGCCGAGGAGCGCGCCGACCCCGGGCCCGGCGGGCGGATCCTGACCGTCTCCGGCGCCAAGGGCGGCGTCGGCGCCACCCTGGTCGCCAGCCAGCTCGCCCTGGCCGCCCAGGCATCGGACCAGACCGAGCGCGGCGCCATCCTGGTCGACCTCGACCTGCTGTGCGGCGACGTCGGTTCCTACTTCGACGTGCAGTTCCGCCGCTCCGTCGCCGACCTGGCGGGCATCCCCGACATCTCGGCGCAGGTGCTCTCCGAGGCCGTCTACCGCCACGAGAGCGGCCTGTCGATGCTCATCGCCCCGGCCGAGGGCGAGCGCGGCGAGGACGTCACCGAGGCCACCGCCCGGCAGCTGCTGACGGCCGTCCGCTCCCACTACGGCGTCGTCATCGTCGACTGCGGCTCCCACATGAACAGCGCCAACGCCGCCGCCATCGAGATGGCCGACACCGCCCTGCTCGTCACCACCCCCGACGTCATCGCGGTGCGCGCCGTCAACCGCATGGTCCGCATGTGGGACCGGCTGCGCATCCGCAAGGCGGAGGACACCCTGACCGTGGTCAACCGCCTGGGCCGGGCCAGCCCCATACAGCCGCAGCTCATCGCCCGGATCACCGGCACGCACGTGGCCCGCAGCGTCCTGCCCGCCAACTTCCGCGAGCTGCAGGAGGCCCAGGACGCCGGCCGCATCCAGGACCTCGACCAGCGCGGCCAGATCCGGCGCGCGGCCTGGGCGCTCGCCGCCGAACTCGGCCTCGCCCGGCAGGAGGCCGCCGCCCCCGCCGGCAGACGCAGGGGCAGGCGGGCATGACCGGCGGCCCGGGGGGCGGCCCCGCCACCGTCATACCCGCCCGCTGCCGCGGCGCCGGGCGCGACCGCGGCGCGGTCCTCGTGGAGTTCGCCGGGCTCTTCCCCCTCATCCTTGTGATGATGGCCGCGATCTGGCAGTGCGTCCTGATCGGCTACGCCTTCTCCCGCGCCGCCAACGCCGCCGACGTGGGCGCCCGCGCGGGAGCAGCCGCCAGCAGCGGGGCCGAGTCCGCCTGCGTCGCCGCCGCCACCGACGACCTGCCGGGCGGCTGGGACGCCGAGGTGTCCTGCCCGCTGGAGGGGAACGTGCGCACCGCCCGCGTCGAGCTGCGTGTCCCCGCCATCTTCCCCGGCGGCCTCAACCTGCCGCTGACCGTCTCCGGCACCGCCGGCGCGGCCGAGGAGGGCTGAGCCGTGCCCGGAACGCTCCGCCGCCGCGCCGGCGACCGCGGCGTCACCGCCGTGGAGTTCGCCGGGTGGCTGCCGCTGCTCGTGATCGTCGCGCTCGCCGCCATCCAGCTCGGCGTCGCCGGCTTCGCCGCCCAGCAGGCCGGCACGGCCGCCCGCGCCGCCGCCCGCACCGCCGCGCAGGAGGAGACCGCCGACGAGTACCAGCAGGCGGGCCGCGCCGCCGTATCGGACTGGCTGACCGTCGAGTTCGAGCTGGCGGCCTGCGGCGACGAGGCCACCGTCACCGCGCACGTCACCGTGCCGTCCGTCCTGCCGTTCATCGACGACTTCGGCCAGGCCAGCCGGTCCGTGACCATGCCCTGCGACGACTGATGCCCACGATGCCAACGACGAGGAGCGAGCAGTGAGTCTGAGGTCCCGCGTCCACGCCCCGGACGAGACCCCGCAGGCCGGCCCCGGCGACAGCCGGCTCGTCGCGACCTACCGGGCCAAGCTGCTGGAGGAGATCGACCTCGCCGAGATGTCCTCGCTCAGCACGAGCGAGCGCCGCGACCGCCTCGAACGCGTCCTCGGGCACATCCTCAGCCGCGAAGGCCCCGTGCTGTCCACCCAGGCCCGCGCCCTGCTCATCCGCCGCGTCGTCGACGAGGCGCTCGGCCTCGGCATCCTCGAACCCCTCCTGGAGGACGCCTCCATCACCGAGATCATGGTCAACGGGCACGAGCAGATCTACGTCGAGCGGGCCGGGCGCGTCGAGCGGCTGCCGCTGCGCTTCGCCTCGGAGGAACAGCTGATGCAGACCATCGAGCGCATCGTCTCGGCCGTCAACCGCCGCGTGGACGAGTCCAACCCGATGGTCGACGCCCGCCTGCCCACCGGCGAGCGCGTCAACGTCATCATCCCGCCGCTGTCCCTCAGCGGCGCCACCCTCACCATCCGCCGCTTCCCCCGCGCCTACACGCTCGACGAACTCGTCGCGTTCGGCACCCTCGACACCCACCTCGCCGAGCTGCTGTCCGGCCTGGTCCGCGCCAAGTTCAACATCATCGTCTCCGGCGGCACCGGCTCGGGGAAGACGACCCTGCTCAACGCGCTCAGCGGCCTCATCCCCGAGGGCGAGCGCATCGTCACCGTTGAGGACGCCGCCGAACTCCAGCTCCAGCAGGACCACGTGATCCGCCTGGAGTCCCGCCCGCCCAACATCGAGGGCAAGGGCGAGGTCACCATCCGCGACCTCGTCCGCAACTCCCTGCGCATGCGCCCCGACCGCATCATCGTCGGCGAGGTGCGCGGCGGCGAGACCCTCGACATGCTCCAGGCGATGTCCACCGGCCACGACGGCTCGCTGGCCACCGTCCACGCCAACAGCGCCGAGGACGGCCTGCTGCGCCTCCAGACCCTCGCCTCGATGTCCGAGGTCAACGTGCCCTTCGAGGCGCTGCGCGACCAGATCAACAGCGCCGTGGACGTCCTCATCCAGCTCGTGCGCCACCCCGACGGCTCGCGGCGCGTCTCCGAGGTCGTCATGCTCGCCTCGCACGGCCGCCAGGCGTTCCGCATCGCCACCATCGCCGAGTTCCTGCCCGAGCCGTACACCCCCGGCGAGCGGGTCCGCGGCACCTTCCGCCACCACCCCGTGCCGCGCGCCATCGCCGACCGCCTGTACCTGGCGGGCGAGCAGATCCCGCAGGCGTTCGGCGTCCACCTCGACGACACTCACCTCGCCACCCGGGAGGCGAGCTGACAGGTGACCACCATGGACGGACTTACGCTGCTCACCCTCGGGCTGTCCCTGCTCGCGCTGGCCGTCGCCGTCGCCGGCGTGTTCCTGTACGCCTCGGGCCGTGCCCAGCGCCGCGCCCTGCTCGAGCGGCTCGCCGGGCCCGCGCCCGGGCCCAGCGACACCGTGCCGCTGACCGCGCTGGCCGCCGGCCAGGCCGCGCCTCACGCGTCCGGCCGCCAGCGGCGGTTCCAGGGCCTGGACCGGCGGCTGCGCGGCACCGCGCTCGGCCAGCGGCTGGCGCTGAAACTGCGCGCCACCGGCATGGACCTGACGGTCGGCGAGTACGCCGCCGCCGTACTCGGCGCGATGGCCGTGCTGTGGCTGGTCGGCGCGGTCGTGCTCGCGCCGTTCTTCGGCCCGGTGTGCGCCCTGCTCGCCCTGTGGGGCGGCAGCGCGTTCCTCGACTGGCAGCGTGCCCGCCGCACCGAACGCTTCATCAGCCAGCTCCCCGAGCTGGCCCGGCTCATCGCCAACGGCACGGCCGCCGGCCTGGCCCTGCGCACCGCGCTGTCCATGGCCGCCGAAGAGATGGACGACCCGGCGGGCGCCGAACTCAGCCTCGTCT
Source organism: Streptomyces sp. 7-21 (assembly GCF_016741785.1). GTDB lineage: Bacteria > Actinomycetota > Actinomycetes > Streptomycetales > Streptomycetaceae > Streptomyces. The sequence continues at coordinate 363,280 of NZ_JAERRL010000002.1, forward strand.
CCAGCCAGCTGGCCGTGGGCCGCTCCCTGGAGGAGGCACTGGACGAGCTGGGCCAGCGCCTCCCCTCCCGCGAGCTGCACGTGCTGGTCACCACGCTGATCCTGGCCAACCGGGCGGGCGGCACGATCGTCAGCTCCCTGCGCAACCTCACCGACACCCTGGAGGAGCGCAAGGAGACCCGCAGGGAGGTCCGCACCATGCTCGCCGAGATCAACGCCACGGCCGTGACCGTGCCGCTGCTCGGCCTGGGCGCGCTGCTCATGATCAACGCCACGTCGCCCGGGGCGCTGGGCCGCGTCACCGGCTCCACCGGCGGCCAGATCGCCATCATCGTGTCGCTGGCGCTGTACGTCATCGGATTCTTCGTCGTCCGCCGCTTCGGGCGCATCGACGTCTAGCCGTCTTACGGGCGCAAGGCGCCGACTGGGAGGTCACCGGCCATGGCACTGCTGCTCGGTCTCGCGATGGGGATCGCCGTCTTCGGCATCATCACCGCCGTCCGCATGCTGCGCCCCCGCACCACGCTGCCGCCGGACCTGGCGCTGGCGCTGGAGATCGGCTCCACCCGCGTCACCGCCAGCGGCTCCGCCGTCGACCGGCTCGGCATCCGGCTGGCGCCGCTGGTGCTGCGGCTGATGGGGCAGCGGGCCGTGGACCGCAAGCGGCGCCGCATCGACCAGGCCGGCAACCCGCAGGGGCTGACCATCGACCGGTACGCGGCCCGGCGTGCGGTGTACGGCATCTTCGGCGCCCTCGTCACCGTCGTCTTCGTCGCGGCGGGCTATCCGGCGCTGGCGCTGTTCTCCATCGCGTTCGGGCTGTTCGCCGCCGACGCCGCGATCTGGCAGGGCATCCGGGAGCGGCGCGACGTCATCGACCGCACCCTGCCCGACTTCCTGGACGTGCTGGCCGTCGTCGTCTCCGCCGGCCTCAGCTTCCGGCAGGCGCTGGACCGGGTCTCGTCCCGCTACGAAGGGCCCTGGGCCGACGAGATCCGCATCACGCTGCGCCAGATGGACATGGGCGTGCCCCGGCGCCAGGCGTTCGACGAACTGCGCCGGCGCAACGACTCCGAACCCGTCAACCAGTTCGTCGCCGCGCTCCAGCAGGGCGAGGAACTCGGCGCCCCGATCGCCGACACGCTCATGCAGATCGCCCGCGACATGCGCCGCACCGACGCGCAGAACGCCCGCAGGCGCGCCGCCCGGGCCATACCGAAGGCCACGATGGCGACGCTGGTCTTCATGGTCCCGGCCACGATGATCCTCATCGTGGCGGGCATGATCCTCGGCTCGGGCACCGACTTCTCGCAGATCCTGGACGCCGACTGACGGCCCCGCGCCGCGGCCGCGGGCGCCCGTGTCCGGCCGGCGGCTCAGCGCACCACGGACGCCAGCGCGTTGAGCAGCGCCACGGGCGCGCGGGTGGCGATCAGCAGCCGCTCGCCCTGGCGGGTGGCGATCACGGTGCTCGGCGAGCCCAGCGGCACCGCGTAGGCCCCGCCGACCAGCCGGGGCAGGCTGGGGTCCACGACGTTCCGGCCGCGGAAGGTGAAGCCGGAGTTGGCGGAGGAGGCGAGGTTCCGCATGACGCCGCCGCCCTGCGACGCCTCGGCGAGCGCCGCGTGCACGGACGCCGGGTCGATGTCCCGCACCGGGATGCGCTCGCGGCCCACGCGCAGCGTCTCGGCCGTCAGGTCGATGGCGTGGTAGCGGTGCTTGCCGTAGGGAACGGCCAGCAGCGGCAGCAGGGGCAGCAGGAAGATCCCCGAGACCGCCGCCCACGCGCCAGCGTCCTCCGGCAGCGCGGCCACGCCCATGGCGGCCACGGCCACCACGTACACGGCGAGGCAGGTGAGCATGAACGGCTTGGTCCAGCGCGGCCGTTCCTGGTAGAGCATGATCCGTACCTCCTGCGGGCGGTCGGGCCGGGCGGCTAGAACAGGCTGCCTACGAAGTCCCCGATACCTTCCACGATGTCACTGCCCACGTCCACGACCGCGTCGACTACGGCCTCACCGGCGTCGACGATGGCGTTCGCGGCGTTGATGTAGGTCTGCGGGTCGGTGATCGTGTCCCAGTTGTCCCATATCAGGGACGCGCCGTAGGCGATGCCGGTGCCGACGGCGGCGCCCACGGTGACCGGGTTGGGGCAGACCAGCGCGGCGGTCAGCGAGGCGTTGAACGCCGTGCCCGTCACGTCCACGGTGTAGCCGGAGGGGTCGCGCTGGAAGGCCTCGACCGGGTTGCCCTGCTGCACGAGGTCGACGACGCCCGTGATGGTGCTGAACCCGCTGCCGAGGATGCCGGCTCCGCGCAGCAGGCCCGCCGCCCGGCCCGTGGTGCCCAGCGCGGAGGTGAAGCTGGACAGGCGGCTCGAACCGGAGGCCAGGGCGGAGGTGTACGAGCCGTAGCCGACGCGGAGCAGGTTCGCCTGCTGGGCGGTGGGGATGAACCACGCCCCGTTGCGCATGTACGCGCCGTAGGCGGCGGCCTCGTGCGAGCCGCCGAGGAGTCCGGCCATCCACGGGCTCAGGCCCCGGGTGGCCACGCGGCCCATGAGGTTGGCGGGACGCTCGCCGGTGAAGGCGTAGTCCGCCATATACATCGCCGCCCTGCCCGCCGGGATGCCGGGCAGCTCGCCGTGGCGCAGCCACGACCACAGCCCGGCGGTCCCGTAGATGACGGGCATGACGGTGCCGCGCATCTCGCTGCCGAACGTGTACAGGTCGAGCGCGTCGCCGCCGCGCAAGGTCCTGGCATTCGAGCGCAGTTCGGCGGCGGTCTCGCTGAGCCAGGTCTGGAGCGGGCGGAGCGGGCTCATCTCGCTGGAGGCGTCCAGGGCGCTCGCCCTGGTGAAGAGATCCGCCAGCTCCGCAGCGGCCCCGGAGGAGCCGTCTTCGCTCTCCATCAGTCCGGCGAGGTGGTCAAGGTCGTCCGGATTGGCCTGACGGGTGTCACCCATGTCGTTCAGTCCCCGTATCGCGCTGACGTCCGGCGCCGGCTACTCCTCGTCCTCCTCGGCCTCGTCGGCCTGGGTGTCCAGAGACTGCGCCAGGCTGCGCAGGTTCCCGGCCACGGTCGAGCACTCGGTGTTGTACGTCTCCAGCTGTCCGGCGACCTCATCGCGGTTCGGGCCCTGCCAGCTCTCCATGCTGTTGATGACGTAGCTGCGGGGCTTGCCCTCACCGGACAGCAGCTCCTCGACATCCGTCGCGAGTTCCCTGAGCTTCCGGGCCCGCTCTCTGAGCTCCTCGGCTTCCGCGGTCACCGCACCTCCCCGTTTCCCCGTTGTCTTCGTCATCGAGGGCTTCTGTCGCCACCGGCGGCTTCCCCATTTCCGGGCGGCGCCCTCGCAGGTGACCGTACCCCACGGTGGTGGCCTGATCGAGGGCGGTGAGGCAGCGGTGAGAGAACGGTGACGAAGGCGGCACGAAGGAGGGACAACAAGGAGGTAGCTCTGCCCAAGCGAGCACGGTTATGGCACAGTCAGTGCCGACGGGTTTACAGGTTCGCCCGCTGGAGGGGGTCGGGCATGGTGGATTTCACCGCGAACTGGGCGCGGCCAGAGCCTGGTTGCCCCCCGTACCTCATACCCCACCAACCCGTTGCGCAGTACCGTGTGCGCGACGGGGGCAGGCGCATGGAGAGACCGGCTGGGCCGGGGCCAGCCGGAGGAGAGGGACGCCATGAGCAGGCTGCTGAAGTGGACGCGCGGCATCGGGGAGCGCACCCGGGGAGGCTACAGCGACCGCGGGGCCGGGTTCGTGGAGTACGCCGGTCTGCTGCTGCTGATCGCCACGGTGGTCGTCGCCGTCGTCGCGCTGGACATCGACGCTCAGGTAGCCAACGCCATACAGCGCGCCGTCAACAACATCCTCGACTGACACCGCGGCGTACCGGCGACCGAGGCGCGGTCTTTCCCCTCTATATATGGCTGGTGACCGGTCTGCTGCTGCTCGCGCTCACCTTTTTCGTCTTTGCCCAGGCGGCGGTGGTGCGCAGCGGCGCGCAGTCCGCGGCGGACGCCGCCGCACTGGCCGCCGCCCAGGAAGCCCGGGACCGGATGTTCGGGGATTTCCTGGAGGCCGCCCGCGAGGAGGACAGCGACCCCGAGGACATCGAGGGCCCCGTCGGGGGTGACGACGTGGGTGACTCCGGTCCCTGCGCCGCCGCCGCCCGCCTGGCGGCCAGCAACGACGCCGTGGTGACGTCCTGCGAGTCTGGTGAGGGAGGCACGGCGTACACGGTCGTCGTCGAGTCGACCGCGACCGTCGGTGACTCCGTCATACCCGGCACCGAGAACCAGACGGCCACGGCGCGTGCCACCGCCGTGATCGGCGTGCTCTGCGACGGGGTGGAGGAGGGGGACGACGGCCTCGAACTGCGGTGTGAGGAGCGTGACTGGGTTCTCGACCCCGACGACGAGGACGGACTGCCCGAGGCCCGTGACCTTTTCGAGGTCTATCTAGAAGACTGACGTCCTGTTCTTCCCCGTTTCCCAGCTACCGACGACGAAGGACCAGCCCTCGATGGATCTGCGCGATAGCAAGTCACGTCTCATCTTGATCGTCGCGGCACTCGGCGCCGCCCTGGTGATCGCCGTGGCGAGCTGCGGTGGCGGGGGCGGCGACGGCGACAACGGTGACGGCGGCAGCTCACAGAGCCAGGACAGCGGTAACGGAGAGACCGACGGGGGAGAGAACTCCGGCGGTTCCGGGAACGGCGGCGGCGAGGAAGATGGGTCCGGTGAGGTGCTCGCCGAGGTGTCGGGCGAGGAGAACATCACCCTGACCATCACCAGTGCTGAACGGGAAGAGGGCGGCTTCCTCACCGTCGAGGGCACCATCACCAACGAGGGCAGCGAAACCTGGTTCGACATCCGTTGGTCCGGCGACGAGGAAGAACTCGCGGATAACCGCTTTTCCATGGCAGGCGCGTCGCTCGTCGCTCAGGAGGAGGGCCACCGCTACCTCATCCTCCGCGACACCAGCGGGCGCTGCCTGTGCACGAACTTCGGGAACGGGATCGAGGCCGGCGAAACGCTGACGTGGTTCGCGCAGTTCCCCGAGCCCGAGGCGTCCACCACGCAGGTCGACTTCCAGGTGGGCAACATGCCCCCGGCCACCATCGAGATCAGGTGAGGACGCGATGACCACGCACCGAGCGCACCACCGCACCCGGCAGGCGCGACGCGCCGCCGTTGTCGGCGTGACCGGGGCCGCGGTTCTCGTCTTCTCGGGCGGGCCCGCCGTGGCCCAGGACGACCCCGAGAGCACCGACGAGCCGCCCGGCTACGTCGCCCCCGAGCCGCCCGAGGTCGATCCCGACGCCCCCGGGCTGATGCTCGGCGACGGCGCCACCCTCGCCGAACCGCGAATCCTCGACATCAAGTTCATCACCGAGGACCTCGGCACCGGCGGTACCGGCGACTCTGATGACGGGTCGGGCGGCACCGGCGGCGAGGACGGCAGCAGCACCGGCGGCGAGGACGGCTCCGGCGGTGGCGAGGACAGCTCGGGCGGCGGCGAGGACTCCGGGGCGGACGAACCCCCCAGCGGCGGCCAGCGCGAGGAACAGACCAGCGGCCAGCACAAGTTCACCCTCCAGACCGACGTCCTCTTCGGCCGGGACAGCGACGAGATCACCGACGAGGCCCGCGAGGCCCTGCGCGAGGTGGCCGCCGCCATCGACGAGTACCAGCCGAGCCAGGTCAACATCTTCGGCTTCACCGACAATCTCGGCGACTACGACTACGGCATCACCCTCTCGGAGAACCGCGCCCGCAACACCCAGCAGGTGCTCGTCGAGCTCCTCGAAGATCCCTCCGGCATCACCTTCAACGTGCGCGGCTACAGCGAGGATTACCCCCTGTACGACAACAGCACCGAGGAAGGCCGCCAGCGCAACCGCCGCGTGGAGATCTCCTGGCCCACCGGGGAGTGACGGTGCCCGGGCGGCCCCAGGCGGGCTTCACCTACCCGGAGGCGGGCGCCACCCTGTCCGGCGCTCCCCTCCCGCCGCCCGGCTACCACCTGCTGTGCGTCCACACCGGTCTCGGCCACGGTGAGCGCCTCGCCCGTGCCGCCGGCGAGGCCCTGCTCAGCTGGCGCATGCACCGCGCCGCCGGCGCCACGGTCGACACCGCCGCGCCGCGGGCCGAGCCCGGCGCCGAGGTCACCGTCTCCCTTGGCGCCGGGCCGCTCCGGCTCACCGCGCCTTGCCGCGTGGCCGGCATCGTCCGCGAGCCGGGCCGCGTCGGCTTCGCCTACGGCACGCTCCCCGGCCACCCGGTCACCGGCGAGGAGGCGTTCTTCGTCGAGCGGCTTCCCGGCGGCGCCGTGCGGCTGGCGGTGGTCTCGTTCAGCCGGGCCGCCGCCTGGTACGCCCGTGCCGCCGGCCCGCTCACCCGGGCCGGGCAGCGCGCGGTCGCCCGGCGCTATGGGCGGGCGCTGCGGCGGCTGGTCCGGGAGGCCGGGCGGGCCGGCTGAGCCGCTCCGGCCGCGCTTGCGTACGCCCAGGGTGACAGGCTCGCCACATGCCGGAGCCGCGGCCCGGGAACGGGCGAATCCGCAGGCAGCCGGGGGTAAACGAGCCGGTGGGCAGGGGGTCACGGTCGCTGGCGGGTGCGGTATGGTTCCCTCGTCGGTCCCGCTGGCATATGTGGGCCGCTCATGCTGCCAGCGTCGTCACTCCCACCCCGGCGACGGCTGGCTGGTCGGACCGTGAGCCACCCCCCCGCTCCGGTCCGACCCCTCTTGAACGGGCCGGTCTGTCCTCCCCCCCACTCGGGCAGACCGGCCCGAGGTCTTTCCGGGCCCGGCCCGGCCCGTAGGGTTCGGCGCGTGGAACCGCTGCTGATCGCCGTCTGTGCCGCCTTCGGGGCCCTGACCGGGCCGCTGCTGGCCCGCCCCGGCTACCGGCTGGCCGTCGAGCCCGGGGAGCCCTGGCGCTCCGCCTGCCCGAGGGGTCACCCGCTGACGGGGCCGCTGCGCGGCTGGGCCGGCCTGGCCCGCTGCCCCGGCTGCGGTGCGTTCGGGCCCGGCCCGGTGGGGCTGGCGCTGGTGACCGCCGCCTGCTGCGCCGCGCTGGCCGCAGCGACGGGACCGCGCCCCGAGCTGGCCGTGTGGGTGGTGGCCGCCCCGGTTGGGGTGCTCGCGGCGCGCGTGGACGTGGCCGTGCGGCGGCTGCCCGACGTGCTCACGCTGCCGCTCGCCGCCTGGGCCGCCGCCGGGCTGGGCGTCGCCGCGCTGCTGCCGGGGGCGGGCGGCAGCTGGACCCGGGCCCTGCTGGGCGGCGCGGTGCTGGCGGCCGGCTACTTCGTGCTGTTCCTGATCAGCCCCAACGCCATGGGGTTCGGCGACGTCAAGCTGGCGCTGTCGCTGGGAGTCGCCCTTGGGTGGTATGGCTGGGATGTCGTGGTTTTCGGCTGCTTCGCGGGCTTCCTGCTGGCCGCCGTGTCCGCGTTGTGCCTGGTCATCGCGGGGAAGGCGGGCCGCAAGACGGCTCTGCCGATGGGCCCGTTCCTGGTGCTGGGCGCCCTGGGCTCGCTGCTGCTCGGGGGACTCGCGGCGTGACACGCGTCATGGGTGACGCGCGAGGCGGCCGTGCATGCGTTACGGTGGAATCCCCCCCTCGGGCCGGTCCGTCACCCCCCCACGGACCGGCCCGCTTCGTGTGTCCGGAGCCGGTAGAGTGCGTGGCTCACACGCCGTCCGGTGCGGGGATGCGGTGAGCGGAGGAGGGGCACATACGTGAAGAACAAGCTGCGGCGCCTGGCCCTCAGGCTGTACACGCGGAGGGTGGAGGGGAGGCTCGACACCGACAGGGCGCCCAAGCACATCGGCGTGATTCTCGACGGCAACCGCCGCTGGGCGAAGGCCGCGGGCGGGACGACCCGCCAGGGGCACGAGGCGGGGGCCGCGAAGATCCAGGAGCTGCTGACGTGGTGTGACGAGACCGACGTCGAGGTCGTCACGCTCTGGCTGCTGTCGACGGACAACCTCAACCGGCACGAGGACGAGCTGATACCCCTGCTGTCGATCGTCGAGGGCGCGGTGCGGGACATCGCCGAGGACGGGCGCTGGCGCGTCCACCACGTCGGCGCGCTGGACGTCCTGCCGGAGCGGACCCGCCAGGTGCTGCGGGAGGCGGAGGAGCTCGCGGGCGGCCGGGACGGCATGCTGGTGAACGTGGCCGTCGGCTACGGCGGGCGGCAGGAGATCGTCGACGCCGTGCGCTCGCTGCTGGCGAAGCGGGCCGCTGAGGGGCAGACTCTGGAGCAGGTCGCCGAGTCGATCGGCCTGGAGGACATCGCCGAGCACCTCTACACGAGCGGCCAGCCCGATCCGGACCTGGTGATCCGTACCAGCGGCGAGCAGCGTCTGTCGGGCTTCATGCTCTGGCAGAGCGCGCACTCCGAGTACTACTTCTGCGAGGTCTACTGGCCGGCCTTCCGCAAGGTCGACTTCGTGCGGGCGCTGCGCGACTACGCCGCCCGGCACCGCCGTTACGGCATCTGAGCGGCGGCGGCCACCGCTGGACCCGGGACGGGCCCCGGGCGGATCCGGCCGGGGCTCGGGTCGTTCTTCGCATGAGATGTGCGGAGTCAGGGCATATTCACCGCGGACCGCGCCCACGCGTGGTCCGCCGGGAGGCCCGTTTGCGCACCACGTTTCGGATCCGGGCCGGCACCGGGCCCCTGGCGTGGACGGGCCCCGCCGGCCGACTTCACCCCCGGCGTCCCGCCCGAGGGCGGCGCCTGGCTCCCACACCTCGTCCGAGGGGGTTCGTCCACACGTGGTCACTAGCACTAAGCGTTCGCATGACCGGCGCATGTACGTCCTCGACACCAGCGTCCTGCTCGCCGACCCGTCGGCTCTCACCCGGTTCGACGAGCACGAGGTGGTGCTCCCGGTCGTCGTCATCTCCGAGCTTGAGGCCAAGCGCCATCACCCCGAACTCGGCTACTTCGCCCGCCAGGCGCTGCGCCGCCTCGACGAGTACCGGGTCCGGCACGGACGGCTGGACACCCCCCTGCCGATCGGCGAACTCGGCGGCACGCTCCGCGTCGAGCTGAACCACTCCGACCCCGCGATCCTGCCGGCCACCATGCGCGGCGAGCGCGGCCATCTCGCGGACAATGACTCGCGGATCCTGGCCGTGGCCCGCAACCTCCAGGCCGAGGGGCACGACGTCACCGTCGTCTCCAAGGATTTGCCGCTGCGCATCAAGGCGTCGTCGGTCGGGCTCGCGGCTGAGGAGTACCGGGCCGAGCTGGCCATCACGGACGCGGACGGCTGGACCGGCATGGTGGACCTCACGCTGCCGGGCGAGGCCGTCGACGAACTGTTCGCGTCCGAAACGGTGTATGACGAGAAGGCCGCGGAGCTGCCGGTGCACACCGGTCTGGTGATCTCCTCCGAGCGCGGGAGCGCGCTGGGGCGTGTGACGGCGGACGGCAGGATCCGGCTGGTGCGGGGCGACCGCGAGGCGTTCGGCATCCACGGCCGCAGCGCCGAGCAGCGCATCGCGCTCGACCTGCTGCTCGACCCGGAGGTGGGCATCGTCTCGCTCGGCGGCAGGGCGGGCACCGGCAAGTCGGCGCTGGCGCTGTGCGCGGGGCTGGAGGCGGTCCTGGAGCGGCGGCAGCACCGCAAGGTGGTCGTGTTCCGGCCGCTGTACGCGGTGGGCGGCCAGGACCTGGGGTACCTGCCGGGCACCGAGGCCGAGAAGATGAACCCGTGGGCGCAGGCGGTCTTCGACACGCTGTCGGCCGTGACGACGAACGAGGTCATCGAGGAAGTCGTGGCGCGCGACATGCTCGAGGTGCTGCCGCTGACGCACATCCGGGGCCGGTCGCTGCACGACGCGTTCGTCATCGTGGATGAGGCGCAGTCGCTGGAGCGGAACGTGCTGCTCACCGTGCTGTCGCGGATCGGGCAGGACTCCCGGGTGGTGCTCACCCATGACGTGGCGCAGCGGGACAATCTCCGCGTCGGCCGGTACGACGGTGTGGTCGCGGTGGTGGAACGGCTCAAGGGGCATCCGCTGTTCGCGCACGTGACTCTCACGCGCTCCGAGCGTTCGCCGATCGCCGCGCTCGTCACCGAAATGCTGGAAGACGGGCGCATTTAGCGCGAGTCCGGAACGAAACGGGCGCCGGGGTGGCTATCGCCCCGGCGCCGTGCCGTTGTGTCCGGCGTTGGCGCTGGCAGACGCCATGGAGCGGCAACTTGGCGTGACGGCAAGGCCAAACCTCATGTGAGCTTTCCCACATGGAGTGGAATTGCCTCGTGCTGGTTCCGTCGGGCAATGTGTGCGTCTGTCAGGCCCCGCATGCGGCAGGACAGCCCCCCAAGGGCACCGCACCACACGGAGCTTCACCGCTCCACAACTGAACAGCCGCTCGCCGCATGCCGCCCGAACTACCACGCGGGCCTCGCGTACCGATGCGCGGGGAAACCCGAACGGGCCAGTGCCTCCCGTGACAAGTCACCGTGGGGAGGCCCGTGTCTGGGGCACGAACGCGCCCGCGCGGCAGTCGTAGCGGGCGATGTCGGAAGGAAACCGTGTGACCGGGATGTCGGTCCGTGGATTCGCGGTGGCGTCCGCCACCGCGGTGACCACCGTCGGCGCGGCCATGGGCGTCGCCTCGGGAGACGAGCGCGGCCAGGGCACCAGCACCGACGAACTTGAGGTCGTCGCGGCGGACGAGACGCTTCTCGCCGAGATACCCGCTGGCACGAACGCCCAGCTGCACACCACATCGCTCACCCAGCAGGCCGAAGAGCAGTCTCTCGCCGCCGAGGCGGACACGCTCCGCCAGGCGCAGGAGGCCGCGCGTATCCAGGCCGCTCGGGACGCCCAGGAGCGCAAGGAGGCCGAGGAGGAAGAGCGCGAGCGTCAGCGCCAGGCCGAGGAAGCGGCCGCCGCGGCGGCCGAGGCCGCCTCCGCATCGACGGCGGACTCCTCCAGCTTCCCCGTCCAGTCCTCGTACTCGGTCGCCGAAGTGCAGGCCATGGCACAGCAGATGGTGCCGGCCGACCAGTTCCAGTGCTTCTCGAACATCGTGGACCACGAGAGCGGCTGGGACTACACGGCGACCAACCCCTCCAGCGGCGCGTACGGTCTCATGCAGGCCCTGCCCGGGTCGAAGATGGCCTCGGCGGGCGCCGACTGGCAGACCAACCCGGCCACTCAGATCGAGTGGGGGCTGAGCTACATGAACGACCGTTACGGCAGCCCGTGCGGCGCCTGGGAGTTCTGGCAGGCCAACGGCTGGTACTGACGGCCGCCAGCCCCGGCGGGTCAACCCGCCCGCGAGCGATGACGTCCCCGTGCCCGGAAGGGCATGGGGACGTCGTTTGCCGCCCGGGGTGAGGCCCGGCGCGGTAACGTCGTTCCCTGCACCGCGGCGTCAGTGATTCGGGGGCGGAGGGAAACGAATGGCACGACTGAGCCGGCTCACCGCCGGCCTGGGCCGGCTGGTTTCACGGGCGACGAGCTTCCGTGCGCACGCCCAGCGTGAGCAGGAGCGGCTCGAACGCGAGGCGGGGGAGCGGGGCGTGGCGGAAGCGGCGGCCCCGTCCGGCGGGCCGGCCCCGGGGCCGCACGAGAGCGCCCGGGCCAGGGCCCGGGAGGCGGTGCTGGGTACCGCGCACGACGCGGGCGGCACGGGCGCCGCGGGGAGCGGGGGAGTGCCGCCGGGGCCGCCGGCGGACCGCGCCGCGGGTGAGCGCCCGGAGCCGGCCGCGGTCATCCCCTGGGGGGTGCGGGTAGCGGCCGAGGCGGGCTGGCGCGTGCTGGTGCTCGCGGCCGTCGTGTGGGTGCTGCTGCAGATCGTCAGCGCCATCAGCCTGCTCGTCTTCGCGTTCACGGCGGGGCTGCTGATCACGGCGCTGCTCCAGCCGTTCGTGGGATGGCTCAAGCGCATGGGCTTCAGCCGGGGCGCGGCCACCGCGGTGACGGCCTTCGGCGGCTTCGCCGTGATGGGCCTGATCGGGTGGTTCGTGGTCTGGCAGGTGATAGAAAACAGCGACCACCTCGCCGACCAGGTGCAGGACGGCGTGGAGCGCGTCCGGGACTTTATCCTGGAGCTGCCGTTCGACATCACCGAGGAGAACCTCGACGAGTGGGTCGAGAGCATCAACGGCTGGATCAACGACAACCGCGACACCCTGACGTCGGCGGGCCTTGAGGCCACCAACTACGTCGTCGAGTTCTTCACCGGCGCCGGTATCACGCTGTTCGTCGTGCTGTTCCTGCTGTACGACGGGCAGGGCGTGTGGCAGTGGTTCCTGCGCCTGGTGCCGGCCGTGGCGCGCCCGGGCGTGGCCGGAGCCGGGCCGCGGGCGTGGATCACGCTCACCGGCTACGTGCGCGGGACGGTGATAGTGGCCCTCATCGACGCCATCGGCATCGGCATCGGCCTGTTCATCATCGACGTGCCCATGGCGGTGCCGCTGGCGGTCATCGTCTTCGTCGCCTCGTTCGTGCCGCTCGTCGGCGCGATCGTGTCCGGGGCGCTGGCCGTGGTCGTCGCGGTGGTCACCAACGGCGTGATGGACGCGGTGCTGGTGCTCGGCGTGGTGCTGCTGGTGCAGCAGATCGAGGGCCACATCCTCCAGCCGTTCATCCTGGGCCGGATGGTCCGCGTCCACCCGCTGGCCGTGGTGCTGGGCGTGGCGGCGGGCTCGATGCTGGCGGGCATCCCCGGCGCCATCGTGGCGGTGCCGCTGATCGCCGTGACGAACACGGTGGTCGGCTACCTGCGGGCCTACCAGGAGGAGTCGCTGCGGCGCACCGGGGTCCCGGCGGGGGCGACGGTCGCCGAGCTGGCCCCCACCGCGCCGCCCGCGACCCGGCCGGACCCGGGAACCCCCGGCCCCGGGGACGAGGGGCCGGGCCTGAGCGAGGGCCGCTCCTGACCCCTGGCCGCCCGGGACGCCGCGCGCCGGTCACCCCGCCCAGCCGTGGCGGGGCGGGTGGCGGATCTCCAGCAGCCAGCTCAGCCGCTCGGTGTCGGTGTCCGTCCAGCCCTCGGGCGGGGCGATGGCCGCCCAGGCGGCGACCGGGTTGGAGCCGTAGCGGTGCCCGTGCGGCGCGGGAGCGCCGTAGGAGACGGCCATGTCGACCGTGGTCTGCCAGAAGGTGACGAACGGGAACCAGTCGATCGCCGAGGTCACGTCCGGCCCCAGCGGCTCGTGGAGCCACTCCGGGCGCTGGAACAGCAGGTCGGGTGACCACCACACGACCGGGTCCGAGGCGTTCTGGAGGTAGACGATCCGCGGCTCCTCCCAGGGCTTGCCCTGGGGGATGTCCAGGTCGTCCTCGGGGAACTGCGCGAACCGGACGTGCCGCCCCTCGTCGTAGACCGGGCGCCACACCGGGCTGCCCTCGTCCCGGTTCTCGGTCAGCTCGGTGTGGAGCGGGCTGAAGTCCGGCGGCCCGATCAGCAGGGCGCCGTCGGTGCGCTCGATCATGTCGTCCAGGCCGTCGAAGGCCGCTTCTATGGCCGCTACCGACAGGCTCTCGCCGAAGACCAGGAGCGTGGGCCGCTCGTCCTCCGGCTCCTGGAGCCACCGCTCGTAGATCGCGTCGAACAGCGCCGTGGTGGCGATGCCCGCCTCGTTGCGGTCCACCATGAACGACGCCCAGCTGGGCATGTACGAGTACTGCATGGTGGCGATCGCCGTGTCGCCGCCGTACATGTACTCCAGCGCCTCGACGGTGGTCGGGTTGACCCAGCCGGTGCCGGTGGTGCCGGTGACGGCCAGCACCTCCCGCTCGAACGCGCCGGTGCGCTCCAGCTCGCGGACTGCCAGCTCAGCGCCGTCCTCGTAGTCCTCGTAGGCAGCGCGGCCGACGTACACGCGGATCGGGTCGAGCGCGTCCTCCCCGGTGAAGCCGGAGATCTCGGTGTCGGAGGGGACCGTTCCGGTGAACGTGCGGCCCTTGTTGCCCAGGTCCTCCCAGGCCACCAGCGAGTCCGGGCTGCCGGAGACCAGCGGCGAGTACGGGCGGAGCACCCCCGGGTCGGTGCTGCGGTCCTTGGCGGCCGCGATCCGGTCGGCGATCTCCAGCACGCCCCGGTCCCACACCACGTCGCGGGTGCCGATGGCCACGATCGTGGTGGACATCGCCAGTCCCAGCGCCACCGCGACCGGCCAGGGCATGATGCGGTTGAGCAGCCGCGTCAGCACCCGGGTCAGGAGCCGGACCGAGCGGGCGGTCACCAGCAGCAGCACGAGCACCGCCAGCGAGATCAGCGCGATCATCAGCGAGTGCCAGGTGAGCGTCGGCGGCAGCTCCTGGAGCCGCCGCAGCTCCCGCTGCATGTCCGCGCTCTGGCCGAGCATGATGCCGACCGCCCACGGCAGCACCAGCAGGTACACCAGCCAGCAGCGGGCCCGGACGCGCTCCGAGGGCCGCCAGGGCGCCAGCAGCCGGTACAGCCAGCTGGCGAGGGCGCCGAGCCCGTAGCCTATGGCGGCCGTGATGCCGCCGACGACGCCCTGGTAGTACCAGGGGCGCGGCACCAGCGAGGGCGTGAGCGACAGCCAGAAGAAGAACGTGGCGACGAGGCAGGCTGTCAGGTCGGGCCAGCGCCGCACGATCCAGTTGTCGTGGGGCCGCTCCCAGTACGGCTTGCGGGCCAGGGCGGCGGCACGGGCCCCGGCGGCGCGGGCGGCTGAGCGCAGGGCGGCGCTCGGCGCGGGCCGGGCCGGGCTGCCCGAGGCGGGCGCGGGGGCCGACCGGGCGGCCGGAGCGGTGGGTGAGGCGGCTGCCTGCTTATCCACGGGCCGTCGCCCTCCCCGCATGACCCACGCCAGTCATCAGCCCTCCTGTGCGTTCCTCTGCGTTCGCTAGGAGACCAGACGCAGCGATTGTCAGCAGCGTTGCCTGGTGACGGCCCGGCGGTGGCCCTCGGCCGCCTGCCTCCCGTCTCACGGTACGGGGTGATCCGGTCACGGGCGCGGGGCTTGTCCGAACCGTTGCGGCGGTGACGCCTTGGCGTGCTCACCGGGGCCGTTCCGCTCCTCACCTCGGCTATACACCGTGTTTATACACGGCGTGTATAGTGCTCGGCATGTCCATCAGCCATACCCTCCTGGGGCTGCTGGAGGCCGGGCCCAGACACGGCTACGACCTCAAGCGCGCCTTCGACGCTCACTTCGGGCACGACCGGCCGCTGCACTACGGCCAGGTCTACGCCACGCTCTCGCGCCACCTGAAGAACGGCCTCGTGGAGGTGGAGGGCACCGAACCCGGCGGCGGCCCGGAGCGCAAGCGCTACGCCATCACCGACGCCGGCATCACCGACGTCGAGCGCTGGCTGTCCCAGCCCGAGAAGCCCGAGCCCTACCTGACCTCCACGCTCTACGCGAAGGTCGTCCTCTCCCTCCTCACCGGCCGGGACGCCGCCGCACTCCTGGACACCCAGCGCGCCGCGCACCTGCGCACCATGCGCGAGCTGACCCGGCGCAAGCGCGAGGGTGACCTCGCCGACCAGCTCATCTGTGACCACGCTCTCTTCCACCTCGAGGCCGACCTGCGGTGGCTGGAGCTGACCGCCGCCCGCCTCGACCGGCTCGCCTCGGAGGTGACCAAGTAATGCCGCTGCTGACCGCCACCGGACTGCGTAAGACCTACGGCGCCACGCCCGCCCTCGCCGGCGCCGACTTCGCCATCGACGCCGGCGAGATCGTCGCCGTCATGGGCCCCTCGGGCTCGGGCAAGTCGACCCTGCTGCACTGCCTGGCCGGGATCGTCCCGCCCGACGAGGGCACCGTGATCTACGACGGCCGCGACGTCTCGGCCCTCTCCGACGCCGCACGCAGCGAGCTGCGCCGCACCCAGTTCGGCTTCGTCTTCCAGTTCGGCCAGCTCGTCCCCGAGCTGACCTGCGTGGAGAACGTCGCGCTGCCGCTGCGCCTGACCGGCACCAGCCGCCGCGAGGCCGAGGCCAGGGCCACCGCGTGGCTGGAGCGCCTGGAGGTGGACGACGTGCGCCACCACCGCCCCGGCCAGATCTCCGGCGGCCAGGGCCAGCGCGTCGCCGTCGCCCGCGCCCTGGTCACCCGGCCCCGTGTCCTGTTCGCCGACGAGCCGACCGGCGCGCTGGACTCCCTCAACGGCGAACGCGTCATGGGCCTGTTCACCGACGCCGCCCGCGAGACCGGCGCCGCCGTCGTCCTCGTCACCCACGAGTCCCGCGTCGCCGCCTACTCCGACCGCGAGGTCGTCGTCCGCGACGGCCGGGCCCGGGACATGCAGGGGGTGGCGTGAGCACGCTGGCTACCTGGGCGCGCGACCTGCGCCTCGGCGCCCGCTTCGCCCTCGCCGGGGGGCGGTCCGGCTGGGTCCGCACCGCGCTGACCGCCCTCGGCACCGCGCTCGGTGTCACGGTGCTGCTGCTCGCCGCTTCGCTGCCGAACGCCCTCACCGCCGGCGAACAGCGCGAGGACGCCCGGTGGCCCGTCTGCTTCAATGACTTCGTCACCTGCGAGGAGACGGAGCCGGGACCCGACACCGTCCTGTTCCGGCAGGAGACCACCTTCTACGGCGACGACCAGATCAGCGGCATGACCGTCAGCCCCGACGCCGGAGCCGGGACGACCGCTCCGCCGCCACCCGGTCTCGACGCCTACCCCGGTCCCGGCGAGATGGTGGTGTCCCCGGCGCTCGGCCGGCTGCTGGACTCCCCTGAGGGCGAGCTGCTCGCCGAGCGCCTCGACTACGAGCGCGCCGGCGTCATCGGTGACGAGGGCCTGCGCGGGCCGATGGAGCTGTACTTCTACCTCGGCTCCGACGACCTCTCCCTGGACGAGTCCGGCACCTTCCGCACCCAGGGCTTCGGCGGCGCGCTTAACGACGAGGGAGAGGTGCGGCCGGAGCTGCTGCTGCTCGCCCTGGTGGCGTGTGTGGTGCTGCTGGCGCCGGTCCTCGTCTTCCTCGCCGCCGCGGCCCGCGTCGGCGGCGAGCGCCGCGACCGCAGGCTCGCCGCGCTCCGCCTGGTCGGCGCCGACATCGCGACGGCCCGCCGCATCGCCGCGGGGGAGACGCTGGCCGGCACCCTCCTGGGCCTCGCGCTCGGCGCCGGCGGCTACCTGCTGCTGCGGCAGGCGGCCAACTCGGTCACCATCGGCAGCTACAGCGCGTACCCCTCGGACGTCACGCCCTCGCTGCCGCTCGCCGTCCTTATCTTCGTGGCCGTGCCGGTGCTGGCGGTCGCCGTCACGCTCGTCGCGCTGCGCGGGGTGGCCATCCAGCCGCTCGGTGTGGTGCGCGCCGCCGGGGACCGCCGCCGGCGGCTCACCTGGCGGCTCGTGCCCGGCGCGGTCGGCCTGCTGCTCATCGGGCACATCGCCAGCCAGGGCGGCGAGGCCGTGCGCCAGCGCCTCGGCCAGGTGGAGACCGTCGCGGGCATCCTGCTGCTGCTCGTGGCCGTCACGATCCTGCTGCCGTGGCTCGTCGAGCGCGTCGTCGGCTCCCTCGGCGGGGGTCCGGTGTCCTGGCAGCTCGCCGCGCGCCGGCTCCAGCTCAGCAGCGGCAGCGCGGCCCGTGCCGTCAGCGGCATCACCATCGCCGTGGCCGGTGCCACCGCGCTGTACATGGTGTTCGCCGGTGTGCGCACGGTGGAGACCGCCGACGCCGTGGCGGACGGCGGTTTCCAGGCGAAGGTCTCCGTCTATGACGACGCCGCGACGGCCAGGCAGGAGGCCGCTCAGTTCACGGCGGCTCCCGGCGTGACCGACGCGATCACCCTGGTCAACGGCTACGGCGAACTGGACGGCGATTACGTCTCCGTCGTGGTCGGCGACTGCGACGCGCTGCGCGCCCTGGCGCGGACCGGCGACTGCGCCGACGGTGACGTCTTCCTCTCCGGCGCCGTCGCCGCCTCCCCCGGCGGCCAGATCCGCTTCACCGACGGCGACGGCAGCACCTGGACCGTGCCGGAGGGCGCACGCAGCGTCGAGTCGCAGCCCACCGACGCCGGCACCTGGTACGGCAGCAGCGTCCTGGCCACCCCCGGCACGCTCGACCCGGCCCGGTTCGGCGACGGCGCCGAGACGGCCGCCTACCTGGTCACCGACCCCGCCCAGCCGCACACCCTCGAGCAGCTCCGCACTCTCGAGTGGGACAGTGAGCGGGACGTCACTGTCTCGACGGTGGGCAGCGACGGCACCTCGTCGCAGTTCCGGACCCTGAGCAGCGCCCTGGTCGTCGGGGCGTGCGGCATCATGGCGCTGATGGGCGCGAGCCTGCTGCTGTCGCTGGTCGAGCAGCTGCGCGAGCGCAAGCGCCAGCTCGCCGTCCTCGTCGCCTACGGCACCCCGCGCTCGGCGCTGGGCCTGTCCGTGCTGTGGCAGACCGCCATACCCGTCGTGCTCGGGCTCGTGCTCGCCTCCGCCGTGGGCACCGCCCTGGGCGCGGTGCTGACGAATCTGGTGAACGTGCCGGTCGACGACTGGTTCTCGTTCCTGCCGATGGCCGGCGCCGGCGTCGCCGTGATCGCCGCGATGACGCTGGCCAGCATGCCGCTGCTGTGGCGCCTGACCCGGCCCGACGGCCTGCGGACCGAGTGACGCCCCCGCCCCCCGTGCGGCCCGAGGGCCGCGCGGGGGGCTCGGGTAGATTCGAGGCCATGAGTGGGACGAACGAATACCGGATCGAGCACGACTCGATGGGCGAGGTGCGGGTCCCCGCCCACGCCAAGTGGCGGGCGCAGACCCAGCGCGCCGTGGAGAATTTCCCGATCTCCGGGCAGCGCCTGGAACGCGCCCACATCGCGGCCCTGGCCCGGATCAAGGCGGCGGCCGCCACGGTCAACGCCGAGCTTGGCGTCCTGGAGCCTGACATGGCCAAGGCCATCGCGCAGGCCGCGCAGGAGGTCGCCGAGGGCGCCTGGGACGACCACTTCCCCGTCGACGTCTTCCAGACCGGTTCGGGCACCTCGTCGAACATGAACATGAACGAGGTCGTCGCCACCCTCGCCACCGAGCGCCTCGGCCGCCCGGTGCACCCCAACGACCACGTCAACGCCAGCCAGTCGTCCAACGACGTCTTCCCCTCCTCGATCCACATCGCGGCCACCGCGGCCGTCACTGAGGAGCTCGTCCCCGCCCTCGACCACCTCGCCGCCGCCCTGGAGCGCAAGGGCGAGGAGTTCGCCGAGGTGGTCAAGTCCGGCCGCACGCACCTGATGGACGCCACGCCGGTCACCCTCGGCCAGGAGTTCAACGGGTACGCCGCGCAGGTGCGGTACGGCGCCGAGCGGCTGCGCGCCTCGCTGCCGCGCCTGGCCGAGCTGCCGCTGGGCGGCACCGCCGTCGGCACCGGCATCAACACCCCGCCCGGCTTCTCCGCCGCCGTGATCGCCGAGGTCGCCCGCGCCACCGGGCTGCCGCTGACCGAGGCCCGCGACCACTTCGAGGCGCAGGGCGCCCGCGACGGCCTGGTGGAGACCTCCGGGCAGCTGCGCACCATCGCCGTCTCGCTCACCAAGATCTGCAACGACCTGCGCTGGATGGGCTCGGGCCCCCGCACCGGCCTGGCCGAGATCGCGCTGCCCGACCTCCAGCCGGGCTCCTCGATCATGCCGGGCAAGGTCAACCCGGTCATCCCCGAGGCCGTGCTCATGGTCGCCGCCCAGGTCATCGGCAACGACGCGACCGTCACCACTGCCGGCGCCTCCGGCAACTTCGAGCTGAACGTGATGCTGCCGGTGATGGCCAAGAACGTGCTGGAGTCGATCCGGCTGCTGGCCAACGCCTGCCGCGTGCTGGCCGACCGCACCATCGACGGCATCACCGCCAACGCCGAGCGCGCCCGCGAGTACGCCGAGTCCTCCCCGTCGGTGGTCACCCCCCTCAACCGCTACATCGGCTACGAGGAGGCCGCCAAGGTCGCCAAGCGGGCGCTGGCGGAGCGCAAGACCATCCGCGAGGCCGTGCTCGACGGCGGCTACGTCGACCGCGGCGAGCTGACGCTGGAACAGCTTGACGAGGCCCTGGATGTGCTGCGGATGACACACCCCTGACCCCTCGGCCGGCATACCATGCCGGGATGACAACGGAGACTGACGGGGCCGCCCGCGGCGGCACGGCCCGCCGGCCGGGCGGCCCGCCCGGCCGCTGGCGGCCCGGCGACCAGATCCTGTGGCGCTACCGCACCAACAACGGCCCCGGCTTCTCCGTCTGCCGCCCCGTCACCGTCGTGCAGGACTCGCCCGGCCTGCTGGCCGTCTGGCTGGCGCCGGGCACCGAGTGCGTGCGCCCCGCCTTCGCCGACGGTTCCCGGCTGGACGACGAGCCGCTGGCCACCCGCTACACCCGTCCCCGCACCACCATACGCGCCCCCTGGACGGGCATGGGCGTGCTGAAGCTCGCCGAGCCCGGGCGGCCGTGGTCGGTCTGGCTTTTCTGGGAACGGCACTGGCGCTTCAAGAACTGGTACGTCAACCTGGAAGCACCCCGCGACCGCTGGGCGGGCGGGGTCGATTCGGAGGATCATTTCCTTGACATCGCGGTCTATCCCGACCGCAGCTGGGAGTGGCTGGACGAAGACGAGTTTGCCCAAGCGCGCGAGGCCGGGCTGCTGGACGCCGGGCAGGCCAGGCGCGTCCGTGCCGCGGCCGAGGACGCGGCACGCCTGATCGGCAGCTGGGGGCCGCCCTTCAGCCAGGACTGGCCCCGCTGGCGGCCGGACCCCGCCTGGCCGGTGCCGGCCCTGCCGCGGGACTGGGACCGCCCCCAGAGCGTCACCGGCCCGCCACAGCGCACGAGAACCTCTTGATACGCCCCCGGGCGTCGACCGTAGGATCGCCCCCACGACCGCACGACCCGCGACACCGGCCCAACGCTCCCGCACCTCACGCTCGTTCCCGCTTGGACGGATGGACATCCCCCCGTGACGGACCCGACCCCACCGCAGCACGTGGCACGTACAGCGGACGTAGCCTCTCGTGCCGAGAGAACCGCGCTGCCGCACGCCCGCGCCGGGCGCGACACCGCGGAGCACCCTGTCGTCGGCACCGGTCGTGACGTTCCCGGCACCGCGGGGGACGCCCCGGAGGAGCGGGACGGCGGCACGCGCGCGACCGAGCGGCTGCGGTTCGTGGGGTCCGCCACCCGCCGGATCGCGCGCGGCATGGCGGTCGACGAGATCGTGCTGGGCCTGTGCCGCGCCTCCGTGCCGACGTTCTCCGACGCCATCCTGGTCTACCTGCGGCAGCCGCTGCCCATCGGCGACGAGCAGCCGGTGACGCCGTGGGTGCTCAAGCTCCGCCGCACCGACCGCATCCCGGACACGCTTGCGCTCGGCGACAGCCCCGCCGCGGGCGCCACCGACTCGGTGCTGCCGCTGCTGTCGGCTGCCTTGCCCAAGGTGGACGTGCGGGGCAACGGGCCGCTGGCCGAGGTGCTGCGCGGCGTGCGGCCGGTGTTCACCGACTCCCAGGTGCCCAGGGCTGCGCTGCGGGAGCTGACCGGCGCCGAGCTGCCGCCCGAGGAACGGCGGGCCATCATCGCCCCGCTGCGCGGGCGGCGCCGCGTCATCGGCGCGGCCGTCTTCCTGCGCCACCCGGAGCGCGAGGCGTTCGAGCAGGAGGACCTCCAGGTCGCGCAGCAGCTGGCCACGCACTCCGCGCTGGGCGTGGACAAGGCGGCGCTGTACGGCCGGGAGGCCTCGATCGCGGACGAGCTGCAGCGGACGATGCTGCCGGACGACCTGCCGCAGCCCACGGGCGTGCGCCTGGCCAGCCGCTACCTGCCGGCTGCCCAGTCCGCGCGCGTCGGCGGCGACTGGTACGACGCCATCCCGCTGCCCGGCAGCCGTGTCGCCCTGGTGGTGGGCGACGTGATGGGCCACTCCACCACCTCGGCCGCGATCATGGGCCAGCTGCGGACGACCGTGCAGACGCTTGCCGGGCTCGACCTGCCGCCGCAGGAGGTGCTGCACCACCTCGACGAACAGGCGCAGCGGCTGGGCACCGACCGCATGGCGACCTGCCTGTACGCGGTCTACGACCCGGTGTCGCACCGCATCACCGCCGCCAACGCGGGCCATCCGCCGCCGGTGCTGCTGCGGCTGGACGGCAGCACCGAGCGCGTGGACCTGCCGCCGAACGCGCCGATCGGCGTGGGCGGCGTGGACTTCGAGCCGGTCGAGTTCGACGCGCCGCAGGGCGCCACGCTGGTGCTGTACACCGACGGGCTGGTGGAGTCCCGCACGCGGGACGTCTGGTCGGGCGTGGAGCACCTGCGGGAGAAGCTGACCGAGACGGCGTCGCTGACCCGGCAGGACACCGCGCCGCCGCTGGAGCCGCTGTGCGACGAGATCCTCGGCATCGTCGGGCACGGCGACCGCGACGACGACATTGCGCTGCTGGCGGCCCGCTTCGAGGGCATCTCGCCGGACCACGTGACGCTCCGCCAGCTCGACCCGCGGGCGGAGTCGGTGCGCGAGGCGCGGCGGCTGGTGCGGGAAAGCCTGGCCAGCTGGGACCTGACGGAGCTTGAGGACTCGGTCGAGCTGCTCGTCAGCGAGGTCGTCACCAACGCCGTCCGGTACGCCGAGCGGCCAGTGACGGTCCGTCTGCTCCGCACCGACGTGCTGCGCTGCGAGGTGGGCGACGACGTCCCGCAGCTGCCCCGGCTGCGGCAGGCCGGGCCCGCCGACGAGGGCGGGCGCGGCCTGTACCTGGTGCAGCGGCTGGCCCGGCGGTGGGGCGCCACCCGCCTGGGGACGGGCAAGCTCGTGTGGTTCGAGGTGGCGCTGCCCGCCCCCGCCGGCGGGAGCTGAGCGGCTGGCCCGGGGCACCGCCCGGGCCCCGGGGCCCGCGGCTGTCAGGGCTGCTCGGCCAGCACGGCTTCGGCGTCCAGGGTGACCCCGGCGGCGCGCACCACCGCCGCGATCTTCAGCGCCTCCCGCACGGTCTCCCGTGACACCCTGGCCTCGCGCAGGGCCCGTTCGTGCGCCGACAGGCACTGGCCGCAGCCGCCGAGCGCGGAGACGGCCAGCGACCACAGCTCGAAGTCGGCCCGGGGCACGCCCGGATCGGCGAGGGCCGACATCCGCAGCCCAGCGGGCATCGTCTGGTAGGCGGGGTCGCCGAGCTGGTGGCGGGCCCGGTAGAAGACGTTGTTCATCGCCATGACGCTGGCGGCGGTCCTGGCCGCGGTGTAGGCCTCTTCGGACAGGTTCTTGCGTGCCTCCGGCTCCAGTTCGCGCAGCACGGCCGCCGAGCCTGACGCCATGGCGCAGGCCAGCACGGTTCCCCACAGCAGGGGAGCGGGCAGCGGGGAGTTGCCGATGACCGAGCCGAGGTTGAGCCGCAGGTCCCGCGCGTAGGGCGGCAGCGCCGCCCGCACCTCGTCGAGTCCCATCGCCGCCGCCCTCAGGCCCCGGCGAGCAGGGCGACCGGGTCGAGGGTGGGCTCGCCCTTCGTCCAGTTGCAGGGGCACAGCTCGTCGGTCTGGAGGGCGTCGAGCACGCGCAGCACCTCGCTGGGGTTACGCCCCACCGAGCCGTCGGTGACCATGGCGAAGCGGACGACGTTGCCGGGGTCGACCAGGAAGACGGCGCGCTGGGCGAAGCCGTCGGCGTCCTGCACGCCGCAGGCGCGCATCAGTTCGTGGCGGCTGTCGGACAGCATCGGGAACGGCAGGTCCCGCAGGTCCTCGTGGGAGCGGCGCCAGGCGTAGTGCACGTACTCCGAGTCGCCGGAGACCCCGAGCAGTTGCGTGTCCCGCTCGAGGAAGTCGCCGTTGAGCCTGGCGAACGCCGCGATCTCCGTGGGGCACACGAACGTGAAGTCCTTGGGCCAGAAGAAGACGGCGCGCCACATGCTGCCGTAGGTGGTGTGGTCGATCCGCGTGAACGCCTTTTCGGCGTCCAGGCCGACGCAGGCGGTCAGGTCGTACGGGGGGAACGTGTCTCCGACGGTAAGCACCGGGAATCTCCTCGCGGCGTCGAGACGGATAGTCCGGGAACGCCGGGAAAGCTGATCTCTCGTCGCTTTCCTGGCGTTTTGTGAGGCCTTACGCTGCCATATCCCGTCCCGATCGCGGTAATTGCTCTGGTCGCGATGTATCGCGAGTCGGTACGCTGGACGGCGTGACCGCCGAGAACCCTCCCGCCGTGCCGCTGGGCAAGCCCGGTGACCCGCAGGCCGTCCGGGCGTCCGATGCCGACCGCGACCGCGTCGCCGAGATCCTGGGGGAAGCGCTCGCCGAAGGACGGCTGGACGCGGAGGAGCACGCCGAGCGCGTCGAGGCGGCCTACCGCGCGAAGACGGTCGGCGAGCTGCGGCCGCTGATCAGTGATCTGCCGGCGGGGCAGCGGGAGCAGACGCCGGTGCTGTCCCCGGCGGCGGCGCCGGGCTCCGGGCCGCGCAGCAAGAACGTCGTGGCCATCATGAGCGGCGCCAGTCGCCAGGGCACGTGGCGTGTCGGCGGGACGATCAACGCGGTCGCGGTGTGCGGGGGTGTGGAACTGGACCTGACCGAGGCGGTCTTCGACCAGCAGCACGTCGTGATCAACGCGACGGCGCTGTGCGGCGGCGTCGAGATCAGGGTTCCGGAGAACGTCTCGCTGCGCAACGGCGGCAGCGGCATCATGGGCGGCTTCGAGGTCGCCGAGACCGAGGCCGCCGATCCGGCCGCTCCCGTCATCCTGGTCCGGGGCGTGGCCATCTGCGGGGGCGTTGAGGCGAAGCCCGTGGCGGGGCGGCGCATCCAGGATCTCCGCGGCGGGGAGCGCTGAGCGCCCGGGACGGCGCTGAGATAGCGGCAACCGCACTCATACGACCGGTCATATCGTCGCTCCGTGCATAAGCGCGCGCACAGCGGGTAGGGCTGGGGGGACCGTCACTCGTTTGGCCGCAGGGCGGGAAGGGTGAACTGCGGCACGCCGCGGCGCGCGGGTGAGGGTCCCGTCGGAGAGCAGCGACCCGTAGCCGTCGTCAGGAGTGGACCGTGCTGCAACCATCACCGCCACAGGAGTCTCAGTGGGCCTCGGCCGTTCCCGCCCAGCGCACGTCGAGAGACCTGGCGGGTCCGTGGCACTCGGCAGCCGCGTGCCGGCGGGATGAGGCCGGACTCTTCTTCGCCCCCTCCCAGGAGCCCACGGCCGCCCGGCTGTCGCGTGAACAGGCGGCCAAGGCGGTCTGCGCCCGCTGCCCCGTGCTGCTGGAGTGCCGGGAGCACGCGCTGATGCAGCCCGAACCCTACGGCGTGTGGGGCGGCCTGACCGCCGCCGAGCGCCGTGTCGTCCTCAGCCGCCGGCGCCGGCGCGAGACGGCGTCCGCGTCGTCCAGCGGCCGCGTCGCCTGACGCCGTGCCAGGGGCCGCCGCCCGCGCGCATGCGGCGGCCCCCGGGCACCGGGCCGCTCCTCAGCGGCCGCGGTCGAAGTCGATGGCGCTGTAGGCGCGCAGCTTCGACAGGCGGTGTGTCGAGTCGATCTGCCGGATCGTGCCCGACCGTGACCGCATCACCAGCGACTGGGTCGTGGCTGTCTCGGCCCGGTAGCGGACGCCCCGCAGCAGCTCGCCGTCGGTGATGCCGGTCGCGACGAAGAAGACGTTCTCGCCGCGCACCAGGTCGTCGGTGTGAAGCACCGCGTCCAGGTCGTGGCCGGCGTCGAGGGCCGCCCGCCGCTCCTCCTCGTCCTTCGGCCACAGCTTGCCCTGGATGGTGCCGCCCAGGCACTTGATCGCGCAGGCGGCGATGATGCCCTCAGGCGTCCCGCCGATGCCCAGCAGCAGGTCGACGCCGGTGCCCTCGCGCACGGTCATGATGGCGCCCGCCACGTCGCCGTCCTGGATGAACTTGATGCGGGCGCCGCTCTCCCTGACCTCCCGCACGATGTCCGCGTGGCGCGGGCGGTCGAGGATGACGACGGTGACGTCCTCGGGCGCGCCGCCCTTGGCCCGGGCGACCCGCCGGACGTTGACCGCGGGGGGCGCGTCGATGTCCACGTACTCACTCGCCTCCGGGCCGGTGGCGAGCTTGTTCATGTAGAACACGGCGCTCGGGTCGAACATCGCGCCCCGCTCGGCCACGGCCAGCACCGAGACGGCGTTGCCCATGCCCTTGGCCGTCAGGGTGGTGCCGTCCACCGGATCGACGGCCACGTCGCACTCCGGGCCCGAGCCGTCGCCCACGCGCTCCCCGTTGAAGAGCATGGGCGCCTCGTCCTTCTCGCCCTCGCCGATGACGACGACGCCGTTCATCGACACGGTCGAGATGAGCGTGCGCATGGCGCGGACGGCGGCCCCGTCCGCGCCGTTCTTGTCGCCGCGCCCGACCCAGCGGCCGGAGGCCATCGCCCCCGCCTCGGTGACGCGGACCAGCTCCAGCGCGAGGTTCCGGTCCGGAGCGGCGGGTGAGACGTCGAGCGAGGGCGGCAGATGGTGGTGTTCAGGCATCGGCTGGCACCTTTCTGGCCTGGTTGAGGGTGGTTCGAGCGTAGCGCCAGCCGCAACATCTGAGCACGTGGACCGACTGATGAGCACATTGCGGGGGGTGGGTCCGGGCCAGCCGCGCGCGTGCGCCACCATGGAGGGGTGTCCAGCGACAGGAGCGAGACGGACGAGATGACGGCGCGGGAGGAGACCGGGACGCGCGAGACGGGCCAGGCGGCTGTGGCGCCCGCCCGGCGGAAGCTGAAGACCGTGCGCGACATGGTGCTGTCCATGGTGGTGATCTGCGCCGGTGCCTTCGCGCTGTACGTCTTCATCCCCGGCGAGGACTCCGTGGCCGAACCCCGGTCCGTCGAGTACGAGGTGGCCGCCAGCACCGCCGCGCGGGTCGCGCCGTTCGACGTGCTGGTGCCGCGCGGACTTCCCGACGAGTGGCGGGCCACCTCCGTGCGCTACGAGCCGCAGAGCGACTTCGGCCCCACCTGGCGGCTCGGCTTCGTCGACCCCGACGACCACTACGCCGCCCTGGCCCAGTCCGACGGCAGCGCGGACGGCTTCGTGTCCTCGCTCACCCACCAGGCCGAGGACACCGGCGAGACCACCCGGGTCGGCGGCGAGGAGTGGGCCCGCTACGAGGGCCCCAAGTACGACGCGCTGGTCCGCACGGAGCCGGGCGGCACCACCATCGTCTACGGCACCGCACCGTTCGGCTCGCTGGAGCGCTTCGCCGCCTCGCTCCAGCCGCGCTGAGCGCGCTCCCGGCCACGGGCACCAGCCGGGGCTAGGGGAACACCACGCGGCCGGTCTCGTCGCCGCCGTCCTCGGCAGCGGCGCCGTCCGCGGCCTGCCGCTGCCCTCCGCCCCGCTCCTCCTGCCCGTCGGCCTGCTCATCGGCGGTGTCCCGCGCGAGTGCCGCGTCGAGCCGCTCGCGCGCCCCTTGCAGCCACCGCCCGCAGACGGCCGCCAGCTCCTCGCCGCGCTCCCACAGCGCCAGCGACTCCTCGAGCGTGACGCCGCCCGCCTCCAGCTTCCGCACCACGTCCATCAGTTCGTCGCGCGCCTGCTCGTAGCTGAGGGCCCCGGCCGCCTCTGGTTCCGTCATGGCTGCCACCCTAATCCGCGGGCTCATCCCGCGGCGCGTCCTGGCCGGCGACGGTGACCTGGAACGACCCTTCGGCCACCCGCGCCAGCAGCGGCTCGCCCCCGCGCACCTCGTCCGCCGCGCGCACCGCGTGCCCGTCCTCGCGCTGGAGCACCGCATAGCCGCGCTTGAGCGTCGCGGCGGGGGAGAGCGCCAGCACCCGGGCCCGGGTGTGCTCCAGGTCGCTGGCCGCCCGGTCCAGCAGGTGCCGCATCGTGTGCCGGGCCCGCCGCGTCAGCTCCGTTACCTCCTCCTGGCGCCGCTGGACCATCAGGTGCGGCTCGGCCAGCACCTGCCGGGAGCGCACCGAGGCCAGCCCGCGCTCCTCCCGGTCCAGCAGCGACCGCATCACCCACCGGGCCCGCTCCCGCAGCTGCCGCACCCGGGCCTGCTCCTCGCCGACGTCCGGCACGACGCGCTTGGCCGCGTCCGTCGGCGTCGAGGCGCGCAAATCCGCCACCAGGTCGAGCAGCGGCGAGTCCGGCTCGTGCCCGATCGCCGAGACCACCGGCGTCTGGCACGCGCCGACCGCCCGCACCAGCTCCTCGTCCGAGAACGGCAGCAGGTCCTCCACGCTGCCGCCGCCGCGCGCCACGATGATCACGTCCACCTCGGGGTCCGCGTCCAGCTCCCGGACCGCCTCGATCACCTGCGGCACCGCGTGCACCCCCTGGACCGCCACGTTCCGCACGGCGAAGCGGACGGCCGGCCAGCGCAGCCGCGCGTTCTGCAGGACGTCGCGCTCGGCGGCGGAGGCGCGGCCGGTCACCAGGCCGATCCGGCGCGGCAGGAACGGCAGCGGGCGCTTGCGCTCCTCGGCGAACAGCCCCTCGGCGGCGAGCGCGCGCCGCAGCCGCTCCAGCCGCAGCAGCAGCTCCCCGACGCCCACGGCGCGGATCTCCGCCGCCCGCAGCGACAGCTGCCCGCGCCGCGCGTACCACTCGGGCTTGCCGTAGACCACGACCCGGGCGCCCTCGCTTATCAGCTCCGCCACTTTGTCGAAGACACCGCGGAAGCACGTCACCGTGAGCGAGACGTCCTGGGACGGGTCGCGCAGCGTGAGGAAGACGACGCCGAAGCCGGGCCGGCGCGACAGCTGCGTGATCTGGCCCTCGACCCACACCGAGCCGAGCCGGTCGATCCAGCCGCCGATCAGCCGCGACACCTCGCCGACCGGGAGCGGCGCCTCCGCCGAGTTCTCCACTGCCATGCGGCCACGCTAGCGCCCGCCACTGACACCGCGCGGACACCAGGGCGGGCGCCGTGGCCCGCACCCGTACGATGGGCACATGACCGAGCCGACCCCCGCCGCCCGCCGCGTCCTGCTCGCCTCTCCCCGCGGATACTGCGCCGGGGTCGACCGGGCGGTGATCGCGGTAGAGCGCGCCCTCGAGCAGTACGGCCCCCCGATCTACGTCCGCCATGAGATCGTCCACAACAAGCACGTCGTCCGGACACTGGAGCGCAAGGGCGCCATCTTCGTCGAGGAGACCTCCGAGGTCCCCGAGGGCGAGATCGTGATCTTTTCCGCGCACGGCGTGGCCCCGGAGGTCCACGAGGAGGCCGAGCGCGGCAAGCTCGCCACCATCGACGCCACCTGCCCGCTGGTCACCAAGGTGCACAAGGAGGCCGTCCGCTTCGCCAAGGAGGACTACGACATCCTCCTGATCGGTCACGAGGGGCACGAGGAGGTCATCGGCACCAGCGGCGAGGCACCCGACCACATCACGCTCGTGGACGGCCCCGACGACGTCGAGAACGTCACGGTCCGCGACCCCGACAAGGTCGTCTGGCTCTCCCAGACGACGCTGTCGGTGGACGAGACGATGGAGACCGTGGGCGCGCTCAAGCGCCGCTTCCCCAACCTCCTCAGCCCGCCGAGCGACGACATCTGCTACGCCACGCAGAACCGCCAGACCGCGATCAAGCAGGTCGCGTCCCGGTCCGACCTCGTGCTCGTCGTCGGCTCGAAGAACTCCTCGAACTCCAACCGCATGGTCGAGGTGGCGCTGGGGGCGGGAGCCAAGGCGGCGTATCTCGTGGACGACGCCTCCGAGATCGACGAGGCGTGGCTCACCGGCGTGACCACCGTCGGCCTCTCCTCGGGCGCCTCGGTGCCCGACGTGCTCGTCGACGGCGTCATCGACTGGCTCGCCGAGCGCGGCTTCGCCGACGTGGAGATCGTGGAGCCGATGAAGGAGCACATCCAGTTCTCCCTCCCCAAGGAGCTCCGCCGCGACCTGCGTGCCGAGGCCGCCGCCAAGGTGCGCGGCTGAACCCGGCGGCTTTCCGGGGGCTCGTCATCGGCCGAAGGGGTGCCGCGGCGGCCTCTCCCGTTTGATCCGCCACGGGGTGGTGGAAGCGGAGGTCACGTCCGCGAACATGCCCCGGGCGATGGGAGCCCTCTGTGACCTTCAACCCCCTGCGAGAGCGTGGCGTCCCGCTGGACCGCCAGGTCCGGAACTGGCGGGAGCTGAACGTCGACCCGATCGACCCCGACCGCTGCGACCCCTACACCCGCTGCCGGATCATCACGATGAACGGCATCGAGGTCGAGGCCCTGATGTTCAGCCACCACATGGCCCGGCACTGCCCCGACCCCGAGGTCAAGCGCCAGCTCGCGAGCGTCCGCTACTGCGAGGCGCAGCAGCAGAAAGCCGTCAACTGGCTGCTCCCCGGCGTCGCTTCGGTGCTGGAGACCACGATCGCCTACGAGCAGGTCGCCGTCGACCTGACGGCGTGGGTGGCCCGGATGGAGCCCGATCCGTACCTGAAGCAGGCTTACCAGTTCGGCGTGCTGGAGGACTTCGACCACCTGTACCGGTACGCCAACCTCTACGAGATGATCGAGCACCGCAAGGCGGAGGAGATCGTCGACAACCTCACGGAGGTCATGCCGGGACGGCCCACACGGTTCCACCACCGGGACCCGGTCGACAACGTCCGCGACCCGTACGACCGGAACCAGGCGCACCCCCTGTCGAAGCTGCACGCGCTGACGATCATGGCGGCCGAGCAGCAGACCATGAACTTCTACCTGAACGTCGGCCCCGAGTACATGGAACCGATCGCCCGCCAGCTCTACCAGGAGATCGGGCTGATCGAGGAGGAGCATGTCACCCACTACGAGTCACTCGTCGACCCCGGCGAGACCTGGTGGGAGCAGCTGGTCAACCACGAGTACAACGAGTGCTACCTGTACTACTCCTTCCTGCAGCAGGAGCCCGACCCGAAGGTCCGCGCCATCTGGGAGCTGCACCTGAACATGGAGATCGAGCAGCTGCGGGCCGCCTGCGAGCTGATGCGGCGCCACGACGGGCGCGACCCCGAGGAGCTGCTGCCCGCCGAGCTGCCCGAGCCGGTGAAGTTCGAGCCGAACAAGGGCTACATCCGCGAGCTGCTGGACACCCAGATCGACCTCACCACCCTCGGCGCCGGCTACGTGCGGGAGGCGCACGAACGGTTCGAGGCGATGCAGGAGCGCCTGCAGGGCGAGGAACCGCCGGCCAGTGACCGGGTGATGGAGATGCACCGGGAGATGTTCGGCCGCGAGTACCGGCTGGAGACCGAGGGCGAGCACCCCGACCCTTCGCTGCGGGTCCACGGCTGAGCGGGAGAGGGAGCACACCCACATGACGGATGACGCACGCACCGACGCCGCGGGCGGCCAGGACGACGTCGTCGCCCTGCTGATGCGGCAGCACGGCGACATCAGGAACCTCTTCGACGACGTGGAACGCGCCAGCGGCGACGAGCGGCGGGACCGCTTCCGCGAGCTGGTGCGGCTGCTGGCCGTCCATGAGACGGCCGAGGAAGAGATCGTGCACCCGGCCGCCCGGGGGCTGTTCGACGGCGCGGAGCAGGTCGTCGAGGAGCGGCTGACCGAGGAGCGCGGGGCCAAGGAACGGCTGAAGGACCTGGACGAGATGGATCCGGGTGATCCGGACTTCCTGCCGCGGCTGCGCACGCTGCGCGAGGAGGTCATGAAGCACGCCCGGGCCGAGGAGCGGTACGAGTTCCTCCACCTGCGGCGTTACGCCACTCCCGAGCAGCTGGCCGCCATGGCTTCCGCGATCCGGGCCGCCGAGGCCACGGCGCCCACCCGCCCGCACCCGGGCGTGGAGTCGGCGGCCGCCAACGTGGCCGTCGGGCCGTTCGCGGCGGTGCTGGACCGGGCCCGCGACGCCGTCCGCCGGGGCAAAAGCTCCGGGAACTGATCCGCGCGAGGCGCCGCCGCTGGGGCACGACGTCCCGGCGCCCCGGCGGCGGGGCGCCCCGCGCCAGACGGCACCACGGGGCTCGTCAGCCAGCCGACCACCGTCCCGTCGCGGGCGGGGAGCCCGGGGAGAGAGACGAGGGGCCAGCCGCATGGCCGGTGAACGGGCCGGGGCGGCGGCGGGCGGTGCCGCGGTGGACGGGTCAGCCGGCTTGCGTGGCAGCGGGCCGCCGGGCGCGGCGCTGCCGCCGCAGGTCGCTCACCAGCCGTGCCGTGCGGCGTCCCAGCGCGACCGCGGCGGCCAGCGCCGTGCCGGCGAACAGCCACGGCGCGCGCAGCGCCAGCTCCGTCATCACGCCCGTCGCCCCGCAGGTCGTCACCAGCCCCGCGGCGAAGGCGATCGGCGCGGCGACGGCGGCGCCGAGCAGGTCGGACGGCCGCACCCACGCCGCGCTGACGAGGGCGACCGCCAGGAACAGGCAGCCGTAGAGACGGTCGCCGCCGCATGCCTCGCTCAGCCAGGCCGCGCCGGTAGTGACCGCCGTCGCCATGACGCCGCAGCCGAGCCCGGTGAGCCTGGTCCGGGGCCGGCGGGACCGGTGGCGCGGCCCGGGCCTGCGGCGGTTCTGGGCCGGCTCCTGGCGGGCGGGCCCGCGCGCCGGGCGGGGGACGCCGGACAGCGCGGCGGGCGAGTGCCGGGAGCCGCCGAGTGTGTGCGTGCTGTGTTCCACTCCGACACCGTAAGGCGGCAAAAAGGAATATAAGGGTGATGGACACGCTTGTCGTCCCATACGATCGCCACCCCGGGGGCCGCAGGAGGGAAGGCGGCGCCCGTAGACTTGCCGGGTACTGTCGTCCGTTTCCCGCAACCTGATCCCGGAAGTCGTCAACGTGTCGCTCACGATCGGAATCGCCGGTCTGCCGAATGTCGGCAAATCGACCCTGTTCAACGCCCTGACCAAGAACGACGTGCTGGCGGCCAACTACCCGTTCGCCACCATCGAGCCGAACATCGGCGTCGTCGGGGTCCCCGATGACCGGCTGCCCCGGCTCGCCGAGCTGTTCAAGTCCGAGCGCATCGTCCCGGCGACCGTCGATTTCGTGGACATCGCGGGCATCGTGCGCGGTGCCAGCGAGGGCGAGGGCCTGGGCAACAAGTTCCTGGCCCACATCCGGGAGTCCGACGCGATCTGCCAGGTCATCCGGGCGTTCAAGGACGACAACGTCGTGCACGTGGACGGCAGGGTCTCGCCCAAGGACGACATCGAGACGATCAACACCGAGCTGATCCTGGCCGACCTCCAGACCATCGAGAAGGTGCTGCCGCGCCTGGCCAAGGAGGCCCGGGTCAAGAAGGACAAGCAGCCGGCTCTCGCTGCCGTCGAGGAGGCCAAGAGCATCCTGGAGGAGGGGCGCACCCTCTTCTCCGCGGGCATCGCCCAGGGCACCGAGCGCGCCGAGCCGCTGCGCGAGCTGCACCTGCTGACGGTCAAGCCGTTCCTCTACGTCTTCAACGTCGACGAGGACGAGCTGACCGACGAGGACTTCAAGAACGAGCAGCGCGCCCTGGTCGCCCCAGCCGAGGCGATCTTCCTCAACGCCAAGCTGGAGGCGGACCTCGCCGAGCTGGAGCCGGAGGAGGCCATGGAGCTGCTGGAGACCGTCGGCCAGAAGGAGCCCGGCCTGAGCACGCTGGCCCGCGTCGGCTTCGACACCCTGGGGCTCCAGACCTACCTGACGGCCGGGCCGAAGGAGGCGCGGGCCTGGACCATCAGGAAGGGTGCGACGGCCCCCGAGGCCGCCGGGGTGATCCACACCGACTTCCAGAAGGGGTTCATCAAGGCGGAGGTCATCTCCTTCGAGGACCTCATGGAAGCGGGCTCCGTCGCCGAGGCCCGGGCCCGTGGCAAGGCCCGCATGGAGGGCAAGGACTACGTCATGCGCGACGGCGACGTCGTGGAGTTCCGCTTCAACGTGTAAGCCCGCCCGCCGCGGCGGCGGCGAGCCTCACCGGCGCCGCGGCGGGGCGGTGCCTCGCACCGTGACGGCTCGTCTGCGCGCCGACCGTGTCCCGGAAGTTTTCGGCTGGCTCTCCCTTGCGTACCGGAAGCTGGCTGGAACTTTCCAGCGACAAAGGTGCAGGTGAGCGAGGTGAGGGGTGTCTTTCCTGCCGGTTTGTTCGGGTGCGCAGCGTCTTCTACTGCTGCGTAGGAGTGACCGCACGGCCAAGTTGCACCGGAGGCTTTCCGGATATTGTCATGTCCTTGACCTCTTTCTACGCTGAGAGCGCTTCCCCCGACCGGCCCAGGGCCGCGCGAGCCGCGTGAGCGCCCTCCAGGCAGACGTGCGCGGCCCGGGCCGGACGAGAGCACACACCCCCCCACCGGCGTGCCCGGCCGGGCCGCGAACCGGCCGCGCGCCTTTGACTGGAGGTCCCCATGCGTTCCTCTCGACTCCGCCCGCGCGTGTGGGCGGCAGCGGCTGTCACGGCCGTCGCGAGCCTGACGGCGGTCACCCTCAGCCCGCAGGCGGGCGCCGTGAGCGCCCCCGCGCAGGTCCAGCCCGCCGACGAGGACGACGGCGCCGACTGCGAGGTCCAGCCCGGCCAGACGTCCCCCGCCTCGCTCCTCCCCGACCCGTTCACCAGGATCGACGGCACCCGCGTCACCGAGCTGGAGGACTGGCGGTGCCGCCGGGCCGAGATCCGCGATCTGGCGGAGGAGTCCGTCTACGGCGAGAAGCCGGCGCCCCCCGAAAGCGTCACCGGCACCGTCACCTCCAGCCAGATCACCGTCCAGGTCTCCGACCAGGGCCGCACCGCCAGTTTCTCCGCCGACGTGCAGCTGCCCGGCGGTTCCGGCCCCTACCCCGCCGTGATCGTGCTGGGCGGGTTCGGCGCGGACACCCAGACGATCCTTCAGTCCGGCGCCGCCGTCATCAGCTTCGACCCCTACCAGGTCGGCCGCGAGAACACGCCGCGGCAGAGCAAGCAGGGCGCGTTCTACGACCTCTACGGCTCGTCGAGCGGCACCGGCCTGCTGATGGCCTGGTCCTGGGGCGTGAGCCGGATCATCGACGTCATCGAGCAGTCCGACGGCACCGTGCTCCAGACCGACGCCACCGGCGTCACCGGCTGCTCGCGCTTCGGCAAGGGCGCGCTGGCGGCCGGCGCGTTCGACCAGCGGATCGACCTGACCATGCCGATCGAGTCGGGCACCGCAGGCGCCCCCGTCTACCGCGGCATCCCGCAGGAGAGCGGCGCCCAGCCGCTGGACAGCGCCTACAACGAACAGCCGTGGCTGGGTGACGCGTTCGGCTCCTACACCAGCAACCCGGCCGCGCTGCCCGTGGACACCCACGAGATCCTGGGCATGGTCGCCCCGCGCGGCCTGCTGCTGCTGGAGAACCCGCACGTCGACTGGCTGGGGGCCCGGTCCGGCAGCGTGGCGGCGCTCGGCGCGGCCGAGATCTACCGCGCGCTCGGCGCCGAGGACAACATCAGCTATATCTCCAACGTGCAGGACGGCACCCACTGCGCTCCCCGGGCGGAGTGGCGCACCCCGATCCAGCAGCACATCGAGGAGTTCCTGCTCGGCTCGGGCAACGCGACCAGCGTGTTCGACATCGCCCCCAGCAAGGCCGGCGACCTGGCCGAGTGGCGGGACTGGGACACCCCGGTGCTCGGCTGACACGGCCGGCGGCCCGCGCCGCCGCGCCCCCGCGGACGATCCCGCCCCGGCACACCGCATCGCACGCCGGGGCGGGATCCTGTCGCGCCGGCGCGTGACCAGCCCCGGGGTGCATCCGCGGTCGCCCTCCGGCCGGAAAGGAGGAACGGAAGCAGCGGCCGCGGACGAGGAGAGACACCGGTGCGGGCAGCCGACGTCGTGATCGTGGGAGCGGGCGCCGCCGGGCTGTCGCTCGCCCACTGGCTCCACTCCCCGGCCGCCGGGACCCGCCCGCCCGACGTCGTCCTGGTGGACGCCCCGCCCGGCCCGCTGCGCCCGCCGGAGCGCACGTGGTGCTTCTGGGAAGGGCCGGGCGGCCCGCACGACGCGGCGGTCCGTGCCTGCTGGCGGCAACTGCGCGTGCGCGCACCCGGCGGCGCGGCCACCACCGTCCGCCCGGAACCGCTGCGCTACAAGATGATCCGCTCGGCCGACTTCGCCGCCGCCGTGCTGGGCCGCCTCGGCGGCTCCCCCTGCTTCCGGCGCCTGCAAGCCACGGTGACCGGGGTGCGGGACCTGGCGGACGGGGCCGAGGTACGCGGCCTGCTGCCCGGTGGCGACTGCTTCACACTGCGGGCCCGCTGGGTCTACGACTCCCGCCCGCTCGCCGCCCCGCCGCCCGCGCGCACCGCGCTGGCGCAGCACTTCCGCGGCTGGTTCGTCCGCACCCGTGACCCCGTCTTCGACCCGCACGTGGCGGACCTGATGGATTTCCGCACCCCGCAGCCCGCCGGCGGCCTGTCCTTCGGCTACGTGCTGCCCACCAGCGCGCACGAGGCCCTCGTCGAGTACACCGAGTTCTCCCCCGCGCCGCTGGACCGGGACGCGTACGAGGCCGCGCTGCGCCACTACGCCGAGGCGGTGCTGCGGCTCGGCCCGTACCGCGTCACCGGTGCCGAGCAGGGCCTGATCCCCATGACCGACGGCCGGTACCGCCCCCGTGCCGGCCGCTCGGTCTTCTCCATCGGCACGCGGGGCGGCGCCACACGGGCGGCCACGGGCTACACGTTCGCGGCCGTGCAGCGGCAGAGCCGGGCGGTCGCGGCGGCGTTCCGGGACGGGCGCACGCCCGCGCCGCCGCCCGCGTACGGGCGCCGCGCCCGCGCCCTGGACGCCGTGATGCTGCGCGCCCTGGCCACCGGGCGGCTGGACGGGCCCGCGTTCTTCTCCCGGCTCTTCGCACGGGTGCCTGCCGAACGGCTGCTGCGCTTTCTCGACGGCGGCACCCGGCTGTGGGAGGACCTGGCCGTCGGCCGGTGCGTGCCGGCCCGGCCGATGCTGCGGTCCGCCGCCGAACTGCCGTGGCTGCCGCGCCGTGCCGCCCTGCCCGGCGCCGTGCCCGGCCCCGCCGCCCGGACCGGGGCGGCCTGAGATGGCCGCCGCGCGCCCCGCCGGGTCCCTCGACCGCCGCGCCCGCTGCCTTCCGCCGCCGCCCGGGCGCCCGGGGTTCGGCGGCGCGCGCCCCCGCGTCGCCGTCATCGGCGGCGGCATCGCCGGCCTCACGGCGGCCACCGCGCTGGCCGAACGGTCCGTCGCCGTCACGCTGTACGAGCGCGAGCCGGAGCTGGGCGGGCGCCTGGCGGGCTGGCACACCGTGCTCGGCGACGGCTCCCCGGCCACCATGACGCGGGGCTTCCACGCGTTCTTCCGCCAGTACTACAACCTGCGCGCCCTGCTGCGGCGGATCGACCCGGAGCTGGGCATGCTGACGCCGCTGCCGGACTACCCGCTGCTGCACGCCGGCGGCGCCCGCGAGACCTTCCGCGGCCTGCCGCTGACCCCGCCGTGGAACGCCCTGGCGTTCGCGGCGCGCAGCCCCTCGTTCGACGCGCGCGGCCTGGCCGGACTGCGCGCCCGCGCCGCGCTGCCGCTGCTGGGCGTGCGGACGCCGGATGTCTACCGGCGGCTGGACCACGTCAGCGCCCAGGACTTCCTGGACGCCATCGGGTTCCCTCCGGCGGCCAGGGCGCTGGCCTTCGAGGTGTTCTCGCGCAGCTTCTTCGCCGATCCGCGGCAGCTGTCGGCCGCCGAGATGGTGCTGATGTTCCACATCTACTTCCTGGGCTCCCGCGAAGGGCTGCTGTTCGACGTGGTCAACCGGCCCTTCCCGCAGGCGCTGTGGCACCCGCTCGCCCGCCGGCTGACCGCCCGCGGCGTGCGGCTGCGGCTGGGGGAGGCCGTCACCTCCGTCACCTCCGCGAAGCCCGGCGGCGGCGTGTCGGTGGCGGCGGGCGGCCGGCCGCCGCAGCGTTACGACGCAGTGGTGCTCGCGCTGGACACGGCCGGGCTGCGTGACCTCGTCGCCGCCTCACCGGCGCTGTGCGACGCCGCGTGGCGGGCGCGCGTGGCGGCGCTGCGGACCGCGCCGCCGTTCGTGGTCTCCCGGCTCTGGCTGGACGCGCCGGTCGCGCCGCACCGCCCCGCGTTCTGCGGCACCAGCGGCTTCGGCGGCCTGGACAACATCAGCGTCCTGGACCGGTACGAGGACGAGGCGGCCGCGTGGGCCAGCCGCCAGGGCGGCTCGGTCGTGGAGCTGCACGCCTACGCGGTCGGCCCGGGCGCCGCTCCGCGCGCCGTGCGCGACGCTCTTCTCGCCCAGCTGCGGCGCGCCTGGCCGGAGACCGGGCGCGCCCGCGTCCGCGACGAGCGCCACCTGTGGCGCGACGACTGCCCGCTGTTCGCGGTGGGCGGCTTCGCCGGGCGGCCTGCCGTGCGCACCCCCGACCCCGCGGTGGTGGTCGCCGGGGACCTGGTGCGCACCGGTTTCCCCGTCGCGCTCATGGAACGCGCCGCGACCACGGGCTTCCTGGCCGCCAACGCGCTGCTGGCACGCTGGGGCGTGCGCGGCCACCCGCTGTGGTTCGTGCCGAACGGCGGGCGCTCGGCAATTCTGCGCGCGCTGGCGCGGCTGGGCAGCGAGCCCGCGCTCAGCCGGGAAACGCGCCCCGCGCGCGCAACGCGTACCGCCGCTCCGCGTACGCCAGATCGTCGCGCCACAGCCGTGCCGCCGCTGACCTGAGCAACGGCCGGAACAGCGGCGCCGCCGCCCGCGCCAGGGCGAACCCGGGACGGCCGGAGGCCGCCACCACCGCCTCGACGACGGCCGTGCGCGGCGCGGCCCCGGCGCCGTGGAGCGGCGTGGCGTGCGTCTCCACCACGGAGGACGCGCCCTCGCCCTCGGCGATCCGCATGACCACCGTGCGCGGCCCCGGCGCGGTGAACACCGCCCGGACCGGCGCCACCACGCGCCGGGTGACCCGGAAGGAGACGTCGACCACCAGCGCGTCCTGGGCCGCGTCACCGCCCTGCGGCACCTGCGTGACGGTCAGGTCCGCGAAGGCGTACGGGTGGAACCACGCGCCGTGCCACGGGTCGAGCCGGTTGGCGACGATGTCCTCGGGCTCGCACCGGCCGACGCCCGTGTACACCGTGGTCAGCGACCGGGACGGGGGCGGGCGGCGCGGCACCGCCGGGTGCGGCGTCGGCTCCTCGCCGCCGGCGCGGTCGAGCCTGACCCACGCCAGCACCCCGTCGTCGTAGGCCGGGAACGGCTCCCAGCCCGCGAACGGCTCGCCGTCCAGGGCCAGTCCGTGCCAGTGGCACACCAGCCGGCCGCAGTGCACCGGGCTGTCCCGCAGCGGCGCCCCCAGATGCGGGCAGGCGCCGGGCCCCGCCCGCAGCCGCCCCGCCGCATCCCGCCACACGACGACCTCGATCCCGGCGACGGTGCGCCCCAGCGGCCGCCCGCGCGCGGTGATGTCCCGCGAGGCGCCCAGCACAAACCAGTTCCCGGACGGCCGCGCCCGCGCCCGTTTCAGCGCCGAGGCGATCAGCGCAGGGCTGGCGTCGCGCCAGGTCGGGTCCTGCTCCGCCCACGCGGGGCCGCGCCGCAGCCGCAGCGCCATGCGCCGCCTCATGCCCGGCTCCCGGCGAGCACGGGAGCGGACGGCCAGCCGGCCCGGGCCCGCGCCGCTGCGGCGGCCGCGAGCCCGGCCAGGCCCACGGCGGCGCGCCGGCGGCGGGCGACCACGGCGCGCCGGTGCAGGCAGGCGTAGCCCGTGGCCGCCACCGCGTCGAGGATGCCGCTGTAGAGGATGAACGCCGTCTGCACGCAGGGGCGGGAGCGCGGGTCGAGCATCGCGATGCCGGGAACGGCCCGCCGGTACGACCGCCGGGTCAGCTCCTCGGCCTCCCGCAGGGCGGCGATGACGCGCCGGTCCGTGGTGCCGCGCGCGCGGCATGCCCGCAGCAGCGCGCGGTCGACGCCGTGCGCCGCCAGCAGGTCCTCCGGGAGGTAGACGCGCCCTCTGTCGAGGTCCTCCCCGACGTCCCGCAGGAAGTTCGTCAGCTGGAAGGCGACGCCCAGCTCGGCCGCGTAGCCGGCCGCCTCCTCCCTGGGCACCACGGTGCCCAGGACGGGCAGCAGCTGGAGCCCGATGACGGCCGCCGAACCGTGGGTGTACTCCCGCAGCGCGGCGTAGGTGGGATAGCTGGTGACGATCAGGTCGCTGCGCATCGCCGCCATGAAGTCCCGCAGGTAGCCCGGGTCGATGCGGTAGGCCGCCACGGTGTGGAGCAGCGCGCGGACGACCGGCTCCTCGCTCGCCCCGGTGCGCAGGCCCTCGGTGAGCGCGTGGTCGAGCGCGTCGAGAGCCTGCGCGCGCTGCCGCGCGTCACGCTCGCCGGCCCCGGCAGCCCCGTTAACCCCGTCTGTCCCATCGACTACCCCATCAACGATGTCGTCCGCCCAGCGGGCGAACCCGTACAGCGCGTGCACCGCGGGCCGCCGCTCCGGCGGCAGCAGCCGGGTGGCGAGGAAGTACGTCTTGCCGTGGCGGGCGTTGAGGCGCCGGCAGTGCAGGTAGTCCGCGCGGAGCCGGCGGCCGGTGATGCCGGCGGCGTCCAGTTCCCGGGCGCTCACGGCGTCACCGCCGCCCCGGTCGGCTTCCTGCCCGCCGCCCTGGCCGGGCCGCGCGCCACGGCCGTCACCCCGGTCACCCGGGCGGCGGCGAGCTTGCCGGAGACCAGGACCGGCGGCACGCCCGTGCCCGGAGTGGTGCCGCAGCCGGCCAGCACGGCGTTGGCCACGCCGTTCACCAGGTTGCGGGGGCGGAACGGCCCGGTCTGCGCGAGGGTGTGGGCCAGCGAGAACGGTGTGCCCGCCGGATGGCCCCGCGCGGCCCAGTCGGCGGGCGTGACCAGCGCCTCCTCCTCGATCGACGCGCCGAAGCCGTGCAGGCCCCGGCGCTCCAGCTCGTCCACCAGCCGGTCGCGGTACCGGGGCGCCAGCCGCCGCCACTCCCGCACGCCCGGGCCGGTGAGTGTGTTCGGGCACGGCGCCAGCACGTAGTGCAGGTGGCGGCCCGGCGGCGCGAGCCCGGGATCGCTGGCGGTGGGGCGGGTGAGCAGGAAGGAGGGGTCGGACATCAGCCGCCCGGTGCGGGTCAGCTCCTCGAAGACCCGCTCCCAGGCCGCGCCGAACGACAGGGTGTGGTGTGCCAGCCACGGCCACGTGCGGTCGCCGCCCGCGTGCAGCACGACGGCGGACGGCGCGTAGCGCGGCCGCAGCGGGCGGCGCGGGCGCCGGCCCAGCAGCGCGTAGACGACCGGCAGGTCCGGGGTGAGCACGACGGCGTCGCAGGCGATCCGCTCACCCGGCGCGGTGTGCACGGCCGTGATCCGGTCGCCGCGCCGCTCTAGCCGCACCACCTCGTGGCGCCAGCGGAACCGCCCGCCCGCCGCCTCGGCCGCCGCAGCCATCGCCCGCGGCAGGGCGTGCACGCCGCCGCGCGGGACGAACACCCCGGCGACGGTGTCCATGTAGGAGATCACCGCGTACGCGGCCAGCGCCCGCGCGGGCGGCACCCCGGCGTACAGCGCCTGGAACGAGAACACCCGCCGCAGCCGCTCGTCGCGCACGAACCGGCCGACGCGCGGGCCCAGGCGCCCGAAGCCGCCCATCGCGGCCAGCCGGGCCAGGTCGCCGCACAGCAGCTGGAGCGGGGAATCGAAGTTGGCGTCGATGAAGCGGCGTTTCTGCACCGCGTACAGCTGCGTCAGCCACCGCCGCAGCCGGCGGTAGCCCGCCGCCTCCCGGGCGCCGGCCAGCCGCGTGATCTCCGCGGCCATGGCCTCCTCGTCCGTGTGCACGTCCAGGCGGCTGCCGTCCGCGAACTCCGCGCGGTAGGCCGGGTGCAGCGGGAGCAGCTCGACGTGGTCGCGCAGCCGTGCGCCGACGGCGGCGAACGCCTCGTCGATCAGGTCGGGCATGGTGAGCACGGTCGGCCCGGTGTCCATCTGGTAGCCGCCGCGCACCCATCGCCCGGCGCGTCCGCCCGGCCCCGCGTCGCGCTCCACGATCGTCACGCGCCGCCCGGCGCCCAGCAGGTGGAGCGCCGCCGACAGCCCCGCCAGTCCGGCACCGACGACGACCACGTGGTCCGTGGGCCCGGTCACCGTTCGCACCCCTGGTGCCTCCCGTCGTCTGATGTCGTGGTCCCGCAGTGGTTCCGGTCCCGGGCCCCGCGCGGATGCGGACACGACCCGATCGCCGCAACGGCGCCGCATCCGGCGGAGGCCTGCGCGCCGAAGACCGGGGGGAAGACTCCGCGCCCGTCCGGGAGAGGTGCTATGAGCGTTCGCGTCGCCCCGTGCCCGTCCGGCCCGCGCCCGCCCGGCGCCGCCGCAGCGGCCCGGTCCGGGAGCGCGGCATGAGCGGCGGCACGGCGGGGCTCCGCTGCCTGGTGACGGGGGCGACCGGCTACGTCGGCGGCCGACTCGTGCCCGCCCTGCTGGAGGCCGGCCACGAGGTGCGCTGCTTCGTCCGCACCCCGGCCAAACTGCAACGCCATCCCTGGGCCGGGCGGGTTGAAGTGGCGCGCGGCGACGTCACGGACCCCGCCTCCCTAGCAGACGCCCTGCGGGAGGTGGACGTGGCCTACTACCTCGTGCACTCCCTGGGCACCGGCCGGGACTTCGCCGCGACCGACCGCCGCGCCGCCCGCACCTTCGGAGAGCAGGCGCGCGCGGCCGGTGTGCGCCGGATCGTGTACCTGGGCGGGCTCACGCCCCCGGACGTGCCCGAGGAGCGCCTCTCACCGCACCTGCGGTCGCGTGCCGAGGTCGGCCGTGTGCTGCTCGGCTCGGGGGTCCCCACGGCCGTGCTGCGCGCCGCCGTCATCATCGGCTCCGGCTCGGCCTCCTTTGAGATCCTGCGCTACCTGACGGAACGGCTGCCCGCGATGACCACGCCGCGCTGGGTGCGCACGCGGATCCAGCCCATCGCCGTGCGTGACGTCGTCCGCCTGCTCGCCGCCTGCGCCAGCCTGCCGCCCGGCGTCAGCCGCGCCTTCGACATCGGCGGCCCCGACGTCCTGACGTACCGCGACATGATGCGCGTGTACGCGGAGGAGGCGGGACTGCGGCGGCGCCTCATCGTGCCCGTGCCGGTGCTGACGCCGAAGCTGTCCAGCCTGTGGATCGGCCTGGTCACCCCCGTCCCCGGCGCCCTGGCGCGGCCGCTCGTCGAGTCGCTGCGCTACGAGGTCGTCTGCCGCGAGCACGACATCACCCGGCTGCTGCCCGAGGCCACCGCCGGGGCTCTCGGCTTCCGTGAAAGCGTCCGGCGCGCGCTGGCGCGCGTGCGCGAGGCGCGCGTCGCGACCCGCTGGTCCTCCGCCTCGCCGCCGGGCGCCCCCAGCGATCCGATGCCGGGCGACCCGGCGTGGGCCGGCGGGACGCTGTACACGGACCACCGCGAGGTCACCGTACGCGCCGCGCCCGAACGGCTGTGGCGGGTCATCGAGGCCATCGGCGGGGAGAACGGCTGGTACTCCGTCCCGCTGGCCTGGGCCGCCCGCGGCTGGCTCGACACCCTGGCCGGGGGCGTAGGCATGCGGCGCGGCCGCAGCCACGCGGAGCTGCGGGCCGGCGACACCCTCGACTTCTGGCGGGTGGAGGCGGCCGAGCCGGGGCGCCTGCTGCGGCTGCGGGCCGAGATGCGGCTGCCGGGCCTCGCCTGGCTGGAGCTGCGGGTGGACACCGGCGAGCCGGGCCGCACCCGGTACCGGCAGCGTGCCGTGTTCGTGCCGCGCGGCCTCGCCGGACAGGCGTACTGGTGGGGCGTGCGGCCCTTCCACGCCCTCGTCTTCGGCGGCATGGCGCGCACGATCGCCCGGAAGGCGGAGGAGGCGGAAGCCGCAGCGCAGCGCGCGTGACGCGCGGCGCGACGGCTCGTTGCACGGGTGCGCCAATCCCCTCAGACTGGGAGTATCACGGAGAAACAGTGAGAAAACCGTAATAAGCCACAGCAATCCGGCCATGCCGGCGCCGGTACAGCGGAGGGATCGAGCCGTCATGGCGATCGGGGACACCAGCGGGGTACGCCAGGGCGGCAGCCCCGCCGAGGCCCGGCTGGCGGACGGGTTCGTCCGGG
Source organism: Streptomyces sp. 7-21 (assembly GCF_016741785.1). Lineage (GTDB taxonomy): Bacteria > Actinomycetota > Actinomycetes > Streptomycetales > Streptomycetaceae > Streptomyces. The sequence continues at coordinate 407,224 of NZ_JAERRL010000002.1, forward strand.
GCGAGGAGGACTGCCTGCGCCAGGTCTACGAACGCTGGGGCGGGCTGGTCCACGCCCTCGCCTGCCGGGCCCTGGCCGACCCGCGCGAGGCCGAGGACGTGGTGCAGCAGGTATTCGTCGCCGCCTGGCGCGGCCGGACCGGGTACCGCCCTGAGCGGGGGCCGCTGCCGGCGTGGCTGCTGGGCATCGCCCGCCGCAAGATCGCCGACGCCTGCGCCGCCCGCTCCCGCCGCGCCGACCTGGTCGCCGCCGCCACGGCCGCGGTCCCGCCGCTCACCGGCTGCCGCGCCGAGCCCGCCGACGCGGTGGTCGACCGGGTGGCGCTCCAGCGGGAGCTGGCCGCCCTGCCGGCCGCTCAGCGCAGCGTGCTGCTGCTGGCCTTCTTCGGCGACCTGACGCAGACACAGATCGCCGCCCGTACCGGGCTGCCGCTCGGCACCATCAAGAGCCACACCCGCCGCGGCCTCCACCGCCTGCGCCGCCGGCTGGCACCGGCCTCACCGGGCTGAGACGGGCTGCCGTCCGCACGGGTGGTCCCCCCGGGAATGTTGCGGCGGTATTGCGGCGTGTGAACGGCAGGCCCGACACTTCAGCCATGAGCACACAGCTGACCCCCACGCGGTTACCCGACCGGACCTACCGCACCTTCTTCATGGACAGCACCCACTGGGAGCGGTACGAGCCGCGCCCCGGTGACATCGTCGTCTGCACCCCCGCCAAGGTGGGGACGACCTGGACGCAGCGCATCGTGTCGGTGCTGGTCTTCCAGGACACCGAGCTGCCCCAGCCGCTGATGGCGCTCAGCCCCTGGCTGGAGTGCAACTACGTTCCCCTCGACGTGATGACCCAGGGGCTCGCCGCGCAGACCCACCGGCGCTTCATGAAGTCCCATCTCCCCCTGGACGCCCTGCCGTTCTACTCCGAGGTCTCGTACCTCATCGTGGGCCGCGACCTCCGCGACGCCGTCCTGTCCACGCACAACCACGCGCTGGGCCTGCAACGCTCCGCACACGAGTACGTGCACCGCCCGGAGGGCGAGGACGTGCACACGCCCGAGGAACCCGTCATCACCGAGGACCTCGCGGAGTACTGGCGCCAGTACTTCACCCGCAGCCCGTTCCCGTGGGAGTCGAACGGCTGGCCGTACAACTCCCCGACGCACCACCTCGCCTCCTGGTGGGAGTACAAGGACGAGCCGAACGTGCTCTTCCTCCACTACCAGGACATGCTCGACGACCTCGACAAGGAGATGCGCCGGGTCAGCGCCTTCCTGGGCATCCCCGTGGACGAGGCCGTCTGGCCCCGGCTCGTCGACGCCTGCACCTTCAGCTCCATGAAAGGCGGCCAGGACCGGATCTTCCCCGAGCAGCTGAAGTCCTCGCTGAGCACGTTCGAGTTCTTCCACAAGGGCACGAATGGCCGCTGGCAGGACGCCGTTCCCGCCGAACTCCTCGACCTGTACCACGCGGCCATGGCGCCGCTCCCGCAGGATCTGCGGGTCTGGCTCGCGCGCAGCGCGTAGGCACGGCCACCCGTGCGCCCAGCCCCAGCCCCGCCGGGACCGCGGCGCACGGGACCACGGCACCGTCCCCGGGCCTCACGCACGCCGTATGTCCGGCTCCAGGTAGATGACCCGCGCGATCGGCACCGCCTCGCGCACCCGGGCCTCCGCCGCGTCGATGGCCCGCGCCACCTCGCCGGCCGTGTCGTCGTGCCGCACCGCGATCTTCGCCGCCACCAGCAGCTCCTCCGGGCCCAGGTGCAGCGTCCGCATGTGAATGACCCCGGCCACCGTTTCCCCGTCGACCAGCGCCTCGCGGATCAGCGCTACCTCCCTGGGGCCCGCCGACTCGCCCAGCAGCAGCGACTTCGTCTCCGCCGCGAGCACCAGCGCGATCGCCACCAGCAGCACGCCGATGCCCAGCGTGCCGATGCCGTCCCACACGCCGTTGCCCGTCGCCAGCGCCAGCCCGACGCCGCCGAGCGCCAGGACCAGGCCCACCAGGGCACCGAGGTCCTCCAGCAGCACCACCGGCAGCTCCGGCGCCTTCGCCGTCCGCACGAACTGCACCCACGACTGACCGCCCCGGACCTCGTTCGACTCCTTCACCGCGGTTCTGAACGAGAAGCCCTCGGCGATGACCGCGAAGACCAGCACGCCCACCGGCCAGTACCAGTGCTCGAGTTCGTGCGGGTGACGGATCTTCTCGTAGCCCTCGTACAGCGCGAAGACGCCGCCCACGCTGAACAGCACGACCGACACCAGAAAGGCGTAGACATAGCGTTCGCGCCCGTAGCCGAACGGGTGCTGCTCGCTCGCCTTGCGCTGTGCCCGCTTGCCTCCCAGCAGGAGCAGCGCCTGGTTACCGGAGTCGGCCACCGAGTGCACGCTCTCCGCGAGCATCGACGACGACCCGCTGAAGACGAACGCCGTGAACTTCGACGCCGCGATGGCCAGGTTGGCACCCAGCGCGGCGAGAATCGCCTTTGTTCCGCCTGACGTGCTCATGACCCAAGCCCGTCCCTTCGGCGCGGGGAGAGCCTGCTGCCCGCCCCTCTCGGCGGGACCCTAGCGGATCGCGACGAACGCCTCGGCGCTGCGGGGAGGACGTGGCGCGGGCGGCTTCGCCGCGTGGCCCACGGCCACGGCGCCCATCGGGTCCCAGTCATCCGGCAGGCCCAGCTCGGCGCGCACGACGTCGCGGCAGAACATCGTCGAGGACACCCAGGCCGAGCCGAGCCCCTCACCCGCCAGCGCGACCAGCAGGTTCTGCACGCCCGCCCCCATCGCGACGACGAACATCTCCCGCTCCGCACCCGCGCGCCGCGCGTCGGGGTAGTCGTGCGCCCCGTCGGTGACCAGGCACGGCACCACCAGGTACGGCGCCTTGCGCAGCACGTCGCCCCGGCGCACGCGCCGCTCGATCCGGTCCGCTGACAGCCCGTCGCGCCGCAGATCCGCGACCCACGCCTCGCGCATCGCGTCGAGCAGCCGGGTGCGGGCCCCGGCGGACTCCAGCAGCACGAAACGCCACGGCGTGGTGTGGTGCGGCGCGGGCGCCGTCACGGCCGCGGCGACCGCCCGGCGCACGGCGGCCGGGTCCACCGGCTCGTCGGTGAACTCCCGCACGGTGCGCCGCATCGTGACGGCCTCGCGCACCGCCTCGGAGGTACCGAGCCGGAACATGTCGTGCGCCGCGTCACGCACCAGGTCGCGCGCGGTGGCCGTGCCGCCGACGCGGTGCCCCAGCCCTCGCACCACCGCGACGGGCCGCCCGGACGTCTTGCCCTTGACCAGTTCGCCCGCCGCGGCCAGCTCGTCGGCCACCGCCATGACCGTCACGCCCAGCGGATTGCCGTGGGTGTCCACCCCGCCGCGCAGGTCCTCCAGCACCGTCACCCCGGCGGCGCCGATCGCCACGTCGGTCTGGCCCACGCGCCAGGGGCGGCCGAAGGTGTCGGTGATGATGACGCCGACGTCCACCGACAGCAGGTCACGCAGCCCGCGCCGTACCCGCGCCGCCGAGGCGTCCGGGTCGGCAGGCAGCGTCAGGACGGTCCCGGGCGGCGTGTTGGAGGCGTCGACGCCCGCGGCCGCCATCACGAAGCCGTGCCGCGACTCGACGATCCGCGCCGCGCCGCGCTGCGCCACCACCCGCACCGTCTCGGCATCCACGACGGCCTGCCGGTCGGAGGTGGTGACGATGCGTCCCTCCGCCTTGCTGACGATCTTGGACGTCACCAGCACGATGTCCCCGTCGGCGAGCCCCGGCTGGCCGTTCGCGGTGGCCGCCTGGGCGATGAGCTTCGCCAGGTCGTCGCCCGGCCGGACCTCGGGGATACCGGGCAGCGCCCAGACCTGAAAGCCTGCTGCGGCGGTGCTCGTCATGCGGGCCGTACCTCCTCCGCGAGCGCGAGGGCCTCGCGCGCCATGGCGGCGGTGGCCTCGACGTCGGTCATCATCAGCGGCACCGCGCGGCAGCGGATGCCGTCCGCCTCGACCGCCTCCACGGCGTCGGCGTCGACGGTGTCCACCAGCCAGCCGTCGAGCAGGCCCGAGCCGTAGTGCCGGGCGACGGCCGCGGCGGTCGCCTCCACACCTACGGCCGCGAGCATCTTGTCGGCCATGCCGCGCACCGGCGCGTTCCCCACGATCGGCGACAGCCCCACCACCGGCACGCCGGCACCGGCGATCGCCTCCCGGATGCCGGGCACCGACAGGATCGTGCCGACGCTGACCACGGGGTTGGACGGCGGGAACAGCACGACGTCCGCCGCCGCGATCGCCTCCAGCACGCCCGGCGCGGGCGACGCCTGCTCGGCCCCCACCGGCACCACGGCGTGCGCGGGGACAGCGGCGCGCAGGCGCACCCAGTACTCCTGGAAGTGCACCGCCTTGCGGCCGCCGACGCCGTCGTCGATGAGCACGTGCGTCTCGACGCGGTCGTCGGTCATGGGCAGCAGCCGCACGCCGGGCTGCCAGCGCTGGCACAGCGCCTCGGTGACGGCGCTGAGCGGGTAGCCGGCCGCGATCATCTGGCTGCGGACGATGTGCGTCGCGAAGTCCCGGTCGCCGAGCCCGAACCACTGCGGCTCGACGCCGTACGCGGCGAGTTCCTCCTTGACGGTGAACGTCTCGTCGGCGCGGCCCCAGCCCTGTTCCTCGTGGATGCCGCCGCCGAGCGTGTACATCACCGTGTCGAGGTCGGGACAGACCTTCAGGCCGAACAGGTGCAGGTCGTCCCCGGTGTTGCCGATGACGGTGACGTCCGCGTCCGGGACAGCCCGCTTCAGGCCCCGCAGGAAGCGGGCACCGCCGATGCCGCCGGAGAGAACCACGATGCGTCGCATGCGGCCAGTCTGTCAGCAGGCCAGCGGCGCTCCCGCCACGGGTGTGTCCCGCTCCGGCCGGCCGGCCGCCTCCGTGGCCTCGTGCATCCGCATTTCGGTGAGGCCCGGGAAATAGACGTGAAGGCTGACGGCCGGTTCCAGCCCGTCGTTGACGACGTCGTGGACCCCGCCGGGGGCGCAGTAGCGCAGCGTGCCCGGCGCGAGCGTCCGCGCCCGGCCGCCGGAGCGCTCGGTGAGCGCGCCGCGCAGCACGGTGTAGACGGCACAGGAGGCGCCGTGGTCGTGGCGGCCGCTGCCCTGGCCGGGGACCCAGCTCAGCAGCCAGACCTCGTGGCCGGGGCCGGTGGCCAGGCGGTGGTACCAGCGCAGCACCGCGTCGTAGCGCACCAGCGGCTCCCAGCGGGCGCGGTCCGCGGCGGTCTTCCGCACCAGCGCGGCGAAGTCCGCGATCGTCGCTGGCTGGCCGGCGGGGGGCGGCAGCAGGTGCGGCACCATCATCGGGTCGCCGGCGATTTCGTTGTCATTGTCCATGGACGCCTGGAGTGCCTCGGTAAGTGTCGGACGGCCAAGAAGAGCGCTGACGCGGGGCGGGTGTCAACCTCGCGCCGCGAATGGGCGCATTCTTTCACTACTTTCGGTCCCTGCGTGCGCGGAAAGGTTTATGCGGTGCGGTGGCGAGCAGGCGCGCCTGGCGTCACTGCCCGGGCTCGCCGTTGCCCTTCCGTGACTCCGCCGTGATGCTCGTCGCTGTCGCGCTGGGGCCGCAACGTCCCGGCCGCCTCGTTCGTCTCACCTGACAGACACCTTCGCAAGAAGGGCAAGAAGAGGCCGGAACGGGAAGCAAGGGGAAGGTGAGAGGGGGACAGCGGGCATACTTTGTGGCGATTTGAACACTTTCTGTATGGCTGTGGTGCCACAGGGTGAATCATCGGGTGAATGGGAGATCGTGGCTTGACTGCCGCAGAGCGCCCCGCCTGTAATTTCACTCGTGTCGTTCGAGCCAGATCGATAACGACAGCATCACGGGGAAGCAAAGACGATGAGGGGCGCGCATATGACCGAGCTGTTCCACCAACTGCTGGTCGCCGACGCGGAAGAAGAGCTCGGGTGGCAGGAGCGCGCGCTGTGCGCCCAGACCGACCCGGAGTCCTTCTTCCCCGAGAAGGGCGGGTCCACACGTGAGGCCAAGAAGGTCTGCCTCGCCTGCGAGGTCCGCTCCGAATGCCTTGAGTACGCACTCGCCAACGACGAACGCTTCGGAATCTGGGGCGGCTTGTCTGAGCGTGAACGCCGCCGCCTGAAGAAGGCTGCCGTCTGACCGTTTCTGCGGCTGCGGCCGACTGTATTTGTGTCTGGTCGCCCGTAGTCGCATAGCGGCGTCACAATCCGGTACGCCGCTAAGGGTGACTCGCCGACGCACCGTCAGCCGTCACCCGAGCACGCACCCGGGTACGCCCGGCCGCGCACCCGGCACGCCACCGCCTGGCCCCGCCCGTCACGGTCCTCACCAGCCCGGCACGCACCGTCACACCCAGCCGCTAGTGTGTGGACTGTCCGAGACGGCGCCCGCTCCCGCGAGCGCGCCCGTCCACCACCGTCCACTGAACCGGGGCCCGCACCTCGATGTCCGTGCACAGCCAGCAAGCGGCACAGCAGCAGGCCGCCCATCCCGAATTCCCGCAGCACGTCGTCACCGCCGTGCTCGTCTCCCACGACGGTGAACGCTGGCTCCCCGAGGTGCTCGCCGGCCTGCTCGGCCAGACCCGCCCCGTGCAGGACGTGATCGCTGCTGACACCGGCAGCGCGGACAACTCCGCCACCCTCGTCACCGAGGCGTTCGGCGCCGAGCGCGTGCTCCACCTCGCCCGCCGCACCGGCTTCGGCGCCGCTGTCGCCGAGGCTGCCCGCACCGCACCGGTCCTCACCCCCGACGACCTGCCCTACCTGAAGCGCCCGGGCGCCTGGGACCCCGTGACGCGGCGCTGGGACACCAGCACCTACGACCTCCCCGAACTCCCCTTCGGTGAACCGGTGCACTGGCTCTGGCTGCTTCACGACGACTCCGCGCCGGAGCCCGACGCCCTCGCCCAGCTGCTGCGCCAGGCCGACGCCAGCCCCTCCGCCGCCATCATCGGCGCCAAGCTGCGCGGCTGGTACGACCGCCGCCAGCTGCTGGAGGTCGGCGTCTCCCTGGCCAACAGCGGCCGGCGCTGGACCGGCCTGGACCGGCGCGAGCAGGACCAGGGCCAGCACGACCAGGTCCGGCCCGTCCTGGCCGTGTCGACCGCGGGCATGCTCATCCGCCGCGACGTCTTCGAGCAGCTCGGCGGCTTCGACACGCGGCTGCCCCTGATGCGGGACGACGTCGACCTGTGCTGGCGCGCCCAGGCCGCGGGCCACACCGTGCTCGTCGCCCCCGGCGCCGTGCTGCACCACGCCGAGGCCGCCTCCCGCGAGCGCCGCTCCATCGACTGCGCGGGCCGCCTCGGCGGCAGCCCGCACCGCGTCGACAAGGCCGCCGCCGCCTACACCCTCCTGGTCAACACCCCCGGCCGCGCGCTGCCCTGGGTCGTCTTCCGGCTCATCTTCGGCACGCTGCTGCGCGTCCTCGCCTATCTCGTCGGCAAGCTGCCCGGCCGCGCCCTCGACGAGGCGGGCGGACTGCTCACCGCGCTGCTGCGCCCGGGCCGGGTGCTCGGCGGGCGCAGACGCCGCGCCCGCACCAGGGACGCCTCCGTCAAACGCGGCGACCTGCGCCCGCTCTTCCCCCCGGCCGGCGCCACCATCCGCGCCACCGTCGAACAGGTCGTCAGCAACTTCGCGGGCCGCTCCGATCCCGCCTCCGCCTCCGCGGGCCGCCACGGCGCCGTCGAATCCGGGCCCACGGACGAGGAAGCCGAGGACTTCCACGTCGAGCAGTTCGCGCGCGCCAAGCGCCTGGCCCGCAAGCCCGGCCCCATGCTCTTCCTGGGCCTGCTCCTCATCACGCTGCTCGCCAGCCGCGACCTGCTCGGCGGCGGCTCCCTGACCGGCGGCGCCCTGCTGCCCGCGCCTTCGGGCGCGGGGGAGCTGTGGGACCGGGTGTTCTCCACCTGGCAGGATGTCGGCACCGGCGGTGACCAGTCGGCGCCGCCCTACCTGGGGTTCCTCGCGCTGCTGTCCACCCTCCTGTTCGGCGACCCCGACCTCGCCGTCACCCTGCTGCTCGTCGGCTCCGTCCCGCTCGCCGGCGCCAGCGCCTACTTCAGCTCCCGCCCGCTGGTCATGTCGCGGCTGCTGCGTGCCTGGGCCAGCGTGGCGTACGCCCTGCTTCCCGCCGTCACCGGCGCGCTGGCCTCCGGCCGCCTCGGCACCGCCGTGCTTGCCGTGCTGCTGCCGCCGCTCGCCCGCGCCGCCGTCGCCGCCACCGGGTACCCGACGGGCGGCAAGGGCTCGTGGCGCGCGGCCTGGGCCAGCGCCCTGCTGCTCACGGTGGTGACGGCCTTCACCCCGGTGATCTGGCCGCTGGCCGTGGCGCTGGGCGGCTGCGTGGTCGTCTTCCCGCTCCGCGCGGGCGGCGCGCTGGTCAAGGCGAAGGCGCTGCGCGTGGCCGCCGTGGTCCTGACCCCCGTCGTGCTGCTGCTGCCGTGGTCGCTGTCGGTGCTGTTCAGCCCCGGCGAGTTCGTGCGGGAGCCGGGCCTGCCGTTCCCGACCGCCGACGCCAGCGCCGTCGGACTGCTGCACATCAACCCCGGCGGGCCGGGCACGCCCGGCGCCTGGCTGCTGGCCGGCCTGGTGCTCGCCGCCCTCGCCGCGCTGCTGCGCCGCGAGCGGCGCCTGGCCATCACCACGGCCTGGGCCGCCGCACTCGCGGGCCTGCTGCTGGCCGTCTGGTCCGACGGCGACGGCTGGGCCGGGCCCGCCACGCTGGTCTACGGCCTGGCGCTGCTGTGCGCCGCGGTGCTCGGTGCGGACGGCGCCCGGTACCGCGTCGCCGCCCAGAGCTTCGGCTGGCGCCAGCCCGCCGCCGTCGCCATCGCGGGCGCCGCCGCCGCGGGGCCGCTGCTGGCCGCGGCCGGCTGGGTGCTCAGCGGCGCCGACGGCCCGCTGGAGCGCGGCAGCGACGTGCAGGTGCCTGCGTTCGTCGCCGAGGAGAGCGCCACGCGGGACCAGGCGCGCACGCTCGTGCTGCACGCCACCGGGGAGTCCGGCCGGACCGCCAGCGTCTCGTACGCGCTGGTCAGGGGCGCGGGTGCCCGGCTCGGCGACGCCGACCTCGCTGGCCTGGTCGGCGAGGACACCTCGCTGAGCCAGGCCGTCGGCGACCTCGTCGCGGGCTCCGGCGCGGACCAGAGCGCGGCCCTGGCGCGGTACGCCATTGGCTACGTCCTGGTCCAGGACGGCTCGCCCCGCCAGCTGCACCAGGTGCTCGACACCACGCCGGGGCTCCAGCGGCTCAGCCAGGAAGACGGCAGCGCGCTGTGGCGCGTCGAGCAGGAGACGGCGCGTGCCGTGATCCTCCCGCCCGAGGACTCCGGTGCCGAGCCGGAGCCCGTGCCGTCCGGGCCGGTCGAGGTGCACGCTGATATCCCTGAGGGGCCCGAGGGCCGCACCCTCAGCCTCGCGGAGTCCGCCTCCGACCGGTGGCACGCCACCCTCGACGGCGAGCCGCTCACGCCCGTGACGCTCGACGGCTGGGCCCAGGGCTTCGAGCTGCCGGCCTCCGGCGGGCGGCTGGACCTCACCTACGAGACGCCCGCCACCCACACGCTGTGGATCTGGGCCCAGGGCTTCGGGCTGCTCGTGCTGACGATCCTGGCGCTGCCGGGCCGGCGGGTGCTGGTGGACGACATGCCCGACGCCGAGCCCGTGACCGACGCACCGCAGGGCCGCCGCGCCCGGCGGCTGGCCGCCGCCACGGCGGCCGGGGCAGCCGGTGCCGCCGGGGCGGGGAAGGCGCCGGAGCCGCCGGAGCCGCCCGCCACCGCCGAGTCCGCTGACGCCCCTGAGGCCCCCGGATCACCGCCGCCCCCGCCGCCCGGCCCGGTGCCGGTTCCGGAGCAGGCGCCGGCGCCCGACGCGGAGGAGTGGGCCTATCAGGACCAGGGGCAGGGCTACCCGGCCGGCGGCTACCCGCAGCAGCCGTACCAGGATCCCTACCCTCACGGCTACGGTCAGGATGGCTACGCCCCATACCCGCAGGACTACCCGCCACAGGCGCCGGCCGGGTACGAGGGCGGCCAGCAGCCCATCCCCGGCCAGCAGGACGGCGGCGCGTGGGACGGCCAGAGCTACGCCGCCCCCTATGACTATCCGGCTGACTACGGCGACGGGAGCAACCAGCGGTGAACCGTCCGACGATGTCCCTGCTCGCCGCGGCGGGCTCCCTCGTGGCGCTGGCGGGCCTGGCCTCGGCGACCGGCGGCGACGGGCAGGAGCGCAACGAGAGCCTGGCCGGCAGCGAGCCGAGCCCTGTGGTGCGGACCGAGCTGGTCTGCCCGCGCGCGACGACCGCCGAGTCGGCGAGGACGGACTACACAGCCTTCACCCCGGTGCCGGCCAGCCCTGCCGAGCGGGGCGGTGAGCGGGAGCCTGGCAGCGCGCAGCTGCTGCCCGTCCCCGAGCACGTGCCCGACCCCGGCACCGGTGACGACGGCAGCGACGACGGCGACGACGGCGACGGCAACGGCAACGGCAACAGTGGCGAGGAGAACGGCTCCGAGCAGGACGCGGAGCCGGACGCCGAGCCGGTCGTCCCCCTCGAGGAGCCCGGCGCGCCGGCCACCGCCACCACCCGGGACGCCGACGCCCCCGCCCTGACCGGCATCGCCGACGGCGCCCTCGCTCCCGGCTGGACCGTGCAGCAGAGCACCCTGACCAACGCCGCGCTCGGCGGCGACCTGCTGGGTACCGCCTGCCAGCGGCCCGGCACCGAATTCTGGTTCCCCGGCGCCAGCACGGCCGAGTCCCGGCAGGACTACGTCCACCTCACCAACCCCGACGACGCCTCCACCGTCGTCGACATCGAGCTGTACGGCCCGGAGGGCCGCATCGAGGCCGAGGCCGGCATGGGCATCACCCTCCCCGCCGCCTCCTCCGTCCCCGTGCGCCTGTCCACGCTCACGGACGAGGAGACCGACACCCTCGCCGTGCACGTCACCGCCCGTACCGGCCGGATCGGCGCGCAGATCGAGGCGTCCGACGACGATCTCGGCGCCGACTGGCTCCCCCCTGCCGCGACGCACGGCTCGGGCGCCCTCGTCCTCCCCGGCATCCCCGCCGACGCCGAGAGCGTCCAGCTCACCGCCTTCACCTCCGGCGATGAGGACGTCACCCTGAACGTCGGCCTCGCCGGGCCCTCCGGCACGATCGTCCCCGCGGGCAACGAGACCCTCACCGTCCCCTCCGGCGCCGCCGTCACCGCAGACCTCGGCGCCCTCACCCAGGGCGAGGCCGGCTCCCTGGTGCTCACACCCGCCGAGGGCTCGGGCAGCGGCATGGTCGCCGCTGCCCTCCTGGTCACCCGCGGCCCCAGTGACGGCCCGAGCGACATGGCCTTCATCCCTGCCACCGCCCCGCTCACCGGCCGCGCCAGCGCCGCGGGCAACACGGCGGACGGCACCGGACTGACGCTCACCGCGCCGCACGAGGCGGCCGAGGTCGAGATCACCTTCTCCGCCGGCGCCGACGGCGGCGAGCCCGTCACCGAGCGGTACACCGTCGAGGCCGGGACCTCCCTGGCCGTCACCCCCGACCTGCCCGGCTCCACCGAGGGCCGCTACGGCCTGACCATCAGGTCGCTGGAGGGCACGCCGGTCTACGCGGCCCGCGCCCTGACCTCCGGCGAGGACGCCGAGGACGACCCCGCGTTCACCGTCCAGACGCTCCCGGACGACCAGTCCGCCGTCACGGTGCCGCCCACCGGCCAGGACCTGTCCATCCTCACCGGCTGACCAACCGCACGGGCCGGTCAGTCCTCGCCGTACGTCGGGTCGACGGACTCCGGCGCGAGCCCCAGCAGCTCCGCTGTCTGCTCGACCACAACCTCGTGCACCAGGCGGGCGCACTCCTCGCGGTCGCGGCACCGCAGCTCCACCGGGCGCCGGTACACCAGGATCTGGTCCGGGCGGCGCCCGCCGCCCCGCACCACGCCGCCGAGCGGCACGCCGTCGTCCTCCGCGCCGCGCGGCAGCCACGGCACCTCCTGCACGGTGAACACCACGCCGGCCAGCTCCGGCAGCCGCCGCCGCAGCTGCTCCGCGGAGTCGTGCACCAGGGAGTCGAAGGTGTCGGCCCGGCTCACCGCCAGCGGCACCTGCGGCGGTGCCACGGGGCCGCGCATGCCCCTGCCGTGCCGGTCCCGGTGCCGCAGGCGGCCATCCGGGACGGACACTGCCGGGGGGACGCTGCTCGGGTTGTCCATCGACTCTGACCATAGATGACCCGGCCGCGGGCAACGAGCCGCGGCCGGGATCAGCCCGGCAAAAGCGGACAGCCCGCCTCCTGCCGGACGACACGGCGGGCTGAGCAGGCCGTGAGTCGTCGCGGCCCGCTCAGGAGTGCGGTACGGTCCAACGTCGTGAGCCCCGTACGTCGCTGTTCGCGCACCGCTTGCGGCCGCCCCGCCGTCGCGACGCTGACGTATGTCTACGCCGACTCGACCGCGGTCCTCGGTCCCCTCGCGACTTACGCGGAGCCGCACTGCTACGACCTGTGCGCGGAGCACTCCGAACGCCTCACCGCCCCCCGCGGCTGGGAGGTGGTCAGGCTGGCCGTCGACACCACGACCGCCCGGCCGGCCGGCGACGACCTCGAAGCGCTCGCCGACGCCGTCCGCGAGGCGGCCCGGCCGCCCGCCAGGCAGGAACCCCGGCGCGGCAATTCCGCCCCGGCACGCCGCGGCGCCGACCCCATAGAGGTGGCGCGCCGGGCCCACCTCAGGATTCTGCGGTCCCCCGAGCCGTAACACGCGGCCGGTACATTGGGCGCCGTCGCACACCCGTGCGCACCGGATCGACTCGCCCTCTCATCGAACCCAGACGACCTCAGACAAAGGGGTGGCTGTGCCGGATCTGTCGCAGATCGTGAAGGCATACGACGTGCGCGGCGTCGTACCCGACCAGTGGGACGAGGGCCTCGCCGAACTCTTCGGCGCCGCCTTCGCGGAAATCACCCAGGCCAGCGCCGTGGTCATCGGCCACGACATGCGGCCCTCGTCCCCTGGCCTGGCGCGCGCGTTCGGACGCGGCGCCGCCTCACGCGGCGCCGACGTCACCGAGATCGGCCTGTGCTCCACCGACCAGCTCTACTACGCCAGCGGTGCGCTGTCGCTGCCCGGCGCCATGTTCACCGCCAGCCACAACCCCGCCCAGTACAACGGCATCAAGATGTGCCGGGCGGGCGCCGCTCCCATCGGCCAGGACAGCGGCCTGGCCGACATCCGCCGGCTCGTCGAGGAGTGGTCCGCCTCGGGCGCCCCCGCCCCGGTGGCCAGCCCCGGCACCGTCAGCCAGCGCGACGTCCTCGCGGACTACGCCAGCCACCTGCGCTCGCTCGTCGACCTCACCGCGATCCGCCCGCTGAAGGTCGTCGTCGACGCGGGCAACGGCATGGGCGGCCACACGGTCCCCACCGTCTTCGAGGGCCTGCCCATCGAGCTCGACCCCCTCTACTTCGAGCTCGACGGCACGTTCCCCAACCACGAGGCCAACCCGATCGACCCGGCCAACATCACCGATCTCCAGGACCGCGTCCGCGCCACCCGCGCCGACATCGGCCTCGCCTTCGACGGCGACGCCGACCGCTGCTTCGTTGTCGACGAACGCGGCGAGCCCGTCTCGCCCTCCGCGATCACCGCGCTCGTCGCCGCCCGCGAACTCGCCAAAAAGCCCGGCGCCACCATCATCCACAACCTCATCACCTCCTGGTCGGTGCCGGAGGTTGTCAAGGAGAACGGCGGCACACCGGTGCGCACCCGCGTCGGCCACTCGTTCATCAAGGCCGAGATGGCCCGCACCGGCGCCGTCTTCGGTGGCGAGCACTCCGCCCACTACTACTTCCGCGACTTCTGGAACGCCGACACCGGCATGCTGGCCGCCCTCCACGTCCTCGCCGCCCTCGGCGGCCAGGACCGGCCGCTGTCCGAACTCGTCGCCGCCTACGACCGCTACGCCGCCTCCGGCGAGATCAACAGCCGCGTCGACGACCAGGCCGGCCGCACCCAGGCCGTCAAGGACGCCTTCGCCGACCGCCCCGGCGTCACCCTCGACGAGCTCGACGGCCTGACCGTCACCGCCGGCGACTGGTGGTTCAACCTCCGCCCCTCCAACACCGAGCCGCTGCTCCGCCTCAATGTCGAGGCGCGCGACGACGCCACCGCCGCCGCGATCCGCGACGAGGTACTGGCGATCATCCGGGCGTCCTGACACCCCCTGCGGGTAGGGTGACCGATCAGGACACACGACCCGCAGGAGGACCCTCATGCCGCTCGTCGAAGCAGCGCTTCTGGACATCCTGGCCTGCCCGGCGTGCCACGCTCCCCTGCGCGAGGAGGGCGAGGAGCTGGTCTGCACGGCCGACACCTGCGGCCTCGCCTACCCCGTCAGGGACGGCATCCCGGTACTGCTCCAGGACGAGGCCCGCCGCCCCTCATGATCGACGAAGCGCTGCTCGACGAGCCCGGCGCGCTGTCGGAAGCGGACCCGGGCGGCCTGCTGCCGGCGGTCGCCGCCGCGGGCGCCCAGGTCCGCACCTCGGCCCGCGCCGCCCTCGAATCCGACCTGCGCCGCCTCACCCCCGAGGGCCGCCCCCGCGCCATAGTGCTCGCCGGCCCGGGCCCCGACGTGCCGCTGGCCGCCGGGCTGCTGCGCGCCCTCACCGATGACGCCGTGCCCGTCACCCGGCTGACTCCCGCCGGCGCGCTCGCCGTGCCCGGCGCGCTGACGTGGCCGCTGCCCACCTGGGCCGGCCCCGTCGACCTGCTGCTGCTCAGCTCCGCGGACGGCACCGAGCCCGGCCTGACGCTGCTGGTCGAGACCGCGTACCGCAGGGGCTGTGTCCTGGCCGCCGTCGCCCCCGAGGGTTCCCCGCTGGCCGAGGCCACCGCCCGCCGCCGCGGCCTGGTGCTGCCGTTCGCCACCGTGCCGCACGTCGAGCCTCCGGCGCATCCGGCCGCGCCCGGGCCGTACTGGTCACACCTCACGCCGCTGCTGCTGCTCGGCGACCGCCTCGGCCTGTTCCCGGACGGCGCCGCCGACGGCCCGGCCACCGACGCCCTGGCCGACCGGCTCGACGAGCTGGCCGCACGTTGCGGGCCCGCCGTGCCGACCCAGCGCAACCCGGCGAAGACCCTCGCCACCGAACTGGCCGAGGCGCTGCCCGTGCTGTGGAGCGAGGGGCCGCTGGCGCATGCCGCCGCGTACCACGCCGCCGCGACCCTCACCGCCCTACCCGGGCTCGCCGCCCAGGCCGCCGCGCTGCCCGAGGCGCTGACCGCCCACGGTGCGCTGCTGCGCGCCGCGCGCCGGTCACGTGACGATGACCTGTTCCGCGACCGGGTCGAGGAACCACCGTCCCTCCGCCCCCGCGTCCTGCTGCTGCGCAGTCCGCTGGGGCACCCCGACGGGCCCGCCGCCAGCGCCGTCAGCGCGGCCCGCGACCTGGCCGCGCAGTGCGGCGCCGCCCTCGGCGAAATCGCCGCGACCGAGCCAGGCGGGCCGCTGCCCACGGCGGCCGAACTGCTCGCGCCGCTCGACTACGCGTCCGCCTACCTCGCGCTCACCACGGCCGCGAGGCCCTGACAGCTCCGCCCGCCCCGACCCGCTGGACCAAGCCGCCACCATGGAACGCCTCATCAACACCGTCCGCCCCTACGCCTGGGGCTCGACCACCGCCATCCCCGAGCTGCTCGGCACCGAGCCGACCGGTCAGCCGCAGGCCGAGCTGTGGCTGGGGGCCCACCCGGGCGCACCCTCCCGCCTCGACCGCGGCGAGGAGACCGTGTCCCTCGCGGCGGTGATCGAGGCCGACCCGGAGGGGGAGCTGGGCGCCGACGCCGTGCGCAGCTTCGGCCCCCGCCTGCCGTTCCTCCTGAAGGTCCTCGCCGCCGCGTCTCCCCTCTCCCTCCAGGTCCACCCCGACCGGGAGCAGGCCCGGGCCGGCTTCGCCGACGAGGAGGCGCGCGGCGTTCCCCGCGACGCGCCCCACCGCAACTACAAGGACCCCCACCACAAGCCCGAGCTGATCTGCGCCCTGACGCCGTTCGACGGCCTGTGCGGCTTCCGTCCCCCGCAGGAGGCGGCCGACCTCCTCGAGGGCCTCGGCGTCGGCCAGCTCAAGCCGTATGCCGACCTGCTGCGCGCCCACCCCGGGGGCGAGGCGCTCAAGGAAACCCTCACTGCCGTGCTCACGGCCGACCCCGAGCCGATGGCCGCGGCGGTTGAGCAGGCCGCCCGCGCGGCCGCCCGGCTCGGCACCCCCGCGCCCGGCGAGCCCGAGGGCCGGTTCACCGCCTCCTACGCGGCGTACGCGGGCATCGCCCGCCACTACCCGGGCGACCCGGGGGTCATCGCGGCCATGCTGCTCAACTATGTCCGCCTGGCGCCCGGCGAGGCGCTGTACCTGGGCGCCGGGGTGCAGCACGCCTACCTCAGCGGCCTCGGCGTGGAGATCATGGCCAACTCGGACAACGTCCTGCGCTGCGGCCTGACTCCCAAGCACGTGGACGTCCCGGAGCTGCTGCGCATCGTCCGCTTCGAAGCCACCGACCCCGGCGTGCTGCGCCCCGAGCCCGGCCCCGGCGGCGAGGAGATCTACCGGGCGCCCATCGACGAGTTCCGCCTCTCGCGCCAGAACCTCGCCGACGGTGACGCCCCTCACCACTACGACGCCCGGGCCGCGCAGATCCTGCTGTGCACCGACGGCCGCGTCCGCCTCACCGACGTCGACTCGGGGCGCGAACTGCTGCTGGAACGCGGCCAGTCGGCCTACGTCAGGGCGGGGGAGCGGGTCTCCGCCAGCGGCGCGGGCACGCTCTTCCGGGCCACGGTGGCGCTGTAGAACGCGCCGCGGCACCGGGTGTAGATTCGAGGGCCGAGTCAGACGTCGTTGCTGATGGCAGTCGGGCGGGCGAGGGCCTGCCCGGCCGAGGGGAAAGAAGGCCCTCCGACGGACTGGGACGCCGCAGGGGCACCCGTGCCGCACCGCGCCGCCGTGCCCGTGGCCCGTACTGTCCGCGCACGCTCACTCGCTTCAGGAGCAGCCGTCATGACCGACTTCAAGGTCGCCGACCTCTCCCTCGCCGACTTCGGCCGCAAGGAGATCACCCTCGCCGAGCACGAGATGCCCGGCCTGATGGCCATCCGTGAGGAGTACGCCGCCCAGCAGCCCCTCGCCGGGGCCCGCATCACCGGCTCCCTCCACATGACGGTCCAGACCGCCGTGCTCATCGAGACGCTCGTCGCGCTCGGTGCCCGGGTCCGCTGGGCCTCGTGCAACATCTTCTCGACCCAGGACCACGCCGCCGCCGCCATCGCCGCCGCGGGCATCCCCGTCTTCGCCTGGAAGGGCGAGACGCTGGAGGAGTACTGGTGGTGCACCGAGCAGGCCCTGACCTGGCCGGACTCGCCCACCGGCGGCCCGACCATGATCCTCGACGACGGCGGCGACGCCACCCTGCTGGTGCACAAGGGCGTCGAGTACGAAAAGAACGGTGAGGTGCCCGACCCCGCCACCGCGGAGAGCGAGGAGGAGGCGGTCATCCTCCGGCTGCTCGCCCGCACCCTGTCCGAGAACCCGCAGAAGTGGACCAGGGTGGCCGCCGAGATCCGCGGCGTCACCGAGGAGACCACGACCGGCGTGCACCGCCTGTACGAGAGGCAGCGCAACGGCTCGCTGCTCTTCCCCGCCATCAACGTCAACGACTCGGTCACCAAGTCCAAGTTCGACAACAAGTACGGCTGCCGCCACTCCCTCATCGACGGCATCAACCGCGCCACCGACGTCCTCATCGGCGGCAAGACCGCCGTGGTCTGCGGCTACGGCGACGTCGGCAAGGGCTGCGCCGAGTCGCTGCGCGGCCAGGGGGCGCGCGTCATCGTCACCGAGATCGACCCCATCTGCGCGCTCCAGGCCGCGATGGACGGCTACCAGGTCGCCCGGATCGAGGACGTCGTCGAGACCGCCGACATCTTCGTCACGGCCACCGGCAACCGCGACGTGATCACGGCCGAGCACATGTCGCGTATGAAGCACCAGGCGATCGTTGGCAACATCGGCCACTTCGACAACGAGATCGACATGGCGGGCCTCGCCAAGGTCCCCGGCATCGTCAAGGACGAGGTCAAGCCGCAGGTCCACACCTGGACCTTCCCCGACGGGCACAGCATCATCGTGCTCTCCGAGGGCCGCCTGCTGAACCTGGGGAACGCGACCGGCCACCCGTCGTTCGTGATGTCCAACAGCTTCGCGAACCAGACGATCGCCCAGATCGAGATCTACACCAAGACCAGCGACTACCCGCTGGGCGTCTACACGCTGCCCAAGCACCTGGACGAGAAGGTGGCCCGCCTCCACCTCGACGCGCTCGGCGCGAAGCTCACCGAGCTGACCCCCGAGCAGGCCGCCTACATCGGCGTGCCGGTCGAGGGCCCGTACAAGCCGGACCACTACCGCTACTGACGGGACCGGCTCCGCCCGGCCCGGTGGCTGCGCCGGGCCGGACGCAGCGTCATCCGCCATGCCACGCGGCCTGTACCTGCTCAGCGATCCCGAGACCGGTGAACCGCTCGGCGACGAACGCTTCCAGTGCGCCCCCGGCCCCACCGGCTGGCGCTACGTTTCCCACCGCACGGCGCCCGACGGCGGCCCGGCCGGTTCCGTCGACCTCACACTCGACGACCTCGGCCGCCCGCTCCGCCTCGAACTGCGCGCCGGCGGCTGGCGGGTCCGCGGCGGAACCCTCGACGGGCTGACCTGGGTCCGGATGCCGGAGGAGGGACCGCGGCAGAGACCGGACGGCGGCGCTGGCGGTGCCGCCAGCGCCGGTCAGGAGGGGCACGCCGCGGCGCACGCGTTCGCCGGCGCCTCGCCCGCGTTCCTCGTGGCGGCAGCCCGGCTGCTCCGCCTCAGCCCCGGCGGGGAAGCCCGGCGGCTGCGGGTGGTCGGCTTCGCGCCGCCCGTGCTCGCCCCCCGCACCCGCGACGAGTCATGGCTGCTGCACAGCCGGGACGAGCATCCGACGCCGAGCGGCCCGCTGCCAGTGGACCACTACCGTGTGGACGACCTGGAGACCGGCGAGCGGCGCGAGGTCCATCTGGCCGGCGATGTGGTGCTCGCCGCGCCCGGGATCGAGCTGGAAGAGCTGGACTCCCCGCCCACGTTCTTCCCGGTCACGACGGGGGAGTGAAACCGCTGCCGCTCTGCGCCGGCCGCGCCCGGTAGGCGGGCTCGGGAGCAGCCCCGGAAACGGCGCCGGGCGGCGGGGGAGGGGCCGCAGCCACGGCCGCGGCCGTCCCCGGCCGGCCGTGCCCGGGAGCGCCCGCCGGCCCGAAGACCCGCAGCTCTTCGCGTCGCCGCCGTTCCCCCGCGAGCGCGGTCAGGTACGCGACGGGGTGGATGCCGGGCGGCGCGGGCGTGCCGGTGCGGGAGACCAGCTCCGCCGACAGCCTGGCGGCCGTCGGCCACACCAGCGCGGCGTCCATGCGCGGGATCCGGGCGAGGAACTGCCGCACGGCGAGCCACAGGCCCTCGGGGACCGCGGACAGATCGAGGCGGGCGAAGCGGTCGGCCAGCTCGGGCGGGGGCGGCGGCAGCGGCACGACCGGCTCCGCGGGGATGCGCTCGCGCACCACCAGCGTGCCGGCGAAGACGTCTCCCAGCCGCCGTCCCCGGGCGGATACCAGCGAGGCGACGCAGGCCACGGATCCCGCCGTCATCACGATCTCGATCAGCCCGATCGCCCCGCGCACGAACGCGTGGCGGAAGCGGATCGGCCCGCCGTCGTCGCGCACCACGCGCAGCCCGAACACGGCCTTCCCGGGCGAGCGGCCCTGGCTCAGCGTCTCGATGGCCACGGGCAGCCCCACCAGCATCAGCACCAGCAGCGCCACCTGCACGGCGGAGCTGACGGCGGTGCCGAGCGGCATGACAGAGCTCTGGAGCAGCACCGCAGCCAGCAGGTAGGCCGCGAAGACGATGACGAGATCGATCGCCAGGGCCATGGCGCGGCTCGGGACCCGGGCCGGCTGGAGCCCGAGCACCACCGCGTCGCCGGTGACGAGCTGAGTCATCCGTCGGGCCCCTCTTCCACGCCTGCGCTCACGCCTGGCCTCCGCTGGACAGTCTGTCACTGCAATCTGAGAAGCTCAGCACATGGATGTCGACGTCTTCGTCGCCGCGCACCGCGCGGAGTGGGACCGGCTCGACAGCCTGCTCGGCAGGCGGCGGCGGCTCAGCGGCGCCGAAGCGGACGAGCTGGTGGACCTCTACCAGCGCACCGCCACCCATCTGTCCCAGGTGCGGTCTTCGGCACCGGACCCGGTGGTGGTCAACCGGCTGACGACGCTGGTGGCGCGTGCCCGCAGCGCCGTAGTCGGCACGCGGAAGGCGACGTGGCGCGACGCGGTGCGATTCCTCACCGCCGGTTTCCCGGCCGCCTGCTACCGCACCCGCCGCTGGTGGGTGCCGACGGCGGTGGTGTGCACGCTGCTGATCGCGGTGATCGGCTGGTGGGTCGCCGCCAGCCCGGAGGTGCGGGCCTCGATCGCGGCGCCGGAGGAGCTGCGGGAGATGACGCGTCCCGGCGGCGCCTACGAGTCGTACTACTCCAGCAGTCCGGCGGCGGCCTTCTCCGCCCAGGTCTGGACGAACAACGCGCAGGTGGCGGGCATCTCGCTGGCGTTCGGCGCCCTGCTCGGCCTGCCCGTGCTGTGGGTGCTGCTGCAGAACGCGGTCAATGTGGGGGTGGGCGTGGGCCTGATGGCGTCGGCGGACCGGCTCGACGTCTTCCTGGGCCTGATCCTGCCGCACGGCCTGCTCGAGCTGACCGCCGTGTTCGTCGCGGCGGGCGTGGGCCTGCGGCTGGGCTGGACCGTGATCGACCCGGGGCGGCGCACGCGGCGGGCCGCGCTGGCCCAGGAAGGACGGGCCGCCCTAGGCATGGCCATCGGCCTGGCCCTGGTGCTGCTGGTGTCGGGAGTGATCGAGGGGTTCGTGACGCCTTCGGGCCTGCCGACGTGGGCGCGGATCGGCATCGGCGTCCTGGCGGAGCTGGCCTTCCTGGCGTACGTGTTCGTGCGGGGGAAGCGGGCGTACCAGGCGGGGGAGACGGGGGATGTGCTCGCGGCTGACCGCCCCGACGAGGTGCCTGTTGCCCCCTGATTCGGGCCGCCGGGAGCGGTCGGGATCCGGCTTGACGCAGTGGTGCCGGGTGCGTAATGTAGGTCGAGCGCTCGCAGCGGGCCGGTGGTGACCGGCTCAGCGGAGGCGTACTCCAGCCACTTCTCTATTGAAGTGGCACCCTCTTGTCTTGAGT
>NZ_JAERRL010000020.1 GCF_016741785.1 Streptomyces sp. 7-21
GGAATGGCCATCCGCCTGGTGGCGCGCATCCGTGAGGAGATCGGCTCCGAGCTGAGCATCCGCCGCCTCTTCGCGGCCCCCACCCCGGCGGGCGTCGCCAAGTCGCTTGCCGAGACCGCACGGCCGGCGCTGCAACCCCAGGAGCGGCCCGACGTCCTGCCCCTGTCCGCCGCCCAGCTGCGGACCTGGCACAACGAGCAGCTCGCCGAGGCGGCAGTACCCCGCCAGATACCGGTCACGCTGCGCCTGACCGGGCGGCTCAACCGCGAGGCACTGCAGGCGGCGCTCGGCGACGTCGCGGCCCGTCACGACATCCTGCGTACCACGTTCCCCAGCACGGACGGGCAGCCCAGGCAGCTGATCGCGGACCCGGAGACGGCCCGCCCCGCGCTTGAGGTCACGGTCACAACCGAGACGGAACTCGGCGGCCTCCTCGCCGCCCGCGCCATGCGGAACCCGGACCTCACCCGGGAACTGCCGTGGTCGGCACACCTGTACGAGCTGTCGGAGTCCGAGCACGTCCTTCAGCTGCTGGTGCACCGCATCGCCGCCGATGAGGCATCCCTGGACGTGCTGCTCCGCGACCTGTCGGCGGCCTACGGTGCCAGGCGGCGCGGCCGCGTCCCCCAGCGGGCCCCGCTGCCGGTGCAGTTCGCCGACTACGCCCTGTGGGAGCGCCTCATGCGCGACGGCGAGGACGGGGCCGGCAGCCTGCTCAGCGACGAACTCGCGTACTGGCGTGAGGCGCTGGCGGGCGTCCCCGAGGAACTCCCGCTCCCAGCCGACGAGCCGCGGCCTCTGATCGCCTCCCGCCGCGCCGCGTCCGTCCCGCTGAGCCTGGACGAGGAGACGCACGCCCGGCTTCTCCAGGTGGCCGACGCCGCCAACACGACGGCCTTCACCGTGCTGCACGCCGCCCTGGTCACCCTGCTCGCCCGGGTCGGCGGCGCCACCGACATTCCCGTCGGCACCGTTCTGCCGCGCCGGAGTGAGGCCGCGCTCGACGGTCTGATCGGCCCGATCGCCGGGCCGCTCATCCTGCCGGCCGACGTCTCGGACGATCCCCCCTTCCGGTCGCTGCTGCACCAACTCCGCGACGCCGGACAGGAGCTGCGCACCCACCAGGACGTCCCGTTCGAGTGGATCGTCGACGCGGTCAAACCCACGCCGTCCCTGTCCAGGCACCCGCTGTTCCAGGTCACGCTGGACGTCGCCAGCGCGCACGAAGAGGCGTGGAGCATGCCCGGCCTGCGCACCGAACGCCTGGACGCCGGGCCGGAATCCACCGACGTCGACCTGGCGTTCTCCTTCACCGAACACCACCGCGCCGACGGCAGCCCTGCCGGCATCGCGGGACGCCTGGTCTACGCGACGGACCTGTTCCGCGCGGAGACGGCCGCCGCGCTCGCGCGGCGCCTGACGCGGGTGCTGCGGCAGGCCCTCGACGCCCCGGCGACGCGCGTGAGCCAGCTCGACACCCTGGACCCGGCGGAGCGCCACCAGGTGCTGTCCGGCTGGAACGACACCGCCGCCCCGCTGCCGGAGCGGACCGTGGCCGAGATGTTCGCCGAGCAGGCACGCCGGACTCCGGGGGCCACCGCACTCACCGGTCCGGGCGGCGCCCTCAGCTACGCCGGACTCGACGCCGCGGCGCGGCGCGTGGCCGCGGCGCTGGCCGCGCGGGGCGCCGGACCCGGGGACGTGGTCGCGGTCGCCGCGCCGGAGCCGTCCGACGCGGTCGTCGCGCTGCTCGGCATCGCCACCGCCGGAGCCGCGTGGCTGCTCCTCGACACCCAGCGGGCGGCCGAGTCCACCGCGCAGGTCCTCCGCGAGACGCCGCTCGCCGCGGTGGTGACCGGCCACGGGGCGCGGCTGCCCGAGGACTGCCCGGCGCCGCTCCTGCCGCTCGGCCAGCTCCCCGCCGCAGACGACCAGGCGCGGTACGCCAGGCCCCTGCCCGGGCACCCCGCCGCCGTCGTCCCGCTCCCGGCGCACGGCGCCCGCACGGCCGGGGCCGTCCTCGACCAGCGGGCGCTGGCCAACCGTGTCGCGCACCGGCTGCGGAACTCCGAGGCGCTGACGGGCGAGGTCATGGCCGAGGGCGGATCTTCGCTCGACGCCGCCGTGCCGCACGTGCTCGCCGCCCTTGCCGCAGGCGGCACCGTCCGCTTCACCGAGCCGGAGCGGCGGGCCGCGCGGCCCCCAGCGCTGGTCGCGGGCTGGCTCGACGGCGCCGCGCCGGAGCCCGGCCGCGACGGCGCCGCCCTCGCCGTCCGGGGGCGGCCCCTGTCGAACGTCCGGGTGTTCGTGCTCGACGACTACCTGCGCCCCGTGCCGCCTGGCACGGTGGGCGACCTGTATGTGGCGGGTCTCGGCGTGCCGACCGGATACCTCGGCCGGCCGGGCCTGACCGGCGAGGCCGTCGTGGCCTGTCCGTTCGGCGCGCCCGGCGAGCGGATGCTCCGCACCGGCGACCGCGGGGCGTGGCACTCGTCCGGGCTCCTGACCGTGCGGGGTGACGTGGGCGCCGCAAGCCGCGCCGCTTCCCCGGGGGCGCGCCGCGGCCGCATGGCGCGACGGCGCGGGCACCTGGCCGTGCTGATGCCGCTGCGCGACGAGGGGGCCGCGGCGCCGGTGTTCTGCGTGCACCCGGGGGTGGGCCTGAGCTGGTGCTACGAGGCGCTCGTCCCCTATCTCCCGGCGGACCGGCCCGTGTACGGGCTGCAGGCGCGGGCCGTCACCGGGACCGACGCGCTGCCGGAGTCCATCGCGGAGATAGCCGCCGACTACGTGCGGCAGATCCGGAGCGTGCAGCCCACCGGCCCGTACCACCTGGTCGGCTGGTCGCTCGGCGGGAACATCGCCCACGCGATGGCCGAGGCGCTCCAGACCGCCGGCGAGGAGGTGCGGCTGCTGGGAATCCTCGACGCCTATCCGGCGCAGAAACTCCTCATCACGGCGGACGACGAGGACAGCACAGGCGGAGCGGCCCTCAGCGCACCGGTGCGCCGGGGATTTGAGGAACTCACCCGGCTCTCCCTGGGAGACCGCGCTCCGGAAAGGATGAGCGACCAGCTGCTCGCGCGCATCCAGGACTTCCATCTCGCGACGCACAGGATCGGCCTCGCGCACACGCCGGGAACGTACCAGGGCGACATCGTGCTGTTCGTCGCCACGCACGACAAGACCGGCGCTCAGCCCGTTTCCCAGGCGGCGGAAAGCTGGTCACCGCATGTCCAGGGAAACGTGGAACTCCATGAGATCGCGTGCGACCATTACAGCATGATGCAGCCGGAAAACCTGGCTGAGATCGGGCGGGTTCTTTCCGTCAAGCTGGAGACCGGAAAAGAAGAGTCGCGTGGAAAGGGATGAGCCAT
This sequence comes from Streptomyces sp. 7-21, assembly GCF_016741785.1. GTDB lineage: Bacteria > Actinomycetota > Actinomycetes > Streptomycetales > Streptomycetaceae > Streptomyces. The sequence goes on from NZ_JAERRL010000020.1 coordinate 3,378, forward strand.
GACCAACCCGTTCGACGACGAGAGCGGCACGTTCCTGGTGCTCGTCAACCACGAGGGTCAGTACTCGCTCTGGCCCGCCTTTGCCGAGGTGCCGGAGGGCTGGGAAGTCGTGCACGGAAAGGACACCCGGCAGAATTGCCTTGACTACATAGAGAAAAACTGGACGGATATGCGTCCCAAGAGCCTCATAGCGGAGATGAACCGGCGTCAGCAGGCCGCTCACTGACGCGCGCACGGGCGCGGGGCTCCCCGCGCCCGGCCCTCCCGAGCCGAGGTGACAGATGAGCACCGAAGCGTTAGCGGCGACGGTGATCGGCGATATCGCGCTCATCGTCGCGGTCTCCGGCCTGCTGGGCGCCCTGGCCCGCAAGTGCGGGCAGCCCGCCGTCGTCGGCCAGATCGTCGCGGGTGTCCTGCTGGGCCCCAGCGTGCTCGGCCGCCTGCCGGGTGATCCCTCGGAGCGGCTCTTCCCCGCCGAGGCGCTGCCGTACCTGTCGGTCCTGTCGCAGGTCGTGGTCGTGCTCCTGGTGTTCGTGGCCGGGTACGAGATGGACCTGGGGCAGCTGCGGCAGGGCCGCAGGGCGTCTGTGCTGGTGGCCGCGCTCGCCCTGCTGGTCCCCATGGCCCTGGGGATGGGCGCGGCCCAGGCGTTCGGTCCGCTGCTCGCGTCGATGGACCCGGGCGCCGGGACGGACGGTTTGTTCCCGCTGTTCATGGGCGTGGCCATGTCCGTCACGGCCCTGCCGGTGCTCGCCGCCATCGCCCGCGAACGCGGCCTGGCCGGCACCGTGGCGGGAACGGTGGCCACCGCAGCGGCGGGGATCATGGACGCCGCGGCCTGGCTCGTGCTGGCCGCGGTCGTCGCGGGCGGCGGGCACGCGCCGGGCAGGACGTGGCCTGGGACCCTGGCGCTGCTCGTGCTGTTCCTGGCCGGGATGCTCCTCGTCGTCCGCCCCGCGCTGAGCCGGCTCACCGGCAGCGCCCGGTTCCTCAGGGCCAGCCAGGTGCCGCTGGCCGTGGCGCTCGCCCTCGGCTGTGCCTGGGCCACGGCCTCCCTCGGCCTGCACGCCGTGTTCGGCGGCCTGATCGCGGGCATGGCGATGCCGCGCCGCGAGGGCGCGGTCGACCCCGAGGTGCTCCGCTCAGCGGAGCAGTGCGCGGCCATGCTCCTGCCGGTCTTCTTTGTGACGACCGGTCTGTCCCTCGACATCGGGGCGCTGCCCGCCGAGGCGTACGCCCTGCTGGCCGTCGTGGTGCTGATCGCCACGGCGGGAAAGCTGGTTCCCGCCTACGCGGGCTGCCGGCTCGGCGGTCTCGGCGGCCGGGACGCGGCCGTGGTGGCCGTACTGGTGAACACCCGCGGCCTGACCGAACTGATCGTGCTCAACGTCGCGCTCGAATCCGGCCTCATCGGGGAGGATCTTTTCACCATCCTCGTGATCATGGCCCTGCTCACCACTCTGGTGACGGGCCCTCTCCTGACCAGGGTCAGCAGACCGGAATACGTGCCTGTGGCCGGGCGGACAGCGGGTGCGGCACCGGGGAATTCCACCATGCTCGACCCGGGGACTTCTCACGGGTCCGCCGCTCTTGATGAGGCGTCGAATTAGTTCAGCAGACAGCTGTCCAACCCGGGTTGATTGACAGTCAAGCTGCACCGAGACAAGAATTAACAGTCGGAACTCGCCTGTTCCAGGAAGGTGACGGTAATGGCAGCGACGGGCAATGAAGAGTTCGACGTAATCGTCGTCGGCGGCGGCCCCTCGGGCTCGACGCTCGCGTCACTGGTAGCCATGCAGGGGCACCGTGTGCTGCTTCTCGAAAAGGAGAAGTTCCCGCGTTACCAGATTGGTGAGTCGCTGCTGCCGGCCACCATTCACGGCGTGTGCCGTCTCATCGGGGTGACGGACGAACTGGAGAAGGCCGGCTTCCCCCGGAAAAGCGGCGGCACATTCCGGTGGGGCGCCAACCCGGAGCCGTGGACGTTCAGCTTCTCCGTCTCACCCCGCATGTCCGGGCCCACCTCCCACGCCTACCAGGTCGAGCGGTCCAAGTTCGACCAGATCCTGCTGAACAACTCCCGCAGGCTCGGTGCCGATGTCCGGGAGGGCTGTGCGGTCACCGAGGTCATCGCCGACGACGAGCGGGTGCGCGGCGTGCGGTACACCGACGCGGACGGCAACAAGCGCGAGGCGCGGGCGGCGTTCACCGTCGACGCCTCCGGCAACAAGAGCCGCCTGTTCCACAGCGTCGGCGGCACCCGCAAGTACTCGGAGTTCTTCCGCAGCCTGGCGCTCTTCGGCTACTTCGAGGGCGGGAAGCGGCTGCCGGAGCCGACCCGCAACAACATCCTGTGCGTCGCCTTCGAAAGCGGCTGGTTCTGGTACATCCCGCTCAGCGACACCCTCACCAGCGTCGGCGCGGTCGTCCGCCGCGAGATGGCGAGCAAGGTCCAGGGCGACCCCGAGAAGGCGCTGTTCGCCCTCATCGATGAGTGCCCGATGATCTCCGACTTCCTCTCCGGAGCCACGCGCGTCACCGAGGGCCAGTACGGGCAGCTGCGGGTGCGCAAGGACTACTCGTACCACAACACCGCGTACTGGCGGCCCGGCATGCTCCTCGTCGGCGACGCCGCCTGCTTCGTGGACCCCGTCTTCTCTTCCGGCGTGCACCTGGCCACCTACAGCGCCCTGCTGGCCGCCCGCTCCATCAACAGTATTCTCGGCGGCCTCGTCGAGGAGGAGGCCGCGCTCAAGGAGTTCGAGGCCAGATACCGCCGCGAGTACAGCGTCTTCTACGAGTTCCTGGTGTCCTTCTACCAGATGCACGAGGACGAGAACTCCTACTTCTGGAAGGCCAAGAAGGTCACCAACCGCAACGCTCCCGAGATGGAGGCCTTCGTCGAGCTGGTCGGCGGCGTCTCCTCCGGTGAGTCCGCCCTCACCGAGGCCAGCGCTCTCGCTGAGCGGTTCCAGCACCGCACCACCGAGTTCGCCGAGGCCGTGGACAAGCTCGCCGCCAGCGAGACCGGCAGCATGGTGCCGCTGTACAAGTCCTCCGTAGTGCGCAACGTCATGCAGGAGGGCTCGCAGGTCCAGATGCGTGCCCTGCTGGGGGACGACGCTGAGCCGGAGGCGCCGCTGTTCCCCGGTGGCCTGGTGCCCTCGCCCGACGGCCTGTTCTGGCTGCGCCCGTCGGCGGACTGACGGCAGGGGGACGGACGATGTCACCCTCGCGACAGCCTCCCGCCTACACCCGGCGGAACGGTTTCGGTCCCGTGCCGGAGATCGACGCGCTCCGTGCCGCGGAACCGCTGGCGAAGATCAGTGCCCCCGGCGCCAGCCCCGGTGGAGGGGAGAGCTGGCTGGCCACTGGCTACCGGGAGGCCAGAGCGGTCCTCGGCGACTACACCCGGTTCCGCACGTCCCCGTCGGCCGCCGGCCGGTCGGCTCCTCCGGGGCAGGTGGGGAACCTGCTCCAGTACGACCCGCCGGAGCACACCCGGCTCCGCAGGATGGTCACACCGGAGTTCACGGTCCGCCGCATGCGCCGGCTCGAACCCCTGATCGCCGGCATCGTCGACGAGTGCCTCGACGATCTCGAGGACGCCGGGCAGCCCGCCGATCTCGTCCACCACTTCGCGCATCCCGTGCCCGCGCTGGTGACGGCGGAGCTGCTCGGCTTTCCCCGGGACGACGTGCCCCGCGTCTCCCGCCTGCTCGACATCGCCGAGAACGCGGGCCGTGCCCCGGACGAACGCGAGACCGCGGGCCTGGCGCTGCATGCCTACATGGCTGACTTCGCGGCACATCAGCGCCGCGAGCCCGGTGACGGCATGGTGGGCATGATCGTGCGCGAGTACGGCGACGAGATCACCGACGAGGAACTCGCGGGCACCGCCATGTTCCTCCTCGCGCCGGGCTTCCACGTCACCAGCTGCGCCCTGGGCCTGTGCCTGCTGGCGCTGCTCCTCCACCCCGGGCAGATGGCACAGCTGCGGGACGATCCCGGCCTCATCGACCGGGCCGTCGAGGAGCTGCTGCGCTACGCCACCCCCATCGGGACCGCGTCGCCGCGCCGGGCCGCCGAGGACGTGGTGATCGGCGACCGGACCGTCAAAGCCGGGGAAGCCGTGCTCTGTTCGCTGATCTCCGCCGACCGGGACGAGGCCCTGGGCCCCGCGGGGCACTCCATGGACATCACCCGTGAACCGGTCCCGCACCTGGCCTTCGGGCACGGCATCCACCACTGCGTCGGCGCCCCGCTGGCGCGTCTGCTGCTGCGGATGGCCTGCCTGGCCGTCCTGCGGCGCTTCCCCGGGCTGCGGCTCGCCGTGGCCCCGGACGAGGTGCCGCTGCGCCCGCCTGAGCCGCGGGGCGTCCACGGCGTCGAGTCGCTCCCCGTCTCCTGGTGAGGACATGATGCGGAAGAAGGAACCCGGACCGCTGTACGCGCGGCGTGATGTCCTCGCGCCGGTCCCGGAGCTGCTGCGGCTCCGCGACACCACCCCGCTCGCCCGCGTCAACCTGGGGACCGGAAGCGTGCCCCGGCCGGTGTGGCTCGCCACCGGGTACGACGAGGTGCGCCAGGTGATGAGCTCCCCGGCGTTCAGCAGCCAGCGGCGCTACAGCGGCCGCGCCGTCCCGGGCGGCGCCGAGGAACGGCCAGAGCAGCACGTGGGCAACCTGCTCGACTACGACCCGCCCGAGCACACCAGGCTGCGGCGGATGCTGACGCCCGAGTTCACCGTCAGGCGGGTGCGGCGGCTGGAACCCCTGGTCGCAGAGGCCATCGACGAGTGCCTCGAGGACCTGGCGGACGCCGGCCCGCCCGGTGACCTCATCAGCACCTTCGCCAGTCCCGTCGCCATCGCCGTGATCGGCGGCCTCATCGGCGTGCCCCGCGACGATTTAGAGGAGCTCGAACGGCGCGTCCACGCCCAGTTCGACGCCTCCCAGAGCCGCGACGAGCGTGCCGTGACGGGCACGGCACTCACCGAGTATCTCGACGCGCTGATCGCCGGGCAGCGCGCCGAGCCAGGTGACGGGCTCATCGGCATGCTCATCCGCGAGCACGGCAAGCGGCTGTCCGACACAGAACTGCGGGGCCTGTGCGTCCTGCTGCTGCTCGCCGAGTACGACAACCTCGGGGCCATGATCGGCCTGGGCCTGCTCGCGCTCCTGCTCCACCCCGATCAGCTCGCCCTGCTGCGGGCCGACCCGGACGGGCTCGCCGACCGGGCCGTCGAGGAACTCCTGCGCTACCTGACCGTCGTCCACGCCCCCACCCCGCGCACCGCCACCGAGGACACCGTGATCGGCGGCCAGCTCATCGCGAAGGGCGAAACGGTGATCTGCTCCCTGCCGGCGGCGAACCGCGACCCCCGCCTGACCGGCGACCCGGCGCGGCTGGACCTTACGCGCGACCCCGTCCCCCACGTCGCCTTCGGCCACGGGGTGCACCACTGCCTCGGTGCGCCGCTGGCCAGGCTGTTCCTGCGCCGGGCCTACCTCGGCGTGCTGCTGCGCTTCCCTGAGCTGCGGCTCGCCGTGCCCCCCAGCGAACTGCTGTTCCGTCTCCACGCGCCTGTCCACAGCCTGCGGCGGCTGCCCGTCGCCTGGTAGCCGCCGCGGGCGCGGACACGGAGAGACACAAAGACACGGAGAGAGGAGCCAGCGGTGAGACTGCGGATCGACCGGGAGCGGTGCGCCTCCTCCGGGCTCTGCGCGGATCTGGTGCCGGAGGTCTTCGACCAGGACGAGGACGAGGGCAAGGTCACGCTGCTGACCGACACGCCGGAGCCGGAACTGCACCCGGAGGTGCGGGCCGCCGCCGCCCGGTGCCCGGCGGAGGCGATCTTCCTCAGCGCCGCCGTCCCGGACGCGGGCGGCGGGTGAACGCCGTGCCAGGCGCGGGGACGTGGCAGCGAAACCAGCGGCGGCCGTTATCCGAACTCTGCCCCCTACGGAGGTGCCTCATGGACAACGCGATGGGTGTGAACCGCGAGCGTGACGTCAGGAAACGCGTAGCGGAGCTGTGGTGCGAGGCGCTCAACGTGGCGGCGGTCTCCGACACCGACGACTTCTTCGCCCTCGGCGGCCATTCCCTCGTCGCTCTGAACGTCATAGCGAGCGTCGAAGAGGAATACGGGATCGAGCTGGACGGCATGCGCGATATCTGGGAACACCCGACCTTCGCGGAGTTCACCTCGCTCGTCGTCACGCGGATCAGCGCCCGGGCCACGCCCTCGGACGCGGCCTGAGCCCGCGGGAAGACCGGTGATGAGACAGCCGCCCGAGGCCATGCCGGAGAGCTCGCGCCCGAGCGGGCGCGGGACCCGCTGCCCGCCCGGTACGCGGGAACCGCCTCGCCCGGCGCCGCCGTCACGCGCCGGCGCCGCCGAGGAACACCGCACCGCTGCGCCGCGCGATCCCGCGGACGGCCTGCTGGAGCCCACGCACTACGCCGACCCCCGGAGGGGCTACTGAAGATGGCTGAACTCGCGCTCTCCGAGCTGCACGCGTCGGTCGCCGACCCGCTGCTGGACACCATGAACTTCCTCAACGAGGTCACCGGCCGGTACCCCGAGGCGGTGTCGCTGGCGCCCGGCCGCCCCTACGAGGGGTTCTTCCGCCCCGACCGCGTCCCCGAGTACCTCGACGCCTACCTCGGCCACCTGCGCGCCAGCGGGATGAGCGAGGCCGGGGTCAGCGCCGTGCTGTTCCAGTACGGCCGCACCAAGGGCATCATCCACGGCATCGTCGCCGAGTGCCTGGCCAACGACGAGTCCATCAAGGTCTCCCCTGAGGCGCTGGTGATGACCGTCGGCGCCCAGGAGGGCATGCTGCTGACGCTGCGCGCCCTGTGCGCGGGCCCCGGCGACGCGGTGCTTGCCGCCTCGCCCTGCTACGTCGGCATCACCGGCGCCGCCCGGCTGCTGGACGTGCCGGTGGTGCCCGTGTCCGAAGGGCCGGACGGGCTGGAGCCCGGGGCCGTCACTGCGGCGGCGGCCCGTGCCGCGCGCGACGGGCTGCGCCCCCGCGCCCTGTACGTGGTGCCGGACTTCGCCAACCCCTCCGGCGCGAGCATGCCGGTCGCGGCCCGGCAGGAGCTGCTGGCGGCCGCCGCCGACGCCGGCCTGCTCATCATCGAGGACAACCCCTACGGCTTCTTCACCCGCGAGGCAGAACCACGCCCCACCCTGAAGTCCCTCGACCAGGACCACACCGTCGTCTACCTGGGCTCGTTCGCCAAGACCTGCTTCCCCGGCGCCCGCCTCGGCTACGTCATCGCCGACCAGCCGGTGCGCCACGCCGACGGCCGCCGCGGCCTGCTCGCCGACGAACTCGCCAAGATCAAGAGCATGGTGACGGTCAACACCCCGTCGCTGAGCCAGGCCGTCATCGGCGGCATGCTGCTGCGCAGCGACCTCAGGCTGCGCGAGGCCAACGCCCGCGCCATCGCGTTCTACCGGGACAACCTGCGCACCGTCCTGGCCGCGCTCGACCACCACTTCCCGGCCGGCCGCCGCGAACGGCTCGGCCTGTCCTGGAACACACCCGATGGCGGCTTCTTCACGGTGATCAACGTCCCCTTCACCGCCGACGCCGCCGCGCTGGAACGCTCCGCCCGCCGCTACGGCGTGCTGTGGACGCCCATGGCCGCGTTCTACCCCGAAGGCGGCGGCGAGCACCAGCTGCGCGTCTCCTCCAGCTATCTGACCCGCGAGCGGCTCGAAGAGGGCCTGGACCGTCTCGCCGCCTTTCTCTCCGACGAGGCCGCCTCAGCTCTGGGGCCCGCACGCTGAAGGCGTGCCGCCGCGTCCCGCCGCGCCGCACCCCCGCGCCCGTGTCAACGCCGACTCGACCAGTGGGAACAGGTGATCTCCCGTGATCAGCACCATGGCCGTCGTGGGAACCGGACTGATCGGCACCTCCCTCGCGCTCGCGGCGCGCCGCGCGGGAGTGACGGTCTACCTCAAGGACACCTCGGATCTCGCCGTGCGCACGGCTGCCGCGCTCGGCGCCGGGCTGCCGCACCCGCCCGAGCACGAGGTGGACCTCGCGGTGCTGGCCGTGCCGCCCAGCCAGGTCGGCCGGGTCTGCGCCGAGGAACAGGCCCGCGGCCTGGCGCGCTGCTACACCGACGTCGCCAGCGTCAAGCACGAGCCGGAGCGGCGGGTGCTGGCCCTGGCACCCGAGCCGGAACGCTTCGTCGGCGGCCACCCGCTCGCCGGGCGGGAGCGCTCCGGCCCGCTCGCCGCGCGGGCCGACCTCTTCCGCGGCCGGCCCTGGGTCCTCACCCCGCACACCAGGACCTCCGACGCCGCCTACGACGCGGGACTTGACCTCATCGCGCTGTGCGAGGGCGCGCCGGTCGCCATGAACAGCGCCGCCCACGACGACGCCGTCGCCCTGATCTCCCACGTGCCGCACCTGGTCGCCAGCCTCATGGCGGCGCGCCTGGCCACCGCGCCGCAGGAGGCGTCCCTGCTGGCCGGGCAGGGGTTCCGCGACGTCACCCGTATCGCGGCGGGCGACACCGGCCTGTGGAGCGACATCCTCGGCGGCAACGCCGGCGCCATCGCCGCCGTCCTCCGCCCGCTCCGCGACGACCTGACGCGGCTGCTGGCGGCGATGGACGGCCTGGCCGGCCGCGGCCCCGCCGGCCCGGCGGGCACCCCCGCCGACCCGCGCCCGCTGCGGGAGCTGCTTGACCGCGGCGTCACCGGGCTGAGCCGCCTGCCGGGCGCTCCCGCCCGGCGGCAGCTGTTCGGCAGCGTGCTGCGCGTGCCGCTCGACGGTGGCCCCGGCGAACTCGCCCGGCTCCTCGCCGTGACCTCCCCGCTGGGCGCCGGGGCCGACGACGCCGCCGTCAGTGCCGGGCCGGACGGCCGGCTCGTCGTCACGCTCACCGTGCCGCCGGGGCTGGCCGGGACGCTGCGCGAGGCGCTGGCGGCGGAGGGCTGGTTCGCCGGCCAGCCCGCCGCCGCCAGCGCCGCCACCTGACGGCCGTTCCGCCGCCGCGCCCTGTCAGCCGGCCGGCGCGAGCGCGCCGGAGCACACCACCCGCAGCCGCCGCGCCGCCGCCACGCTGGGGCAGCCCGCCAGGCCGAGCGCGTCCCGCAGCTCCGCCGCCAGCAGCTCGTAGACCCGGCCGGCGCCCGCCTCGCCCCAGGCGGCCAGCCCCCACACCGGCGGCCTGCCCACCAGCACCCCGGACGCGCCCAGCGCCAGCGCCTTGAGCACGTCGGTGCCGCCGCGCACCCCGCTGTCCAGCAGCACCTGGCACCGCCCGCCGACGGCCTCGGCCACCGGGCCGAGCGCGTCCACGCTCGCCACCGCGCCGTCCAGCTGCCTGCCGCCGTGGTTGGACACCACCACCGCGTCCACGCCGAACTCGCAGGCACGGCGCGCGTCACCGGGCGCCAGCACGCCCTTGAGCACCAGCGGCAGCCGCGTGTGTGACCGCAGCAGCTCCACCACCGACCACGTCAGCCGGGGCGAGAACTCCAGCGCCGTGTGCGCCGCGACCGCCGACCCGGCCCCCTCGCCCCGGTGCGCGCGCGTCACCGGGCCCGCGTCCAGGTTGACGGCCCGCACGTGCTCCGGCAGCGCGAAGCCGCGCCGGGCGTCCCGCAGCCGGCGCCCCATCCACGGCACGTCCACGGTCAGCATCACCGCCTCGCAGCCCGCGTCCTCCGCCTGCCTCACCAGCCGCAGCGACCGCTCCCGGTCCCGCAGCCAGTACAGCTGGAACCACACCCGGCCGCCGACCGCCGTGATCTTGTCCAGGGGCACGCTGCTGAGCGTGCTGACCGTGAACGGCACGCCTGCCGCCTTCGCCGCCCGCGCCGCCGCCAGCTCACCCTCCGGGTGGACCAGCCGCTGGTAGGCGACGGGCGCCGCCGCGACCGGCATCCGCGCCCGCCCGCCCAGCAGCGTCGCGTCCGTCGCGCACCGGGAGACGTCCCGCAGCACGCGCGGCACCAGGCCCAGGCGGCCGAACGCCTCCCGGTTGGCCCGCAGCGTGCGCTCGCCGCCGGCGCCCCCGGCGACGAAGTCCCGCACGCCGTCCGGGAGTACCGCGGCCGCCGCGCGCTCCACGTCGTCCAGGCACCAGGCGTCGTCCGGCCCGGTCAGCCCGCCCGCGCCGCCGGACGCGCCGCTGCCCGGCATGCTCGCCTCAGCCATGGAACGCCCCCCGGCCCGTCCGCTCCCGCTCCACCGCCTCGTACAGCCCCCGGATGTTCGCCCTGCCGAAGGTGCTCGCGCCCCGACGCTCGGTGATCTCGAAGAACAGCGTGCGCCGCGGGTGCGTGGAGGCGGTGAAGGCCTGGAACAGCTCGCCGTCCCGGTCGGCGTCGGCAAAAACGCCCGCCGCCCGCAGCTCCTCGCGCCGGTGTCCGGCGGCGCCGGACCCCGCGCGCGGCGGGCCGTCACCGGCGGCGGGCGCGGGCAGGAACGCCACGCCCCGGGCCGACAGCGCCCGCACGGCGCGGACCGCGTCCCGGGCGGCGAACGCCACGTGCTGCACGCCCGGTCCGTGATGGTCCTTCAGGAACTCGTCCGTCTGGCCCGGGCCGGCCGCGGGATCCGGCGCCAGCAGCGTCAGGGTGACCGCTCCGGACGCGCTGCGCACCACCTGGGAGCGCATAGCGTGCGCGCCGATCACGGTCCGGTCGGCGAAGACCCGCCGGAAACCGAGGGCACGCTCGTAGCGCGCGGTGACCGGCTCCAGGTCGTCCGCCGCCAGGCAGACCGCGACGTGGTCCACGCCGGTCAGCCCGGCCGGGTGGGCGGGGTCCGGCTGGGGGCCGAGCGCGGGCACGAAGCCGACCGGCAGGCCCGGGCCCTCCCCGGGGTCGCGCTCGACCAGGGTGTGGGCGACGTCGCCGAACCCGGCGACCGCCGCGGTCACGCGGGGCCCGTCGCCCGAGCGCCGCGCCGGTTCCCGCAGCGGCGCGGCGCCGCCCGCCACGGCGGCGGCGAACGCGGCGGCCGCGTCGGGGGTGCGCAGGGCGATGTCCGCGACACCGTCGCCGTGGGCCAGCACGAAGCCGGAGGCCGGGTGGCGCGCCGACGTGGCCTCGGTGAGCACCAGCGTGATGTCCCCGTGCCGCAGGGCGGTGCTCCGGTGATCCGCCGAACCGCCCGTGCCCACCACGGAAAAGCCGTACCTGTCCACCCACGCGAAGGTCTTCTTCTCGAGATTCTCGACGTACATCTCGATGTAGTCGAGCGCGATTTCCTCACGCGAAGCCTCGGCCATTGACCGCCCCTTTCAGTGACCCTTCGGAGCCCTTTTCCGCGGAACCGGTCGTCGTGCGCGCTTCCCTAACCTGCCCCGAGCGCGCCGCCGTCCACAATGGCCGTCAGGAAACCGGGGAACCGAGCAGGCACCGCCGTTCTTATGAGCCTTTTCCGGACGTGATTTCCGGTCAGCTGGCGGGGCAGGGCGGAGGCGGCGGCAGCCGCAGCGTGAACACCGCCCCCGAACCGGGCGGGCTCTGCGCCGTCACCCGCCCGCCGTGCGCCTCGGCGAGGCGCCGGGTGATGGCCAGCCCCAGCCCGCTGCCGCCGGCCGCCCGGCCGCGGGAGCGGTCCGCGCGGTAGCAGCGGTCGAAGACGAACGGCAGATGCTCCGGCGGGATGCCAGGCCCGGTGTCGGCGACGGTGAACACGGCGCCGCTGCTGCCGCCGTCACCGCCGCCGCTGCCTTCCCGCACCCGTACCTCCACCGTGCCGCCGCGCGGGGTGTGCGTGACCGCGTTGGCCACCAGGTTGCTCAGCGCCTGCCGCAGCCGCACCGGATCGGCGAACACCGGCACCGGGTCCGGCGGGACATCCAGCCGCAGCGCCACGCCGCTGGCCCGGGCCCGCGCCGAGTGCCCCGCCACCGCCTGCGCCGCCAGGTCGGCGGCATCGAGCTCGTCGGGATGGATCCGCAGCTCCCCGGCGTCGGCCAGCGCCAGGTCCCGCAGGTCGGCCACCAGGTGTTCCAGCAGGCCGGACTCCTCCCGCAGCGACCCCACCAGCGCGGCGTCCACCGGCACCACGCCGTCCTCGGCCGCTTCCAGGTGGCTGCGGATGTTCGCCAGCGGCGTGCGCAGCTCGTGGGCGATGTCGCTGAGCATGGCCTTCCGCTGCCGCGCCCCCGCCTCGACCGACGCCGCCATCGCGTTGAACGCCTCACCCAGGCGTGTCATCTCGTCCCTGCCCCGCACCCGCACCCGCGCGGAGAGATCGCCGCTCTCCATGCGCCGCACGGCGGCGGTCAGCGCCCGGACCGGCCGCACCACCCGCCGCCCGCCCGCTACCGCGGCCACCGCCGCCGCCAGCAGCACGCCCGCCCACGTCACCGCCAGCCAGCGCCAGGTGGCGGGGGAGAACGGATCGGCGGGATCCGGGGTGCCCAGGTACAGGTCAGCGGGCGGTGCCACGTACGGCCGCAGCGCCGCCGTGTGCGCCGCGCGCTCGCAGCCCTGCCAGGCGGCGGGAGGCCGGGCCCCGGCCGCCGGGGTCACGGCGGTCAGCCCGTGCGGCCCCTGGGCCACCTCATAGGGCAGACCGTGCGACGCCAGGCAGCCGGTCACCAGCTCGACGGCCCGGGCGTTCAGCTTGCGGACGGCGTCGGTCGGCTCGGTCAGCCCCGGGGGGACGCACCGCCCGGCGACGCCGTCCAGCGCCGGCCAGACCGCCTCCAGCCGGGCCGCGGTGCTCGTCAGGGACGGGAACAGCAGGCTGGCGGCGGCCGTCACGGGCCGGCCCGGCGCCGCCGCCGGGACCCCCTCGCGCTCCAGGCAGGCGCTGGCCTCGGCGGCCAGCCGCTCCTGCCGCTGCCGCTCGGCGTCCGTCGCCCGCCAGCCGTCGTACGCCAGCCGGGCGCGCGGGACGCTACCGGAGGCACCCGTGACCGTTTCGTGGGGAGGACGCGGGTGCCGCTGGCCGGGGCCGGCATCCGGGTCGGCTGCGTCCACCCGCGCCGCCGGGGTGCCGGGCAGCCCGGCGGCTCCCTGGCCGAGCAGCCGCGCCGAGTCGGCGATGACCTCGCCCTCCGGGGTGGTGAGGGCGATCCGCCGCCCGGTCCGCTCCGCCAGCTCCCGCACCAGCGGCCCGACGCCCTCCCAGTCCGGGTGATCGGCCGCGTAGCCGAGCAGCTCGCCGTGGAGGGAGGCGTCCGTCTCCAGCAGGAAGGCGTCGTTCTCCAGCCGTTCCGTGACGTGGTTTCCCGCGCCGTACGCCGCCAGTACGGTGGCCGCCGCCGCCAGCGCCGCGACCGCCAGGGACAGGGCCAGCAGCCGCGGCAGCAGGCTACGGCGCATCCGTGGCCGCCTTTCCGGGCTCCTCAGCGGTCGGGTCGGCCAGCTTGTAGCCGACGCCGTAGACCGTCAGCAGGTAGCGGGGACGGGTGGGGACCCGCTCGATCTTGCGGCGCAGGTTCATCACGTGCACGTCGATGGTGCGGCCCGTCGCGTCGCGGCCGAAGCCGGAGGCGTGCTCCAGCAGCAGCTGCCGGGTGAAGGCCCGCCCCGGGGACGCCGCCATGCACATCAGGATGTTGAACTCCGCGGGCGTGGTGCCGACCGGGTGGCCGTCGACCCGCACCTCGTGCCGCGCCCGGTCGACCGTCAGCTGCCCCACCCGGTACAGCTCCGGCTCGGCGGCCGCCGTCCTGGCGGCGCGCCGCAGCACCGTCCCGACGCGGGCGACGAGCTCGCGCGGGCTGTACGGCTTGGTGAGGTAGTCGTCGGCGCCGAGCGCCAGGCCCAGCAGCACGTCGTCCTCCTCGGCGCGGGCGGAGATCATGATGATGGGCAGGTCCCGCTCCGCTCTCAGCTCCCGGCAGACGTCCAGGCCGCCGACCCCGGGCAGCATCAGGTCCAGCACCAGCAGATCCGGGCGGCCCCGCCGCGCCTCGTCGAGGGCGGACCGGCCGTTGTACACCACCGTGGTCGTGTGGCCCTCACGCTCGAGAAACCGCCGGACCAGATCCGCGTGCTTGCGATCGTCTTCGGCGACAAGAATGTGTGCGGGCATGGACTGAGTGTCACTCCCGCAGATGAGAACTCTCTGAAATAACCGGCCGCTGACGTCCATTTAACCGGAATCTGACGGTCCACCGGCACGCTGTCCCCTAGCAGCGCGAGCCGTCACCAGCCAGACGGCGGCCGCACCAGGAGGGAAGCGGAGACCATGCGACATCCGCGGTGGGCTATTCCGGCCATGATCGCGGCGCTGATCCCGGTCGCCCGCGGGGCGGCGGCGGTGCGGCCCCGTCCCGGAAGAACACGCAGGAACGAGCGGGGAACGGCCGCCGCCCCGGGCGGCCGTTCCCCCGGATACACCGACACGGGCCGGAGGTTTCGCCGATGTGCGCAGTGTGCGAGGCGGTTGTCCACGGGTGCGGCGCGAAGGGATCCGAGGCGGCAAGCGCCGAGCTGATCGAGATACCCGTCACCAAGAACGACGACGGCACGCTCTCCCTGACCATGACGGAGGAGCAGTACGCCAGCGTCGCCTTCCAGCTGGCGGTCGGAGCCGCGGTGATGGGCGGCTGACGCCGCCGGTCCCTAGCCGGCGCCCGCGCGCCGCGCCAGCGCCAGGGTGCGGCGCGCCCCCGCGACGACCGCCGGGTCCACGAACCGGCCGTCCGGCAGCGCCAGCGCCCCGTCGTCGGTGGCGGCAGCCCGCACGATCTCGCGGGCCGACGCCACCTCGGCCTCCGTGGGCAGGTAGGCCCGCTCGATGACGGGGAGCTGCCGCGGGTGGATCGCGGCGCGGCCCAGGAACCCCAGCGCGCGGCCCGCCGCGCAGGAACGCGCCAGGCCCTCCTCGTCCCGCACGTCCGGGTACACCGACTGCGCCGGAGCCGGCAGCCCGGCCGCGCGGGCGGCGACCACGGCACGGGCGCGGGGCCACGCCAGCCCGTCCTCGCCCGCGACCCCCAGGTCGGCCCGCAGGTCGGCCTCGCCGAGCGCGAGGCCCGCCACGGCCGGGTGGCCCGTGGCGATCTCGAAGGCCCGCTCGACGCCCACCGCGTTCTCCAGCAGCGGGTACAGCGGCGGCACGGGCGCGCCGGTCCATGCGGCGACCCGGGCCAGGTCCGCCGGCCCGGTCACCTTGGGCAGGCGCAGCCCGGCGAGCCCCGGCAGCCTGGCGAGGCGGCGCGCCTCGCGCTCGGCCAGCGGCCCGTCCAGCGCGTTGATCCGCACGTGCACCGGCACGGGCCAGGTGTCCGCCAGGATGTCGGCCGCGGCGTCCAGCGCGTACCGCTTGCGGTCCGCGGCGACCGCGTCCTCCAGGTCGATGACGACGACGTCCGCGCCGGAGCCCAGCGCCTTGCGCACCACGTCCGGGCGGTCGCCGGGGGCGTACAGCCAGGTCAGCGGGGTGGCAGCGTCCGCGGCGGTGGTCACAGCGCGCCCTCCTCGCGCAGCTCGGCGATCCGGTCGGCGTCGAGCCCGAGCCCGGTGAGCACCTCCTCGGTGTCCGCGCCGTGCGGGCGCCCGGCCCAGCGGATGGCGCCGGGGGTGCGGGAGAGGCGGAAGAGGACGTTCTGCATGCGGACGGTGCCGAGCTCCTCGTCGGGCACCTCGGTCACGGACTCCAGCGCGCGGTACTGCTCGTCCGCCATGACGTCGGCGATGTCGTACACCGGCGCGATGGCGGCCTCGGCCCGCTCGAACGCGGCCAGCACCTCGTCCCGGTTGTGGCGGGCGATCCACGCGCCGACGGCCTCGTCCAGCTCGTCGGCGTGGCGGGCGCGCCCCGCGCCGGTGGCGAACCACTCCTCCTCGGTCAGCTCGGGGCGGCCGACCAGCCGCATGACCCGCTCGGCCACCGACTGCGCCGAGGTGGACACCGCCACCCAGCGCCCGTCGGCCGTGCGGTAGGTGTTGCGCGGTGCGTTGTTGGACGAGCGGTTGCCGGTGCGGGGCTGGACGTAGCCGAGCTGGTCATACCAGATGGGGTGCGGGCCCAGCACCGTCAGCATGGGCTCGATGATGGCCATGTCCACCACCTGGCCCTGGCCGGTGCGGTCGCGCCCGGCCAGCGCCGTCATCACCGCGTACGCCGTCGTCAGGGCGGCCACCGAGTCGGCGAGGCCGAACGGCGGCAGCGTCGGCGGCCCGTCCGGCTCGCCGGTCAGCGCGGCGAAACCGCTCATGGCCTCGGCCAGGGTGCCGAAGCCGGGCCGGCGGGCATAGGGGCCCTGCTGGCCGAAACCGGTCACGCGGGCCAGCACCAGCCGGGGGTTGGCGGCCGACAGCTCGTCCCAGCCCAGGCCCCAGCGTTCGAGGGTGCCGGGCCGGAAGTTCTCGATGATGACGTCGCTGTCCTTGGCCAGCCGCAGCAGCACCTCCCGGCCGCCGGGCGTGGACAGGTTAAGGGTGATGGTCTTCTTGTTGCGGCCGAGAAGCTTCCACCACAGGCCCACGCCGTCCTTGCTGGGGCCGTGGCCCCGCGAGGGGTCGGGCTTGCGGGGGTGTTCGACCTTGATGACCTCGGCGCCGAAGTCGCCCAGGAACGTGGCCGCGAGCGGTCCGGCGAAGAGAGTGGCGAGGTCGAGGACGCGCAGGCCGGCGAGCGGTGCGCGGTCGTCGGTGGTGGTGGCGGGCTGAGTCATGGTGCGCCCCTGTCGTGCGTCAGGTGCTCGTGGTGAGCGTCGTGCTGGTCGTGCGGGGAAGCGGTGTCCTGGGACTGGGCCTGGTGGTGCGCGGCGTGGAAGGCGTCGATCTCGGCGCGGTCTGGCATCGCGGAGGAGGCGCCCTGCCGCCCGACCGCCAGCGCGGCGGCGCTCGCGGCCCACGCCAGCGCCTCCGGCACCGGGCGGCCCTCGCCGCGCGCCACCGCCAGCGCCCCGGTGAACGCGTCGCCCGCGGCCGTGGTGTCCACCGCCCGCACCGGCACCGCCGGCACGGTCAGCGGCCGGGCGCCGCGCGCGGCGTACAGGCAGCCCGCCGCGCCGAGCGTGATGACGACCTCCGGCACCCGCTCGGTGAGCGCCGCGGCGGCGCGCTGCGGGTCGGCGTGGCCGGTGAGGGCCGCTGCCTCGTGCTCGTTGGGCACCAGCAGGTCGGTCAGGTCCAGCAGCTCGTCGGGCAGCGGGCGCGCCGGCGCCGGGGTCAGCACGGTGGCGACGCCGTGCGCGCGGGCGGCGCGGGCCCCGGCCAGCACGCCGTCCATGGGCAGTTCCAGCTGCATCAGCAGCGCGCCGGCGGCGGCGATCCGCTCCTCGTCGCCGGGCGCGAGCGCGGTGACCGTGCCGTTGGCGCCGGGCACCACGACGATGGCGTTGCCGCCCTCGTCGTCCACCACGATGTGCGCGGTGCCGCTGGGGCCGGGCACGGTGCGCAGCCCGGAGGTGTCCACGCCGGCGCCGGCCAGCGCGGCCCGGAGCCGGCCGGCGAAGTCGTCGTCCCCGACCGCGCCGATCATCGTGACGGCGCCGCCGGCGCGGGCGGCGGCGATGGCCTGGTTGGTGCCCTTGCCGCCCGGCACGGTACGGAACTCCCGCCCGGCGACGGTCTCGCCGCGGCGCGGGGCCGCCGCGACGTACGCGACGAGGTCCATGTTGGTGGAGCCCAGCACCGCGAGTGCCGGGGCGCGGCGGGTCATGCGGCCTCCCTCAGTTCCAGGGTCTGTGCGGCGAGCGTGTCGAAGCCGGTGCCGTCGAAGCCGCCGATCGACGTGGCCAGCCGGTTCTTCAGCGGCGCGGTCCAGCGTTCGGGCAGCGCCCCGGGGGAGCCGGCGAGCAGCCCGGTGATCGAGCCGGCCGTGGCGCCGTTGGAGTCGGTGTCCCAGCCTCCGGAGACGACCCGGCAGATGGAGCCGGAGAAGTCGCCGCCGGCATGGGTGAGCGCGGCGGCGAGCAGCGCGGCGTTCGGCAGCACGTGCACCCAGTGGTGGCCGGCGAAGCGGTCGTGCAGCCGGTCGGCGACCGCGGCGAACTCCTCGTCACCGCCCGGGTGCGCCCGGGCCGCCTCGATGCCGGCGCGGACCGCCTCGGCGTACCGCGAGCCGGGCGGCACGACGGCCAGCCCGGTGCGCAGGCACTCGTCAGCGGAGGTGGCGCCGCCCGCCGCGGCCGCGACCGCGGCGGCGGTGAACATCGCGCCGTACACGCCGTTGGCGGTGTGGGTGAGCACCGCGTCGCGGTGGGCCAGCTCCGCCGCCCGGCCCGGGGCGCCCGGGTGCGTCCAGCCGAAGACGTCGGCACGGATCTGGGCGCCGATCCACTCGCGGAACGGGTTGCGGTACGAAGCCGTCAGCGGCGGCTCCAGGCCCGCCAGCAGATTGCGGTACGCCACCCGCTCGGCGGTGAACGTCCGGCCCGCGGGCAGCGTGTCCAGCCACAGCGCGGCCACGTCCGCGGTGGTGAACGCGGTGCCGTGACGCCGCAGCAGCAGCAGGCCGAGCAGCGGGTAGTTCAGGTCGTCGTCCTCGGGTGCGCCGTCGATCGTCTCGGCCAGCGAGGTGGCCCGCGAGCGGCGGTTCCACGGGTACGCCTCGGCCACCTCGCGCGGCAGCCCGCGCGCGGTGAACCACGTCCGCAGCGGCCAGTTGCCGGTCGCCTGAGCCAGCGCCCGGATGCCCGCGAGCGGCAGCTTCTCCACCGGCTTGCCCAGCACGCACCCGGCCGCCCGGCCCAGCCAGGCCGCGTGCAGCCGCGCCAGCAGCTCGTCCCTGCTGTCCCTGCCGTCCCTGCCCTCCCTGTCGTCGCTGCCGTCGCGGCCCGCGGCCGCGCGGCGCGGCGCCGGCCAGTCCGGGCAGGCGGCCCGGATGGCGGCCAGGTCGGTCGGCTCGCGCTCGGCCAGCGGCGAGGGCAGGGCGGCCAGCTCGTCCAGCAGCCGCTCCGCCAGCTCGCGCAGCCCGGCGGGCGGCGGTCCGGGGGAGGCCCCGGCACGCGGGGGCGCGGGGTGGCCGCCGGCGTCGCGCCAGCGCGCGGCGATCGCGGCGACCCGCTCGGGGTCCCGGCCGTCCTGTGCCGCCTGGTTCAGCTCGTGGCCGACGAGGTCCTCCGGCTGCGTCCACGTCAGGCGCAGCAGCCGGCCGGCGGGTGCCACGCCGGTCTGAGGGCTGGCCGCGGTCATCAGGCGGCCCCCGCCAGCGCGGCGAAGCGCTCCTCGTGCGCCCGGCGCCGCTCGACGTCGCGCGAGAACACCTCGCGCGCCACCGCCGCCAGCGCCAGGCCGGGGGCGCGCAGGTCCAGCCGGCTGGCCCGCGCCACCTCGCCGCTCCACTCCTGCGGCACCGCGCTCTCGCCGGCCAGCGCGCCCGCGATCGCACCGCTCATGGTGGCGATCGAGTCGCAGTCGCGGCCGTAGTTGACCGAGCCGAGCACGGCAGTCCGGTAGGAGCCGTCCGCCACCAGCAGCATGCCCAGCGCGATCGGCAGCTCCTCGATCGAGTGGAGCCGGGAGGGGCGGCGCGCGCCCAGCGACGGGTTGCGGTACTCCGGTCCGACGGTGTCGTACGGCGCGACCGCCTCCCGCAGCGGCGCCAGCGCCTCCTCCGGGTCGTCGTAGCGCGCCGCGGTCTCGCACACCGCCTCGATCGCCGAGCGGGTGCCGTCCTTGGCGAGCCGCAGCGCCTCCGCCACCACGGAGCCGGGCGTCGCGCCGGGTGCGCACGCCGCGGCCACGGCCGCCGCGAACACCCCGGCGGCCTCCCGGCCGTAGCTCGACTGGTGCGCCCCGGCGATGTCCAGCGCCTCGGCGTAGGCCGCGTCGGGGTTCCCGGCGTTGACCAGGCCGACGGGCGCCATGTACATCGCCGCGCCGCAGTTGACGATGTTGCCGACCCCGGCCTCACGCGGGTCGACGTGCCCGTAGTGCAGACGCGCCACGATCCACTTCTCGGCCAGGAAGATCCGCTGGAGCGGCAGCGCCTCCGCCGCCATGTCGGGGATCCAGCGGGGGGTGGTGATCAGCTCGGGCACCAGGTGGTCGGCGATGGCGTACGCGTCCAGGTGGTCGCGCACCTTCTCGTAGACGCGCACCAGCGCATGCGTCATCAGGGTGTCGTCGGTGACGTGCCCGTCGCCCTTGTGGTAGGGGGCGATGGGCCGGGCGGTGCGCCAGTCGTCCTTGTAGAACGGCTCGACGATGCCGGTGACGCGGCCGCCGTGGCGCTTGGCGATGGCCTCGGGCGTCCAGCCCTCCACGGCGCCGCCGAGCGCGTCGCCGACGGCGGCGCCGACCAGGGCGCCGGTGGCGCGGTCTTCCAGGGACAGCGGGGGCGTGCTCATGGGGTGTCCTTCCTGTTCATGCCCGTCACGAGGTCACGCGAGGAGCGGGCGAGCCGCTCGGCGAGCTCGACGAGGTCGGTGTCGGCCAGCCGCGGCAGGGCACAGCCCGGCAGCGAGCGGCAGGCGTCGCGCCAGGACGCGGGCAGCGCCTCCGCGCCGCCGACGGCGCCGGTGAGCGCCCCGGCCAGCGCGGGCGCGGAGTCCGCGACGCGCGACAGGCAGGCGGCGCTGGGCACCGCCTCGGTGATGGCGCCCGCGGCCGCTACCGCCACGGCCAGGGCGACCGGCACGGTCTCGGCCGCGGCGATGCCGTAGCTGTAGACGTGGTCGACGATTTCGTGCTCCAGCACCGGCACGAGCGCGAAGGCGTTGCCCGGCAGCCCGGGCCGGGCCGCGGCCGCCGTCCGGCCCAGGTCCACCGCGTGCAGCGCGTTGCGCCGGATCTCGGTGCCCTCGGGCAGCTGGCGCAGCGCCGCGTCCACGCAGCCCTCGACCGGCTCCCCGCCGAGCGCCGCGGCCACGGCCGCCGCCATCGCGCGGGCGCCGTGGACCCCGTCGCCGTCCTGCGTGTAGCGGGCGTCGAACTCCGCCAGGTCGGCCGCCGCCTCGGGGCCGCCGGGGTGGACGACCGCGAGCACGGCCGCCCGCACGCAGGCGGCGTCGTCGAAGTAGTGCGGGTTGTCGTGCCCGGTCGCGGGCGGGCGCAGGCCTGCGGCCAGGTTGCCCAGGCCCGCCCGCACCGAGATCCGGGCGCGCAGCGGGATGTCCGCGGACTCGATCTCGTCGGCGCGCTCCGCCGCCGCGGCCACCTCGTCGGCCAGCGCGCTCCACGCCAGCGCCAGCGCCGCGCGCACCCGCTGGTCCGCCGTCAGGTCGCTGCGCCCGGCGGCCGTCGCCGACAGCACGGAGCCGGCGGTGAACGCCGCCCACTCGGCGTCGTCGGACGGGCCGAGCCGCAGCGGCTCCGGCGGCTGGTTGAGCGCTATCGGCACGGGCAGCGTCGTGGTTGCGTTCTGCTCCGCGAAGGTGTCCAGCTCACGGGTCAGCCGCCGCGTCCAGTCGGGCATCCGGGCGGCGCGGTGGCGCCCGGAGGGCCACCCGGCGGCGTCGCCCGCGGCGATGCCGAGCAGCAGCCCCTCGACGCGGCGCGGGTCCCCGGGAGCCGCCCGCCCGCCGAGCGCGGCCTCACTGACGGTGGGCGGTGTCATCGCACTGCCTCCCTGCCCTCGTGCCTGCCTGTCGTCCCGGCCCGCGTCGCCGGCGTCACTGGTGCGGTCACGCGGCGGCTCCCTCGCCGCCCGAGCTGCCGCCAGGCGGCGGTGTGAGCAGGTCGGCGACTTCCAGGACGTGACGGCCCGCCATAGACGGCAGGCAGCTGCCGCGCACCGGGCCGATGGCCTCGGCCCACTCGGCGGGGATCGCCGACTCGCCGCGCAGCGCGCCCGCGAGCGCGCCCGCCACCGCGGCGGTGGTGTCGGCGTCGCGGCCCATGTTCACCGCCATGGCCACCGCCTCGGTGAACTCGCCGCGCGCGGCGGCGAACGCGCCGAACGCCAGCCCCACCGCCTCCGGCGCCAGGTCCGTCCACGGATAGCCGCCGATGACGGTCGCCGAGCGGACCGCCCGCTCCACCGACAGCGGCGTGGCCCCGGGCTCGCGGCGGGCGCGGCGCGCCGCCGTGACCGCCCGGTGCAGCGACCGCGACGTCCAGGAGTCCTCCGGCACGACGGACAGTGCCGCCTGCACCACGACCTCCGGTTCGTGCGCCACCATGGCCGCGGCCACGCCCGCCGCGACGGCCCGGCCGCCGTGGATGCCCTCGCCGTCGTGTGAGACCGTGCCGTCGATGGCCACCAGGCGCGCGGCCTCGGCGGGGCGGCCGGCCGCGAACACCCCGAACGGTGCGGCGCGCATGGCCAGCCCGTCGCTCCAGGCGTGCCGGTGCTGCGCCGAGATCGGCGCGGCCAGGCCCCGGCGGAGGTTCTCCAGGGTGCCGCGCTCGCTGAATCCGGCGCCCCGGAACGGGCCCTCGTCCCGGTCGGCGATCCACTCGTGCCAGGCCGCCTCCACGTGCGCGACGGTCAGGTCCGAGCCGTGCTGAGCCAGCAGCAGGCCGGAGAAGAGCGCGTACTCGGTGTCGTCGGTGCCCGCCGGGTCGTCGGTGACGAACCCCTCGATGCGGCCCCACCGTGCCCGGATCTCCGAGGGCTTGAGGTTCTCGGCCGGGGCGCCGAGCGCGTCGCCGACGGCGAGACCGAGCATCGCGCCCCTGCCGCGGTCGCGCGGCACGGGCGCCGGCGGAGTCCCGCGCCGGGGTACGCTGCGCAGGCGCCGCCCGGCGCGGGTCCGCTCGCGGTCCCGCTCGCCGCAGCGCTCACGGTCGCGGTCGCGCGGCGCCGCCGCGCGCCGGGCCCGGTCCGGTCCGGTGTCGGTGGGGAAGCTTCGGCTCATGCTGATCTTCTGCTCATTTCTCGCTCGTGCGCCCTCGCGCGGGTGAGCCGTCATCTCTGGTAGCGGTCGAGCGTGCGGTTGCCGTCGTCGGTGAGTGCCTCGCGCAGCCCGGCCAGGTCGATCTCGCCGCTGTAGTAGCGCTGGAACGCGGGGGTCGCGATCTTGTCGCGCCACTCCCAGAAGCCGCGTACGCCGATGGCGGGGGAGGGCCGCAGCCCGGCGGCGAGTTCCGCACCGGTGCGCCAGCCGTGCTCGGACACGCGCAGCGCCGGGTCGGCCAGCGCCTGGGAGCTGGTCGGCAGCATCCAGTCGCCGAGCGCCAGGTCGACCACGTGCTCGGGCTGGGTCATGAAGGCGATGAACTCGGCCGCGGCCCGCTGGTGGTCGCTGTCCTCGGACACCGACAGGGTCTGCGGTGCCACGCCCTGCGCGAGGCCGTGCTCCTCGCCGCCGGTCGGCATCGGCAGCACGGTCCACTCAAAGCCGTCCGGCGCCTGCTGCGTGATCTGCTGCCGGTAGGAGAAGTTGAGCGGCAGCATCGCGTAGCGGCCCGCGAAGAAGCCGGGCAGGGTGTCCGAGCCGGTCATGCCCAGGCTGCTGCGGGGAGCGGTGCGGTCCTCGTTCACCTGCCGGTGGATGACCTCGGCGACGGCGGAGTCGGCCGGCCCGAACCGCACCTCGTTCTCGCCGTTCTCCTGGTAGAAGACGCGGCCGCCGGTGCTCAGCGACAGGTTGACGCTCTGGCTGACCGGCTCGCTCATCGACCACGCCACGCCGTAGGTGTCGGTCCGGCCGTCGCCGTCGGTGTCCTGCGTCATGGCGGCGCTGGCCCGCTCGAACTCCTCCCAGGTCCACGGCTGGTCCGGGGTGGGGACGCGCACCCCCGACTCCGCCAGCAGCCGGGTGTTGGCGATCAGCACCCGCGGCTCCTGGAGGAACGGCACCCCGTACAGGCCGTCGTCGTACCGTGTCGTCCGCCAGGTCTGCTCCGGGATGTCGTCGAGCAGCGAGCCGGGCAGCAGCTCAGACAGGTCGGCCAGGTAGCCGCCGCCCGCGAAGTCCACCAGGTCGGAGGCGTCGTTGTGCACGATGTCGGGCGCCTCGCCCGCCATGAAGGACGTCAGCAGCTGGTCATGGACGTTGGCCCAGTCGCCCTGGACGTACTTGACCTGCACTCGCGGATGCGACGCGTTCCACTCCTCGACGAGTGCCCTGGTGGCGGCGATGGACTCGTCCTGCCAGGCCAGGCTGAGGAACTCCAGCGTGACGGTGGAGTCGTCGCCGTCGCCGCCGAGGCCGCACCCGGCCGCCAGGGTAAGCGCCAGCGCCGCCGCGCCCGCGCGGGCGCCTGTCCGCGTGCCCCGGCGCATCAGCCCTTCACCGCCCCGGCGATCATGCCGCTGGCCAGCCGCCGCTGAAGCAGCGCGAAGAACAGCAGGCTCGGCACGGTGGCGAGGAACGACGCGGCGGCCAGCGGGCCGAGGTCCGCGACGCCCTCGGCGCCGATGAAGTGGGTGAGGATCACGGACATCGTCTGGTTCTCCGGGGACTTCAGCAGGACAAGGGCGAAGAAGAACTCGTTCCAGGAGGTGACGAACGAGAACATCAGCGTGGCCACCAGCCCGGGCGTCAGCAGCGGCAGCACGACGCTGGTGAGCGTGCGCAGCCTGCCCGCGCCGTCGACGGCCGCCGCCTCTTCCAGCGACGCCGGCACCGCCTTGACGTAGCCGCGCAGCATCCACAGGCAGAACGGCAGGCACCACACGACGTACACCAGGACCAGGCCCGGCAGCGCGTCGATGAGCCGCAGCTCCCGCAGCACCAGGAACAGCGGGATGATCACCAGCACCAGCGGGAACATCTGGCTGACCAGGATCCAGCCGCTGGCCACCCCGCTGATCCGGGAGCGGTGCCTGGCCATCACGTAGGCGGCGGGCACGGCGATCGCCACGGCGAGGACGGAGGCGCACCCCGCGGCGATCAGGCTGTTGAGCGCGGACCGCAGCAGCGGCTGCGCCTCGAAGGCCTCCCGGTAGTTGTCCAGCGTCGGCTCGCGGGGTATCCACGTCGGGTCGATGGACCCCAGCTCCTGCGGCGACTTGAACGACGTCGACAGCAGCCACACCAGCGGGAAGGCGAGGAAGAGCAGGTAGCACAGCAGCGCGGCGTACTGGCCGGCGCGGCCGGCGGCGCGGCGCGCCCTGGTCTTCGCCGGGACGGCCGGGGCGGGGGATGTCGGCGGGGCGGTCACCGGTCGGCCTCCGTGGGGTCGGTGCGCAGCGACCTGCGCAGGAACAGGGTCAGCAGCACGGCGACGACGGCGACCATCACCAGGCCCATCGCGGCGGCGTAGCCGAACTGCCCGTACCGGAAGGCCTCCTCGTAGGCGAAGAGCATCGGCAGCCGGGTCTCGCCGCCGGGGCCGCCCTGGGTGAGGACGTAGACCAGGCCGAAGGAATTGAAGTTCCAGATGAAGTTGAGCGCGGTGATCGCCAGCACCACCGGCTGGATCGCGGGCCAGGTGACCGAGGCGAAGCGCCGCCACACTCCGGCGCCGTCCAGGTGCGCGGCCTCCCGCAGCTCGTTCGGCACGTTCTGCAGGCCGGCGAGCAGCACCACCGTGGTCTGCGGCATGCCCGCCCACACGCCCACGGCGATGACGGCGGGCAGCGCGAGGGAGAAGTTGGTGAGCCAGTCGAGGTTCTCGTCGATCAGCCCGAGGTCGGTCAGCGTCCGGTTCAGGATGCCCGCGTCCTGGTGGTACACCAGGCGCCACATCACGCCCACCACCACCTCGGGCATCGCCCACGGCACCAGCGCCAGCGTCCGGGCCAGCCACCGGAAGCGGAGGTTCTGGTTGAGCAGCAGCGCCAGGCCCAGCGCCAGGAGGAACTGGAGCGTGGTCACGCTGACGGCCCACACCAGGCCGACCCGGAAGGAGTCCCAGAACAGGTCGTCGTGGCGCAGGTCAGCGAGGTTGAGCAGGCCGATGAACTGCGTCGGCTCGGTGCGCCCGACCTGGGAGTCGGTGAACGCCAGGGACATGCCGTAGAGCAGCGGCACGACGCTCAGCACCAGGATGGGTATCAGCGCCGGCAGCAGCAGGAACCACGCGCCCCGGTCCAGGCCCAGCGCCTGCTTGCGGCGCCGGGGATCGCGGGGCGGCGGGGTGCCGCGGCTGCCCGGAACGGCCTTGTTCCGGGGGGCGGTAAGACTCATGAAGACCTCATCGAAGGGGGGAATCAGCAGGGGCGGGGGGAACGGCTGTCCCGTCGGCCGGCGCGGTCGAGGCGCGCACGACGAGGCGGGGCGGCGCGGTCAGGGTGCGCGGGGCGCGCGGCGCGGTGTCCGGGCGCTCCAGGCGGTCGAGCAGCATCTCGGCGGCGCGCCGCCCGCGTTCGGAGGAGCCCAGGTCGACGCTGGTGAGCGGGGGCCAGCCCGCCTGCGCGAGCGCGCTGTCGTCCATGCCCGCGACGGCGATGTCCCGGGGTACGCGGATGCCGCGGGACAGCAGGGTGCGCAGCGCGCCCAGCGCGAGCTGGTCGTTGGCGCAGAAGATGGCGTCGGGCCGGTGCGGCAGCAGCCCGGCCGCCGCGCCGGCGCCGGCCTCGATGCCGAAGTCGGTGTGCACCACCAGCCGGTCGTCGTACGCCAGGCCGCATTCGGCGAGTGCGGCGCGGTAGCCGCGGTCGCGGTTGGCGCCGGGGACGGTGTCCGGCGGGCCGTTGACGAAGGCGATGCGGCGGCGGCCGGTCTCGTACAGGTGCCGCACGGCGGTGGCCGCGCCCGCGACCGAGTCCGCCCGGACGCTGTCCACCGGCACGCCCGGGGGCAGCGACCCGATAACGACGACGGGCCCGGCCGCGGCGGCCAGTGCCCTGGCGTGCGCGTCGGTGATGCGGATGGGGACGAGGATGAGTCCGTCGCTGGTGCGGTCCTTCAGGCTGTGCAGGACTGCCAGCTCGTCCTCGGCCACGGCGTCGGTGGAGTGCAGCAGCAGCCGGTAGCCCGCCGCCTTGGCGACGGCCTGGATCGCCCTGACCATCGCCACGTACACGGGGTTGCCGATGTCGGGCATGGCGAAGGTGAGCTGCCGGGTCCGGCCGCCCTTGAGTGAACGGGCCACGGCGTTGGGCACGTAGCCCAGCTCCGCGGCGGCGCGGCGGACCCGCTCGGTCGTATCGCGGCGCGCCGCCTGGCCGTTGAGGACGCGCGAGACGGAGGCGATGGAGACACCCGCCCGTTCCGCTATCGACACAATGGTCGGCTGTCCGCCGTTCGCCATGGCCTGATGCCCTCTTCAGTCGGATTGTGTGACTTACTGGAAACGTTTCCAGCCGCTGTAATCGTTTCCAGATGGTGTGCTACGCGTTCCGCCCCGTCAAGGGGGCACGTGCTGTGAGGGATCTCATCCCGGCGGAGGACCCGGGGCACGGCGAGGGCGGCGGGACGCGTGCCGGCGCTACGGCGCCTGGGGGCGGACCGGCTGGCCGCCTCCGTTCTCGCCGCGCCGGAGGATGATGCTGATCATCCCGTTCGGCTCGAGGTAGGCGCGCTCCACCTGCGCGAGATCATCGATGCCGTGCAGCCGCAGCTGGACCATGACCTCGTCGCGGCTCATCAGCTCCCGCCGCATCACCTCGCGGTGCAGCCGGCCGTCCTCGATCAGCAGCCGGGGGCGCGCCTTGATGGCGCGTGACAGCCGGGGCCAGCGGTAGGTGACCGCGTCCAGCGCCACGCTCCAGACGATGACCGTGGCGGCCAGCAGGGCCCCGTCCGTGAGAGACCCGCTGCCGCCCACCAGCCCCGGGGCGAACGCCTGGGCGACCAGCACCACCAGGAAGACATCGGTGAGCCCGAGGCCGCCGGCCTCGCGCTGCCCGGCCGTCCGCATCATGGCCGTCAGCACCAGGAAGGTGACCGTGCCCCTGAGGCAGAGCTCCAGCGGAGAGACGCTCGGAGCGAACAGCGTGTGCCAGTCGGGCATGCCGGACATGGTCCGAGGTAACCATCTCGCGGCGCGGGCGCCGCGGACGACGCGCGGGCCACGGCGGCCCTCCCGTGCCCGCCCCCGCTGCTCCCTCGCCGCCGCCGTTCGCGGCCGTCCGGCCCGGGAGCGGCCGTCCCGCCTGGCGGCCGTGGCGGGGGCCCGGTCCCGGTCAGGGCGGCTGATACGCTCGCACGGGGCCGTGACTGGCGCGTTCGGATGGGAAAGACCATCAGGGAGCGGCCCCGCACGCGAGCGATGAGGGGCCGCGCGCCTGGGCCGTCGCGACCTGTGCCATGTCCGTCATGGAGGGCCCCAGTGAACCACCCGTCCACCGCTTCCGCTGCCACCGCGTCGGCCGCCTTCCGCGGCTCCCTTGAGGTGATCCGCGCCGTCGAGCCGCGCGTGGCCGATGCCATCGGCGCCGAGATCGAGGACCAGCGCGCCTCACTGAAGCTGATCGCCAGCGAGAACTACGCCTCGCCCGCCGTCCTGCTCGCCATGGGCAACTGGATGAGCGACAAGTACGCCGAGGGCACGGTCGGCCGCCGCTTCTACGCCGGCTGCAAGAACGTCGACACCGTCGAGTCGCTCGCCGCCGAGCACGCCCGTGAGCTGTTCGGCGCCCGGCACGCCTACGTCCAGCCGCACTCGGGCATCGACGCCAACCTCGTCGCCTTCTGGGCCGTCCTCGCCGCGCGCGTGGAGAGCCCGGCCCTGGAGCGCGCGGGCGTCCGCCAGGTCAACGAGCTGACCGAGGCCGACTGGGAACAGCTCCGGCGCGACCTGGGCGGCCAGCGGATGCTGGGCATGTCCCTGGACGCGGGCGGCCACCTCACTCACGGCTTCCGGCCGAACATCTCCGGCAAGATGTTCCACCAGCGCAGCTACGGCACCAACCCGGAGACCGGGCTGCTCGACTACGACGCCGTGCGCGCCGCCGCCCGCGAGTTCCGCCCGCTGATCCTCATCGCCGGCTACTCCGCCTACCCCCGGCTGATCAACTTCCGCATCATGCGCGAGATCGCCGACGAGGTGGGCGCGACGCTCATGGTGGACATGGCGCACTTCGCCGGCCTGGTCGCGGGCAAGGTGCTCACTGGTGACTTCGACCCGGTGCCGCACGCCCAGATCGTGACTACCACCACGCACAAGTCGCTGCGCGGTCCGCGCGGCGGCATGGTGCTGTGTGACGAGACGCTCGCCGAGCAAGTCGACCGCGGCTGCCCGATGGTGCTCGGCGGCCCGCTGCCGCATGTGATGGCCGCCAAGGCCGTCGCCCTCGCCGAGGCCCGGCAGCCCGCCTTCCGCGACTACGCGCAGCGCATCGTGGACAACTCCCGCGCCCTGGCCGAGGGCCTGATGCGGCGCGGCGCCCGGCTGGTGACCGGCGGCACCGACAACCACCTGGTGCTGCTCGACGTCTCGGGGTACGGCCTTACCGGCCGCCAGGCCGAGGCCGCGCTGCTCGAAGCCGGGATCGTCACCAACCGCAACGCCATCCCGCGCGACCCCAACGGCGCCTGGTACACCTCCGGCATCCGCCTGGGCACGCCCGCCCTGACGACCCGCGGCCTGGGCACCGACGACATGGACGAGGTCGCCGCGCTGATCGACACCGTGCTGCGGCAGACCACGCCGGGCACGACCAAGAGCGGCAAGCCGTCCAAGGCGGCCCACGTGCTCGCCGACGGCGTCGCCAAGCAGGTCGGGGAGCGCGCCGCCGACCTGCTGGCCCGCCACCCGCTCTACCCGGGCATCGACCTGGGCTGACGCGCCGCGCCGCCCGCCTGCCCCGGCCGCCGTCAGCCGGCCAGCAGCGGCCGGTACTCCGGGTGCCGCTCCACGTAGCCGGCGACGAAGGGGCAGGTGGGCCGCACGCGCAGCCCCCGGTGGCGGGCGTCCTCCAGGGCGGCGCGCGCCAGTTCCGCGGCGACGCCCTGGCCCCGGCTCTCCTCGGGCACGAACGTGCTCAGGTAGTCCACCGTTCCCCGGCGCCTCTCCCCGCCGGTCCCGTCGTCGGTCCCCTCGTCCCGCCGGTAGACGAGGTAGCCGGTGATCCGCTCGCCGTCCCGGGCCTCGAACCGGCCGCGGCCCTCGGCGTCGATGATGTCCGGCGTCATCGGGGCTCCCCTCGCTCGGCTGTGCTGTCCGGTCCCCCTCGCTAGGCACCCTAGGCGCACCGTCCGGTTCGCGCCTGTTGTGGGACATCCTGTGGGACATCTTGCGGGCATCGTCGCTGTTCGCGGTGTGCGTTCCCCGGGGGCGGGGCGGCGGCCCGCGCCAGCGGCGGTAGCGTGTCCGGCCGTGAGCCCCGCCGCCCCGGATCTCCCCGCCCCGTACCGCCACACCACCCCCGCCAGCGAGGCGGAGGCCGTGGAGCGGCAGCTGCGGCTGCGCGCTGCCGTCGTGCTCGACGGCTCCGGGCCGGCGCCCGGCGCCCGGCGCCCCGGTGGCCGGCGTGGACGTGGCCTACGACGACGGCCGGGGCCTGGTGGCGGCCGCGGCCGTCGCGCTGGACGCCGTCACGCTTGAGGTGACCGACCGCGCCACGGCCGTGGGGCCCGTGCCGTTCCCGTACGTGCCCGGGCTGGTGGCGTTCCGGGAGCTGCCCGCCGTCCTGGAGGCGCTGGGCCGGCTGCGGGCCACGCCGGACCTGGTCGTCTGCGACGGCTACGGCCTCGCCCACCCGCGCCGCTTCGGGCTGGCCTGCCACCTGGGTGTGGTCACCGGGCTGCCCACCCTCGGCGTCGCCAAGAACCCGCTCACCTTCCGCCACCCGCCGCTGCCGCCGCACCGGGGCGCCGCCGCGCCGCTCCTCGACGGCGGCGAGGAAGCCGGCCGCGCCCTGCGCACCCGCGAGGGCGTGAAGCCCGTCTATGTCTCCCCCGGCCACCGGATGACCCTCGGCCTGGCCTGCGCCCACACCCTCGCGCTCGCGCCGCGCTACCGGCTGCCGGAGACGACGCGCCTGGCCGACCGGCTGTGCCGCCAGGCGCTGCGCACGGCCCTCGCGCGCTGACCGGGCACCGGCCGGTGGCGCGGCGCTGGTTACGATCAACGCCAGACCGCGGGCCGCGCCCGCCGGAGACCGGGCCGGCCCGCTGGCATGGACGTGCACGGAGGGGAGAAACACCATGACCACACGCGAGGACGCCGCGGCCCGGACCGCCTGGCCGCCCCTCGACAAGGAGGCCGTCCGCGAGGCCCTCGCGTCCGCCGTGCGCGGCGAGGCCGTCGGCGCGCTGCTGCGGGTCAGCGGCGAGGACGGCCACTGGGAGGCCACGGCCGGCAGCGCCGGGCTGGACACGGACCGGCCGGTGGACGCCGGCGGGCACTTCCGCATCGGCAGCGTCACCAAGCCGCTTCTCGCCACGGTGACGCTCCAGCTGGTCCAGGAGGGGGCTCTCGGCCTCGATGACCCGGTGGGGCCGCTGCTGCCGGGCGTCCTGCCCGGGGACTACCCGCCGCTCACCGTCCGTCAGCTGCTCGGCCACACCAGCGGCGTGCCCAACTACCTGCCGCTCGTCCTCACCGCGGAGAAACCGCTGGCCGCCCAGCGCGACCGGACCTGGACGGTCCAGGAGCTGCTGGACGTCGCCTTCCGGCAGCCGCGCCCCTTCGAGCCCGGCGCCGGCTTCGGCTACTCGAACACCAACTACCTGCTGCTGTGCCTGCTGATCCGCCGCCTGACCGGCCGGGACTGGCACGAGGAGGTCGCGCGCCGCGTCACCGGCCCGCTGGGCATGGCCGCCACCCGCGAGCCCGGCACCAACCCGCACCTGCCGTCGCCCCACGCCCGCGGCTACACCCGCACGGACGGCGAGCTGGTGGACATCACCGAGATCAACCCGTCCGTCTACCACGGTGCCGGCTCGATGATCTCCACGGCCCGCGACCTGGACATCTTCCTGGACGCCCTGCTGGCCGGGCGGCTGGTGCGGCCGCCGCTGCTGGAGCAGATGCTCACCCCGGGCGCCGGCACCGTCGCCGAACTGCCCGTCTTCGGCTACGGGCTGGGCACGCAGCGGCTCGACCTGAGCGGCGAGGGCAGCGGGCCGTACGTCTACGGCAGCGGCGGCGGTCTCCAGGGCTACATCACGCTGATGTTCGGCACGCGCGACGGGCGGCGGCGCCTGGTGGCCAGCCTCACCCTGGCCACCGACAACGAACTCAGCCCGCTGCCCACGCTGATGCGCCTGGCCCGCGCCGTCTTCCTCGGCGCCGAGGCCGCCGGCCAGCAGCCCGGCCCGGTACCCAGCTAGGCGGTCACCGGCGGGGGCCGGCGTCCCGCAGCGCCGCGAGGCAGCGGTCCACGTCGGCCTCCGTGTTGTGCAAGTAGAACGACACGCGCAGATCGCCCGCCCGGGCCGAGACGATGATGCCCGCCGCCGCCAGGGCCCCGGCGGCGGCACCGAGGCCGGGCACGGCGACGATGGGGGAGCGCACGGTGGCCGGCCGGTGGCCCAGGCCGGCCAGCCCGGCGCGGAACCGGTCGGCCAGGGCGAGCCCGTGTTCCCCGGCCGCGCGCGGGCCCAGCTCCTCGAGCAGCGCCAGCGAGCGGGCCGCGGCCTGGTACGGCAGGAACGCCGGGCTCTGGTCGAACCGCCGCGCGTCGCCGGGCAGGTCACGCAGCACGCCGTAGAGGTCCGCATCAGTGGCGCGCCCGGCCATCATCCCGGCGTACAGCGGCGCCAGGCCGCCGCCGTCCTCGGGCACCGTCAGGAACGCGACGCCGCGCGGGCACAGCAGCCACTTGTACGCGGCGCAGACGGTGAAGTCGAAGTCGGCGGCCCGCAGCGGCAGCCAGCCGGCCGCCTGGCTGGTGTCGACCATCGTGCGCGCCCCGTGGCGGCGCGCCGCGTCGCGGATCGCCGCCAGGTCGGCCACCCGCCCGTCGCGCGACTGCACCGCGCTGACGGCGACCAGCGCGGTGTCCTCGCGTATCTCGTCGGCCAGTGCTGCTAGCGGCACGGCGCGCGGCCGCAGCCCGGGGCGGTGCGCGAAGGGGGAGACGGTCGAGACGAACTCCTCCTCGGCGAACAGGACTTCCGCACCGTCCGGCAGCGATGCCGCGATCAGCGCCACGTGCAGCGAGGCGCCGCCCCCGATGGCCACGCGCCCCGGCGCCACCCCCATCAGGCGCGCGAAGGCGGCCCGGGAGTCCTCGATGTCGCGGAACGCCGCGGCGGAGTCGAACTGCCCGTCAGCGGCCTGCGCGGCGGCGTGGCGCAGCGCCCGGGCGCTGCGGGCCGGCAGCAGGCAGTGCGACGCGGTGTTCAGGTACGTGGTAGCCGTGGCGGGGTACTCCTCGGCCAGGAGCGTGCGCGGGGATGTCAGCGGGGATGTCATGCGCCGAGTCTCACCACCAGACGACCGCTTGTGAAAGGTGAAACACGTTCTTATCATCGCGGGTGAGACGGCACCGGCGGCGGCATGCCTGGGGGCCCCATGACAGCGACGACGCGACCCGCGCCCTGCCCGCTCGCCGGCGTGCGCGTGCTGGAGCTGGCCGGAATCGGCCCGGGCCCGTTCGCCGCGATGCTGCTGGGAGACCTGTGCGCCGACGTGGTCCGCGTGGACCGCCCCGGCGGCTCCTGGCCCGGCCTGGACCCAGCCCGCGATCTGACCAACCGCGCCAAGCGTTCCGTCCTGCTCGACCTCAAGTCCCCTGACGGACAGGAACTGGCCCTTGGCCTGGCCGAGCGGGCCGACGTGCTCATCGAGGGCTTCCGGCCCGGCGTCGCCGAGCGTCTCGGCGTCGGCCCCGGCCCGTGCCTGGCACGCAACCCCGCGCTGGTGTACGGCCGGATGACGGGCTGGGGCCAGGACGGGCCGCTCGCGCGCACCGCCGGGCACGATCTGACCTACCTGGCCCTGACCGGCGCCCTGCACCTGACCGGCCCCGCCCACGGCCCGCCGACGGCCCCCGCCAACCTGCTGGGCGACTATGCGGGCGGCGCGCTGTACCTGGTCGCCGGCGTGCTCGCCGCGCTGCTGCACGCCCGCGCCACCGGCACCGGCCAGGTCGTGGACGCCGCGATCGTCGACGGCGTCGCCCACCTGACGACCGCGCTGCACGGGCTGCTGGCCGCCGGCCTGTGGCGGGACGCGCGCGAGGCCAACCTCCTGGACGGCGGCGCCCCGTTCTACGGCGTCTACGCCACCTCGGACGGCGGCTGCATGGCCGTGGGCGCCCTGGAACCCGCCTTCTACGACGAGTTCACCCGCCTGCTGGGCCTGACCGGTGACCTGCCCGACCGCGACGACCCGGCCAGCTGGCCGCGGCTGCGCGCCCTGGTGGCCGGCCGCTTCGCCCGCCGCACCCGGGCCGAGTGGGAGCGCGTCTTCGCCGGCTCCGACGCCTGCGTGGCGCCCGTGCTGTCGCTGCGTGAGGCCCCGGACCACCCGCACCTCGCCGCGCGGGGAACGTTCACCGTGCGCGACGGCGTCCGGCAGCCCGCGCCCGCGCCCCGGTTCTCCGCCACCCCCGCCGGCTCCGGCCGCGGACCCGCACGCCCCGGCGCCGACGCGGCGGACGTCGCCCGCGACTGGGACCTTCCCGGCCTGGCCGCCCCGCCGGCCCCGGCCGCCCCACCCGTGAGGAGAGGCACATGACCACGGAAGCGTACGTGTACGAGGCGATCCGCACGCCGCGCGGGCGCGGCAAGCCCGGCGGAGCGCTGCACACCACCAAGCCGATCGACCTCGTCACCGGCCTGATGCGTGAGCTGCTGCGCCGGCTTCCCGGTCTGGACCCGGCCGCGATCGACGACGTGGTGCTCGGCGTCGTCAGCCCGCACCGCGACCAGGGCTCCGACCTCGCCAAGATCGCGGCCCTCGCCGCCGGGCTGCCCGAGACCGTCGCCGGAGTCCAGGAAAACCGCTTCTGCGCCTCGGGGCTGGAGGCCGTCAACCTGGCCGCCGCCAAGATCCGCGCAGGCTGGGACGACCTGGTGCTCGCCGGGGGAGTGGAGTCCATGTCGCGGGTGCCGATCGGCTCCGACGGCGGCCCGTGGGCCATGGACCCGCGGACCAGCCTGGACATCGGCTACGTCCCGCAGGGCATCGGCGCCGACCTGATCGCCACCCTGGAAGGGCTGAGCCGCCGCGACGTCGACGAGTACGCCGCGCTCTCCCAGGAGCGTGCCGCCCGGGCCTGGAAGGAGGGCCGCTTCGACCGCTCCGTGGTGCCCGTCACCGACCGGTCCGGGCTGACCGTGCTCGACCGGGACGAGCACCTGCGGCCCGGTACCACCGCCGACAGCCTGGCCGCCCTCAAGCCCGCCTTCGCCGCGATCGGCGAGCAGGGCGGCTTCGATGCCGTGGCGCTCCAGAAGTACCACTGGCTGGAGCGGATCAACCACGTGCACCACGCGGGCAACTCCTCCGGCATCGTGGACGGCGCCGCCCTCGTCGCCGTCGGCAGCGGCGAGACGGGCGAGCGCTACGGGCTGACCCCGCGCGCCCGGATCGTCTCGGCCGCCGTCACCGGCTCCGAGCCGACCATCATGCTCACCGGCCCCGCCCCCGCCACCCGCAAGGCACTGGCCCGGGCGGGCATGAGCATCGAGGACATCGACCTGGTCGAGATCAACGAGGCGTTCGCCGCCGTCGTGCTCCGCTTCGTGCGGGAGATGGGCCTGGACCTGAAGAAGGTCAACGTCAACGGGGGCGCCATCGCCATGGGCCATCCGCTCGGCGCGACCGGCGCGATGATCCTCGGCACCCTCATCGACGAACTCGAGCGCCGCGGCCTGCGGTACGGCCTGGCCACCCTGTGCGTCGGCGGCGGCATGGGCGTCGCCACCATCGTCGAGCGGGTCTGACCCCGCGTCATCGGTTCGTTCCGGTTCCTTCCCCGTTCATTTCCGTTCCGCCTCCCGTCATCCCCCCATCGGAGCCCGCACATGCCCCACACCCCGCCCGCCGCCCTTACCTGGCACCGTGACGACGACGGCCTCGTCACCCTCACCTGCGACGGGCCCGCCTGGACGCGGCCCGATGCCCCGGCCGCCGGCTCCGGCATCGCCGCCGCCCTCGCCGACGCCGCCGACCGCCTCGCGGCCGGAGCCGGCGACGGAACGGTGCGCGGCGCCGTGCTCCGCGTGCCCGGCGCCCGGTTCCACGCGGCGGCGGGGCTGGACGAGGTGCTGGCGGACGGTCCCGGCCGCGCCGACCGCTTCCTCGCCGCCTCCCGCCGCGTTCACCGCGCCCTGCGCCGCCTGGAGACGCTGGGCCTGCCCGTGGTCGCCGTCGTCACCGGGCCCGCACACGACGGCGGCCTCGAACTCGCCCTCGCCTGCCACCACCGCATCGCCGTCGACCGGCCCGGCGTGACCCTCGGCCTGCCCGGCGTCACCCTGGGGCTCACGCCCTCCGGCGGCGGCGTCGTGCGCACCGTCCGGCTGCTCGGCGTCGCCAGCGCCCTCAACGACGTGCTGCTCCCCGGCACCCGCCACCGGCCCGGCGAGGCCGCGCGCCTTGGGCTGGTGGACGCCACCGCCCCCACCGAGGAGGACGCCCTCGCCCTCGCCCGGGACTTCATCGACGGCCACCGCGACGCCGTCCAGCCCTGGGACGCGCCCGGCTACCGGATTCCCGGGGGCACCCCCGCCGACCCGGAACTGGCCGCCGCGCTGCCCTCGTTTCCCGCCCTGCTGCGTGCCCGCACCGGCGGCGCCCCCGCGCCCGCGCCCCAGGCGCTGCTCGCCGCCGCCGTCGAGTGCTCCCAGGTCGGTGTGGAGGCCGCCGCCGACGTCGAGGCCCGCTACGCCGCCGAGGTCGCCACCGGCCGCATCGCGGCCAACCTGACGCGCGCCTTCCACGTGGACATCCCCCGCGCCCGGGAGGGCGTCAGCCGCCCCGCCGGGCCGGAGCACGTGCCCGCCAGCGTCGCCGTGCTGGGCGCCGGGATGATGGGCGCCGGCATCGCCGCGGCCTGCGCCAGCGCCGGGCTCCGGGTCGTGCTCACGGACGTCAGCGAGGAAGCCGCCCGGCGCGGCCTGGAGCGCGTCGCCGCAACGTTCGACCGCGCCGTCGCGCGCGGCCGCCTCACGGCCGGGGAACGGCGCGAGGCGCTGGCGCGCGTCACCCCGGCCGCGCGCCTGGCCGACGCGGCGGGCTGCGAGGCGGTGATCGAGGCCGTCACCGAGGATCTCGCCCTCAAACAGGAGGTGTTCGCCGAGGTGCAGCACGTGGCGGCGCCCGGCGCCCTGCTCGCCACCAACACCTCGACGCTGCCGGTCTCCACCATCGCCGGGAGCGTCGGCCGCCCGGAAGACCTGCTGGGCCTGCACTTCTTCTCGCCCGTGGACCGGATGCCGCTGGTCGAGATCGTCCGGGGCCGCCGCACCAGTGACGCCACGCTGGCCCGCGGCATCGACCTCGTCCGCCGGCTGCGCAAGACGCCCGTCGTCGTCCGCGACGCCCGCGGCTTCTTCACCTCCGCCGTCATCGGCCGCCGGCTGGACGAGGGCGTGGCCATGCTCGCGGAGGGCATCGCGCCCGCGTCGGTCGAACAGGCGGCCCGGCAGGCCGGGTATCCCACGGGTGTCCTGGCGCTGCTCGACGAGATCTCGCTCACCCTCGTGCAGCGGATCAGGGCCGAGGCCCGCGCCGGGGCCGAGGCCGCCGGCCGCGCCTGGCAGCCGCACCCCGCCGAGGCCGTACTCGACCGCATGACGGGGGAGTTCAAACGTCCGGGCCGGGCAGCCGGCGCGGGCTTCTACGACTACGACGCCGACGGCCGCCGCACCGGCCTGTGGCCCGGCCTGCGCGAGCACTTCGGCCGGGACGGCGCCGGTGACGTGCCGCTGCGGGACCTCACCGAGCGGCTGCTGTTCGCCGAGACCCTCCAGGCGCTGCGCCTGCTCGCGGACGGCGTCGTCGCCTCCCGTGCGGATGCCACGGCGGGCGCGCTGCTGGGCCTCAGTTTCCCCGCCTGGACCGGCGGCCCCGTCCAGTACGCCGAGAACTACGAGGGCGGCCTGCCCGGCTTCGCCGCCCGCGCCGAGGAGCTGGCCGCGCGTTACGGCGAACGGTTCGCTCCGCCGCCGTCCCTCCTCAGCGGCGCCCCGGCGTGAGGCTCACCCGGCGTAGCCGGTGGGGCGGCCGCTGACCCGCACCCACACCCGCTTGCCGCCGGGCGTCCGCTCGTAGCCGAGGTCGTCGGCCATCTCCCGCAGCAGCCACAGCCCGCGCCCCTCCTCGGCCGTCCAGTCGGGCAGCGTGATCCGCGGCAGCACCGGCGAGGTGTCGTGAACGGCGACCTCCACGGCGTCACCGTCGAGCGTCAGTTCCAGCACGCAGCGCGGGTCGGGCACATGGCGCGCGACGTTCGACAGCAGCTCGGTGACGCCGTGGAGCACCACCTCGACCACGCGCGGCGGCTGGTTCCACTCGCGCATCGCGGCCGAGGCGAGCCGCCGGAAACGCGCCAGATCTTCCTTGCGTACCGTCAGCGTCCAGCTGCGACACAGCCGGTGCGGGTCGGCCTCCTGGCCGGTGAGCGTCACGGTCCCTCCGGGGCTTCCACGGTGCGTCATGGCTTGGGCGCGCTGCGTCATGCCCTGCACCTTGCCCGCAACTCCCGGCAATCCGCAAGGAATTCAGCTGCGCCCGTGCTGTTCATATCACTCGATGGAGTGGTGAAGGTGACGGGCCGTCAGTGCAACGGTGCTGGTCCGGCAGACTTGAGCGGCCCCGCGGCGCCACCCGCGGCGGAACGGGGGCGCACCGGTGCTCATTCCGCGCCCCGGCCGGACGCGGAGGCACGGCCACCGGTCCGCCACCGGCCGAGCACCGCCGACGGCATCAGGTCCATCAGGTCGTCGGCCGTGTCCTGGAGCGTCTGCGGGCTGCCGTCCTGCCGCTCCTCCCAGGCGAACGCGGCCGACAGCGCCGCCGCATTGAACGCCCCCGCCAGCAGCGTCGGCCGGGGATCGCCGGGCTCGGTTCCCTCCCGCGCCGCCAGCACGGACGCCAGCCGGTGCTGCTCCGTCACCGCGTACCGCAGGAACGCCGCGAGCACCTCCGGCTCGGAGCAGATCAGCCGCAGCGCCGGCAGATAGACGTCCGGATGCCGCGCCGACATGGCCGTCACCACGTCGCGCCCCGCCTCCCGCAGCGCCCGCAGCGGCTCCTCGCGGGGCGGCCGCCGCTCCAGCTCGGCCAGGAACAGCGCGCCGGCCTCCCTGACCGGCAGCAGTACCAGCTCCTCCTTGCTGGCGAAGTAGCGGAAGAACGTGCGCTGAGACACCTCGGCCCGCCGCGCGATGTCCGACACGGTGGTGGCCGCGTAGCCGCGCTCCTTGAAGAGGTCCAGTCCGCACCGCAGCAACGCCCGCCGTGTCTGTGCCTTCTTGTGCTCCCTCAACCCGAACGGCTCCGGGCAGACTCCCATGTGCGCATCGTACGGCCGCCGCCGCGAAGTGACCCCCGGCCGTCACGAACCGACCGCGCGTCCCTGCCTCCGGAGCGCGGCGGCCGCCTGCCAGAATGCACAGCGCGGCGCAGGGCGCGCCGGGAAAGCGGGAGCGTTGATCGTGACACAGACCGTCGCAGACCGGTCGATCGAGGCCAGGATCGCCGGGGAACTCGGCGTACAGCAGGGGCAGGTGGCGGCGGCCGTCGGGCTGCTCGATGGCGGCGCGACGGTCCCCTTCATCGCCCGTTACCGCA
Source organism: Streptomyces sp. 7-21 (assembly GCF_016741785.1). Classification (GTDB taxonomy): domain Bacteria; phylum Actinomycetota; class Actinomycetes; order Streptomycetales; family Streptomycetaceae; genus Streptomyces. The sequence goes on from NZ_JAERRL010000020.1 coordinate 42,751, forward strand.
AGGAAGCCACCGGCGGGCTCGATGACGCCGCGCTGCGCACCCTGCAGGAGCGGCTGCGGTACCTGCGCGAGCTGGAGGAGCGGCGGGAGGCCGTGCTGGCGTCCATCCGCGAGCAGGGCAAGCTCGACGACGAGCTGGAGGCGAAGATCCGCGCCGCCGAGACCAAGGCGCGCCTGGAGGACATCTACCTTCCCTACAAGCCCAAGCGGCGCACCAAGGCCCAGATTGCCCGCGAGGCGGGCCTGGAGCCGCTGGCGGACGCGCTGCTCGCCGACCCCAGCGTGCCGCCGGCCGAGGCCGCGGCCGCGTACACCGACCCGGAGAAGGGGGTTGCGACCGCCGACGCCGCGCTCCAGGGCGCGCGCGCCATCCTCACCGAGCGGTTCGCCGAGGACGCCGACCTGCTGGGCGAGCTGCGCGAGCGGATGTGGACCACGGGCCGCCTGGTCGCGAAGGTCCGGGAGGGCAAAGAGGAAGCGGGCGCGAAGTACGCCGACTACTTCGACGTTGCCGAGCCGTTCACCCGCGTGCCCTCGCACCGCGTGCTCGCCATGCTCCGGGGCGAGAAGGAGGAGATCCTGGAGCTGACCCTCGACCCGTCGGGTGACGACGGCGCCGGCGACACCGGGCCCACACCGTACGAGCGGATGATCGCCCGCCGCTTCGGCATCGCCGACCGGGGCAGGCCGGGCGACGCGTGGCTGGCGGAGACCGTCCGCTGGGCATGGCGCACCCGGATTCTCGTCCACCTCTCCATCGACCTGCGCACCCGGCTGCGCACCGCGGCCGAGGACGAGGCCGTCGCCGTCTTCGCGGCCAACCTGCGGGACCTGCTGCTCGCCGCACCCGCCGGGTCGCGGGCCACCATGGGCCTCGACCCGGGCCTGCGCACCGGGGTGAAGGTGGCCGTCGTGGACGCCACCGGCAAGGTCGCCGCCACCGCCACCGTCTACCCGCACGCCCCGCAGCGCCGCTGGGACGAGGCGCTCGCCACCCTCGGCGCTCTCGCCCGGGAGCACCGGGTGGAGCTGATCGCCATCGGCAACGGCACCGCCTCGCGTGAGACCGACAAGCTGGCGGGCGACCTGATCGCGGCGCACCCGGAACTGAAGCTGACCAAGGTCATGGTGTCCGAGGCGGGGGCCTCGGTGTACTCCGCGTCCGCCTACGCCGGGCAGGAACTCCCCGGCCTGGACGTCTCGCTGCGCGGCGCGGTGTCGATCGCCAGGCGGCTGCAGGACCCGCTGGCGGAGCTGGTCAAGATCGACCCGCGCTCCATCGGCGTCGGCCAGTACCAGCACGACGTCTCTGAGGTGAAGCTGTCCCGCTCGCTCGACGCCGTCGTGGAGGACTGCGTCAACGGCGTCGGCGTGGACGTGAACACCGCTTCCGTGCCGCTGCTGGCCCGCGTCTCGGGTATCGGCGGCACGCTGGCCGAGAACATCGTCGCCTACCGCGACGCCCACGGGCCGTTCCGCAGCCGGGCGGCGCTGAAGGAGGTGCCGCGGCTGGGCCCGAAGGCGTTCGAGCAGTGCGCGGGCTTCCTGCGGATCCGCGGCGGCGACGACCCGCTGGACGCTTCGGCCGTGCATCCCGAGGCGTACCCGGTGGCGCGGCGCATCGCCGCCTCGGCCGGCACGGACGTGCCCTCCCTGATCGGCAATGCCCGGGTGCTGCGCGCGCTGCGGCCGGAGGACTTCACCGACGAGGACTTCGGCCTGCCGACCGTCACGGACATCCTCAGGGAGCTGGAGAAGCCGGGCCGTGACCCGCGGCCGGCGTTTCAGACGGCGCGGTTCAAGGAGGGTGTGGAGACCCTCGGCGACCTGAAGCCGGGCATGGTCCTGGAGGGGGTGGTGTCGAACGTGGCGGCCTTCGGGGCGTTCGTCGACATCGGCGTGCACCAGGACGGGCTCGTCCACGTCTCGGCGATGTCCAAGCGGTTCGTCAGCGATCCGCGCGAGGTGGTCAAGCCGGGCGACATCGTCACGGTGAAGGTGCTCGACGTGGACGTGCCGCGCAAGCGGATCTCGCTGACGCTGCGGCTGGACGACGAGGCGGAGCCCGGCGGCGGCCGGCAGCAGCGCGGGCGCGGCGGCGCGCCCCGCCAGCGCGACCGGCGCGGCGGCGGGGCGCGCCGCCCGCAGCCCCCGGCCAACTCCGCCATGGCCGACGCGCTGCGCCGCGCCGGCCTCGTCGGTTCCCAGGACGGCGCCGGCTCCCGCGACCGCCGCCGCTAGGCCGCGCCGCCGCCGGTGCCCGGAGCGCGGCCCGGGCACCGGCGGCCCTGGCGGCCGGCTGGGCAGGGCCGGGAAAAGCCTTTGCCGGGCCCGTCGCGGGCGGCCTACACTCACCGGTGGCCTGTTGTCACCCGAAGGAGCGCCGTTGCACAGCTGAGGTCTGCGGACACCGCGAGCCAGCCGGTACCGCGCGTCACGACGTGTGGGGTGCTGGGCTGCCCGCACGCATGACCTCGCCGCCGCACGGCCCCGCACGGGCGCGGCCCGCTCCTTCGCCGAGCGCCCGCCGCTTGCACGCCTCCGGCATCCGGCCCGGTGTTCCGCTTCCGCGTCAGTGACCCGCCCGGACACACCGCGAAGAGGCCGCCATGCCACCCGCTATCCACATCTCCTGCACCAATCTGTCGTTCTCCTGGCCCGACGGCACCCCCGTCTTCGACGGCTTCGACCTGGCCGTCGGCCCCGGCCGCACCGGCCTGATCGGGCTCAACGGCACCGGCAAGTCCACGCTGCTGCGGCTCATCGCCGGGGAGCTGACGCCCGCCTCGGGCACCGTGCGGGTCGCGGGCGAGGTCGGCTACCTGCCGCAGAACCTGACGCTGGACACGTCCAGGACCGTCGCCGAGGTGCTCGGTATCGACCGCCGCCGCGCCGCCCTGCACGCGATCGAGTCCGGCGAGGCCAGCGAGGAGCACTTCACCGTGCTCGGGGACGACTGGGACATCGAGGAGCGCAGCCGCGCCCTGCTCGCCCAGCTGGGGCTGGGCGCCCTGGACCTGGACGACACGGCCGGCCGGATGTCGGGCGGGGAGACCGTCCTGCTGGGCCTGGCGGCGCAGCTGCTGCGCCGCCCGTCCGTGCTGCTGCTGGACGAGCCGACCAACAACCTCGACCTGCACGCCCGGCAGCGGCTGTACGGCACCGTCCGCGACTACCGGGGCGTCATGGTCATCGTCAGCCACGACCGCGAGCTGCTGGAGCACGTCGATCAGATCGCCGACCTCCGCGAGGGCACGGTGCGGTGGTTCGGCGGCACGCTGTCCGCGTACGAGGAGGCCCTCGCCGTCGAGCAGGAGGCCGCCGCCCGCATGGTGCGCGCCGCCGAGGCGGACGTGCGGCGGCAGAAGCGGGAACTGATCCAGGCCCACGACAAGCTGGCCGGGCGGGCGCGCTCCGCGCAGAAGGCCTTCGAGAACAAGCGCGAGCCGCGCGCGGTGATGCGCGCGCGCAAGCGCACCGCGCAGGTTTCCGCGGGCAAGCTGCTGGGCGTCCACGGCGACCGGCTGGTCCAGGCGCAGGAGCGCCTGGAGGAAGCGGAGAGCGCGGTGCGGGACGACGACGTGATCCGCGTGGACCTGCCGCACACCGCGGTCCCGCCGCGCCGCCGGGTGCTGACGGTGCGGCAGCTGGCGCTGCGGCACGGCGTCACCGCCGACCTGGACGTCCAGGGGCCGGAGCGGATCGCGCTGACGGGCCGCAACGGCGCGGGCAAGACCACGCTGCTGTCGCTGGTCGCGGGCCAGGCCGAGCCCCGGGCCGGCACGGTGGAGGTCCACGTGCCGCTGCGGTACCTGCCGCAGCGGCTGGACATCCTGGATGGCTCGCTGAGCGTGCTGGACAACGTCAGGCGCCTGGCGCCCGGCGCCAGCCCGCAGGAGGTGCGGGCCCGGCTGGCCCGGTTCCTGTTCCGCAAGGAGCGCCCGGCGCAGCTGGCCGGCACGCTCTCGGGCGGCGAGCGCTTCCGCGCCTCGCTGGCGGCCCTGCTGCTGGCCGAGCCGGCCCCGCAGCTGCTGCTGCTCGACGAGCCGACCAACAATCTGGACCTCAGCAGCGTCCGGCAGCTGACCAGCGCGCTGGAGTCCTACCAGGGGGCGCTGATCGTGGCCAGCCACGATATGCCGTTCCTGCGGGGCATCGGGATCACGCGGTGGCTGCGGCTGGACGGGGAGCTGACCGAGACCGGGCCGATGTGACGGCCGGGGCGGCGGGCGGCGGCCGGGCGCGTCAGGACAGCTGGCTGGACTGGAGCTTGGCGTACAGGCCGCCGCGCCGCAGCAGTTCGGCGTGGCCGCCGATCTCCCGGATCTGCCCCTGGTCCATGACGACGATGCGGTCCGCGCCCCGGACCGTCGACAGGCGGTGCGCGACGACGAACACGGTCCTGCCGCGCATCAGGCGCTCCATCGCCTCCTGCACCAGGGCCTCGGAGCGGGTGTCCAGCGCCGATGTCGCCTCGTCCAGCACGAGGATGCGGGGGTCGCGGATGAGGGCGCGGGCGATGGCGATGCGCTGGCGCTGGCCGCCGGAGAGGCGGGCGCCGCGCTCGCCGACGATGGTGTCGAGGCCGCTGGGGAGCCGGTCGACGAAGTCGAGGGCGTTGGCGCCGGAGAGCGCCTCACGCACCAGATCCTCGTCGATCTCGTTCATGCCGTAGGCGACGTTTTCCCTGATGCTGCCCTCGAAGAGCACGGACTCCTGCGGCACCACGGACAGGAAGCGGCGGTAGCTGCGCAGGTCGAGGGTGGCCATGTCGGTGCCGTCGAGCAGGATGCGCCCTTCGCAGGGGCGGATGAAGCCGATGAGGAGGTTGAGGATGGTCGACTTGCCGGCGCCGGAGGCACCGACGAGCGCGATGGTCTCGCCCGGCGGCACCGCCAGGCTGAAGCCGCTGACGGCGGCGGGGCCGTCCTCGTCGTAACGGAAGGTCACGTTCTCGAAGTCGATACGGCCCTTGACGGCGGTGACCTCGGTCTTGCCCGCGTTGACCTCCAGGTCGGGGTCCTGGAGCACCTCGCCGAGCGACCGGACCGACTCCAGCCCTTTGCTGATGATGGGGGTCAGGCTCATCAGCATGGTCATCGAGCTGGTGAGCGTGGTGAAGAACGTGCTGAGCATGACGACGTCGCCTGGGGTGATCGGCAGCCAGGCGTAGTACGCGATCACTGCGGCGCCGGCCAGGAAACCGATGCCCAGGGCCTGGAGCGTGATCCATGCCAGCGCGTTGAAATGCCCGTTGAGCAGGTCCAGCCGTATGCCGGCGGAGAGCACCTTCCGCAGCGAGCCGTCGACGCGGCCGATAGCGGTGCGCTCCAGGCCGTGGGCGCGGGTCACCGGGATGAGGCTGGTCATCTCGCCGACGCGCGTGGACAGCTGCTCCACCTGGCGGCGGAACTGCTCGTTGCGGCTGCGGAGCCGGTGGCGCAGGTGGCTCACCAGCAGCGAGGCCGCGGGGACCACGACGAGGAAGACAGGCAGCGCCTCCGGCACCCGCAGGCCGACGACCGCGAGCCCGCCCGCCAGGGTGATGATCGCGGCGAGGCCGTTGTCCGCGCTCTGCTGCAGGGACGTCTCGATGTTCTCAACGTCGCGGATGACCTTGGTCTGCAGGGCGCTGGCGCTGGTGCGGGAGTGGTAGCCGATGGACAGCTCCTGCATGCGGCGGCACAGCGCGGACCGCAGGCCGGTCCCCGTGCGGCGGATGCTGCCGTGCATGCACCGGACGTACAGCAGGTGCGTGGGGTAGTTCAGCATCAGCACCACGAGCAGCACCAGGGTGTTCACGGCCAGCTCGGAGATCGGGCGGCGCTCGACCACGATGTCGATGATGTTCGCGGTGACGAGCGGGAGCAGCCAGACCGGACTGTGCTTGACGACGAACGCCAGCACGGCGATCACGAGCCGGAGGCGTTCTTCCCTGAAGAGGCAGGCGAGCGTCCGCACGGGGTGTTCGCCCTGGTATTGGTGGTCCAGGGGACCTCGCGGCAGAGCCATGGCGACAGTACTCCAGCGTCCAGGGGGATCGGTCGGGATGACCTTGCCCTCGAAGCCACTCGAACACTCGCCGAAATGTGGATGAGACGGGGACTCTGCCCTTTTCCTTCTAGTTCAGGGCAATTGGTATACATGGTGATAGTAGTCATGTAGGGAAGGCGCGTCCGGAAAGGCCGGCGCACCTCTGCCCACTAGTGAAATCCCGCCTCACGCGTCCCAGCGCGCCGGACCGGGCCCCTTACTGACGGCGCGGGCGCCCTCCGGTCCGCTCGGCCGTTCGCAACCATGCGCCCGTCCGCACGGGTGAGCGGGCCTCACCAGCCGGCGGCCGCTCCCGTCAGCTCGCGGATCACCGGCCGGGCCGCCTCGAGCACCGTGCCGAACCACACCGAGAAGGTCTCCTCGCCGCGCAGCTTGTCCAGCGTCTGCGGGGTCACGAACGCCGTCTCCGCCACCTCCGCCGGGTCCGGCCGCACCGCCGGCGCCACCAGACCCGCGAAGAGGTGGTTGTACTCGTGCTCCACCAGGCCGGACGCCGGGTCCGGGTGGTGGTAGGTCACCGTTCCCGCCTCGCGCAGCAGCCGCGGCGCCACGCCCAGCTCCTCGGCGGTCCGCCGCGTGGCCGCCAGGAACGGCGGCTCGTCGGGGTACGGGTGGCCGCAGCAGGTGTTCGACCACACGCCGGGGGAGTGGTACTTCTCACGTGAGCGGCGCTGGAGCAGCAGCCGCCCCTCCGCGTCGAACAGGAAGACCGAGAAGGCCCGGTGCAGCCGCCCGGGCGGCTGGTGGGCCGACAGCTTCTCCGCGGTGCCGACGGTCGCTCCGTCGTCCCCGACCAGTTCCAGCATGATCGGCGGGGTCTCGGTGCGGTCGGTGCTGCGGCTCATGTACCTCAGGTCTTTCTCGGGGAGGGGCCAGTCGCCCGGCGCCTCGGGGCGGGACTCTCCCAGTGTGCCGCACGATGATCAGTGACACGGCCGCGGCTCGTGGGCCGCGTGGCCCGCGGGCTCCAGCTGGAACGTGCAGTGCGTCACGTCGAAATGCTTCCCGAGGCAGCCCTGAAGCTGGCGGAGCATCCGCTGCTGCCCCGCTTCGTCCAGCGCCTCCCGGCCCACCACCACGTGGGCCGACACCACCGGCATCCCCGACGTGATGGTCCATACGTGGAGATCGTGCAGATCCTCCACGCCCGGCATGCGCAGGATGTGCTCACGAACGCGCCGGACCTCCACATTTCTCGGCGCCGCCTCCAGCAGCACGTCCAGCGCCTCGCGCGCCAGCCGCACCGTCCTGGGCACGATCAGCAGGGCAATCACCAGCGACGCCACCGGATCGGCGCCCTGCCAGCCCGTCGTCATGATCACCAGCGCCGCCACCACCACGGCCAGCGAGCCCAGCGCGTCCGCCGCCACCTCCAGGAACGCCCCGCGCACGTTCAGGCTCTCGCGCTGCCCGCGCCGCAGCAGCCACAGCGACGCGCCGTTCAGCGCCAGGCCCACGGCGCCGAAGAGCACCGTCGTCCCGCCCGGCACGGCCGCGGGCTCCCGCAGCCGCGCCACCGCCTCCAGCAGGATGTAGCCGCCCACCCCGAGCAGCAGCAGGCAGTTCAGCAGCGCCGCCAGGATCTCCGCCCGCGCCAAGCCGAACGTGCGGCGGTCGCTCGCCGGGCGGTTCGCGATCCGGATCGCCAGCAGGGCGACGCCGATGCCCACGGCGTCCGTCGCCACATGCCCGGCGTCGGCCAGCAGCGCCAGTGACCCAGTCAGCAGCGCCCCCGCCAGCTCGGCCACCAGCAGCGCACAGGCGATCAGCAGTGCGGCCCGCAGCCGCCCCCGGTGCGCGGCTCCCGCCGTGCCCCCGGACGCGGCGGACACGCCGTGGTCATGACCCGCCCCCATCGTTCACCGCCTCCCGCTCGCGCTTACCGGCCCCCTCAAGTGAACTACGGGAGGGGGGTATAAGCAACGCGGCACTGGAAACGGTTGTCACTGTCCTGACCTGCGGATTCACCCCTCGCGCCGCTCGCCGCGGACCCCTTTCGGGTGCCGGCGGCGCCATCCCTCCCACGCCGAGGCCACCATGCCGCGCACGTCCCCGCGCGCCGTGAAGCCCAGCACCTCGCGCGCCCGGTCCACCGAGGCCACCACCCGCGGCGGGTCACCCGGCCGCCGCGGCGCGATATGCGGCGCCGGCTCGCGGATCCCCGTGACCTCCGCCACCAGCCCGGCCAGCTCCCGGACCGAGACGCCCCGGCCAGTGCCGACGTTCACCGTCAGCGGCCCCGCGTCCGCGCCCGGCCCCGCCAGCCACCGCGCCGCCGCCACGTGCGCGTCGGCCAGGTCCGTGACGTCCACGTAGTCGCGCACGCACGTCCCGTCGGGCGTCGGGTAGTCGTCCCCGAAGATCAGCGGCGGTTCGCCGCGCGCCAGCCGCTCGAAGAACAGCGGGAGCACGTTGGCCGCGCCGGTGTCGGCCAGCTCCGGCGCCGCCGCCCCCGCCACGTTGAAGTACCGCAGGCAGGCCGTGGCGATGCCGTGCGCCTCGCCCGCCGCGCGCACCAGCCACTCGCCCGCCAGCTTCGTCTCGCCGTACGGGCTCACCGGCCGGCACGGGGTGTCCTCGGTGACCACGCCGTCTCCGGGGCCCTCCGGGATGCCGTACACCGCCGCCGAGGACGAGAAGACCAGCCGCCGCACCCCGGCCGCGACGGCCGCCTCCAGCAGCACCGTCAGGCCGTGCACGTTGACCCGGTAATAGCCCAGCGGGTCGGCCACCGACTCCGCCACCTGCTTGCGCGCGGCCAGATGCACGACGCCCGTCACACCGTGCGCCGCGGTCACCTCGTCCAGCAGCGGCCGGTCCAGCACCGAGCCGCGCACCAGCGGCACGCCCGCCGGCAGCCGCGCCGGCAGCCCGGCCGACAGGTCGTCCAGCACCACCACGCGCTCGCCCGCCGCGGTCATCGCGCGGACGACGTGGGCGCCTATATACCCGGCACCGCCGGTGATCAGCCACGTCATGGCGGCAGCGTAACCCCGCCCGCCCCGCCGCTCTCGCGTGGTCACCGACCGCTCGCGTAGGGTCACCACCGTCCCGCGGTTCCCGCGCTCGTGAACACCAGGTTTCCTGGTCCCGACGCGATTCTTGCCGCAGGGTAGTCATCAGATAATCTCTGCCCGTTGTGCAGTCCGCATCAGCGTGGTGCTGCCCCAAGGAGTGAACAGACCTGCCGACCGCGATCCTCACCGGCCCGCCCCCGCCAGGAGACCGGCTCGGGGACGACCTGCGGGCCCTGGGCTTCCGCGTCACCGTGGCCGAGGGGCAGCACGCCCTGCCCGGCCTCCTCGCCGGCCTGCCCGCGGGTGAGCGCGTCGCGCTCGTCGACCCCGGCTTCGTCGGCCACCGCCACAGCCTCCGGCTGGGCCTGACCGACCCGCGCTTCGACGCCGCCGCCATCCCCGGCGCCCTGAGCGTCACGGCGCGCCACCGCCAGGCGCTCGCCGACGCCTGCCGGGACCTGGACACCGGAACCGCTCCGGGCACCGCCCCGGCCGGGCCCGCCGTCGTCTCCGGCGCCGCCTGCCTGCCGGACGCCCTGGCCGCCCGGCTCGAGGAAAACGGCACCGGGATCCACCGGCCCAGCCTCGGCCCGCTGGTCGCCGCCGTCCCCGCCACCGGCGAGGAGCGCGCCCGTGCCGAGGCCGCGCTCGCCGCCACCGACGAGGAGGACGTGCGGCTGCGCAGCGCGGTCAAGTCCCGTGACGGCTTCTTCACGACGTTCTGCGTCAGCCCCTACTCCCGCTACCTGGCCCGCTGGTGCGCGCGCCGGAACCTCACCCCCAACCAGGTCACCACCGCCTCGCTGCTCACCGCGCTGGCCGCCGCCGCCTGTGCCGCCACCGGCGCGCGGGCCGGCTACGCCGCCGCGGCCGTGCTGCTGCTCCTCTCCTTCGTCCTCGACTGCACCGACGGCCAGCTGGCCCGCTACAGCCTCCGCTACTCCCGGCTCGGCGCCTGGCTCGACGCCACGTTCGACCGCGCCAAGGAGTACGCCTACTACGCCGGTCTCGCCCTCGGCGCCGCGCGCTCCGGCGACGACGTATGGGCGCTCGCCCTGGGCGCCATGGTGCTGATGACCTCCCGGCACGTGGTGGACTTCGCCTTCGCCGAGTCCCGCGCCGGAACCGCCGCGGCCGAGGAGAACGCCGCCAGCGCCGCCACCGGGGCCGCCGCGCTGTCCGGACGGCTGGACCGCATCGGCTGGACGGTGTGGGCCCGCCGCATGATCGTGCTGCCGATCGGCGAGCGCTGGGCCCTCATCGCGGTCCTCACCGCGCTGACCACGCCCCGCGTCACCCTGACCGTCCTGCTGGCCGCCGGCGGCTTCGCCGCCTGCTACACCACGGCGGGGCGGCTGCTGCGGTCGCTGCCGGCGCTGCGGCGCCGGGAACGGCGCCACGGCGGCGCCCCCGGCGCGCTCGCCGCCCTGGCCGACGCCGGCCCGCTCGCCGGGGCGCTCGGCCGCCTCGCCCCCCGGGCCGCCCGGCCGGTTCTCGCCGCCCCGCTGTGGGCGCTCGCCGGCGCGGCGGCGCTGCTGGCCGTGCCGCCGCTCACCGGCACCACCGGCGGCTGGGCCATGACCGCCCTCGCCCTGTGCTATGCGCTGGCCACGGGCCTGGCGGTGGCGGCGCCGCTGGACCGCCCCCTGGACTGGCTGCTGCCGCCGGTCTTCCGCGCCGCCGAGTACGGCGCGGTGCTGCTCCTCGCCGCGCACAGCGAGGTGAAGGGTGCGTTGCCCGCTGCTTACGTCCTGGTGGCGGCTTGCGCCTACCATCACTACGACACGGTGTACCGCCTGCGCGGCGGCGCCGGGGCGCCCCCGCGCTGGCTGGTCCGGACCACCGGCGGCCAGGAGGGCAGGGCCCTGGCGGTCACCGCCGCGGCTGCCCTCTGGGGCGGCGGGCAGGGCTTCACCGTCGCGCTGGCGGTCCTCGGCGGGACCGTGGCGACTGTGGTGCTGGCCGAGAGCATCCGGTTCTGGGTCTCGGCTCACGCACCGGCCGTACACGACGAAACAGGAGTACCCGCATGATCGGCCTCGTACTGGCCGCCGGCGCCGGCCGGCGCCTTCGCCCCTACACCGACACCCTGCCCAAGGCGCTGGTGCCGGTCACCGGCGCGGACGGCGCCGGGGAGGCCAGAACGGTCCTCGACCTCACGCTGGCCAACTTCGCCGAGGTCGGGCTGACCGAGGCGGTGATCGTCGTCGGCTACCGCAAGGAGGCCGTCTACGAGCGCCAGGCCGAGCTGGAGCGCCGGTACGGCGTGCGGCTGAGCCTCGTGGAGAACGACAAGGCCGAGGAGTGGAACAACGCCTACTCCCTGTGGTGCGCCCGTGACGTCCTGCGGGAGGGCGTGATTCTCGCCAACGGCGACACCGTGCACCCGGCCTCCGTCGAGAAGACCCTGCTCGCCGAGCGCGGCTCCGGCCGCGGCATCGTGCTGGCGCTGGACACGGTGAAGACCCTCGCCGACGAGGAGATGAAGGTCGTCGCGGACCCCGAGACCGGGGTGCGGCGCATCACCAAGCTCATGCCGCCCGAGGAGGCCACCGGCGAGTACATCGGCGTCACGCTCATCGAGCCCTCGGCCGCCGGGGAGCTGGCGGACGCGCTGAAGGCCACGTTCGAGCGCGATCCCCAGCTGTACTACGAGGACGGCTACCAGGAGCTGGTGGACCGCGGCTTCCGCATCGGCACCGCCGCCATCGGCGACGTCAGCTGGGTCGAGATCGACAACCACGACGACCTGGCCAGGGCAAGGGAGATCGCGTGCCGGTACTGACCCGCCTCATCCCCTCCCCGGTCTCGGTGGACATCGCCGCCGGAGCCCTGGAGAACCTCGCGGGTCTGCTGGCCGACCAGCGCATCTCCACCTCCGGCCGGCTGGCCGTCGCCATCAGCAACGGCTCGGGAACCGCGCTGCGTGAGCGGCTGGCCCCGGCCCTGCCGGGTGCTGACTGGTACGAGGTCGCCGGCGGCACCATCGACGCCGCCGTCCAGCTGGCCGACGCGATGCGCACCGGTCACTACGACGCGGCCGTCGGCTTGGGCGGCGGCAAGATCATCGACGCCGCCAAGTACGCGGCGGCCCGGGTCGGGCTGCCGCTCGTCGCCGTGGCGACCAACCTCGCCCACGACGGCATCTGCTCGCCCGTCTCGACGCTGGACAACGACGCGGGCCGCGGCTCCTACGGCGTGCCCGCGCCGATCGCCCTCGTCGTCGACCTCGACGTCATCCGCCAGGCGCCGCTGCGGTACGTCCGCTCCGGCATCGGAGACGCCCTGTCGAACATCTCGGCGCTCGCCGACTGGGAGCTGTCCCACCGCGAGACCGGGGAGCAGATCGACGGCCTCGCCGCCGCGATGGCGCGCCAGGCCGGCGAAGCGGTGCTGCGCCACCCGGGACACTGCGGCGACGACGACTTCCTCACCGTGCTCGCCGAGGCGCTCGTGCTCTCTGGCCTCGCCATGTCCATCGCCGGGCACAGCCGCCCGTCCTCCGGCGCCTGCCACGAAATCTCGCACGCCCTGGACCTGCTGTACCCCAGGCGCTCGGCGCCCCACGGCGAGCAGGTCGGCATCGGCGCCGCCTTCGCCACGCACCTGCGGGGCGACACGCAGCGGGCCACGCTCATTGCCGAGACGCTGCGGCGGCACGGCCTGCCCGTCACGCCCGAGGAGATCGGCTTCGGACCCGAGGAGTTCACCGAGGCGGTGGCGTTCGCGCCGCAGACCCGCCCCGGCCGCTACACCATCCTCGAGCACCTCGACCTGACCACCGACGAGATCAGAGACGCGTACGCCGACTATGTCAAAACCATCGGTAGCTGAACTACGGCCGGTCGTGCACCCGCCGGGCACCACCGACCGGCGCAGCGGTGAGCACTGGGCCGGGCGCCTGTACATGCGGGAGGTGTCCCTGCGCTGGACCCGGCACCTGGTGGTGACCAGGATCACCCCGAACCAGCTCACGTACCTGATGGTTCTCGCCGGCGTCGCCGCGGGCGCCGCGCTGCTGGTCCCCGGCATCGCCGGGGCGGTGCTGGCGGCGCTGCTCATCCAGCTGTACCTGCTGCTGGACTGCGTCGACGGCGAGGTGGCCCGGTGGCGCGGCCAGACCTCGGTCACCGGCGTCTACCTCGACCGGATCGGCCACTACCTGGCAGAGGCCGCCCTGCTGGCCGGCTTCGGGCTGCGCGCGGCCGACGTCTTCGCGGTGGAGGAGGACGCGGCCAACTGGCTGTGGGCCTTCCTGGGCACCGTCGCCGCCCTTGGCGCGATCCTGATCAAGGCCGAGACCGACCTGGTCGACGTCGCCAGGTCCCGGGCCGGGCTGCCGCCCGCCGGGGAGCGGGCGGCCGTGCCGCGCTCGCCGGGGATGGCGCTCGCGCGCCGCGCCGCCGCGGCGCTGCGGTTCCACCGGCTGGTCGGCGGCGTGGAAGCATCGCTGCTGATTCTGCTGGCCGCCGTGCTCGACCTCATAGGGGGAGAGCTGTTCTTCACCAGGTCCGGCGTGGCTCTGCTCGCCGCCATCGCCGTCGTGCAGACCGTACTGCACCTGGTGTCCGTCCTGGCTTCGAGCAGGCTGCGGTGAGCGCGGTGGGTACGGCGCAGCTGAAGCTCGGCGCGGTCATCCTGACCATGGGTGACCGTCCCAAGGAGCTGCGGGCCCTCCTGGAATCCGTGGCCCGGCAGGAGGGCGAGCCGATCGAGGTGGTCGTCGTCGGCAACGGCTCGGACCTGCCGGACCTGCCCGCGGGCGTGCGCAGCATCGAGCTGCCGGAGAACCTCGGCATCCCGGGCGGGCGGAACGTCGGCATCGAGGCGTTCGGCGCGGGCGGCAGCGACGTGGACGTGCTGCTCTTCCTCGACGACGACGGCGTGCTGCCCGACACGGCCACGGCCGAGGCGGTGCGGGCCGCGTTCGAGGAGGACCCGCGGCTGGGCATCATCAGCTTCCGCATCGCCGACCCGGTCAGCGGCACCACGCAGCGCCGCCACGTGCCCCGGCTGCGCGCCTCCGACCCGCTGCGCTCCTCGGACGTCACGACGTTCCTGGGCGGCGCCAACGCGGTCCGCACGCAGGTTTTCCAGCAGGTCGGTGCCCTGCCCGGCAGCTTCTTCTACGCGCACGAGGAGACCGACCTGGCCTGGCGCGCCCTCGACGCCGGATGGCGTATCCAGTACCGGGGAGATCTCGTGCTCCATCACCCGGCCACCCCGCCGTCCCGGCATCCGCTGTACCACCGGATGACCGCCAGGAACCGCGTATGGCTGGCCCGCCGCAACTTGCCGCTGCCGCTGATCCCCGTTTACCTGGGCGTCTGGCTGCTGCTGACCCTGGCCAGGCGGCCGTCGTGGTCATCGCTGAAGGCGTGGCTGCGCGGCTTCGCCGAGGGCTGGCGCACGCCGTGCGGGCCGCGCCGGCCCATGCGCTGGCGCACGGTGTGGCGCCTGACACGGCTGGGCCGGCCGCCCATTGTCTGAGCGGTGACCCCGAAGGAGCGGGGGCCTGCCGCAGCGCGATAAGTACCCTGATAGAACTTGCGCCACAAGGAAGCCAGCAGGCCATCCAGGGGCTGCCGGTACCCGCCGCGGGGCCGGCGGATTCCCCCCGAGGACGAGAGATACAAGGTGAGTCAGACAACGCAGGACAGTGCGCCCCTACGCGAAGAGTCACTGGCCCAACTGGCGGCCCGGCACGGACTCACCGTGAGCGGAGCCCGCCCCCCGCTGCCCGCCTACGTGCGGCAGCTGTGGGGGCGCAGGCACTTCATCCTCGCCTTCTCGCAGGCGAAGCTGATGGCGCAGTACAGCAAGGCCAGGCTAGGCCAGGTCTGGCAGGTCCTGACCCCGCTGCTGAACGCCTTTGTGTTCTTCCTGATCTTCGGCGTCCTGCTCGGGGCGCGCGGCGGGATGAGCAACGAGGACTACATCCCGTTCCTGGTCACCGGTGTGTTCGTGTTCGCCTTCACCCAGAGCTCGGCGATGGCCGGGGTGAAGTCGATCAGCAACAACCTGGGCCTGGTGCGGGCGCTGCACTTCCCGCGGGCGTCGCTGCCGATCTCCTTCTGCCTCCAGCAGCTCCAGCAGCTGCTCTACTCGATGATCGTGCTGCTGGCGATCATGCTCGGTTTCCAGCACTTCCCGGACTGGTCCTGGCTGCTGGTGGTGCCGGCCCTGGCGCTCCAGTTCCTCTTCAACGCCGGGCTCGCCATGATCCTCGCGCGCTGGGGCAGCTCCGTCCCCGACCTCGCGCAGGTGCTGCCGTTCGTGCTGCGGACCGTGATGTACGCGTCGGGCGTGATGTTCCCGCTGCGCTACATGGTCACCCAGCGGGCGGAGGGCCCGGAGTGGGTGGCGGATATCCTGGCCGCCAACCCCGCGGCGGTCTACATGGACCTGATGCGCGCCGCGCTGATGGACGGACCGTACCCGGCCACGGTTCCCGGGTACACCTGGCTCTACGCGATCGGCTGGGCGCTCGTCATCGGCATCGGGGGCTTCATCTACTTCTGGCAGGCGGAGGAACGCTATGGCCGCGACTGAACCGAACGTCCCTCCCGCGGCGGAGACCGAGGAACGCGTCCCCACCGTCATCGCGGACGACGTGCACATCGTTTACCGGGTCTACGGCGCCAACAGCAGGGGCAACCCCGCCGCCGCCCTGGCCCGCATGCTCCGCGGCCAGCGGCGCGGCCCCCGCGTCCAGGAGGTCCACGCGGTGCGCGGCGTCAGCTTCGTCGCCTACCGGGGTGAGGCCATCGGGCTCATCGGCTCCAACGGTTCCGGCAAGTCCACGCTGCTGCGCGCCATCGCCGGCCTGATCCCGCCGGAGCGCGGCAAGGTCTACACCGACGGCCAGCCGTCGCTGCTCGGCGTCAACGCCGCGCTGATGAACGACCTGACGGGCGAGCGGAACGTCGTGCTCGGCGGCCTGGCGATGGGCATGTCGCGGGAGGAGATCCGCGAGCGCTACCAGTCGATCGTCGACTTCTCGGGGCTGAACGAGAAGGGGCACGACTTCATGCGCGCCCCCATGCGCACCTACTCGTCCGGCATGCAGGCCCGCCTGCGGTTCTCCATCGCCGCGGCCAAGGACCACGACGTGCTGATGATCGACGAGGCGCTGGCCACCGGCGACCGGATGTTCCGCAAGCGCTCCGAGGCCCGCATCCGGGAGATGCGCGCCGAGGCCGGCACCGTCTTCCTGGTCAGCCACAGCAACAAGTCCATCCGCGACACCTGCAACCGCGTGCTGTGGCTGGAGAACGGCGAACTCGTCATGGACGGCCCCACCGAGCAGGTGCTGAAGGCCTATGAGGAGCACACCGACGCCGCCGGGCCACGCCGCCCCAAGCAGCGTGTCCGGAAGCGCGACCCTGAGAACGCGCGGTAGAAAGACCGTATGACGGCAACGGCGACGGCGGGCGTCCCGTGACGCCCGCCGCGGCCAGCCAGCACTCCCAGGCGGTGCTGGCCAAGGCCGCCCACGAGAACTTCCCGGTGGCTCCCCGGTTCCTGCCGCGGGCCTGGCGCGACGACCTGATGGCCGTCTACGGCTTCGCCCGGCTCGTCGACGACACCGGCGACGGCGACCTGCCCGCCCGCGCTCAGGCCGCCGCGCTGCTGGGCCTGCCGCCGGAACACGCCGGCGAGCCGCTCGCCCTGCTGGACGCCCTCGAGGCCGACGTCAAGCGGCTGTTCGCCTGCGCGCGCGGCGGCGAGCCGCCCCGCCATCCGCTGGTGCGCGACCTGATCCCCGCGGTCCGCCGGGCCCCGCTCACCCCCGAGCCGTTCCTGGCGCTCATCGAGGCGAACCGGATCGACCAGCGGGTCCACCGCTACGAGACCGCCGCCGGGCTGCTGGAGTACTGCGAGTACTCCGCCAATCCCGTGGGCAGGCTGGTGCTCACCCTCACCGGCACCGCCACCCCCGAGCGGGTGCGCCGCTCCGACGCCGTGTGCACCGCGCTCCAGCTCGTCGAGCACACCCAGGACATCGCCGAGGACCTGGCGCGCGGCCGGATCTACGTGCCCGCCGAGGACATGCGCCGGTTCGCCGTCACCGAGTCCGACCTGGCCGCCACCACGGCGAACGCCTCCGTGCGCACCCTGGTGGCATACCAGACAGAGCGGGCACGTAGGCTGCTCGACGAGGGCGCGTCCCTGGTGGGGAGCGTCCACGGGCGGCTGCGGCTGCTGCTCGCCGGGTTCGTCGGCGGCGGCAGGGCGGCCGTACGAGCCATCGCCGACGCCGGGTACGACGTCCTCGCCGGCCCGCCCAAGCCGACCAGAGGCGGCCTGCTGTACGCGGCGGCCACGACACTGCGACGAGGAACGTGAGCGTTACGCCGTGACCACCAGCCTTCCGCTGCCCCCCGCCGTCGCCGCCGCCTACCGCTACTGCGAGGCCGTCACCGGGCTTCACGCGAAGAACTTCGCCTACGGCATCCGGCTGCTGCCCGCCCCCAAACGCCAGGCGATGTCCGCCGTCTACGCCTTCGCCCGCCGGGTCGACGACATCGGCGACGGGCCGCTCGACACCGCCGTCAAGGAAACCCGGCTGGCCGAGACCCGGGCCGCGCTCGACCGGGTGCGCGCCCAGCAGGTACCCGAGGACGACACCGACGCGGTGGCCGTCGCGCTCAGCCACGCCGCGCGCCGCTTCCCCCTGCCGCTCGGCGCCTTCGACGAGCTGATCGACGGTGTGCTGATGGACGTGCGCGGGCACACCTACGAGACATGGGAGGATCTGCGGTTCTACTGCCGCTGCGTGGCCGGGGCGATCGGAAGGCTGTCGCTCGGCGTCTTCGGCACCGTGCCCGGCCGGGGCGACACCGGCCGCGCGGCGGAGTACGCCGACACGCTCGGCCTCGCGCTCCAGCTGACGAACATCCTGCGCGACATCCGCGAGGACGCCCTGAACGGCCGGACGTACCTGCCCGCCGAGGATCTCGCCAAGTTCGGCTGCGAGAACGGCGTCCACCACCGGCCGCCTGCCCCCGGCGCCGACGTCGCCGGCCTCGTGCGGTTCCAGGTGCGGCGCGCCCGGGGCCTGTTCGACGAAGGGCTGCGGCTGCTGCCGCTCCTCGACCGCCGCTCGGGCGCCTGCACCGCCGCCATGGCCGGCATCTACCACCGGCTGCTCGACCGCATCGACAAGAACCCGATGGCGGTGCTCCGCGGCCGCGTGTCGCTGCCGGGGCTGGAGAAGACCCTGGTCGCCGTCCGGGGCCTGACCGGGCTCGACGCCCGCCGCGCCGCGCGGCGGGGGACCGCGTGACCGCCCGGGCGGTGGTCGTCGGCGGCGGCCTCGCCGGCACCGCCGCGGCACTGGCGCTGGCCGACCGCGGCGCCGCCGTCACGCTCGTCGAGGCCCGGCCGCGCCTGGGCGGCCTGGCGTTCTCCTTCCGCCGCGCCACCGCCGCCGGCCAGCTGCACGTCGACAACGGCCAGCACGTCTTCCTGCGCTGCTGCACCGCCTACCGGGCCTTCCTCGGCCGCATCGGCGCCGCGCACCTCGCGCCGCTCCAGCACAGGCTCGACGTCCCGGTGCTCGACGCCGCGAGCGGCCGGCTCGGCCGGCTCGGCCGCACCGCGCTGCCCGTGCCGCTCCACCTGGCCGGCGCGCTGGCCCGCTACCCGCACCTGACGCCCGCCGAGCGGGTGGCCGCCGCGCGGGCCGCGCTGGCGCTGCGCCGCCTGGACCCCGGCGACCCGGCCCTCGACGGCCAGGACTTCGCCTCCTGGCTGCGCCGGCACGGCCAGACCCCCCGCTGCGTCGAGGCGCTGTGGGACCTGGTGGGCGTCGCCACGCTCAACGCCCGGGCCGGGGACGTCTCGCTGGCCCTGGCCGCCAAGGTCTTCCGCACCGGCCTGCTGACCACGCCGGGCGCCGCGGACATCGGCGTGCCCGCGGTGCCCCTGGGCGAGCTGCACCACACCCGCGCGCTGACCGCGCTGGAACGCGCCGGGGTACGGGTACTGCTCGGCGCCCGCGCCCGCGGCCTGGAGCGCGCGGCCGGCGGCTGGCACGTCACCGTGACGCCGCGCGGCGGCGACCCCGAGCGTCTCACCGCCGGCAGCGTCGTGCTGGCGACGCCGCCCGCCGAGGCGCACCGGCTGCTGCCCGGCGGTGCCCTGCCCGACCCCGGCGCGCTGACCCGCATCGGCAGCGCGCCGATCCTGAACGTCCACGTCGTCTACGACCGCCCCGTGCTCCGCCGCCCCTTCTTCGCCGCGCTGGGCAGCCCTGTGCAGTGGGTCTTCGACCGCACCGGCCCCTCCGGCCTCGGCGGCGGCCACCAGTACCTGGCGGTGTCGCAGTCGGCGGCCCACGACGAGATCGACCTGCCGTCCGCGGTGCTGCGCAAGCGGTACCTGCCCGAGCTGGAGCGGCTGCTGCCTGCCGCAGCGCGGGCGCGCGTCGTCGAGGCGTTCGTCACCCGCGAGCGGGCCGCCACGTTCGCGCCCGCCCCCGGGGTCGGGCGGCTGCGGCCCGGCCCCGTGACCCGGGCCCCCGGCCTGTACCTGGCGGGGACGTGGACCGACACTGGCTGGCCCGCCACCATGGAGGGCGCCGTGCGCAGCGGACTCGCCGCGGCCAAGGCGGCGGCCCGCCACGATCCGGCCCCTGCGCGAGGCCCCGGCACTACTCTTAAGGAGAGCGCGTGAATCCCCGAACGGACGGTGCCGTCACCGCACTGCTGGACCGAGGACGGACCCTGACGGACCCGGCCCTGCGCGAGGCGGTCGGCCGCCTCGCCGCCCCCATGGACACCGTGGCCGCGTATCACTTCGGCTGGATCGACGAGAAGGGCAGGCCCGCCGACGCCGACAGCGGCAAGGCGGTACGGCCGGCGCTGGCGCTGCTGTCCGCCGAGGCGGCGGGCGCCAGCGCGGAGGCGGGCGTGCCCGGCGCGGTCGCCGTGGAACTCGTGCACAACTTCTCGCTGCTGCACGACGACCTGATGGACGGTGACGAGCAGCGGCGCCACCGCGACACCGTGTGGAAGGTGCACGGCCCCGCCCAGGCGATCCTCGTCGGCGACGCGCTGTTCGCGCTCGCGGGCGAGGTCATCCTCGAGGCCGGCGGCCCCCACGTCTCCCGCGCCGCCCGGCTGCTGACCACCGCCAGCCGCCGCCTCATCGACGGCCAGGCCCAGGACATCTCCTTCGAGCACCGCGAACGCGTCGGCGTCGAGGAATGCCTGGCCATGGAGGGCAACAAGACCGGCGCCCTGCTGTCGTGCGCCGCCGCCATCGGCGCGGTGCTGCGCGGCGCCGACGAGGACACCGCCGCGGCGCTCGCCGACTACGGCGAGCACCTCGGGCTGGCCTTCCAGGCCGTCGACGACGTCCTCGGCATCTGGGGCGACCCCCGGTCCACCGGCAAGGCCACCTGGAGCGACCTGCGGCAGCGCAAGAAGTCGCTGCCCGTGGTCGCGGCCATGGCCGCGAGCGGGCCCGCCGCCGAGCGGCTCACCGCCCTGCTGATGGCCGACGCCAAGAAGTCGCAGGAGGAGTTCGAGGACTTCGACGAGGAGTCCTTCGCCACGCGCGCCGCCCTCATCGAGGAAGCCGGCGGCCGTACCTGGACCGAGGCCGAGGCGCGGCGGCAGCACGACGCCGCGGTGGCCGCGCTGCGCCGGGTGCCGCTGCCCGCCGCCGTCGCGCGCCAGCTGGAGGAGCTGGCCGACTTCGTCGTCATCCGCCAGCGGTGACGTCCCGGGCCCGGTCCCGGGCCCGAACGCAGGAACGGGACCGGGACCGGGGCCGCAGTCATGCCGTCAGCAGGTCCTCCCGGAGCCGCTGCCGCGCCGCGTCCGTCAGCCCGAGCACCTCGGTGAGATAGCGCTCCGGGCCGCCGAAGCGCACGTCGATCTCGTCGAAGGCGGCGTCGAGATACGCCGTCCTGGCGTCGAACAGCGGCGCCACCAGCCGCCGCGCCTCGGCCTCCTCCTCCGGCGCGTCCGGCGCGGTGCGCCGCAGCCGGTACCGCCGGTGCGGGGCGTTCGACTTCAGGTAGTCCGCCACGATGGCGTCGCGCTCCACGCCGAGGGCGAGCAGCACGATCGCTATGGCCAGGCCCGCCCGGTCCTTGCCGGCCGCGCAGTGCAGCAGCGCCGGGGTCCCGCCGGCGGCCAGGTCCCGCAGCATCCGGCCGTGCTCCCCGGTGCGGTCGCGCACCATGGCCCGGTACGTCTCCAGCATGCTGGCCTCGGCCCGGCCTCCGGCCAGCGCCGCGCGCAGCTGGGGCATCGTCCCCTCGCGCAGGGTCCGCCAGAACTCCTCGCCGTCCGCGGCGTCCGACAGCGGGAGAACCACGTGCCGCACCCCGGGCAGCGGCACGTCGGGACCCTCCAGCGCGCGGTCCGCGTCATTGCGGAAGTCGAAGACCGTCCGCAGCCCGAGCCCGGCGAGGAACTCCTGGTCGGCAGGGGTCGCCTCGGCCAGATGGCCGCTGCGGAACAGCCGCCCCGGCCGCACCCGCGCGCCGCCCGGACCCGGCAGCCCGCCCAGGTCGCGGAAGTTGCGCACCCCGGTCAGCGGGCTGTCGGCCGCGTCCTCCCCGGTCATCTCCGCACCCCTTCGCCTGGTGTTTCGCCTGGTGTTTCGCCTGGTTTTCCTCGCCTGGTCCGTTCGCCCCGCCGCCTCACCACCGGGAGTGGAGGTGCGGCCGGAACCGCCGGTCGTACAGCTCCTCGATGGCGGCGAGGGTTCCGGGCGGCAGCGGGGGCAGGCTGGCCGCCGCCGCGTTCTGGCGGGCCTGGTGCGGCGACCGCGCCCCGGGGATCACCGTCGTCACCCCCGGCTGCTGGATCACCCAGCGCAGCGCCGCCTGCGCCGGGGCCGTGCCCTCCGGCAGCAGCGCCGCGAACTCCGCGGCCGCCTCCACGCCCGTGGCGAAGTCCACGCCGGAGAACGTCTCCCCCTGGTCGAAAGCCTCGCCGTTGCGGTTGAACGTGCGGTGATCGTCCGCCGGGAACGAGGTGTCCTTGGTGTACCGGCCCGACAGCAGGCCCGAGGCCAGCGGCACCCGCGCGATGATGCCGACGCCCGCCTCGCGCGCCGCGGGCAGCACCCGCTCCAGCGGCTTGCGCCGGAAAGCGTTGAGGATGATCTGCACGCTCGCCGTACCCGGCCGGGCGATCGCCGTCAGCGCCTCCTCGCAGGTCTCCACGGACACGCCGTACGCCGCGATCCGCTTCTCCGCCACCAGCGTGTCCAGGGCGTCGAACACCGCGTCCGAGGAGAACACCGGCGTGGGCGGGCAGTGCAGCTGCACCAGGTCCAGGGTGTCGACCCCGAGGTTCTCGCGCGACTGGTCGGTCCAGGCGCGGAAGTTGTCCAGCGTGTACACCGACGGGTCCTGCGCCACCCGCCGGCCCATCTTGGTCGCCACCATCACCCCCGCGTCCGGGCGGGCGCGCAGGAACCGGCCGATGAGCCGCTCGCTGCGCCCGTCGCCGTAGACGTCGGCGGTGTCGAAGAACGTCACCCCCGCGTCGGCCGCCGCCTCCAGCACGGCCAGTGCCTCCTCATCGCTGACCGCGCCCCAGTCGGCGCCCAGCTGCCAGGTCCCCAGGCCGATGACGGAGGCCGTCCGGCCGATTCTGTCGAATGCGCGCTGCTCCATGCCGGCATTCTCGCAGCCGGCCCCGGCGCGGGCGGGGCCCGGGCGGCCGGGCAGGATGGGGCAGAGATGGACGACGGACTCTTCCCGGCCGGTGCCCGCGAGGTCGCGCCCGGCGCCGTGCACCTGCCCGGCTGGCTGACCGCCGCCGGGCAGCGCGGGCTGCTGGCCGCCTGCCGCGCGTGGGCCCGGCCGCCCGCCGGGCTGCGCACCGTGCGCATGCCGCGCGGCGGGCAGATGTCCGTGCGCCAGCTCAGCCTGGGCTGGCACTGGTACCCGTACGGCTACGCGCGCACCGCCGTGGACGGGGACGGCGCGCCGGTCAAGCCGTTCCCGGCGTGGCTGGGGGAGTGGGCGCGCCGGGCGGTGCGCGACGCCTTCCCCGGCGGCGTCCCGGGCGGCGACGGTGCGCCGTTCGACGTCGCCCTCGTCAACCACTACCGGCCCGGCGCCCGCATGGGCATGCACCGTGACAGCGACGAGCGGTCGAGCGAGCCGGTGGTCTCCTTCAGCCTGGGAGACACCTGCGTCTTCCGCTTCGGCACCGCGGAGGGACGGGGCCGGCCCTGGACGGACGTGGAGCTGCGCAGCGGCGACGTGTTCGTCTTCGGCGGGCCGGCCCGCCTGGCATACCACGGGGTGCCCCGCACCTGGCCCGGCAGCGGCCCCGGCTGGCTCGGCGCAAGCGGCCGGGTCAACGTCACCGTCCGTGCCTCGGGCATGGACCGGTCCGCCGGCTGACGCCGGGTGCCGCCGCCTCGCTGCCCCGACGTCACGCGCTGGTCAAGCGGCCGTCGCCCGGCCTCACTCATTGGGGGGTGGCGCGGGCTGGCGATATCGGGAACTGTACGGAAAGGCCCGAGTCTTGGCGCATAGCGTGGCATCGGCACCCCATCGCCCCGATCCCCGAGGACGCCGATGCCCGCACACCCCCCTCCTGGCGCCCGTCCCGCCTCCCGGCCCACCCGGCCGCTCCTGCTGCTCGCCGTCGCTCCCGCCGCGCTCGTCGCGCTGCTGGCGGCCACCGCCGTCCTGTGCGTCCTGGCCGCCGGCCCGGACGCGCCGCCCGCCGCCCGCTGGGGCATCCTGGCGGGCGCCGCCCTGCTCACCGGGGCGGTGGTGGCCGGCGCGGCCGTCGCCGCCGCGAGCGAGAGCGGCACCCAGGCCGCGCTGCTGGCCGGCCTGAGCCGCCAGGCCGCCCGCGGGCGCGTCGAACTCGACGCCCTGCTGCGGAAACTGGAGCGCGGCGAGCCCGTCACCGCGCCGCCGCAGCCGCCGCTGGCCGACCCGCCGCACGACGCGTTCGACCAGCTCCGCCAGGAGATCACCGCCAGCCGCCAGGCGGCGGGCGCCGCCGTCGCCGAGGCCGCCGCGCTCGCCGGCCGGTCCCAGGCGCCCGGCGGCGCGGACCGCACCGACGTCTTCGTCGACCTCGCGCGCCGCGTGCAGTCCTGCGTGCACCGCCAGACCGACTACCTGGCGGAGATGGAGGATGAGGTGGAGGACCCCGGCCTGCTGAAGTTCCTGCACCACATCGACCACCAGGCCGCCCGCATCCACCGCCACGCCGAGAACCTCGCCGTCCTGGGCGGCGCCGTCTCCCGCCACCCGTGGACGCGGCCCGTCAGCGTCGGCGAGGTGCTCCGTTCCTGCGCCGCCGAGGTCGAGCACTACGCCCGGGTCCGGCTCGCCGCGCCGCCGCCGTTCACCGTCCGGGGCCACGCCGCCGCGGACCTCGCCCACCTGCTGGCCGAACTGGTCGAGAACGCCACCCGGTTCTCCGCCCCGCAGACCCAGGTCGAGGTGCGGGCGCTGCCGGTGGCCGCCGGGCTCGCCGTCGAGGTCGACGACCGGGGCCTGGGCATGACCGCGGCCGAACAGGGCCGCATGAACGCCCTGCTCGCGGGCGCCTCGCACGCTGACGCGGCCGAGCTGCTGCAAACGGGCCGCGTCGGCCTGGCCGTCGTCGCCACACTCGCCCGCCGCCACGGCGTCACGGTGCGGCTGCTCAGCAACGTCTACGCCGGGGTCCGGGCCGTGGTGACCGTGCCCCACGACGTGCTGGGCCCCCGGCTCGACGTGTACGGGGCGGGGGAGGGCGGCGCCCCGGTCAGGCCGCACCCGTTCGGCGCGCCGCCCGTCGCGGCGCGCGAGTCCGTCACGGAGCCGCCGTGCCACTGACCGCGTACCACCGGCACACCAGCCGGCTGGTTCTCGTCCCCGAGGACCCGGACGCGCCGCTGCGCGCCCAGCGGCTGCGGGAGCTGGGCATCGGCCCGGAGCCGCTGCGCGCGTGCGACGAGGCGGCCCGCCGCCTGGCGGAGGAGACCGGCGCGCCGTGCGCCGTCGTCACCCTCGTCGACGCGGCGCAGCAGTTCTTCGCCGGGCTGCACGCGCCGCCGGGCATGGTGCGCGGCAGGACCATGGCGCGCGAGTACGGCTTCTGCCCGTACGTGGTCGCGCGCCGCCGGGCGCTCGTCCTCGACGACGTGCGGGCCTACCCGCGGTTCGCCGGGAACCCGCTGGTGGAGGCCGCCGGGATCCGCGCGTACGCCGGCGCCCCGCTGCTCGACCCGTCGGGCATCGCGCTCGGCACGCTCGCCGCGGTCGACCACACGCCGCGGCCGTGGGGGCGCGAGGGCCTGGCCGCCGCCAAGAGCGGAGCGGCCAGGCTGACCGGCCAGCTGCTTGAGCAGGCCCGTGACCTGGGGCCCGGTTAGTCGGAGTCGGCGCCGAAACGCTCGCGGTAGGCGGCCAGGTCGTCCTCGGTGATCTTGGTGAACAGCACCGGCGGCACGGTGAACGGCGTCCCCGCGGGGATCGCGTCCAGCGCGCGGGCCTGGCCGGGCGTCACCCACCGCTGCGCGGGGCCCGCGGGCGAGTCCTCCGGCAGCGTGAACACCCCGCGCAGGGCGGCGGCGGTGAACGGGATGAACGGCTCGGAGACCACCGCGTAGACGTGGATGAGGTTCATCGCGGTGCGCAGCGTCAGGGCCGCCGCGTCCCGGTCCGACTTGATCTCCAGCCAGGGCGCCTTCTCCTCCAGGTAGGAGTTCCCCGCGCTCCACAGCGCCCGCAGCGCGAACGCGGCCTTGCGGAACTGGAGAGCCTCCATGTGCTCCTCGTACTCCGCCAGCAGGCGCGCGATCTCCTCGCCGAGCCGCCGCTCCGCGTCCCCGGCCTCGTGCCCGGCGGGCACCTCCTCGCCGAAGCGCTTGCGGGAGAACGACAGCACCCGGTTGACGAAGTTGCCCAGGGTGTCGGCCAGGTCCTTGTTGACGACCGAGGAGAACAGCTCCCACGAGAAGGAGACGTCGTCCGACTCCGGGGCGTTCGCCATCAGGAAGTACCGCCAGTAGTCGGCGGGCAGCAGCTCCAGGGCGGTGTCGGCGAAGATGCCGCGGTTCTGCGACGTGGAGAACTTGCCGCCGTAGTACGTCAGCCAGTTGAACGCCTTGATGTAGTCGACCTTCTTCCACGGCTCCCGGGTGCCCAGCTGCATCGCCGGGAACATCACGGTGTGGAACGGGACGTTGTCCTTCGCCATGAACTCCGTGTAGCGCACGGAGCCGTCCGCGTCGTACCACCAGGAACGCCAGTCGCGTTCCTCGCCCTCCCCGGCGGCGTCCGCCCACTCCTTGGTGGCACCGATGTAGCCGATGGGGGCGTCGAACCAGACGTAGAAGACCTTGCCCTCCTCCGCCAGCCGCGGCCAGGTGTCGGCGGGCACCGGCACGCCCCACTCCAGGTCGCGGGTGATGGCGCGGTCGTGCAGCCCCTCGGTGAGCCACTTGCGGGCGATCGAGGACGCCAGCGTCGGCCACTTCCCGCCCTCGGCCTGCACGAACCGCTCGACCTCCGGCTCCAGCTTCGACTGGAGCAGGTACAGGTGCGCCGTCTCCCGCACCTCCAGCTCGGTGCTGCCGCTGACGGCCGACCGCGCGTCGAGCAGGTCGGTCGGGTCGAGCACGCGCGTGCAGTTCTCGCACTGGTCGCCGCGCGCCGACTCGTAGCCGCAGTGGGGGCAGGTGCCGACGATGTAGCGGTCGGGCAGGAACCGGCCGTCGGCCAGCGAGTACACCTGCCGCGTCGTCCGCTCCTCGATGAAGCCGTGTTCCGCCAGGCGCCGCGCGATGTGCTGCGTGATCTCGACATTCTGCGGTGACGAGGTGCGGCCGAAGTAGTCGAAGGCCAGGCCGAAGCCGTCGTAGACCGCCTTCTGCGCGTCGTGCTGCCGGGCGCAGAACTCCGCTACCGGCAGCCCGGCCTCCTTCGCCGCCAGCTCCGCCGGGGTGCCGTGCTCGTCCGTCGCGCAGATGTACAGCACCTCGTGGCCGCGCTGCCGCAGATACCGGGCGTAGACGTCGGCGGGGAGCATCGAGCCCACCATGTTCCCCAGGTGCTTGATCCCGTTGATGTAGGGCAGCGCGCTGGTGATGAGGTGTCGGGCCATCCTCGGATGCTCCAATGTGTAAGAAGGACGAAGAACCGGGCCGCGCGTGTGTGCCACGCGGGAGCGCCCACGAGCACGGAGCGTGACAGGTCACCGTTATGGGCCCCACTCATCCTACCGAGCACACGGGTGGCCACTTCACCGAGCTTCCCGGCGGCCCGGCCGGCGGCGCGTGCACGGTCATCGGCATGCTCAGCGGCACCTCGCACGACGCGGTGGACGCCGCCGCGGCCACGCTGTGGTTCGAGGAGCCCGACACCGTGGTGCTGCGGCCGCTGGGGGCGCGCGGCGAGCCGTTCCCGCCCGGCCTGCGCGACGAGGTGGCCGCCTGTCTGCCGCCCGCTGCCACGTCCGCCGCCGCGCTGTGCCGCCTCGACACCCGCCTCGGCCGCTTCTTCGGGGAGGCCGCCGCCCGCGCCAACGCCGAGCTGGCCGGAGGCCGCGCCGGGCTGGTCGCCTCCCACGGCCAGACCATCTACCACTGGGTGGACGGCGGGCGGGCGCACGGCACGCTCCAGCTCGGCGGGCCCGCCTGGATCGCCGAGGCCACCGGGCTGCCCGTCGTCTCCGACCTGCGCACCCGGGACATCGCGCGCGGCGGGCACGGGGCGCCGCTGGCCGCCATGCTCGACGCGCTGTGGCTGCCCGGCGACGGCCGGCGGCGCGGCGCCCTCAACCTCGGCGGCATCGCCAACCTCACCATCCCGGGGGACGACGGCGGCCCGCCGCTGGCGTACGACCTCGGCCCGGCCAACGCGCTGCTGGACGCGGCCGTGGCCGAGGCGACCGGCGGCGCCGCGCGCATGGACACCGGCGGCGCCAGGGCGGCGCGCGGCCGTGTCGACGCCGCGCTGCTGGCCGCCCTGCTCGCGGAGCCCTACTACCGGCTGCCGCCGCCGAAGTCCACGGGCAAGGAGCTGTTCCACGCCGGCTACCTGCGGCGCCACACCGAGGGGCGCGCGCTGGCGCTGGACGATCTGGCCGCCACGCTGACCGAGCTGACCGCCCGCCTCGTCGCCGACGCCTGCCGCGCCCACCGGCTGGAGGAGCTGGTCGTCTCCGGCGGCGGGGTGCGCAACCCCACGCTGATGGCGCGCATCGGCGCCCTCGCCGCCCCCGCCCGCGTCACTACCTCTGCCGCGCACGGGCTGCCGGCGGACGCCAAGGAGGCGTACCTGTTTGCCCTGCTGGGCTTCCTCAGCCTGCACGGCCTGCCCGGCAGCCTGCCGTCCGCCACCGGCGCCCGCGCCCCCGCGCTGCTGGGGTCGTTCACCCCGGGCGCCGGGCCGCTGCGGCTGCCGGAGCCGCGCGGCCGCCCGCCCCGGCGGCTGCGGGTCGCGGCCTGACGGCCTAGACGGCCTGCGGCAGCCGCTCGGGCGGGCCCGGCCTGGCGTAGTACCAGCCCTGCGCCGTGTCGCACCCCAGCTCCCGCAGCTGGGACGCCTGCGAGGAGGTCTCCACGCCCTCGACCGTCACCGACAGCTGGAGGGTGTGCGCCAGCGAGACGATGCCCTCCACGATCTTCAGGTCGACCGGGTCCGCCGGCTCCTGCTGGAGCCCTTCGGTGAAGGAACGGTCCAGCTTGAGCGTGCTGGCGGGCAGGTGGCGGAGGTTGGCCAGGTTCGAGTAGCCGGTGCCGAAGTCGTCCAGGGCGATGCCCACGCCCAGGTCCGCCAGCTCGCGCAGCGGTTTGAGCTCCTGCTCGTCCGCCTGGATCATCGCCGTCTCCGTCACCTCCAGGCACAGCGCGTCCGGCGGCAGCCCGGCCTCCTCCAGCACCGTGACGGTGTCCTCGACCAGGTCCGGATGGTGGAGCTGGCGGGGCGAGAGGTTGACGTTGATCTTCAGCGGGCGGTGGCCCCCGATCCGGCTGACCTGCCACCGGCGGGCCTGGCGCACCGCTTCCTGGAGCACCCAGCGGCCCAGCGGCACGATCAGCCCGGTGTGCTCGGCGAGCGGGATGAACCGGTCGGGGCCCAGCACGCCGTGGCGCGGATGGCTCCACCGCACCAGCGCCTCGGCGCCCTCCAGGCTGCCGTCCTCCATCTTCACCAGCGGCTGGTACTCGATGAAGAACTCGCAGCCCCGCAGCGCGGCGGGCAGGTGGTGCGTGAGGTGGTGGCGGCTGATGGCGCGCGCGTCGGCGTCGGGGTCGGCCAGCACGTACCGGTTGCCGCCCTCCGCCTTGGCGCGGTACATCGTGATGTCCGCGCTGCGCAGCACCTCCGCCGAGGTGAGGTCCTTGGCTGGGCCCTCGACCACGCCGATGCTGGCGCGCACCATCAGCTCGCGCTCCCCGACGGAGACGGGCGTGGACAGCGCGTCCAGGGCGCGCTCGGCCAGCGCCGTCACGGCGGCGGGCGAGGACGGGTTGGTCACCAGGGCCACGAACTCGTCGCCGCCGATGCGGGCGAGCATCTGGCCGGGGCCCGAGGCACAGGCCTGGAGCCGCTCGGCGACCCCGATCAGCAGCTGGTCGCCCATGGCGTGCCCCAGGCTGTCGTTGACCGCCTTGAAACCGTCAAGGTCCAGGTAGCACAGGCCGATCCGGGAGCAGCCGGAGCCGGGGGCGAGGGCCTGTTCGAGCCGCTCGAAGAAGAACGAGCGGTTGGGCAGGTCGGTCAGCGCGTCGTGGGTCGCCTGGTAGCGCAGCCGCAGGTTCAGCAGGCGGCGCTCCGAGATGTCCTCCAGCATCGCCAGCATGTACCGCGGGTTGCCCTCGGCGTCGCGCAGCAGCGAGACCGTCAGGTT
Organism: Streptomyces sp. 7-21; assembly: GCF_016741785.1. Taxonomy (GTDB): domain Bacteria; phylum Actinomycetota; class Actinomycetes; order Streptomycetales; family Streptomycetaceae; genus Streptomyces. The sequence goes on from NZ_JAERRL010000020.1 coordinate 72,667, forward strand.
GGTCCACAGCACCGTGCCGTCGGGCCGGGCGTAGGGCTTCTCGACCTGGTAGTGGTCCCGCTCGCCGTTCATCAGCTCCCGCTGCATGCGCCACACCTCGGGGGAGTCGTCCGGGTGCGTCCACTCCAGGACGTTGCGGCTGCGGACCCGGCTGGCGCTGCCGAACATGCGGCCCAGGGCGCTGTTGACATCGAGGATGTTGCCCGCCATGTCGGCGATGCCGATACCGAGCGCCGCGTCCTTGAACACCGCCCGGAAGCGGGTCTCGCTCTCGTGGAGCGCGCGGGCGATCTCGGTCTGGGCGTCGAGCGCCGCGCGGGAGAGCGCCTCCTGCTCCTTGCGGGTGCGTTCGCGCAGCGCCTGGGCGAAGCCCTCGGCGAGCGCGTGCTGGAGCCGCACGCACCGGTTGCGGGCCCGGTCCTGGCCGAGCGCGGCGTCGGCTCCGCAGCTGGCCGCCAGGCGGGTGTCGAGGACCTCAAGCACCCGGGGCAGGATCTCGGGTGCGGTGCAGTGGGCCCGCACCAGCTCCTGGCCGACGGCGTGTCCGGGGGAGGGGTCGAACGGGTCGGCGCGCAGCGCTGAGGCGAGGCGCCCGGCGAGCGCCGTGAGCAGGTCCTTGAACTCCGCGCGGGTCATCGAGGTGGCCGTGCCGGGGTAGACCGCGCGGCACCACGTCTCGGCGAAGGCCGCGAGGCGGTCCGGCGTCTCGCCGTGGCAGCCGTCGCCGGGATGCGCGGGCGGCTGGGTTGCGGATGAAGTCACGCCTTGCGCCCTACTCCCGCCAACCCGTTGAAGACCACGGGATCCTCGTCCTCGAGCGGGCTCTCGGGGCGCCACTCGGGGGGCGTGACCAGGCCCGGCTCCACGAGCGTGAAGCCCTCGAAGAAGCGCGCGATGTCGTCGCGGGACCGCAGTTCCAGGGTGGAGCCGCCGCGCCGGTAGACGTCGGTGACGGCGGCGCCCCGCTTGCGCGTGCCGGGATCGGATGCCGCGGCGTGGGTGATGACCAGGTAGCTGCCGGGGGCCAGCGCCTGGCGGTACTCGGCGAGCACCTCGTACGGCCGGTCCTCGTCCCGCATGAAGTGCAGCAGCGCGACCAGCAGCAGGGCCACGGGGCGGTCGAGGTCGAGCAGCCGGGAGACGGGCTCGCTGTCCAGGATGGAGCGGGGCTCGAGGAAGTCACCCGCGACGACGCCGGTGCGGGGATCGTCGCCGAGCACCGATTTGCTGTGGGCGACGGCGACCGGGTCGTTGTCGACGTAGACGACGCGCGCCTGGTCGCTGGCTTCCTGCGCGATCTCGTGGACGTTGCCGAACGTGGGGATGCCGGAGCCGATGTCCAGGAACTGGGTGATGCCCTGGGATATCAGGTACCGCACGGCACGGCGCATGAAGGCGCGATTGGCCTGCATGACCTTGGGGAGCCCGGGGAACACCGCCATGGCCTTCCTGGCGGCCTCCCGGTCCACCTCGAAATTGTGTGAGCCTCCGAGGTAGTAGTCGTACATGCGGGAAACGCTCGGCACGGAAAGATCGATTCCCGGCGGCGCCCAGGCGGGTCGTTCCACGGCGTCTCCAATGTTCCCTGCATATGCGCGAATTGGCCCCCCGGTGCTTGAGGGTACTGATCCACCGCTTGGTCTGGGAAGGAAATGGAGGCGGGGCGTCCGTTTCGTGGGATGCTATCGAGCGGTCTGTCCCGATCATCCCGTCCGCCGGACCGGCGAGAACAAGCCACGACCGCCTGGATTCGGTCACGTGTCAGAGTGAGACGCCTTTTTCCCGCAGGTACGCCACCGGGTCGATGTCGGAGCCGAATGAGGGCGCGGTGCGGATCTCGAAGTGCAGATGCGGGCCGGTGGAGTTACCGGTGGAGCCCGAACGCCCGATCCGCTGCCCGCTGGTGACGGGCTGTCCCTCGGAGACGGAGATCGCCGAGAGGTGAGCATACTGGCTGTACGTGCCGTCCGGGTGCGCGATGATCACCTCGTACCCGTAGGAGCCGGCCCAGCCCGCGGAGACGACCTCGCCCGCGGTCACCGCCCTGACCGACGTGCCGGTGGGCACCGGGAAGTCGGTGCCGGTGTGGTAGCCGAGGGACCAGGAGCCGCCCGTCGCGCGGTACGGCGTGCCGATCGCGGCGTCCACCGGGGCGGTGTAGGCGGCGGACTGGCCGCCGTTGTCCGCCGAGCGCTGTGAGCCGCCGCCCCGCTCGGAGCCGGACGACTCCCGCTCCTGGCCGCGGTCCCGGTCCTGCTCGCGGTCCTGCTCGCGATCACTGTCCCGCTGGCCGGAGCCGCCGCCGTTCTGGGAGGAACGCCGGCTGCCCTGGCTGCTGGCGCTCTCGCCGCGGTCCCGCTCGTCCTCCGCCCCGGACGGGCGCAGGCTGAGCCGCTGGCCCGGGAAGATCAGGTCGGGGTCGGCGCCCACGACCTCCCGGTTGATCTCGTACAGCGACCGCCAGCCGCCCGGGACCCGCTTTTCGGCCGCGATGCCGGACAGCGTGTCGCCGCTGACCACCTCGTAGGTGTCCGGGCCGCCGCCGCTCTGCCGGGGCCGGGCCGTGTCCGAGGCGGGAGCGGACGCCTGCCGCGCCCCGGTGCCGTCCGCGCCGTCGTCCCGGTCCGCTGCCGGTTCGCTGTCCGCCGCCGGGCCGCCGGGGTCGACGTCGGGCGCGGGCCCGCCCCGGGTGAGCCCCGCCACCGACGAGCAGGTCGGCCACGCCTGCGGGCCCTGGCCGGCCAGGACCTCCTCGGCGACCGCGATCTGCTGGTCCCTGGTGGCGAGGTCGGCGCGGGGCGCGTACTGGGTGCCGCCGAACGCCTCCCACGTGCTCTGCTGGAACTGGAGCCCGCCGAAGAAGCCGTTCCCGGTGTTGATGTTCCAGTCGCCGCCGCTCTCGCACTCGGCGACCGCCTCCCAGGTGTCCACGGACGCGGCGCTGGCCGAGCTGGCGCCGATCAGCGGGATGGCCAGCCCCGCGCCGCTGGCCGTCACGCTGAGCGAAGCGCGCGAGACCGCGCTGGGCTTGTAGCGGCGGTGGCGTCCACGAGCGGTCATGCGGGTCCCTCCCCGGGCCGGCTGATCCAGCGTGCCGCACGATGCGGTGTCAACTTATGTCGTGATCATGGGAGTTGTGCGGCGGATCAACCATATGGCCGCGCTCTCGCGCCCCACAAGAGAGCCTGAGTCCCGGCAGGGGGCGCTCAGGGGGCGGGTTGGCGCACCGCCTCGGCGGGCGCGCGCCGGGGCGGGTCGCCCGCGGGCACGGCCCCGGCGCGCACCGGCGGGTCCTCGGGCGCGGAGGGCAGCGCGGGCCGCACCATCAGCAGCACGCCGGCCAGCAGCAGGCTGGCGACGATGCCGTCCATCCAGTAGTGGTGCCCGGTGCTGACCACCGCGACCAGGGTGATCCCCGGGTGCAGCAGCCACAGCCAGCGCCACCTGCTGCGCGTGGCGACGATCAGCCCGATCGCGATCACCAGCGCCCAGCCGACGTGGAGCGAGGGCATGGCCGCGAACTGGTTGGCCATGGAGTCCGGCTCAGGCTTGCCGTAGACGGCGGGCCCGTAGACCACGCCGGTGTCGACCATGCCGGTCGCCCTGAACAGCCGGGGCGGCGCCAGCGGCACCAGCAGATGGAGGATGAGCGCGGCGCCGGTCAGCCAGGTGAGGACCCACCGGATCCACACGTAGTAGCCGGGCCGCCGCCAGTACATCCAGGCGAGGAACAGCACGGTCGCCGGGAAGTGCACGGTGGCGTAGTAGACGTTGATCGCCCGTATCAGCGGCTCGGCCTGGAGCAGCAGAGTCTGCACGTCCGCCTCGCTGGGCAGCCGCAGCGCCCGCTCCAGGCCCCAGATGAAGTCAGCGTTGTCGTAGGCGTCGGTGAACTGCCCGTTCGCGACGCGCCGGCCGAGCTTGTAGGTCAGGTAGATCACCGAGACCAGCAGCAGCTCTCTGACCAGCGGCGGCCGTCCCGAGGCGGATGGCTGCTCCCGCAGCCGCCGCAGCAGGCCGTGCCACAGCACACCAGCGCTTCGCATACGCAGCATTCCCGAAAGGCAGGATCGACGGACCGCGGCTCGAAGGGCGGACGGATACCCCGCTCATCCGTCCTTCGGTGTCATTCCTCGTGCTTGATTACCGAGTCTACGGCGGGCCGGCGACGGGGCGCATGCCGATTCGGCCGGGATGCGGCCACAGCGGGGGAGCCCTGCGGGCGCGCCCGGTGCAACCGTGAAGCGAACGGGCCCGGGAAACACCTGGGGCACCTGGGCTCAGGCCGCCGGGATCACCCTGGCGGCCGCTTCGGCCAGCTGCTCCGGCGCCGGGCCCACGTCCAGCGCCGCGCCGGCCTCGTCCGCCTGGAGCGGCTCAAGCGTCTCCAGCTGCGAGCGCAGCAGCGCGGGCGGCATGAAGTGCCCCTTGCGCGCCTTCATCCGGGAGCCGATCAGCTCCTCGGAGCCGGTCAGGTGCAGGAAGAAAACCCCGGGCGAGGCCTCACGCAGCTTGTCGCGGTAGACGCGCCGGAGCGCCGAGCACGTCACGACGCCGCCGCTGCCGGCCTCGTCGCGCTCCCGCAGCCAGCGCCCTATCGCCTCCAGCCACGGCCAGCGGTCCTCGTCCTGGAGCGGGATGCCGGCGGACATCTTCTCGATGTTCGCCCGGGGGTGGAAGTCGTCCGCTTCCGCGAACGGCACGCGCAGCCGGTCGGCCAGCAGCCGGGCGACGGTCGTCTTGCCGACACCGGAGACGCCCATGACGACGACGGTGGGAGGGGCCGTGGGAGACATGCCCCCACTATCGGTCCAACGATATGACTTCTCCAAATAAACCTGCGGGGCGCGTGGGGAGTCATCTACTACAGTGACGTCAAGCGTGCCCAGGAGGACCCCACGTGACGAGTTCCTCGTCGTCTCCCGCACCCACCCCCTCTGACCAGCCCGCTGGCCAGACCTCCGGCCAGCCCGCCGCGGCAGCCCCGCGCGGCTGGCGGGCGCGGTGGCCGCGGCCGGCGGCCTTCGGCGCCGAGCCCGCGGGGGAGCGCCTGGAGCGCGTGCGGCGCTCGCCGCAGTTCCGCGGCGGGGCCTTCCGCAACGAGCGGCCCACCCGCACCATGACCCCCGGCGCCATGCTGTCGATGCTGCCGCAGCTGCTGCGCCGCGCCGACCGCGTCCGGCGGGCGCCCGCCGCGCCGCCGCCGCTGGTGCGGCCCGCCGCCGCGGCACCCGGCGCCGCCGCCCCGGCGAGCGGCCTGCGGCTGACGTGGCTGGGCCACGCCACCGTCCTCGCCGAGATCGACGGGCACCGCGTCCTGTTCGACCCCGTCTTCGGCACGCGGTGCTCCCCGTTCACCTTCGCCGGGCCGAAGCGGCTGCACCCGGTGCCGGTGCCGCTGGCCGACCTGCTGCCGCTGGACGCCGTCGTCATCTCCCACGACCACTACGACCACCTCGACCTGCCCACCGTCCGGGCGCTGGCCGGCACGGACACCGTCTTCGCCGTGCCGCTGGGCGTCGGCGCCCACCTGGAGCGCTGGGGCGTGCCGCCCGCCCGGCTGCGCGAGCTGGACTGGCACGAATCGGCGCGCGTCGGCGGCCTGACGCTCACGGCCACCCCCGGGCAGCACTTCTGCGGCCGCGGCCTGCGCAACCACGCCAGGACGCTGTGGGCCTCCTGGGTGGTGGCCGGGCCCCGGCACCGCGTCTTCCACAGCGGCGACACCGGTTACTTCCCCGGCTTCGCCGCCATCGGCAGCGACCACGGCCCGTTCGACGCGACGATGATGCAGATCGGGGCCTACGACACCCGGTACTGGCCGGACGTCCACATGACGCCGGAGGAAGGCGTCCGCGCCCACACCGACCTCTCCCAGGGCAGCCCGGCGGGCGTGATGCTGCCGATCCACTGGGGCACCTTCAACCTCGCGCTGCACCCCTGGGAGGAGCCGGCGGAACGCACCGTGCGCGCCGCCGCCGAGGCGGGCGTGGCGGTCGCGCTGCCGCGCCTGGGTGAGTCGTTCGAGCCCGGCGGCGACGTGCCCGCCGCGCCGTGGTGGCAGGCCGTCGCCGTCCGGCCCGCCGCGGGGCCGGCCCGCGCGGACAAGCCGCTCAGCGCGCGCCCCGCCGACGGCTGACGGCGGGAAAACAGCCCCTCACGTGCGCTTGTGCGTGTACAGACACGCCTCTAGGGTGCCGACGAGCCCCGGCCCAACCACAAGAGGTCCGCATGCCCGCAACACCCCTGCGCATCACCGGCGTCGACACCTACGACATACGCTTCCCGACCTCGCGGGAGCTGGACGGGTCCGACGCCATGAACCCCGACCCCGACTACTCCGCCGCCTACGTCATCCTGCACACCGGCCCCGGCGACGGCCCCGAGGGCCACGGCTTCGCCTTCACCATCGGCCGCGGCAACGACGTCCAGACCGCGGCGATCCAGGCGCTGGCGCCCTACCTGACGGGCCGCGACGCCGACGCGCTGTGCGCCGACCCCGGCGCCCTGTACCGGGAGCTGACCGGCGACAGCCAGCTGCGGTGGCTGGGCCCCGACAAGGGCGTGATGCACATGGCCATCGGCGCCGTGGTGAACGCCGTGTGGGACCTGGCCGCCAAGCGCCAGGGCAAGCCGCTGTGGCGGCTGCTGGCCGACGCCGACCCCGAGTGGCTCGCCGGCCAGGCCGACCTGCGCTACCTCGGCGACGTGCTGACGTACGACCAGGCCGTGGACCTGCTGCGCCGCGGCAAGGACGGCGCCGCCGAGCGCGCCGCCCGCCTCCAGGAGCAGGGCTACCCCGCCTACACCACCTCCCCGGGCTGGCTCGGCTACTCCGACGAGAAGCTCACCCGCCTGGCCACCCAGGCCGTCGCCGACGGCTTCACCCAGATCAAGCTGAAGGTCGGTGCCGACCTCGACGACGACATCCGCCGCTTCCGCGCCGCCCGCAAGGCCGTCGGTCCCGGCGTGCGGATCGCCATGGACGCCAACCAGCGCTGGGAGGTGCCCGAGGCCATCGAGTGGACCCGGGCGCTCGCCGAGTTCGAGCCGTACTGGATCGAGGAGCCCACCAGCCCCGACGACATCCTCGGCCACGCCGCGATCCGCCGCGCCGTCGCACCCGTGAAGGTCGCCACCGGCGAGCACGCCCACGGCCGCGTCATGTTCAAGCAGCTGCTCGCCGCCGGGGCCATCGACGTGCTCCAGCTCGACGCCGCCCGCGTCGGCGGCGTCAACGAGAACCTCGCGATCCTGCTGCTCGCCGCCCGCTTCGGCGTCCCCGTCTGCCCGCACGCCGGCGGGGTCGGCCTGTGCGAGCTGGTCCAGCACCTCGCGATGTTCGACTACGTGGCGCTCAGCGGCACCACCGACAACCGCGTCCTGGAGTACGTCGACCACCTCCACGAGCACTTCACCGACCCGGTGCGGATCCAGGCCGGGCACTACGCCGCCCCCACCGCGCCCGGCTTCTCCGCCGCCCTGCGGCCCGAGGCGCTCACCACGTACGCCTTCCCCGACGGCACGTTCTGGGCCGCCGAGCGTGCCGCCGGAGAAAACGCCGGAGAAAACGCCGGAGGTGACGCATGAGCCGGTTCGTGGGACTCGCCGCCCTCGTCACCGGCGGCGGCTCGGGCATCGGCCTGGCCACCGCCCGCCTGCTCGCCTCCGAAGGCGCCCGCGTCGCCGTGCTGGACCTGCGGCCCGGCGAGCCCGGCGACGGCATCCGCGCCTACGCCGCCGACGTGCGGGACGACGCCTCGGTGCGCGCGGCCGTGCGCCAGGCCGGCGAAGACCTCGGCGGCCTGGACGTCCTCGTCAACAACGCGGGCATCGGCGCCGCCGGCACCGTCGAGGACAACCCGGACGAGGAGTGGCACCGCGTCTTCGACGTCAACGTGCTGGGCATCGTGCGCACCACCCGCGCCGCGCTGCCGCTGCTGCGCGCCTCCCGCCACGCCGCGATCGTCAACACCTGCTCGATCGCGGCCACCGCCGGGCTGCCGCAGCGCGCCCTGTACTCCGCCAGCAAGGGCGCGGTGTACTCCCTCACCCTCGCCATGGCCGCCGACCACCTCGCCGAGGGCATCCGCGTCACCTGCGTCAACCCCGGCACCGCCGACACCCCCTGGGTGGGCAGGCTCCTCGACGCCGCCGACGACCCCGAGGCGGAGCGGGCCGCGCTGGAGGCCCGCCAGCCCATGGGCCGGCTGGTCACCGCCGAGGAGGTCGCCGCCGCCATCGCCTACCTGGCGAGCCCGCAGGCCGGGGCCACCGCCGGCACCGCCCTGGCCGTGGACGGCGGCATGGCCGGCCTGCGGCTGCGTCCCTCCCCGCGCACCTGACCCGACGAACGACCGGACCCACAGGAAGGCGGCACCACCATGCGGTCCCCCCGCGCGCAGGACCGCCGCCCGCTCGGGCGCGGCGGCGTCACGTTCACCCGGCTCTCGCTCGGCGGCGCGCCACTGGGCGGCTACGGCGCCTCCGTCAGCGAGGCCGACGCCCTGGCCGCCGTCGAGGCCGCCTGGCAGGCGGGCATCCGCGGCTTCGACACGGCGCCCCACTACGGCCTGGGCCTGTCCGAGCGGCGCATGGGCCGGGCACTCGCCGGCAAGCCGCGCGGCGAGTACGCCCTGAGCACCAAGGTCGGCCGCCTGCTCGTGCCCGTCGACGAGCCGAGCGGGGACGACGCCGCCGACGGCTTCCCCGGGCTGCCCGCCACCCACCGCCGGGTGTGGGACTTCAGCGCCGACGGGGTGCGCCGCTCCCTGGAGAGCAGCCTGGAGCGCCTGGGGCTGGACCGGGTGGACCTCGTGCTCCTCCACGACCCCGACGACCACGAGGAGTGGGCCTTCACCGAGGCGTACCCGGCGCTGGAGCGGCTGCGCGCCGAGGGCACCGTCGGCGCCATCGGCGCCGGCATGAACCAGGCCGCGATGCTCACCCGCTTCGTCCGCGACACCGACGTGGACGCGGTACTGCTCGCCGGCCACTACACCCTGCTCGACCAGGACGGGCTGGCCGAGCTGCTGCCGGCCGCCGCCGAACGCGGCACCGGCGTGATCATCGGCGGCGTCTACAACGGCGGCCTGCTCGCCGACCCCCGCCCCGGCGCCGTCTACAACTACCGCGCCGCCCCCGAGGAGATGGTGCGGCGTGCCCGGCGGCTGAAGGAGGTCACCGCCCGCCACGGCGTGCCGCTGCGCGCCGCCGCGCTGCGGTTCCCGCTGGGCCACCCGGCGGTCAGCAGCGTGCTGGTGGGCGCCCGGTCGGCAGCGGAGGTGCGGGACGCGGTGGACATGTTCCACCACCCCGTGCCCGCCGCGCTGTGGCAGGAGCTGCGCGCCGAGGGCCTGCTGCCGCCGCACGTCCCCGTCCCCGGCTCCGAGGAGGACTGACCGCCATGCCGCGCGTCGACGCCCACCACCACGTCTGGGACCTGTCCGTCCGCGACCAGGACTGGATCACCGGGCCCGCGATGGCGCCGATCCGCCGCGACTTCTCGGTGGCCGACCTGGAGCCCGCGGCCCGGGCCGCCGGCGTCACCGCCACCGTCGTGGTCCAGACGGTCACGGTGCCGGAGGAGACCCCGGAGCTGCTGGCGCTCGCGGCAGACAGCGACCTGGTCGCCAAGGTCGTGGGCTGGGCCGACCTCACCGACCCGGGCATCGCCGACGCCCTCGCCAGGCTGCGCCAGCTGCCGGGCGGCGCGCATCTGGCCGGCATCCGCCACCAGGTGCAGTCCGAGCCCGACCCCGGATGGCTGCTCCGCCCCGACGTGCAGCGCGGCCTGGCGGCCGTCGCCGAGGCCGGGCTCGTCTACGACCTGGTGATCACGGCGGACCAGCTGCCCGCGGCGGTGGCCGCCGCCGAGCGGCGGCCGGAGCTGACGTTCGTGCTGGACCACCTGGGCAAGCCGCCCATCGCCGCGGGCGCCTTCGAGCCCTGGGCCACCAACCTGGCGCGCCTGGCCGCGCTGCCGAACACCGTGGCCAAGCTCTCCGGCCTGGTCACCGAGGCCGACTGGGCTCGCTGGACGACGGCCGGGCTGCGGCCCTACGCCGAGGCGGCGCTGGACACCTTCGGGCCCGGGCGGCTGATGTTCGGCTCCGACTGGCCGGTGTGCACGCTCGCGGCCGGCTACGAGCGCTGGGTCGCCGCCGCCGAGGAACTGACCGCCGGGCTGTCGCCGGACGAACGCGACGCCGTCTTCTCCGCCACCGCCTGCCGCGTCTACGGCCTGGCGGACTAGGGCCGCTTCCCCTGCCGCGGACGGCCTGCTACAGCCACACTCGGGTCGACGGCCGCCCTGGCGGTTTCACCCCCCTGCAACCGCCTTGACGCCGTCCACGCCGTAGCTGCTACCCGTGCGACTCCGGAACCCGGAACAACACCACACCTCTCCACGGCACCTGACACACCATCCACCCGCCTGCTTTTTACGCCGACGACGGCGGCATGGTCCACGCACCCACACGGGCCATCGCATCCAGAACACACCTCACCGTTGCCCTGGTGACGACTACGCCGGAGCCACCAGACGGGCGGCGGGCAGCATGGCAATCCACATCAATTGGACTCCAGGTCATCTTGCAAGGCAGCGAAGTTCTTGCGGGTGAGCAGGGTGTTGGGGTGGTCGGGGCCCAGCACCCGCTCCATGTCGGGCAGTAGTTCTTCGTATACGGCGGCTGCGCCGGCCGT
>NZ_JAERRL010000021.1 GCF_016741785.1 Streptomyces sp. 7-21
ACAAGTTTTCATCCTACTTCGCCGCTTCGGTCACGGTGTCCGGAACCCCCCGGCTTGTCGCCGCGCCATGGCGGCGATCGTACCGGCCGCAGTACGGTGGGGCGCATGGACCTCGAAGCCGCGATCGCCCTGGCCGGTGCCGCCGCGAACAGCGCGGCGGGCGAGGCTGGTGCCAGCGCCTGGCGGGCGCTCGTCTCCCTGGCCCGGCGGCTCACGGGCCGCGCCGAGGCGGAGCCGGCCGCCCCTGAGCCGGAGGACCGCGACGCGCTGGTGGCGATGATCGCGGCCCGTGCCCGCGAGGACGACGCCTTCGCCGCCGCCCTGCGGGAGTGGGCGGAGACCCACCGGGAGGAGCTGGCCCCCTCGCAGACCACCGTGCACAACACCATCTCCGGTGGCGCGACCGTGCACGGGCCGGTCATCCAGACCAAGGAGATCCACGGCGGCCTCCACTTCGGCTCGTAGTTCTCCCCCACCGGGTCAGTGAGGCCCCGGGCCTCGTCCGCGTGTTGCCGCGGTCGTGCGGGCGTTCTGCCCGTCGCCGCACCATGCGCGTTGCGGTGCGTGCCGAAGCAGGGGGTCCCCCGGGAATGCTGGGAGCTGGCGAGAGGGGCGGGCGTGCGGAGAGGGAAGCGGTTCGACCGCCGGGTGCTGGCGCTTGTGGAGGTACGGGGCGGGCAGCGCGATCTTGAGGAGGCCATGGCCGCCTGCGAGCGCCAGGGCTGGCCCGTGCAGGAGGCGGGGGAGCGGGGGCAAGGGCTGACGGACGGCGTGCTGCGCCCGCGGGACGGGGCACGTGTGCTGCTCGTCGAGGTGCGGTTGTACGGCTCGGCGTGGCGGGCCGAAAGAGGTGCAGTGTGGCGCGTGCGGCGGTTGGCGCGGGAGGCGCGGCTGGAGATGTACGTGCGGCGCGCCGAGCTGGCGGACCGGGACCGCGAGCTGCTTCCCGAATGGCGCGTGCATACCACGGCACACCGGCCGGCGCCGCCGCTGGTCCGCCCGGTGCCGCGCCGCACCCTGCTGGCGTACCGGTGGGCCAGGGCCCGGGCGCGGGCCGCGGAACGTCTGGGCCTGCGCGACACCGGTGCGGTGGTCACCGGCACGCCGTCGGAGGCGTGGCGGCTGGCCCGGTTACCGCTGTCGCCGGGACGGCACGGCCCTCGGGCCTGGACGTCAGGCCGCTGGACAGCCGGGCGCGGTCCGGAACGGTGCTGCGGCGTGAGGAGGACGGGGAACGGCGCGTGACGCGCCTGGCCGGGGCGGTCGCCGCCATGGCGCTGTGCGCCGTCGTCGCCCGGGACGCGCCACCTGCGGGCCGGTGGCTGTTCGGTGCGCTGGCCGTGCTGACGATCGCGGGTATCTGGCTGCTGGTGCGGCAGTGGACGTGGGGGGAGTGGGCGGTGTGGGTCGTGCCACTGGCGTTCTCAGCCGTGGTGTCGCTCCTGGCGAGCGCGGGGTCCGTACTGCACGCCCTGTACGCGGACCAGCTCTCACTGAGTCCTGAGGAGCTGTCCGTTCCGGGCGTGTGGCAGGTCATCGCGGCGGGACGGTTGCTGTCGTACCTCAGTGTGGGGCTGCTGCTGCCGGCTGGGTGGGGCATTGCCAGGCACTATCACCTGGTGCGGCCCGGGCGCGGCAACGCGCTCGTGTACGTCGCGGTCCTGCTGATGGTGCTGGTGTCGGTGTCGGGGCTGGCCGTCGAGTCGGCGGGGCGCGCGGCCGCGGCCGTGAAGGAGGCGGCGCGGGAGGGAAGGCAACCGCCGTTGTACTTCGGCGTGACGCCGGAGTGGGCGTGCGTGGAGCCGACCGTTCCCGTGGAGCGGCTGCCGGGCGAAGGGGGGCGGGTCGACCCGTCGCGCCCGTACCTGTCGTTCGGCGTGGCGGGGGACGTCGCCGTGCTGTGGGACGCTGGCGTGAGCGGCCCGCTGAGGGTCCCGGCGGGGCAGGTGCGCCTGGTGCCTGCGCGGAGCGGCGGCGTGGAATGTGACGGCTGACGGGCGGTGCAGGCGCGGGTCAGTCGATGCCGAGGGTGGCGGCGGCGAGGCGCTGCCGCAGGCCGCGGAGGCCGCGGGGGCGGTTGTGGCGTTCGCGGGAGTAGCGGTCGAGTTCTTCGGCGAGGTGGACCGAGCGGCGTTCGACATCGAGTTCGTCGAGCATGCGGTCGACGTTGGCCAGCAGGGCGCCGTGGAGCTGCCACTGGCGGGGGTGCTCCTGGACCCGGGCCAGCAGCATGCGGGCGACGCGTTCGCGCAGGGACCGGCAGGTGTCGAGCTCCTCGGTCAGCCGTGCCTCCGCCTCCTCGGCGTTAGCGCTGACCTGGCTGGTGATCAGGACGGCGAAGGCGCTGACGGCGTCGCCGAGGCGCGTGAACAGCTCGCGCAGAGTTCCCGCCGTCTCGGTCTCGAACAGTGGTTCGTTCCTGCGGTGCTGTGCCAGGTCGGTCAGCGTGCGGGTCAGGGAGCGCAGCAGTACGGCGCAGACCTCCAGCGTGTCCAGACCGGTGCGCAGCACCATGCGGGTGAGGAGCCCTTCCTTGACGCGCGGGTTCAAACGCAGGCTCTCCTCGGCCTGGCTCAGCGAGGCGTCGACCTCCGACACCTCCTGGTCGAGACGGCGTGCCTCCTCCAGCCTGGCAGCGACGCGCGGCACCGGCGTGTGGCTCTCGTCCACCTCCTCGGAGAGGCGCAGCAGGAGATTCCGCATGCGGTTGGCCTGCGCCTCGATGTCCTCCTCTGCCGTGCTGACCCAGACCGGCGGCACGAAGACCAGGTTGAACAGCAGCCCGACGGCGGCGCCGATGAGCGTCTCCACGACGCGGTCGAGCGCGGTCTCCGTCACCTGGGTGACGCCGAGGACGAGCATGGCGCTGATGGCCACCTCGGGGACGAACTCGTGTGCCCGGACCAGGCGCCCCATGCTGAGCGCGCAGAGGATCAGCAGTCCCAGACTCCACCAGCTGAGGCCGACGATCACGCTGAAGGCCGTCGCCAGCACCACGCCGGCCACCACCGCGTTCACGCGCCGGATGCCGCTGGTGAGAGTGGCGAAGAGGGTCACCTGGACGACGAGCAGCGCCGTCAGCGGGGCCAGCAGCGGGGCGGGCACGTCCGTAAGCCAGCGGGCGGCGATGTACGCGAGCGTCGCCGCGGCGGTGGACCGCAGCGTCTGGACCACCACGGGTTCGTTGCGCCGCTGCGCGAGCTGTGCGACGCGCTCGCCCACATCGGGGGGCTTGGGCACGGACGCCTCCCTTCTTCGGGTCCGGCGTGACGACGCCGCATCGATCCTATAGGCGTTTTCTTAACATTTCGGAAATGCGGCTTGCTGCCGGCCGGACCCCAGCTCTCACGACGTGTCGGCCCGGCCGGTGCCGATGACGCCGAAGCGGTTGCCCTCCGTGCCGGCCAGCACGATGAAGGCGGCGTCCCTCGGGTACAGGTCCAGGTGCGTCTGCGGGTACGCGGGCGGCGGCGTCTCGCTCAGCGCCGGCAACAGCCCGGCCCCGGCCTGCCGCCGGCGGGAACGAGGACCGCCCAGTCGTCGGCCACCTCCTCACGCGGCACGTGCTCCAGCGCCCGGCACCAGAACTCCGCGGCCCGCCGCACGTCCGCCACGCCCACCATCACCGATCCGGTCCGCAGCATGCCCGATGCGCAGGAGCCGCCCCTGACAGCGGCGGGGCCCGATGACGCAGGATGGCGGCATGCGGCTCGAAGCCATCACCTGGGAACGGCTGACCGAGGAACTCGCCGACCGCACGGTGTCGCTGACGACGCGGGACGGCTCGCCCTGGCCGCGCGTGCTGGTCGACGGCGCCCCGGCGGCGGATCCCGGCGCCCTGGCCACGGCCCTCGCCGCCGCGGTCCGGCTGCGCGGGCGCGAGGCGCTGACCGTCGCCGCCGGCGGGTTCTGGCGTCCCGCCTCGCTCCGCCTGGAGTACGGCCGCCACGACCCGGACGCCTACTACGAGCGGTGGCTGGACACGGGCGCCCTGTGGCGTGAGGTGTTCGCGCCTCTGGAACCGGGCGGCAGCGGTGAGGTGCTGCCCGACCTGTGGGACCCCGTGCGCGACCGGGCCACCCGCAGCCCGCGCGTGCGCCTGCCGCCCGGCGGGGTGCTCCTGCTGCACGGCCCGCTGCTGCTCGGCCACTGGTTCCCCGCGGACCTGGTGGTGCACCTCAGCCTCAGCCCCGGCGCACTGGCCCGCAGAACCGCCCCGGAAGAGCAGTGGATGCTGCCCGCGTTCGCCCGCTACGAAACGGAAGTGGCCCCCGCCGACGTCGCACACGTCCTGGTGCGCGCCGATGACTCGCGCCGCCCGGCGTGGAACAACCCCCCGCGCGCCCACAGATGAGCCAAAGTCCTGCGGACCGGCCGCCTCCCGCCTCACAATGCGCGCATGCCCGTATTCCCCCGCGACGCGGACGAGCTCCCCGAACCGCACCGCGTCATCCGCGTGACGCGCTCCGACGACCCCGTCTCCGTCCTGACCGACACGGAGGCGTGGGAGGCCAGAGACGCCTATCCGGACATCGTCGGACAAGGCCCCCTCTTCGCCGTCACCGAGCAGGAACCCGACGGCCGGTGGCGGGTCCTCCTCATCGACGAGGCCGCGCCCCAGGGCTGCCGTGACGCCCTGGCATCGGTGTGCCGCCGCCGCGCCGCGGCCGCCAGGGAGGCGGGGGACGAGGCCGGGTACCGGGCGTGGATGGGCGGTGCCCACACCATGGAGTCGGAGAAGACCGACGATCTGACCGTCCGGGACTGCCGCTTCCGCATCGCCCGGGGCGACATGTTCGCCCGGCTCGGTCCCGATGGCCCCGAGCCGCCGCGCCCCAGCGACCCCGATCCGCTTCCTATCGGCGGGTCGGGCAGGAGCCGCCCGCGCTCCGAGGGGTTCCTGATCGATCCCACGGCGGCCACGGGTGTCTCCGAAGGGCTGCTGCGGGTAGACCTGCTGCGGTTCGTCTATCCCCGCAGGGGCGTGCCCGCCGACGTCTACGCCGACTCCGTCCGCGCCCGGCGCACCCATCCCGGCGGGGTGCTGCTGCCCACGGGCTTTACCGTGTCCGAGCGGAGAAACGGCAGGTGGAGCCCGGAGACCATCATCTGCCACGACACCCCGCAGGAGAGCCGCGACCAGCTCGCCGACTTCTTCGAGATGCTCCTCCCCGCTGAACTGCGTCCCCGCCTGCCAGGCCACCGCCCCGCCCCCGAGCTGCCGCAGCAGGTCATCGACCACATCGCGCGCCAGCGCCGCCTTCTTGAGCCCGGCGAGCCGACCCTGACCAGGCGCCAGCTGCGCGACTGCGCCGACGCTCTGGTCCGGCTGCGCAGCGCGCGCCTGGACACCATCGAGGCGCTGGGACGGTGTTACCGCGTCACCCGGATCGAACGCCTGGTGCGCCTTGGGCCCGACGGACCGGAGCCGCCGCGGCCCTCCGACTGGGACCCGGAGGACCCGGTCAACGTCCAGGCGGCCCGGGACCGCGCCAACGGCATCGTGGACGAGTAGCGGGTACGGGGAACACCATGCGGGCCGTCCGGCGCACCCTCAGTACACTGCTGCTCCATTTAAGTGAGTGCGGCGGTGAGACGGGGGACAGCGGCCATGGCGGACGATCCGCGGACGGGGAAGGCGGCGGCCAGGGCGCTGCCGTTTCTGGAGCAGGGCGAGCAGCTGCGGTGCGCGGCGGAGTTCCACGTGGCGCCTGGGGTGCCGGAGCCGCCGTTCTGGATGGTGCGCGAGGTCTACCCGCAGCTCGCCCCGGCCACGAAGGCCGGGACGGTGATGGCTGCGGGCGGGTACGCGCAGGACGTGCTGGTGGGCAACGTGATCGGCCGGGGCCTGCACGGCAGGGGCATGGCGGGCGGCTGGCGCTCCACCGCGGGCCGGCTGCGCATCCACGTCGTCGCGAACGCCGGCGACCTCGTGGTGACCGACCGCCGGGTGCTGGTGCTTCAGCCACGCCTGGCGCTCAAGGGGCTGAAGCCCACCGACGAGATGGTGCCCTGCTGGGAGACGGAGCGCGCGGAGATCACGGGCGTCCGCCCGCGGCCGAAGGGCGTGCTCCAGCGCGGGCGGCTGGACGTGCACTTCCGGGACGGGTCATGGATCGGGCTGGTGATGCGGTCGCCCGCGCACCGGGAGCCGATGGCGGCGGCGCTCGGCGGCGGCGAGGGAGAGGCCTGATCCCGGCCGCCGCCGGGCGGTCAGGCCGGGTGCCCGGTGTCGGCGCCGGCGAGCTGGCGGTGCACCGTGGCCAGCAGCACGGCGCCCAGCGCGACCATCACCGCGCCCAGCAGGAACGGGACGTGGACGTTGTAGTGGTCGACGAGCTTGCCCGCCGCGTAGGGCGCGAGCCCGCCGCCGATGAAGCGGACGAAGCCGTAGGTGGCTGAGGCGACGGGGCGTGGCACCGGGGCGATGCTCATGACGGCCGTGGTCACGAGCGTGTTATTGACGCCGACGAACACGCCGGAGACGATCACCGCCACGATGACCACCGCACGGTGGTCGGCCCACACGCCGATGACCGCGAGCGTGGCGGCCATCAGCACCAGGTTGCCGTACAGCGTGACCGGCGTGCCCAGGCGGTCGCGCAGCCGCGGGGCGCCGAGCACCGCGAACAGCGCCACCAGCACGCCCCAGCCGAAGAAGACCCAGCCCAGCTTGATCGCTGACAGGTTCATCAGGAACGGGGCGTAGCCGAGCATGGTGAAGAAGCCCCAGTTGTACAGCAGGCCGGTGACGCTGGTGGTGGCCAGGGCCCGGTGGCGCAGCGCCGTCAGTGGCTCGGTGAGCGATTCGGGCCGGTCGCCGCGCGGCGTGGGGGGCAGCAGGACGACGGTGGCGACGAGCGCGATCAGCATCAGCACCGACACGCCGAAGAACGGGCCGCGCCAGCTGACCTCTCCCAGCAGGCCGCCGACGAGCGGGCCGGTGGCGATGCCGACGCCCAGTGCCGTCTCGTACAGCACGATCGCCCCGGCGAAACCGCCGCTGGCGGACCCGACGATGACCGCGAGCGAGGTGGCGATGAACAGGGCGTTGCCCAGGCCCCAGCCGGCGCGGAAGCCGATGATGCCGTTCACGCTGCCGCTCGCGCCCGCCAGCGCTGCGAAGACGACGATCAGGGCGAGGCCGCTCAGCAGGGTGCGCTTGGCGCCCAGACGGCTGGAGACCCAGCCGGTGACCAGCATGGCCACGGCCGTGACCACCAGGTAGCTGGTGAAGAGCAGGGTGACCTGGCTGGGGGAGGCGTCGAGCTGCTCAGATATGGCCGGGAGGATCGGGTCAACCAGCCCGATGCCCATGAAGGACACCACGCAGGCGAAGGCCACCGCCCATACCGCCCGTGGCTGGCGGAACGGGCTGGGGGTGGCGTCGTGCGGCTGGCGGGGTGCCGGAGAGGCGGGCGGCGCGGCCTGTGCGGGCACGGCGCTGCCCGCCCCTGTTCCGGGCTGACTCATGCGGGTTATCCCTTCGCGTGTGCGATGACGGGGTGCGTACGGATGCCGTCGACCGGCTACGCGTCGTCTCGCTCGGCGGTGAGCGCGGTCAGCGCGTCGATGGTGGCCAGCAGCGCGCGCCGCTGGTCCGGCGGCAGCGTGGCGATGCGGGCGGCGAAGACCCGGGCACGTGCGGCGTGCCGGGCGTCCAGGTAGGCGCGTCCTGCCTCGGTGGCCTCGAGGAGCACGGCGCGCCGGTCCTCGGGGTCCGGCCGTTTGGCCAGCAGGCCGGCGCCGGCCAGGCGCGCGACGATGCCGGTCATGCCCGGCTGGCTGACGCGCTCCCGCGCCGCGAGGTCGGTGACCCGCAGCGGGCCGTCGGCGGCCAGCGCGCTCAGCACGGAGGTTTCCAGCAGGTTCAGCTCGCCTGGTGGGGTTGCCCTGCGGATCCAGCTCGCGGCCCGCTCCAGGGCGGCGCTCAGGCGGGTCAGATCTTCGTCGTGCTCGTCGGCCGCGTCGTCCACGCAGATAAATGTATAACACACTTATGTATGTATCCAGGGGGGCGGATGCCGCGCCAGGGCGCCGGCCGTTAGCGTGTGTCCGCATGACAACGGACATGACAATGGGCGAGGACGTGCCCGGCCGCAGCGGTGCCGGGGCGACGGTCGAGGTGCACCCGCGCGCGCTGGACCGGGCGCGGGCGGTGTACGCGCCCGCCTTCGACGGCGACCCTGACCCGGGCGAGATCGTGTGGACCTGGGTGCCGTACGAAGAGAACGACGGCAGGGGCAAGGACCGGCCCGTCCTGGTGATCGCGCGGGAGGAGAACGCCCAGACGCTGCTGGCCGTGCAGCTCACCAGCCGCGACCGGAGCCACGACCGGGAGTGGATGCCGCTCGGCACCGGGCCGTGGGACCGGGAGGCCCGCGAGTCCTGGGTGCACCTGGAACGAGTGCTGCGCGTGCACCCCAGCGGCATGCGGCGGGAGGCGTGCGCGCTGGACCGGGCGCGGTACAACCGCGTCGTCGACGCGCTGCGGCTGCGCCACGGCTGGCGGTGAACCGGGCCGGCCCGGCTTAGGGTGAGCAGCGGCCAGCTGGTGCGCACAGCGAAGGAGACCACGGCGATGACAACGCGTCCCGCAGCATCCCCCGAGCCCCCGCGGCTGGCGGAGATGCCCGCAGGCTGGCGGCGCGCGCTCGCCATCGTGGCCCACCCCGACGACCTGGAGTACGGCGCCGCGGCGGCCATCGCCGAGTGGACCGCGAGCGGCCGCGAGGTCTCCTACACGCTGGTGACCCGGGGAGAGGCCGGGATCGACGGGCTGCCGCCCGACGAGTCCGCGCGGGTGCGGGAGGCGGAGCAGCGCGCCAGCGCCGCCGTCGTGGGGGTCACCACGGTGGAGTTCCTGGACCACCGGGACGGCGTGATCGAGGAGGGGGTGGCCCTCCGGCGCGACCTGACCGCGGCGATCCGCAGGCACCGGCCGGAGCTGCTGGTCACGCTCAACCACCGCGACACCTGGGACGGGCACGCCTGGAACACCCCCGATCACCGGGCCGTGGGGCGTGCCGTCCTGGATGCGGCGGGCGACGCCGGGAACCGGTGGATCTTCCCCGAGCAGCTGGCGGACGGCGGGCTCCAGCCCTGGGGCGGGGTGCGGTGGGTCGCCGTCGCGGCCTCCCCTCAGGCCACGCACGCCCAGGCCGTCAGCGAGCGCTCCCTCGAGCGGGCCATCGCCTCGCTCGCTGAGCACCGGGCCTACATCGCGGCCCTCAGCGACCGGGCGCCGGAGGACTACGCCCGCACGCTCCTCAGCGAGAGCGCCCAGGCGGAGGCCGCGCGTTTCGGCGGCAGGGCCTGCGTGACGTTCGAGCTGTTTCCACGCTGAATCCGACGCTCTCTTCGGTGTCATTCGTGACGCTCGACACACGCATATGGGGCCCTACGACGCTGCTTAGTAACGAGTAATGACAAAGGGCTGGGACTTTGGTCCCGTGCGGGCGGGAATTTCGGACCGCTGACGCTTCTGTCTTCCTTCCCTGAGCCGGTGAGCAGGGCGCTTGAACTCGGGAAGGTGCCGCTCTCACCTGCGGTAAAGATCATCGCAAGGGACTTAATTCCCGCTGCTTTTTCTACGGCTCTTCTTAGTAATTGAGGTGCTTGCTGCGGAAGTGCGCCGGTGGTTATCAAGGTGGAGCGATAACGCCGCAAGGCGGATTTCCCCAATCGAGAGGTTGTCTCTCCCATGTCGAACTCCACCCTGAAGCGCGTCCCCGCCTTCCGTTTCCGTTCCCGTGCCGGTGCCGTCACGGCTGGCCTGTGCGCCGCGGCCCTGCTGGGTACGTCGGGCGTGGCGACGGCTGCCGGGGCGGTCGCCGACAACTCCGGTACCACCCACGTCGCCGCGGCTTTCGACTCCGCGCTGACTGCGGAGAACCTGGCCAAGTCCGCCCAGAGCCAGGCGGAGGCCCAGCAGGAGGCGGCCAAGGCCGCTGAGGCCGCTGAGGACAAGGCCAAGTCCTGGGTCAGCCCGGTCGCCGACTACGCGCTGTCCGCCTCCTTCGCCGAGAGCGGCAGCCGCTGGGCCGCCGACCACAGCGGCCAGGACTTCGCGGTCCCGTCCGGCACAGAGGTCCGCGCCGTCCACGGCGGTACCGTCGTGAAGGCCGGCGGCAACGGCGCGGGCGACGGCCCCGCGTACGGGAACGCCGTCGTGATCAAGCACTCGGACGGCACGTACACCCAGTACGCCCACCTGTCGAGCGTCGAGGTGAGCGTCGGCCAGTCGGTGTCCACGGGCCAGGAGATCGCCCGGTCCGGTAACACCGGCAACAGCAGCGGCCCCCACCTGCACTTCGAGGTGCGGACCACGCCGGACTACGGCTCGGCCATCGACCCCGTGCAGTTCCTGAAGGACAAGGACGTCAGCCTCTGACGCCTCCTGCTGTCCGGCGCCGCGACCGCTGATGCCGCGGCTGCTCACCCCGCCGATGCCCGGCGGCGGCCACCCGGCCGCCGCCGGGCACGCGTGTGCCGGGGCCCGGACACGGCGCAAGCCCGGTCAGAACAGGCGCTGCGGCAGCACGCCCTCCAGCGCGAGCAGCTCACGCTTAGCCGCCAGCCCGCCGCCGAAGCCGCCTATGCCGCCGTCCGCCGCCACCACGCGGTGGCACGGCACGATCACCGGCAGCGGGTTGGCGCCCATCGCGGCGCCCACCGCCCGGGCCGCCCCGCCGTCACCGACCCGCTCCGCCAGCTCCTGGTACCCGACGACGGTGCCGTACGGCACGGACGCGGCCAGCTCCTGCAGCACCCGCTCGGTGAAGCCCGAGACCAGCGACCAGTCCAGCGCCGTGCGGAAGGCGCGCAGGCCGCCCGCGAAGTAGCGGTCCAGCTCCGCGGCCGCCCCCGCCAGCACGGGGTCGCGGCCGTCGTCGGGCACGGGCGGGCCGCCCAGCCTCGCGGCCAGCCGCGGGAGCGCCCGGTCACGCGCCCCTCCCTCCGCGTGGAAGACGACGCTGACCAGACCGCGGCCCGTGGCCGCCAGCAGCAGCGGCCCCACCGGGGTGGCGCGCACCGTCCAGCGAAACCCGGTGCCCTTCGTCTCCGTCATGGCCCGCACCCTACGGGGCGCCACTGACAGTGACGCCCCGCGCCGGACCCGGGCACCGGGTCAGCCCGCCAGGGCGTCGTCTACCACGTCGGGCACGTCCGTGATGATTCCGTCCACTCCGAGAGCGGCCACGCGCACGGCGTCCTCCGGCTCGTTGACCGTCCAGGTCTGGACCTCCAGTGGCCTGCCATGCGGCCCGGTCAGCTCCTGCACGGCCGCGACGTACCCGGCCGTCAGGTCCGTGTACCGCGGGTTGATCTGGTCGGCGAACTCCGCGTACTAGGCCAGCTCGTCCGGGTCCGGCGTGCCCAGGAACCCCGTGGTGACGGACGGCTCCAGCTCGTGCACGGTCCGTACGGCGTCGGCGTTGAAGCTCTGGATCACCAGCTCGCCCGCCGCGTCCTCACCCAGCCAGCCCTGCTCCGCCAGCTGCACGAGCACCTCCTGTTCGATGCCCGGGTACAGCTCCGGCGACTTCAGCTCCAGCAGCAGGTCCTGACCGTTCTCCTCCAGCACCGCCAGGAACTCCGTGAGCGTCGGCACGGGCTCGCCGGCGAACTCCTCGCCGTACCAGCTGCCCGCGTCCAGCTGCGCGATCTCCGCCGCGGTGAAGTCCGACACGTTCCACGGCGCCCGGTCGGGGAAGACCTCCTCCGCGTTGGTGGTGCGCTCCAGCGTCTCGTCGTGCACCAGCACCAGCTCGCCGTCGGCGGTCCGCTGGACGTCGGTCTCGACCCACCGGGCACCAAGCTCCGCGGCGGCCTCCGCCGCCGCCACGGTGTTCTCCGGCGCGTGCCCGGAGGCTCCCCGGTGCGCGACCACGCGGGGGGCGTCCTGGCCGGGCTCCGCCGCGGCGGCCTGCCCGGCGGCCGGAGCGGCCAGGGCGGCAAGGACGGTGAGGGCGAGCGTGAGGGCCGGCGCGGACCGGCGAACGGCACGGCGTATCGGCATGGGGGACTCCTCACTCGAGAGGACCGGGACGAGAAGAGCCTGCCCCGCCGGGCGAACGGACAGACAGTACCCGGTGACCGCCGCGTGAACACCCTGGTGCTGTCCGGGGCCCTTCTGCAGCGGGGCGGCTGTCAGCGGGGCCGTTGTCAGTGGAGGGTCGTACGGTGGGGACCATGCGGCCCGTTTCTGACATCGAACGCACGGTGGCGCCTTTCAAGGTCGTCAGCCCCTACCAGCCGAGCGGCGACCAGCCGGCGGCCATCGACGAGCTGGAGCGGCGCGTCAGCGGCGGCGAGAAGGACGTCGTGCTGCTCGGCGCGACCGGCACCGGCAAGTCCGCCACGACGGCCTGGATGATCGAGCGGCTGCAGCGGCCCACCCTCGTGATGGCGCCGAACAAGACGCTTGCCGCCCAGCTGGCCAATGAGTTCCGCGAGCTGCTGCCGCACAACGCGGTCGAGTACTTCGTGTCGTACTACGACTACTACCAGCCAGAGGCGTACGTGCCGCAGACGGACACGTACATCGAGAAGGACTCCTCGATCAACGAGGAGGTCGAGCGGCTGCGGCACAGCGCGACGAACTCGCTGCTCACCCGGCGTGACGTCGTGGTCGTGGCCTCCGTCTCCTGCATCTACGGCCTGGGCACGCCGCAGGAGTACGTCGACCGCATGGTGCCGCTGCGGGTCGGCCAGGAAATCGACCGGGACGCGCTGCTGCGCCGCTTCGTGGACATCCAGTACCAGCGCAACGACATGGCGTTCACCCGCGGCACGTTCCGGGTGCGGGGCGACACCATCGAGATCTTCCCGGTCTACGAGGAGCTGGCCGTCCGCATCGAGATGTTCGGCGACGAGATCGAGGCACTGTCCACGCTCCACCCGGTCACCGGGGAGGTGGTCTCACGGGAGGAGCACCTCTACGTGTTCCCCGCCTCGCACTACGTGGCCGGCCCCGAGCGCATGGAACGGGCCATCGCGGGCATCGAGGCGGAGCTGGCGGAGCGGCTGGCGGAGCTGGAGCGGCAGGGCAAGCTGCTGGAGGCGCAGCGGCTGCGGATGCGCACGACGTACGACATCGAGATGATGCGGCAGATCGGCACCTGCTCCGGCATCGAGAACTACTCGCTGCACATCGACGGGCGCGAGCCCGGCTCGCCGCCGCACACCCTGCTCGACTACTTCCCCGACGACTTCCTCCTCGTCATCGACGAGTCGCACGTGACCGTGCCGCAGATCGGCGCCATGTACGAGGGAGACGCCTCCCGCAAGCGCACCCTCGTGGACCACGGCTTCCGGCTGCCGTCCGCCATGGACAACCGCCCGCTGAAGTGGGAGGAGTTCCTGGAGCGCATCGGGCAGACGGTGTACCTGTCGGCCACCCCCGGCCCCTACGAGCTGTCGCGCTCGGACGGCGTCGTCGAGCAGATCATCCGCCCCACCGGCCTGGTCGACCCCGAGGTCGTCGTCAAGCCCACCGAAGGCCAGATCGACGACCTGGTGCACGAGATCCGCGAGCGGACCGAGAAGGACGAGCGGGTCCTGGTCACCACCCTCACCAAGAAGATGGCGGAGGATCTCACCGACTACTTCCTGGAGCTCGGCATCCGCGTCCGCTATCTCCACAGCGACGTCGACACCCTGCGCCGTGTCGAGCTGCTGCGCGAGCTGCGCGCGGGCGAGTACGACGTCCTGGTCGGCATCAATCTGCTGCGCGAGGGGCTTGACCTGCCCGAGGTCTCGCTGGTGGCCATCCTCGACGCGGACAAGGAGGGCTTCCTCCGCTCGGGCACGTCGCTGATCCAGACCATCGGCCGTGCGGCGCGGAACGTCTCCGGCCAGGTCCACATGTACGCCGACACGGTCACGCCCGCGATGCGCAAGGCCATCGACGAGACCAACCGCCGCCGCGCCAAGCAGATCGCGTACAACGAGGCGAACGGCATCGACCCCCAGCCGCTGCGGAAGCGGATCAACGACATCGTCGCCGCCATCGCCCGCGAAGAGGTCGACACCCAGGAGCTGCTGGAGACCGGCTACCGCCAGTCCGGCAAGCCCAAGACGGCGCCGGTGCCCGGCAAGACCGCGCCGGGCAGGGAGAAGCCGCTGACGGACCGGCCCGCCACCGAGCTGGCCGAGGAGATCGAGGACCTGACCGCGCGCATGCGGGCAGCGGCCGCGGAGCTCCAGTTCGAAATCGCGGCGCGGCTGCGTGACCAGGTCGCGGAGATGAAGAAGGAGCTGCGGCAGATGCGGGAGGCCGGCCTGAAGTGACGCCGCCCCGGGGACGGCCGCGTAGGCTGGCCCCAGGCACAGGCGCCAGGAGGGAGACCGGTGTGAGCGTCAGCCTGTCACGGGGCCAGTCCCTCACCCTGGACGCCCGGACGCCGGGCGGCGGACAGCCCACCGTCCGGATGGGCCTGGGATGGAAGGCCGCACCTCACTCCGGCGGCCTGGTCTCCCGGCTGCTGCGCGGCCCGCGCGGCATCGACCTGGACGCCTCGGCCGTGCTCTTCTCCGGGCAGCATGCCGCGGACGTCGTCTACTTCCGGAAGCTGACCAGCGACGACGGCTCCGTCACCCACACCGGGGACAGCCATACCGGTGGCGCCGGGCGGGAGGACAACGAGTCGATCACCGTGCGGCTGGCCCAGGTCCCGGAGCGGATCGACCAGATCTTCTTCACCGTCACCTCCTTCACCGGCCAGGCGTTCACCCGGCTCGGCGAGGCGTTCTGCCGGCTGGTCGAGGAGTCCACCGGCCGGGAACTGGCCCGGTACACGCTGTCCGGCGGCGGGGACGACGCCAAGGTCACCGCCCAGATCATGGCGAAGGTGCGGCGTGAGGACGCCGGGTGGCGGATGACCGCACTGGGGGTGCCCGCCACCGGCCGCACCCTGCAGGACCTGCTGCCCGCCCTCACCCCTTTGTTGTGAGCCTTCGTTTGTGAGCCTTCGCTGTGAGCCGGCCGGGGAGCGAGGGCGGGCCGTCCGCTACCGCCGGACGGTGACCGACACCGACTGCCGCTCGCCGCTGACGCCGACCGTCAGCCGCACCGTTCCCGGCCGCAGTCCGGTCAGCTCACCGGTGGCCGGATCAAAGGCGGCGACGTGCCGCCCGGTGGCGCGCTCGGCCGGGCCGAGGAACAGGTCCCGCGAGCCTGACCAGTCGGCGCTCACGGGGAACGCGACGGGCACCTCCCGGGCCTGCTGCCCCTGCCCCTGGATCACGGTGGCCTGGACCTCGGCGGTCTCGCCGCGCCGCAGCGCCGCGGGCGCCTGGAGCGTCAGGCCGTCCGCGTGCGGCATCGTCTGGACCGTCACCCAGTCCGGCAGCGCCTCGTGCGGTGCCCGCCGGGCCCGCGCCTGCTCGCCGGGTGTCACCCGGTCGACGCCGACCACGGCCCAGCCGGTGAAACCGCCGTCGCCGGGCGCGGCGGACGGGGCCTTGCCCGCGTTGCCGCCGATGACGTAGGGCACGCCCTCCAGGTGGTAGGAGTCGAACACGCCGACGTGGGCGCCCAGATAGACCACGCCCTTGCCGGTCTGGCGGCGGAAGTCCGCCAGCCAGCTCTCCAGCAGCATGGCCTCCCGGCGGTCCGTCAGCTGGCTCGCGGGGTGGGCCGTCGTGTCGCGCGGCGGCACGTGCCCGATGACCACCACCGCGCCGACGGTAGGGTCGGCGGCGGCGTCGTCGAGCTGCTCCCGCAGCTGCGCGACCTGGTCGTACCCCGCGCCGCGCAGCGTCAGCGAGGAGGTGTCCAGGGTGAGGAAGCGGATGCCGCGGTGGTCGAACGCCAGCCGTGCGTCGCCGAACTCGGCCTCGAACTGCTCCAGTGACCCGCCCATTACCTCGTGGTTGCCCGGGACGTAGACCCAGGGCGTGTCGCCGAGCTCCTCCTCAATGACCCGTCGCGCGAAGGCGAGATCCGCGGGCGAGCCCTCGTCCACCCAGTCGCCGTTGATGACGACGAACTCCGGGTCCGAGGCCCGGGCCTCCCGGAGCGTGCGCCGCGCCTGCGCGACGGTCTCGCTGTCCGGCTCCCGCGCCACGAACTGCGCGTCGGACACGACGGCGAAGCGCCAGTCGCGGTCCGCCGCCTCCGTGCCCGGGCCGATCACGCCGGCGCCGGCGTCCGCGCCGGCGGCCGGGAGCTCCGCCTCCGGCGGCGTCCGCGCGGTGAGCTCGTCGATCACGATCTCGCCCTCGTACTGCTGGTCCGGGCGGGTCTCGGCGACGTAGAACCGGTGCACCGACAGCGGGTAGGCCACGCCCTCGGGGACGGCGAAGGTCACGTTGCGCCAGCCCTCCCAGGTGAGGTAGTCCCCGCGCAGCACGTGGCTCGTGCCCTGCGCGTCCGTGACCTCCAGGGACGGCCAGGCGCCGTGCCCGTCGCCGTAGATCCACAGCGAAAAGCTCTGCGGCTGGCCGGCGACGGGGATGTCCTGCGGCGCGGTGGCGTACGCGGCGCGTGTCGCCGTGTCCTGGGAGAAGTCGTACGTCAGGCGCAGGCCCGTGCCCTGCCGTCCCGCCGGCTCGGGGGCCAGCGAGCCGCCGGCGCGGGCGTGGCTGAACGACCAGTCGGCCGCGTCCTCTAAGTCTGCCGTGAGCACGTCGTGCAGGCCGATGGTGACGACCAGCTCGGTGACGGTGCCGCCGACCGTGGCGGTGACCGTGGCCGCGCCCGAGACCTGGCCCGGGGCGGCGGTGACCGTGAAGCCGCCGGAGCGGGAGTCGGGCTCGACCGTGATCACGGAGGTGTCGTAGCTGAGTGCCACGTCGGACGGCTCGATCGGTGCGGAGTTGCCCGCCGCGTCATAGCCGACGAGGCCGAACGCCGCGCGGTCCGTGGCGTCGGCCAGGCCCACCCGCCGCTTTGTGGGCTCCACGCGCGCCAGCTCGCCGAGTACCGTCAGCTCCATCGAGCCGCGCGCGTCACCTTCCGCCGCCGTCACCTCCGTGCTGCCGGGGCGCCTGGCGGTGAACACGCCCTCCTGGGAGACCGTGCCGACGCGCCTGCTGCCGGTGGACCAGCGCGGGTCTCCCTCGGCGGGGCCGTACGTCTCGTCGTAGCCGGTGGCCGTCAGCTGCCGGGTCAGGCCGGGGAAGACGCGTTCGGGGTGGCCGCCGGGCACCGTGTCCGCGGTCGGCGCCGCCGCCGGGCTGGCCGCGGTGGCCACCGTGAAGCCCGTGAGGCGGCCGCTGCCCTCGGGCGCGGTGACGGCGAGGCCGTTGGGTACGGGCCGCTCCCGGCCGTCGGAGGGGCTGTTGACGACTTCGGGCGCGGATCCGCCGGGGGCGCGGGCCAGCAGGGTGGTGGAGCCGCCGCCGTCGAGGTTAAGCGCCGAGTAGGCGCCGAGGTCCGCCATCATCCCGGCCAGTCCGGTCAGCGTCACGCCGGCCGAGCGGGCCTGGCGGCCGTCCACGGTCAGGACGTACATCTCCTGGCCGTCCCGGGAGAAACCCACGGCGGTGCGCGGGGCGGCCGCGTTGTTGGGCTGCCCCTCCCAGTTCACCGGTTCGCCGTCCTCGACGAGCACGCCGCGGCCGCTGACGGCGGTGCGCGGCAGCGGGCCGCCATCGCCGGTGCGCGGGGCGTAGGCGATGTCCACGGTGTCGCCCGCCGTCAGGGCACCGAGGATGTCCGCCCCCTCGCCGCGGCCGAGCAGCACCGTGGAGCCGCTGGGGATGCGGCCCTCGCCGGGCTCGTCCGACACGGCGGTGACCTCGCCGTCCGCCAGCGTCACCTCGGTGACGGCGGTGGCGCCCGGCACCGTCAGCGCCCGGTCGGCGTCGCCCCACTGCGGGGTGTAGACGCCTACCCCGTCATCGGGGACCCGGGCGGCGTTGTAGGCCGCCAGCGGGGCCTGGGTGCCGTCTGGCAGCGTGAGCGTGCCGTCGAAGTACAGCTCCAGGACGCGTCCGGCGTCGCCGGGCCCGATGCCCACGGCCTCGCTGCTGCCCTCGGCCGCGGACTGCGTCAGCTCGCCGCCGGAGATGCCCGAGCCGACCGGGGCGCCGGTGGCGTTGATGTCGTAGAAGTCGCCGTTGAGCGCCGCGACTGTGGTGCGGCCCTCGCCCGGGTCGTGCGCGGCTGCCAGGTCACTGACCGTACCGCTGCCGGTGACGTCTTCCCCCGCGAGGTAGTCGATCTCCAGATCGCTCGTCAGGTCCAGGGTCAGGGCCTGCGCGGCGAGCCACCCTCCCGGTTCGAGTGACTCGTAGGTCGTCAGCTGGGCCCCGGGGGCCACCGGCCGTTCGGTGCGGGACAGTTCGAGAGCGCCGTCCGGCACAGCGGACGCCGGAGCCGGGGCCGGGCTGACGGCGGAGCCGGGGGACGCCGGGGCGGGTGCCGCGGCGGCCGCGGGCGCGAGGCCGAGCGCGACCGCCGCCACGGTGACCGCGGCGGCCAGCGCCCGCGGGCGCGGGGCGGCGGCGAACGCTCTTCCTGACAGGGGATCGTCCACTAAGAACTCCTTGCACACGCTGGTCCGCTGAACGCACGTCATGCGCGTGGGGCCAGCGTGGCAAGCGCGCCGGGACGGCGCCAGGGCGCCGGCGGGAACTTCCGGCGAACGGCCCCCTGCCGTCAGGAGACGAGCGGCAGCATGTCGCGGAGGAACTTGCCGGTGTGGCTCGCCGGTACCTCGGCGACCTGCTCCGGCGTGCCCTCGGCGACCACGAGGCCGCCGCCGTGCCCGCCCTCCGGGCCCATGTCGATCACCCAGTCGGCGGTCTTGATGACGTCCAGGTTGTGCTCGATGACGATCACCGTGTTGCCCTTGTCGACCAGGCCGGACAGCACCGCGATCAGCTTGCGGATGTCCTCGAAGTGCAGGCCGGTGGTCGGCTCGTCCAGCACGTAGACGGTGTTGCCCGTCGAACGGCGCTGGAGCTCGGCGGCCAGCTTCACGCGCTGCGCTTCGCCACCGGAGAGCGTCGGCGCTGGCTGCCCCAGCCGCACGTACCCCAGGCCCACGTCATTGAGCGTGCGCAGGTGGCGCGCGATGGCGGGCACCGCCTCGAAGAAGTCGCACGCCTCCTCGATCGGCATGTCGAGCACCTCGGCGATCGACTTGCCCTTGTAGTGCACCTCCAGCGTCTCCCGGTTGTACCGGGCGCCGTGGCAGACCTCGCAGGGGACGTACACGTCCGGCAGGAAATTCATCTCGATCTTGATGGTGCCGTCGCCGGAGCAGTTCTCGCAGCGGCCGCCCTTGACGTTGAAGGAGAAGCGGCCCGGCTGGTACCCGCGCACCTTCGCCTCGGTCGTCTCCGCGAACAGCCGGCGGATGTGGTCGAAGACACCCGTGTACGTCGCCGGATTGGAGCGCGGGGTACGCCCGATCGGCGACTGGTCGACGTGCACCACCTTGTCCACCTGGTCGTCGCCGGTGACGCGGGTGTGCCGGCCGGGCACGGTCTTCGCGCCGTTCAGCTCGCGGGCCAGGTGCGTGTAGAGGATGTCGTTGACCAGTGTCGACTTACCGGAGCCCGAGACGCCGGTCACCGCGGTGAGCACGCCGAGCGGGAAACTCACGTCGATGTTGCGCAGGTTGTTGGCGCGGGCGCCGTGCACCGTCAGGCGGCGCCTGGGGTCGGTCGGCCGCCGCATCGCGGGCACCGGGATCGACTTCTCGCCCGAGAGGTACTGGCCCGTCAGCGAGTCCGGGTTGGCCAGCAGCTCCTTCAGCGGACCGCTGTGCACGACCTTGCCGCCGTGCTCCCCGGCGCCCGGGCCGATGTCCACCACCCAGTCCGAGGTCCTGATGGTGTCCTCGTCGTGCTCCACGACGATCAGGGTGTTGCCCAGGTCCCGCAGGCGCACCAGGGTTTCGATCAGCCGGTGGTTGTCCCGCTGGTGCAGCCCGATCGACGGCTCGTCGAGCACGTACAGCACGCCGACGAGGCCCGAGCCGATCTGCGTCGCCAGCCGGATCCGCTGCGCCTCGCCGCCCGAGAGGGTGGCCGCCGCCCGGTCCAGCGAGAGGTAGTCCAGGCCGACGTCCACCAGGAAGCGGAGCCGCTCGTTGACCTCCTTCAGGACGCGCTCGGCGATCTTCTTCTCGCGCGCGGTCAGCTTCATGCCGCCCAGGAACTCGGCGCACTCGCTGATCGACATGCTGGCGACCTCGGCGATCGACTTCCCCTGCACCGTCACTGCCAGCACCAGCGGCTTCAGGCGCGTGCCGTGGCAGGCGGGGCAGGGGGCCTGGCGCATGTAGCCCTCGAAGCGCTCGCGGGAGGAGTCCGACTCGGCTTCCGCGTGCCGGCGGCGGATGTACGGCACCGCGCCCTCGAAGGTGGTGGTGAACGCCCGCTCCTGCCCGTGGCGGTTCTCGTAGCGGACATCGATCCGGGTCTTGTGGCCGTACAGCAGGGCCTTCTTGGCGCGCTGCGGCAGCCCTTGCCACGGGACGTCGGTGCGGAAGTTCAGCGCTTCCGCGAGAGCGCCGATCAGCAGGCCGAAGTAGCCCCTGGTGTGTCCGTGGGACCAGGGGTGGATGGCCCCTTCCTCCAGCGTCTTCTCCGGGTCGGGGACGATCAGCTCCGGGTCCACCTCCATCCGCGTGCCGATGCCGGTGCACTCCGGGCACGCGCCGAAGGGGGAGTTGAACGAGAACGTCCGCGGCTCCAGCTCCTCGAACGACAGGTCGTCGTACGGGCAGTACAGATGCTCGGAGAACATCCGCTCCCGCTGCGGGTCGTCTGGCGGCAGGTCGACGAAGTCGAGGATGACCATGCCGCCCGACAGCCCGAGCGCCGTCTCGACTGAGTCCGTCAGCCGCCGCTTGGCGCTCTCCTTCACCGTCAGCCGGTCCACCACCACCTCGATGGTGTGCTTCTCCTGCTTCTTCAGCTTCGGCGGATCCGACAGCTGCACCGTCGTGCCGTCCACCCGGGCCCGGCTGTACCCCTTGGCCTGGAGGTCGGCGAAGAGGTCGGCGTACTCGCCCTTGCGTTCGCGCACCAGCGGGGACAGCACCTGGAAGCGGCTGCCCTCCTCCAGGCCGAGCACCTTGTCCACGATCGCCTGCGGCGACTGCCGGGCGATCGGCCGCCCGCACTCGGGGCAGTGCGGCTTGCCGATGCGCGCGAAGAGCAGCCGGAGGTAGTCATAGACCTCCGTGATGGTGCCGACCGTGGAGCGGGGGTTGCGGGAGGTGGACTTCTGGTCGATCGACACCGCGGGGGAGAGGCCCTCGATGAAATCGACGTCCGGCTTGTCCATCTGCCCCAGGAACTGCCGGGCGTATGCGGAGAGCGACTCCACGTAGCGGCGCTGGCCCTCGGCGAAGATCGTGTCGAAGGCGAGGGAGGACTTGCCCGACCCCGACAGGCCCGTGAAGACGATCAGCGAGTCGCGGGGGAGGTCCAGCGAGACGTTCTTCAGGTTGTGCTCGCGAGCTCCACGGATGACGAGTCGGTCGGCCACGCCGGATGACACCTTTCCTGTCTGTCTGGGGGAACCGCGGCACGCGGAAGACCCCTGTCAAGGGTAGGGGCGGCGACTGACAACCGGTCCCGCGTGCGGTGGCTGCGAGGAGTCAGCCTATAGCACGCACGTTCGATTATCGGCCGGATGCCTCTTCCGTTCAGTGGTTTCACTCAAAGGAGTGAGGCAGGTACCGCGTGCCCGCACGCACCGCCCCCGCGGCGGACTCCCCGGACTGCCCGGGCCCGGGCAGCGGCGGTGGCCTCGTGCGCTGCCGCGCCACGGCCTCCCCGCGCCATGGTGCCACCGCCTCTGCCCCGGTGCCCGCGCTGTCCGGCCGCCGGGCACGCGGCCCCCCGCTGCCGCCCCGCCCCGCTCCGCTCTGGAACACTGAGCGACATGTCCTACAGCGGAAAGGTGACCGTGGGCGGCCCGGCGGACGTCCACGAACTGACGCGGCTGATCATCTCCAAGGTCGCCGTCGGCCCCATGGAGAACAACGCCTACCTGCTGCGCTGCCGCCAGACCGGCGAGCAGCTGCTCATCGACGCCGCCGACGAGCCCGGCACGCTGCTCCGCCTCATCGGTGACGACGGCATCACCGCCGTCCTCACCACCCACCGCCACCCCGACCACTGGCAGGCCCTGGCGCCCGTCGTCCGCGCCACCGGCGCCCGCACCTATGCCGGACGCCTCGACGCCGAGGGCATCCCCGTGCCCACCGACGTCCTGCTGGACGACCGCGACACGCTCACCATCGGCGACTGCCGTTTCACCGCCCGCCACCTGACCGGTCACACCCCCGGGTCCATCGTGCTCGTCTACGACGACCCCGACGGCCACCCCCACATCTTCACCGGCGACTGCCTCTTCCCGGGCGGCGTCGGCAACACCCGCGGCGACGCCCGCGCGTTCGCCAGCCTGCTGCACGGCGTCGAGACCAAGCTCTTCGGCGAACTGCCCGACGAAACCTGGGTCTACCCGGGCCACGGCGACGACACGACCCTCGGCGCGGAGCGCCCCCACCTGGAAGAGTGGCGCGAACGCGGCTGGTAACGCGGTGTCCGGGCCCGGCAGTAGGGTGGCGACCATGGCCGATCCCTCCTCCTACCGCCCCAAGCCGGGCGAGATCCCCGACTCGCCGGGCGTCTACCGCTTCCGCGACGCGCACCGCAGGGTGATCTATGTCGGGAAGGCCAAGAGCCTGCGCCAGCGCCTGTCCTCCTACTTCCAGGACCTCTCCGGGCTCCACCCCAGGACGGCGACCATGGTCACCACGGCGGCCTCCGTCGAGTGGACCGTGGTGTCCACGGAGGTCGAGGCGCTCCAGCTGGAGTACTCCTGGATCAAGGAGTACAGCCCGCGGTTCAACGTCAAGTACCGCGACGACAAGAGCTACCCCTCGCTCGCGGTCACGATGAACGAGGAGATCCCCCGCGCCCAGGTGATGCGCGGCCCCAAGAAGAAGGGCGTGCGGTACTTCGGCCCCTACGCCCACGCCTGGGCCATCCGCGAGACGGTCGACCTGCTGCTGCGGGTCTTCCCCATCCGCACCTGCTCGGCCGGCGTCTTCAAGCGCGCCCGCGCCGTCGGCCGCCCCTGCCTGCTCGGCTACATCAACAAGTGCTCCGCGCCCTGCACCGGCCGCGTCACTCCGGAGGAACACCGCCGCCTCGCCGAGGAGTTCTGCGACTTCATGGCGGGCCGCACCGGCACCTACCTGCGCCGCCTGGAAGCGGAGATGCACCAGGCAGCCGAGCGCCTGGAATACGAGCGGGCCGGCCGGCTGCGCGACGACATCGAGGCGCTCAAGCGCGCCATGGAGAAGAACGCGGTGGTGCTCGCCGACGCCACCGACGCCGACGTCATCGCCCTGGCTGAGGACGAGCTCGAGGCCGCCGTCCAGATCTTCCACGTGCGCGGCGGCCGGGTCCGCGGGCAGCGCGGCTGGGTCACCGACAAGGTAGAGAACGTCAGCACGCCCGGGCTCGTCGGCCACGCGCTCCAGCAGCTCTACGGCGACGAGAGCGGCGAGGGCGTGCCCCGCGAGGTCCTCGTCCCCGCCCTGCCCGAGCCCGCCGAGCCGCTGGCCGACTGGCTCAGCCAGCGCCGCGGCTCCCGCGTCAGCCTGCGCGTGCCCCGCCGCGGCGACAAGCGGGACCTGATGGAGACGGTCGCGCGCAACGCCCAGCAGGCGCTCGCGCTGCACAAGACGAAACGCGCCTCCGACCTGACGACGCGCTCCCGTGCCCTGGAGGAGATCGCCGAGGCGCTCGCCCTGGACTCTGCCCCCCTGCGCATCGAGTGCTTCGACGTCTCGCACTTCCAGGGCGACGACGTGGTCGCCTCCATGGTGGTCTTCGAAGACGGCCTCGCCCGCAAGAGCGAGTACCGGCGGTTCCAGATCAAGGGCTTCGCCGGCCAGGACGACGTCCGCGCCATGCACGAGGTGATCACCCGCCGTTTCCGCCGCTACCTGCGGGAGCAGGAGAAGACCGGCACCTGGGCCGGGGACGGCGCCGGGCAGGAGCCGGACGGGGAACCGCGGACCGCAGCCGGCGCGTCTGGCCCGGAGGACGACGGCCGCCCCAGGAGGTTCGCCTATCCGCCGCAGCTGGTGGTCGTGGACGGCGGCCAGCCTCAGGTGGCCGCCGCCCGCCGTGCCATGGACGAGCTGGGCATAGACGATGTCGCCGTCTGCGGCCTGGCCAAGCGGCTCGAGGAGGTCTGGCTGCCGGGCGAGGACGACCCCGTCATCCTTCCCCGCACCAGCGAGGGGCTGTACCTGCTCCAGCGGGTGCGGGACGAGGCGCACCGCTTCGCCATCCGCTACCAGCGCAGCAAGCGGTCACGGGCGATAAGGAAGGGTCCCCTCGACGCCGTGCCCGGCCTCGGGGAGACCCGCAAGAAAGCACTGCTCAAGCACTTCGGCTCGGTGAAGCGCCTGAAGGCGGCCACCGTCGAGGAGATCAGCGAGGTGCCGGGCATCGGCCGCAAGACGGCCGAGGCCGTCGCCGCCTCCCTCGCCGGCAGCCAGTCCCCGGCGCCCGCGGTCAACACCGCGACCGGAGAGATCATCGAAGACTGACACGGACACCTTCACACACTCGACACACGGGGGACGGCCACATGAACGAACCGACCTCAGACGCGGCGGCCGACGAGGCCATGGCCATGCCGGAGCTGGTGATCATCTCCGGCATGTCCGGTGCCGGGCGCTCCACCGCCGCGAAGTGCCTGGAGGATCTCGGCTGGTTCGTCGTCGACAACCTCCCGCCCGCCCTCATCCCCACCATGGTCGACCTCGGCGCCCGCTCCCAGGGCAACGTCGCCCGCATCGCCGTCGTCGTCGATGTCCGCGGCCGCAGCTTCTTCGACTCGCTGCGGGAGTCGCTGACCGACCTCGACGCCAAGGGGGTCACGCGCCGCATCGTCTTCCTCGAGGCCTCGGACAACGCGCTGGTCCAGCGGTTCGAGTCGGTCCGCCGCCCGCACCCGCTCCAGGGCGACGGCCGGATCGTCGACGGCATCGCGGCCGAGCGCGACCTGCTCCGGGAGCTGCGCGGCGACGCCGACCTGGTGATCGACACCTCCAACCTCAACGTGCACGAGCTGCGCGCCAAGATGGACGCGCAGTTCACGGGCGCGGACGAGCCGGAGCTGCGTGCCACGGTGATGTCCTTCGGCTACAAGTACGGCCTGCCGGTGGACGCGGACCACGTGGTGGACTGCCGCTTCCTGCCCAATCCGCACTGGGTGCCCGAGCTGCGCCCGTACACGGGCACCAGCGAGGAGGTCGCGGGGTACGTGTTCAACCAGCCGGGGGCCAAGGAGTTCCTCGACCGCTATGCGGAGCTGCTGCGGCTCGTCGCCGACGGCTACCGGCGCGAGGGCAAGCGGTACGTGACCATCGCCGTGGGCTGCACCGGCGGCAAGCACCGCAGCGTCGCCATGTCGGAGCGGCTCGCGCGGCGGCTGGCCGCCGACGGCGTCGAGACCGTCGTCGTCCACCGGGACATGGGGCGCGAATAGACATGCCGGGCAAGGGCCTGCGATCACAGCCGGGACGGCCCGGCCCCGCGCCGCGGCGGGGGTGGCGCACGATCCGCCCGCTGCGCGGCCGGCGGCGCGCCCAGCCCAAGGTCGTCGCGCTCGGCGGCGGCACGGGGCTGTCCGCCTCCCTCACCGCCCTGCGGCGGATCACGGGCGATCTGACCGCCGTCGTCACCGTCGCTGACGACGGCGGGTCCAGCGGCCGGCTCCGCGAGGAGCTCGGCGTGCTGCCCCCGGGTGACCTGCGCAAGGCGCTGGCGGCGCTGTGCGGCGACGACGAGTGGGGCCGCACGTGGTCGCGCGTCGTGCAGCATCGTTTCAGCAGCGGCGGCGCGCTCCATGATCATGCCGTGGGCAACCTGCTGATCGTCGCGCTCTGGGAGCAGCTGGGCGACCACGTCAAGGCCCTGGACCTGGTGGGCAAGCTGCTCGGCGCGCACGGCCGGGTGCTGCCCATGTCGGCCGTGCCGCTGGCCCTGGAGGCCGTGGTCAGCGGCCTGGACCCGGAGCGGCCCGAGGAGCTGACGACGGTCCGCGGCCAGGCGGCAGTCGCGCTGACCCCCGGCGAGGTCCGCGAGGTCGTGCTGGTGCCGAAGGACCCGCCCGCTGTGCCCGAGGCGGTCGAGGCGGTGCTGGACGCCGACTGGGTCGTCCTCGGTCCCGGCTCGTGGTTCTCCTCGGTGATCCCGCACCTGCTGGTGCCGGAGCTCCTCGACGCTCTCACCCGCACCCGGGCGCGCAAGGTCCTGTCCCTGAACCTCGCGCCCCAGCCGGGGGAAACTGACGGGTTCTCGCCGCAGCGTCATGTGGAGGTTTTGGGACAACACGCCCCTAAACTCGCCTTCGACGTGGTGCTGGCAGACCGGGCCGCTGTGCCGGACGCCGACATGCTGTGCCAGGCCGCCGAACGGCTGGGGGCGCGGGTCGAGCTGGCGCCGGTGGCCGCGGCCGGAGACTCCACCGAGGGCGGCGGCACACCCCGGCACGATCCGGAGCTGCTGGCCGCCGCGTACGACCGTATTTTCCGAATGCATGGAAGGATCGGCCCATGGCGATGACGGCTGCGGTGAAGGACGAGATCGCGCGGCTCCCCGTCACCCGCACCTGCTGCCGGAAATCGGAGGTGTCGTCGATTCTCCGCTTCGCCGGTGGCCTGCACCTCGTCAGCGGGCGCATCGTGATCGAGGCCGAGCTGGACACGGGCATCGCCGCCCGGCGGCTGCGCCGGGACATCCTGGAAATCTTCGGGCACACCTCCGACCTGGTCGTCATGGCGCCCGGCGGCCTGCGCCGGGGGAGCCGCTACGTGGTGCGCGTCGTCGCAGGCGGTGACCAGCTGGCCCGCCAGACCGGGCTCGTCGACGGCAGGGGCCGCCCGATCCGCGGCCTGCCGCCCCAGGTGGTCTCCGGCGCCACCTGCGATGCCGAGGCCGCCTGGCGCGGCGCCTTCCTCGCTCACGGCTCGCTGACCGAGCCGGGCCGGTCCTCCTCGCTGGAGGTCACCTGCCCCGGACCCGAGGCCGCGCTGGCGCTGGTCGGCGCCGCCCGCCGCCTGCAGATCCAGGCGAAGGCGCGCGAGGTGCGCAGCGTGGACCGCGTCGTCGTCCGTGACGGCGACGCCATCGGCGCGCTGCTGACGCGGCTGGGTGCGCACGAGTCGGTGCTCGCCTGGGAGGAGCGCCGCATGCGGCGCGAGGTGAAGGCGACGGCCAACCGCCTGGCCAACTTCGACGACGCGAACCTCCGCCGGTCCGCCCGGGCGGCCGTGGCCGCGGGTGCCCGGGTGCAGCGGGCCCTGGAGATCCTCGGCGAGGACGTGCCCGACCACCTCGCCGCCGCTGGCCGGCTGCGCATGGAGCACAAGCAGGCCTCGCTGGAGGAGCTGGGCGCGCTGGCCGAGCCGCCGCTGACCAAGGACGCCGTGGCGGGCCGCATCCGCCGCCTGCTGGCCATGGCCGACAAGCGCGCGCAGGACCTCGGCATCCCCGGCACCGAGGCGAATCTCACCGAGGAGATGGTCGGCTAGGGCGCCCCCGCCCCGGCCCGGTTCCCGGGGGTGACCCCGGCCCGGCCGATGTCACCCCGGAGACCGGGGCGCGGTAGGGTCGGAGATGGTCGGGGAGATCCCAATACGGCATCGCCGGTGCCCCCTCACCGGCGTACACACGAGGAGATCGGTTCGTGACGATCCGCGTAGGCATCAACGGCTTCGGCCGTATCGGTCGCAACTACTTCCGCGCGCTCCTTGAGCAGGGGGCAGATGTCCAGATCGTCGGTGTCAACGACCTGACCGACAACGCGACGCTGGTGCACCTGCTGAAGTACGACAGCATCCTCGGCCGCCTGCAGCAGGAGGTCAGCCACACCGACGACACCATCACCGTCGGCAACCAGACGTTCCGGACGATGGCCGAGCGGGACCCGGCCAACCTGCCGTGGGGCGAGCTGGGCGCCGACATCGTGGTGGAGTCCACCGGCATCTTCACCAAGCGTGACGACGCCGCCAAGCACCTCGCCGCCGGGGCCAAGAAGGTGCTGATCTCCGCGCCCGCGAAGAACGAGGACCTCACGGTCGTCATGGGCGTGAACCAGGACGCGTACGACCCGGCCAGCCACCACGTCATCTCCAACGCCTCCTGCACCACCAACTGCGTGGCGCCGATGGCGAAGGTTCTCGACGAGAACTTCGGCATCGTCAAGGGCATGATGACGACCGTCCACGCGTACACGAACGACCAGCGCATCCTTGACTTCCCGCACAAGGACCTGCGCCGGGCCCGCGCCGCGGCGGTCAACATCATCCCGACCACCACCGGCGCCGCCAAGGCCACCGCCCTGGTGCTGCCGCAGCTCAAGGGCAAGCTGGACGGCATCGCGATGCGCGTGCCGGTCCCGACCGGCTCGGTCACCGACCTGGTGGTCGAGGTCAGCCGCGAGGTCACCAAGGACGAGGTGAACGCCGCCTTCCGCCAGGCTGCGGACACTCAGCTGAAGGGCATCCTGGAGTACACCGAGGACGCGCTGGTCTCGTCCGACATCGTGAACTGGCCGGCCTCCTGCACGTTCGACTCGCAGCTGACCATGGCGCAGGGCAACCAGGTGAAGATCGTCGGCTGGTACGACAACGAGTGGGGCTACTCCAACCGCCTCGCCGATCTCACCGTGTACGTCGGCGAGCGGCTCTGATCCTCACTGCCGCCGTGAGACGAAGGGCTCGCAGGGCGCGTGACCGCGCGCCCGGCGAGCCCTTGCCGTGACGGCCCCAGGACGCAACCGACCGGACTCAACCCGACTCGACGAAGTCGTGAGGACAGCATGAAGACGATTGACGACCTTCAGGTCGCGGGGCGGCGGGTCTTCGTCCGCGCCGACCTGAACGTCCCGCTGGAAGGCGGGACGATCACCGACGACGGCCGCATCCGCGCCGCCGTGCCGACCATCTCCCGGCTCGCCCAGGCCGGCGCCAAGGTGGTCGTGGCCTCGCACCTCGGCCGCCCCAAGGGCGCCCCCGACCCGGCCTTCTCCCTCGCGCCCGTCGCGCAGCGGCTCGGCGAACTGCTCGGTGCCTCCGTGGCGTTCGCCAGTGACACCGTGGGGGAGAGCGCCCGCTCCACTGTCGCCGGCCTGGCCGACGGCCAGGTGGCGCTCCTGGAGAACCTGCGCTTCTCGCCTGGTGAGACCAGCAAGGACGACGCCGAGCGCGGCGCGTTCGCCGGCCAGCTCGCGGAGCTGGCCGACCTGTACGTCGGCGACGGCTTCGGGGCCGTGCACCGCAAGCACGCCTCGGTCTACGACCTCCCCGCCCGGCTGCCGCACGCCGCCGGCGGGCTGATCGCCACCGAGGTCGGCGTGCTGAAGAAGCTGACCGAGGACGTCAGCCGCCCCTACGCTGTCGTCCTCGGCGGCGCGAAGGTCTCCGACAAGCTGGGCGTCATCGGCCACCTGCTGGAGCGCGCCGACCGCATCCTCGTCGGCGGCGGCATGGCGTACACGTTCCTGGCGGCCCAGGGCCACCAGGTCGGCGACTCGCTGCTCCAGGAGGACCAGATCCCGGCCGTGCGGGACTACCTGCGGCGGGCCGAGGAGCGCGGCGTCGAGTTCGTGCTGCCCGTGGACGTGCTGGCCGCCAAGGACTTCCCGGACCTGGCCGCCAAGGCGCCGGTCAACCCCGAGACCGTGGCCGCCGACGCCATCCCCGCCGGGCTCCAGGGCCTGGACATCGGCCCGCGGACCCGTGAGCTGTACGCCTCCCGGCTCGCTGACGCCGCCACCGTCTTCTGGAACGGCCCGATGGGCGTCTTCGAGCACCCGGACTTCGCCGTGGGCACCCGCGCGGTGGCCCAGGCCCTGGCCGCGAGCGACGGCTTCACGGTCGTCGGCGGCGGCGACTCGGCCGCGGCCGTCCGGATCCTGGGCTTCGACGAGCAAGCTTTCGGCCATATTTCGACCGGTGGCGGGGCGAGCCTGGAGTACCTGGAGGGCAAGACGCTGCCCGGCCTGAAGGCGCTGGAGGACTGACGCATGGCATCACGCAAGCCGCTCATGGCCGGCAACTGGAAGATGAACCTCAACCACCTCGAGGCCATCGCCCACGTCCAGAAGCTGGCGTTCGCGCTGTCGGACAAGGACTTCGAGGCGGTCGAGGTCGCCGTCCTGCCGCCCTTCACCGACCTGCGGTCCGTGCAGACCCTGGTCGACGGCGACAAGCTGAAGATCAAGTACGGCGCGCAGGACATCTCGGCGCACGACTCGGGCGCCTACACCGGTGAGATCGCGGGCCCGATGCTGGCCAAGCTGAACTGCTCCTTCGCCGTCGTCGGCCACTCCGAGCGCCGCCAGTACCACGGTGAGAACGACGAGACCTGCAACGCCAAGGTGCGGGCCGCCTTCCGGCACGGCCTGACGCCGATCCTGTGCGTTGGCGAGCCGCTGGAGGTCCGCAAGGCCGGCGAGCACGTGCCGCACACGCTGGCCCAGCTTGACGGCGCGCTGCGCGAGGTCCCCGCCGAGCAGGCGGCAACCCTGGTCATCGCCTACGAGCCGGTCTGGGCGATCGGCACCGGCGAGGTGGCCACTCCCGAGGACGCCCAGGAGGTGTGTGCCGCCCTGCGCGCCCGGCTCGCCGAGCTGTACGACCAGGACGTGGCGGACGCCGTGCGCATCCAGTACGGCGGCTCCGTCAAGGGGTCGAACGTCGCCGCGATCATGGCCCAGCCCGACGTAGACGGCGCCCTGGTCGGCGGTGCCTCGCTCGACGCCGATGAGTTCGTCAAGATCGTCCGGTACCGGGAGCAGTAAACGCCGCGACCAGCGGTAGCCTGTCGGGGGCCGGGCTCTTCCGGCCCCCGGCCCTTTTGTCCGTTCGTCTACCGAAGAGAGTTGGTTCCTGCTGTGGAGCTCGTCTTCCAGATCGCCCTGATCATTTTCAGCGCACTGCTGGGGCTCCTGGTGCTGATGCACAAGGGCAAGGGCGGTGGTCTGTCCGACATGTTCGGCGGCGGCATGCAGTCCTCGGTGGGCGGATCCTCGGTCGCCGAGCGCAACCTCAACCGCATCACGGTTGTCGTGGCCCTCATCTGGTTCGGCATCATCGTGGCCCTCGGGCTGCTGATCGATTAGCCGCGCGTACGGCCCTGGCCGGGAGGCGTAAGTCAGTAACTCGAAGCACTGGACGTGCGTTGAGCCTTGCATAGACTGAGGCGACGTCGCAGCACACGCAGCACGTGAGGCAGGGAGTTACGACCGTGGCAGGTGGCAACGCGATCCGGGGCAGCCGGGTCGGGGCGGGGCCCATGGGGGAGGCCGAGCGGGGCGAGTCCGCGCCTCGACTGAGGGTGTCCTTCTGGTGTGCGAACGGGCACGAGACACGACCGAGCTTCGCCAGCGACGCACAGATCCCTGACACCTGGGACTGCCCGCGGTGCGGTTTTCCGGCCGGGACCGACCGTGACAACCCGCCTGACCCACCCCGCACGGAGCCCTACAAGACACACCTGGCCTACGTCCGCGAGCGCCGCAGCGACGCCGACGGCGAGGCCATTCTGGCCGAGGCGCTGGCCAAGCTCCGCGGCGAGATCTGACGCCCCGTCATCCGACGGCGGCGGGCGCGTGATCCGGCCGAGCCGCTGCCTCACCTTCCCGGCTGATCGACTAGCTTTGGCGTTGACGCAGGC
The DNA here is from genome assembly GCF_016741785.1 of Streptomyces sp. 7-21. Taxonomy (GTDB): domain Bacteria; phylum Actinomycetota; class Actinomycetes; order Streptomycetales; family Streptomycetaceae; genus Streptomyces. The sequence continues at coordinate 31,684 of NZ_JAERRL010000021.1, forward strand.
GAGAAGCGAGCGAAGGCTGGACGGGAAGAATGAGCGCAGCACAGCGTGCCAGGCTGGACCGGATGCCGGAGTGGGAAGCCCTGGCCACCCACCGCGAGCGGGTGGGGGAGGTGCGGCTGCGGGACCTGTTCGACCAGGACCCGGGCCGGGCCGAGCGCTACGGAGTGACCGTCGGTGACCTGTACATCGACTACTCCAAGCACCTGGTGACCGACGAGACGCTGCGGCTGCTGCGTGAGCTGGCCGTGGCGGCGCGGGTCACCGAGCTGCGGGACGCCATGTTCCGGGGCGAGAAGATCAACGTGACGGAGCGCCGGGCCGTGCTCCACACCGCGCTGCGGGCCCCCAAGGACGCCGTCATCGAGGTGGACGGGGAGAACGTCGTCCCCGCCGTCCACGAGGTGCTCGGGCGGATGGCCGGCTTCGCGGCGCGGGTCCGCTCCGGCGAGTGGCGCGGACACACCGGCGCGCGGATCCGCACCGTCGTCAACATCGGCATCGGCGGCTCCGACCTGGGCCCGGCCATGGCGTACGAGGCGCTGCGCCCGTACACCGCGCGGGAGCTGGACTTCCGCTTCGTGTCGAACGTGGACGGCTCCGACCTGCACGAGGCCCTGCGCGACCTCGACCCGGCCGAGACGCTGTTCATCGTCGCCTCCAAGACGTTCACCACCGTGGAGACCATCACCAACGCCACCTCGGCGCGGCGCTGGCTGCTCGCCGGTCTCGGCGGTGACGAGGCGGCCGTGGCGCGGCACTTCGTCGCGGTCTCCACCAACGCCGGGAAGGTCGCGGAGTTCGGCATCGACACGGCCAACATGTTCGAGTTCTGGGACTGGGTCGGCGGCCGCTACTCCTACGACTCGGCGATCGGCCTGTCGCTGATGATCGCGATCGGCCCGGAGCGGTTCAGGGAGATGCTCGACGGCTTCCGCACCGTCGACGAGCACTTCCGCACCGCGCCCCTGGAGGCCAACGCCCCCGTGCTGCTGGGCCTGCTGGGCGTCTGGTACGGCGCGTTCCACGGCACGCAGTCCCATGCCGTGCTGCCGTACAGCCACTACCTGTCGAAGTTCACGGCCTACCTCCAGCAGCTCGACATGGAGTCCAACGGCAAGTACGTGGACCGGCAGGGCCAGCCCGTCAGCTGGAGCACGGGCCCCGTCGTCTGGGGTACGCCCGGGACCAACGGCCAGCACGCCTACTTCCAGCTGCTGCACCAGGGCACGACGCTGGTGCCCGCCGACCTGATCGGCTTCGCCCGGCCCGTGGACGAGCTGCCGCAGGACCTGAAGGAGCAGCACGACGCGCTCATGGCCAACCTGTTCGCCCAGGGCCAGGCGCTGGCCTTCGGCAAGACGGCCGAGGAGGTGCGTGCCGAGGGCGTCGCCGAGGAGCTGGTCACGCACCGGACGTTCCCGGGGAACCGCCCCACCACGACCATCCTCGCCCGCCAGCTGACGCCGTCCGTGCTCGGGCAGCTCGTCGCGCTCTACGAGCACAAGGTGTTCGTCCAGGGCGCGATCTGGGACATCGACTCCTTCGACCAGTGGGGTGTCGAGCTGGGGAAGGTGCTGGCCAAGCGGGTCGAGCCCGCCCTGACCGGCGATGGCACGGCGGAGGGCCTCGACCCCTCCACGGCGGCGCTGGTCGGCCGCTACCGCGAGCTGCGCGGCCGCTGACGCGGGCGGCACGGCCCGGCGTCCCGGCCAGCGGTGCCGGCTGCACCCGGCTGACATGCGTGCCCGCCCGCGCCCGCCCGCTGCGGGCGCGGGCGGGCACGGGCGGGTCAGACCGGCTGCTCAGGCCGGGCGGCTGCCAGGCGGCAGGCCGGCGGCCGCCGCCTCGTCGAGCAGCCACAGCGTGCGCTCGCTGCCGCGCGCGCCCGCCGCCGGGGCCCGGGCCCCGTCCGTGCCGGAGAGGGCGAGAGCCACGGCGTCCGCCTTGTCCTCGCCGGCGGCGAGGAGCCACACCTCGCGGGCGGTGCGGATGACGGGCATCGTCAGCGAGATCCGCACCGGCGGCGGCTTCGGCGCCTCGCGGACGGCGACCACCGTCCGTCCGGTCTCGGCCGCCGCGGGGTGCCCCGGGAACAGCGACGCGACGTGCGCGTCGGGCCCGACCCCCAGCAGCAGCACGTCGAACGGGCCGCTGGCCGCGGCCAGTTCGGCGGCGTACCGCTCCGCCGCCGCTTCCGGGCCGCCGCTGGCCTCCACGTCATTGCTGGGAGGCGCCGGCATCGGATGCACCCGGGCCGGGTCCAGCGGCAGCTGGTCGAGCACGGCGGCGCGGGCCTGGGTGTCGTTGCGGTCCGGGTCGCCCGCGGGCAGGTAGCGTTCGTCGCCCCACCACAGGTCGACGCGGCGCCAGTCCACGGTGTCCCGCCCCGGGGCCGCGCCGAGGGCGGACAGCACGGCGTTGCCGTTCCGCCCGCCCGTCAGCACGACCGACGCGGTGCCCCGGATGGCCTGGGCGTCCGCCACCGCGGTGAGGAGCCTGGCCGCGGTCTCCCGCGCCATCCGCTCCGTGCCCTCGTGCACCAGGAGCTGCGGTGCGGCGGTCACGCGTCCCGCTCCGGCGCGTTCTTTCCGGCGTTCTTGCCGGAGTTATTCCCGGAGTTCTTGCCGGCAGGGCCGCGCTGAGCGCTCCTGGCGGAAGCCTGGCCGGAGCCGGGCTTCCTGCCGAACGCGTCCGCCGCCGTCGGCCGGACGGGCTTCCCGGCGGCGGCCGCCGCGGCGCGGGCCTGGCCGCTGCCGAGCTTGCTGACGCCGAACCGCACCGCCTGCTCGTACGCCTCGTCCGGGTCGAGCCGCCGCAGCTCCTCGGCGATCAGCTCCGCCATGCTGCGGCGGTGCAGCGCCACGTCCCGGTCCGGCTGGCCCGGCATGGCGAGCTTCGCCAGGGAGCCGTCGGGCCGGTCCAGGCAGATCTGGCCGTCGGAGGTCACCAGCCGCGCCGCCGTGATGCCGGGGCCTTCGGAGATGACCCGGTCCACAGGCACGCCCAGCCGGTCGCCGAGCCACATGCCCAGCAGCTCCGTGCTCGGGTTGTACTCCTCGCCCTCGACGATGGCCGCCGTCACGCGCACCGGCCGCTGGTCGAGGGCCGCCGCGAGCACGCTGCGCCACGGCGTGATCCGCGTCCACGCCAGATCGGTGTCGCCCGGGGCGTACACGCTCGCCCGCGCGGTGAGCGCCGCCACCGGGTCCTCGGCCGAGGCCGCGTCGGTGATCCGCCGCTGCGCCAGCACCCCCAGCGGGTCCTTCGCCGGGTGCTCGGGCGCCTCGTCGGGCCACCACACCACCACCGGCGCGTCCGGCAGCAGCAGCGGCACCACCACGCTGTGGGAGTGCGCCGCCAGCTCGCCGTGCAGCCGCAGCAGCACGGTCTCGCCGATGCCGGTGTCGCCGCCGACCCGCACCTCGGCGTCGAGCCGGGCGGCGGCCCGGTCACGCGGGGAGCGGCCGGGCCGGCGGATGACCACCAGGGTGCGCGCCGGGTGTTCCTTGGAGGCCTCGCTCGCGGCCCGCAGCGCGTCGTAGTGGTTCCCCTCGTCCGTGACGATGACGAGCGTCAGCACCATGCCGACCGCCGGGGCGCCGGCGGCGCGCCGCGCGCGCACGAGCGCCGTGTTGATCTCTCCGGATGTGGTGTCCGTCAGGTCGATGTTCATGGCCGCCGCCAGCTCCGTCCGTCGCGCGCGAGCATCTCGTCCGCCGCCCTGGGGCCCCAGGAGCCCGCCGTGTACGGCTCAGGCCTGCCGTGCTGGGCCCAGAACTCCTCGACCGGGTCGAGGATCTCCCAGGACCGCTCCACCTCCTGGTGGCGGGGGAAGAGGTTGGCGTCGCCGAGCAGCACGTCGAGCAGCAGCCGCTCGTAGGCCTCCGGGCTGGACTCGGTGAACGACTCGCCGTAGGCGAAGTCCATCGTGACGTCCCGGATTTCCATCTGCGTGCCCGGCACCTTCGAGCCGAAGCGCACGGTGACGCCCTCGTCCGGCTGCACCCGGATGACCAGGGCGTTCTGCCCCAGCTCCTGGGTGTCGGTGGCGTCGAACGGGGAGTACGGCGCCCGCTGGAAGACGACCGCGATCTCCGTGACCCGCCGCCCCAGCCGCTTGCCGGTGCGCAGGTAGAACGGCACGCCCGCCCACCGGCGGTTGTCGATCTCCAGCTTCATCGCGGCGTAGGTGTCCGTCACCGAGTCCGGGTCGATGCCCTCTTCCTCGAGGTAGCCGGGGACCTTCTCGCCGCCCTGCCAGCCGGCCGTGTACTGGCCGCGCACCGTGTGCCGCGCGAGGTCCTCGGGAAGCTTGACGGCCCGGAGCACCTTCAGCTTCTCGGTGACCAGCGACTCGGCGTCGAAGGAGGCGGGCTCCTCCATCGCGGTCAGCGCCAGCAGCTGGAGCAGGTGGTTCTGGATGACGTCACGTGCCGCGCCGATGCCGTCGTAGTACCCGGCCCGGCCGCCGATGCCGATGTCCTCGGCCATCGTGATCTGCACGTGGTCCACGTAACTGCGGTTCCACACCGGCTCGAAGAGGGTGTTGGCGAACCGCAGTGCCAGGATGTTCTGGACGGTCTCCTTGCCCAGGTAGTGGTCGATGCGGAAGACCTCGTCCGGCGAGAACACCTCGTGGACGATCCGGTTCAGCTCACGCGCCGAGGCCAGGTCGTGCCCGAACGGCTTCTCGATCACGGCGCGCCGCCAGCTGCCCTCCGGCGCGTTTGACAGGCCCTGCTTCTTCAGCTGCCGCACCACCGTGGGGAAGAACTTCGGCGGAACGGACAGGTAGAAGGCGAAGTTGCCGCCGGTGCCGCGCTGCTTGTCGAGGTCCTCGATAGTGGAGCGCAGCCGGGCGAACGCGTCGTCGTCGTCGAACGTGCCGGAGACGAAGCGCATGCCCTCGGCCAGCTGCCGCCAGACCTCCTCGCGGAACGGCGTGCGCGCGTGCGCCTCCACCGAGTCGTGGACGACCTGGCTGAAGTCCTCGTCCTCCCAGTCCCGGCGGGCGAAGCCCACCAGGGAGAAGCCCGGCGGCAGCAGCCCGCGGTTGGACAGGTCGTAGACGGCCGGCATCAGCTTCTTGCGGGACAGGTCGCCGGTGACTCCGAAGATCACCAGCCCCGAGGGACCGGCGATGCGGGGCAGCCGCCGGTCCCGGGGGTCGCGCAGCGGGTTGCCCGCCGCGCGGATCACAGCGTCGCCAGTGGTCACGGCCGCTCAGCGCTCCTTGGCCGCGAGACGCTCCAGCTCCGCCTTCGTCGAGTCGAGCAGCGCGTTCCAGGCCGTCTCGAACTTCTCGACGCCCTCGTCCTCCAGCTGCTGTACGACCTCGTCGTAGGAGATGCCGAGCTTTTCGACGGCGTCGAGATCGGCGCGGGCCTGCTCGTAGGTGCCCTTGATGGTGTCGCCGGTGACCTTGCCGTGGTCCTCGGTGGCGGTGAGCGTGGCCTCCGGCATGGTGTTGACGGTGCCGGGGGCGACCAGCTCGGTGACGTACAGCGTGTCCGGGTAGGCCGGGTCCTTCACGCCGGTCGAGGCCCACAGCGGACGCTGCGGGTTGGCGCCGGCGCGCGACAGCGCCTCCCAGCGGTCGGAGGCGATGACCTCCTCGTACGCCTGGTAGGCCAGCCGCGCGTTGGCGACGGCCGCCTTGCCGCGCAGCGCCGCGGCCTCGGCCGTGCCCAGCGCGTCGAGGCGCTTGTCGATCTCCGTGTCCACGCGGGAGACGAAGAACGACGCCACCGAGTGGATCTGCTTCAGGTCCAGGCCCGCGGCGTTCGCCCGCTCCAGCCCGGCCATGTAGGCGTCCATCACCTCGCGGTAGCGCTCCAGGGAGAAGATCAGCGTGACGTTGACGCTGATGCCCCGCGCGATGGTCTCGGTGATGGCGGGCAGGCCGGCCCGGGTGGCCGGGATCTTGATCAGGGTGTTGGGGCGGTCCACCAGCCAGAACAGCTGCTTGGCCTCGGCGACCGTCGCCCGGGTCTGGTGCGCCAGGCGCGGGTCCACCTCGATGGACACCCAGCCGTCCCGCCCGCCGGTCTCGTCGTACACGGGGCGGAGCACGTCGGCCGCGTCGCGGACGTCGGCGGTGGTGATCATGCGCACCGCCTCGTCGACCGTGACGCCGCGGGACGCGAGGTCAGCGAGCTGCTCCTCGTAGCCGTCGCCGCCGGAGATGGCCTTCTGGAAGATCGCCGGGTTCGTCGTTACGCCGACCACGTGCTGCTGGTCCACCAGCTCGGACAGGTTGCCCGAGGTGATGCGCCGGCGCGACAGGTCGTCCAGCCAGATCGCGACCCCCGCTTCGGAGAGCCGCTTGAGCGCGTCAGTCATGGGATTCGGTCTCCTGTTGTCTCGTCTACGGGTTCAGCGCTCAGAGGCGGCGATGGATTCCCGGGCGGCCTGGGCGACCGCCTCAGGCGTGAAGCCGAACTCCCGGAACAGCGTGGCGGCGTCGGCCGAGGCACCGAAGTGCTCCAGCGACACCACGCGGCCGGCGTCGCCCACGTACCGGTGCCACGACTGGCCGACGGCGGCCTCCACGGCGACGCGCGCCGTGACGTCGGGCGGCAGCACGTGGTCGCGGTACGCCTGATCCTGCTCCTCGAACCACTCCAGGCACGGCAGCGACACCACGCGCGCCGGGATGCCTTCCGCCTGGAGCTGCTCGCGGGCCGCGAGCGCCAGCTGCACCTCGGAGCCGGTCGCCAGCAGCAGCACCCGCGGGGTGCCGCCCTCAGCCTCCGTGTGCACGTAACCGCCCTTGGCGGCGTTCTCGTTGGGCTCGTACACCGGCACGTTCTGCCGCGTCAGCGCCAGACCGTGCGGGGCCGGGTGAGAGGAGTGGCGGCGAAGTATCTCGCGCCAGGCGATCGCGGTCTCGTTGGCGTCGGCGGGCCGCACCAGGTTCAGGCCGGGGATCGCGCGCAGCGCCGGGAGGTGCTCGACGGGCTGGTGGGTGGGGCCGTCCTCGCCCAGGCCGATCGAGTCGTGCGTCCACACGTAGGTGACGGGCAGCTTCATCAGCGCCGCCAGCCGCACCGCGGGCCGCATGTAGTCGGAGAACACCAGGAACGTGCCGCCGTAGACGCGGGTGTTGCCGTGCAGCGCGATGCCGTTCATGGCCGCGCCCATGGCGTGCTCGCGGATGCCGAAGTGGATGGTGCGGCCGTAGGGGTCGGCCTCCGGCAGCGGGTTGCCCTCGGGCAGGAACGAGGAGGACGGGTCGATCGTGGTGTTGTTGGAGCCCGCGAGGTCGGCGGAGCCGCCCCACAGCTCGGGGATCACCGCGCCCAGGCTCTTGAGCACCTGGCCGGACGCCTTGCGCGTGGCCACCGAGGAGCCGGCGTCGAACACCGGCAGCTCCTTCTCCCAGCCCTCCGGCAGCTGCCCGGCCGCGATCCGGTCGAACTCGGCGGCGCGCTCGGGGTTGGCGGCACGCCAGGCGGCGAGCCGCTTCTCCCACTCGGCGCGCGCGGTCTGGCCCCGCTCCACGGCGGCGCGGGTGTGCGCCAGCACCTCGTCCTCGACCTGGAAGTGGCGCTCGGGGTCGAAGCCCAGCACGCGCTTGGTGGCGGCGACCTCCTCCTCGCCCAGCGCGGCGCCGTGGGCGGCCTCGGTGTTCTGCGCGTTCGGCGCGGGCCAGGCGATGATCGAGCGGGCCGCGACGATGGACGGGCGGCCGGTCTCCTCGCGGGCGGCCTTCAGCGCCGCGTACACCGCGTGCGGGTCGAGGTCGCCGTTCTCCTTGGGCTCGATGCGCTGCACGTGCCAGCCGTAGGACTCGTAGCGCGCCAGCACGTCTTCGGAGAAGGCGGTGGCGGTGTCGCCCTCGATGGAGATGTGGTTGTCGTCGTACAGCAGGACCAGGTTGCCCAGCTTCTGGTGCCCGGCCAGGGAGGCCGCCTCGCTGGCGACACCCTCCTGGAGGCAGCCGTCACCGGCGAAGACCCAGATGGTGTGGTCGAACGGCGACTCGCCGGGGGCCGCCTCCGGGTCGAACAGACCCCGCTCGTAGCGGGCGGCCATCGCCATGCCCACGGCGTTGCCCAGGCCCTGGCCCAGCGGGCCGGTGGTGGTCTCCACGCCGGCGGTGTGCCCGTATTCGGGGTGGCCCGGCGTGCGCGAGCCCCAGGTGCGGAACGACTTCAGGTCGTCGAGCTGGAGACCGTACCCGGCGAGGTACAGCTGGATGTACAGCGTCAGGCTGGTGTGGCCGACGGAGAGCACGAACCGGTCCCTGCCGGTCCAGTCGGGCTCCGACGGGTCATGACGCATCAGCTTCTGGAAGAGCACGTAGGCGGCGGGCGCCAGGCTCATCGCCGTTCCGGGGTGGCCGTTGCCCACCTTTTGCACGGCGTCCATGGCCAGGACCCGGGCGGTGTCGACCGCCCGGTCGTCCAGGTCGGTCCAGTCGAGGTCTGAGGTGGTCTTCTTGCTGCTCACCCTGCGTCAGGGCTCCTCTCCGCAACTATCGCGTACGACCGGGCTGCGCTCTCTCCAGGCCGGTGTACGACTCGCTTCGCCTGACAGCACTGGCAGGTGCACCGGCGCCTTCGAGCCTACCGCCCGCCCCCTGACGTACCCGGGGCGCGGCGACGGCTACCGGACTGCCCGGGCACACCGGTTCCGCCACGCGGCCACGGCACGCCCGACCCCGGCGGCGGGCGGCGGCCCGGGGCCGTCTAAAGTGACGTGGTACGCGCGAGCTCTTACCTGCGGTTCCGCAGCCGTTCCTCCGGGACCGGCGCAGGCCGAGCCCGCAGCCATCCGCCCGCAGCGCAAGTCGCTGACGTTCGCACTACCAGGGGTGTCCGTGACGGCCGTCGATTCCCGTTCCGTGGCGAAGCCCGGCACCGGGCCCGGCCCGGCTCCGGCGCACCTGTCGGCGGCCGACCGGTGCAAGGCGTTCCTCGCACTGACCAAGCCGCGCATCATCGAGCTGCTGCTGATCACCACCGTGCCCGTGATGTTCCTCGCGGAACAGGGCGTGCCGGACCTGTGGCTCGTGCTGGCCACGTGCCTGGGCGGATACATGTCGGCGGGCGGCGCCAACGCGCTGAACATGTACCTGGACCGCGACATCGACGCCCTGATGGACCGCACCCGCAACCGGCCGCTGGTCACCGGCGCGGTCAGCCCGCGGGAGTGCCTGGTCTTCGGCGTCGGTCTCGCCGTGGTTTCCACGGCGTGGTTCGGGCTGACGGTGAACTGGGTCTCGGCGGCGCTGTCGCTGAGCGCACTGCTGTTCTACGTGCTGGTGTACACGGCCTGGCTCAAGCGGCGGACCGCACAGAACATCGTGTGGGGCGGCATCGCCGGGTGCATGCCGGTGCTGATCGGCTGGTCCTCGGTGACGGGCACCGTCTCGTGGGCCGCGGTCGTGCTGTTCCTGGTCATCTTCTTCTGGACGCCCCCGCACTACTGGCCGCTGTCGATGCGGGTGAAGGAGGACTACGCCCGGGTCAAGGTGCCGATGCTGCCGGTCATCGCGGCCCGCACGGTCGTGGCGCGGCAGATCGTGCTCTACAGCTGGGCCATGGTCGCCGTCTCCCTGACGCTGTGGCCGCTGGGCTACGTTGGCTGGTTCTACACGGTCGTCGCGGCGGCGGCGGGCGGCTGGTGGCTGTACGAGGCGCACGCGCTGCGGGCCCGGGCCCGGGCGGGCGTCGGCGGCGCCAAGCTGAAGGAGATGCGGCTGTTCCACTACTCCATCAGCTACATCTCGCTGCTCTTCCTCGCCGTCGCCCTCGACCCGTTCCTCAGCTGACCAGCCCCCGGCCGGCTTTCCGACGAGGCTCTCCGACGAGGAGGATTCCATGGCACGCGATCTCACCGGCAGCGTCCGCGCCTTCGCCGCCGCGCACGGCGGCGCCGAGGGCCACCTCGCGTATCTCGGCGCCCGCGGCTACCGGCTGGTGCTGGTCGGCCAGGACGGGGCGTGGGGCGACCTGGTGGCTCCTGGCCGCGAGGAGCTGGCGGAGGCGGCCGCGCGGGCCGGGGTGGAACTGCGCGAGGAGCTGTCGGGCGACCTGGCCGGGCGGATGCGCACGGGCAGCTACGAGTGGCGGCGCATGGCGGGCTCCCAGCTCACCGGCGCCCGGGGCTGAGGCGCCTCCCGCTGCCTGCTGCCCGGCCCTTCCGGCTGCCGTGGTTCCGCCCCGTGAAGCGCCTGCGTTCTGCCCCTCCGGCCCCTGCGTTCTGCCCCTCCGGCCGCTGCCGCGCTGCCCTCCCGGGCACTCCGCCGCCGCACGGGCGCCGGCATGACACCGGTCCGCGTGGGGCAGCGCCGGGCCGGACAGGCGTGAGGGCCAGCGTGAGGGTCAGCGTGAGGGTCAGGGGGCGGCCGGCGTGGCCGGCGCGCGCGTGGCGGCCGCGGCGCGGGCCGGCCCGGTGCCGGGTGCGGCCTCGGCCCGCTCCCGCGTGGACAGCAGCAGGCGCAGCGCGGCGATCCACACCAGCGTCGAGCCGAACAGGTGGAAGCCCACCAGCCACGCCGGTTCGTCCAGCGCGTACTGGACGTACCCGATGACGCCCTGGGCCACCAGCACGGCCAGCAGCTCCCTGGCCCGGGCCCGCGGCCCGCTGGGGGCGTCCACGATCCGCAGCAGGACCCACAGAGCGAGCGTGCCGAGCACCACCAGCCAGGCCAGCGCGGAGTGGACGCGGGTGATGGCCTCCCAGTCGAACGGCATGCGGCTGATGTCGCCGTCGTCGCCCGAGTGCTGGCCGCTGCCGGTCACCGCCGTGCCGACCACGAGCAGCGCCCCGGCCAGCAGCGTCAGGCCCAGCGCGGCGCGGCGCACCGGCACCCCCACCAGCGGGCGCGGCGCCGCGTCACCCTCGCGGGCGCGCAGCCAGGCCACGGTGGTCGCCGTGACCAGTGCCATGGCCGCCAGGAAGTGGGAGGCCACTATGTACGGGTTGAGCCCGGTCAGCACGGTGATGCCGCCGATGATGCCGTTGCTCGCCACGATCCAGAACTGGAGCCAGCCGAGCCGCGTCAGGCTCCGGCGGCGCGGCTTGGCCGACCGGGCGGTGATGATGAACCAGCCGACCGCCGCGCAGACCACGTAGGACATCAGGCGGTTGCCGAATTCGATCGCCCCGTGGATGCCCATCTCGGAGGTGGCGACGAGGCTGTCGTCCGAGCACTTGGGCCAGGTGTCGCACCCCAGGCCCGAGCCGGTGAGCCGGACGGCGCCGCCCGTGATGACGATGAGCACGCTCATCGCGAGCGCGGTGAGGGCCGCCCGGCGCACCGTCTCGGGGCGGGAGGTGTAGCGCGCGGCGATGTACGCCAGGGGGTTGCGCGCGGCTTTCGACAGTTCCGGCATAAAAGGCACACGCTCATGGTAGGCCCGAGCTTGTGCGTGTTTTCACGAGGGTCACTCCCAGCGGAAGAACCGGGCCGCGGCGGCCAGTGACGGCACCGCCCAGGCGGCCAGCACCCCGGCGTTCCCCCAGGGCATGCCCGCGCCCTCGCGCAGCACCTCGCGCAGCCCTTCCGCCAGGGCGGTGAGCGGCAGCAGCTCCAGCGCGCCCCGCACGCCGGAGGGGAAGTCCGCGAGCGGGATGACCACGCCGCCGCCGACGAGCAGCAGCACGAAGACCAGGTTGGCCGCCGCCAGCGTGGCCTCGGCGCGCAGCGTCCCGGCCATCAGCAGCCCCAGCCCTGAGCAGGCGGCCGTGCCGAGCAGCATCAGCGCCGCCGCCGCGACCGGGCTGCCCTGCGGTGACCAGCCGAGCGACAGGGCCGCCACCGTCAGCAGCGCCGTCTGCAGCAGCAGCACGACCAGCACCGCACCGGTCTTGCCGCACATCAGTGCCCACCGCGGCAGCGGGGAGGCGCCGAGCCGCTTGAGCACGCCGTAGCGGCGCTCGTACCCGGTGGCGATGGCCTGGCCGGTGAAGGCCGTGGAGAGCACCGCGAGCGCCAGCACGCCGGGCGCCATGAAGTCCACCCGGCCGCCGCGCCCCTCGTTCATACCGTCGATGATGTCGGCGCCGCTGAAGACGACGAGGAGCAGCGCGGGGATCACGATCGTGAGCAGCAGCTGCTCGCCGTGGCGCAGCAGCATCCGCGTCTCGAGGGCGGTCTGCGCGGCGATCATGCGGGGCAGCGGCGCGGCGCCGGGCCGGGGCGTGTACCGGCCGGCGGCTCCTCCTGTGCCGGGACGCCCCTCGCGGCCCGGCTCGCGCGGTGAGGGCGGTGGGGCGGTCATGAGCGCAGATCCTTGCCGGTGAGGTCGAGAAAGACGTCTTCGAGGCTGTGCCGCTGGGTGGTGATGCGGTCGGGCAGCACGCCGTGCTGGGCGCACCAGGCGGTCACGGTGGCCAGCAGCCGGGGGCCGACGTCGCCGGTGACGCGGTAGGAGCCGGGGGAGGGCTCGGCGGCGTCGCAGCCGTCGGGCAGGGCGGCCAGCAGCGACGCCAGGTCCAGGCCGGGGCGGCCGGTGAAGCGGAGCACGTCGCCCGCGCCGCCGCAGAGCGCGGCGGGCGTGCCCTGGGCGATGACGCGGCCCGCGTCCACGATGGCCACCTCGTCGGCCAGCTCCTCGGCCTCTTCCATGTGGTGGGTGGTGAGCACGACGGTCACGCCGTCGGCGCGCAGCTCGCGCACCAGGTCCCAGGCGGCGCGGCGGGCCTGCGGGTCGAGCCCGGCGGTGGGCTCGTCCAGGAAGACCAGCTCCGGGCGGCCGACGACGGCGAGCGCGAGGGCCAGCCGCTGCCGCTGGCCGCCGGACAGCCGCCGGTAGGGGGTGCGGCCGCACGAGCCCAGGCCGAGCCGGTCGATGAGCGCGGGCACGTCGAGGGGGTGGGCGTGCAGCCGGGCCATGTGGCGCAGCATTTCGGCCGCGCGCACCCCGGGGTAGACGCCGCCGCTCTGGAGCATCACCCCGATGCGGGGGCGCAGCTCGGCGCCCTGTGTCACCGGGTCCAGGCCCAGCACGCGCAGCCGCCCGGCGTCGGGCCTGCGGTAGCCCTCGCAGCACTCGAGGGTGGTGGTCTTGCCGGCGCCGTTGGGGCCGAGCACGGCGGTGACCGTGGCGCGGCCGACGGTGAGGTCGAGCCCGTCGACTGCGGTGACCGTGCCGTACCGCTTGACCAGGCCGGCCGCCTCGACCGCGGGCGTGCCCCCTGCTGCGTGCATGCCCGAAGTGTAGGAAGCACCGGCGGGGGAGACCGCGGGCGGGGTGCTCCCCAGGGGGCGGCGGGCCGGCGGGATGGGCCGGCCGGTTAGGGTCGCCTAACGTGACGAACGGCATTCCGGCTGGTCAGGAGCTGGCTTGCTCGTGTCCTTCGAATTACGCAACAATGACGTTGTGAAAAAGGCGAGCGAGCGGCGCGACGAGCCGGTGGCCAAGGGTGCCACCGGCGCTTCGGGCCTGCCCGCGGCCCTGGAGGAGCAGCACGGCACGCGGCAGCGCGTGGCCCGTTCGATCCTCGACCACGGTCCGTCCACGGCGGCCGAGCTGGCCGACCGGCTGGAGCTGACGCAGGCCGCGGTGCGCCGTCACCTCGACGCGCTCACCGCGGAGGGCGTCGTCGAGCCCCGCGAGAAGCGGGTCTACGGCTCGCGGGGCCGCGGCCGTCCGGCGCGGGTGTTCGCGCTGACCGACTGCGGCAGGGACGCCTTCGACCACGCCTATGACGAACTCGCCGTCGAGGCGCTGCGCTGGATCGAGCAGTCCGCCGGCGGCGGGTCCCGGGGCGCGGCGGCCGTGATGGCGTTCGCCCGCGCCAGGGCCGCGGCCCAGGCGGAGCAGTACCGCCCGCACGTCGAGCGGGCCGCTCCCGGGGACCGGACCAGGGCGCTGGCCGAGGCCCTGACCCGCCACGGCTACTCGGCGACGGCGCGCGCCGCACCGGCCCCGGCAACGGCGGGGCAGCAGCTGTGCCAGCATCACTGCCCGGTGGCGCACGCCGCCGAGCGGTACCCGCAGCTGTGCGAGGCGGAGACCGAGGTGTTCTCCGCGCTGCTGGGCAGCCACGTGCAGCGCCTGGCCACCATCGCCCATGGCGACGGCGTCTGCACCACGTTTGTCCCCGAGTCTGTCCCGGAGTCCGTCCCCGGGTCCGCTGCGGCCCCGTCGTCACAACGGCCTTCCTCACACAGACCGTCCGCACCCAAGACCACCGCATCAGCACGTAACGCCGGGAGGAACCCCGCATGACGCTCCCCACGGAGACTGCCCACCCCGAGCTGGAAGGGCTGGGCAACTACGAGTACGGCTGGGCCGACCCGGACGCGGCCGGTGCCGCCGCCAGGCGTGGCCTGTCCGAGGAGGTCGTCCGCGACATCTCGGCCAAGAAGTCCGAGCCGGACTGGATGCTGAAGCTGCGCCTGAAGGGGCTGAAGCTCTTCGAGAAGAAGCCGCTGCCCACGTGGGGTTCGGACCTCAGCGGGATCGACTTCGACAACATCAAGTACTTCGTGCGGTCCACCGAGAAGCAGGCCCAGACCTGGGATGACCTGCCGGAGGACATCAGGAACACGTACGACAAGCTGGGCATCCCGGAGGCCGAGAAGCAGCGGCTGGTCGCTGGCGTTGCCGCGCAGTACGAGTCCGAGGTCGTCTACCACAAGATCCGCGAGGACCTGGAGTCCCAGGGCGTCATCTTTGTGGACACGGACACCGGCCTGCGGGAGTACCCGGAGCTGTTCCAGGAGTACTTCGGCACCGTGATCCCGGCCGGGGACAACAAGTTCGCCGCGCTGAACACGGCGGTCTGGTCCGGCGGCTCGTTCATCTACGTGCCCAAGGGCGTCCACGTGGAGATCCCGCTCCAGGCCTACTTCCGCATCAACACGGAGAACATGGGCCAGTTCGAGCGGACCCTGATCATCGTGGACGAGGGCGCGTACGTGCACTACGTCGAGGGCTGCACCGCGCCGATCTACAAGTCGGACTCGCTGCACTCGGCCGTCGTCGAGATCATCGTCAAGAAGAACGCCCGCTGCCGCTACACGACCATCCAGAACTGGTCGAACAACGTCTACAACCTGGTGACCAAGCGCGCCGTGGCCTACGAGGGCGCCACCATGGAGTGGATCGACGGCAACATCGGCTCCAAGGTGACGATGAAGTACCCGGCCGTCTACCTGATGGGCGAGCACGCCAAGGGCGAGACGCTGTCCATCGCCTTCGCGGGCGAGGGCCAGCACCAGGACGCCGGCGCCAAGATGGTCCACATGGCGCCGCGGACCTCGTCCAACATCGTCTCCAAGTCCGTGGCCAGGTCCGGCGGCCGCACCTCCTACCGGGGCCTCATCGAGATCGGCGAGGGCGCGGAGGGCTCGAAGTCCAACGTGCTGTGCGACGCGCTGCTCGTGGACACCGTCTCGCGCTCCGACACCTACCCGTACGTCGACGTCCGCGAGGACGATGTGACGATGGGCCACGAGGCGACGGTCTCGAAGGTCAGCGACGACCAGCTCTTCTACCTGATGAGCCGCGGCCTGTCCGAGGACGAGGCCATGGCGATGATCGTCCGCGGTTTCGTCGAGCCCATCGCCAAGGAGCTGCCGATGGAGTACGCCCTTGAGCTGAACCGCCTCATTGAGCTCCAGATGGAGGGCGCCGTCGGCTGACCCGGCGCCCTCCCCACGAACCGATCAAGCCCGAGCAAGAGAGTGAGCACGACGAGACCCATGGCTGAGGCACAGAGCATGCCGGCCGGCTCATCCGCGGGCGGCGCGGTCGCCGTGGCCGCCGAGTCCACCGTCGCGACGCGGATGAGCGCGCCGCCGTCCTTCGATGTGGCGGACTTCCCCGTGCCCCACGGCCGCGAGGAGGAGTGGCGCTTCACCCCGCTGGAACGGCTGCGGGGACTGCACGACGGCTCCGCCGCCGCCTCCGGCGCCCTGAAGGTCGAGTTCTCCGCGCCCGAGGGCGTCACCATGGAGACCGTCGGCCGCGACGATCCCCGCATCGGCCGGGCGGGGAAGCCCGTCGACCGCATCGCCGCGCAGGCGTTCACCTCGTTCGAGAAGGCCACGGTCGTCACCGTGCCGAAGAACGCCGTCCTCACCGAGCCCGTGCGGTTCAGTCTGCACGGCGAGGGCAGCGTCACCTACGGCCACACCGTCTTCTCCATCGGGGACTTCGCTGAGGCCGTCCTCGTGCTCGACCACACCGGCGACGCCGTGCGCGCCGCCAACGTCGAGTTCCAGGTCGGCGACGGCGCCAAGCTGACCGTCGTGTCCGTGCAGGACTGGGACAACACCGCCGTCCACTGCTCCCAGCACAACGCGCTGGTGGGCCGGGACGCCACGTTCAAGTCGGTCGTCGTCACCTTCGGCGGCGACGTCGTCCGCCTCCACCCCCGCGTCAGCTACACCGGGCCGGGCGGCGAGGCGGAGCTGTACGGCCTGTACTTCACGGACAACGGCCAGCACCACGAGCACCGGCTGTTCGTGGACCACGCGACGCCCAACTGCCGGAGCAACGTGGCCTACAAGGGCGCGCTCCAGGGCGAGTCGGCGCACGCGGTGTGGATCGGCGATGTGCTGATCCGGTCGGCCGCCACCGGTACCGACACCTACGAGCTGAACCGCAACCTGGTCCTCACCGACGGCGCGCGGGTGGACTCGGTCCCCAACCTGGAGATCGAGACCGGCGAGATCGCCGGCGCCGGGCACGCCTCGGCCACCGGCCGCTTCGAGGACGAGCAGCTGTTCTACCTGATGTCGCGCGGTGTTCCCGCCGAGGAGGCCCGCCGCCTGGTGGTGCGGGGCTTCTTCGCCGAGCTGGTCCAGCAGATCGGCGTGCCGGACGTCGAGGAGCGGCTGCTGGCGAAGCTCGACGCCGAACTGGAGGCGTCCATCGCATGACCGGATCCGCGTCGTTCCAGCAGGTCTGCACCCTCGGCGAGCTGGAGGAGGACACGCCCAAGCGCGTCGAGGTGGACGGCACCCCGGTGGCCGTCGTCCGTACCGAGGGCGAGGTCTACGCGGTCAGCGACACCTGCTCGCACGCGAACGTCTCGCTCTCCGAGGGCGAGGTGGAGGACTGCCAGATCGAGTGCTGGCTCCACGGCTCCACCTTCGACCTGCGCACGGGCAAGCCCTCGGGCCTGCCCGCCACACGCCCCATCCCCGTCTACCCCGTCAAGATCGAAGGAGACGGTCCCGGCGCGGCCGTGCTCGTCTCCGTCACTCAGGAGTCCTGAAGGCACCATGGCAACGCTTGAGATCCACGACCTGCACGTCTCCGTCGAGGGCGAGTCCGGCCCCACCGAGATCCTGCGTGGGGTCGACCTGACCGTGAAGCAGGGCGAGACGCACGCCATCATGGGCCCGAACGGCTCCGGCAAGTCAACCCTGGCTTACTCGCTGGCCGGGCACCCCAAGTACACCGTCACCGGCGGCACCGTCACGCTCGACGGCGAGGACGTCCTCGAGATGAGCGTCGACGAGCGCGCCCGCGCCGGCGTCTTCCTCGCCATGCAGTACCCGGTCGAGGTGCCCGGCGTCTCCGTCTCCAACTTCCTGCGCACCTCCGCGACCGCCGTCCGCGGTGAGGCGCCCAAGCTGCGCACCTGGGTGAAGGAGGTCAAGGAGGCCATGGAGCGCCTCGACATGGACCCGTCCTTCGCCGAGCGCAACGTCAACGAGGGCTTCTCCGGTGGTGAGAAGAAGCGCCACGAGATCCTCCAGCTGGAGCTGCTGAAGCCGAAGATCGCCATCCTGGACGAGACCGACTCCGGGCTGGACATCGACGCGCTGCGCATCGTCTCCGAGGGCGTCAACCGCGTCCGCGCCGCGGGCGAGGCGGGCACCCTGCTGATCACCCACTACACCCGCATCCTGCGGTACATCACCCCGGACTACGTCCACGTCTTCGCGGGCGGCCGCATCGTCGAGTCCGGCGGTGCCGAGCTGGCCGACAAGCTGGAGGCCGAGGGCTACGAGCAGTACACCAAGGGGGGCGCCACGTCATGACCTCTGCCGCCGCGGCGCCTCACAGTCCGCTGGACGCCGAGGCGATCCGCAAGGACTTCCCGGTCCTCGACCGCACTGTGCACGAAGGGAAGAAGCTGGTCTACCTGGACAACGCGGCCAGCTCCCAGAAGCCGCGGCAGGTGCTCGACGCGCTGAGCGACTACTACGAGCGCCACCACGCGAACGTCCACCGCGGGGTTCACGTGCTGGCGGAGGAAGCCACGGCGCTGTACGAGGGCGCCCGCGACAAGGTCGCGGCGTTCATCAACGCGCCCAGCCGCGACGAGGTGGTCTTCACCAAGAACGCCTCGGAGTCGCTCAACCTGGTGGCCAACATGCTCGGCTGGGCCGACGAGCCCTACCGGGTGGACGACTCGACCGAGATCGTCATCACGGAGATGGAGCACCACTCCAACATCGTGCCGTGGCAGTTCCTGGCGCAGCGGACCGGCGCGAAGCTGAAGTGGTTCGGCCTGACGGACGAAGGCCGCCTGGACCTGTCGAACCTCGACGAGGTCATCACGGAGCGGACCAAGGTCGTCTCGTTTGTGCTGGTCTCCAACGTCCTGGGCACGCACAACCCGGTCGAGCAGATCGTGCGGCGCGCCCAGCAGGTGGGCGCGCTGGTCGTCATCGACGCCTCGCAGGCCGCCCCGCACATGCCGCTGGACGTGCAGGCGCTGCAGGCGGACTTCGTCGCGTTCACCGGCCACAAGATGTGCGGCCCGACCGGCATCGGCGTGCTGTGGGGGCGGCAGGAGCTGCTGGAGGACCTGCCGCCCTTCCTCGGCGGCGGCGAGATGATCGAGACGGTCACGATGCACTCCTCGACGTACGCGCCGGCGCCGCACAAGTTCGAGGCGGGGACGCCCCCGATCGCGCAGGCGGTCGGGCTCGGCGCGGCCGTGGACTACCTCAGCTCGATCGGCATGGAGCGCGTCGCCGCGCACGAGCGGGCCATGACCGAGTACGCGCTGCGGCGGCTGGCCGAGGTGCCGGGCCTGCGGATCATCGGGCCGGCCTCGGCTGAGGACCGCGGTGCGACGATCTCCTTCACGCTGGGCGACATCCACCCGCACGATGTCGGTCAGGTCCTCGACGAGCAGGGCATCGCCGTGCGGGTGGGGCACCACTGCGCGCGGCCGGTGTGCCTGCGGTACGGAATTCCCGCGACGACGAGGGCGTCGTTCTACCTGTACTCCACTCCGGCCGAGGTGGACGCGCTGGCGGAGGGCCTGGAGTACGTACGGAACTTCTTCGGCTGAAGGGGCGGTCCAGCGACGTGCAGCTAGAGACCATGTACCAGGACGTGATCCTGGACCACTACAAGAACCCGCACGGGCGTGGCTTGCGCGAGGGTGACGCCGAGGTGCACCACGTCAATCCGACGTGCGGTGACGAGATCACGCTGCGCGTGCGGTACGACGGGGAGACCATCGCCGACATCAGCTACGAGACGCAGGGCTGCTCCATCAGCCAGGCCGCCGCCTCGGTGCTGAACGAACTGCTCGTGGGCAAGGATCTCGCCGAAGCGCGCAAGATCCAGGAGACGTTCCTGGAGCTGATGCAGTCCAAGGGGCAGCTCACTCCGGACGACGCCATGGAGGAGGTGCTGCAGGACGCGGTGGCCTTCGCCGGCGTGTCGAAGTACCCGGCGCGTGTGAAGTGTGCCCTGCTGAGCTGGATGGCATGGAAGGACGCCACCGCCCAGGCTCTGGGCGGCGCTGCCCGGAAGGAGGCGCTGTGAGCGAGACCACGACCACCACGCCCGCCAGCGAGGAGGAGATCCGGGAGGCGATGATGGACGTCGTCGACCCGGAGCTGGGCATCGACGTCGTGAACCTCGGGCTGATCTACGGCATCCACGTGGACGAGGACAACGTCGCCACGCTGGACATGACGCTGACGTCGGCGGCCTGTCCGCTGACGGACGTCATCGAGGACCAGGCCAGGACGGCGACCGAGGGCCTGGTGAAGGACCTGCGGATCAACTGGGTCTGGATGCCGCCGTGGGGTCCCGACAAGATCACTGACGAGGGGCGCGAGCAGCTGCGGGCGCTCGGCTTCAACGTCTGACCCACATCCGGCCGGCGCGCGGCGGTGCCCCGGTCCCTGTGCCGCACGGGGATCGGGGCACCGCCGTGTCGTTGCGGGGGTTCCGCGGCGCGGGGTCAGGCGTGGTCGACGAGCGCGGCGTGGCCCTGGGCGCGGGCGCAGTGGCCGCAGCAGTAGAAGCGGCCCTGCTCCGTCTCCATGCCGTGCCCGAGGATGCGGCAGCCGCAGTTCTCGCAGACGGGTGCCATCTTCTGGGCCGCGCATTCGAGGCTGTCGAAGACGTGCACGCTGCCGGCGGCGTGCACCTCGAACGACATCCGGTAGTCGTTGCCGCAGACCTCGCACTGTGCCATCGCTTCTCACTCCCTGAGCTGGGCTGCCGTCCAACGCCGCAAGGATGCGGGACCGCGGCGGGAGGCCACTCGTCGGCGCGCGGGCGGGTCACTCCGCCAGCGCCGTGTTATGGACGGTAGTCCATAACGTTGTGTACGCTCGTCCACATGGCCAATCTGACCCTCGCCGCCGCGATACTCGCCGAGATCGGCGGCACCACGTGCATGAAGTACAGCGACGGGTTCAGCAGGCTGTGGCCCTCGCTGGGCACCGTCGCCGGCTACCTGATCGCCTTCGCGATGCTGGCGCGGACGCTGAAGGACATGGAGGTCGGTACGGCCTACGCCATCTGGTCCGGGGCCGGCACGGCGCTCATCGCCGCCCTGGGCATGGCGGTCATGGGGGAGACCGCCTCCGCCGCGAAGATCCTGGGCGTGCTGCTCGTCATCGCCGGCGTCGTCGTCCTCAACCTCAGCGGTGCCCACTGATGGCCGGCCGCACCCGCCGCTACGACCCCGACCGCCGCGAGCGGCTCACCGAGGCGGCCGTGCGCGTCGTCGCCGAGCGCGGCGTCGCCGGCCTCACCCACCGGGCCGTCGCCGCCGAGGCCGGCGTGCCGCTGGGCTCGACGACCTACCACTTCTCCGGGCGCGACGAGCTGCTGGTCGCCGCGCTGGAGCGGGTCACCGGCCGGTGGCGGGAGCGCCTGGAGCGCTGGCTGGACGGCATGGACCCGGCCCGCCCGCCGGCCGAAGAGCTGGCGCGCTTCGTCGGTGAGTGCGTCGGCCCCGGCCGCGAGCGGACCCAGCTGGAGTACGAGCTGTACGTCGCCGCCCTCCGTCATCCGGCGGTGCGCCCGGTGGCCGCCCGCTGGTACGCCGAGACGGCGGAGCTGATCCGCCGCCGCCTTTCCGACGAGGCCACCGCCCGCGCCGTCGTCGCCCTCGCCGACGGGCTCACGCTCCAGCTGCTGGTGACCGGCGCGCCCTTCGACGCGGAGCAGGTCAGCGCCGCTTTCGCGCGGGTGCTGCCCGGCGGGGGAGCCAGTTCGCACGGCGGCGGCCGGACGGGTTAGCGTCTGGGGCATGACCGACGCACCCACCACCTCGCACTCCGGCGCGGTCGCCGCCGGGCTGGCCACCGTGACCGACGACGGGACCGTGCTCGACACCTGGTACCCGGCCCCGGAACTCACCGAGGACCCGGGCCCGGCGGGCACCGAGCGGCTGTCCCCGGAGCGCGCCGCCGAGCTGCTCGGACCGGACGCCTCCCGCGCGCTGGGGCCCGATCCCCGCCGCGGCGTCGAGGTCGTGGCGGTCCGCACGGTCATCGCGTCGCTGGACGACAAGCCCCAGGACGCCCACGACGTCTACCTGCGGCTTCACCTGCTCAGCCACCGTCTCGTCCGCCCGCACGGGCTCAACCTGGAGGGCGTTTTCGGCCTGCTGGCGAACGTCGCCTGGACGAGCCTGGGCCCGGTCACGCCGGAGAACGTCGGGCGGGCCCGGCTGGCTGCGCGCGCCGAGGGCCTCCCGTTCGCGGTGACGAGCGTGGACAAGTTCCCCCGCATGACCGACTACGTGGTCCCCTCCGGGGTGCGGATCGCCGACGCCGACCGCGTGCGGCTCGGCGCCCACCTGGCGACCGGCACCACCGTGATGCACGAGGGCTTCTGCAACTACAACGCGGGCACCCTCGGCATCTCGATGGTCGAGGGCCGCATCAGCGCGGGCGTCGTCGTCGGCGACGGCTCGGACATCGGGGGCGGCGCCTCCATCATGGGCACGCTCTCCGGCGGCGGGAAGGAAACCATCTCCATCGGGGAGCGCTGCCTGCTGGGCGCCCAGGCCGGCATCGGCATCTCGCTCGGCGACGACTGCGTCGTCGAGGCCGGGCTCTACGTCACGGCGGGCACCCGGGTCACGCTGCCCGACGGCAAGGTCGTCAAGGCCCTGGAGCTGTCCGGCGCCGACAACCTGCTGTACCGCCGCAACTCCACCACGGGCGTGGTCGAGGCGCTGCCCCGCACCGGCTCCTGGGGCGGGCTCAACGCCGAGCTGCACAGCCACAACTGAGAGGACGCCGCGCCCGTGCACGGCATAGCGACCGGGCTCGCCCTCCTGGGACGCGGACAGCTGTGGGTCCTGCGCAGACGGCGCTGGCTGGGGTTCGGGCTGCTCCCCGCGCTGATCACGCTCGTGATCTACGCGGGGGCGCTCGTCGCCCTGCTGCTCAACGCCGGTGACCTCGCCGCCTGGGCGACGCCGTTCGCCGACAACTGGGACGAGACCTGGCGCACGCTGCTGCGCACCGTGGTTGCCCTCGCCCTGACCGGCGGCGGCCTGGCACTGGCGGCGGTCACGTTCACCGCGGTCACGCTGCTGATCGGCGACCCCTTCTACGAAACGCTCTCCGAGCGCGTCGACGACTCCGAAGGGGGCGTGCCGGGCGGCCCGCCGCAGCTGCCGCTGTGGCGGCAGCTATGGCACTCCCTGCGCGACAGCTGCTCCCTGCTGCTGCGGATGGCGCTGGTGACGGTGCCGCTGTTCGTGCTCGGCTTCGTGCCGGTGCTCGGCCAGACCGTCATCCCGGTGCTGGGAGCCGCCGTCTCCGGGTTCTTCCTGGCGGCCGAGCTGACGTCGTTCGCCATGGAACGACGGGGCGTTGCCGTGCGGGAACGGCTGCGGCTGCTGCGCCGCCACCTCGGGGCCGCCCTCGGCTTCGGCGTGCCGCTGGTGCTGCTGTTCATGCTGCCGCTGGGAGCCGTGGTGCTGATGCCGGGGGCGGTCGCCGGCGCCACGATGCTCGCCCGGCACCTGACGGACCACGCGAGCACCGGCCGCGACGCCGCGCCTCCGCAGGCGCCGGCCGCCGCCCCGTAGCCGGGAGCCTGCCCGGCGTGCTACGCGCCCGCTTCGGCGCACCCGGTCACGGCCCGGCGCAGCGCCCCGGCCAGCCGCTCGGTCAGCGCCGCGTCCCCGTCGCGCAGCGGGCCGCGCACCGGGCCGCCCGGCAGGCCGGCCGCGCGGAACAGCGCCTTGACCGCGACCGCGCCGGGCACGCCCGTCATCGCCTCGACCAGCGGCAGCAGTGCGCCGTGCAGCCGGGCGGCCCGGGCGTGGTCGCCCGCCTCGAACGCGTCAAGCACCGCCCGCACCTGCGGGCCCGCCACGTTGGCCACCGTGGAGACGTATCCCCGCGCGCCCAGGGCGAACAGCGGCAGGTTCAGCTCGTCGGCGCCCGAGTAGCAGGCCAGGTCCGTGCCGGCCAGGACCAGCCCGGTCGTGAGCGGGTCACCGGCGGCGCCCTCGACGCCGGCGACGCGCGGGTGCGCGGCCAGCCGCCGCAGCGAACCGGCCGTCAGCGCCGGCCCGCTGCCGGCGCGGTGGGCGACGTCACGCACCAGCACCGGCAGGTCCGTGGCGTCGGCGACCGTGTGCAGATGGCGGACGACCTCCTCCTGGCCGAGGTGCGGGCAGCTCGGCGGCGCCACCAGCAGCCCTCGCGCGCCGGTCACGCGCGCCGCGCGCGCCAGCGCCACCGCGTGCCGGGTATCGCTGCCGCCGACGCCCGCCACCACCGTCGCGCGGTCGCCCACGGCCTGGACGACGGCGCGGACCAGCGCCGTCTTCTCCGCGTCCGTCGTCGTCGGCGACTCGCCCGCCGCGCCGTTCACCACCAGCGCGTCGCAGCCGCCCCGCCGCGTCAGGTGCGCGGCGAGCCGCTGAGCGCCCTCGGTGTCGAGGGCGCCGCTCGCGGTGAACGGAGTGATCATCGCGGCCGCGTGGCGGCCGAGGGGCATGTCCGGGTCGCTGCTCATGTCCGGCAGTCTCCCAGCCTGGCCCGCCTGGCGGACGGTCAGGGCGTGAAGCGCAGCACCTGCGGGTCGTGGTCGCTGGCCTGGCCGGCGAACTCGGCGTTCACGTGCACGATGTCGTAGTCGAAGCGGCGGATCGACGGCGACACCAGGGTCTGGTCGAGCACCTGGGAATTGCCCTCGAACACGTAGGTGTAGCGCTCGTCGGCCGGCAGCGCGTACGCGGCCGGGCGCAGCGCGCCGCCCGCCGTCAGCGCCCGCGTGGTGGCCGAGAACTCGAAGTCATTGACATCGCCGAGCACGACGACGTCCGCGTCGCGCTGGGCCCGCAGGATCTCCCCGACGAAGCCGCGCACCGCCTCGGCCTGCGCCAGCCGCTGCTCCTCGCTGGGGCGGGCCGGCGGCTGGTGGCGCCCGTACAGCGGCTCGTCCCCGCCCTTGGAGGCGAAGTGGACGGCGATCACGAAGACGGTCTCGCCGCGGAAGGTGAACTCGCCCGCCAGCGGCTTGCGGCTGTCCCGCCACGCCTCGTCGCCGGGCGCGACCCGGCCGGGGGAGACGCTCAGCGCCGCGCGGCCGTGCCGGCGCTCGACCTCGGTGGCAGTGGTGGCGTCGCCGCCGGGCCGGTCGGTGAACGAGACCCGGGCGGGGTTGAACAGGAAGGCGTTGCGGATGTTGCCGCCGGGCTGGCCGCCGTCCTGGCCGTCGACCGGGTCGATGACGCGCCACTCGTACCGGGGGCCGCCCGCCGCGGCGATGGCCTCGGTGAGCAGGCGCAGCGTCTCGCCGGCGGCGACGGTGCCGTCGTCCTCGGGGCCGCTGTTGTCCTGGATCTCCTCCAGGGCGACGATGTCGGGCGACGCAAGGTGGTCCACCACCCCGGCGGCCAGCCGCGCGAACTTCTCCGGGTCGTCGCCCGGGTGAAGGTTCTCCACGTTGTAAGTGGCGACGGCCAGTTCGTCGCGGCGCTGCGGCCGGGTCGCCTCGGGCGCCAGGCCCCCGGCGGTCACCTCGCCCAGCTCGCGGGCCGCGAGCAGATAGCCTCCGAAGCCGTCGTAGTCCAGCGGCCCGGATGTGACGCCGGTCAGCACGTCGCCCACGTTCGCCACCGGAAACGGGTGTTCGGCTACCGGCGTCAGCGACTCGATCTTCAGCCGCGCCGGATTGGGGGAGTGGTAGGAGCCGTACACCGTGCCGCCGCGCGCCGACGGGTTCTCGTCCGGGTCCACGGTCACCCACAGCTCGTGGTACTCGGTGCTGGGACCGACCACGCGGGCATCGGCGACCGCGGTGTTCATGCCCTCCAGCGACTCGTACAGGTCGAGTGCCCAGACGCCGGGGCGCAGCGTGCGGTCCTCGATCGAGCCGCCGCGCGCCGGATCGCCCGGCGGCGCGTACGCATCGGGCACCGCGTCCGCCGTCAGCATCACCGGCTCGGGCAGCGGGTTGCCCGTGGACAGGACGGTCACCGCGGGCGAGGACAGCTGCGTGACCGACTGGCCGCCCGCCTCCTCGCCGCCGTCGTAGTACTCGGTGACGGTGCCCGCGACGCTCACCTCGTCGCCCGGCTCCACGCCCGGCGCCGACCCGGTGTACACGAACAGGCCCTCGCTGGTCCGCCGGTCGCCGTCGCCCACCGGGTCCTGCATCCAGAAGCCGCGCGCGCCGTAGTCCCGCACGCCCGTGACGATGCCCGTGACGCCGCTGACGCGCTGCCCCGCGAGCGGTGATATACGGGTGTGGCCCTGGATGTCGTGGATGCGCACGGCGCCGGCACCCGGGCCGGCCCCGTCCCCGGCGGCGGCCGGCGACGGGGGCAGCAGGGCACAGGCCAGGCCGGCGGCGAGCACACCGGTCAGCACGGCGCCCGCGGGGCGGGAACGGGCCGTCAGTCTCACAGGTTCCTCCGGAAGTGAGCGGGCGGGGAAGCGGCAGATCGCTACGCGCGTCAACCTTTCGGATTGTCCGGCGCCTGTCAACGCCCTCGTCGGCCGCCGGCAGCCGGCTTTCCGGCGACGGCCCCCGTCCTCCCGGGCGGCCGACGGGCCGTCAGCTGGGTCAACTAGGCTGGGCCACCCGGCCCCGCGCACCACGCGGAGCCCCGTTTCTTCCAGCCGAGGAGCGCCATCAGATGCCCGCCGAGGACCGCCCCGCCCTGCCGCCCGTGCGCCTTCCCGCCGAGGACGAGCTGGCCCGCGAGGCGCTCGCCGCACCGCTCCTCGGCCATGCCCTGGCCCTCGCCCGCTGGATCGGCCCCGGCGTTCCGGTGGCCGCCGACGGCCTGCCGTCCGGCGGCCGGGTGCGCGAGGCGGCCGCCCGGCTGGGGCTGGCGTCCGGCCCCGGCGGCCCGGAGGCGGACACCGCCAGCCCCGAGGTGGTCGACGCCTGGTGTTTCGCCGTCAACGCGGGACTGATCGACATACCGGACGCGGCGGGGGAGACCGGGGACGAGACCGCCTCGCCCGGCGAGGCCCTGGCCCGGCTGGAGGAGGGCAAGCCGGCCGACGTGCTGGCCGCGTGGCGCGAGGGACTCGACGGCGTACTCGCCGACGCGGCGGCGGCCGCGCTGGACGAGACGGCGGAGCCCGGCGACCCCGGCGACGGGGAGCCGGACGAGTTCGCCGGCGACGGCGGGCTGTCCTGGGAGCGGGGCGACGCCGCCGAGGCGCTCTCCCTGCTGGACTCCGCGCTCGGCACCCTGTACTTCTTCACCGCCTCCCACGAGGAGATCGCCGCGGGCGGCAGCGTCCCGCTGCCGGTGCTGGCCACGGCCGTGCTGGTGCCCGAGGGGCCCGAGCAGCTCACCGAGCACGACGTCGACGAGGTGGCCGCCCTGTCGGCCCTGCTGGACGAGCAGTTCCAGGTACTGGCCGGCACCGGCCTGGTCGCCTACGAGCCCGGGGACGGGGCGCTGGACGGCGGCGCGGACGTCCTGCCCGCGGACGACGACGCGCTCGGTGCCTTCGGGCGGGTGCGCCTGACCGCGCTGGGCCGCTACGGCGTGCGCGAGCGGATGCGGGAATCCGGCATCGAGGCGCCCCTGGTGGGCGACCTGCGTCACGCCGAGCCTTGCGAGCTGCTCACCGCGCTGCTCGGCCAGCCCGAAAGCACCGCCCGGGAGGAAGCCGGACTCTGGCTTGAGGGGCAGGACCCGCTCGCGGCGGCGCGCCGGCTGCTGGACGCCGCGCGCGGCACGGACGAGGCGGCGCCGGGGAGGCGGCTCGGCTGCCAGCTCGCGCTGTCACTGCTTGATGAGCGGGCCGAGCCGGCCGTCCGCGAGGTGCTGGCGGACCGGGAACTCGGCGGCCTGGCCCGCGTGTGGCTGGCCGAGCGCGGGGCGCGCAACGTGCCGGCGCCGAGTGAGGACACCGTCTTCTGGCTGACGATCGACACGATTGCCGCCCAGCTGAACGCGGGCAGGGACCGGGACGACGACGAGCTGCGTGAGCTGCTGACCGGCCTGACCAGCCAGCACAGCGGCTTCCTGGAACGGGCGTGGCGCTCGGACCACCCGGCCACATCCGCCGTGCTGGAGGCCATTGGCCGGCTCCACCCCGACCGCCAGGTCGCGAAGGAGGCCCGGAAGGCGGCGTTCAAGGCCCGCTCCCAGGGCTGAGGCGCGGGGAGCGGGGGACGGGGCAGCGGCACAAGGGGGCACGGAGCCCCCGCCGCCACCGATGAGTTCCCGCCGGGCGGCGAGTCGTGCAGGGTATGACTGCTTTCTCCAGCGAGACCCCGGCCCGGCCCGACCTGACGCCCGCCGCCCGCGGCCTGAGTGCGCTGCTCGACGGCGTGACCGAGTCCCAGCTCGACGCCCGTACTCCGTGCGAGGAGTACCGGGTGCGGGACCTGGTGGCGCACCTGCTGGGCCTGACAGTGGCGTTCCGCGACGCCGCCCGCAAGGAGCGGGGGCCGGGCACTGACCTCAGCCCCGACGACCCGGCCGCCCCTGTGCCCTCGCTGGCGGGCGACTGGCGCGGGCGGCTGCGCGGCCGCCTGGCGGAGGTCGCCGCCGCCTGGCGTGACCCGGCCGCCTGGGAGGGGACGACACGGGCGGGCGGGGTGACCATGCCCGGGGAGGTCGCGGGCCTGGTGGCGCTCAACGAACTCTTCCTCCACGGCTGGGACCTGGCGCGGGCTACGGGCCAGGCGTACCCCTGCTACGACGCCACGGCGCGGGCCTCCCTGGCGCTGATGTCACAGGACGCGGACGACGCCTCCCGCGAGGGCAGTGGCTTCGGCCCGGTGGTGGCGGTTCTTGAGGACGCCCCCCTGCTGGACCGGGCGCTGGGGATGAGCGGCCGCGATCCGGGCTGGAGGCCGTAGCGGCGTGCCCGGCGCCGGGCGGCTCGCGGGGCGCCCGGCGCCGAACAGGCATGGTGTCCTTGGCGGTTGACGCCCCTAACGGCCGTTGGGATACTCAGCGCGTCCGCAAGCGCTTACCCGTCGTATTGACGTGTGCATGACTACCTTGCCGTGGCGGGTGCCGTGCGGCAGACGCGCTTCGCCCGTCATGCTGAATCGATTCACCCTGCGTCTGCGGCGGCACGGCTGAGCGCTCGCACCAACCCCACACCACAGGAGTTCAGCGATGGGAACCAGAGCCGCAACGCCCATCTGGAAACGCCGGCCCGCCATGCTGCTCACCGGAGTCGTGGTGCTCGCCACCGCCGCCGCGCTGACCGCCCCGGCCACCGCCGCGCAAGAGAAGCCGCAGGGTGTCCCGCCCGGCCCGGTGGCGGGCGACGTCGGCACCCTCGCCTGCGGCGACGGCAGTTACGACGCCGAGGTCGTGCAGAACGGCGGCACCTGGACCGCCCCCGGCTACAGCGGTGACTCCCTGCTGGAGGCGATGCGCGCCGCCGTCGGCAGCCTGACGCCCAACCGCACCAGCATGGAGTCCGTCGTCGTCAGGGGCTCCGGCAGCGTGCCCGCCGAGCAGTCCCTCGACCTGCCCAGCTACACCTCGCTGGAGGTCTGCGGGACCCTTGAGGTCACCGGGTCGATGTCGGCCGGGCAGGCGCCGATCCGGATCCGGAACGCCGAGAACGTCGCGGTGCCGTACCTGGAGAACATGACCGGGGCACCGTACTTCGGGATCTTCGTCCAGAACGCCCACCACGTAAGCCTCGGCCAGATCACGATGGAGCTTTCCGGCGGCCTCGGCATCCGGATCGACAACCACGGCGACCGCAGCCAGCGCACCACCAACGTCAGCATCGACAGCGCCACCATCTCGGGCGCGGGCAGCCACGCGGTGGAGACCTACGGCGTGGACGGCTTCACCGCGGGCACCATCACCGCCACCAGCGTCGGCGAGTCCGGGCTGCTGCTGAACGACACGATCAACGCCGACATCGGCACGGTCAACGCCACGGACGCCGGCACCGGCACCGGCTACGCCGCGTTCCGCATGGCCAACCGCAACGGCCGGATCAACGACGGCTACCCGGCCAACATCCACGTCGGAGAGGTCATCGCCCGCGGCGGCGGCCGCGGCGTCTTCTGCGTCTCGGAGAGCGGCGGTGCCGTCATCGACCGGGTGGACCTCGCCGACACCGGCAACAACGCGATCCTCATCGAGAACTGCTACAACGTGACGATCGCGGCCAGCAGCGGCACCGTTTCGGGCGGCGGCGAGATCCGCCTGGCCGCGCGCGACGAGTTCGCCAACAACCGGGACATCACCCTGTCGAACCTCACGGTGATCAACTCGGCCATCACCGAGAACCCGTGCGGCGAGAACATCACGATCAGCAACATCATCTGGCAGAACAGCCAGGACAACACCTGCTGATCCCCCGGCCGGTCAGGGCCGCGGCACGGCCTGGCGGCGGCGGGCGGCGCCCGCCGCCGCTTCGGCGTGCGCGCAGCCGTCGTAGAAAGCCCTTACTTTTTTCTGTCCGAACCGTTGACGGGGCCCTCGAGCGGTCTTACCGTCATCGCACCCGGGCATCTCATACTCCGTATGTCATATACGAGATGCCGTACGCGAGCGCAGACTGCGAAGGCCCCCACGCATGAACGCACCCTTGTCCGGCGCCGCCCCGGTGCCCGTCCCCTCCCGGACGCAGTACGTCCTGGGGCACCTGACACGCGCCATTCTCACCGGTCAGCTGGCGCCCGGTTCGCCGCTGGTGGAGACCGAACTCGCCGCCGCCTTCGGGGTGTCCAAGACGCCGGTGCGCGAGGCGCTGAAGACCCTCGCCGGACGCGGGCTCGTGGTGATGAGCGCCTACAAGGGCGCCTCCGTGAGGACCGTGGACGCCGGCATGGCCCGCTCGGTCTACGACGTGAGGCTGCTGCTGGAGCCGGAGGCCCTGCGCCGGACCGTGGCCGCGGCCGCCGACCTGGCCCCCGCGCACGCCGCGCTCGAACGTGCCTCGGCCGCCGAGGACGCCGCTGAACGGTCGCTGGCGAACCGGGACTTCCACCGTGCCCTGTACCAGCCCTGCGGCAACCCGCTGCTGGCCCGGATGCTCGACGACCTGCGCGACCAGGCCGCCCTGGTGTCCTCCGTCGCCTGGCAGACCTCGCCCACCTGGCAACGCGAGGCCGACGAGCACGCCGCGATCCTCGCGCGCGCCGAGGAGGGCGACGCCGACGGAGCAGCACAGCTGCTCCGCGCGCACATCGAGGGCTTCGTACACCGGGCTTTCCCGACCGAGCACGACCGGAAGGAGCAGGGATGAGTGGGTTTGTGGTGGAGCGGTCTGCGCTGGCGGATGTGGTGGCGATTTTGGTGAGTCCGTTTGATGG
>NZ_JAERRL010000022.1 GCF_016741785.1 Streptomyces sp. 7-21
CATATTAGCCGATCTCCCGGCCAGCTCCTAATCCGGCCCCGTGGCTGCTTTTCCGGGCGCACCGAAAGAGCCTCCACGGATGGAGGTCAAAGCTAAATGGTAGGGCTGCTTCAGCACACTGCCCGCCGCCTTCCGGCAGTGGGTCTTATGTCTGCTCTCTGAAGCGACTCGACCAACATTACGACCTGGCCGCCGGTGAGTCAAGCCGAGTCTGCGGGCGGCGCGGGCAGCCTCGCTGAGGGTGGCAGGCAGCGGCTCGCGGTGACGGCTGGCAGGTGTGGTCGGTGCAGGTTCGTGCGCACCGCGCACGTCGTCCACCTCGTATCCGTGCGTGGTGTCCACCAGCGCGCGGCGGGAACCGGCGCAGGACCCGCCGGGGCCCTCGCGAGCCGTGCCGGTCCGCTCGTGCCGGTGGCTGTGGACAGCGGTCGTGTGCCGGCGCGGCCGGCACAGCCGCGGGGACGTCCCTTACGTCACTCCCGGGCGGGACGGCCCTCCGCCTCCCTGTCAGCCGCCGGTCAGATGCCGCCGGACGGCTTGGCTCTCGGGCTCAGCCGGTACGCCGAGACCGTGGGATCCCCGGCGAGGTAGAAGCGGTGCTGCCAGTCGTGGGCTCTGCTCACGCCTACCCGGGGACCAACCCGGATGAGCGCGGCGGGTGGCGGCTCGCCCTCAGACAGCGTGACCGAGGCGCCCGTCAGCAGGTCTGTGCCCTTGTGCTCTGCCGTGATGCCGAGCGCCTGGCACACGTTCCCCGGTCCCCGCGCCAGGCGTGGGGTCTCGACCTTCGCCCCGCGCCGCTTGCGTGCCAGGTCCTCTCCTTCGGTGATCCTGCCCGCCCGGATGAGGACGCCGGAGGCGACGCCGTCTGTACCAGTGACGATGTTGGCGCACCAGTGGAGGCCGTGAGACCGGTACACGTACAGGTGTCCTGCGGGCCCGAACATCACGGCGTTGCTTGGCGTCCAGCCCCGGTAGGCGTGGGAGGCCGGGTCGTCCATACCGGAGTACGCCTCGGTCTCCGTGATGGAGATGCTCACGGTTCCCTCGGGTGTCACGTGGGTGAGGACGGCACCGAGCAGTCTGGGGGCGACGTCCTCAGCAGGGCGAGCGAGATCCTCAGCGCGGAACGGCTGCCCGGCCAGGCTGTCGCCCTCAGCTGTCATGCGTCTCGTCTCCCGTCTCGCGTCGCGCTCCCGTCCGCCGCGTTCCCGGCACGGACGCCCCCGACGATACGGCCCGCGCCCGCGAACCGGAGCCGCCGTCCTGACTAGGCTGGCTGGCCAGTGATCCACCCAACAAGGAGGTTGCGCATGTCAGAACGGCGACGCCCGCTTCCCCACGACTTCCACCCGCCCGTCGCCCCCGTGACGGTCAGCAGCACGGACATCGTGGACGGCGGGCGGCTGGGCGACGCCCAGGTCTTCGACCGGGGGAACACCTCGCCCCAGCTGAGCTGGTCGGACGCTCCCGAGGGCACCAAGAGCTACGCCGTCACCTGCTTCGACCCGGACGCTCCCACCGGCAGCGGCTTCTGGCACTGGGTGCTCATCGACATCCCCGCCAACGTCACCGAGCTGCCGGCCGGTGCCGGCACCGGGGACATGAAGGGCCTGCCGCCGGGAGCGATCCACATCCGCAACGACTACGGGACCAGGGACTTCGGCGGCGCGGCGCCGCCCCCCGGCGACGGGCCGCACCGCTACGTCTTCACCGTCTACGCCGTCGACTCCGAGAAGCTCGGCCCGGACGAGAACGCGACGCCGGCGCAGGTCGGTTTCATGCTCCGCTTCCACGCGCTCGGCCGCGGCCACCTCATCGGCGAATACGAGAACCCCGCCGCCGCCTGAGCGCGGGGCCAGGCGGCGGCGGGGCGGTGGTCCGGAACTCCCCGGGGCGCTACTCGATCCGGGGCTGCTGCCGGGGCGGCCGCTTCTCCAGGGCGGAGGCGGACGAGTCGTCGTCCCCGCCTCCGCCCCCGCCGCTGGCGGCGGTCATGCGGCTGAGATTGCCGCCCAGGCCCTTGAGCGCCTCCCCGATCTCGCTCGGCACGATCCACAGCTTGTTCGAGTCGCCCTCGGCGATCTTCGGCAGCATCTGCACGTACTGGTAGGAGAGCAGCTTCTGGTCCGGGTCGCCGGCGTGGATCGCCTCGAAGACCGTGCGGATGGCCTGCGCCTCACCCTCGGCCCGCAGGGCCGCGGCACGGGCGTCACCCTCGGCCCGCAGGATCTCGGCCTGCTTCGCACCCTCCGCCTGGAGGATCTCGGACTGCCGGATGCCCTCGGCCTGGAGAATCGCGGCGCGCTTGTCACGGTCGGCGCGCATCTGCTTCTCCATCGAGTCCTGGATGGAGGTCGGCGGCTCGATCGCCTTCAGCTCGACGCGGTTGACGCGGATGCCCCACTTGCCGGTGGCCTCGTCGAGGACGCCCCGGAGCGCCGCGTTGATCTCCTCGCGGGAGGTCAGCGTCCGCTCCAGGTCCATGCCGCCGATGATGTTCCGCAGCGTGGTGACCGTGAGCTGCTCGATGGCCTGGATGTAGTTGGAGACCTCGTACGTGGCCGCCCGGGCATCCATGACCTGGTAGTAGATCACCGTATCGATGTTCACGACCAGGTTGTCCTGGGTGATCACCGGCTGGGGCGGGAACGGGACGACCTGCTCGCGCAGGTCGATACGGTTGCGGATCCGGTCGATGAACGGAACGACGATGTTCAGGCCGGCATTGAGAGTGCGGGTGTAGCGGCCGAATCTCTCAACGATGGCCGCGCTCGCCTGCTGGATCACCTGGATCGTCTGCACCAGCGCGAGGATCACCAGCACCACCAGGACGACCAGCACGATGACGATGGCGGGCTCCATCGCTACTCCCCCAACGGCTAGATGAGTGGAAAGTGTTGTCGGGCAACCGCCCCATCACATCACGACTGCGGTGGCCCCGTCGATCTCGACGACGCTCACCTCGCTGCCCGGCTCGAAGATGTCGTCCGCGCTCAGCGAGCGGGCGGACCAGACCTCGCCCGCCAGCTTGATGCGCCCGTCGGTGTGGTCGACACGCTCCAGCACTGTAGCGGACCTGCCACGCAGTGCGTCCGCGCCTGTCAGCTCGGGCGCGGCGTTCCTGGCGCGCCGGGCGAGCGGGCGCACCAGGGCGATGAGGAGGACGGAGACGACCGCGAAGACGAGCACCTGGACGACCACGTTGTCCGTCAGGCCCGCGGCGACCGCCGCCGCGGCGGCACCGGCCGACAGCATGCCCAGCTCCGGCATCGCGGTCAGCACGAGAACGATCGCGAATCCTCCGGCAGCGACCAGCCACCACACCCAGAAGTCCACGTGACCATCCTAGGACCCAGGGTGTTGCGCCCAACAGGGCACGTGCGTCGGGTTGTCAGGCCGTCGTGGCGCGCGCGGACGGCCCGTCAGCCCAGCGGCAGCCCCTGGGCGGTCCAGCGGTCGCCGTTGCGCTCGACGACGAGCGGCAGCCCGAAGCAGTGGGACAGGCTGGCGGAGGTGAGCGTCGTCTCGATCGGCCCCGCGGCGAGCACCTTGCCCTGGCGGAGCAGCAGCACGTGCGTGAACCCCGGGGCAATCTCCTCGACATGGTGCGTGACCATGATCATCGAGGGTGCGTACGGGTCGCGCGCCAGCCTGCCAAGGCGCCGGACCAGGTCCTCGCGGCCGCCGAGGTCGAGCCCGGCAGCGGGCTCGTCCAGGAGCAGCAGCTCGGGGTCGGACATCAGGGAACGGGCGATCTGCGTGCGCTTGCGCTCGCCCTCGGAGAGGGTGCCGAACTTGCGGTCGAGCAGCTCGCTCATGCCCAGTCTGTCGAGGAAGGCGCGGGCGCGCCGCTCGTCGACCTCGTCGTAGGACTCACGCCAGCCGGCGGTCATGCCGTAGGCGGCGGTGAGGACCGTCTGGAGGACGGTCTGGCGGCGCGGGAGCTTGTCCGCAAGCGCGCTGCTCGCCATGCCGATGCGCGGGCGGAGTTCGAAGACGTCCACGCTGCCGAGCTTCTCGCCGAGGATCTGCGCGGTGCCCGTGGTCGGGAAGAGATAGCTGGAGGCCACGTTGAGGAGCGTGGTCTTGCCCGCGCCGTTGGGTCCCAGGATCACCCAGCGCTCGCCCTCGTTGACCGACCACGACACATGGTCCAGCAGAGCCCGGCCGTCACGGACCACGGATACGTCCACCAGCTCCAGTACATCGCTCATGCGCGCGGTCTCTCCCCTTGCTGTCGCCGTCACTCACCCAGGCACAACTTACGCCACGGATGCGGACGCCCTGCCGTCAGGAGGCCCGTTGGGGCTCCTTCCCTAAGGTAGAGGCCATGCTGGAGGAACCACGAGCGGGGCGGTTCGCCGCCTGGGGCAACGCCCTGCTGGCCGGGCTGGTGTCACCCGATGACGCGGCGCAGCGCACAGTGGCGTCCGACACAGTCCACCGGGTGACGGGCCTGCCCGGCGAGCCGGACGCGGTGGGGCTCACCCTCGCGTTCGGCAGGCTGCGGTCGCTGGGGGTGGCGGGACTGCGCATCGCGCTGCCCGCGCCTGGCCACCCGCTCGGTCTGAGCGGACCGCCGGAGTTCAACGTGGCGGCGCTGGAGGCCGGCGAGGCCGTGCTGGCGTCGGGGCGGGGCGCGGCGGCCAGCATCGGGCTCGTGCCGGAGGTGAGCGAGGCCGGGCCCGAGGGCGACGTGCTGACCGAGGTGCTGTGGCGGTGCCTGCCGGTGCGGCAGGCACCCCCGGCGGACGTGCCGACGCTGGCCGAGGCCGAACGGGAGCTGGCGGAGGTGCTGCGGGAGGCCACGGAGGCGCTGACGGCGCTCGACGTGGCGGGCGCAGGCCCGGTGGCCATGGCGCGGCTGGAGGCATACCGCGCCCGGTCGCGGCCGCGGGCGCTGCTGGCACCGGGGTACCCGGCGCGCGCCGCACGGGTGCTGGAGCTGGCGCAGCGGGTGGGGACGCTCGTGGACATCGCCAGCGACGTGGCGAGCGAGGACGAGAGCGGCGCGGTCAGCGCGGCGCAGCTCGCCGAGCGCGACCGCCTGCTGCGGCCGGTGGAGCGCGCCGCCCGCCGGGCGCGGGTAGCGGCGTACAACGCCTACGCCGAGGAGCTTCAGCGGCAGCAGGGCTGAGCGCACCGTGAGGCCCCCGGTGGCCGTCAGCCGCCGGGGGCCTCACGGGTGTGGAGTGGTGGCGTGCCGGGCGCCGGACTCAGACGTTGGCGCCGGTGTTGCCGAAGGCCGGGTTCAGGATCCCGATCACGTTGACGCTGTTCCCCACCGCGTTGACGGGGATGCTGACCGGGACCTGGATGCCGTTCCCGGACACGACGCCCGGGGACTTCGCCGTCTTGGCCTGGGCGAACGCTCCGTCGTGGGCGCAGGCGGTGCCCGCCGTGGTACCGATGGCGGCTCCCGTGATAGCGAGCAGGAGAGCTGCCTTCCTGGCAGTGTTCATGGGTAGCGCTTCCTCCTGGATGGAACTGTGCCGGACCCGGATGAACCAGGTCACATGAGGCACAACGCCCCGCCGTGCGGTGATGGCACGGGGAGTGCCCGCGTAACCCACGTTCGGGCGAGCGGGGCCCGGGACGGCGGTGCCGCCCGGAGCCGCCCCGGACCCGCGCCGGCTCAGCCGTTGGCCGAGGCGTTCCCGAAGACCGGGTTCAGCAGCCCGATCACGTTGACGGAGTTCCCCGTCGCGTTGACCGGGACGTGGACCGGCACCTGGACGTCGTTGCCGGAGACCACGCCCGGGGAACCGACGGCGCCGCCGACGGCGCCGGACTGGGCGGTGGCAACACCGGCACCGGCGGCGGCGATACCGCTCGCCATCAGGGTCACAGCGGCAGCCTTCTTGAGCATCTTCACTTCTTCTGACCTTCCTTGCACGAAGCCGCGGCAGTGCTGTCGCGGCACGTCATGCCCAACGGCGGTCCGGCGCGGAAGATGCGTCATCCGGGTGATGATCACACGTCCGAATGACCGGTGAGGTGCGGATATGACGGTCAGCTTGACTGACTGGCGGGGACGGGTCCGGCCGGGCTCAGTCCGTAAGCCCGTGCCGCACGGCC
This sequence comes from Streptomyces sp. 7-21, assembly GCF_016741785.1. GTDB lineage: Bacteria > Actinomycetota > Actinomycetes > Streptomycetales > Streptomycetaceae > Streptomyces. Next base: position 6,082 of record NZ_JAERRL010000022.1, read on the forward strand.
CACAGCGCCGCCTGGGTGCGGTCGGCGAGGTCGAGCTTCATCAGGATGTTCGACACGTGCGTCTTGACCGTCTTCTCGGACAGCACCAGGGCCCGGGCGATCTCGCGGTTGGAGCGGCCGCGCGCGATGAGGGCGAGGACCTCGCGCTCCCGCTCCGTCAGGGTTCCGGCCCGCCCGCCGGGTCCGCCGGGCGTCTCCTGGGCGAGCAGCGCGCTGGCGACCTCCGGCTGGAGCAGCACATGGCCGGCGTGCACGGCCCTGACCGCGGCGGCCAGGGCGTCCGGGTCGATGTCCTTGTGGACGTACCCGGCGGCGCCGGCGCGGAGGGCCGGGATGACGGTGCGCTGCTCGGTGAAGCTCGTGACGACCAGCACGCGGGCGGGGCTGCCCCGCTCGCTGAGGCCGCGCAGCGCCTCCACGCCGTCGGTGCCGGGCATCTTCACGTCCATGAGGATGACGTCAGGGCTCAGCTCCCCGGCCAGGGCCACGCCCTCGGCGCCGTCGGCCGCCTCGCCGACCACCTCGATGTCGTCCTGGATCTCCAGGAACGTCCGCAGGCCGCGGCGCACCACCTGGTGATCGTCGACGACCAGCACGCGGATGACGTCAGCCACCGGGGACCTCCATTTCGATGACGGTGCCCTCGCCGGGCGCCGACGTGACGGTGAGGGTGCCGCCGACGGCGGCGGCACGGTCGCGCATGGACACCAGCCCCAGGTGGCGCCCGGCGGCGCGGACGGCGGCCGGATCGAAGCCGGAGCCGTCGTCCTCGACCCGCAGGACCGTGGCCACGCCCCGGCGGCGCAGGCTCACGCCGACGTGGCGGGGCGCGGCGTGGCGCAGGGCGTTGTGCAGGGCCTCCTGGGCGACGCGCAGCAGCGCCTCCTCCTGCGGAGCGGGCAGCGCGCGGGGCTCCTGGCAGTCGAAGGTGACGCGGGCGGGATGCGCCCGGTCGAGGACCTGGGTCTGTGCGCGGAGGGTGGCGGCCAGGCCGTCCTCGTCGAGGGCCGCGGGGCGCAGCTCGATGACGGCGGCGCGCAGCTCGTCGGCGGCCTCGGCAGCGAGGCGGGTGACCTCGCCCAGCTCCCGGCGGGCGCGGGCGGGGTCGCGGTCCAGCAGCGCCGTGGCGGCCTGGGCGGTCAGGCGCAGGGAGAACAGCTTCTGGGAGACCGCGTCGTGCAGCTCGTGGGCGAGCCGGGCGCGCTCGTCGGCGATGGTCAGCTCACGGCTGCGCTCGTACAGCCGGGCGTTGGTCAGCGCCAGGGCGGCGTGCTCGGCGAGCAGCCGCAGCAGCTCCTCGTCCTCGGCGGTGAAGCCGCAGCCGCCGGGCGGACGGCGGCCGGGCGGGCAGCGCTTGTTGGCGAGGAAGAGGGCGCCGAGGATCTCCTCACCCCTGGTGATGGGCATGCCCAGGAAGTCGGTCATCTCGGGGTGGGCGGCGGGCCAGCCCTCGAAGCGCGGGTCGCGGCGGACGTCGGCGAGCCGCACGGGAGCGCCGTCGTGGAGCATGGCCGCGAGGATGCCGTGCTGGCGGGGCAGCGGGCCGATCGCCTTCCACTGCCGGTCGCTGACGCCGTCGACGAGGAACTGCGCGAAGCCGCCGTGGCCGTCGGGGACGCCGAGGGCGGCGTAGCGGGCGTGGAGCAGCTCGCGGGCCGAGCTGACGATCGTCTGGAGGACGTCGCGGACCTGGAGGGTGCCGTTCATCGCGAGCAGGGCGGCACTGACGGCCGCCAGCGTGGCCGTCGGGCTCACGGGCGTGTCATCGCGGGAGGGGGCGCTCACACCGGAACCGTAACGCGCCGGGGTGAGGGGCCGGCGCGGGCCCGGGTTCCGGTGGTGGTGCGGCGTGGTCAGTCACTGCCCCAGGGCGAGCGGGAGGGGGCGTGGATGTGAGCCCGGTCATGGGACCGAGGTCCCGCTACGAGGCCCGGTCGGAGCGGGGGGCCCGCGCGACGGGGGCGTGAGGGGGTCGTGGGACGGTCCCGACCGGGCACAGTACGTACGGTTTCGGGTAGTAATGGGGGTCTTTGACCCGGTTTTCCGGGCTCGTTAAGACTGGTCGCGTTCCCGATCGAGGCCGTGCACGGATGCGGCCGGAAGCAGAGGTAGAGACGTGATGTCCCTTCGTACCGCACTGCGTCAGCGTTCCACCCGCGCCCGCCGTCTCGCGGCTGCCGGTCTCGTCACCGCGACCGCCGCGACCCTGGGGGTGACGGGCCTGAGCGGCTCGGCCAGCGCGGCCGGCTCCGGCGATCCTCAGGCGATAGCCCAGGAGATGATCGGCGACCCGGCGCAGTTCGAGTGCTTCTCGAACATCGTCGAGCGCGAGAGCGGCTGGGACCCCACGGCCACGAACGCGGAGAGCGGCGCCTACGGCCTGGTCCAGGCCCTGCCGGCGGACAAGATGGCCTCGGCCGGCTCGGACTGGAAGACGAACCCCGCCACGCAGATCGAGTGGGGTCTGGGCTACATGAACGAGCGCTACGGCTCGCCGTGCGACGCCTGGGAGTTCTGGCAGGCCAACAACTGGTACTGACGCCTCCCTGACGGCACCGCGCCGCCTGACGGCCGCATACCGCGCGTGACGGCAGGTGAAGAAGACGGGGCGGGCACCCCGCGCGGGTGCCCGCCCCGTCGTGTGCGGCAGCGCGGCCGGGCGGCCGGTGTCAGGCGCGCATGACCTCCGGCTCGTGGCGGCGCAGGAACTTCATCACCAGGAAGCCGCAGACCACCGCCAGCACGCCGAGCATCGCCACATCGAGCAGCCAGTACCCGGCCTCGTGCTTCCACAGCGGGTCGGGGTCGGGCTCTGCCTCGGCGGGCGAGGCCGTCAGCGTGTTCAGGTCGGCCGTGGTGCCGACGCCCGCCAGGGCCCAGCGCGAGGGCATCAGCCAGGCGATCTGCTCGATGCCGAGGGTGCCGTGGACCTTGAACAGCGCGCCGGTGAAGACCAGCTGGACCACCGAGATCATCACCAGCAGCGGCATCGTCATCTCGGAGGTGCGCACCAGCGAGGAGATGACCAGGCCCAGCATCATCGACGTGCAGCCCAGCGCCATGATCACGACCATCATCTCGATCATGGGCGAGCCGGAGACGATCACGCCCTCCTCGGGCATGTCCCGCGGGATGAAGCCGATGAGGCACAGGATCGCGCCCTGCAGCACGGTAACCATGCCGAGGACGAAGACCTTCGACATCAGATACGCCGAGCGCGACAAGCCGACGGCCCGTTCTCGCTCGTAGATCACGCGCTCCTTGATCAGCTCCCGGACGGCGTTGGCCGCCCCGGAGAAGCACATGCCGACCACGAGGACGAGGAGCACGATGCTGGCGTCGCCGTTGCGCAGCCCGCGGTCGATGGGGCCGTAGCCAAGGCCGTAGTCCGCGGGTATCGCGAGGCTGACCGCGCCGAGGATGATCGGCAGGGCCAGGGTCAGGCCGAGGAAGCCCTTGTCGGCGGCGATGACGGCGAGGTAGCGCCGCATCAGCGTCCTGACCTGCGAGCCCCAGGTCTGCGCCTTGTGCTGGATCGCGGCCACCGGGTTGACCTGCATCGCCTGCTGCTGCGGCTGCGCGTCGAGGTCCGCCGCGTACATCTGGTAGTGCTGTGAACCGCGCCAGCGGCCCATCCAGTCGTAGTCGCGGTAGTTCTCGAAGGCGGAGAAGACATCCGCCCAGCTCTCGTAGCCGAAGAAGTTCAGCGCCTCGTCCGGCGGGCCGAAGTAGGCCACGCCGCCGCCCGGCGCCATGACGAGGACCCGGTCGCACAGGCCCAGCTCCGCCACGGAGTGGGTGACCACCAGCACGGTGCGGCCGTCGTCGGCGAGGCCGCGCAGCAGCTGCATGACGTCGCGGTCCATGCCCGGGTCGAGCCCGGAGGTCGGCTCGTCCAGGAAGATCAGCGACGGCTTGGTCAGCAGCTCCAGGGCCACCGAGACCCGCTTGCGCTGCCCGCCGGAGAGCGAGGAGATGCGCTTCTCGGCGTGGACGTCGAGCTTCAGCTCGGCCAGCACCTCCTCGACGCGGGCGTTGCGCTCGGCCTCGCCCACGTCGCCGGGGAAGCGGAGCTGGGCGGCCAGGCGCAGCGCCTGCCGGATGGGCAGGGCGGTGTGCAGGATGTCGTCCTGCGGGACCAGGCCGATGCGGTGCCGCAGCTCGGCGAAGTGCGTGTAGAGGTTGCGGTTGTCGTACAGCACCTCACCGTAGGTGGCCGGGCGGTATCCGGTGAGCGCGCGCAGCAGCGTCGACTTGCCGGAGCCGGACGGACCGATGACGCCGATCAGCGACTTCTCCGGGACGCCGAAGGAGACGTCGTTGAGGATGGTGGTCTTGCCGTCGTTGACCTGCACCGTCAGGTGGCGGGCCGAGAAGGTGACCTCACCGGTGTCGACGAACTCCTGGAGCTGGTTGCCCACCAGGCGGAACGTCGAGTGGCCGATACCGACGGTGTCGTTCTGGCCCAGGTAGCGGCGGCCGTGCTTGGGCAGCTGCTGGCCGTTGACGTACGTGCCGTTGTGGCTGCCGAGATCGTGGATCTCGAAGCGGCCGTCGGAGTGCGCCACGAACTCCGCGTGGAAGCGCGAGACCTGAAGGTCGGAGACGACCAGGTCGTTCTCCAGCGCGCGGCCGATGCGCGTGACCTGGCCGGCCGTCAGGTTGTAGAAGGTCGTGGCGCCGCGGTCCGGGCCGCCGTACGGCGGCTGCTGCTGCGGCTGCTGCGCGTACGGCTGCTGCTGGGCCTGCGGCGGCTGCTGCGGCGGCATCGCAGGCGGCTGACCGGCCATCGCGGCGGCTGGGGCCTGCTGCCGCGGGAGGGAAGCCGACGAGGTGAAGCTCAGCCTCGGCCCGTCGGTGGCGTTCCCCAGGTGGACGACGGAGCCAGGCGCGAGCGGCAACTGCTGGACGCGCTGTCCCTGCGCGTACGTCCCGTTCGTGCTGCCCTGGTCCTCGATGAACCAGCTCTGTCCGCCCCAGCGCAGGATGGCGTGCCGCCAGGAGACCCGCGAGTCGGTGAGCACGAAGTCACCTTGCGGGTCTCTGCCCAGGGTGTAGGACCGAGTCGGGTCCAAGGTCCAGGTCTGTCCGTTAAGTTCCAGTACGAGTTCCGGCACTCCATGCCCCACAAAGTTGTCCCCCGAGTGGACCCGGCGAAAGGGTCCGGGGATGGTCGTACATCTTGGGGAACTATTCCAGGCCGCCGCCGCGTGAGGGAAGCCGCCCCCCGGAAGTCACCAAGCTGATGCAGAGCGTGGGCGACTTCGTGACGTTCATCTCTTTGCCGCCCCGTATCACCCGGGGGGTACCTCGCGCCGCCGCCGGGGCCCGATAGCGTGGCCTCATCATGATGCCCGCGCACAGCTCGCTGCCCGCCGGCTCTCCCACAGACCCGGCCGCCACCGATCTCACGCCCACGCTGCTGGTGAAGGTCTTCGGTAAGGACCACCCGGGCCTGACCGCGGGCCTGTTCCGCACCCTGGCGGGGTTCAGCGTCGACGTCATCGACATCGAGCAGGTCGTCACCCGCGGCCGTCTGACGCTGTGCGCCCTGGTGACACAGCCGGGCTCGGGCGCGGGCACCGAGGGCGAGCTGCGCGCCACCGTGCACGCCTGGGCCGGCTCGGCCGGCGTCGAGGCCGAGATCATCTCCGGCACGGGCGACAACCCCGCCCGCGGCGCGGGCCGTTCCCACGTCACCGTGCTCGGCTCCCCGCTGACCGCCGAGACCACCGCGGCGATCACCGCGACCATCACGGCCGCCGGCGCGAACATCGACCGCATCTACCGGCTGGCCAAGTACCCCGTCACCGCCGTCGAGCTGGACGTCTCCGGAGTGGAGACGGACCGGCTGCGCAGCGAGCTGGCCCGCGAGGCGGCCTCGCGCTCGGTGGACATCGCGGTCGTGGCCTCCGGTCTCCAGCGGCGGGCGCCGCGCCTGGTGGTGATGGACGTGGACTCCACGCTCATCCAGGACGAGGTGATCGAGCTGTTCGCGGCCCACGCGGGCCGGGAGCCGGAGGTCGCCGAGATCACCGCCCGCGCCATGCGCGGCGAGCTGGACTTCGAGGAGTCGCTGCACGCCCGGGTGCGGCTGCTGGAAGGGCTGGACGAGTCGGTGATCGACAAGGTCCGCTCGGAGGTCAGGCTGACGCCGGGGGCGCGGACCCTGATCCGCACCCTCAAGCGCCTGGGCTGCCAGGTCGGGGTCGTCTCCGGCGGCTTCACCCAGGTCACCGACGCGCTCCGGGACCACCTGGGCCTGGACTTCGCCGCGGCGAACACGCTGGAGGTCGTGGACGGCCGCCTGACGGGCCGGGTGACCGGCCCGGTCGTGGACCGGGCGGGGAAGGCGGCGCTGCTGCGCCGGTTCGCGGCCGAGGCCGGGGTGCCGCTGTCGCGGACCGTGGCGATCGGCGACGGCGCCAACGACCTGGACATGCTCAACGCGGCCGGCCTCGGGGTGGCCTTCAACGCCAAGCCCCTGGTGCGCCAGGCCGCGCACACCGCCGTGAACGTGCCGTTCCTGGACACCGTGCTGTACCTGCTGGGGATCACCCGGGAGGAAGTCGAGGCAGCCGATGCCCAGGAACAGCGGTGACGGCGCGCGGTCAGTCCTGCGGCGTCCAGTAGGCGACGAGGCGGGCCACGCCGTGCTCCACGGACTTCCAGCCGCCTGACGTCAGGCTCAGCACGGCCGTCGCGCACGTGGGGAAGGAGTTGCGCCGCATGCGCTCCGCCGTGTCGCCGTCGGCCGAGCCCGCGAGCGCGTCCGCCAGGGCGTGGATGCCGGGGTTGTGGCCGACGAGCATCAGATCGCGTACCTCGTCATCGACGCCGTTGATCAGGGCGATCAGCTCGCCCAGCGACGCCTCGTACAGCCGCTCCTCGTAGACGGTCTTGGGGCGCTTGGGAAGCTCGTGCGCGACGAGCTTCCAGGTCTCGCGCGCGCGGGTGGCGGTCGAGCAGAGAGTCAGTGCGGGAGTGACGCCGGCGCCGGCGAGCCAGCGTCCGGCCGCCGGGGCGTCCCTGCGGCCCCGTTCCGCGAGGGGCCGGTCGTGATCGGACACCTGCGGCCAGTCAGCCTTGGCGTGTCGGAGGAGAACGATCCTGCGGGGAACATCGACGCTCATGTGCCCCAGCTTCGCATGAAACGTGCCGTAGGTCGCGGGGTGTTGGGAATCATCCCGGGGCCCGCTGACCAGCCGCGCGGCCGGGCACGCACGGGCGGAGCGGCGCCGCGGGACGCCTCAGGGCACCAGGAGCGCGCCCAAGTAGCCGACGAGCTCGGCGACGGGCTGCTGCTGGTCCGCGGCCTCCGCGCTGGTGCCGCTCATCATCAGCGTGAGCAGGACGGTGAAGGCGGCAGCCGGAGCGGCCAGGGTCCACCAGCGGAGCCGGATCCCCGCGCCGTGTCCCTTCCCCCGGGCTGCCATGACCATCCCCTCCGTTCCGTGCCGGCGGCTTGCTCACCGTCGTCTTAGACCGTACGGAAACAGGGAGGCAGCGCCCATCCGGAGACCCACCCAGTGCCCCCTGAACCTGGCCCCCTAGGGGACGGTGGGGCTGTCCCCACCCACGGCCCGGCGGGGCGGTGGGACGGGCGGGGTCAGGGCGCGGCGATGCTGGCGATGACGGCGATGACGATGCTGATGCCGAGCATGGCTCCGAGGATGGCGAGGAGCTTCCGCTGGCCGCCTGGGGGTGTCGGGTCGAGCGCGGGCATGCGGCCAGTCTCGCATCACCGGCCGGGCGCGGGCACGGCGGCCGCCTCGTCCTCCAGGTAGCGGTCGCGCCCGGCGAGGACGCCCGCGGCGATCTGCGCCACCGTCAGCGCCGTCATCAGGGCGAGGGGAGCGTGCCAGCCGCCGGTCGCCTCGTTCAGCATGCCCACCAGGACCGGGCCGGGCACGCAGAGCAGGTAGCCGGTGCTCTGGGCGAAGGCGGAGAGCCGGGCGACGCCCGCGCTGGTGCGGGCCCGCAGGCCGATCATCGTCAGGGCGACGGGGAAGGCGCAGTTGGCGATGCCGAGGAAGACCGACCACACCCAGGCGCCGCCCTCGGGCGCCACCCACAGCCCCGCGTAACCGGCCAGGGCGAACACGCCGAGGAGCGCGACGAGCGGTCCCTGCCGCCGCATCCGGGCGGCTGCCTGCGGCAGCACGAGGGACAGCGGCACGCTCACGCCCATCGCGACGGCCAGCATCACGCCTGCGCTGGTGGCGGGCACCCCGGCATCGCGGAAGATCTGCGGCAGCCAGCCCATGATCACGTAGGCGGAGGTGGACTGGAGGCCGAAGAAGAGCGCCAGCCACCACGCGGTGGGGCTGCGCGAGGGCCGCGGTGCCGGGCCGGCCGCCGCGGCGGCCGCTGCGGCCGCCGGCCCGTCCGGCGCAGCCGGCGCAGCCGGCTCCCGGCGGCCCTGGAGCAAGGCCGCCAGCCAGGGCAGCACCCCCAGCGCCGCCACGCCCGCCCACAGCCCCAGCCCCGCGCGCCAGCCGCCGCCGAAGAGGCCGGCCAGCGGGATGGTCAGCGCGGCGGCGGCCGAGGTGCCGACGGCGAAGCCCGTGGAGTACACGCTGGTGACCGGGCCCATGCGGTCGGGGAAGTACCGCTTGACGAGCACGGGCATCAGCACGTTGCCGATGGCGATGCCTGCCAGGGCCACGGCTGTGGCGGCCAGGAAGACCGGGACGCCGCCCGCCACGGAGCGCAGCACGAGCCCGCCGCAGATGGCCGCCATGGCGCCGAGCATGACCGCGACCGGCCCCAGGCGGCGGGTGAGCCGGGGAGCGGTCAGGCCGAACACGCCGAAGCACAGCGGCGGCACGGAGGTGAGCAGCCCCGCGGTGGTCCCCGACATACCCAGGTCGGCTCTGACCTCTTCGAGCATCGGGCCCAGGCTCGCGATAGCCGGGCGCAGGTTGAGTGCGGCGAGGACGAGCCCCGCCAGGATCAGCCACGGACCCCAGACGGCGCGGGCCCGCGGGGGCAGGGGGGTGCTGCTGCCGGACCGAGTACGGTCATGCTTCGCGACGGCCATGGGGGCCATCATAGAATCATGGGATGAATACCGTGCACCGGGTGCGCGGGAGGAAGGGGACGACGAAGGTGTCACTGACCGCGCCGCGGCGCTCGGCGCTCGCCGACCAGGTGATCGTCCAGCTCCGTCAGCAGATCACGTCGGGAGAGTGGCCGGTCGGCTCACGCATCCCGACGGAGCCGGAGCTGGTGGAACGGCTCGGCGTCGCGCGCAACACCGTGCGGGAGGCGATCAGGGCGCTGGCGCACAACGGTCTGCTGGACATCCGGCAGGGCTCCGGCACCTACGTGGCGGCGACCAGCGAGCTTGCCGGCGTGATGCAGCGCCGCTTCGCGCAGGCGCAGCCGGGGGACATCGCGGAAGTGCGGCGGGCACTGGAGACGGCGGCGGCGCGGCTGGCGGCCGAGCGCCGCACGGAGGCGGACCTGGAGAAGCTCAGGGCGCTGCTGCGGCGGCGCGAAGAGGCATGGGACAGCGGCGAGGTGGGGCGGTTCGTCGAGGCGGACGCCACGTTCCACCTGGCGGTCGTCGCCGCCTCGCACAACGAGGTGCTGGCGGCGGTCTACTCCGACCTGGGCTCGGTGGTGCGCGACCTGCTGCGCCGCGACCTCGGCAACGCGCTGCGGGAGGAGGACCACCTGGACCACGGCCGTCTCGTGACGGCCATCGCCGAGGGCGACGCGGCCACGGCCGAGCGGGAGGCCAGCTCCTACGCCCCGGCCTGCCGCCGCTGACACGGCCCGGCCGGCGCCCGGAGGCCCGTGGCTCCGGGCGCCGCGGCGAGCGGTCAGGCGCCCATCATGTGGACGCCGCCGTCGACGTGGACGATCTCGCCGGTCGTCTTCGGGAACCAGTCCGAGAGCAGGGCCACGACGCCGCGCGCCGCCGGCTCCGGGTCGCTCAGGTCCCAGCCCAGCGGAGAGCGGGAGTCCCACACGTCCGCCAGCTCGGAGAAGCCCGGAATGGACTTGGCGGCCATCGACTTGACCGGCCCGGCCGAGACGAGGTTGCAGCGGATGTTCTTCTCGCCCAGGTCGCGGGCGAGGTAGCGGGAGGTGGACTCCAGGGCCGCCTTCGCCACGCCCATCCAGTCGTACTTCGGCCAGGCCACCTGGGCGTCGAAGTCCATGCCCACCACGGAGGCACCGCGCTGCTCCAGCAGCGGCAGCAGCGCCATGGTCAGCGACTTCAGCGAGTAGGCGGACACCTCCAGCGCCGTGGCGACGGACTCCCAGCCGGTGTTGAGGAAGTTGCCGCCGAGCGCGTCCTGCGGCGCGAAGCCGATGGAGTGCACGACGCCGTCCAGGCCGACGCCCTCGCCGAGGTGCTCGGTGACCCGGGCGGCGAGCGTGTCGAGGTGCTCGGCGTTCTGCACGTCCAGTTCGATCACGGGCGCCGGCTTCGGCAGCCGCTTGGCGATCCGCTCGACGAGGGTGAGCCGCCCGTAGCCGGTCAGCACGACCTCGGCGCCTTCGTCCTGGGCCAGCCGCGCGGTGTGGAAGGCGATCGACGCGTCCGTGAGCACCCCCGTGACGAGGATGCGCTTGCCTGCGAGAAGTCCGCTCATGTTCAGTGCCCCATGCCCAATCCGCCGTCAACGGGGATGACGGCTCCGGTGATGTACGCGGCCTCGTCGGAGGCCAGGAAGCGGACGGCGGCGGCCACTTCCCCCGGGTCGGCGTAACGGCCCAGCGGCACCTGGCCGAGGATCTCGGCCCGCCGCTCCTCGTCCACGGCCCGTGCCATGTCGGTGTCGACGAAGCCGGGCGCCACGACGTTGCACGTGATGTTCCGCGCGCCCAGTTCGCGCGCCAGGGAGCGGGCGAAGCCCACCAGCGCGGCCTTGGAGGCGGCGTAGTTCGTCTGCCCCGGCGAGCCCATCAGGCCGACCACGGAGGAGATCAGGACGATGCGCCCGGCGCGGGCACGCAGCATGCGCCTGGTGGCGCGCTTGACCACGCGGAAGGTCCCCGTGAGGTTGGTGTCCAGCACGGCCGCGAAGTCGTCCTCGCTCATCCGCAGCAGCAACTGGTCACGCGTGATACCGGCGTTGGCCACCAGCACCTCGACGGGGCCAGCGGTGTCCTCGACCTCTTTGAAGGCCTGCTCCACCTGTTCCGGCTCCGTGATGTCGCACTTCACCGGCAGGCAGCCGCGCTCGGTGAGCTCCGCGGGCGGCTCGCCCGAGCGGTAGGTGAAGGAGACCTTGTCCCCGGCGTCGGCGAAGGCGTGTGCGATCGCCAGGCCGATGCCGCGGTTTCCTCCCGTGACCAGTACCGAGCGGCTCAAGGGATCACCTCATCCGTCTGTCGTGCGCTCCGCACAAACGCTAGCCCCCTCGCTGCCCCGTCCCGGGGGCGGGGTGCGACAGGCGCACCGGCTCCACGCTGTGGGATCCGCACTAACGCCAGGCGGCGCCACCCGGCGTGGCGCCGGAGTTAACCCCTGGGCTTGACGGGGCGCTGCGGGCATGATCGGTAACCCGGGGCGCGCCACCGGCCCCGCCCCGGCCCACGCAGATGGCTACGGACAGGAGAGACCGTGCCCCCATCCATCGACGAATCGTTCCTCGCGCTGCCGCTGCGCCGGCTCGCCGAGGCAGCGCTCGCCAGGGCGACGGCCCTGGGCGCCGAGCACGCGGACTTCCGGCTGGAACGCAACCGCAGCGCGTTCCAGGTGCTGCGCGACGCCAGGCCCGCGGGGAGCCAGGACAGCACGGACGCCGGATACGGCGTGCGCGTCGTCCACGGCGGCAGCTGGGGCTTCGCCTCCGGCGCCGACATGACGCCCGAGGCGGCGGCGCGCGTCGCCGAGCAGGCCGTGGAGATGGCGAAGCTGTCGGCCACGGTGTCGGCGGCGGCCGGCTCCGGCGACCGCGTCGAGCTGGCGCCCGAGCCGTCCCACGGCGAGCGGACCTGGGTGTCGGCCTACGAGGTGAACCCGTTCGACGTGCCGGACGCCGAGAAGACCGCGCTGCTGGCCGACTTCAGCCGGCGGCTGCTGGACCACGAGGCCGTCAGCCACGTCGACGCCCGGCTGTGGGCCGTGCAGGAGAACAAGTTCTACGCGGATACCGCGGGCACCATCACCACGCAGCAGCGGATCCGGATACTGCCGGAGCTCACGGCCACCGCCGTGGATTCCGCCAGCGGCCGGTTCGACACCATGCGGACCCTGGCGCCGCCCGCGGGGCGCGGCTGGGAGTACCTGACGGGCACCGGCTGGGACTGGGACACCGAGCTGGCCGAACTCCCGGGGCTGCTCGCGGAGAAGATGGCGGCGCCCTCGGTCGAGCCGGGCGCGTACGACCTGGTGATCGACCCGACCAACCTGTTCCTGACCATCCATGAGTCGATCGGCCACGCCACGGAGCTGGACCGGGCGCTCGGCTACGAGGCGGCGTACGCCGGAACGTCGTTCGCGACGTTCGACCAGCTCGGCACGCTGCGCTACGGCTCCGAGGTGATGAACGTCACCGGCGACCGCACCACCGAGCACGGTCTGGCGACGATCGGCTTCGACGACGAGGGCGTGGAGACCCAGTCGTGGGACCTGGTCACGAACGGCGTGCTCACCGGCTACCAGATGGACCGGCGCTCGGCCGCGCTGAAGGGCTTCGAGCGCTCCAACGGCTGCGCCTTCGCCGACTCGCCCTCGCACGTGCCGCTCCAGCGGATGGCGAACGTCTCGCTCCAGCCCGCACCCGGCGGCCCCAGCACCGAGGAGCTGATCTCCCGGGTGGAACGCGGCATCTACATCGTGGGCGACGGCTCGTGGTCCATCGACATGCAGCGCTACAACTTCCAGTTCACCGGGCAGCGGTTCTTCCGGATCGAGAACGGCCGGCTGGCGGGGCAGCTGCGGGACGTCGCCTACCAGGCCACCACGACCGACTTCTGGGGCGCCATGGAGGCGGTCGGCGGGCCCCAGACGTACGTGCTGGGCGGCTCGTTCATGTGCGGCAAGGCCCAGCCGGGCCAGACGGCCGCGGTCTCCCACGGCTGCCCCTCCGCGCTCTTCCGCGGCATCACCATCCTCAACACCCAGCAGGAGTCCGGACGATGACCCTCACCGTGACCTCGCCCCAGGAGACCGTGGAGCGGGCGCTCGAGCTGTCCCGCGCGGACGCCACCGTGGTGATCGCCGAGGAGCACTCCTCCGTCAACCTGCGGTGGGCGCTGGGCGGCCTGACCACCAACGGCGTCACCCGGACCCGGAGCCTGACCGTCATCGCGGCCGTGGACGGCGGCCAGGGCACGGCGGCGGGCGTGGTCTCGCGCACCGCGGTGACGGCCGAGGAGATCGAGCCGCTCGTCCGCGCCGCCGAGGAGGCCGCCCGCCAGTCGCCGCCCGCCGAGGACGCCCGGCCGCTGGTGACGGACTCCCCCGCCGCCGGCGACTTCGCCGCTCCCCCGGCCGAGACCTCCCCGGCCGTCTTCGCGCGCCTCGCGCCCGCGCTCGGCGAGACGTTCGCCCGCGCCCGTGCCGAGGGCCGGGAGCTGTTCGGCTTCGCCAGCCACGAGGTGGTCTCCACCTACCTGGGCACCTCCTCCGGGCTGCGGCTGCGCCACGACCAGCCCGAGGGCAGCATCGAGCTCAACGCCAAGTCGCCCGACCGCAGCCGCTCGGCGTATGTCACGGCGCGGACCGCGGACTTCCAGGACGTGGACATCGCGGCGCTCGACGCCGGGCTGGCCACGCGGCTGCGCTGGGCGGAGCGGCGCGTGGAGCTGCCCCCGGGCCGGTACGAGACGCTGCTGCCGCCGACGTCCGTGGCCGACCTGCTGATCTACCAGCAGTGGTCGGCCGACGCGCGCAACGCGCATGAGGGCCGCACGGTCTTCAGCAAGCCGGGCGGCGGCACCCGCGTCGGCGAGCGGCTGGCCGACCTGCCGCTGTCGCTGTACACGGATCCGGCGGCGCCGGGCCTGTCGTGCGCGCCGTTCCAGGTCGTGCACGCCTCGACCGACAGCCTCTCCCCCGCCTCCTCGGTCTTCGACAACGGCCTGCCGCTGTCGCGCACCGACTGGCTGCGCGACGGGGTGCTCACGGGGCTGCCCACCAGCCGCCACACCGCTGAGGTGACCGGGCTGCCGGTGGCGCCGCTGGGCGGGAACCTGCTGCTGGAGGCGGGCGGCACCCGCTCGCTGGAGGAGATGACGCGGGACACCGAGCGGGGCCTGCTGATCACCTCGCTGTGGTACATCCGGGAGGTCGATCCCGCGACGCTGCTGCTCACGGGGCTGACCCGGGACGGCGTGTACCTCGTGGAGAAGGGCGAGGTGACGGGCGTGGTCAACAACTTCCGGTTCAACGAGTCGCCGGTCGACCTGCTGGGCCGCGCCACGGAGGCGGGGCGCACGGAGATCTGCCGCTCGCGGGAGTGGGGCGAGTACTTCCCCAGGACCGCCATGCCCCCGCTGCGGATCCCCGACTTCCACATGAGTTCGGTCTCTCCCGGCGTCTGAGAGGCGGGCGGCCCCTGCCCGCCCGGGCCCGCCGCCCCTGCCCGTTCCGCCCGGGGCGGCGGGCCGGGGCGGCGCCGTAGGATGGACGGCGCATCCGACCACCCCCGACCCATGTCAGGACGCGAAACGTGACACGCCTCGGCGACTCCGTACGGCGCGCTCGTGCGCTGCTCTCCCAGGACCTTTCCTCCGACGCCACCGTGCGGGAGCTGCTTGAGGAGACCGGGTCGCGGCGCTATCTGGACCTGACGGACCTGTCGGCGAAGGAGCAGGCGGAGCTGATCGCGGCGCGGGCGGTCGACGTGCTGCCGTCGGCCGGGGCGCTGGCGGAACGGATCGAGAAGGCACGCGCGGCCGGCCGCGGGCTGCGCGTGAAGCTCGGCATCGACCCGACGGCCGCGGACGTGCACCTGGGCCACGCGGTGCCGATGATCGCGCTCAGCCGCTTCCAGCGGATGGGCCACGAGGTCACGCTGATCATCGGCGATGTGACGGCGAAGATCGGCGACCCGTCCGGGCGGTCGACGGAGCGGCCGCCGCTGACCGACGAGGACATCGCGCGGAACCTGGCCACCTACCGGGACCAGGTGCGGCCGTTCTTCGACTTCGAGCGCGTGCGGTTCCGCCACAACAGCGAGTGGCTGGCGGGCATCACCCTGCCCTCGCTGATCGGTGTGCTCTCCCAGGTGCCGGCCTCGGCGCTGCTCCAGCGCGAGGACTTCCGTAACCGCCTGGAGGCCGGGCACGGGCTGACGATGTCCGAGCTGATCTACCCGGTGGCGATGGCGATCGACTCGGCTGAGATCGATGCCGAGGTGGAGCTCGGGGGCGTCGACCAGCTGCTGAACATGCAGATGGGCCGCCGGGTGATGGAGATCTGCGGCAAGGACCCGCAGCTGATCGTCACGCTGCCGCTGATCGAGGGCACGGACGGCTCCGGCGCCAAGATGTCGAAGTCCAAGGGCAACTACATCGGGCTGACCACCCCGGCCGAGGACGCCTTCGGCAAGATCATGTCCGTGCCGGACCGGCTGACCGAGCCGTACCTGCGGGCCTGGACCGAGTGGACGGACACCGAGCTGGACCTCGTGGCGGAGCGGCTGAAGGACGGCTCGCTGCACCCGATGGACCTCAAGCGCGTGCTGGCCGGCGAGGTGGTGACCGCGCTGTACGGCGTGGACGCGGCGATGGCGGCGCGTGAGGCGTTCGCCGCACAGTTCTCGCGGCGCAGCTTCTCGGAGGTCGGCTCGCTGCCCGAGGTGGACCTCGGGGAGCACGGCGGCGAGGGCGTGACCGCGGTGCTGACGCGCGTGCTGTCGTTCGCGCCGAGCGCCTCGGCGGCGCGGCGCCTGGCCAAGCAGAGCGCGGTGCGGCTCGTCGTCGAGGACGGCGCGGGCGCTCAGCGCGCGGAGGTGCTGTCGGAGGCGGAGGCGCTGCGGCCGCTGGGCGAGATCGTCGCCGAGCGCGTGGGCGAGGCGGCCGGCGCGGCCGGCGTGTACCTCAAGGCCGGCCGGAAGCTGGCGCGGCTGCGCGGTGGCGGCCTGCCCGGGGGAGAGGCGTAGCGTGGAAGGCGAGCCCCCGGGGCACGCGGCCGGGGACGGACGGGAGAGCGTGGTGAACGCCGTGCGCTGGCAGCTGCCGGGGCGGCCGCACAAGCAGCCGCCCGTCGTGCGGATCACGGCTGCCCGGCGCAGCCTGGCGGACGACGTACGGGGGCGGCAGCGCCGCTACGTCGTCTCGATGCTCGTCCGCACGGTCGCGGTGCTGCTGACCGTGCTGCTGTGGCACGTCAGCCTCACGCTCGCCGCTGTGACGCTGGCCCTGGGAGTGACGCTGCCGTACATCGCCGTGGTCGTGGCCAACGCCGGCCGGGAGAACGCCCCGGGCCTGCCGTCGTCGTTCGTCACCGACGTCTCGCGGCAGGCCCTGCCTCCTTCCGCGCCGCCGGACGCGCACCCTGGCACGGAGCGGCCCGGGGGCGGCCTTCACAACCGGAGCTGAACGCTCCGGCGCGGGCCGGGCGGTGTGGCAGAAATCCTCAGCTCATTTGCGCCATTCCGGTGCCGCGCCTCGCACATGGCATGTCATACTTCAAGGGCGCTCCGTATCCCCCGTCGGAGCGACGAACCGACGCCGGGCGGCTCCCCCCGTGGCCGCCCGGCGTCGCCATGTCCGGCCGGCGGCGCGCACCGCGAACCGGGCGGTTGTGAGCGAACGAGGGTGGTGAGCGGTGGAGGCCATGGGTGGAGGCGATGAAGAGCGTGGAGATCCGCGAGGGACGGCCGTGACGGACGAGCCGGGTGTTCCCGTCTGCTCCGCTAAGGGCTGCCGCGCCGACGCCGTGTGGGTCCTCGCCTGGAACAACCCCCGCCTGCACACCCCGGAGCGCCGCAAGACCTGGCTCGCCTGCGAGGAGCACCGCGAGCACCTGTCGCGTTTCCTGGGGGTCCGCGGCTTTCTGAAGGACGTGGTGACGCTGGCGGAGTGGGAGCGGCGCTCAGCCTCCGATGGCTGACATGGGCCGCGACGGCTGCCGGAACCCGGGGTCGTCCAGCCCCGATCCGGCCTTCTTGCCCCACATGGCGGCCCGCCACCGCCGTGCTATCTCCTCGTCGGACGCCCCCTCGCGCAGCGGGCCGCGCAGGTCGGTCTCCTCGCGGGCGAACAGGCACGAGCGCACCTGCCCGTCGGCGGTCAGGCGGGTGCGGTCGCAGGCGCGGCAGAACGGGCGGGTGACCGAGGCGATGACGCCGACGCGGTACGGTCCGCCGTCTACGATCCAGCGCTCGGCGGGCGCCGAGCCGCGCTCGCCGGCCTCCTCCGGCTCCAGGGTGAACCGCGTCCGCAGCGAGGCCAGGATGTCGCCCGCGGTGATCATCTGGGTGCGCTGCCAGCCGTGCTGGGCGTCCAGCGGCATCTGCTCGATGAACCGCAGCTCGTAACCGTGCGCCATCGCCCAGGCCAGCAGGTCAGGGGCCTCCGCGTCGTTGATCCCCGGCATCAGCACGGCGTTGACCTTCACGGGCGCCAGCCCGGCCTCCCGGGCAGCGGCGAGGCCGCGCAGCACGTCGGAGTGGCGCTTGCGGCGGGTGAGGCGCGCGAAAACCTCCGGGTCGATGGTGTCGAGCGAGACGTTGACCCGGTCCAGGCCGGCGGCGCGCAGCGCGGCGGCCGAGCGCTCCAGGCCGATGCCGTTGGTCGTCAGGGACAGCCGGGGGCGGGGGACCAGCGCGGCACAGCGCTCGACGAGCGAGACCAGGCCGGGGCGCAGCAGCGGCTCGCCGCCGGTGAACCTGACCTCCGTCACGCCCAGGCGGGTCACGGCGACGCGCACCAGCCGGACGATCTCGTCGTCGGTGAGCAGGTCCGGCTTGGCAAGCCAGGACAGCCCTTCTTCCGGCATGCAGTAGGTGCAGCGCAGGTTGCACCTGTCGGTGAGCGAGACCCGCAGGTCGGTGGCGACGCGGCCGTAGGTGTCGAGCAGCATGCGGGGCCTTCCGCGGAGGGGTCCTGACGTCAGGCAGCGTACGTCACGCCGCCGACAACCGGCCCGGGCCCGGGAGGGCGCGCGGACGGCCCGCGCGGACGGCGGTCTGGCGGCCTTTCAACTCAACGCCGGCCGGGGGGCGCTGTCGGTGCCGCCGCGTATCCTCAGTGACCATGCTCGAAGACCACCAGGCAGCCGCGGCTGCTGCCCCGCCCGCTGCGCAGTCCACCGCCGACGCATGGCCCTCCGGTTACCCGGAGGGCTATGCCGTGGTCGACGTGGAGACGACGGGCCTGGGGCGCGATGACCGCATCGTGTCGGTCGCGGTGTACCAGCTCGGCGCCCGGGGCGACGTCGAGGACCACTGGTACTCGGTGGTCAACCCGCAGCGTGACCCAGGGCCGACGTGGATTCACGGGCTGACGGCGGAGATGCTGGCGGACGCGCCGCTGTTCGCGGATATCGCCGGGGAGCTGGGCCAGCGGCTGACGGGCCGCGTGCTGGTGGCGCACAACGCGGTGTTCGACTGGACGATGCTCGCCCGCGAGTACGCGCGGGCCGGCGGCGCGCCGCCGGTCGAGCAGCGGCTGTGCACGATCAGGCTCTCCAAGGTGCTGGGCCTGCCGCTGAAGAACCACAAGCTGGAGACGCTGGCGGCGTACTTCGGCGTCGCGCAGCGCCGCGCGCACCACGCGCTGGACGACGCCCGGGTGCTCGCCGAGGCGTTCCGGCCGAGCCTGCACCGGGCGGCGGCGCGGCGGCTCGCGCTGCCGCTGCTGTCGTGCGTGCCGCTGAGCGAGTGGGCGGCGGTGCCCGCGCCCGGCGGACCGCGCGGCGGCCGCCAGGGCTGGCGCTCGGGCGGGCGGCGCCGGCCGTGCCCGTACCCCAACCCCGGGCGGTACGAGCCGGGCGGGCGGCTGATGCCGGGCATGCGGGTGGCGTTCTCCGGCGACACCGCGGTGGAGCGGGACCTGC
This sequence comes from Streptomyces sp. 7-21, assembly GCF_016741785.1. GTDB lineage: Bacteria > Actinomycetota > Actinomycetes > Streptomycetales > Streptomycetaceae > Streptomyces. The sequence goes on from NZ_JAERRL010000022.1 coordinate 25,055, forward strand.
TGGAGGAGCGGGCCTGCGCGGCGGGGCTCGGCGTGACGAACGGCGTGACCCGCACCACGAGCCTGCTGGTCACCAACGATCCGGACGCCGTGACCTCCAAGGTGCTCAAGGCCAAGACGTACGGCACGCCGGTGGTGGACGAGGCGGAGTTCACCCGGCTGCTGGCGGACGCGGCCCCGCCGCCCGAGGCGTGAGAGAAGCGGAGTACCGTCGACAGCGTGTACCGCTTCCTGCTGTCCCGGCAGTGGGTGATCCTCACCCTTGTCGCGCTCGCCCTCATCCCGGCCATGGTGTGGCTGGGCTTCTGGCAGCTTGACCGGCACCACCAGCGTGTCGAGCGGAACCAGCTGATCGAGAACAGCCTGAACGCTCCGGTGGTGCCCATCAGCGAGCTGACGTCGGTGGGCGGCCAGCCCGCGGACGCCGACCGGTACCGGCGGGTGGAGGCGACCGGCGTCTTCGACCAGGACGGCGAGGTGCTGGTCCGGCAGCGGACCAACGAGGACGGTGCCGTGGGGTACTACGTCCTCACCCCGCTGTTTCTGGACGACGGCACCGGCGTGCTGGTCAACCGGGGCTGGGTGGAGGCCGGCGACGATCCGGCGACGGCGCCCGAGGTCGCAGCCCCGCCGCGCGGCGAGGTCACGGTCACGGGCCGGCTGATGCCTGACGAGACGAGCGGCACGACCGGGATCCGCGAGCGCTCGGGGCTGCCCGAGGGCATGACCATGCTGATCAGCTCCGCACAGCGCGGCGCCGAGCTGGGCGTGCCGATGTACGGCGGCTACGTGGAGCTGACACGGGCGGAGCCGGCCGGCCGGGGCGGGAACGGCGGCGGCCTGGTGCCCGAGCCGCTGCCGGAACCGGACCACACCGGCATCGGCGCCCACTTCGCTTATGCCATCCAGTGGTGGCTGTTCGCCGCCGGGGTGCCGGTGGGCTGGGTGCTCCTGCTGCGCCGCGAGATCCACGACCGCCGCGCCGCCGGCGGCCCGGGCGGCGGCCGCGACGGCGGCGGGAACGGCGGCCCCGGCGACGACGGCCCCGGCACTGGCGACGGCGACGGCACCGCGCGGGCCGGGGAGCCGGCTGCGGCCGTCAGCTGAGACGCTCGGTGGCGTGGCCCGCCGAGGCGAACCGCACCTCGGCCGGCAGCGCGGCCAGGCCCGCGGAGCGGCGGGCGTGCTCGATCGTCTCCTCCCGCAGCCGCACCAGCGTCCGCGCCGGGTCGGCCTGCGGCGTCAGGAGCAGCCCGATGCGCAGCCGCGGCTGATGGCGGCGGCCGACCAGGGTGACGCGGGCCCGGTCAACGCCGGGCAGCGCCTCCGCCTCGGCTGCCAGCACCTCCTCCAGCGCGCTGCCCCGCACCTGGACAGCGGCGTCGCCGCCGACCGGCAGCTCGCTCAGCCGCTTCCGGCGGGTCTGCGCCAGCAGCCACCACAGCGGCAGCACCACCAGCAGCGACAGCGTGCCGAGGACGGCCGGCCACCACCAGCTCTCGTCGCGCCACTGGGTGCGGTCAGCGCGGGTCAGCGGCACGTCGCCGGGCTCCCGCCAGGACCACCAGGAAGGCAGGCCGATCCCCCACCGCTGGGGCAGGTCCAGCGCGGCGGCGAGGGCCGCCAGCCCGAAGCCCACCAGTGCCAGGCCGATGAGGCCGATCAGCAGCCGGTTCGCGATGCGGGGCATGGTCCCGACGCCCCTCCTTCCGTTGTCCTCACGTCCGACTCACCGGTATTCCGCGTCACGTCCGCCTCGTACGCCTCGCCGCGCTACCGCTTGTCCGGGCGCCGCACCTGCACGGAAAGGGCCAGGCCGCGTGCGAGCCCGAGGTCGCGCAGGCCGTGTGCCAGCACGGCTTCCAGGTCGGCTCTGACGTCGTCGAGGTCGCGGAAGCTGGCCTGCGCCCAGGCCCGTACGCGCCGCCTGCCCACGCTGATCCGCACGGCGCGGACGCCCGAGACCTCCAGGGCCCGGTAGCTGAGCACGTCGGCGGCGGCGCGCCGCTCGATGCCGCCGCGCACGTCCGCATGGCGCCGCCGCATGGGCAGCAGGCCACGCAGGCCCGGGGTGACGGCCATGACGATCAGCCACAGCCCGGCCAGCACGGCCGCGACCGCGACGGTCACGACGAGTCCGTCGTCGAGCGGGCGGGTGGCCAGTTCCCCGGCGAGTTTGCGGCGCCACTGGGCCGCGGGCCGGTCGGCGCGCACGGACGCCACGTCGTACAGCAGCGGCACGACGGCCGCGAGCACCGCGGCGGCGGTCAGCGCGGCGGGGACGCGGCGCGCCGACCAGAAGCGGCGGGCGGGGCCGTGGTCTTCGGTGCCCTCAGGCCCGCGGCCCGGGGCGGCGGGTTCCGGAGCGGGGGGTTCCGGAGCGGCGGGGCCGGGCGCCGTGGCCGGTACGTCGCCGGTGCCCTGGGTCATGCCGCGCTCACCTGACCCTGCTCCTGGTCCGGCCGCCGCTGTGCACGGAGTGCAGCCGTTCGACGTCGACGGCCACCTCGGCGGTGTCCATGCCCGCCAGCTCGCTGACGGTCCGGGCGACGTGCCGGCGCACGCGGCGGCACTGGGCGGCGATGTCGGAGGGGTAGCCGAGTTCGACGGCGACCCGGATGGCCGCCACGCCCCCGGTGCCGTCCGCAGCGGGCGGGCGGCGCACGGCCGCCGTGGCATGCGGCATCACCCGCACGGGCGGGGGCGGCGGGGACGGCGGGCGCAGCGGCGCCGGGGCGGCGGCGCTGAGCGCCTCACGGGCGGCCTGGGCCGCGAGCTTGGCGACGACCCGCTCGCTGATCCGCGTCGCACCGCGCTGCGACGGAGGGACGAACGGCTCCACGGTTCACCGCCGCCGGTCGTCGCGGTCGCGGGGGCGGAAGAAGTCGCCGGGCTCCAGGTCGCCGTCGACGAAGCGCCCCGCGACGAACCCGATGGCGCCCAGCGCCGCGACCAGCAGGAAGGCGCTGAAGCCGCCGAAATACCCGGCGAAGCCCAGTGCCATGCCGGCGATCATGCCGGTCACCGCCATGCTCATCATGCGCTCCTTGGCTGTGGTTGCTCAGCGAACGGCGTCGCGGGGATCCTCACTGGAGCGGTGGCCGTTCCTCGTCGTCCTCTTCGCCCTCGGGCAGCTTGACGTCGACGACGTTGATGTTCACCTCGACGACCTCGAGGCCGGACATGCGCTCCACCGCGGAGATCACGTTCTCCCTCACGGTACGGGATACGGCGGCGATGGAGACCCCGTACTCCACGACGATGTCAAGATCGAGGGCCGTCTGCACCTCGCCGACCTCTGCCTTGACGCCGCGGGTGACAGACCTGCTGCCGCCCGGAACCCGGTCGCGCACCGCGCCGAAGGTGCGGGCCACGCCACTTCCCATGGCGTACACACCGACGACGTCCCGGGCGGCCATTCCGGCGATCTTTGCGACGACGCCGTCGGCGATCGTCGTCCGGCCCCGGGTGGCGGGGTCGCCGGTGCCCCTGCGGGTGCCGGGGGTCCTGGGAGCGGCCTCGGCGCCGGTGTCCGTGCTGGTGTCCGTCAAGTCGCGTCACCCTTTCCTAGCGACTTCCTAGCGACCGTGTAAGCGGCAGTCAGTTCCCGCGGCTCACTGCCACAGTAGGCGAGCAGCCACCCGCGGGCATACGGGATGCTGTATCCAGCCCAACAGGGCTGACGCCCCGGGCAGCCGGGGGTGGAAGGACCACGAGGAAGTGAGAGTACATGGCCGCCGATGGACTGATGAGCGCGGTGAGGCGGCAGTTGAGCATCGGTCGGCTGGTCGCGCTCGGGGAGCCGGCTGACGGCGCGTGGATCGAGGAAAGCGCGGCCGTGCGGGTCCTGCGCGCCGCGTCCGGCGACGTGCCGGGCATTCAGGTGCGCGAGCTGCGGCTGGCGCTGGCGGATCCGGAAGCCGCCGCCGGCGCGGAGCCGGCGGTACCGCCGCCGCCCAGTGGCCTGCCGCCGGTGCCGCTGCGCATCGAGGCCACGTGCGCCGCTGAGCTGGGGGTGCCGCTGCCCGGCCCGGTGCGCGAGCTGCGCGTGCGGCTGCTGGCCGCCGCCGAGGAGCTGCTCGGCCTTGACGTGGCGGCGGCGGACGTGCACGTGGCCGAGCTGGCCGAGCCCGGCGCCGCGGGCGGGGACGGCGGCGGCAGCAGCGCGGGAACCGCCGAGGAAACCGGGTCCGGCGCGCGGGCGGCGGTGCCGCCGGAGGCCGAGGCGGTGGCAGCGGCCGTCCTCGCCGTGCCCGGGGTGCGGGCACTGGCCCCCGGGCACGGCGCCTTCTTCCCGGCCGCCGCGGTCGAGGACGGCGGCGAGCCGCCCGGGCGGCTGGTCCGGCTGCGGCTGGTGGCGGACCTCTCGCGCCGCACGCTCGACGTGGCGCGCGAGGCGCGCGAGGCCGCCGCCCGGGCGGCGGCGCCGGGGGCGCCGGGCCCGGTCACCGTGAGCCTGCTGATCGGCGGCCTGCGCTAGCGCCAGCGCGCGCTACTCCCCCAGCCCGGCCAGGTCACGCAGGCGCCGGGCCTGGGCGGCGCGCTCGGCCGCGCGCTGCGCGTCGTAAGAGCGGGTGGCGGCGCCCCGCAGCAGCGCCTTGGTCTCGATGAGCGCGTCGCGCGGCGTGGCGAGCAGCGCGGCGGCGAGGTCGGCGGCGGCCTCGTCGAGTTCGTCCCGGGGGACCACGAGGTTGGCCAGCCCGATCCGTTCGGCCTCGGCGGCGGACACGGCGCGGCCGGTGCCGCAGATCTCCAGGGCACGGGCGTAGCCCACGAGGCTGACGAGCGGCTGCGTACCGGCGAGATCGGGCACCAGGCCGAGGGTGGGTTCCCGCATCTCGAAGCGCGCGTCGTCGGCGCAGACACGCAGGTCACAGGCGAGGGCGAGCTGGAAGCCGGCGCCGATGGCGTGGCCCTGGACCGCCGCGATCGTCACCAGGTCGGCCCGGCGCCACCAGGTGAACGCCTCCTGGTAGCCGGCGATGGCGGCGTCGATGTCCTCGTCGGACAGGCGTGCCAGGCCGGCGAGGCCGGGCTCGCCGTCGATGCCCTCGGGGGTGAAGGCCCGCCGGTCCAGGCCCGCGGAGAAGGAAGGGCCCTCGCCGCGGAGCACCACGATCCGGACGTCGCCCGGCAGTGTGCGTCCGGTATGCGCCAGCGCCCGCCACATGGCCGGGGTCTGCGCGTTGCGCACGCTTGCCCTGGTCAGGGTGACCGTCGCCGTGGCGTCCTGCACGGTCACACGCACGCCGTCGCGGTCAAGCAGGTTCATGGGGCCCTCCGGATACCCGCGCCTGCGCTACCGGTCGGTAACGCCGTCCAGGCAGGGTACCCGGCGCCCGGCCGCCGCCGGGCGGACGGGCCTGGTCAGGAGGGAGACGAGGACGACGGTGCGGACGGCGGGGGGGTCTTCTTGCCCCGCGTGGCGCCGCCGCGGCCGCGCAGTGGTACGCCTTCCTCGGTGAGCATCCGGTGGACGAACCCGTACGACCGGCCCGTCTCCTCGGCCAGCGCGCGGATGCTCTGTCCCGCTTCGTACTTCTTCCTCAGGTCTGCCGCGAGCTGCTCGCGCGCGGCGCCGGTTACCCGGCTGCCCTTCTTCAGAGTCTCGGCCACCCGTGCCTCCTCATAGGAAGTGCGCTTCGGACTCTCATGATCACCCCTATCCGGTTTCCTGGCCACCCATTCGCCCGGCTCCGTACGACAAGCGGACCGCCGCGCGGCGCGGCCGGCGGGGCGGCCGGCGGGGCACGGAAGACCGCCCGCCCGGCGGAGCCGAGGAAGCGCCAGGTCAGGGCGGTGCCGGGGCGGGAGACGGCCGGGCGAGGGCGGCGGCAGGGGGGAGCTTCCGACACGCCGCGGGTACCAGGCGCCCTCACTCAGACGAACGATCACCGCTAGGCCGAATGCGCCAGGCCGGGTGAGCCGAGGCGCTCAGGCGAGGGCGACGAGATCCGCGTAGTCCTCGCTCCACAGGTCCTCGACGCCGTCGGGCAGCAGGATGATCCGCTCGGGCTGGAGCGCCTCCACGGCGCCCTCGTCATGCGTGACGAGCACTACGGCCCCGGCGAACGTGCGCAGCGCGCCGAGGATCTCTTCCCGGCTGGCCGGGTCGAGGTTGTTGGTCGGCTCGTCGAGCAGCAGCACGTTGGCCGAGGAGACGACCAGCGTGGCCAGCGCGAGCCGGGTCTTCTCGCCGCCGGAGAGCACGCCCGCCGGCTTGTCCACGTCGTCGCCCGAGAACAGGAACGAGCCGAGCACCTTGCGGACGGCCACCAGGTCCATGTCGGGCGCCGCGGAGCGCATGTTCTCCAGGACCGTGCGGTCCGGGTCGAGGGTCTCGTGCTCCTGGGCGTAGTAGCCGAGCTTCAGCCCGTGCCCCGGGGTGACGCGGCCGGTGTCGGGTTTCTCCAGGCCGGCCAGGAGCCGCAGCAGGGTCGTCTTGCCCGCGCCGTTGAGGCCGAGGATGACGACCCGGGAGCCCCGGTCGATCGCCAGCGAGACGTCGGTGAAGATCTCCAGCGAGCCGTAGGACTTCGACAGGCCCTCCGCCATCAGCGGCGTCTTGCCGCAGGGCGCCGGGTCGGGGAAGCGCAGCTTGGCGACCTTGTCGCGCTGCCGCTCCTCCTCCAGGCCGGCGAGCAGGCGCTCGGCGCGGCGGGCCATGTTCTGTGCGGCGACGGCCTTGGTGGCCTTCGCCCGCATCTTGTCGGCCTGCGCCATGAGCGCGGCGGCCTTCTTCTCCGCGTTGGCGCGCTCGCGCCTGCGGCGCCGCTCGTCCGCCTCGCGCTGGATCTGGTACTGCTTCCAGCCCATGTTGTACTGGTCGATCGCCGCGCGGTTGGCGTCGAGGTAGAACACCTTGTTGACGACGGTCTCGACCAGGCCGATGTCGTGGGAGATCACCACCAGGCCGCCCCGGTAGGTGCGCAGGAAGTCCCGCAGCCACACGATCGAGTCGGCGTCCAGGTGGTTGGTGGGCTCGTCGAGCAGCAGGATGTCGGCGTCGGAGAAGAGGATCCGGGCCAGCTCGACGCGCCGCCGCTGGCCGCCGGAGAGGGTGCGCAGCGGCTGCTCCAGCACCCGGTCGGGCAGGCCCAGGCTGGCCGCGATGGTGGCCGCCTCGGCCTCGGCCGCGTAGCCGCCCTTGGCGAGGAACTCGGTCTCCAGACGCGCGTACGCCCGCATCGCGCGCTCCCGCTCCGCGCCCTTTCCGGCGGCCATGCGCTCCTCGCTGCGCCGCATGTCGCGCAGCACCGTGTCCAGGCCGCGGGCGGACAGGATCCGGTCGCGGGCCAGCACGTCCAGGTCACCCGTGCGGGGGTCCTGCGGCAGATAGCCGACCTCGCCGGAGCGGGTGATGGTGCCCGCGGCGGGGATGCCCTCCCCCGCGAGGCACTTGGTGAGGGTGGTCTTGCCCGCCCCGTTGCGGCCGACGAGGCCGATGCGGTCGCCCGGGGCGATGCGGAAGGTGGCGGACTCGATGAGGATCCGGGCTCCGGCGCGCAGTTCGATGCCGGTGGCGGTGATCATGGACTGACTCCGGGAACGAGCGGACGTACGGGCAGGGGCAAGCGACAGCGCGGCAGGGCAACGGGGCCGATGCGGGACCGGAGCACACCCTGGCAGGCGCACGGGCCGGGGTGCCGCGCGCGGGGTACGTCCGCTAAGCCACGAGGGTCAGAGTGTCCATGCGAAGCATTCTAGCCGCGGGGGCAAACGGTTTTTTCCCGGTCCGCCCCGCACCCGCGCCCCGCCGGTCAGGCGCCCCCGGTGTGGAGCTGGAACGCGGCCCGGCGCACCCGCTTGGCGAGCGCCGGGTCCGGGTAGGCCGCGGCGAGCGCCAGCAGCACCTGCACCGTGCGCGGATGACCGCACGTGCGGACCTCGTCCACCAGTTCGGTGATGGTCGGCTGGGGAGCGGATTCCAGGTGGTCCAGGAGCATGCCCTCCGAGCCGTGCTCCTGGGCGGCCGACGCCGTGTCCACCCACAGCCAGGTGGCCTCCGCCCGGGTGAGCACCTCGTCGGCGGCGGCCTGGCCGCGCGCATCGCCGTCCTCCTCGTGGTCGGCCAGCCACAGCAGCGCGTAGGGCCGCAGCAGCGGCTCGGTGACGACGGCCCGCACCGCCTCCAGCGCCGGGGCGCCGACGACGCGCAGCGCCTCGAAGGCCAGGCCCCGGACCAGGGCGTCCTCTCCCCTGGCGGCGTCGAGCAGCTCCTGGACGGCGGGGCCGGTGGGCCGGGCCGCCAGCCACGCCCGGTACTCGTCGCGGGCCGGCCCCGGGGTCAGGGAGGCGCAGCCGCGCAGCATCGCCACGGCCGACTGCTCGATGTTGCCCGCCGGGCTCTGGGCGGCGATGCAGATGTGCTCCAGCTTGGTCCACACTGCCCAGCCGCCCAGCTCGGTGAGCCGGGCCCGCACCGGACGGGCGCCGCGGGCGTGCAGGGTGAGCGCGCCCAGGCTCGCCAGGGCGTCCAGGGCCCAGCCGAGCAGCAGCTCGAGCTCCTGCTCGTCGGCCGGTTTGACCGGCTCGCCGCTGCCGCCGGTCTCCGCCGGGCCGGGCCGCTCGGCGCGCAGTTCGCTGATGCGCTGCCGGAGCAGCTCCACCAGCCCGGCAGCGGTGACCGGCCCGCCCGTCAGCCGCATCACGGACAGCAGCTGCGGCACGGCGGCGACCACGTCGGCGACCGCGCCCGGGTCAGCGCCCGGCGGCGCGGGGCGCGCCAGCGACCAGGCGTCGAACAGGGCGACCCAGCCGCGCAGCACCGCGGAGTCGTCCCGTTCCCAGGCCCGCAGCCGCCAGCCGGCGCGCACGCGGCCCTGCGTGTGCCCGCCGCCGGTGGCCCCGCCGTGGGCGCCCTCGCCGCGCGCCCCGGCGCCGCCGTGCTCGACGAGGCCGGCGAGACGCGCCCGGCCCCAGTGGTCGCGGACCTGGCTGACGGTCATGCCCAGGGCCCCGGCGGCCTCGCGGGCGGCGGACTCGGGCGAGACGCCGGTGCGTGCCGCCCACCGTGCCAGCCGCACGGCGTCGGCCAGCTGCGCCCGCGCCTGGGCGGCGAGCCGCTGCTGGCCGGGGACGTCTCCGGGGGGCTTGGGCGCTCTCCTGGCGGGAGCGGAGGGACGGGGGCCGGCGACGCGCTCGGACGGCGCCGGCGGGACGAGTCGCAGCCGGGTCTCACGCGGAGTTCGGGACGTCACGTGAGCAGTCTCACGCCTAGGGGCGCGAAAGCCCAAACCGCCCGCGCAGAACGCCGGATGACGGGGTGGCCGCCGGGCCGGCCGGTCGCGTCAGCGGGCGGTCACATCAGCGGGGTGAGGAAGCGCCGCAGGGTCTCCTCGTACTCCTGGGGCGCGGCGTTCCACATGGCGGCGTGCTCCGCGTCGGGCACGGTGTGCAGCACGACGGCGTCGGGCCGCCGGGCGGCGAACTCGCGGGAGGCGTCAAACGAGGCCACACAGTCGCCGGGGCCGTGCAGCAGCAGGACCGGGAACGGGGCGTCCTTCGGCCCGCCGGGCCGGGCGGGCGGGTCCGCCGCGGGCCTGGCGACGGGCTGCGCCGGGTCGGGTGCCGGCCCGGCCGGGTACGCCCCGCCGCGGTCGCGGCGCAGCGGCGGCAGCAGCCGCGCCAGCGGGCGGACGGCGCCGCGCCGCACGCCCAGGGCGCGGAGCGTGGCCGGCGGGTCGAGGACGGGCGAGTCGAGCACGAGCCCGGCGATGCGGCCGCGCAGCGGGGAGCGGGAAGCGGTGTGGAGCGCCAGGGCGGCGCCGGAGGACCAGCCGTGGAGCACGACCCGCCGGGCGCCGTGGCGGACGGCGTACCGGAGCGCGGCGTCGGCGTCCAGCCAGTCGTCGGGGCCCAGGCCTGCGGTCACCGACGGGTCCGCGCGGTATGCGGGGATGAGGGCGGAAAAGCGCAGCCGGTGATAGAGCGGCAGCACGTTCAGCGGGTGCTCCCGGGTGGCGCCCAGGCCGTGGAGCGCGATGATCCACGTGTCCCTGGGGCCGGGCACGAACCAGCCGGGCAGCGGGCCGCGCTCGCTGGAGATCTCGACGTCGGCGGCGTCCAGGCCCAGGGCCTGGTGCGGCCCGCCCTCGTGCAGCTGCGGGGTGAGCGTCACGGCCGCGCCGGGCGTCAGCGCGCCCCGGCTGACGTGCTCCAGGCGGCGCACGACGGTGTCCGCGCCGGTGGGCACGTCGAGCAGGTCGCCGACGACGGCGTGACAGCCGGGTGAGGTGAGGCCGTACCTGCCGGGACGCAGGGAGTCCAGGGAACGGGTGAGGGTGACCTGCCCGGCCGCGGTGGCGTGGACGGTCAGCCGCGCCCCGGCGAAGCCCGCGGGGAACGTGCCGCCCGGCTCCGCCCGCCGGCCGCGGGCCAGGCGGCCCGCGGCGGCCGTGGCCGCTCCGGCGGCGAGCAGCGTGCTGGCGGCCAGTGCCGCCGTGGTGCGCCGACGCATGTTCTCCAGCATGGGGTGCCGCGGCGCTGGCGGCCAGCGGGCCGCGGCGGACGGGCGGTGTGCGGCGGCCGCCGCCGGGTGCGGGCCGCGTTGACGCTGGTCGCGGGTGCGTGGTGGACTCCCGGCGTGCGGGCGGGAGAACGAGCGCGGGAGCCGCGGTGACCGGCGGGGCGCTGCTGGTGGCGGGGACGTCCTCGGACGCAGGCAAGAGCGTGGTGACGGCCGGGATCTGCCGGTGGCTGGCGCGGCGGGGCGTACGGGTGGCGCCGTTCAAGGCGCAGAACATGTCGCTGAACTCCTTCGTGACGCGCCAGGGCGCGGAGATCGCCCGGGCGCAGGCTATGCAGGCCGCGGCGGCGCGCACCGAGCCGAGCGCGCTGATGAACCCGGTGCTGCTCAAACCCGGCGGCGAGCGGAGCAGCCAGGTGGTGCTGCTGGGCCGTCCGGCCGGCGAGCTGTCGGCGCGCGGCTGCCACGGCGGGCGGCAGGCGGAGCTGCGCGAGACGGTGGCCGGCTGCCTGGCGCAGCTGCGGTCCCGCTACGACGCGGTGATCTGCGAGGGCGCGGGCAGCCCGGCGGAGATCAACCTGCGGCGGACGGACCTGGCCAACATGGGTCTGGCGCGGGCGGCTGGCATGCCGGTGGTGGTGGTCGGCGACATCGACCGGGGCGGGGTGTTCGCGTCGTTCTTCGGCACCACGGCACTGCTGTCCGCGGCGGACCAGCGGCTGGTGGCCGGCTATCTGGTCAACAAGTTCCGCGGCGACCCGTCGCTGCTGCGGCCGGGCCTGGAGATGCTGCGTGGCCTGACGGGCCGTCCGGTGCTCGGCGTGCTGCCGTACCGGGAGGGCGGCCTGGGCATCGACGAGGAGGACGGGCTGCGGCTGTCGCTGCGCGGCGCGGTGCGCGGGGCGCCGCCGTCGCCGCCGCACGGGGCGGATGTGCTGCGCGTGGCCGTGCTGCCGGTGCCGCTGATGTCGAACGCGACGGACGTGGACGCGCTGGCCGCCGAGCCCGGAGTGGCGGTGCGGTTCACGGACCGGCCCGAGGAGCTGGCCGGCGCCGACCTGGTCGTGGTGCCCGGGACGCGCGGCACGGTGGCGGCGCTGGCGTGGCTGCGTGAGCGAGGGCTGGCGGCGGCGCTGGCGCGGCGGGCGGCGGCGGGCCGGCCCGTGCTGGGGGTGTGCGGCGGTTACCAGGTGCTGGGCGAGCGCATCGTGGACGAGGTGGAGTCGCGCGCGGGCACGGTGGCGGGCCTGGGGCTGCTGCCGGTGCGGGTGTGGTTCGCCGCGGCGAAGACGCTGGCCCGCCCGGCCGGGCGGGCGCTGGGCGAGCCGGTGACGGGGTATGAGATCCACCACGGGGTGGCGGACGTGCGCGGCGGCGAGCCGTTCGTCACCGGTGAGGGGGGTGAGCCGCTGGACGGCTGCCGCTCCGGTGAGGTCTGGGGCACGCACTGGCACGGGCTGCTGGAGAACGACGCCTTCCGGCGGGCGTTCCTGCGGCACGTGGCCGCGGCCGCGGGGCGGGACTTCGTGCCGGCGCCGGATGTCAGCTTCGCGGCGCTGCGGGAGGAGCAGCTGGAGCGGCTGGGTGACCTGATCGAGGAGCACGCGGACACGGCGGCGCTGCTGCGGCTGCTGGAGGAGGGCGTGCCGGACGGGCTGCCGTTCCTGCCGCCAGGGGCGCCGTGACGGCCCCGGCGGCGGCGCGGCTCAGCCGACGACCCGGCCGCGCAGGATGACGCGGCTGGGGGCGGCCAGCACCCCGAGGTCCGCGAGCGGGTTCTCGGGGTAGAGGACGAGGTCGGCGGGCGCGCCTTCCTCCAGCCCGGGGCGGCCGAGCCACTCGCGTGCCCGCCAGGTGGCCGCGCCGAGCGCGTCGGCGGGCGGGATACCGGCGGCGGCGAGTTCGGCGACCTCGGCGGCGATCAGGCCATGGGCGAGGGAGCCGCCGGCGTCGGTGCCGGCGTAGATGGCGATCCCGGCGTCGTAGGCGTCGCGCACCGTGTCGTAGCGGCGGGCGTGCAGGCGCCGCATGTGGTCGGCCCAGCGGGGGAACTTGCGCTCGCCGCTGTCGGCCAGGGCGGGGAACGTGGCGATGTTGATGAGCGTGGGCACGATGGCGATGCCGTGCTCGGCGAAGAGCGGGATGGTCTCGCTGGTCAGTCCCGTGGCGTGTTCGACGCAGTCGATGCCGGCCTCGGCCAGGTCGCGCAGTGAGTCCTCGGCGAAGCAGTGCGCGGTGACACGGGCGCCCTCGGCGTGGGCCGCGGCGATGGCCTCGGCGGCCGCCTCGCGGGGCCAGCACGGGGCCAGGTCGCCGCGCTCACGGTCGATCCAGTCGCCGACGAGCTTGACCCAGCCGTCGCCGCGCCGCGCCTCCTGGCGGACACAGGCGGTGAGCTGGTCCGGCTCGATCTCGTGCGCGTAGTTGCGAATGTAACGACGCGGGCGGGCGATGTGGCGTCCGGCCCTGATCAGGCGCGGCAGGTCCTCGCGCGCGTCGGTCCAGCGGGTGTCGGCGGCGGAGCCGGCGTCGCGCAGCAGCAGGGCGCCGGCGTCGCGTTCGGCGAGCGCCTGCTTCTCAGTCGCCGCTTCGTCCACGGCGCCGTGGCGGTCGAGCCCGACGTGGCAGTGGGCGTCGACCAGCCCGGGCAGCGCCCAGCCGGTGAGGGTGACGGTTTCCGTTGCGGTGACGGGCCGTTGGTAGGTGATGCGGCCGCCGATCACCCACAACTCGTCCCTGATGTCCTCTTCGTGACGCGGGCCCGCGAGCACGCGCCCACGGACATGCAGTACCGGGCTGTCGCTCATGCTCGGCAGCCTACGCATCCCCTGCTGCGCTCCACAGCCGTTGGGGGTCGCCTGGACGCACGGACGAATGCTGTACGGCCTGCCGGACAACCGGTACGGCCGGGAGCCGCGGACCAATCAGGCCCGGCGTGGGCACCCCCGACGACGGTGCCACGCCTTCTTCGAACGGCACCATGCTGAGCTGTCCCGGCTCGCCCGCCTGCTGCTGGGCGGCTGGGACAGCGCGGAGAGCGCGGACGACCCAGCGGCCGTCGCGCTGGTGGCGCTCTGGCACCGCTGGGACCGGATGCGCGCCGCCGAGCACCCGCTGGCCTCCGCACGCGGGGTGCGCGGAGGTGGCCGTCAGCATGACACGTTCGCATATTCGCAGTCGCACACGCTAACGCCGGCGCATCGCGCTGTTCTGGTCCCGGCACGGCGGAGAGCACCGAGGGGCGGACGTGCCGGCGGTGCCCGAGGTACGGGCCGCGCCGGACCGGCTGCCGTACCGGAAACGGGCCTGCGTGGTGCTCCGGCACGCCTTCGGCCTCTCGGAGCGGGAGACGGCCCGCGTGCTGGGCATCTCGGCCGGCACGGTGAAGAGCCAGACGTCGCGCGGCATCGCCGAGCTGGAGCGGCTGCTGACCGAAGTCCGCCGCTCCCCGCGGGCGCGGTGGCCGCGGCGCGCTCCCTGACGGCACTGCGCACCGGGCCGCGGAACGGAGCGGCTGATGTCCGACCGCCGCGTACCGGCCAGGCCCGGGCGCGGTGTGCACGCCACCGGCGCCTGGCGGACCCTGCCGGAGGAGGACTGTCGCGCTGCGGTGACCGCGAAGCGGCGACGCGCTAGGAGCGGCCCCCCGGGGAGCACGTCTTCACGGGGGCACGACGTCGGCGCGCCGAGCGCCGCGGCGGATCCTTGCGCATAGTGGGGCGCATGGCAGACGCGGGACCGAACGGCCGGGTACCGGCGCACGGCAGATTCGGCTGAAAATCTGCCGTGAGATTCACCGGATTAGCGGGAACCCGCAGAAAGATCATTTCCCGGCGCCCTGCCCAACGCGCCGTGAACATTTCACCAGAGGTTTCACAAGCAATTCTGGGTGCAGCTACCGCCCCTCTTCTGCCCGCTTCCTGGACCTTTAAACGCGGCTATTGGTGTGACTTCGAGAAGTCGCCCGTGTGCCGATCTCGTCACGCCCTCGTTACCTAACTGTGACATGCGCGATTCGATCACCCGTTTTGTCCGGTAACTAACGGACATAACGGCCCAATCTCCCGGTCGACGCCGCATGGGATCATCGCGCGCCCGATAACACAGATCCCTGGTTTTGGTAACCCCTGCTCGCGATGCAATATCCGCCCGCCCTGGGTAAATTCGATCTGCATGACCCCCGCACACGCAGACCATGCTGGTGCCGAAACCGATAGTGATTTCCTTAATTTGCCCGAGGGACCCGAGGGGCTCGGGGGAATCGCCCTCGACAGCCCTCGGCTTGACGACGGCGCCGCCCTGTGGCGCCTCGCCCGGGACTCCGGCGCGCTCGACCTGAACTCTTCGTACAGCTACCTGCTGTGGTGCCGTGACTACGCCGGCACCTCCATCGTCGCCCGCGACGACGCGGGCGACCCGGTGGGCTTCATCACCGGCTACACACGGCCCGAGGCCCCGCGCACCCTGCTGGTGTGGCAGGTCGCGGTGGACCACGCCCAGCGCGGGCGCGGCCTGGCCGCCGCCATGCTCGACGCGCTCGTCGCCCGGACGGTCCAAGAGCGCGGTGTGGAGACCATCGAGACGACCATTACGCCCGACAACGCCGCCTCGCAGCGGCTGTTCACCTCCTTCGCCCGGCGCCACGGCGCCGGCCTGACGCGTGAGGTGCTCTTCGACGCGGGGGCCTTCCCCGAGGGCGGCCACGCGCCCGAGGTGCTGTACCGGATCGGACCGGTGCGTGTGCTCGCCGCCGCGGCCGCACGCTGACGACTCCAGCCACCGACCCCAGACGTATCCGTGGATCTCATCACCCAGGAGAACGCTGTGACCATCACCCAGCCCGACCTGAGCGTCTTCGAGGCGGTGGAGTCGGAGGTGCGCAGCTACTGCCGTGGCTGGCCCACCCTCTTCGACCGCGCTCAGGGCAGCTACATGTACGACGAGGACGGCCACACCTACCTGGACTTCTTCGCCGGGGCCGGCTCACTCAACTACGGGCACAACAACCCGGTGCTCAAACGCGCCCTGCTCGACTACCTGGAGCGCGACGGCGTCACGCACGGCCTGGACATGTCCACCACGGCCAAACGTGCCTTCCTGGAGACCTTCCGCGACGTGGTGCTGCGCCCGCGCGACCTCGACCACAAGGTCATGTTCCCGGGCCCGACCGGCACCAACGCCGTGGAGGCGGCGCTGAAGCTCGCCCGGAAGGTGAAGGGACGCGAGGCGATCGTGTCGTTCACCAACGCCTTCCACGGCATGTCGCTCGGCGCCCTCGCCGTCACCGGCAACGCCTTCAAGCGCGCGGGCGCCGGTATCCCGCTGGTGCACGGCACCCCGATGCCCTTCGACGACTACCTCGACGGCCAGACCCCGGACTTCATCTGGTTCGAGCGGCTGCTGGAGGACGCCGGCTCCGGCCTGAACCAGCCGGCCGCCGTGATCGTCGAGACCGTGCAGGGCGAGGGCGGCATCAACGTCGCCCGGCCCGAGTGGCTGCGCGGCCTGGCCGACCTGTGCCACCGCCACGACATGCTGCTGATCGTCGACGACATCCAGATGGGCTGCGGCCGGACCGGCCCGTTCTTCTCCTTCGAGGAAGCGGGCATCGTCCCCGACATCATCACGGTCTCGAAGTCCATCAGCGGCTACGGCCTGCCGATGGCGCTGACGCTTTTCCGCCCCGAGCTGGACATCTGGGAGCCCGGCGAGCACAACGGCACCTTCCGCGGCAACAACCCCGCGTTCGTGACGGCCGCCGCCGCCCTGGACACCTACTGGACCGACGGCCAGATGGAGAAGCAGACCATCAGCCGCGGCGAGCAGGCCGAAGCCGCGCTGCGCGCCATCGCCGCCGAGCACGAGGACGCCGGCGCGTCCTACCGGGGCCGCGGCCTGGTGTGGGGCCTGACGTTCGACGACCCCGCGCGCGCCAGCGCGGTCTGCGCCAGGGCGTTCGAACTCGGCCTGCTGCTGGAGACCTCGGGCCCGCAGAGCGAGGTCGTCAAGCTGCTGCCCGCGCTGACGATCACGCCTGAGGAGCTCGACGAGGGCCTGCGAGTGCTGGCCCGCGCGGTGCGCGAGACGGCCTGAAACGGCCGCCGGACGCCCCGCGACCACCCGAGAGCTGCAACGGCGCAGACACACCCACCACCGGAGTTCCGGGGAGACCCCCGGGACAGGGAAAGGGAGACAATCACCGTGATCGTCCGATCACTCAGCGACATCGAGGGCACGGACCGGGATGTCCGGTCCAAGTCCGGCACGTGGCGCAGCAAGCGCCTCATCCTGGCCAAGGAGGGCGTCGGCTTCTCCTTCCACGAGACGGTGCTGTACGCCGGCACCGAGACCTCGATGTGGTACGCGCACCACGTGGAGGCCGTCTTCTGCGTGGAAGGCGAGGGCGAGCTGACCAACGAGGAGACCGGCGAGAAGCACTGGATCAAGCCGGGAACCATGTACCTGCTGGACGGTCACGAGAAGCACACCGTGCGTCCCAGGACGGATCTGCGGGTGCTGTGCGTCTTCAACCCGCCCGTCACCGGCAGGGAGGACCACGACGAGAACGGCGTCTACCCGCTGCTCACCGAGGCGGCGGAGGCCTGAGCCGTTCCCGGCAGAGAACGAGCAGGCGTACCGGCACGAAAGGGGCCGCCAGACGGCAGACCCTGATCACCGCATCACCGCAAGGAAATCGTGAGGACGAGGAAGGGAGCACGCATGACCACCGCACCCGAGCGCACCGCCGATCTCTACCCCACCCGGGGGAAGACGGAGGTCCTCACTCCCCGTCAGGACCCCGTGGTGTGGTCCGAGCCGGGCGCCCCCGGGCCGCTGAGCGCGGACGAGCTGGCGGACTTCGACCGCGACGGTTTCCTCGCGATGGAGCAGCTCATCTCCCCCGAGGAGGTGTCGGTCTACCGCGCGGAGCTGGACCGGCTCATCTCCGACCCTCAGGTGCGGGCCGACGAGCGCTCGATCGTGGAGCCGAAGTCCCAGGAGATCCGCTCGGTGTTCGAGGTCCACAAGATCAGCGAGGTCTTCGCCGGGCTGGTGCGTGACCCGCGCGTCGCCGACCGCGCCCGGCAGATCCTGGGCTCGGACGTGTACGTGCACCAGAGCCGGATCAACGTCAAGCCGGGGTTCGGTGCCAGTGGCTTCTACTGGCACTCGGACTTCGAGACCTGGCACGCCGAGGACGGCCTGCCGCGCATGCGGACGGTCTCGGTGTCGATCGCGCTGACGGAGAACTACGACACCAACGGCGGCCTGATGATCATGCCCGGGTCGCACAAGACGTTCCTGGGCTGCGCCGGCGAGACGCCGAAGGACAACTACAAGAAGTCGCTCCAGATGCAGGACGCCGGCACGCCGTCCGACCGGGCGCTGACCGACATGGCCTCGGAGTACGGCATCCGCCTGTTCACCGGCAAGCCGGGCTCGGCGACCTGGTTCGACTGCAACTGCATGCACGGCTCGGGTGACAACATCACCCCGTACCCGCGCAGCAACGTCTTCATCGTCTTCAACAGCGTGGAGAACACGGCGGTCGAGCCGTTCGCCGCGCCCGTGCGGCGGCCGGAGTTCATCGGGGCGCGGGACTTCACCCCGGTTCCCCGGTCGTAACGGCGGCGCGCCGCTGACCGCGGCGGCACGCACGGCCCCGGCAACGGGGCGCCGGGGCCCGGCACCGCGTGGCGGCTGCCGGGCCCCGGCGCGTGCGTCGGGCCGCTCAGGTCTGCGGCCAGGTGGCCGCGGGCAGGGCGCGCCCGTCGTAGTCGAACCACGCCTGGTTCTCCCAGCCGTTGCCGGAGGCCGGGTCGGTCTCGTCCCAGCCGTTGCCGGGGGTGGCGATCCAGGCGGGCTCCCAGGCGAAGACGCCCAGGCCCCGGCCGTCCGGCACCGCCGCGACGACGCCGCAGATGTCGCGCATCCAGGCCGCCTGGCCCTCGGGGGTCGCCGGGTAGCCGTCGACCAGGTCGGACTCGGAGCCAATGATGTCGGGGAAGTCGTCGTCGCTGCCGAGGCGGAACGGGTAGGCGGTCTCGGCGACCAGCACGTCCCGGCCGTAACGGGCGGAGACGTCGCTGAGGTTGGCGGACAGGTCGGCGAGCGTGCCGTGCCAGTAGCCGTAGAAGGACAGCGCGATGACGTCGAACGGCACGTTGCGCGCGACCGCGTTGTCGAACCACCAGCGGGTGCCCCCGTTGTCGCCGCCCTCGGCCAGGTGCAGCGCGATACGGATGCCGGGCGAGGCGGCCCGCGCCGCCTCGGCGCCGGCGGTGAGCAGCCCGGCCAGGGCGTCCCAGTCGTCGGTGGAGCCGTCGGGCCAGACCATGCCGCCGTTGATCTCGTTGCCGATCTGCGCCATGGCGGCGGGCGTGCCCTGCACGGCGAGCCCGCCGAGGATGTCGGCGGTGTGGGCGGCGAGCGCGTCCGCCAGCGCCGCGCCGCTCAGCCCGTTCCAGGCCGCCGGCTTGTACTGCTTGCCGGGGTCGGCCCAGGTGTCGGAGTAGTGGAAGTCCACCAGCAGGCTCATGCCCGCGGCCGCGGCACGCTCCCCCATGGCGAGGATCTGGTCCCGGCCGTGGTAGCCGTCGGCGGAGTCGACCCAGACCCTGAGCCGGACCCAGTTGGCGCCGCCGTCGCGCAGGATGAGGACGGGGTCGCCCGGCGTGCCGTCGGCGTACGCGAAGACGGCGCCGAGGTCCTCGGCCTTGGGCACGGAGGACAGGTCTACCCCCCGGATGGCCAGCGGCGCCGCCTGCGCGGTGCCGGTGCCGGGCGTGCCGAGGACGAGGGGGGCGGCCAGGGTGGCGGTGCCCAGCCGGAGAACGGTGCGTCGTCGCATGGAGTCGTCCTTTCGGTGGGGGTCAGGAGCTGGGGGCGAAGCGGCGTGGCCGGGCCCTCCTGGCGCGGCGAGGGATCGTTTCTGTGCTCCTGGGCGTGCCGGTGAGGCGGTACGTGCCCAGCAAACCGCAGCGAGCCGATCAATGACAAGTACACGACAGATCGGCGGGAGACTCCTGCCGGGCGGCTGGCAGTGAGGGCGCGCACACGAAAGCGGCGGGGCGCGCCTGCGCCCCGCCGCTGTGCTGGTCTTCCGGTGTGCCGCCGGCTCGCGCGGCCGGTCAGCCCTCGCGCCGCCCGTCCACGCGGCGCGGCAGGCCGAGCGGGTTCTCCTCCCGCAGCTCGGCCGGGAGCAGCGCGGCCGGGGTGTTCTGGTAGGTGACCGGGCGCAGCCAGCGCTCGATGGCGGTGGCGCCGACCGACGTCGAGGTCGAGGTCGTCGCCGGGTACGGCCCGCCGTGCTGCTGCGCGGGCGTGACGGCGACGCCGGTGGGCCAGCCGTTGACCAGGATCCGGCCGGCCAGCGGGGTGAGCGCGGCGAGCAGCTCGGCGCCCGGGCCGCCCTCGCCGTTGCCCTCGGCCTCGCTGAGGTGCACGGTCGCCGTCAGGTTGCCCGGCAGGCGGGAGAGCACGGCGCTGACCTGCTCGGCGCCGTCGTAGCGCACGATGACGGTCAGCGGGCCGAAGCACTCCTCCAGCAGCAGGTCGTGCGGACCGTCCTCGGCCAGCCGGGCGGCGTCCACGGTCAGGAACCCGGCGGACACCGTGTTGTCCTCGGCCTCGCCCGCGGCCACGGGGGCCTCAACGCCCTCGAGCGCGGCGCGCGCCGCGGCGCCCTCCAGGAAGGCGGCGCGCATGCGGGCGTCGAGCATGACGCCCGGTGCGGTCTCGCGGACCTTGGCGGCCAGCTCCTCGACCAGCGCGTCACCGGCCTCGCTCCTGGGCACCAGCACCAGGCCCGGCTTGGTGCAGAACTGGCCGGTGCCCATGGTCATCGAGCCGGCCAGCCCGGCACCGATCTCCGCCGCGCGCTCCCGGGCAGCGTCCTCGGTGACGACCACCGGGTTGAGGCTGCCCAGCTCGCCGTAGAACGGGATGGGGGCGGGGCGGGCGGCGGCGGCGTCGAACAGCGCGCGCCCGCCGCGGACCGAGCCGGTGAAGCCGGCGGCGGCGACCAGCGGGTGCTTGATCAGCTCCACGCCCGCCTGGAAGCCGTGCACCACGGTGACGACGTCCTCGGGCAGCCCCACCTTGGCGGCGGCGCGGCGCAGGGCGGCGCCGCAGCGCTCGGAGGTGGCGGGGTGGTCGGGGTGGGCCTTGACGACGACGGGGCAGCCCGCGGCCAGGGCGCTGGCGGTATCACCGCCGGGCACGGAGAAGGCCAGCGGGAAGTTGGAGGCCGAGTAGACGGCCACCACGCCCAGCGGGATCTTGTAGCGGCGCAGGTCGGGGCGGGGAGGCGTGGCGGAGGGGTCCGCGTGGTCGATGATGACGCCGAGGTAGGCGCCGTCGGCGACCTCGTCGGCGAAGGCCCGCAGCTGCCCGGTGGTGCGCGCGAGCTCGCCGGTCAGCCGGGTCTCGCCGAGCGCCGTCTCGGCGTCGGCCAGGCGCAGGATCTCCTCGCCGTCGGCCTCCAGCTCGTCCGCCGCCGCGCGCAGCAGGGCGATGCGCACGTCACGGCCGGCCAGGGCGGACAGCGTGGCATGGGCGGCTGTCACGGCGGCGTCGACCTCCGCGGCCGTAGCCTCGGTCGCGACCTGCTCCCGCTGCTTTCCGGTCCGCGGGTCCACACTCCACACTGGTTCTGCCACCGGGAATCGCTCCTCCTGCTAGACGACGTTCGATATACTGAATGTTCGGGATATAGAACATCGTCCTTGTATGTGAACATCTGTGGGGACTCTATAGCGGTCCCGACAAGGGGGTCAAGGTGGTCATGGCGGCAAGCGAGACGGGCGGCGCGCAGGTCAAGTCGGCGGTGCGCACGGTGGAGCTGCTGGAGTTCTTCGCCGGCAAGCCTGGCATGCACTCGCTGGCTGACGTCCAAGCCGCCGTCGGATACCCCAAGTCCAGCCTGTACATGCTGCTCCGTACGCTCGTCGACCTCGGATGGGTGGAGACGGACGCCACCGGCACCCGGTACGGCATCGGGGTCCGCGCCCTGCTGGTCGGCACCTCCTATATCGACGGCGACGAGGTCGTGGCCGCCGCGCGGCCCACGCTCGACCGGCTGTCGGACGACACCACCGAGACCATTCACCTGGCTCGTCTCGACGGTACCAATGTCGTCTACCTCGCCACCCGGCAGTCCGAGCACTACCTGCGGCCCTTCACGCGCGTCGGCCGCCGCCTGCCCGCGCACTCGACGTCCCTGGGCAAGGCGCTGCTGGCCACCTACACCGACGACCAGGTCCGGGCGATGCTGCCGGAGCGACTGGAACAGCTCACCGAGCACACCCTCACCGACCGCGAGCAGCTCATCGCCGAGCTGAACCTGGTGCGGCAGCGCGGCTACGCCATCGACCGCGAGGAGAACACCCTCGGCCTGAGCTGCTTCGGCGTGGCGATCCCCTACCGTACTCCGGCGCGCGACGCCATCAGCTGCTCCGTGCCCGTGGCCCGGCTCACCCCGGCGCACGAGCAGCTCATCCGGGAGGCGCTGCTGGACGCCCGCGACCGCCTGGCGCTGGCCACGCGCCACCTGACGCCCGCACGCTCCTGACTCCCCGGTTCCGGGGGCCCGGGCGTCAGCTGACGCCGAGCAGCTGCTCGATGGGGTCGATGGCGAAGTAGACGACGAACAGCGCGGCCGTGGCCCACAGCAGCCAGCTGATCTGGCGGCGGCGCCCGAGCACGACGGCGAGGACGACGTAAGCCAGGAAGCCGGCGCCGATGCCGTTGGTGATGGAGAAGGTGAACGGCATCACGGCGATCGTGACGAACGCCGGGATGCCGACGCCGTAGTCCGACCACTGGATCCGGGAGACCTGGGTCATCATCAGGAAGCCGACGGCGACCAGCGCGGGCGCGGCGGCCTGCGCGGGCACGATGGCGGCCAGCGGCGCGAAGAACAGCGCGAGCGCGAAGAGCGCGCCGGTCGTCAGGTTGGCCAGGCCGGTCCTGGCGCCCTCACCGACGCCCGCGGCCGACTCGATGTAGGAGGTGTTGGAGGAGGCCGAGGCGGCACCGCCCACCGCGGCGGCCAGGCCGTCGACGAACAGCAGGCGGCCCAGGCGCGGCACCCGGCCGCGCTCGTCGAGCAGCCCGGCCTCGCTGGTGACGCCGACGGCGGTGCCCATGGTGTCGAAGAAGTCGGTGAGGAACAGCGTGAAGACCAGCAGCACGACCGTGACGACGCTGACCTCGCCGAAGGCGCCGAACAGCGAGAACTCGCCGATGAGGGAGAAGTCGGGGGCGGCGACGATGTCGTCGGGCAGCGCGGGGACGGTCAGGCCCCACGCCTCGTCGGGGATGTCGGCGACCGCGTTGATGATGAGGGCCAGCACCGTCATCGCCACGATGCTCAGGAGGATGGCGCCCTTGGCCTGGCGGGCGAGGAGCACGAACGTGAGCAGGACGCCGAGGCAGAACACCAGGACGGGCCAGCCGGTCAGCTCACCGTCGGGGCCGAGGGTGACGGGCGGCGAGCCCTCGGCCCCGACGCTGAAGCCCGCGTTGACGAAGCCGACGAACGCGATGAACAGGCCGATGCCGACGCTGATGGCCTGCTTGAGCGGCATCGGGATCGCGTTCATGACGGCCTCGCGCAGCCCGGTGGCGGACAGCACGCACAGCACGAGGCCCTCGATGACGATCAGGCCCATGGCGTCGGGCCACGACATCCGCGGCGCCAGCTGGTACGCGGCCATGGCGTTCAGGCCCAGCCCGGCGGCCAACGCCAGCGGCAGGTTGGCGGTCAGCCCCATCAGCACGGTCATCACGGCGGCCACGAGGGCGGTGACGGTGACGACCTGCTCGAAGGAGAGCTGATGGCCGTTGACGTCCTGGGCGCCGCTGAGGATGACCGGGTTGAGCACCAGGATGTAGGCCATCGCGAAGAACGTCGCCAGTCCGCCGCGCACCTCCCGTCCTGGCGTGGAGCCGCGCTGCGAGATCTGGAAGAACGAGTCGAGCCGGGACGGCATGGGGATCCTTCACGGTGGTGCTGCGGGGGACGGAGGGGATTGTGCCTGCCCCGTGCCCGTCGCGGGTTTTATCTGTGTCACACGACGCCGCACCGTTACGGAATTGCGTCCCGGCGGCCCGCTCTCCCGCTCAGCCGAGCGTCGCCAGGGCCGCGGTCACCTGCCGCAGGTCGTCGTCGTTGGCCAGTCCCGCATGGTAGAGCCGCAGTTCATCGGCGCCCAATCCGGCCGCGTGCGCGGCGTCGGCCGCCAGCGTGCCCGGGCTGCCTCCCATGCCGGAGACGATCGTCAGGTTCGCCGCGAGCACGCTGTGTGACCGGCGGTAGGGGACGAACGGCTCGATGACGGCGGCGCGGCCCGCCTCGCCGTCCGGTCCCGGAGGGCATGGCAGGACGACGCCGTCGGCGTGGCTGAGGACGCCGGCCGGGTCCACGCCCACGTTGGCGCCGCAGCGGTGCGGGGCCGGGTCGGCGTGGAGCATGACCCGGAACCCGTCCGCGCCCGCCCGGCGCGCCTCCTCGCGCACGGCGGCGACGGCCTCCCGCTGGAGCCGGCCGGCGGCGGCGGTGCGCCAGGCGGCGACGGCGTCCGCCAGCTCCTCGCCCAGCGCGCGGCGGATGCCGTCGCGTTCCTCGGCACGGCTGGCGGCGCGCGGGGCGGGCGCGCCCGCCCAGTGCGGCGCGAGGGCGCCGGTCACGCGGCGGCGCAGCAGGTCCGGGTCGGCGCCGTGGGCGGCATACCCCTCCTGGCAGGAGCCGCAGAAGCACAGCGACATCAGGAACGCGGCGGTGCCGCTGAGATGTCCGCCGCCGGTCTTGTCGTGGGCGTGGAGGTGCTCCAGGCCGTACCAGCCGCAGGACTCCAGCTCGGTGCCGCGGGCGCCGGGCCGCACGGCGGCCTCGGCGGCGAGCGTGGTGACGTAGGCGCGGACCTCGGGGCGGGCGATGCACGGGGCCCAGGGGTAGCGGTCGCCGAAGGCGTTGGTGACCGTGATCTCCGGGTGCTCCTCGCCGAGCCGGGTGTTGTGGGCGCAGATCACCCAGGTGTGCACGTCGAGCCCGGCGGCGGCCAGGCTCGCGGCCGCCTCGCCCCAGGGATCCTCGCCGGGCGCCCAGTCGCGGCCGTGCGGGTAGGGGCGCAGCGGCCGCCCGGCCCAGCGGTCCTCGCCGGGCGGGTAGTAGACGGCGGCGTGGCGGGCGGTGACGACGCGGTGGTGCGGGTGGCGCGGGGTGAGGGCGCGGGTGGAGTGGTAGGAGGAGGCGAGCGTCGCCTGGGCCACGCCCGTCGCCGCGAGGCGGTCGGCGGCGGCGGGGTCGCCGGTGATGTCCCAGGGATAGACGAAGGCGGCGGCGCGCATCACGCCTCCGCGGTCGGGCCGGCGGGGCGGGCGGCGAGGCGCTCGGCGAGCGCGAGGCCGGTGTCGATGAGCGCGGCGAGCGCGTCGACGTGGGCGGGCTCGGGCTCGGCCAGCGGCGGCCGTACCGGCCCGACGTCCAGGCCGCGCAGCCGCACACCGGCCTTGACGAGGGAGACGGCGTATCCCTTGCCCTGGTTGCGCAGCTCCACCAGCGGGCGGTAGAAGCCGTCGAGCAGCTGGTGCACGGCGCTGGTGTCGTCCTTGGCCAGCGCGGTGTGGAAGGCGAGGGCGACCTCGGGGGCGAAGCAGAACGCCGCCGAGGAGTACAGGTCCACGCCCAGGCCGCGGTAGGCGGCCTGGGTCAGCTCGGCGGTGGGGAGCCCGTTGAAGTAGCGGAACGGCTGGCCGGGGGCATCGGTGCGGACGGCGGAGACGATCCGCTGCATCAGGTCGAGGTCGCCGTAGCCGTCCTTCAGGCCGGTGATGCCGGGCACGCGGGCGAGTTCGGCGACGGTGCCGGGCGTGAAGACGGCGTTGTCGCGCTGGTAGACGATGACCTCCAGGCGGGTGGCGGCGGCGAGCCGGGTGTAGTGCTCGATCAGGCCGCGCTGCGGCGCGGTGACGAGGTAGGGCGGCATGGCCAGCAGGCCGTCGGCGCCCGCTTCCTCGGCGACGCGGGCCAGTTCGGCGGCGCGGGCGGTGCCGTAGCCGGTGCCCGCGATCACGGGAACGCGGCCCGCGGCGGTCTCGGCGGCGGCCGCGACCAGGCGCCGGTACTCGTCGGTGGCCAGGGCATGGAACTCCCCGGTGCCGCAGCAGGCGAAGACGGCGCCCGCCCCCGCGTCGATCCCGGCCCCGACGTGCGCCCGGTAGGCGTCGAGGTTCGGCGAACCGTCGGGCCCGAAGGCGGTGACGGGGAAGAAGAGCAGGCCGTCGAGGCGCTCGGCGAGTGAGGCTGGCGAGGCGTGGGGCATTCCGACTCCCTAGGCTCCCCGTACAGGATACTGACTCGCGTCTATATTTCTGAACGCGCAGGATCACGCTAGATGAGGCGGCATCAACGGTCAAGCGGCCATTGACGGCATACAGACCGCTGCCTAGCGTGTCTGTGTATATGAATGCTGATCTTGATCAGTACGGACGAACGGAGAGCGAATGCCCGCGCCCCGCACCATTCTGCTGACCGGAGCCGCCGGGATCGTCGGAACCCTGATGCGGGGTCTGCTTCCCTCCTACGGCTACGAGTTGCGCCTGCTGGACGCCGTGCCGATCGAGGACGAGCCGGAGGCGATCGTCGCCGACCTGGCGGACCGGGAAGCCCTGCGCGAGGCGGTCCGGGGCGTCGACGCCGTCATCCACCTCGCCGGCATCTCGCTCGAGGCCTCCTTCGAAGCGATCCTCAGCGCCAACATCCAGGGCACCTACCACCTGTACGAGGCCGTCCGCGAAGAAGGCGTCGGGCGCGTGGTGTTCGCCTCCAGCAACCACGCCGTCGGCTACACCCGCTGGCCGGCCCCGGGCGACCCGCCAGTCCCCGTGGACGTGCCGCACCGGCCCGACACCTTCTACGGCCTGTCCAAGTGCTTCGGCGAGGACCTGGCCCAGCTGTACTGGGACAAGCACGGCATCGAGACGGTCTCGGTCCGCATCGGCTCCTGCTTCCCCGAGCCGACCTCGGTGCGGATGCTGTCGATCTGGATGAGCCCTGCGGACGGTGCGCGCCTCTTCCACGCCGCGCTCACCGCCCCGGACGTCGGCCACAGCATCGTCTACGGCTCCTCCGCCAACACGCGCCAGGTGTGGGACCTGACCTCAGCGCGCGCCCTGGGGTACGAACCCCAGGACGACTCCGAGGTGTTCGCCGCCAAGCTGATCGCCGAGCACGGCGAGCTCGACCCGTCCAAGCCCGACCAGGCTCACCTCGGCGGCGCCTTCGTCACCTCCCCTCCCCGCTGGGAGAACCGCTGAGCGGTCAGCGGCCCAGCGCGCAGGCCCGGGCGGCGCGGGCCAGGCGCTCGGCGTCGGGTCCCGCGCCGTTGGGCGTGGGGACACGCCGGCGCACGTAGCCGAACGCAAGGCCGGCGCGCGGGTCGGCGAAAGCCATCGCGCCCCCCGCGCCGTCGTGCCCGAACGCCCCGGCGCCCAGGAACCGGTAGCCCGTCATGAAGCCGATGCCGTAGGCCCGTTCCGTCCCGAGCACCAGGTCCGTGCCCACGGCGTGCGGCTGGGCGAACTCCGCGACCACGGCCGGACGCAGCAGCGGCGGCTGCCCGGCCACGCCGAACACCGCGCCCGCGTACAGCCGGGCCAGGCCCCGGGCACTGGCCACGCCGCCCACCGACGCCTGCCCGCCGGCGCGTACCGCCCGGGAGTTGGGCAGCCCCACCAGCGAGGTCGGCTCGGCGGCGTGCAGGTTCGCCGCGATGCCCGCGAGGCTGTCGGGCGCGTCCCCGGCCTCCTGCCCGGCGCCGGGCTGGGGACGCGGCGGCAGCACGCTGACGACGCGGGGCTCGAGCTCCTCGGGCAGCCCGAGGTAGAACTCCGCCCCGGTGGGCTCCCGCAGCTCGCGCTCGTACAGCTGCTGCAGCGGCACCCCGGTCGCCCGCCGCACCACCTCGCCGGCGAGGGCACCGATCGTCAGCGAGTGGTAGCCGAAGGCGGCGCCGGGCCGCCAGAAGGGGCGCTGCGGTGCCAGCTGGCGGGCCAGTTCGGCGTCGTCGGCCACCTCGGCGGGGCTGAAGCCCCGGGGGGTGCCGATCACGCCCGCCCGGTGGGTCAGCAGCTCCCGCAGCGTCACAGCGCCCTTCCCCTCGGCGGCGAACTCCGGCCAGTACGCGGCCACTTCGCGGTCGAGCACGAGCACGCCGCGCTGCACCAGCAGCGCCACCGTCAGGTACGCGGCGCCCTTGGTCGCGGAGAAGACGCCGATCAGGGAGTCCTCTTCCATCCCGGGACCGCCCCACAGGTCGGCGACCGGCCCGCCGCGGCTGTAGACGGCCAGCTGCGCCGCGTGGTCCGGCTCCTCGCGCAGCACCGCCTCGAACTCCTCGCGCAGCGGCTCGAATCCGGGCGCCACCGCCCCGTGTACGAGATCCTTCGCCCCGGTCGTCATCTTCTCCTCGCCTCTGGTCGGCTCCGGCCTGGCTGGTCCCGGCTCCGCGCCGCCGTGCGCCCGGGGGCGCGGCCGGGGCAGTGCCCCGTGCCGCCCCCGGGCGCACGGCGCGCGTCAGCGAACGCGCGGCAGCTGGCCCGCGCCCGCGTGTGCGGCCACGAGCCTAGGCACGGCGCGCGGGTTGTCGACACGGGGGCGCAGCTCGGGGGTCCAGCCGGCGTCATCGCCCAGGGGCGCGTCGGGGTTGGCCGCGTTGTACGCGCCGAGCAGGTCGGCCGGGCGGCCGTTGACGTAGTTGCCGTTCTCGGTCATGCCCGTGCCCGGCGTCCAGCGGTGGATCGTCTCGGCCGGGTCCGTCCCCGGCGGCAGGGAGAAGGCGTTGTACTCGGCGACCAGCGCGGAGTCGTAGCCGATCCCGAAGCTGTAGCCGTAGGAGACGCCCGGGTCCTGCCGGTAGTGGTTGTTGTACGCGTCCACCTGCCCGAACCGCACCCGGGGAGCGCGCTCCTCGAGGTTGTGGAACAGGTTGTGGTGGAGGGTCGTCCGCAGCCTGCCGGCGTCGGTGTCCCCGGCGCCGTCGCTGTTGCCGATGAGCAGGCTCTTGCTGTGGTCGGCGAAGACGTTCCAGGTCACGGTCACCAGGTCGGCGCCCCTGACGATGTCCAGCAGCCCGTCGTGCTGCTGATACAGGTAGCCGAAGTAGTGGGGCTGCTCGCTGTCCGGGCGGTCGCCGTCGGTGAAGGTGTTGTGGTCCACCCACACGTGCGTCGCGCCGTTGAGTTCGAGGTTGTCGTACTCGGAGTTCCACTCCCCGCTGGGGTCCCACTGCGGAAAGCAGTCGTAGGCGTCCTCGAAGGTGAGGTTGCGCACGATCACGTTGTCACCGGTGACCCGCAGCGAGACGCCCAGCAGGCGGGCGTCGTCGCCGGCGCCGATGAGGGTGGTGTGAGAGCCCACCTCCAGCTGGACGCGCTCGCGCTGGTTGGCCACCGAGGCCAGCCGGGCGTCCTCCATCGGTCCGAAGACCTCGTCGTGCTCCCACGTGGCCGGGTCGTAGGCCGCCAGGTAGCCCTCGAGCGTGTAGCCGTCGGTGGCGTAGTCCTCGCAGGTGAGCGGGTTCCCCTGGTCGTCGGTGTTGCCGTCGATGGTTCCCTCGATCCGGATGATCGAAGGGGTGTCGCCGCTCGCCGCAAGGGCCGCGGCGAGTTCCGCCCGGGTGCTGACGGTGTAGACGTGGTCGTCGTCGGCCGCCGAACCGCCGGTGACACCTCCGTCGGCCGAGGCCCAGCCGTCGCCGGCGGGCAGGACGGCACGGGCCGGGTCGCTGTTCGGGTGCCCGGGGCCGGCGGGAGCGGCGAGGCCCTGCTGCGGCAGCAGGCCCACGGCCAGTGCGGCGCCTCCGGCCAGGACGGCCAGGCTCCGGCCGGTACGGCTTCGTCTGTGCTGGTGCATGCGTGCGGCTCCTTCGCGAGGTGGTCGGTGCGGGTGCGGTGAGAGAACGAAATGGACATGGCGGGCCGGCCGCGGAAGGTGGGGGTCGGGCGGCCGGCCCGCCGCTCGCAGGGACAGGACCGGGCTGTCAGCCCATCTGCTCCTGCCACTCGGCCTGGGCTTCGTTCAGCCGCTGCGCCAGGTCGTCCAGGAACTCCTGCGCCGACATCTCACCGAGCAGCACCCGCTGGAAGTTGGGCTCGGTGTCCGCCTTGCTGATCTTGTTCCAGTCCGGCAGGTAGTAGGGCAGCTGGACGATCGTGGTGTTCTCATCGTTCAGGGCCTCCACGGCGGCCTGCGTGGCGGGGAAGTCCTCCAGCCACGCGTCCTCCAGGGCCTGCCGGTTGGCCGGAATCTGCCCGGCGGACTCGTTCCAGGCGCTGTTCGCCTCGTGCGAGGCGGCGAACTCGATGAACTCCCAGGCCGCCTGCTTGTTGTCGCTGGCGGAGAACAGCCCCAGGCCGTCGACCGGGTTGGAGACGAACGTGTGGCTGCCGCTCTCGTCGGAGGCGGGCATCGGCAGGCCGTCGACGTTCTCCGCGCCGAACGCCTCGACGTGGTCCGGGTAGGAGCCGAGGTTGTGCTGCATCATGCCGACGTTGCCGCCGGTGAACGTCGCGACCATGGTGGTGAAGTCGGCGTTCAGGTCGGCTTCGGGCGTGACCGTGCCGTACAGCTCGACGTACCGCTCCAGCGCCTCCGCATTGGCCGGGTCGTTGACCGTGGTCTCGGTGCCCTCCTCGTTCCAGAAGCTGCTGATGCCGGACTGCGCGTACATCGCGTCCAGGGCCTGGGCCACCGAGCCCTCACCGCCCCGGATGGTGAAGCCGAACGCGTTGTTGCGGCGATCGGTCAGCTCCTCGGCCGCGGTGAAGAAGTTGTCCCAGGTCGTCGGGGGCTCCAGGCCGGCCTGGCGGAACAGGTCGGTCCGGTACCACAGGATGCCCTGGTTGGCGGAGGTCGGCACGGAGAACAGCTCCTCGCCGCCTCCCGTCGTGGCCCGGACGCTCTCGGTGAACGCCGGCAGCAGCTGCTCCTGGAGCGGGCTGTCGGCGAGCCGGTCGTTGACCGGGTCCAGGGCGCCCTGGGCAACGAGGTTGGCCAGGTAGGAGGTGCTCACCATGCCGACGTCCGGCAGGCTGTCCCCGCCCGCCTGGATGGCGGCGTCGTACTTGGACTGCACCTGGTCGATCGGCACGCCCGTGTACTCGACGGTGATGTCGGGATGTTCGGCCTCGAAGTCCGCGATGATCTGCTCCCAGACCTCGGTGCGGACACCGCCGTTGTTGTCCCAGAACTCGATGGTGCCGGTGCCGTCTCCCTCGGCGCCACCCGAGGTGCCGTTGTCGCCGCAGGCCGTGGCCGTAGCGGCGAGTGTCAGCGCCGCCGCGGCCACGGCCGTGCCGCGTATCAGCTTTCTTCTTCTCGACATGTGCGTCGCTCCCTTGCTCCCTTGCACGGGCGTTTCGTTGCGTGATGGCTGCGGGCTCGTGCGGACCGCCGCGGTCGCCAGGCGTAACCGCCGGACCTCCCCGGCCCCGCCGGGGCACGCGCGTGCGGCGGAGCGGCCGCCCAGCCCGGTCTTCGCTCCGCTCCAGCGCCGCGGCTGCGCCGCGAAGTCCTGCCCCGGGCAGCGGAACTCCGCCTCGCCGGGCAGCCGTGCGGCGGACCGGCCCGGCCGCCTCTCGTCGTCCCTGGTCACCGGATCACCTCGTCCGCACGGTGTGGGGCGCGGCGGTGGCCCAGGGGACGCCGAGCTCCGAGTACAGCGCCAGGCGGCGGGCGCCCTCGGCGGTGAGCGCGTCGATACCGGGCACGACCCGGCGCGGGCCGCTGTCCGTCCGCTCGGTGTGCCAGGCCGAGGCGGGCAGCGGCCGCGGCTCGGGGGCGGTGCGTACCGCCTCGACGAACCGGGTGAAAGCGCCGGTATGCGCCAGCGGCACCAGCAGCGGCTCGCCGTGCCGCACATGGGAGACGAGGTTGGCCAGCAGGTCAGTGCGGCCGTAGGCGGTCGTCTGCGGCGGACGCCCGGGGCGTTCCACGACCACCTTGTCGGCCTTGTACCAGAACGTCACGCGTCCCTCGTCGCCGTGCACCACCACGTACGGCTCGCCCGGCCGCTGCGCGCACAGCGTCACGGCGGTGACGACGCGGGTGCCGCGGGCCGTGTGCAGACGGGCGCTCGAGGTGTCGTCGGCGGCGATGTCGTTGGCCCGGTACAGCTCCAGCTCGACGGCGGTGAGGTCCTCCTCGCGCTCCGAGCCGTCGATGCGGAGCGCGGTCGCCGTGGCGTGCGCCAGCGGATTGGTCAGCACGCCGTCCACGACGTCCCGGCCGCCCAGGGTGCGGTGGCCGCTCCACGGGGCGCGGGTCCAGTACGCCTCATCGCGCACCCACGCGCCGGCGGCGCCGATGCCGCGCACCGCGCCGATGCCGCCGCTGGCCACCAGGCCGCGGATGGCCTCGATGGCGTGTGAGCCGAGCGACTGGAAGCCGATCTGGCAGGCGATGCCGGCCCCGTCCACTCCTTCGGCCAGCGCCCGGAACGCGGCGAGCGACGGCGTCGGCGGCTTCTCCAGCAGCAGGTGGACGCCGCGCCGTGCGGCGATGAGCCCCAGGTCCTCGTGGGTGTGGATGGGCGTGCAGATGACGGCGGCCTCGGCGCCGGTGCGGGCGAGCAGGCCGTCGAGGTCATCGGACTGCTCCGGCGGCTGGTGGCCGCCGCAGGCCGCGGCGTCCCCGAGTTCGTCCTGGCTGAGCGGGGTCAGCTCGCAGATGCCGGCCAGCCGCACCAGGCCCTGCCGCGCCAGGCGGCCGATGTTCGCCAGGTGCCAGCGGCCGTGGCCGCGGGCGCCCGCCAGCACGACAGGCATCGGCTCCCGCCGGGAGGTGGTCCAGCTCATGCCCCGGTCACCCCTTCACCGCGCCGGCCGAGAAGCCGGTGATGAGCCAGCGCTGGATGAACGCGAAGATGATCACGACGGGCACCGCGGAGATCACGCCGCCCGCGGCCAGCGCCCCCAGGTCCACGCTGTCGGTGCCGATCAGGGTGTTCAGGCCCACCGGGATCGTCTGCTTGTCCTGCGAGTTGAGGAACATCAGCGCGAACAGGAAGTGGTTCCAGGCCGAGACGAAGGCGAAGGAACCGACCGCGACCAGGCCGGGGCGCAGCAGCGGCAGCACGATGGCGAAGAAGCCGCGCAGCCGCGAACAGCCGTCCACCCAGGCCGCCTCCTCCAGCGAGGGCGGCACGTTCCTGACGAAACCGCTGATGAGGATCATCGACAGCGGGAGCTGGAAGACGCTCTCGGCGATGATGACGCTCCACAAGGAGTTGAGCAGGGTCAGCTCCCGGAAGATCTCGAACAGCGGCACCAGCATCAGCGCGCCGGGGATGAACTGCGACGTCAGCAGGGCGAGCATGAACGGCATGCGCAGTCTGAACTTGAACCGCGCCAGCGCGTAGCCGCCGGAGAGGGAGACCAGCAGCGTCATCACCATCGAGACCAGGCCCACGATGACGTTGTTCTGGAAGAAGACGTCGAAGTTCCGGTTGTTCCAGACCTTGTCGAAGTGCTCAAAGGTGATGGGCCAGGGCACGAGCGAGTCCGAGCCCGCCGGACGCAGCGCGAACAGCAGCATCCAGTAGAACGGCACTAGCGTGAAGACGAGGTACACCGCGAGCGGCGCGAAGATCTGCCAGCGCGGCGGCTGGTCGTGCGGCCGCGTCCGGCGGCGCCGTCCGGCCGGCGGCGGGGCGACGGGCTGCGGCGCGGCGTCCTTGCCGAGAACAGGGGCGGTCACTTGTCGTCGCCTCCGAACTTGCTCAGGCGCAGGTAGAGAATCGAGCAGAAGAGGAGGATGACGAACGCCACGGTGGTCAGCGCGGCGGCGTATCCGAACTCATTGCCGTCGATGCCGGTCTGTGCCACGTACAGCGGCAGCGTGGTGGTCACACCCGCTGGGCCGCCGCCCGTGAGGGTGTAGAGGAGGTCGACGTTGTTGAACTCCCACACCGCGCGCAGCAGCGTGGACAGGATGATCGCGTCCTTCAGGTGCGGCAGCGTGATGTGCCAGAACTGCCGGATCCTGCTGGCACCGTCGACGGAGGCCGCCTCGTACAGGTCCTTCGAGACCGACTGGAGGTCGGCGAGCAGCAGGATCGCGAAGAACGGCACGCCGCGCCAGAGTTCGGCGACGACCGCGCCCCAGAAGGCGGTGTCGGTGCTGGCCAGCACGGAGGTGCCGTACTCACCGATGCCCGCGTCCGCCAGGTAACGGCTGATGCCGGTCGACGGGTTGTATATCAGGATCCAGATGGTGCTGGTCAGCACGCCGGAGACGGCCCACGGCGAGAACACCAGCGCCCGGGCCAGGCCCCGGCCGATGAACGTCTGGTTGATGATGAGCGCCAGCGCCAGGCCGAGCACGAGCTGAAGGCCGACCTCGACGAACACCCACTGCGCGCTGAACTTCAGCGTGTCCCAGAAGAAGGGGTCGTCGGTGAAGATGTCCCGGAAGTTCTCCAGGCCCGCGAAGCCGTTCGTCCACGGCTTGGTGACGTTGTAGTCCTGGAGGCTGTAGTACAGCACGCTGAGCATCGGATAGGCGATGAACCCGAGCATCAGCAGCGCTGCCGGCGAGATCAGCAGGTACGGCAGGTAACGCGGGGTGGCTCCGCCGCGGCGGCGCCGCGTGGGCGGTTTCCGGTCTGCCGTCCGTTCTTTCACGGCGATGGCCATCGGTACCTCTTCGAAACGGGTGTCGG